>DHVP01000038.1 GCA_002412715.1 Deltaproteobacteria bacterium UBA5205
TCTGGGACATCCGGGCCAGGGCATCGGTTATCTTGTCCATTCCGTATTTGTCGATCATGGAGGAGAGGCCTACCTCAACGCCTTCGGCTTCAAGGCCCTCTTCTACTTCCTCCTCCCTCTCCTCATAGACCAGAACGTCATTGAGGCACCACTCGACACACATCGGCTTTTCGCGTGGCGGATCGTCCTCGCACATGTCGCACTTCAGGGGAAGGCCCGAATCGGGTTCCTTGAATATGTCTCTGGAGGGACAGGTGGCCCTGCAGAAGGTACACTCATCGTATTCCTTGCCGTCGATGATATATTTGTCCCTGCCCATGCACTCCGCCGGGGTGTATTCGCCGGCGAATACAGGAAGCCATATGTCTTTCAGCGGGTCGCGGATTATCTGAATGCGGGACCTTGCCGGATTAATGCCGCTGTATCTCGGCGTTGAATGAAAGGCCGAGCAGACTATCTCGCATCCCCGGCAGCCGTTGCACTTGTCGGCATCAACCTTGATCGTCTTGATTTTCTTCTTAATCTTGGCCATCTTTAATTATCCCTCTCTTTTCTAAGTCTTCGGCAACATAGTCCAGATCCAGTTCGTGCAGCCTCGCCCTGGTCGGTACTCCATTCTGGTCCCAACCTTTGAATCTGTAATATGTAGACAGAAGGTTTTCTTCGAGTTCGGGGAACCGTCTCTTCCAGTGATCTTCAGGCGGCTTCTCGTCGGCCCTTGTCATGCCTCTTCTATTGTTCAGTGCCCTGTGTAAATTGCGGCTCCTGTTTACTATCTTCTTCAAGCTGCCTTCGTCGAGGTCGAGACCTGTAGCTGCCGAGATTATTTTCGGGTAATTATGTATGTGATAGGGCGGCTTCAGGCAGAACGATGACATCCCGGCGCACACACAGCAGGCGTCATCGATATTGTGGAGCATCTCCATCCAATCGACGATCTCTGCAGATATTTCGGGTGTCGGGAAATAAGGTATCCCCTTCTCTCCCCGGGGCTCCCATTCCAGCAACCATTTTTTCCAACTTTCATCGGGAAGCTGCGGCCAGTCCTTGACAAAGGCCTCTCTCTGCTCCATGGTCGGGAAGGCTCCCTGGGGCCAGTTCCCCTCGATCTGGGTGATGCTGATCTTTTCGTTTGTTGAATACATGAGATAGTAAAGGGGATCCATCGTTCCCAGCTTGAGAGGAAGCTGCTCGTGCTTCTTGATCGTGTTGTGATCGAATGCCTCGGCACCGTTACCGATCAACCTGGCTGCCTGATAGACGCCATTGGCCAGAACATCTCCAATGCCTTCACGGTGGGCAACCCTGTCAAGGAGCCACAGGAATCTTCCCTCTTTATCGGTCGGACACGCCGGATACGTGGAAGTGCCCGCAAAATCCTTATCGGTGAGGATGCCGGCCTCCTGGAGCTCCACGGCAAAGGCCAGAATCTGCGGGGTCGAGAATGAATCGAATCCGTATTCGGTGGCGCGCTGCAGGGTCCTCCAGGCAAAATCCATGCTGTCCACGTAGGACGCCATCGCGTAGGTCAATTTTCCAAAACATTTGGCCATGTATCTCGGGGTTTCCTTGTAGGAGATCAATGCCCCGCAGTGCTGGGGACAGTTGAAACAGCTTATTAGCCGTTTAATGCCTTCCCGCTGCACTCTGGGCCATTCCTCGTCAATCTTCTCATCCCAGAAACCTCTTCTGCGCGTCCGGGCATTCCCCCACATAAAATTCTCGGTGTGCCATTTTTCGTCGGTATGCACCATCTCCTGCGGCGAGCCGATGCCGGACAGAATCGTCATGACGTCGGGGATGGGATTTGCGTTGCGGAAATTTATATACTGCATCATGTCTTTCATTTCCTGCATAAACGCTTCGCCGTTGAAGAGATTGATATCCTTCGTACCCCGGACCGCCACCGCTTTCAGTTTTTTATCGCCCATAACAGCGCCCCCGCCCAGACGGCTGGCGCTGGACCGACCCTGCTCGATGGAGGCGGTAAAGCACTTGTGCTCACCTGCCGGGCCGATAGCGGCCACCTGCGCATTCGGCTGGTTCAGCTCCCTGCGGATAAGGTCTTGAGTTTCAAGGGCCCCCCTGCCGACCAGATGAGAGGCATCACGAATCTCAACTTTGTCGTTGTTGATCCATAAATAAACCCACTTCGGGGACTTGTTATGGAAGATTACCTTGTCATAACCGGCGTACTTCAACTCCGCCGACCAGAACCCCCCCATCATCGGATATGCCAGAAGGTCCGATTCGGGAGACATGAAGGTAACGACGCTCCGGTTTGCGCTGAAAGCCGGTGTGGCGTTGAGAATGCCGGAACTGAAAATCATCATGTTCTCGTCATCGAATGGTTTGACATCAGCAGGAACTCTGTCCC
This sequence comes from Deltaproteobacteria bacterium UBA5205, assembly GCA_002412715.1. GTDB lineage: Bacteria > Desulfobacterota > Syntrophorhabdia > Syntrophorhabdales > Syntrophorhabdaceae > Delta-02. The sequence goes on from DHVP01000038.1 coordinate 2,378, forward strand.
AGTGCAGCTTAACGCTGGTGCCCAGACCTCCCAGGTGGGTTTCCAGCAGTTTGGGATCCGTTTCCACCCGTTCGATGTTTCCTGTTGCCAGATCAATTTCTAAATTATACCCTGTCTCTCCATATCTCATTTTTTAGCTCCTACTCCTCTAATGTCTCCGCAGTCACGGCTTGACCGCTTCACGAACTTGTGTATTATATCACAAGCTCTTGCTGTGTCAAGGAAAAAAGGTACCTGTAATTACCAATACACACCAGCCAGTATCAATAGTCTACATAAGACTATGGACAATGCCTGCCAAATCCAATATGATATAGCCGATTTTTATGTCAGTTTCAGGAAGTACACATATGAAAGATAGAGATTTAACAGTATCGATGGAACAAGCACTAAGGATCGTTCTTGAATCTGTCAGCCCTCTAGGTTCTGAAAATGTCTCCATCCTGGAGGCATCAGGCCGTGTTTTGTACGATGATATCGTAGCGGATACGATGGTGCCTCCAGCGGATGATTCAGCGATGGACGGCTTTGCGCTGATCGCGGAAGATACCTCCCGTGCGTCACGAGATAACCCGGTGGCGCTTCGCATTGCGGGGGAAGTACAGGCCGGCGGATCGATTGCCGGCAACGAGGTCTCGAGAGGGACAGCCGTCAGAATAATGACCGGAGCTCCCGTACCGACCGGCGCTGATGCGGTAATCCCCATCGAAGATACAGAAGAAGAGCGCGGCCAGGTTAAAGTGTTTCGCGAGGTGCCTCAATTTGAGAACTTCAGGTTCGCAGGCGAGAGTATCAAGAAAGGAAATACTGTCCTTTACAGGGGGGACCGCCTCAGTTCCGCCGATGTAGGCATCCTGGCATCGTTGAACCGTCAAACGGTGAGGGTATACAAGCAGCCGACCGTTGCAATCATCTCGACAGGTAACGAACTGGCCGATATAGGGGAAGAGATCAAGAATGGCCGGATCAGAAATGTAAACGCCTATACCCTGTACTCTGAAATAAAAAAATATAGCGCCCTGCCTGAATATCTGGGAATCGTCAGGGACACGGTGGAGGATACGCGGGAGATATTTTCAAGAGCTCTGAAGTGCGATGTCGTGATATCAACGGGCGGTGTGTCGATGGGAAAATACGATTTTGTTAAAGACATTTGCCCTGATCTCGGCATTGACATAAAGTTTGGATGGGTCAGGGTCAAGCCGGGCAGACCGTGCACGTTTGGGACGAAGGGCAGGAAACTGGTTTTTGGCTTGCCGGGAAATCCTGTCTCCACTCTTACGTCTTTCATTCAATTTGTGAGGCCGGCGCTCCTCAGGTTGATGGGTGCAAGCAGGATCGCCAAACCGGTAGTCAGCGCACTGCTTGAAGAGAACCTCAAGAAACCGGCCGGAAAAGCACATCTCCTGCGGGGACATTTCAGGATAGAGAACAACGATTTTCGCGTCTCAACAACGGGTAACCAGAAATCATCGGTGCTTCTTTCGATGAGCAACGCGAATTGTCTTATAATACTCCCGGAAAATACCACCGAAGTAAAAGCGGGAGAGCGGGTTGCAATCCAGTTGATCGATCATGATGAGACGTGAGTCTTTTCTGCCCGACCTTTGTCTTTCAACCTGTCCAGGTGCCTTAATCTGGGAATAATCTCCCTGTGCACATCGCAAACAACGGATTTCCCCAGGGTGGAGTCGGTGAAGATCCGCTTATCGTTCGGGCATCCGGCGTGACAGGCGGTTCGTGACTCGCATTCCTTGCATTCATCGGGCAGGTCCGGCCTTCTGATATCGTAATGGAAATCGTAACATTGTATTTTGCTCAGCGGATTCGGGTCAAATATCGTCCCCGATTTGAACGTATGGTTTCTGATACACGGCCCGATCGTCCCGTCGGGAAATACCGTGGCGATCCTCTTGCCGCAGGGATAGGGAGACGCCTCTTCAGTCCAGGAGGGGATCAGAAAATCAAGGAGGAACGTGGTGTCAACATCATATCCCCTGGTCACATAGTCCTCGAGCAGATCGCAGAGTCCGTGATATTTCGCCAGCAATCTCTTCTTGTATCGCGGATCCATCCCCCTGTACAGGTTCCTGTAGTATCGCAGGTGATATCCGTTTTCGATCCCGAATCTCGTTATATCTAGAACCCTTTCCAGGTTGTAGTCGTCGAGGGTGGCCAGAATCGTCTGATTGATCACGTTTGACCTTTCACCGATTATCTTCATACTTCTTGCCAGCTCTTCGATGGGAATGTCCGTTACGTTCGTTGAGATCCACTGAATATCCGCAAGGTCATCCCAATTTATGGAATCTATAAGGTCGGCATTTGTACAGACATTGCCCTGCATGCCGTCGGTATTTCTGTAGACGGAATCCATCACCTTCCTGATCCTGTCCGTCCTCAACAGCGGCTCCCCTCCGAGAAAAACAACGACGTTCACCTTGATCCGGTTAACCTTCCAGACCTCCGGGATCCATTCGAGAAGTCTGGAAAAGGTACTCTCATCCATTTCCACGGCGTTGTCATAGCCGACTTGATTGAAAGCATAGCAATACTCGCACGTTCTCGTACACCTGTAGGACAAAAATAGGAGGAACCAGAAGAAAGGGAATTTCTCCCAACCGTCTTTCCCCTGCATTCTGTCGTTTTCGAGGGAATACATTCTTTGCAATTGTTTATTGCGCTCGGTCAGCTGTCTCACGATTCCGTTGGCCTCTCAGTGCTGTTCCCGTTCAGCGATCGGGTACCCTTCCGTCCAGATATATATAGGAGAAACATCAAAAGAAGTCAACCGCCTTTCTTTGCCTCTCAGTTCCTATTATAGACTATTTGGTATTCCTGTTGATGTTTGTTCCAGGTATGATGGGCCGGACATGTGACGTGACAGATGGCTTTTTGGATGTCCTGCTGAAATCTACGTCAACAGCTGAACGGAAATCACGGATCCTTCCGGGAGGCTGTCATGCCCTTCAGGTATTGCTGCAATTGCATCAGCCTCTGCTATAGAACCCAATCGACTGCGTTTTTTCATCGGATAGAAGACCGGTAATTCATCACCATACGTCAGGGTCCCGAAGAAAAAGTCAGTCCAATCGGCCTTGCCGTCAACGATCTCCGAACCCAGCCTGGCATTGATCCTGGGCAGGTCAAAACTCTTATGACCCGAAAGGGCCATGAGACCCGGCAGGGCGATCTCAAGAAAACCCATCAAGTTGGATGGCGGTCCGCCGGGCAGGATGAATACGGGCTTTTTATCCAGAATGCCAAAGCCCACGGCCTTCCCCGGCCCTATGCGAATCCGATGAAAAATCTTTCTCCAACCAAGTCCTTCAAGGACGCCGGAGACCATATCGCGGTCGCCCGTCCAGGCCCCTCCGCTTGTGATCATGACATCCGTCTCGGCGGACATCTTCCCAAAGGTCGCAGAAATAGCGTCGTAATCGTCCTTTACGATTGCCATGCGGGATTCCAGTGCGTACCTTTCGCACCAGGACGCCAGGGTTATAATATTACTCGCGTAGAGCCTGCCCTCCGTCAAGGGTGTGCCGGGCTCGACGATCTCGTCACCGGTTCCCACAATGCCTACTCTGGGCCGTCCGATAACAGGGATCATGCTGTGTCCTGCCGCGGCGAGAAGACCCGCCATGGCAGGCGATATTCGTCTGCCCGATTCGAGGACACGCTGTCCGGAATGTACATCACTTCCGCCCGGTAATACATTCCTGCCGGGTTCCGTAGGCGCTGCCTCCACGAAAATGTCATCGCCTTCGCGATACGTAAACTCTTCAGCCACCACGGCGTCGGCACCCCCCGGGATACTGGCCCCCGTCAACACTCTTACGGTCGCCCCCGGCTCGAGGTTGATATCCATTATCCCTCCCGCCGCTGCAGAACCTATCAGACGCAGTCGCACAGGGCTGTCGGGTGTGGCATCCTCCACCTCACGGTACACAACCGCGTACCCATCTTTCCGGGAAACATCCACCAATGGCGAATCAACGACAGCATTCAGATCCAACGCCGCCACGCGGTCAACGCTGTCGACGAGTGCAACGTTTTCAGCGGGCAAAGGTTCTATAGCTTCCAGCGTCAACCGCAAAGCTTCTTTCAGCCCGAGCGCAATCTTACCCCTCATCGAAACCTCATGTTAAAAGATGTACACAGCATCCGCCAGACCGGCGACCCCCGACCTACTTGAAACAACCAAGCTGACACTCAATTATCTTGATGCCAAGTCTGTTGCACGTATCACCAATCTCTTTCAGAGAGATATCGTGTTCCCGCGACAATCTGACCGCCTTTGAGCACGCAAGTATTTTCTTATCTTCACGCGATGAAGCAGCGTCCACTATCAACTTTTCATTCTCACTCACTAATTCTCTCCCTTGGGCTTATTCCGTACTCGAAACGGGTTCCCGCGCGGCGACAATCCTCCATCACAAAGCCCCTTTTTCTTTTGCGCAATTCTATAAGAAAGCTCTGTTGGTTGTCAACACGAAGTTTCCCGAGCCAATCTCTGTTGGAAGGGCAAAAAAAAGTATCCACCCGGCTTATCCTG
>DHVP01000040.1 GCA_002412715.1 Deltaproteobacteria bacterium UBA5205
AATCGAGTTGCTTCTCAGGAATCGCATTTTCAGTTTCTCGATGGGAATCTTTTAAGCCGCCGGTTGATATTATCATAATCAGCGGCGAGATCGGGTAAGAAACTGTTTCGATAAATACCTCTGCGATCAACGGTGGAGTCGGTGAAAACGGTAGAATGTGAAGATCCGAAGGGCGTCCCCTGTCTAATTCCCTGATGCGGGATAAACGTGAGACCAGTCTTTTGGATGTTCAAGGCTGTCACTGTATTCCAAGCCCACCCCGCATCAGCACGTTTGTGTGCCGGTACCCGGCAAAGCCTCCGCTCATCGCACGAGCACCGTTCTTCTTTCCCATTGTCCTTCAATGCCGGTCCATTTTCACGTGTACAGGAGGACCTTAGGGTGGACCGGTTTGGGCAACAGGCCGTAAAGACCTGACCCCAAGGAGGTATTCCGGGGAGAACATAATTATTGGCGTGTAATATTTGTAAGAGAAGGTTATTCGTTAATTAAGCCTCGGTAAGGCAATAATTTTTAAATTGATAAAAATACAAGTAATTGTTATATTATTGACAATAAAATAAGAGTGGTAAAAAATATTACTATTTAGGATTATTATGATAAAGAATCGATTTGTTTATGTTCTCACGGTAAGATTGTTTATGGTTGTCACAACTCTTACTCTCGTTTCTTGTGGGCTCTCAACTCCTTCTGAAACAGATGTTCGCGGGTTCATTCATCACAGGTATGAAGGAAAGATTGAACTGACAGAATATGAGAAACTTAATGGTCAGAAAACAAATGCGCTGGGGGCCGAAGGCTACATTTTGTGGTTTGCTGGAAAAGGAAAATGTAACGATGCGGTACTGGGATACAGAGGGAGCTGCAAAAAAGGGGAAATGGTTATTTTCACCGGATCGGATGGTGAAAAGATACCGAACATTGTTTTCTCTAAAAGTGAACGGGGTTGGCTATACGATCCAAGAATATCCTCAATCGACATAAGGCGAGACTCAAAAGTGTCTGGGGATGGCCGCTCGAACATACCCACTAGTTCAACCGACAGCGCTCTTGCGGCAAAATTTTCTGGAGTATGGGAATACGATCAGAATGGAGCAAAACAGTATCTGAAAATAATTCAAGAAAAACCGGGTATATTCAGATTCTTTAATGGTTATAAATATAAAGGCGAATTTGTTTGGGCGGAAGCCAGTATAAAAAATGCAAACGGTATTTATCTAAAACCTTTAAATGAAAAACTAACGGGGGAATTCGTCTCAAGTAATTTCTATGCTACTCATGGAGATGAATTTACATATAAAATCACTCTTGATCTCAAGTCTAGTAATAAGTTGCTTTACTCTGTCTACTCCTCAATCAGAGGAGAAACCGATACGCGAGAGGCGAATAAAATAAGCAATTAATAATATTCCGTATTTATAATGATGGCGTAGACAAACAATTATGAGAAATCATCGGCAATATTTAAATTTTGTGAGCTGACATCTTGCATTCAACCATCACCGACCCGCAATAATTCTTTCGCAATAAACCTGTAATAATCGTCCGGCATAACCTCTTTGGCCCTGCGATAGTGTCAAGAATCTTTCGCACTTTCCATAGCAACCCCGTTCATCCGGTTATGCCTGCATGTTCTCTGTGACGACTTCTTCAAGCCGGTCCATTTTCATGTACTGGTTCATTCCCCACTTTGTTTTAGGGGTTGTTATGCTTGAAATATCATACTTATGGTTTGATATTTCATGGTTAATCGTGTAGACTTTTCCTATGGAACTCGTCGATAGAAAGCAAGACCAAGAGATACTGGTTAAGTGGATGAAGGTGTTCCCCGTTGTGGCCATCCTCGGGCCCAGGCAGTGTGGAAAAACGACATTGGCCCGAATGTTGAATGCCGACCACTATTTCGACCTCGAAAACCCGCGGGATGCCGCCCGGCTGGACCAGCCGCAGCTTGCCCTGGAAGACCTGAAGGGGCTGATCGTGATTGACGAGATCCAGCGCACACCGGAGCTGTTCCCTCTGCTGCGATACCTCGTCGATCAGGCGAAGGACCGAAAGTTCGTAATCCTGGGAAGCGCGTCACGGGATTTGATCCGGCAGAGTTCGGAATCCCTGGCCGGCCGCATCGGCTATCATTATCTGGGCGGTTTCCGGCTTCAGGATGTGGGTCCGGAGAAAATGAAAGACCTGTGGTTGCGTGGTGGATTACCCCCCTCCTTTCTGGCCGGATCTTACGAGGAAAGTTATCTCTGGCGCGGCCAGTACGTGACAACCTTCCTGGAGCGGGACATCCCGCAATTGGGCATCACCATCCCGGCCCGGACGCTCCGCCGCTTTTGGCTCATGCTGAGCCACTATCACGGCCAGATTCTAAACTACGCGGAACTCGGGCGCTCTTTCGGGGTTTCCGATATGACAGTCCGAAATTACTGCGATATTCTCGAAGGCACTTTCATGATCCGTATCCTCCAACCGTGGTATGCAAACGCGGGAAAACGGCTCGTGAAACGCCCCAAACTGTATATCAGAGATTCCGGGCTCTTTCACACACTGTTGTCCATCGAAAAGCAGGAACAGCTATACTCATCTCCGAAGCTGGGCGCCTCCTGGGAGGGTTTTGCACTGGACTGTGTCAGTCGGGCCCTGGGCAAGGAAAACGGTGACCTTTATTTCTGGCACACCCATGGCGGAGCGGAACTTGACCTCTTCTGGCAACAGGGCGGGCAGAATTGGGGGGTGGAATTAAAGCATGAAGATGCTCCCCGTCTGACCCGATCCATGCAAACGGCCATAAGAGATCTGCAACTGGCAGGACTATGGGTTGTCTATCCGGGTAAGTCGTCCTATAAGCTGGCAGAGAACGTCCGTGTCCTTTGCCTTTCCGAGATAGGCACCACCTGGGACTATCAATAGATTCCGCCTTCATTCCGGTTCGGCGGGTCATCCTCCTTATGCTTTCTTCCATGCCTCCAGAGAGGCGCCGTAAGTGACGAGCGGGTCCCGTTTGTTACGGGATAAACGTGAGACAGGCCTTTAAGCGTCGGCACCTCCCGTTTAATCCAGATATATCCTGCTGAGTTTGTGAATCAGGTCGTGGAATTCTTCGTGCTTGCCGAGGCCGATGCGGTCTTCTTCTATCTTTTCGAATCCCTCGAATAGTTCATCCTGCTTTTGTTCCGACAGGTGACTGTCCGCCATCACGAAGAGGATGGTGTTTTCCTTATCAATGTGGCTCCTCAGCAAAGAAATGTAATTGCTCGCCTCCTGCATGATCTCCCTCGATGAGGACCTGTCGCCCGCCGTGAATTCATCATACGCCCGGCTCATGGCCCTGACATATGTCCTTCCCATTTCATGTTCCTCGAGCATAACCGCGATAGGCCCTTTCTTCGGGATGCCTGCAGCCACCAACGCGGGAAACAACAGTTCTTCCTCTTTCCCATGATGGCATTTGTCGACAAAGACCTTCAGGAACTCCAGGATGCCGTCAAAATGTTCCTTGTCGATGCCTCCTGTTGTCTTCAATTTGTCACAGACCTTTTCCATGATATCGAGCATCACCTTGACGCCCTCATGCTCATCTCTCAACTGTCCGGTAGCTTTCATATCATCCCTCCTCTAAACGATAAATGACACGCCCTGCTCCGGGCCTGCCATGTCCCCCCGTAGTATCAATTATATCACGGGGGGAACCCACCACTATAGTCCCTCCCCCTTGAATCCAAAGCCTGCTGAGAGTCTGGGCGCGATGCAAGTATTAAAGGACTGTCTCACTCCAGCGAACCCCCCAAAGGGGGGTGAAGCGGGTCCCGTTTGTCACGGGATAAACGTGAGACAGGTCTTTTGGATTCATTTGTCCTGGGATTGGAAAATGGCTCGGATTTCGGGGGGGACGCCTCTGAAGTCCAGGTTGTTGGCCAGGGCCTCTAGCGTGAAACTCCACTCTCGGAAGGAGGCGCTGCCCCTTGCGCATATTTTTCCGCTTTCATCTTTAATGAGGCCGGACAGGTAGTAGATCTTCCGGGTTTTTTGGAGGAAGGTTGCTGAGGCACGGTATGTTTTGCCGCATAGGATCGGTCTTTTGAATTCTATTTCGATCTTGGAGGTGGCGCACATCTGCCTTGTCTCCATGAAGAGGGTCCACCACATAACTTCGTCGAGTACTCCTGTTATGATGCCGCCGTGAAGCATCCCGTCGTAGCCCTGGAACTTCTCGCTGGCCGTGAATTCGCATGCCGCCTCGCCATCCGTATAGTGCAGCTCCAGGCCCAGGCCGCCGGTGGCGGGGCCGCAGAAGAAACACTTCTTGTAGCCTGGCAAAAGTCCGTTCATAGATTATCAATATTTCCCGATCTTTGGTGCCTCTATTGTACCCGCATTTCTACCGTATTGTCAGAACAATGTCGGAAACACAAAAGGGTATGTCCAGGTAGCCGGACCTGTTTATGACTCCAGCACTTCGCGAATCTTTACAGCCAGGTCATCCAAAGAGAAGGGTTTGGGAATGAAGTGAATGCCTTCTTCCAGAATGCCCTGGTGGCCTATCACATCTGCCGCGTACCCGGACATATAGAGGCACTTCAGGCCCGGTTTGACGCCGCTGATCCCTTCTGCCAGTTCTCTGCCGTTGATTCCCGGCATTACTACGTCGGTGAGCAGCAGGTCGATGTTTCCGGTGTATTGCATGGCCAGCCGAAGCGCATCGCCCGACCCTTTGACCGCCAGCACCTTGTAGCCCAGCTTTTCAAGCATCGCCTTGCCGAGGTTCAGGACAGACTCCTCGTCCTCCACGATCAGGACCGTCTCGGTGCCCCCTTGCACCTTCGTCGCCGCTTTGTGAACTTCGGCTTCCAGGACCTCGGTCCTGTAGCGGGGCAGGTAGATCCGGAAGGTCGTACCCTGCCCCGGCTCACTGTCTACGCTGATGAACCCGCCGTTTTGTTTGACAATCCCGTACACGGTAGCCAGGCCGAGGCCTGTCCCTGTGCCTTCTTTTTTGGTGGTAAAGAACGGTTCGAAGATGTTGGCCAGCGTCTGGCTTTCCATCCCGCAGCCCTCATCGCTCACCGCCAGCTGGACATATTCCCCGGGAACGGATTCCGGGTGGGCCGATAAGTAGGCTTCATCTAAGATCGTATTGGAGGTCCGGATAATGATTTCTCCTGCCTTGTTCATGGCGTCACGGGCGTTCACCGTCAGATTCGCCAGGAGTTGGTCGACCTGGGACGGGTCTATCCTGACCTGCCAGAGTTCGTGCCCGGGCATCCAAACCAGGGTGATGTTCTCGCCGATAAGCCTCTGGAGCATTTTGAGTATGCCGGCCACGGTGTCGTTCAAATCCAATACCCTGGGGCTGACGGGCTGCTTGCGGGCAAAGGCCAGCAGCTGACGGGTCAGATCCGCGGAGCGCTTCCCCGCATTCAGGATATCCTGCAGTGCCTCATGGAGGCGTTCGGAGGGCAAAACTCTATTGAGCGCCATTTCCGTATTGCCTACAATTACGGTGAGCATGTTGTTGAAGTCATGGGCGATGCCTCCTGCCAGCTGCCCGATCGCATCCATTTTCTGAGCCTGGAGCAGCTGGTGCTCCAGCTTCTGACGCTCTTCCTCCAATCGTTTCCGGTTCGTAATATCCTGCAGGATAAAAATGAGGCAGGCCTCGCCTGCGATCCGGATAGGTCGGGCGGAGTAAATGCCCGGACGCGAGACGCCGTCAGATCCCCTGAATTGAAATTCGCGTTGTATGATTTCCCGGCCAGCTTTCAAATCCTCGATCATGAGTTCGCGGTCCCGAGGTTCGGCCCAGAAATTAAAGCGTGGGTCTGTGGCTCGTGTGCCGATGGCCTCCTGCCGCTTCCATCCCAGCGTTTCTTCGAAGCCCAGGTTCGCGTCGATTATCAGTCCATCTTTCATCCGGGTGATGGCTATGCAATACGGTGCGGACATGAAGATCTTCATGAACTTGTCTTCAGACTGGCGGGNNCCGCCCGCCTCTGGTCTGAACGGTGTTTCAGAAAGGCGAGGAATATGTAAGTGCAGACGACTGATGCAATGGGAAACGCCGTCCCCACAAACAACCCCGAATGAAAAAACGTCTGCTGTGTTGCCAGCCATAACCCGATAGCAAAGACAAGCATGACAACGAAGCAGGAGATGGCGTTCCTGAAGCTCACAAGCAGGCTCAGTGACACGCCCGAAACGAGAATAAAGAGCAGGATCAAACCGTTGGACCAGCCGGGCACCGAGATAAAATCACCGGTCAGCAGATTGTCAATAATAGAGGCATGCACCTCTACCCCCGGGTAAGTAGGACCAAAAGGCGTTGCCACCGATTCTGCCATGCCGGCCGCCGACGTGCCGATCAGAGCTACCTTTCCCTTGAGCCGGTCCGATGAAACGGCCTTGTCCATGATATCCGCCGCCGACACATAGTCATGGCTTCTCTTCGGTCCCCGGAACTTGATCAGCAACCGGCCATGCCGGTCAACAGGTACGGAGGTTCCCTTGTAATTGATGGATCGCAGTACATTGCCATCTTTTTTTAGAAGGAGATTGTCGGCTTCCTTAAGCTTCAGAACCGTGGCGAGGGCCAGGCTGGGATAGACTTTCCCGTTAAATTGAATGAGCAGCGGCAAACGCCTCAGCATGCCATCCCGATCGGGACTGAAATTCAAAAAGCCTGAAGCACGGGCCTTCTCCGATAATAGTGTTAAATTGCATACGACACCGGTGCTTTCCGGAATCCCGGGGTTCTCTTCCTGTTTTCCTGTGTTTTGCAGGAGCGAAACTTTGACGGGATGCAGGAGGCAATGCTCCGAATTGTTGCCGGGCCCGTTGAAATAGAAGTGATTACCCAGGACGAAGGTGTTTCGGGCCAGTGTTTCAGCAAGGATACGATCGTTATCGCTCAATTCGTCGGGGAGCCCCTCGACTGCTATCCTGCGTTTATAGACGGCCCCGAGGTCCTTCAGCAACCGCCCCGCGGAGGTCCTGTCGGGTTCGGCAAAAATCATATCGAGGCCTGTGACGGCCGGCCCCATGGCTGCAATTTTGTCAAGCAATTCCGCCACCCGGTAGCGGGGCCAGGGCCACTGCCCGAATCGATTCAGGGTTTTTTCATCGAGATCGATAATTACCACCCTGTCACCGGCATGATTGTTTGGAAAATTTCTGAGAAGCAGGTCGTAGTTTATAAGGTCGAGCGGCTGAAGCAGGGTCGGTCTGAATATAAATAGAGCGATGAAAAACAGTGTGGACAAAAGTCCCCAGTAAAGGACCCGGCGGCGTCCCGTCCTGTCGCTCGCGACGGTATTGCCGGAATCGTGGGTTGAACGTCTGTTCGATCCTGTTTTCATTAATAACCAGCTGCGCCGACGGTGGAAGCTATTTTATCACTATCTCAACCCTTCGGTTCTTTGGTTCCGCAACACTATCAGCCGTTTTAATAAGGGGATTTCCTTCGCCATGCGAAGTGACCGAGATGTCTGCAGCGGCGACGCCGTTGGCCAAAAGGATGTCATATAGCGCTTTTGCACGTTTAAGACCTAACGTGTAGTTATGTGTCTTCGTAGCAACCGTGTCGGTATGTCCCGAGATGACTATATCCACGGAACCCCTCTTCCGGATGGTTTGAATAATGTGGGGAACAAGAGACTTCGATTCGCGGATCAGTTCGGTGGAGTCGTTCATAAAATAGAGGATGAACCTTGCCGGCAGCGGCGGTTGTGCGGCCAACGCGTCGGCAAAAACGGAGCGAATCTCGTCAGGGTTGAGTTTTGTTACCTCGCCCGGCGGTGTTTTCCGATCCGTTACCCGCACCGACTGATTGGCCTCGTTCAAAACCTTCTGCCCGCTCTCGTTCGCCACGACCAGTTGCCCGACGTTGCCGTCCGGATCCGGGATCAACACGACCAGGCTCCTGGTTCCGCACGCTGATAGAGTCAGGACAATACTTGCAGTGAACAGTATCGCGATAATTCTTTTCACATTCGCCCCGGGTCAGAGAACCGCGGATTACCCGCCTTCGGCCTTGACGAGAAACTGTGTTCCACGGATGCCGATCGTGGCATCGGGAGTATGGAACTTCACCGATTCCGGCGACTGCCGGCCTATGATCCCCGACAAATAAGAGGCGGTGCCTTTCAATATACGGGCAACCATGGACAACACGCCTTTCTCGGGGGCAAAGACGTATTCTTCGATCACCAGCGCACTTTTCGGTCCCAGGGATATAATCGTGTTGTCCTCGAAAATAATCCCCGCCGAACTGTCCGCTCCCGTTCGTACGATATCATTCTGATAAACCCTGTCACCAATCTTAACGGGAATTTCTTGGCCGCCGCGGACGGCAACGACATCGCCCTTGATAGTCTTCGCTTTTCCTATCGGCAATTCTTCCGCCATGGCAAAGCATGGCAGCACAATTGCCATCACGAGACAGAAGATAGATAGTCTTTTCATAACAGCGTCCCTCCCCTGGAGTTGCCGGAGACTAATATTATTACTGCCTTTTTACTTATTTCTTAAGTGTACTGCCAGAATAGACAAAAAGACAATAGTTTTGTCTCACTCCAGCGAACCCCCGAAAGGGGGTGAAGCGGGTCCCGTTTTTT
>DHVP01000048.1:0-239639 GCA_002412715.1 Deltaproteobacteria bacterium UBA5205
AACGCTTTTCTTGACTAGTACAGCTAATAGACTGGAGCGTGGCGAACCTTTGGCGGCGAGGTTCCTGCTATTTCTTAGTTTGATTCAAGATTGTGCATTTTATAGGTTAATTTTCAGGACTCAGGCACAAAATAGGCACAATTGTCTGTACTGAGCCATGGTCCATCTACTTGGACAGTTTAAGGCAGGCAAGAATTCTATAATCAATAGTGTAATCGGCAGCAACATACTGCCTGTTGCCGTTATCCCTGTCACCACGGTTATAACGCGCCTTCTGTCCTGACCTGCCCCCCCATAAACCGGTCCAGGTCAGGACCGTCTTCTTAGACTACTTTACACACACTTCCCTGCCTTGATACTTTACATATCTGTAGCCTGAATCGCACTTCACACATTGTTCCCTGCCTTGATACTTTGTATATCTGTAGCCGGAGTAGCACTTCACACATTGGTCCCTGCGTTGATACTTTGTGTAGCTGTAGCCTGAGCTGCACTTCACACATACTAACCTGTTTTGATAGTTTCTATAACTGTAGCCGGAGCTGCACTTATTATACGACTTTGGCGTGTGAATATTGGGCGTGTGAATATTGGGCCCGTGAATTTTGGGCGTGTGAGTTGATACCGCATACACGGTGGTGGAACATAGTAAGACATAGAGCACTGCAAACAGCACAGAAAAGGAACCTAAAGCCGACGCACGTTTCATTGTATCCTCCTATGATGTAATATGGCCTCGTAATGTATCAAACAACACCGTTTTTAGTCAACGGGATAAGGATGAGACACCTGGCGGTGTGCCCCGATTGCCATAAGATTGTATATGAGGACCATAATCTTTAGTCAGTGTACCAGAGTAGCCCGGGATACTTAGTAGTAATTCGGATACTAGGAAGACTCCATAGCACCAATTTGGCCCAAATCGGCACATATTGTTGTAAAATCCGGTCAACCTCGAACACTAAATCCGGAAAAGGTCGAACACCCAATCCGGTGATGTCCGAACAGTAAATCCGGTCAACCTCGAACACTTTTTACCCCTCACCGGATTTGGTGTTCGGGTAAAAACGGATTTCTTAGCCTCCCTGCCAAAAGTGATAAACTGCCCTCAAAAAATCATCCGGAGGGTGCAGTTGAAAAGGAAAGGGAGGAAGACACCGATGAAAAAACTGAAAGAGATCGCAAGGCTCTGCCTGGAACACAATCTGGGTGTGCGCCCCATTGCCCGGGCGTGCAACATCTCCACCTCCACCGCCTCTGTGTACATGGAGAAGCTGAAACAGCTGGGGGCGGCATACGGGGAGATCATGGAGATGGACGAGGACACACTCGCAGGTCTGCTCTTCCCCCGTGAAGAGAGGGCCCCGGGGAAACCCCTGCCGGATTTCGACTACCTTCACAGGGAATTGAAAAGGAAGGGGGTGACCCTCCAGCTCCTCCATGAAGAATACAAGAGGGACAATCCCGACGGGTACGAGAGGACCCAGTTCTATTATCTCTATCACGAGTGGGCAAAAAAGGGCGATCCCGTAATGAGGTTCACCCATAAGGCGGGGGAGAAGATGTTCGTCGATTTCTCCGGAGATAAGGCCCACTACCAGGATCCCGCCACAGGCAGGATCATTGCGGCCGAGTTTTTTGTCTCCGTATTGGGGGCAAGTTCCTACATATTCGCCCGGGCCGTTGCCGACCAGACAAAGGAGAGCTTTGCGGATTGCAACGTGAGGGCGCTGGAGTACTACGGGGGCTCCCCCGAGTGCATCGTTCCGGACAACCTCAAGGCGGGCGTGACCCATGCGTGCTACTATGACCCTGAGATCAACAGGACCTTCGCGGCCATGGCGGAGCACTATCATATGGCGGTATTGCCTACGAGAAAGGGGAAAGCGAAAGATAAGGCCAAAGTGGAAAGCGGGGTGCTCCAGGCCCAGCGGAGGATCCTGGCGGCAATAAGAAACCGGACCTTCTTCAGCATCGCCGAACTCAACAGGGCCATCTGCGAAGAGATGGAGAAACTCAACAGAAGGCCCATGGCGCTGATCGGCAAGTCCCGGCACGAGCTCTTCATGGAGATAGAGAAGGCCGCATTGAGGCCGCTTCCGGCAGAGCGGTTCGTCATTGCGTCGTGGCTTAAAGCAAAGGTTCATATCGACTACCACGTGGCGGTGGAGAAGACCTTCTACAGCGTGCCCTATACCCTGATCGGCCAGGACGTCGATATCAGGTACACCTCTTCCGTGGTGGAGATATACCATCACAACAAAAGGGTGGCCTCCCATATGAGAATCGGTACGCCCGGCGCCTTCGTGACGGAGAATCTCCATATGCCGAACGGGCACCGGCAGTACCTCGAATGGACGCCGGAGAGGATCAGGCTCTGGGGAGGAAAAATCGGTCCCCACACAAAAGAGTTTATGGACCAGGTCATGGAACACCGGGATCATCCCGAGCACGGCTTTCGAAGCTGCCTGGGGATTATCCGCCTCTCAAAGACATACTCTCCCGGGCGGGTGGAGAATGCATGTAAACGGGCATTGGAGCTTCAGGCATACAATTACCGAAGCGTAAAATCTCTCCTTGAGAAGAACCTCGAAAATCTGACACCTGCGGAGAAGAAGAACATTGTCCCCCTCCATGCCAATATCCGGGGGAAAGACTACTACCGGGAGGTGACCCATGATTGAGGCGATCATCGAGAAACTGCTCCTCATGAGGCTCTTCGGCATGGCGGAGGGGTTACAGGAACAGAAGAACGACGCGTACCGTGACCTCGGATTTGGAGAACGATTGGGGTTCCTTATCGATAAGGAAAAGCTCCACCGGCAGAACAGCCAGATAAAGAGCCTCCTCTCCCAGGCCCACCTGCGTCACCCCAACGCCTGCCTCGAAAATATCGACTTCAGGGCACGAAGGGGCCTCAGCAAAGATACGATACTCAGGTTCGCCCAGAACGACTGGATAAGGAGCTATCAGAATATTATCATCATCGGTCCCACCGGGGCCGGCAAGACGTTCCTCGCCTGCGCCCTGGGGAATAGTGCCGTGAGACAGGGGATACGGACCCTCTACGTGAGGCTGCCCCGGTTCGTGCAGGACCTCCGGATCGCGAGGGCGGACGGGACGTACGCGAAGCTCCTTGAGAAGATACAGCGGATGAGGCTCCTCATTATTGACGACTGGGGGATAAACCCCTTTGCAGACGGGGAGAGGAGGGACATCCTGGAGATCATGGAGGACAGGTACGGGGCGCGCTCCACCATCATCACCACCCAGTTCCCCATCGACACCTGGCACGACATCATAGGAGACCCCACCCTGGCGGATGCCATATGCGACAGGGTCATCCATAACGCTCATAAGATCATACTGAAACCGGGAGAGGAATCCATGCGGAAAATACATTCGACCTTGACGGACGGTCGAACACTTTTATAAAGTAGAGACGGCAGGGAGAGGACTGCTGAGAAGCCGTTCGGATAAAACCGGATCGGGTGTTCGAGGTGGCCGGATTGGACACATATTGTATATTAACAGACATTTACATCGTTTTGTTTTAATAGGATACAGCCACTGTTCATCTTTGGTGGCAATAATTCCATGTTCTCTTTATACAGGTCATTCACTTTCTCGCATGCTTTCATTATGTCATCTTCGTTAACGATATTATATCTATCGAACACAGACCTCGTCTTATGACCTGATATCTTCATGGCAACGACCTCAGGCACCCCTGCCCTTACCATATTTCTGACTGCGGTTCTTCTGAGGTCATGAAAGAGTCTATAAGTCCCCGTAGCTCTACAAGTAGCATTCCAAGATTTACGAAGTCTTTGATCTTCATCCCGTCTCTTGAGAAGACGAGGTCACAGTCGGGGTAGCTCATGTCCCTGATCTCCTTCTGTTGTAGAATGGCCTCGTATAGCTCACCCGTAAGAAAGATCACCCTTCCCTCGTCGTTCTTGGTCGTTCCCGCTTCTAACGTAATTTTCTTCTCGAAGATGTTCACGTTGTCCCATGTAAGCGACAATATTTCCCAACAGTAACAGCCTCACCGTCTTGTCTGGCGATAGACGATAATTCTTCTTTAATCTCTGCTGTCAAGGGCCAGGTTAATTCCCCACTTTTTGCCGGATGACTGGTTCATTGTTTGTTATTCCTCGGGTTCAATTTCCTCCTGTATGTATCTCCTTCATCCACAGTGGACATAAGACTCGATCAGTTTTTGATCGGTACAACATCGTCAATGAAGCCGATATCAGGAACGCGTGTGAGCTGGTAGCAAAAGCTCACGAGGAAATGGAAGATGTGATGGGACAGGGAAAGAATGGGGATGGCTTGTTGAATCTTGTTACGGGGTGATGTACCGGTAAGCTGGATTTTCGGCGTACAGGTCTTATTATATATCCAGACTATTGTTGCGATGGAAACAATCCCGAGTGAAGGGGAAGGGGATTATTAATACACAGTAGATTGCGACGGGATTCAAAGAATACGTAGCAATTTAAATAGTACGGAGAAAACAATTATGTTTGGAATTATTAGATTTCTTATCAATATTGTAGCGATTATTATAGAATTGCTATTAGTGTTTAGATTGGTATTGAAATTTGTGCAGGCTAATCCAGGTACGCCGTTCGTTGCCTGGATCTATGGCATGACGGAGTGGCTTGTAGCACCATTTTCTAAAATTCTTCCAAACTGGAAAATCTCGAGTTTCGTGGTCGATTTCTCTACTCTCACTGCGCTTATCGTATGTACCATTGTCGCATCATTGCTTCTGAGAATCTTTCCCGGTCGCCACAGAGAAAGCGACGTATAGTCCTTTCCCTGTGCTAAGTTTGATGATCGAAATGCCCGTCCTGTATCCTCCACCGCTAGTTTCAGGTGATCGCCGGGTTTCATATCCTCGTGAGAGATGTATTGTCCGGCTCTGGTGACGCTTCAACGCTGATTCACTTTCGATATGTCTGTCGTGTCTTCGTCGTATCAGTCAGTAAATGCGCCGGGAAAAGACCCCGTCACCAACTATTGACAACAACTCAATGAGACCAAGCACAATTTCGTGAAATTGGAAGGGAGGGGTCCTGATGGGCCTACTGGTCTTCAAGAAAGAATCGATTACGACCTTTCTCTCATTCATTCTCTCGTAGTCGTAATCAAGTCATAAAAGAAAACGTCGACCACGACGAATATAGAAGGAACCTTTTCGTGGTTTGAGATACCTTATCATTGACATGCAACGAAACTCAGCGTACCATTTATCTAAATAAACACGCACAGATCGAATGACTTTCGGATGCGCTATTAGCCGAAATCGTTATCGAAAGGAGAGAGTAAAATAAAACTAGCACTTATCATAGGGGTCATATGGGCAATAGCGTGCCTTATTGTTGCATGGATGAATTACCGCATACGTCGGCACTATGCCAGCCATCACCAAGACTCCTCTGCTGAAGTTGCTGCTGAAATAGAAAGCAGGGAAGAACGACGGGTTATCTCGTCACGATGATACTGGAGTAGTCTCCTCGATGTAGTGACCCATTCCCCAATAAACCGGTCCAGTTTCTGTATGCTACTTCGTACAGAATTCAACACAACTCAAGCACAGTCCAAGCACAATTTCTTACAATAGACAAGGGAAGGTCCTGGTGGGCCTGTAGCGAAGGTAGGAGCACCATTATGATATTTTAAAGCAAGATTGAGGTGATAATCTTGCTTTAAAATATTTCTTCGAATGTTTTTGGCAGCATCTTATCGATTTCTTCAGCTTCCTTGTGAATGATTTCAAGATAATCCAGAGTGGCCTGCATGTTCGCACGCATCCTTCTGGTGAAACCTGACAAGGGGACTATCTTGTTGACTATCTCATCCCTGAAATGCTGGAGTATTGCGCTCTCTTGACCAACCAGCAAACTGATAAGTTCACCTACTTCTGAGCAGAAGAGGATTTCATCCTCATCGAATTCTTTTCCATGAATTCCATCAATAACTATAACCTCAACTGCTCTGCCGCCTTCTTCAACATATATGGGAATATAGAGAATCTGCGATACATCCTTTTTTATAATCATGCCTTCAAAATAGGCAGTCCGGTTGTCAGTATGAGGATGCTTGATCAGCAACGTTCCTCCATTAGTGATCGCTGCTCCTATGTCGGGATGGGTCTTAAGGGGTTCTTTGTTGCCAGGCTGTGCTAGATATTCCTCTGCAGGTACACCAGCTATGATCTCACATGACTCGTTGAACGTCCCGTTAGTCCCCTCGCAGACAATCTTAAAGAGTACGCATCGTTCTGCTCCAAGGATTTCAGCAAGTTCTTTCAGAATGATTTGTTTAATCTTCACGCACGGATCAGCGAGACCGTTTCTTAGACCAAGAATCATTGCCTTCGTAATCTGTAAAAAAGCTTTTCGTTCAACCATTGCCCTACCCCCTCCATAGTAATTCTACCTTCGGGCAAACATTTATCCATTACACGTTACAGGGACGGCTTACAACATCCACCGTATGCCACAACTGTAATACAGAAGAGCGCAGAATGTCTGTCACTAAACCAACAATTCGTTTGTAGTCTTTTTCATCTACAGACGTGCTGTTGTTTTTCTCATGGGGCTGGAGTTGGGAACAGCGACACAGAAATGAGATTACTACCTCACTCAAAAATAGCGACTCAAGCACAATCCAAGCACAATCCACTCAAATTGCTACGCAATTCTCGTAGCGGACACAGCGGTTTCCAAGTCTCAAATCGATTGGGAACCGTTGATATCAAAGGAAAATGGCGGAAGTGCATGGGAATCGAACCCACCCACCAGCCAGCTCGTCACCGGCGCACTGGTTTTGAAGTTCAAAACTGCCGGTTTTCAAACATCCCATCATATCAGTTATTAGCAGTATTATCAATGAGTTAATAGCTATTTCAATGTTTGGATTATGTTGGATTCCGAGAGGTATTCTAGGGGTTGGTCATTGGGTACAAAATAGTTACATTTTTTCGAGAGAACGAGCAGCTACAAACGGACATCAGCAGATCTATTAAAGGTCTTTCTACTCCATTGTAGGATGATGTTGAGAGTTGCGCAAGGGTGATAAATAACCGCAACCGGCAATATCCGATTATATGCAATTATATATCATGGCTTCTGGACCCATCCCAAGGGCATCCTTAAAGTTTTCGATATCTTGTCGCCCGCCCCATCCCAATTCTCTCGATTTTCTTGAGTTTAATCAATCTGTTGAGAGCCTGAATCACCGTCGGTTTCGTTATCTTTGTTTCTCGGCAGATTTCGAGAGGCGTTGCTTCTGGAACCTTCTGTAAATAGCTCCAGACTTCCGATTGTTTCGGTGAAAACAGTTTCTCCACATCCTCGCCTTCCATAAGTTCAATGGCCATCTCGGATTGTTTGAGAAAGATATCCAAAAAGAAGTTGAGCCAGGGGAAAATGTCCTCGCTTTTTTTCCCGAAAGTCTTCTGGCTTTTGACAAGCGCAAGGTAATAGCCGTTCTTATTGTCCTCAATCAGCTTCTCGTGCGAAACATAGGGCATGTAAAGATAACCCTCCTTGAGGAGGAGTAAGTTTGTGAGAATGCGGGAGACTCTCCCATTACCGTCCTGAAAAGGGTGAATTTTGAGAAACTCTACCAGAAAGTTGCCTATAACAAGTAGCGGATGGTGTTTCTTTTCCTCTAGCGCTCGCTCAGCCCAGTCCATAAGCTCCTGCATTTCTTTTAGCGTGAGGTAGGCTTTTGTCGGCTCGAACACGATGCCTATACTCTTACCATTTTCATCGAACATCTCCACCGTGTTTTCGATCTTCTTGTAATTCCCTCGGTGTCTCTGGTCTTTTGCTACATACTTCAGTAATTGGTTATGAAAGTGTTTGACTGTGCTTTCATTGAATTTGATAGACTTCCAAGAATCAAATACGTTATGCAATAACTCGTAGTATCCCTGCACTTCCTGTGAATCCCTGTCGATGAATTTCTTTGTGGTAACACCCTGCATCAGCCTTTCAATTTCCTTGTCGGAGAGTTTTACTCCTTCGATGCGGGTGGAGGCTCCCGTAGAAGTAATCAAAACAGACCGTTTCAGGCGGCCCAGAGTCTGAGGGTTAATTTGAAGCCCACCGATCCAGCGCCCTTTGATCTCATCGATTTTGGCTATCTTCGACAAGACTTCAGAGGGGATAGGAGATAGCCTTTTGTCAAAGTGATTAGTTTTTGTCATAGTCTAGTATATATAGTTAACTATATCCGATTATATGCGATTATATTTGTTGTGTCAAGTCCCACCAAGAGCCAGTCTACCGAGCAAGAATGTCACCATGGCGGGAAAGTATTCTATGCTTTGCTTTTCTACTTCCTCTTTGCTGGAATATACCCGAAACCGTATCCCCAGGACGGGCAGAGTTCTCCCATGATTTCTTCTTCCACGAGCCCGTGATCCCAAACGAACTTTTCCGATGTTTTCTGAAGCTGTTCGATTAAAGCATCGATTGCCTCTAGGCTTTTTGCCTTTCCTTTGTAGTGAACCGTTGTTCCCATGATCTTCCCTCCTTCGAGTTTTTAAGAACTGCTTTCATAGTAGAGGAAGCGGGAAACGAAAAAAGGCGAGCAAATATGCCGCCAGGGTCTAGCCGGGCTCCAAAGGACCGGTCAGTCTCTTTTATGTTTTGCGTTTTTCCCCGGCATTCTGTTAAATTCATGGAACTAGGAGGATGATGCCAGATGGATGATGATTTTCCGCAGTTTGATTCTTTTCAGGACTATCGGGGAAAGAAGATAAGGTTCAGGTATGACCTCATCGACGCCGGAAACATCTACTCCCTCCATGCGCTGGAGGTAACGAAAAGCGAATACCCGCGCATGTTTTGCGCATACGACTATGTGAGTCCCTGGAATGCTCTGTACAAGATGAGAACGCGCATACCCCAGGAACTCAACACCCGTTATTTCACCGAAGAGACCGGGAGGGCCTTCGGGGATATGAATTTCGACCATTTCCGGGGAAGCATTACAACGGACTCGGAGACTCTTGAGGCATGCCTCGTGGTAGACGGGAAAAGATGAGCCTTGCAGACCTGGGCCAAATATTGTCCACATACGAAGGCCGGCAGATACAAGTACGGATAACGGAGGAGGGGTAATGATTATCCGGCTGGGCAATACGCTTGCCAGGAAGATAAAGGAGACGGTGTTGCCGCCCGTTGCTCCCGGTCCTAACCCCTTCGCCGACTGGACGGCCCGCCTTTTCACGGCTGATCACACTCAGTACATCCTTGTCTCCAATACCGCCACCTTGTACTCCGCGGTTTTTTACGGCAGAGGGATCACTGATGCAAACCAACTGATTAACCGGATGCTCGACAACCTGCGGGACATTGCAGAGAAAGACGGATTTGAGTCAATATATGAAAATCGCGTCGCGCCCGAGACGGGAGAGTTCTCTTTCTCGAAGGCCGTCAACCGATCCGTGACGGGCTCGATGAATGACCTGATTTTTCAGGCCAGGGATTATCTTCACTCAGACGAAATATCGCCCTTTGATGTCGCGTTGCGGCTCAACAAGACTCCAATGTCTTATCTCAAGTACGAGCACCCGCGAGAGACATTCGGGCGTATGGCTCTGGAACTTGAACGCTCAGAAACAAAGGATAACATCATTCCTTTCCCGGGAACTCAGACGGTGTGGAAAGATAGATGATGTGACGGATGGCGATGCAGCCATGAGATTGGCAGCTTGGAGGCAAAATGAATAAACCGTCCGAACTTATAAAGATAGCACAAGATCTGGTGGACAAAACGTCAGAGTTTCACAAAATCAAGGGGCCTGGCAAGGGTGATCATGCGACGGGACAATTCATGAAGGCCTTGCAGCGGGAAGTTTGTTCAATCAGAAATATGTAAGAATCTATCATGGCAAGGAATTAGAATAGCCCCAATTTAGCCCCAAATTGACAACATCTGACAAACACTGGTGCGGTTTGAGCGTCTGGTCGGTGAAGTTCACTACGCCTATCATCCCCCACAAACCCTTGATATCAAATAAATGGCGGAAGTGCATGGGAATCGAAAACTTGCACAAATATTTACTATCAATATAATCAAATAATTACAAACAGATTATTTCAACTGTTCTTACTANNGTCACCGGCGCACTGGTTTTGAAGACCAGGAGGCCCACCAGGACCCCTCCACTTCCGTTCCTATAGTGTAAAGATTGCCGCTGGTAATGTCAATCAGGGTTTTCATTCGTTCATAGCATGCAGAGCCAAGGGAAAGGCGGGTTTAGAACACGTTGACAAAACCAGGGACGAAGACGAAAGATTCTCACGTTTATCCCGTAACAAACGGAGCCCGCTTTACCCTTCGGGTTCACTGGAGTCCGCGGAGGAAAGGGGGGAAACCTTGAAAGAATTGTGAGTTATTCAAGCAGGTTTGTTATTCGAAGTCGAAGTCTTTTTCCTCGAACAATGCCTTGCAGACTTCGACCACTGATGGGTCGTAGCGTGTTCCGGCGTTATCCGCGATCTCTTTCAGGGCGATTTCAGGTCCCAGGGCCGGGCGGTAGGGTCTATGTGTGGCCATCGCCTCCACGACATCCGCTACCGCCAAAATCCTCGCTTCCATTATTATCGCTTCCTCGCTTATGCCATGGGGGTAACCGGAGCCATCCAACCTTTCATGGTGCTGGATTGTGGCTACCGCCACGGGCCAGGGGAATTCGATGCCTTTGAGAATGTTGTAGCCTGCCTGCGCGTGGGCCTTTATGATGTTGAACTCGAATTCGTTGAGCGCGCCGGGCTTGCTGAGGATTTCGGCGGGGACGATGATCTTTCCGATATCGTGAAGGAAACCCATAACCTCAAGGCCGTCTATGAATTCCCGGGTGAAACCCATCCTTCTTCCTATCGCGCAGGAAAGTTGGGCCACGCGTCTTTGATGGCCGGCGGTATAGGGGTCTCTCATTTCTATTGTGGTCGCCAGTGCCCGGACGGTTCCGTCGACGGTTTGTCTCATTTGACCGAGGCTTTCTTTCAAGGCATTTTCGGCCTTGACTCTCTCGGCTATCTCGCCTTCAAGGAAGCGGGTCTTTTCCCGTACTTTTTCGCCGAGATGGGTATTGAGCTTCCGCAATTCCTGCTTGGTAAGGGAAAGGCTTTCATTACGGCTTATCAGGTTTTCGTAGGTGGAGCAGAAGAAATTGAGGATCTTTTGCGGGTCGGCATCAAAACGGTGCTGTTTGCCATCAACTTCTATTGCGACATTGGCCAGGCCGGCGCTGTTTTGTTCCGATGGCCCCCTGGCGAGTATCGATTCCACGGTGGTACTCAGAGCATCGGCGCTGTAAGGTTTGGTAATATAGTAATCTGCACCGGCCTCCAGGCCTTTCACCACGTCCCTCACGTTTGAAAGCAGGGTCAGGAGTACGAAGGGTATGCGCTTCAGCTCGTCATCGGTCTTGACTGTCCGGCAGAATTCATATCCGTTCATCCGCGGCATCTCTACGTCGCTGATGATCAGATCGGGCATGGTCTGGGAAACTTTATAAAGCCCATCGATGCCATTTTCGGCAACAGTGACGGCATATCCCTTCTTCACGAGGATATCCTCAAGAATCCTGGCCTGTGTCCTGCTGTCCTCAGTTATGCAAATCCGTCTCGCCATCTATCTTCACCAACGTGAAACCTTGGTTCCACAATAATATTATCGGAAAGACAGGCTGGAACTTAACAGATACGGCAAGCGCGAGACAGGCTTCTTTATCGACTGATCAGCGCCCTGCAGTAGTCCCGGAAGTTGTTTACTGCTATGAAGAATTCCCGCATCATTATGACCCAGTAATACTGCCCTTTGGGGGTCAGGGAGAGGGTGTCGCCTGTCATGGTCAGGGCCCCGGTCAGACGGAAGAAAGTGATCTCGGGGAGAAGGTAGAGGTGGGCGTTTACACCGTGCTTTTTTGACAATTCGTCGAGGTCGAGGGAGATGCCGAAGAGTTTCATCAGGAAATCGTAAAGCAGGCGCTCCCTGGTTCCACAGTCTTTTCGGGCGGCTACGGGGAATTCTCCTTTGGTAAGGCGGTCGACGTAGGCGGCGATATCGAAGGTGTTGGAGTAGACGCTGCCGCCAAGGTAACCTATGGAACCGCTGCCGAGGCCGGCATATTCATCGTAATTGACCACGTATTCGTCGATCATGACATCGTCCCTGGAGAAACACCACGCCGTGCTGGGGCGGTAGTCGTCCGCCAGAACTTCGGTGATCTTCATGTACAGGCCGCGGCCACGGTCGTAATTGACGACGCCAAGTTTTTTGTCCATCAGCTTTTCGGTGGAGGTTGAAACCATCAACGGGTAGAAGGTCGCCTGATCGACGGCAAGGCCCGTGAGGATCTCAAGGTCGCGTTCGAGCATCTCCATTGTCTGTGTGGGGAAATTGAAGATCATGTCGACATTGAGGGTGTCGAAGCGGCCCATGGTTTCTTTCAGTCTTCCGGCGATCTCTTCGCCGCTGCCGTATTTGTGAAAGCGTTCAACGGCCTTGAGGATCCCGTCGTCAAAGGTCTGGACACCCACTGAAAGACGGTTGACACCCATGTCCTTGAGCTGCGCCAGGTTCTGTTCCGTCAGGTGGTTCGGGTTGGTTTCTACGGAGACCTCACGGATACCGAAAATATCTCTCGCCATGTTCACCGTCTCCGACAGCTCATCGATGAGGACTGTCGGCGTGCCCCCGCCGATGTACACAGCGTTGAAATCATAGCCAAGATCGCCATACATGCCGATTTCTTTCCGCAGGGCCTTGAAATAGGCCCGTGCTATCTCTTCCCTGAAAACGACACGATTGAATGAGCAGTAAGGGCAGAGTTCCTCACAGAAGGGCACGTGCAGATACAGAAGCCGGGGAATGGCGTCGCGAGGCTTCGGGACCTCGTAGGATTCGCCCGGTGCAAAGTGCAGGTAATCGGCATTCTTTTTCCGGGCTACACCGCATATGAGCTTTTCGATCAGCATGGTTAAATACAGGATCCAGACGTTGGGATTCAGGGGTCAGAGAAAAGATCTTTTTTATTCCGAGCCCTGAGGCCTGATACCCTGGCCCTGAGTTTTTAGAGTTTAAAGGCCTGAGGTATGAAAAATCAAGCACATATTCCCGGTCCCGTTAAATATCTTGACATGCCGGACAAAGGTCGTTAAAACATGGAAACTTGCGGGGATATCATATGAACAGACTCCATTTACTCACAGCGCTTTTGGTATCTTTCTTTTCCTTCACAACAATCGCTTTCGCACAGGACAGCTATGTCCCGCCAGGATATCAGGACCACAGTTATCCCGCGCCTCTGACACCAACAGTGGCTCCAACTGCTCAAAAGAAGCAGCCTCAGCGCCAAGCGCCGATTGCGGATAGCAGGCAGCGGGTCTCCGCGCCTGACGAAGATGCCAGGCTGGGGCCTACACCGAAATCAGCCACCCAGACCGTGCGTGAAGAAAGGCTCGATGGCGCCGCGCCCGCCGAGGGCCCGAGCCCGAGCGGTTCCCTCATCCGGGTCAAGACGACATCGCACATCACCTTTACCGGTAACGTCACCGCCGTCGATCCCGTCGGCAAGACCATATCCGTCAAGAGCACAGGGAAAAATTTGACCTTCGATCTTACCAATCCCGTCGTTCGCGGCTATCCGAAGGTAAGCGACATCAAGACGGGAGATACGATCACCCTTGGTTACATCAGAAACGGGATCGGCATTGTCAAAGGAGAGAATTTTCACGAAGATCTCAGGGAACAGACAGCGGCCGACGAACTTGTCCTGCTAAAGTCAAAGAACAAACAATCGAAACGGGAAACGGCGAAACAGCAATCCAACCGGGCCACGCCCGTGCGCGTCAAGTACAAGGTAAATACCTTGGCATTCAAAGACGTCGACAACAATAAAGACGGTAAAATCTCTCCCGTGGAGCTCTGTACCGTCGTACCATCCCTCACCATGGAAGATTTCAAGAGATACGACCGCAATGGTGACGGCTGTCTCAGTGACAGCGAGTACCGGGCAGTGAAGAAGTGAAATGAAGACGGGTAATGGGTGATAGGTTATAGGTTATGGGGACGGCTGAAAATCTCTTCTCTTTTCCTATTACCTATTACCCGGAACCTATAACCTCTTTTCATTTGAAATGTTTCTTGAAGGTTTTTTCCAGAACTATCCTGACATCCTCGCGGAAGCCTTCGTAGCTCTTCAGGAACTTCTTTCCCTCCGGGGTTATGCTGGAACCTCCGCCCGATACGCCTCCAACCTTGCGTTCCAGGAGTGCGAAACCCAGGCGTTTTTCTATTGCCTGAAGCATCAGCCACGCCTTGCGGTAAGACATGTTGAGATCCAGCGCCGCGCGGTGCAGGGAACCGGTTTCCTCTATGCGTTTCAATACCTGGTAAGGACCTTCCCCGAATGCCTTGCCGTCGCTATCGATCCATACCTTGTAGCCTACTTTCATAGTGGGGCCCCCTGTTCCCTTAACAACTCAATTATAGAAAATATCCTGTAATCCTGTCAAGTTACAATATGTGGCCCAGGAGTATCCTACCGTGCATGGCTTATCGTTCGCCATGAACGACATTTTTTGATGACGGATACCCCTGTTATTACAGGAATGTAGCCCAATCGTTCACTATACCAGACAGAAATCGATTACCCGGAAAAAAATGGACTTGACTCATCCTTATATCCGATGATATATAACGTTCGTTATTCCCACTTATATATAAGGAGGTTCAGTCTTATGGCTTTTCTGTCACGATCCGCCCTGCTCATTCTGGCTTTTTCAGTTTTGACCACTATCCTCGCTGTTGCCGCGGTCGACATTCCCTGGAGGTAATCCGGCAGGTATGAACGCGGTATTCCTTCACAACATGGGCCGGGAATTCCTGATATCGCTAGCGCTCCACATATGTGTCCTCGGCGCCGTGGTGGTCTTCGGCCATACGCTGGAGAAACATCGGGAGGCAGTGGTGGTCTATCTCGCCGACGAGGCCCCCGGAGGCGGTCAGAGAGGATCAACCCGTGCGGCGGGACCTCCTCGTGAAGATGCAAAGCCGTCCCGTCGTCAAAGTCCGAGATCGAAACCCGCGAAGTTGTTGTCAACCGGAAAGGCCGCCATGAAGGACGTCGAACAAGACGTAAGCGAAGAGCAACGCGCGTCTTCGGCAGATCGTGACCTATCGGAGGCCCTGGCGAGCGGCCTCAGGCAAACCGGCGGGGGTGAGGGGGGACAGGGAACCGGCTTCGGAACCGCCTCCTCGCCCGGAGCCGGAGGTGGTGTGGGAAGCGGCTATGGCCGGGGCTTCGGAAACGGCAGGGGAGCGGCTGATTCAAGCTTGAAGCTGCAATACCTCAAGGAGCACTTCGCCTACATCCGGGACCTGATCACGAAGAACCTTTCCTATCCTCACATGGCACGGAAGATGGGTTGGAAAGGAAGGGTTGTCGTCGCCTTCATTATCAGGGAAAACGGCACCGTGGAAAACACGCATGTCATCAAAAGCTCCGGCCATGAGGTGCTCGACAGCAACACTCTGAAAACAATCGCGGAGGTTCAGCCTTTCCCGAAACCTCCCGTAAAGGCTGAACTCGTCATACCTATCGTGTACAAACTGGAATAGCCGCTTTAGGAGGAGGAACAATGAATACTGATCATCTGGACCTGCGGCACTGTCTCCGGGAGGCATCGCGCTTTCATGGTGACCTGTGCGCAGGAATAACGCTGGGGACGAGGATGTCCATAATCGGCCTCAAGGCGATCGGCATCGAAGATCCCATGGGTAAGGACCATAAGAACCTGATGGTATTCGTTGAAGTAGACCGGTGCGCGACGGACGCAATCCTGGCCGTGACGGGATGCCACCCCGGAAAACGGACGATGAAGATCCTCGACTACGGCAAGATGGCCGCAACGTTCATCAACCTGGCCACGGGCAAGGCCGTCCGCGTTGTCATCAAGGACAAGACCATCGACCCGAAAAAGGAATATACCGCGGAGATGATCGAACAGGAACCCCACACCGAAAAATACGCCATGATGCCCGCCGAGGAGCTTTTCGAGCTTCAGGAGGTGGAGGTGGATTTAAGGCCCGAGGACATGCCCGGCAGGCCTTTAAGCATCGTCACCTGCTCCGCCTGCGGCGAAAGGATCATGGACATGAGGGAGATAAGAGAAAATGGCAGGATACTCTGCAAGCCCTGCGCCCAAGGCAGGACCTACTGGCGCAAAAAGAATTAGAAAGCCGGAAAAGCTGACGGCAGGAACGGCGATAGACTGGAACGCGGTCTGGAAAGAACAGAGCGCGAGAAGGTCCGTGAAGAAGCGCGATGTCACTTTCTGGAACCAGAAGGCCCTCACCTTCTTCAAGAAACCCTGGGAATCAAACTATCCCGAGGATTTTGTCAGGATCATGGAGCCCCGGCGCTGTTGGACTGTCCTTGACATGGCATGCGGTACCGGTGCACTGGCGATTCCTCTCTCCAAATACGTAAGAAGGATAACTGCGGCTGATTTCGCGCCGAGGATGCTCGAGGCACTCGCAGAGCAGTGCAAAATCCAGGGCATAGAGAACGTCACCACCATAAATGCCAGCTGGGAAGACGACTGGGCCGCGAAGGGCATCGGCCGCTATGACGTCGTGATAGCATCCCGGTCCCTCGTCGTGGATGACCTGCAGCATGCCATTGTGAAGCTCAATGGTGCGGCCCGGGAACGCGTCTACATTTCCACCATTGTCGGGGACGGGCCTCATGACAGAAAAATTCATGAGGCTGTCGGGAGGCGACTGTCCCCCGGGCCGGACTACATATACACCTATAACCTCCTTCACCAGTTGGGCATTTATGCAAACATCACGTTTATCAAGGACTCAAGACAGGAACGCTTCCCCGATCACGATACCGCCCTGGGATATTACGACAATTTCCTGGGAAAACTAACGAAAGCGGAAAAGAAGGAATTGCGGCGATATCTCGGCGAGCACCTTGTCTTAAAGAACGGAAAATGGATTTTCGACTACAGGAGAACGACACGATGGGCGGTGATGTGGTGGGAAAAGGAATGAAGGAGGTTACCCGCCCATGAGGACCGGCCTCGTTATCACATCGCTTTTTGCCGCTCTGGTACTTGCAGTGGTGGTCTCTCTCGTCCTCGGCAAATATCCTGTCGGGATCAGGGACATATGTTCTTTTTTCCTGTGGAAGATCTTCAACGCACGTGTAAGTTTCACAATCGACCGCCAGTTGCTGGAGAATATCCTTCTCAGTATCCGCCTGCCCCGTATTATTGCGGCGGTTTTTGTCGGTGCGTCGCTGTCGATCTCAGGCGCCTCTTTCCAGGCGATGTTTATCAATCCCCTCGTTTCACCGGGGATCCTGGGAGTGCTTGCCGGCGCGTCTTTTGGCGCGGCACTCGCCATGATACTTTCAAAGAGCTGGTTCGTCGTCCAGGCAAGCTGCTTCATTTTCGGGTTTCTGGCTGTCATGGCGGCCGTCGGGGTCGCCCGGCTATATAAAGGCAATACCGTTCTTCTCCTTATTCTCGGCGGGGTAATAAGCGGTGCACTTTTTACTTCCCTTCTGTCCATCGTGAAGTACCTCGCCGACCCCTACAACCAGCTTCCGGCCATTGTTTACTGGCTGATGGGCGGGCTCACGCTCGTCGACGGGAACACGATCAGAACCACGGCCATCCCCGTGCTGGCCGGTATCGTTCTCATCATGTCGCTGTCCGGATATCTCAACGTCTTGAGCATGGGCGACGAGGAGGCCCGGACAATGGGCGTCCCCGTGGAGAAGATACGCTTGATCCTTATCGTTCTCGCCACCATGTTGAGCGCCGTTACCGTTGTACTTGCCGGCATGGTCGGCTGGGTGGGACTTATCATCCCTCACATCGCCAGAATGATCGTCGGACCCGACAACCGTGTACTCATTCCTGTGAGTGCGCTCATCGGGGCGCTGTACCTTGTGGCGGTCGACGACGTCTCACGTCTACTTTTTGCAACCGAGATACCCCTCGGGATCATCACGTCTCTCGTCGGCATACCCTTCTTTGCCATCGTTCTTAAGAGAGCCAACCGGGGGTGGAGCTGATGGCTCTCGTGGAAGCGAAGAATATCACTTTCGCCTACTCGGACAAGCCGGTCCTGAATAATGTCAGCGTGGAGATCCACGACGGAGAGGTCGTTACGCTCCTGGGACCCAACGGAAGCGGCAAAAGCACGCTCCTGAAATCGATCATCGGGCTTATCAGGCCAAAGGAAGGCACCGTCTGCCTGAACGGCAAGAACATAGCGTCGATCCCGCAAAGACAACTGGCAAGGCAGATAGCCTATGTGCCCCAGATCCACAAGAGTGCTTTCCCCTACAACGTTTTCGATGTCATCCTCATGGGAAGGATGCCCCACAAGACCTTCTTCTTTCGATACTCGCGGGAGGATATACATATTGCGCGGACCGTCATGGAGAGACTATCCATCGCACATCTGTCCCGGCGGCCGTACACGCAGATAAGCGGCGGCGAGAGGCAGCTCACCCTCATCGCGCGGGCCCTTGCCCAGGGCGCGCGGATCTTTGTCATGGACGAACCGGCAAGCGGCCTTGACTATGGCAACCAACTCATATTGCTTGGACATATCACGACGCTGTCTAAAGAGGGATACACCTTTATCAAGTCGACTCATTCACCCGAACACGCCCTCTGGATCGCCGATCGGGCCGTCATGATACTGAACGGAAAGATCATTGCCGACGGGTGCTGTGACGACGTCGTGAACAGAGAAACCCTCTTTCGACTCTACAACACGAAGGTAAACGTCGTGAAGCTGAACGGGTCCCTGCGCGTCTGCATACCCGAGGCAATCCACTGCAACGGGGCGCACGAGGGCACAGGAAATGGGCAGTTCGGGTCTGCGTCCGGCAAAGCGGCGTCGGGCGGGATCTCGTGATGGAACGAATATGAAAAGCACGGTTCGCTTCATCGCCATGTTCCCCTGAATGGTAAAGGCCCCGCTGGAGGCGGAGCTAAGGACTTTTCTGGCGCATCAAAGAAACGAAAGGGATTCCAGGGTGGTTTACGTGAATGCTTATGGCAATAATGATCTATTTGAAAATATGATGCTCGCCGGGGATGTGCGCCAGCTTCCCGATATGGTGGCACACCTCGGGTTTGGATTTCCCTTCCAGAGGAAGTTCAGGGAACGTTTTGTCGATACCGGTGTTTTTGAAAGCCTCTCTTTCCCCCGATCAAGGCCCTCTCTCACGGGAAGAGGCATCGTTGACCCTCAAGGACACTACACCGTCCTTGCCATAAATCCCATGGTGATGGTTGCAGACCACACAAAGCTGGGCTCAAGACCCGTGCCTCAACGGTGGGCCGATATTCTCGAGCCTGAATACGAACGGTCAGTGGGCGTCGTGGGAAGGGGCGAATTATTCAATGAAACCCTTGCACTCACCATATACAAGGAATTCGGCCTGTCGGGAATAGAGAAGCTCCGCCGGGCGATTGCCTTCGCCGGCCATCCGGCGCAGATGGTAAAAATGGCCGGCAGGGCCCATCCTCAGGCACCCGTCATCAGTATCGTCGATTATTTTTTTGCGAAGATGATCAAGCGCCAGGACCGCATCTCGATCATCTGGCCGGAAGAAGGGGCACTGGCAATCCCCTTTCTGGTACTTGCCAGAAGCGACCGGATAGAGAATGCCGGCGCTGTTGCCGCATTTCTTACCGGACCCAGAACGGCACAGATCTGTGCCGACGCATATTACTACCCCCTCCATGGGGGCGTGCCCGCCCGTCTGCCCGAATCCTCGAAGTTGAACTGGCTCGGATGGGACTACGTCAGACAGAACGACCTTGAATCAGTAATGAACGAAATACGCGGATCCCGCGGGGGAGGCGAATAGTGAAACTTATTACCGTTTCGGGCCCTCCGTCATCGGGAAAGACAAGCGTCATCATACGAGCGCTGGAGCACCTGAAGGCGCAGGGACAGAGAGCCGGAGTTGTGAAGTTCGATTGTGTGTCAACCCTTGACGAGACCAGATATAAGGCGTCAGGCATACCGGTGAAGGTGGGTCTCTCCGGCCACATCTGCCCGGACCATTTTTTTGTAAGCAATCTTTTCCAGTGCTACCAGTGGGGGCGGGGACGGGGCTTCGACTTCCTCTTCACCGAAACCGCCGGGCTATGCAATCGCTGCGCGCCGCACATCAGGAACATTCTGGCGGTCTGCGTCATAGACAATCTGAGCGGAATGAACACCCCGTGGAAGATCGGTCCTATGCTGAGGCTTGCCGATCTCGTCGTCATCGCGAAAAGCGATCTGGTATCCCAGGCAGAGAAGGAGGTCTTCCTGTTCCGCACAAAGCAGGTGAACCCCCGGGGGGTGATCATACACGTCAATGGTCTCACCGGACAGGGAAGCGCCGAACTGGCTTCGCTTTTCTTCAAGGCAAAAGAGGTGGCAGGTGTCAATGAGACGAAACTGCGTTCATCAATGCCCGCTGCCGTCTGTTCTTATTGCCTCGGTCAAACTACGATCAGCGACCAATTCCAGATGGGAAACATAAAACAAATGGATCTTTCCGAAGGAAATGAAGGCGTCCAGGGAGAAGGACGATGACGCACGATATCGCAACACTGCCGGCTGGAGACGTTTTCCGGACCTATCCCGGAATCGATGATTTTTTTGAGTCCATCGGCCTGCCGAGACCCGCGGAAGATATCACCATGCTGGAATACGCGGCCTTTCTCGACGAAGAGGTCCTTGAAGACAAGGGGCTGATGCGTTCCCAGTTGATCCGTCATTTCAAAGACTTTGTAACCGGCCTCCAAAAAATGGCCGACCCGGGCGAAACCGCCATCCAATCCATCACGATCACCGCAGGCCGGGACAAGTCCGGGCAACCGGAAGAAACCGGGTTTACGCTTCAACCGGGAGATGTCGTTTCTGTCGTCGGCCCGACCGGCTCCGGCAAAAGCCGCCTTCTGGCCGACATAGAATGGATGGCCCAGGGAGACACGCAAACCGGGCGCTCGGTGCTTATAAACGGAGAGTCCGTGGATACGCAATGGCGCTACTCTTCAGATCAAAGGTTTGTCGCCCAGCTATCCCAGAACATGAATTTCATCGTGGACCTGTCCGCAAAGGAATTCATCGCCATGCACGCCGAGGCAAGGGGAATAAAAGATGCAAACGTCCTTGTCCGTCGTGTCATCGATACGGCAAACACGATAGCCGGCGAGCCCATCTTCGCCGAAACGGGGGTCACCGCCTTGAGCGGAGGGCAGTCGAGGGCCCTCATGATAGCCGATACCGCACTGGTGGGCCATTCCCCCATCGTCCTCATCGATGAGATTGAGAACGCGGGCATCGACCGCAGAAAGGCACTGGACCTTCTGGTAAAAAAGCTGAAGGTCGTCCTGGTCGCCACGCACGATCCCGTTCTCGCACTCATGGCCGACAGGCGTATCGTGCTGAAAAACGGGGGTATACGGAAGGTGCTGGAGACAACCCCCGAAGAGAAGGAAAACCTTCGCGTCCTGCAACGCCTCGACAACGCGGTCGTCTCGATAAGAAACGCCATTCGTGATGCGAAGACCATCCAAACCCCGTTCCGGGAGATCCTTCGGGACAGTTGCGGCGGGGTGCCGTTTGAGCAGGCAATTGTGAAACAATTATCTTCAAGCAGAAATCCAGACCCGGGGAAAAGGAGGAAGGGCAACACATAGCCAGGAACCCGGGCGCGGGAAAAAGTACAGAGGAAGGGGAATCATCATGAAGAACATCTTGATCTGTTTGGTTGTTGTATTGGCATGTTTTCTTTCACGTACCGCCTTTTCGGGGGACACTTCCAGGGACCCGAACGTCAAGCTTGACGAGATCGTTGTAAAGGAAAGCGCGGCAAAGGAATTTGTGGAGATAGACACAAAATCTCCCACAACCCAGGAGATAATCCCGAAACAGATGATCGATCTGCTCCTTAACGAGGCCCAGACAGGGTCGTATAAGGCCCTCGAGATGCTTCCGTCCACCAATGTTCAGACCGGGGATGCATACGGGTTGGCACTGGGCAAAACGCTGCGTCTGAGGGGCGCCTTTCAGGGCGATGAATTCCTGAGAAATATCGAGGGGCTGCCGGTAAGCAGCCATGGGGGCGGTGGAGATTTCATTGATTTCGAGAATATAGAGGCCGTCAACGTGTACAGGGGAGCCATGCCGGCGGCCCGCAGCTTCGGCGTGCGCAACATGACGGGAGGCATGGACCTTTCGATCCTGTGGCCCAAGGACAAGCTCGGGGTGGTTATGAAACAGGGTTTCGGGTCAAACAATTTCAAACGGACCTTTGCCAGGGTAGATTCCGGCCTGCTTCCGTCGGGGACGAAGCTATTCGGTTCCTTCTCCACCACATCCGCGGACAAGTGGCGCGGCAAGGGCGGCCAACCGGAAGGCCGCTATAATTTTGAAATGGGTCTCTCCCAGAAACTGGGGGAAAACGCCAAATTCGAGATATTCGGCGTTTACCACGAACTGAATCAGCATGATTTCAGGGCCCTCACCTATGACCAGGCCCAGAATCTCAGCGTTTACGGCAGGTATGATTACAACAGGACACTGACCGGCAGTCCCGCGCAGGACCAGTACTATTACGATTTTACGCGTCAGATGTACAAAGACACTATGTTCCTTGCCAATATCGAGGTCAAGCTTCCGGGAAGCAGCAAGCTAACAATAAAACCATACTACTGGGAAAACGTAGGATACAGGCTCATCGGTGCGGGCAACGGCTACAGATATCTTGCAACACAGCCCAAGCAATACGGTTTTACGGGCCAGTACGACTTTTCGATCAAACCCGTCAACCTCTCCCTTGGCTACTGGTACATGTCCATGGTCGACGGCCTGCCTCCTCCCCTTGCCATGAAACAGTACAGGCTCAACCCCACTACCGCCGGTTCGGCCTACGTGACATTCCAGGGATGGACATCGCTGAGAAAGGTAAGCAACCACAATTACCACGCCCCTTATGCCATCGCGGAGACCTCCATCGGCAAGACAACATTCACGGGTTCTTTGAAATACACCTATCAACAGGACCCCAGCCAGACCTTTTATCAGACGGCAGGGCTTCCCGATGTTTCCTACGACAGGATCTTTGATTATAACCCCGGGGTGGACCCTGATATGAGGGTGAGAAAACGCGTATGGCGTTTCTGGGAACCCGCTTTCTCCGTAAACCACGCTTTTGAGAAGAACATGAACGCATATTTCGCCTACGGTACAGGCTATCAGTTTAACTCCTGGAACGGACAAAGCAGTGCATACACGAACAACAAGGCCGCATTCCGGGCTGCCGGTATCTCTTTCGACACCCTCTGGAGCCAGCTGGAACCTGAGAGGCTCGACAACTTCGATCTTGGTTTCCGCTACAAGGGAAAGATGTTCGGCATCGCCCCGACGCTTTATTACTCAAAGGACAAGAACAAGACGGTCACCGTGTACGATACCGTCGTGGGCGCCCCTTATCTTCAGAGCAACGCGGACGCCACCTCCTACGGCGCGGAACTGGAGATAACGATCCAACCGCCCATCCCCGTCGCGGGCGACCTGCTGCTCTATCTCTCGGGCTCTTACAACAAATATGAGTTCGATAACAACATCATGAACGCCAGCAACAACATCGTGCACTGCAAGGGCAAGCAGATACCCGACACGCCGCAGTACATGGCAAAGTTCGGGGCGACCTATTCGTTCAAGGGATTTTCCATCACGCCAATGGTGCGCTATCTCGGAGAGCGTTACGGAGACGTGGAGAACGAGGAAAAGATCGACGCCTATGCACTTGCCGATCTGTACATGTCCTACAGTACGGGACGCATCGGGATCGTCGAGGACGTCAGGTTCAGCCTGAACTTCCTCAATCTCTTCAATAAGCAATACATCGGGCTCATCAACACGTCGGATTTCACGCTCTCAAATTCCACAAGTTACTATCCGGGTGCCCCCCTGACGGTGATGGGCGGAATGACAGTAAGATTCTAGGGGTATAAAGCAGGTGGCCGTATTGAAAACAGCGGGTGCAAAGTGGTCGCTTCTCGTCATGCTGGCACTATGCATCAT
Source organism: Deltaproteobacteria bacterium UBA5205 (assembly GCA_002412715.1). GTDB lineage: Bacteria > Desulfobacterota > Syntrophorhabdia > Syntrophorhabdales > Syntrophorhabdaceae > Delta-02. The sequence goes on from DHVP01000048.1 coordinate 24,163, forward strand.
GATAATAGTCTCGGAAGGGAGTCCCGTCCATGGCAGGCAGGTAACCGACATGGCAGGACGCACCGTTACGATAGGCCAGGCCAGGAAAGTCTGGCCGGCCTACCCGCCGCTCATGCATCTCGTGTACGCCATCGATCCTTCCCTGCTCGTCGGCTGGACCATACCCATATCCGCCGCTGACAGCAAATACATTCAGGCAACCCAGCGAAACCTGCCTGTCATCGGCGGATGGTTCGGCCAGCGGACACCAAACCTGGAAAACCTCGCTGCCGCCGGCCCGAACTTTGCGCTTGCGTGGGACCAGACAATTACCGCCAGGCCAAACATGGTTGAGACTCTTGGCAAGCTGGACATACCGGTTCTCGCTGTACGTCTTTTCCGCCTGTCAGATTACCCGGACGCCCTGCGATTCCTGGGAGATGTCCTTAACAGGGAGGAAAGAGCCCGTGAGCTAAAGAACTACGTTGAACGGACAATCGCCGAGATGAAAAAGTTCGGCGGCAGCATCGCACGGGAGAAAAAGGTCTCCGTTTACTATGCCATAGGGCCGGACGGCCTCACGAACGATTGCGACCATATGCCTTTCCTTGATGAAGCGATAGACCTTGCGGGGGGCCGCAATGTCTATCAATGCCGTCCCGCGGACAGGATGATGGGCAAAAAGATAGATATGGAGAGACTCCTCATCTTTGATCCGGAGGTGATCATCACCCAGGACACCATATTCTTCTCACGGGTCTACTCCGACCCGCGCTACAGGCTCCTTAAGGCGGTCAAAAACCACAGGGTCTACATGATTCCGGGAACACCGTTTAACTGGCTCAATTATCCCCCCACCTACATGCGGGCACTGGGAATCAGGTGGCTCGCCAAAATGCTTTATCCCGGACTCTACACGGCAGATCTGCGCAAGGAGACAAAGCTGTTTTTCAAACTCTTCCTGAGGGTCGATATCGGCGATGACGAGACAGACGAGATCCTGCTGCTGAAAACAAAGAATGTCCGGAGCAGAGGTACCGGTGGACCATACGGATTTGCATACCGGGAACGATGAGCATAACGGATCATTGTTTGACTTCTGATGATTTCTTTTTGGTGGGATTGCGGTTCTCAACCACTTTCTGCCATAAAAGAGAAAAAACTCTTGACAGCGTTATTACCGCTAGTATATAACACTATTAAAACGATTCGAGGAGTATATAGTTATGTCTCGCAGGGAAAGCCAAAAAAACTTCCTATTCAAAACGACACTTGCGGTAATGATGTTCGCCCTTCTTCTGATCTTCACCACATCTCATGACGCAGGGGCGCAGCAAGAATTAACCGTTTCTGCGGCAGCCAGCCTGACAAACGCCTTTAAGGAAATCGGCACCTCCTTCGAGGCCTCGCAGGCAAATACGACAAAAGCAAAGGTCCTCATGAATTTCGCCTCTTCAGGCGCACTGATGCAGCAGATTGCGGGCGGTGCCCCCGTCGATGTCTTTGCCTCCGCAGCACAACGGGAGATGAACGAGCTCGAAAAGAAGGGGCTTATTGTCATCTCTACGCGCCGTGATTTTGCGGCCAACGGCATCGTCCTTATCAAGCCGGCTGCTTCAAAGGTGGCGCTGAAGGGTTTCGAAGACCTCAAAAACACGGGCATCAAGAAGATAGCCATCGGTAATCCCGCGTCTGTGCCGGCAGGGATGTACGCCCAGGAAGCCTTGAAGTATTTCAAGATCTATGACGACATCAAGGACAAACTCATTTTTGGCGAGCACGTCCGCCAGGTGCTCGACTACGTGGCGCGAGGAGAGGTGGATGCGGGTATCGTCTTTTCCACCGACGCGATGGTGCGCTCGAAAGAAGTGACCATTGTCGCCCCGGCGCCCGACAAGAGCCACAAGAAGATACTCTACCCGGTAGCTGTCGTCAAAGACTCGGAAAAGGTCGACCTGTCAAAGTCTTTCATCGACTTTCTGGTCACACCCGAAGGAAAAAGAATACTGGCGAAATATGGGTTCACGGCGGCGAATTGACGAAGTCAAAAACCCTTAAGGAGGGTCTTATTTAATAACGCAACTCCTCTAATAATCCTTTCTATTGAGATATGGTCGTCGCGAGCATGTAGCCGGGCGGCCATATTTCTTCACTGCACACATGACCCGTTATATTGACTGATATACATCCCTGTGTTATGATGATTGTCTTGTGGACTCATCGATCATCTTTTCTTTACGCCTTTCCTTCCAGGTAGCATTGATATCGACCCTCTTCGTCGCAGCCGTGGGGATATGTGTCTCTTACGTGCTCGCGCGAAAGGAATTCAGGGGGAGGGAGCTTGTCGACATCCTCTTCACTTTGCCCCTTGTCCTTCCGCCAACCGTAACCGGCTATTATCTCATTGTCCTCTTCGGCAGGAACGGAATCCTCGGAAGTCATCTCTATGACCTGACGGGGTGGAGTATCATGTTCACGTGGTACGCCGCCGCCCTCGCATCCTTCGTGGTTTCACTGCCCCTCATGATCAAGACAACACGCGCCGCTTTCGAATCAATAGACAGGAACCTCATTGACGCATCCTATACCCTGGGACACTCGGAGTTCGTGACCTTTCTGAAAGTCATTCTTCCCCTGGCCAAAAAGGGTATCATCGCAGGGGCCATCCTCTCCTTTGCGCGCGCTCTTGGCGAATTCGGGGCCACCCTCATGGTCGCGGGCAACATTCCGGGAAAGACAAATACGATGCCTATCACGATCTATTCCCTCGCAAACAGCGGGGAATGGTCGCAGGCGAACTTTCTCGTGATCTTCTTTACCGTTATATCCGCTCTTTTCTTATTTGCCGCCAACAGATTCAGTAAAAGGATCCTCTGATGGGACTTACGGTCAAACTGCGCAAGGATACCGGGAAATTTCTCCTGGACGTGGCCTGGGAGATGGGAAACGAGATCCTTGTCCTCTTCGGTCACTCCGGTTCGGGAAAATCCATGACGCTTCAGCTTATGGCAGGCCTTATGGAACCGGACGAGGGGTACATCAGCTCCAGCGGCAGGGTCTTTTACGACAATTCGAAGGGCATCAATATAAAACCACAGGAACGGCGCTTCGGCTACGCCTTTCAGGACCGCGTTCTCTTCCCTCACATGACGGTTCGTGAAAACATTTTCTATGGTCTCCAGAGGTCAAAGAGAGACGGACGGGAGGAAAAAGTCAGGCACATGCTCGAGGTTTTTCATCTTGAGGAGATGGAGAATAAACAGCCCTCGGAGATATCGGGGGGACAAAAACAAAGGGTGACCCTCGCCCGGGCTCTCATCGGCAGGCCCGAGGCGCTACTCCTTGACGAACCATTCTCGGCCCTTGACAATACGTTGCGCATCGAGATGAGACAGCTCGTCATGCGCATCAAAAAGGAATTTGATATTCCCATCGTCCTCGTTACGCACGACATTCTCGAGGCCTACACCATGGCCGACAAGGTGGCGCTTTACGTCGGAGGTCTTGTTGCACAGACGGGTACACCGGGTGAGATATTCTATACCCCCTCCTCACCGGATGTCGATTTCTATCTGGCCCTTAATTTCCCCTTTCTTGCAAACCAGTACCAGAAATAAGGCGGGCTGTTCTTCATCTCACCGACCGGCGGATGGCTCATCCGTCTGTCAGCACCCTGGTTCGCCGGGGTGACCGCAGCAGCTGCGCATGGTTATGATCTTCTTCATGTTGTTTCGAAAAAGAAGCCACAACTTCCTCCCCAGGGGCATATCGGCTCCGAGGTTCGTGAAGAAGGCACGGGCGCTCGGTCGTGCGTGGTCGTGGTCGTGGTCGTCCACGCCGCTATCCCTTGTCGCCGACAAGCGGCAGGACTTTGTCAATGTGAAAATGGACGAGGAAACGCTTTTCATTCTTTTGTTCTTCGGGGATTGTGTACGTCTTGCGCCAGCGCATCTGGTTGATTTTTGCAGGGTCCGTCTCTTCGCGGATCTTCGTCAGGTAGAGGCGCTTTCCGATAAACGCATTTTCCGCCGCTTCCGCGAAGATGTAAGCGGCATGGGGGTTTGACTGGAGGTTGGCATGGGTCAGCCGGTCCGTCATTATCCAGACCGCCGTTTCCTCATCGACAAAATGGGGCCGCGAATAGACTGCCGCGTCAACGATGCCCTTTGCGTCCGCCGTGGCGAGAACTCCTCTTCCCAAAGTGTTTTCAAAATACTCGCTGAGCTTCATGTAGACCTCCTTAACACCTTATTGTCTTGTTTGTCATTATAGCAAAGAATTGTGGATTTGTTATAGAATAACAAAAGAGACCATGGAGATGATGCCGCAACGAGTTGAGTGCGTGAGAGGCGGGCAGCCCGAGGGTGGTCCCGTCGCATACTGGATGAGCCGGGATCACCGCGCGGCCGACAACCCGGCGCTTCTGTTCGCGCAGCAACTGGCTCTCCGGCACCGTCTTCCTCTCATTGTCATCTTTTGTCTTTCCGATTCCTTTCTCGGAGCTACACTCAGGCAGTATGGCTTTATGCTCCGCGGTCTCGAAAAGGTTTCCAAAATGCTGAACGTCCTGGCCATCCCCTTCTTTCTCCTCCCCGGGGAGCCCGGCGAGGTCCTGCCCCGATTCATAGAAAGGAATCGCGTGGCAGCCCTGGTGACGGACTTCGACCCCCTTCGCATCAAGAGGCTGTGGAAAGAAAACGCAGCCCGAAAAATAAAGATCCCTTTCTATGAGGTTGACGCCCACAATATCGTCCCCTGCCGGATCGCTTCCGACAAGCGTGAATACGGCGCCCATACGATAAGGAAGAAGATAAAGCGGTTGTTACCCGACTTTCTTGACGATATGCCGGGTCTGGAGCGGCATCCGTATGCCTCGGGCCTTCACGGAAGCCATATCGATGCAAAGGCGCTGCTCAAGGGCTTCAGGATAGACCGGTCCGTGGAAGAGGTGGATTGGATAACCCCGGGGGAAGATGAAGCCCTCAGGGTACTGCGGTCGTTCATCACCCGGAAGCTTGACCGGTATGAGACAGAACGCAATGATCCCCTGAAGGATTGCCAGTCAAACCTGTCGCCCTATCTGCACTTCGGACAAATATCGCCCCAGCGCGTGGCGCTCGAGGTAAAAAGATCTTCCGCAAGCGAACCTGCAAAAGATGCCTTTCTCGAAGAGCTTGTCGTTCGCAGGGAGCTTTCCGACAACTATTGTTACTACACCCGGAACTACGACAGCTTCGAGGCCTTCCCCGAATGGGCCCGCAAGACCCTCAACGATCACCGGGCCGACAGACGTTCCTACCTCTACTCGCAGGAAGAGCTGGAGACGGGTGCAACCCACGATGACCTCTGGAATGCCGCCCAGCGGCAGATGACGATTAGGGGAAAGATGCACGGTTACATGAGGATGTACTGGGCCAAGAAGATACTCGAATGGACGGCGTCACCGGAAGAAGCCCTGTCCGTCGCGCTTCACCTCAACGACCGTTACGAGCTCGACGGACGCGACCCCAACGGCTATACGGGCGTCGCCTGGAGCATTGGCGGGGTCCATGACAGGCCGTGGGGTGAGCGAAAACTTTTTGGTAAAATACGATACATGAGTTATAATGGATGCGCGGCTAAATTTAGCGTAAAACGTTACATCGAAGAGGTTTTTCGATCCGAGAGATAAAGGGCCGCGCCGACATCATGACCGGGAAAACAATCATACCGAGCACAACGCGAAAGGGCATAGCCGACGTAGCCAAACGTCTCAAGGCCCTGGGTGAAAAAGAAGCCTTCGCCGTACTGGCCACCGACGATAACGGACGACCTTACACGTCCCTCATATCCTTCGCTCTTACGCCCGATTTGAGGCAGGTCATATTCGCGACACCGAGAAACACGCGAAAATTCAGGAACATCACAGGCACCGGAGATGTGGCCCTGCTAATCGATAACCGCTCGAACAAGAAAAAAGGTTTCATAGAGACACAGGCCATCACCGTTCTGGGGACTGCCCGCGCACTTCGCCGCGGCAGGGCCTGGCTGGAATACGCCGGGATCTTCCTGAAAAAACATCCCGAACTGGAAGAGTTCATAAATGCATCGACGACGGCGCTCGTCGTCATCGATGTGAAGAGCTGCATCCACGTGGGGAACTTTCAGACCGTCACCGCCGTGGACTGGGACAGCAAGGAGAGCTGACAACAATGTGGAACTGGAAACCTTTTTACGATGACGATAACATCAGCGCTTTCTGCGACCTCGACCAGATCGTTGACACCGAGGCAGATGAAAACGGATGCTACAGCGGCCCGGATTGCTACCGGGCCCTCCCCCCTCGCTTCGGTGTATTCGTCTCCATCGTCCTCAAGAACAAGGACGACATGGCCCGCTATCTCGAAGAACGCAAGAATCGCTCCCTGCCGTTGAAAGGCTACAAATCGTATCGCTATTCCCTCTGCCTGGCCGAAATTGATGCACGCCAGATGATCTCACGCGTCCTGCCCGCCGGCGACTACGACGTAAAGGACCGCGAGCTGGGCGACACCTGCGTCATCACCGACGTAACCCCGCCAATCCTCCCCGGCATTAATGAGGAATGGAAACCGATAAGATCAAAAAAAACCCACCGGATGATCCGCGAACTGGCGAAGATGTTCTTTCCAAAAGAATGATGCGGATACGGAAAGAATATCCTTTCCTGTTACCCAAAACCCATGATCCTGGACCTGCCTTTTTCAAATTGACAAAAAGCTCCCGTGCGGGTTATAAAGTGGCATGATTGAACGGTACACACGGGAACGGATGGCGCGGGTCTGGACTGATCAGAACAAGTATCAGAAGTGGCTCGAGATCGAAGTTCTCATCTGCGAAGCATATGCCAGCCTTTCCGTGATTCCCGCCGAGGATATGAAGAACATCAAGGAAAAGGCGAACTTCGAGGTCGCCGGGGTCCTTGAGATAGAGGAGCGCACGAGGCACGATGTGGTGGCCTTCATCGAGAATGTCGCAGAGTATGTGGGGCCCTCCTCCAAGTACATCCACATGGGTGTCACGTCGTCGGACATCCTCGATACCTCTTTTTCGTGCCTGCTGAACGAGGCTGCGGATATCCTCATCGAAGATATCGTTGCGCTCATGGAGGTACTCAAGGAAAAGGCGTATGCCTGCAAAGATATGCCAGCTATCGGCAGGACCCACGGCATCCATGCGGAGCCGGTCACTTTCGGGCTCAAGATAACCCACTTCTACGACGAAATGAGACGCAACCTCGAACGGATGAAAGCCGCGAAAGAACGCATCCGTTATGGAAAGATATCCGGCGCCGTCGGCACTTATGCCCATGTCCCGCCTTCGGTGGAGGAATATGTCTGCCAGAATATGGGCCTTAAAGTATGCCCCATATCGTCCCAGATCATACCTCGCGATCATTATGCCGAGTTCTTCACGACGCTGGCACTCATTGGCTCCACCATCGAGAGGATGTCCATGGAGATACGGAACCTCCAGCGCACCGAGGTCGGCGAGGCGGAAGAGTTCTTCCGGAAGGGGCAGACGGGGTCTTCGGCAATGCCGCACAAGAGGAATCCCATCGCATCGGAAAACCTCTGCGGGATGGCGCGGCTGCTCCACGGTTACGCCATGACGTCACTGGAAAATATCCCCTTGTGGCATGAACGGGACATCAGCCATTCTTCGGCGGAGCGGGTCATCGCCCCCGATGCCACCATCGCTCTCGATTACATGCTGGAGAGAGTAAAGAACGTCTTCAAAAACCTCATCGTTTATCCCGATAAAATGCAGAAGAACCTTGATATCACGCGGGGTCTCTACCACTCGGAGGCAATCCTCATCGCCCTTATCAAGAAGGGGCTCACAAGGCAGGAGGCTTACAAGGCCACCCAGTCTGTAGCAATGCGTTGCTATGAAAACGGCCTCGATTTCGTTACGGAACTAAAAAAGGACGCCGAACTGGGCAAACATCTCTCCGCAAACGAGATCGAAGAGACCTGCACCAACGAGCACTACTTCCGCCACATCGACACGATCTTCAAACGAGTATACGGATAAAAATCGCTTCACTTCCCATCATTGTATCGGCCTGCCCCGCCTGGGAGTTCCACCTGAGACAACATCGGAAAAACCGCCAATATTCCGGCGCAACCGGAATGAAGCAACATGACTTTGGACGTATTCCGATGTCAGATTCGGTCGATATCGAGGCGGCAAGGATGAGGCAATGCAAGCCCCCCTGGGATGTCATCAGCACGCACGGCGTGCGAGAAGGGGAGGCTCCACGGGCTTTTGCTCGTGGAGGGGGCGGCGTGAGCCCCATAATTGTAATTAGCAGGCCGCTTTCACGTACCGTATATGCAGGTCGTAAAGAATTCCGTCAATGAGCCGCTCTTCTTCCACGTTCAGGTTGCCCTTCGTCTTTTCCTTCAGGATCTCTATGATTGTGATCGTTTGCTTTGCGAGGGAAAGGCTGACGTTCTTTTCGTTGCTGATCGGATCCGGCAGTTCTCCAAGACACACCATTGCGGATGTCGAGAGCGATAGTACGAATGTGGAGAAGGTAAGTTCGGGAAATAAGTGTTCCTCTGCGGCACCGCAGGTACCAACCTCAGCCTGGACCTGTTTCTTGATATCGTCTAATTCTGCCATAGCAGCCCCCTATAGGAGAGTATCTAGCTTTACCGGCAAGAAGAAAAGACTGTCATCCCTTTTCACCTGATAGAGGATGTAGTTCCTCTTAAGCCCTTCTATCATGAATGCGTCAAAATCCTTCTGGTTCTTTACCGGGTTATTGTTGATCTTAACGATGACGTCGCCTTTCTTCAAACCTGACTTCACGGCGATACCGCCGGGAAGCACCTTGACAACGACGACGCCGTCCTTGTCTCTCAGGCGATACTTCAACTTCGGATATCCCGATATTTCGGCCACCTTCATGCCGCATAGAACCTGGTCAACAGGCTGCGGCGTATAACCCTCTATGTCGGACACTTCGATATTGACGGTATATTTTTTCCCGCCCCGGGTTAGGCGAAGCTGAAATGCACCCTTCGACATCACGGAACGGATAGCAATCTGGAGCTTCAGAGATTCACGTATCACCCTCTTGTTTATCTCGGTGATCCTGTCACCTACGTTGAATCCGTATTTTGCGGCGGGGCTGCCCGGTATGATCCTGTTGACGAGAAGATAGTTTTTTTTCTCTTCCTTCTGTCTCTCTATGAAAAGACCGAGAATGGGACGCGCCAATTTGTTCTCGACAAATTCAGAGAGGATCGTCATTACATCATCCATGGGGATGGCAAAACCTATGCCTTTGCCTTCGCCGTATATCGCCGTAACGATGCCCATCGGGGCGCCGTTGACATCGAGAAGAACGCCTCCGCTGTTGCCGGGGTTGATCGCTGCATCCGTCTGGATAAGATTGGCATACACCTTATTGTCGATCCTCAGGTTCCTCCCGAGTGCGCTTACCACGCCAAGGGAAACGGAGCTCGACAGACCGTACGGGTTTCCGATGACTATGGCTTTTTCTCCGACCCGGATCTTCTTGCCTGTAATGGTAAGGTGCGGAAAATCGGTCTTGTCGGAAACAATCTTGAGGAGGGCGATATCATATTCCGGGTCGCTGCCCAGCACATATGCCTCGTATTCCTTTCCGTTAATGAACTTCACCCTGATATTGATGGCCCGGGCGATGAGATGCTCGTTGGTAACAACGATGCCCTTGGGATCAAGGACAACGCCGGAACCAATGTTCTCGACAAGCTCTTCCACCTCATCCTCTCCCGAAAAATACCTCTTGAAGAGGGATGGCGATTTCTTTTCCTCGGATTCGGTCTTGAGCATTTCTTCCGTTTTGATATTCACGATCGCCTTGCTCGCCGTCTCCACGACATCTGCCACCCTGTCATCCTGCTGGGCCTGGGGACGTGTATACTGGCCGAAAACATCCTGAGACGTAAGCAAAAAAAAGCAGGCGAAGAACACGAAAACAAGCAGAAAGGATAGCGGCTTTGTTTTCCCCTTCCTTATATATGATGGTGGTATCGTCATACGAGGGTACCCGGCACCACAGGGCTCACAATCCGGATGGCGGCTCATTTCAATCTCTCTCAGGAATAACCTTCCCCGGATCTGCGGCGTTTCTTTATGAGTTTCTTCACTGAATCGAGGATAATATGGGCAATCTCGTCTTTGCTCAGCCGCGGCACCTGTTTGGTAGCGCCCGAACGATCGATAATCGTCACTTCATTGTCTTCGGATCCGAATCCGATGCCCTGCTGGGCAACGTTATTTGCCACGATAAGATCGAGATCCTTTCTCTTGAGCTTGTCGAGGGCGTGCTCGATGATATTCTCCGTCTCGGCGGCGAAACCCACCACGATCCTGTCGCCTTTTACCTTGCAGAGTTCCGCTACGATGTCGGGGTTCTTCTCGAGCTCGAGCGTTATCATGTTGGCATCGCCCTTCTTCTTGATCTTCTGGCAATTCTCATTTCTGCACTTGAAATCGGCGACAGCGGCCGCTTTTATGATTATCGTGCAGTCCTTATGGTACTGCATCACGGCATCCCTCATATCGCAGGCTGTTACGACCCGTACGGTCGTAACGTCGCTGCGCGGCACGGGTATCGATGTCTCTCCCGTGACAAGCACCACCTCGGCCCCCCGTCTCCTGGCCATCTTTGCAATCGCGTAGCCCATTTTCCCCGAAGACCTGTTCGTGATGCACCGCACGGGGTCGATGTATTCCGTGGTCGGCCCCGCTGTAACCATGATCCGTTCGGAACGCAGGTCCTTTTCCGTGAAGATGTCCTCGATCCTTTCGATAATCTCCTCTAAACCCGGAAGCCGTCCCTTGCCTTCCGTACCGCAGGCAAGGTCACCGCTCGCAGGTTCCATCAGTTCATAACCGGCGTCTCTAAGCTTCTGAAGATTGGCTTGCACCATCTTGCTCGACCACATCTTGGTATTCATCGAGGGCACGAAAAACACGGGTACCGTTGTTGCCATCACCATGGTCGTCAAGAAATCATCGGCTATGCCGTTTGCTATCTTTCCGATGATATTTGCCGTCGCGGGAGCGATAACGAGCAGGTCGGCTATATCGGAAAGAGCGATATGACCTATCTTGGACCCCCGAAAAAGTTCGAACATTTCATGGATGACAGGATTTCCGGACAAAGTCTGAAAAGTAAGCGGCGTGACAAACTGCATGGCATTTTTCGTCATGACAACGTGAACGTTGGCGCCGTGCCTCGTAAGTAGCCTGATCAGCTCCGCCGTTTTGTATGCCGCAATGCCGCCCGTAATGCCGACGATGATCTCTTTGTTGCGCAGCATGCTGAATTGTATATCAACCATTTTAAATGTTGAGACCGAGTCTCCTGATTAATCTCGTGAAGAGATTTGCCTTTGGCACGTATACAGGAGAAATAATGTTGACCTTGCCGATTACCTGGCCGTCAAGCTTAACCACCAGCTCTCCCAGCCTTTGCCCTTCCCTGATCTCCCCCTTCACCCGCTCGGGCAGGAGAATCTCCTTCGTCACGGCACTTTTCTTGTCAACGGCCATCGGATAGAGGAAACTCTTCTCAGTTACTCCTTTCATTTTTCTGTATTTACCGTCGACGAGAAAGACATCCTGTTCAATTACCTCTCCCTTCTTGACAACGTTCATCATTTTATACTGGGCAAAGGCCTTTTGCAACTTTTCCATGGCAAGGGAGTCGCGTATCTTTCCTGTCGGACTGCCCATCACCACGGTGATAAATCTCATCTCGCCCCGTTTCGCCGTTGCAACGATGTTAAACCCTGTCTGGGAGTAATAGCCGGTCTTCAGACCGTCCGTACCTGAAAACTTGCCAAGAAGCTTATTGGTGTTGGTCAGGGTAAACTTGCCGTCCCTGAAGGTATCGGTCTGGATGGATGTCCATTGGAGTATCTTCGGATTCTTGAGGAGCTCCCGGGCCAGGACTGCAAGATCGTTGCAGGAGGTCTGGTCTTCTTTTTCGCCTTTTGCCGGCGGCAGACCGTGGACAGTGTGAAACTCCGTATCGGAAAGCCCGAGCGCCCTGGCCTGCGTGTTCATGAGCTTCACCATCTCATCCTTGCTGCCTGCCACGTGCTCGCTGATGGCATAGGCTGCATCATTGCCGGAGGCTACCATCATTGCCTTCATGAGTTCCTCAAGGGTGAAGGTTTCACCTTCCTTGAGGTAGACCTGGCTTCCGCCGATTTGTGACGCCTCTTTCGAGACGGTTACCGTATCGGTGAGTTTAATGCCTCCTGTGGCGAGTCTTTCCATGACCACATAGGCAATCATGAGCTTCGTAATGCTGGCCGGGGCCCGCTTCTCGCGTACGTTGCTCCCGTCGATCATCTTCCCCCCGTCTGCCTCGACGATAATAAAAGCCCTGGAGGAAGGCTCGGCTTCTTTGGTGCTCCTAGCGGCCGTGGCTTTCTTATTCACGGCCTTCCTGGCCGCTGCATATCCTGTAGCAGTGACGAGACACAACGATATCGCGATAAAAAATACAAACAGTTTTTTCATATTCTACGGATTTCCTTACTTTATTTGCCTAATTTCTCCATAAACATCTTAATGAGGTCTATGGGCAGCGGAAAAATTATGGTTGAGTTCTTTTCCGTTGAAACCTCTATCAGTGTCTGCAGATACCTTAGCTGCAGCGACATGGGATTCTGGGAAAGGATTTCCGATGCCTGCGAGAGCTTCGTGGCCGCCTGGAATTCGCCTTCGGCACTGATGACCTTCGCTCTCCTCTCCCTCTCCGCCTCCGCCTGGCGTGCAATCGCCCTCTGCATCTCCTGAGGAAGGTCGACGTTTTTTACTTCAACGTTGGACACCTTTATGCCCCAGGGCTCCGTATGTGTATCAAGGATCTCCTGAAGTCTTTCGTTTAATTGTTCCCTGTGTGAAAGGAGATCGTCAAGTTCGGCCTGCCCGAGAACACTTCTTAAAGTGGTCTGTGAAAGCTGGCTTGTCGCGTACAGAAAGTTTTCCACGTCAATGATCGCCCTGAGCGGTTCGACCACGCGGAAATAGACCACGGCGTTCACCTTGATCGAAACGTTGTCGCGGGTAATGACGTCCTGGGGGGGTATGTCGAGGACGACGGTCCTCAGACTCACCTTCACCATACGGTCGATGATGGGGATGAGTATGATGAGACCCGGCCCCTTGGGGCTGCCGAGCACCCTGCCGAGCCTGAAGATGACACCCCTTTCATATTCATTAAGTATCTTTATCGCACTGAACATAAAAAATACGACGATGACGACGACGAACAGGATCGGAATTGAAAACATGCGGTTACCCTCCTTTTTTTCTTACCTTGACGGTAAGCCCTTTGACGGCGGTGACAACAACTTCTTCGCCTTCATGCAGTGCTTCATCACCAATGGCCGTCCAAAGCTCACCATGAACCATGACTTTTCCTTTCCCCCCGGCGGCGATATCCGTCCGGGCAATCCCGCTCTCCCCGAGAAGGCCCTCGGATCCTGTTTTGACCCGGGAAAGCTGCGCCTTCACGGCGAAGGAAAGTATGCCGAAAACAAATATGGCCGATACAACGGCGACGATTAGAATGCTCCCGAACGATATGGCCAGAGGGCTGCCGGGAAGATCGACAAGCATTACCGAACCGATAATGACAGACACAATTCCGGCGATACCCAAAAGACCGTGGCTTACTATCTTGACCTCCAGTATAAAGAATACGATACCCAGGAGGATCAAGGCAAGCCCCGCATAACTGATCGGTATTGCCTGAAACGCGTAAAGCGCCAGTATGAGCGAAATACCTCCGATGACGCCGGGAAAGATCGTTCCCGGACTGTAGAATTCAAAGAGGATCCCGTATATCCCTATCATCATGAGGATATAGGCCACACTGGGGTCGCTGACATAGGCAAGAAACCGGAATTTGAAAGGCATCGGGATCTCGACTTTCTTCGCTCCCTTTGTATGCAGGACCACTCTGCCCTTCTTCGTCTCTACCGTTCTGCCGTCTATCTGGGTCAAAAGGTCGTCGGTGGAATCGGCGACCACATCGATGACCTTCTGCGCCAGGGCGTCCTTCGCTGCTATGGAAATGCTTTCCGTCACCGCTTTTGCGGCAAAGTCGACATTCCTTCCCCTTTTCGCGGCGATGCTCTTTGAATATGCCTCCGCGTCACTGACCACCTTCTTCATCATCACTTCATCGGTTTTTTCCTTGCCGATACTGACGGGGTGTGCCGCTCCGGTGTTGGTCCCCGGGGCCATAGCCGCCACGTGGGAGGCCAAAAGGATGATTGCCCCCGCCGAGGCCGCCCGTGCACCGGACGGAGCGACATAAACGACAACAGGGACGGATGCGTCCATTATGTCCTTTACGATGTCGCGCATTGAAGAATCAAGCCCCCCCGGCGTATCGAGAAGGACCACCAGGGCCTCTGCGTCATCCTTCGCCGCCTTTTCAATGCATTCCTCAAGAAAACCGGCAACGGGCGGGTTGATGGCACCGTTTATACGGACGGTGTAGATGTCTTTTGCCTGAGAGAGAGATGCACAGAGAAGGAGTGAGGCGACAAGTAAAAAAATTATGCCTGGCTTCTTCATCACAGGTCAAAGATCTCCTTAAGTCTCTTTTCAACGGGAGCGGGGACGAAACCGGAGACAGAGCCGTGGAATTCAGCAACTTCCTTGATCGTTCTGGAGCTTATGAAAAAATAGTCCTTGCTGGTCATCATGAAAAGGGTATCCATATCGGGATTCAATGTTCTATTGATCGAGGCCATTTGAAACTCATATTCAAAATCGCTCATGGCGCGAAGGCCCCTGATAACGAAGCGCGCGTCCACCTTTTTTACATAGTCGATAAGCAACCCGTCAAAACTATCGATAATGATATTGCTGTTTCCATTGATCGATTGCTGGATAAGCTCTTTTCGCTCTTCGAATGTAAAGAGACCTTTTTTCTCGATATTGTAGGCGATGGCTATGATGACCTTATCGAAAAGTTTAAGTCCTCGCGTGAGGATGTCGAGGTGGCCAAACGTAACGGGATCAAAAGAGCCAGGGTATACAGCGAGCTTCTGTTTCATCGTCTCTCCTTATGCACCGGAATCTTTGATGCGTCTGAATATCGAAATTACAGTGTCTCCGTATTTTCTTGTCTTTGCGCCGGGGAGGCCCTCGAAAAGGGACAGGGAATCGTTTTCGCGTCTGGAATACTCGGCTATGGTGATGGTGTGGGCGGCATAAAGGGGATGTGTCTCAAGAAGTGTCATCGCTTGCGCTACATATCCCATCTCATAAGGAGGATCCATGAAAATGATATCATACACGCGCTTCCTCCCATATAGTAAAGGGACTGCATATCTTACATCCATATGGAACACTTGGCAATATTTATTTAGAGCCGTTTTTGAAAGGTTTTTTCCGATAAGGTCCGTCATTCTCCCGTTCGCCTCGACGAGCGTCGCCGAGGCCGCTCCCCGGCTCAACGCCTCTATCGAGAACGAACCTGAGCCGGCGAAAAGATCAAGCACCGACATGCCCTCGACGCTTCCAAGCATGTTGAAGATGGCCTGTCTGACCTTCGAGGACGTGTATCGGGCCACATCGCCGGGCAGCACGCTGATTGACATCCCGTTGAGCCTGCCGCCTGTAATGCGCAATGTCGCCATCGGCACTATCCGAAGAGGCCCTGGGCTACACGGGCGATCTTTTCCATGCCTTTTATTTCAAAGGCCTCGAGATACAGCGTGGTGAGATTCTTGCCCCTGTGTGTCTGGTGCAATTCTTCGATATACTGTTGCTGCATGGTCTTGCGAAGCCGGTGAAATTCGCAATCGGCGCTGCGCACCACGTTATTGATGACAATATTTTCGACGGCGAGACGATTCTGTTCGAGCTCGCCGATCACCCGGTTCGTCATTTTCACGCCCAGGGCCTCGGGGATTGTGACGATGAGATATTTGACTGACGCCCCGTCCCTGATAAACTCCCCGATGCGTTCGGAAAGGGCCTCCCAACCGGCTATTATTTGAAGGAGTGTCTTCTTTGATTCCTTGAGGCGCATGGTGTCCTTCATTTTTTCGATATAGCCGTACATGCTCATGTAGAACTTCGTAGCTGCCTCCATGTGGGAAAGGAAGAGTTCAGGCAGTTTAAGGAGCCTCAATGTATGACCCGCGGGGGCCGTGTCCCACACGACGACATCGTAGGTTCCGCCCTCCACGAGTTCCATAATATAATTGAGCATGTATTCTTCTTCGATCCCGGGAGCAGTGCCTATGTACTCCACAAAATCATAATCGACGCTGGCAAAAGATGAGACAACCTCGTAAATCTCCGGCCCGAAACGTTCTTTCCACCGGGCGAGAACGATGTCCGATGACACCTCGAGTCCGTAGAGTTCACAGGTATCGTCAATCCGTGTTTCCCTGTCGCCTATGTCCTTTTCGAATATGTCAGAAAGCGAAGGCGCCGGGTCGCTGGTAATGATGAGCACCTTCCTGCCTTCCCGGGCCAGTTTCAAGGCGATGGCGGCGGCGCAGGTCGTCTTGCCGACCCCGCCCTTGCCTCCAACCATGACAAGTTTGACCCTTCCGTTATCAATGCCGGTAAGTGACATAGGGGTTTATGATACCAGAGACAGGTAAAGGTTTCAAGTTTCGGGCTTCGGGTTTTGCGTCATTAACTTTCTTTATTCTTCCCGTCCCGTTATCATTGCCTTTGTGTGGGAAAAGACGTGTTTGCCCAGGGTTGCCATGTAGAGGTGAACGATCAGATAGATGACAAAGATGTACCCCACGATGACGTGAATGATATCGAGAACCCGGATCCCGCCTGTAGCGGATATGAGAGCGTAGAAGTCCATGATGTTGCCGAACACTATCCCTGTTGCGATTATGAGAGGCATCGCAATAAACATGATGAACGAGTACGCCAGTTTTTGCAGGGCGTTGAACCGCGATGAGGGCGAGGCCTTGAAGGGATTCGCTCCGCCCCGGAAATGACCGTGGATGTAGTAGGTTGTCTGTGCCGGGATCGATCGCATGTCCTTAAAGGATAGGACATAATGCCTCGTGAATCCCCCGAGGATCTGGTATACCGCAATCCAGAAAAGAAAGGAAACAGCCAGGAGATATCCCGCATATTTGTGCAGGTTCACGGTAAACCCGTAATCGGAGAAAATATCCACGTCGGTGAAGCGCAGATCGGCACCGGTAACGATGAGGACAAAGATGATCAATGCGTTGGCCCAGTGCCAGATGCGGATCAAAAAGGGATGGAGATCTGTCTCGTTTTTCTTCATCGTCTGAACACCACCCGCAGGATGATATGAACACAAACAAGGAACAGGGCAGCGAGGCACAGGAAAATACCGGCGATGTCGACCCATCTGAATCCCAGTTCCTGAAGGAGTTCACGGCGTGCCTCGCCACGGGCCCCGAGGAGCGCCCTTACGTCGCCCCACCGCATTTTCGTCTCACCGAGAAGGAAGAAATTCACCCCGAGGGAAGAAGGCACGGTTGACAGCACGGTACCTTTGACCGGCATGTAAGAAAAGCCTTTCTCTTCCGGGAGGACCAGATACATTGACTGATAGAAAGGTGCGTCCTCGGAATGACAGGTTGCGCAGACCTTGTCCCGTTTCTGCACCTGCGAATAATCATGATAGACACCGGTCACAACGATGGAGCCTTCAATTCCAACCTTACCCCGCGTATTCTTCTTCAGGTCTTCGAAGAATGGGACAATCTCAGAGGATACGATGCGTCCGTCGCCATTCACGTCGATCAGATTTCTCGCCCTCTTTCTGCTGCCGAATGCCGCCGCGACATCGTCGTAGGTGAGCTTCCTCTTGCCGTCTTCGCCACTGACACTTATGTTGAACACCATTCCTTTCTCGGATTGGGGACTATGGCAGGTGGAGCATTCAAGATACATGAAATGGAGTTCGGCATGGGGAAGCCACCTGTGCTTTTCCATGTAGTCCGTATGACACCTGGCGCACACCGATATCCGCTCCCCGGTCCCCAGTTCCCGGTATGTCTTCACCTTGTGGGGATCGTGACAATCGGTGCAATACGCGGCGGTTCCCTTCGCGTGTTTGGTCCCCTTGTATGTGCCATAGACCTTCGCATGGCACCTGACACAGACACCATCGTCTATGCGCTTCTGAGACACGTGGCAATCCTGGCAGAGGACACCCGACTTTCCATGGGACGTCAATCCGTAAAGATCGGTCATCGGGAGACGGGGGATCACGCTTTGAGGATCCAGACCCATTCTGAAGCGCTGTCCCGCTGCATTGACCTCGAGGGTCGCCTTCTGGAACACCTTGTTCTCGACATGACAACCGTTGCAGGAAATCGCCTTCGCACCGATGTTGTGGGCGCTGCCGGCCACCGAATAGACTCGCTTGATCCCGTAGATGTCCTTTACCACTGAATAACTATGGACGAGAAAGTCTTTCCATTCCCCGACATCGACAAATTTGTTGCCATCCTTGTCCAGGGTATCCCTCGCCATGGACTGTTTCGAGTCCACCTTCACCTTTATGTGCCCCTGGACCGCCCTGGCGTGACACCCGGAGCATTCCAGTTCGGCCAGGTGTTTTTGTGCGGAAGGCAGAGTTTTGTGGACAACCCGCGAGTGGCACGAAGCGCATCTTTTTGTATCCTGGGCAGGTGTATGGACATTATGGCAACCGGAGCACTTAAATCCTTTATCCGAATGTACGCTCACCTGAAAGCTTTTCGCAGCCTCGGCGTGGCAGGATGTGCAAGCCGGTTTCGCCAGTTTGTCGGCATGCGGCAGATCCTTTATGTCATTGTGGCATACAACGCAGTCCAGCTTCCCGTGGTTGGTCTTCTTGTATTTGTCGTGACAGTCAAAGCATTCTTCGGCAGCGATCGCGCAAAGGGGCAGGAGAAAAAGGGAAAGGATCGCCAGTGAGAGAAAACGTCGCATAGTGTTGGCCCTTCCTTAATAATACCTCCAGAAGGTCGCGAAAGCAATTACGCGGTGTATTTCGCAATTTATTCTCTACATTTTTTCTCATCCTGCCGATAATAAGATCATACCCCTTCCGGGGGTCCCGTAAAGAGAGATATGGCCGAAACACTTTCTCAATCCGACCTTGACGCACTCTTTGGCGATCTGGCAACAGTCGCCGCCGAACCGGCGGCCGAGACGTCGGAACTCGACAAACTGATGAGCGACCTGGAGTCACTAAGCTTCGATACAGAAAACGAAAAATCCGTGACTCCTTCCGTCGACTCCCTTTCAGACAACGAATCCCTCTCACAGGACCAGGTCGATGAACTCCTGAAACAATTCCTGGGGTGAAGAACAAAGACTATCTCGAGCGAAGCGGGCGTGAGACAGTCTTTCTTGCTTCTGTTCTATCGGCAACTGCTTGATATTAAAAGCGTAGTCCTTACATCCACCTGGCGTTCAGACTGTTTCTGCTTTACCTTATCGGAAAGGAGACCGGCCACTGAAATCCTCGTCCGTTTACTTCATGAGACGTTCTAATTCTTCGATAAAACCTCTCTGGCCTTTTATGATCTTTGCTTTCGCTGATTCGAGGTCGAACCAACCCGCGCGATCGGCCTCGGGAAATTCGGCCATTTTCCCCGATCCGGGCGGCCATTCCATTGTAAAGAGATTGCTTTTCGTGTGCTCTGCGTCGCAGTCACCCTCGAAAGCCCACGCAAGGATCACTTTCCCGCTTGGCTGTCTGAGCGGTGAAAGGGCGAGGAACTCTCCTTCCGCCGGGAAGCCGGTCTCTTCCTCGAATTCTCGTATCGCCGCCAGGAGTTCATCTTCTCCGGGGTTGACAAGTCCCTTGGGGAGACTCCAGGCACCTTCGTCCTTCCCGGCCCAGAAGGGCCCGCCGGGATGGACAAGGAGTATTTCGATATTATCGCGCCGGCGGTACATCAGCAAACCTGCGCTTCGTTTTCCGCCTGATATCGTCACTGCATATTCTCCTTACCGGTATAGTGTAGTCGAAAAGACAACGACTATCCAGCAGGATTGGCGAAGAGGTGGTTTTTCCCTGAAGCGGGATTTTTTGACAAGGAGATAGATATGACGGCATCAGCAAGATCGTCTGTATTAAAGGCATCCCGGTTGTGCCTGTATTTTTTGCTTCTCGTATGGCCCTTTGCGTGCCACGGAGACGCAGACACCATCTTCAGAAATAACAGCGGCGCCGTCGTGGTGGTCGCGTCCTTCGACGAACGGGGAAACCCCATCGGTCAGGGGAGCGGATTTATCGTCAGTTCCGACGGTAAGGTCGTTACCAACTATCACGTCGTCACCATGGCTTCCAGGATCAAGGTCAAACATGGCAACGCAGTGCATGATGTGGAAGGTCTTACCCACGTCGATTCCGACAACGACCTGGCCATACTGAAACTGACGAAAGGGAAATACCCCGCCGTAAAGATAGGAAATTCCGATGTCCTTCGGGTCGGTGAAAAAGTCTACGCCATGGGAAGCCCGCAGGGACTGGAAAACACCATCTCGGAAGGTATTGTCAGCGGCATTCGCAAAATCGACAAAAACACATCGATCATCCAGATGACGGCTGCCATTTCCCGCGGCTCCAGCGGCGGCCCCCTCTTTAACGAACGCGGCGAGGTTGTTGGCATCGCGACTTTTCTCATAGCCGAAACACAAAATCTGAACTTTGCCTTACCAGTCAATCTCATTACGCACGGACTGGCAAAAAGCGATCTCGTGGAACCCGGGGAGGCGTGCCGCGTCGATTTCAACCAGACGGCAGCCTGTTTCTTCTATCAGGGTGTTGTCTACGGAATTTTGGGCCGGCACGACAGGGCTGTGGATTCCTTTAAACGATCGCTTACCGTCGATTCCGGAAGAGTCGAAACATTAGTGAATCTGGGAGTAAGCTATGCCAACATGGAGAAACTTGGCGAGGCGGTCGATATGTTTAACAGGGCGCTCATTCTGGAACCGGAAAACGTGGATGTTCTTGCCAGGCTTGGAAGAGTGTATGCAAAACAGGGAAATTATGCGGAGTCAACGAAAGTCCTGGAAAAATCCCTGAAAATCAACCCCGGCCATGTCGACGCCCGATTCTTTCTGGCCCTCAATTACGCCTCCCGGGGGAAGAAGGCTGAAGCGGTCAAGGCCCTTCAGGAGGTCCTCCGGCTCGAGCCCCTTTACACTGACGCCTATGGATTCCTGGGATCGGTCTATACCGACATGGGTCGATACGGCGATGCCATCTCGGCCTTCAAGATGGGGATAAGTCAGAGACCGGGCGATCCCGGAATGCACCTCGGCCTCGGCAAAGCTTACGCGTCAGCAGGAAACAAGGCCTCGGCACTCCAGGAATACCAGATCCTGCAGACAATGGACAAGGAAATGGCGAACAGACTCTTCAAGATCATATACAAGTGATTTTGTGAGACTCTAAAACCATCCTCATCTCTTTGTCCGTAAGAAAAAGAAGAAGAAGCCGGCCATGGCCACGCATGCTATGCCGAGGATGATCCAGAATGCCTGGGGATGCCGCTGGACAGGGATAGCCACATTCATTGAAAAGGCGCTGACGACAAAGGTCGGGACCATGATGGCTATGGTAATCATGGTGAGCTTTTTCATGAGCATATTGAGGTTGTTGTTCACAATGGATACCCTGGCATCCATCATGCTCGCAAGAATATTGGAATAGATTTCTGCCTGCTTGTAGCACTGGGTATTCTCGATGGTTACGTCATCGAGCAGTTCCGTATCGTCCACGGTGAATCCAATCCGCTGGGTGTATATCTTCATCTTTTCTATGAGGACCGAGTTGGAATTTATGGCATTCTGATAATAGACAAGGCTTTTTTCCAGGGCGAAAAGGTTCAAAAGGTAGGTGTTCTCCATGGACGTGCTGATCTTGTCGCCAAGTTCATCGGACACCATGTCGATAACCCTCAGGTGTTCAAGGAAACGGAAGATACTGTAACTGACAATTTTGAGCATCGTCTCGGCAAGACGGCTCACGCGTGCGAAGGTTTTGCTGTCGAAGATGGGAAGATCTTCGGCCATGACAATGATCAGTACCTTTTCGAAGAGGAACATGCCCATCGACGATACCAGGAATTCAAAGGCATGCTCGGCCTGGTAGTTGACGGGCACCTTCAGAATGATCGCGACATGGTTTGATTCTATCTCGATACGGGAGAGTTCGTCGGGGTCAAGGGCGGATTGGAGGGTATGCTCGTCTATCTGATACTTTTGGATCAGATAGCGTCTCTCCTTCTCGTCGGGATTGATATAGACGGCTATATTCTCTTTTGTACCGACGCATTCGGTTACCCGTGACTCCACTATATTGTAAAGCTTTACCATACGAAATACCGTTCATTTGGATTGTATGTACAATGTATCCCATCTCCGGAGAAAAAGCACCGAAATTCGAAAGAAAAATTGTTCATACACGTCGCTTCATCACTGTGATGTGACGGACGACATTGACTGTATCGAATGATAGTGTTATAAACCGTCATGCACCATTCAAAGGAGGTGATACGATGAAAAATATTTTTCTCGCATCTATGTTAATGGCCCTGATTGCCCTGGCGGTCATTCTAACACCCGTGCCCCCATCGGCTATCGCCGCGTCCTGTCGTGATGACTGCCGTTCCGATTGCTGCACCGATTCCAAATGCACGAAAGAAAAGGAAGCCAAATGTCTGGCCGATTGCCTCAGAGACTGTGAGAATCAGGACTCCCAGCCGAAACCGGACAAGTCTGCCAAACCTCCTCAATAACGAAAATAAAAGATCAGCGCCCCGTCTTCAACCGGGGCGCTGATTGATATGCTCAATTTCCGCATGTCCCATCTTCGAAGGAAAGTCTTTTACTTTTTCTTCACGCTGTAAAAAACGCTGTCGCCGCCGAATATGGCCAGTTCGCCAAGTTCGTCTTCGATTCGCAGCAGCTGGTTGTATTTCGCTATCCTTTCGCTTCTCGAGGCGGACCCTGTTTTGATCTGGCCTACGTTCGTCGCAACGGCAAGATCGGCTATGTAGGTGTCTTCCGTTTCACCGGAACGGTGAGAGATAACACAGGTATAACCGGCACGCTTCGCCATCTCGATGGTAGTCAGGGTTTCGGTGACCGTGCCGATCTGGTTGAGCTTGATGAGGATACTGTTGGCAATCCCTTTTTCTATGCCTTCGGCAAAGATCTTCGGATTGGTGACAAAGATGTCGTCGCCAACGATCTGTATGGTAGAGGCACACCGTTCGGTAAATTTTTTCCACCCCTTCCAATCGTTCTGAGCAAATCCGTCCTCAATGGAGACTATCGGGTACTTTTTTACTATGGTCTCGTAAAAATCCACCAGTTTTCCGGCATCCCACACATTGCCGTCTATATGATATTTTCCCTTCTTGTACAGCTCGCTTGCAGCGACATCGAGAGCGATGAAGACATCCTTGCCTGCCTTGAAACCTGCCTTCGCGATGGCCTTCATGAGTGTATCCAGGGCTTCCGTGGTCGAGGCTATCTGCGGTGCAAAACCGCCTTCATCGCCAACTCCCGTCGAATAACCCTGATCTTTCAGAATCCCTTTCAGGGTATGAAAGACTTCCGCGCCCATCCTCAGGGCTTCGCTGAACGATTCGGCGCCGGCCGGCACGATCATGAACTCCTGGACATCGAGTGAGTTCTGGGCGTGGGCCCCGCCGTTTATCACGTTCATCATCGGAACGGGGATCTCGCGCCCCCTGATTCCTCCGATGTACTGGTAGAGGGGAATTCCGAGGAAGTCGGCTGCCGCGCGGGTCACTGCCATCGAGACGCCAAGTGTGGCGTTGGCGCCGAGATTGCTCTTGTTCTCCGTGCCGTCGGTGTCGATGAGAACCTTGTCGATATATGCCTGGTCGAGGGCATCCAGCCCTTCCACCTCAGGAGCTATGATATTGTTTACGTTGTCTACGGCTTTCCTTACGCCTTTGCCTTTGTATCTCTTTGCGTCGCCGTCGCGCAACTCCAGCGCTTCCCTTTCGCCTGTCGAGGCCCCCGAAGGCACGATTGCCCGGCCCGTTGCCCCGCTTTCGAGAACCACTTCCACCTCCACGGTGGGATTCCCCCTGCTGTCGAGAACTTCCCTTGCATAAACATCATATAGTGTTGACATAAGAACCTCCCTGTTTTGTCCGGGGATCGACCGTAAGGATCGTCGGCCGTTATGTGTGCAGAATACCATAGGATCGCTAATCCTTCAATTGTCATGTAGTGTTAAGAGCATCGGAGAACGGCGAGAACAGGGCTTTCACACAACGGGTGAAAAATGTTTACAAACCGGTTGATATTGGATATATACTTTTTGATATACGGCGAAGTCGAGCAAATGTGAAAGGAGGTGAAGTCATGACCAGGAAAATCACGATTTATTATCTTGTCGCAGTTATGTTCATCATTGGTATCGCACCGCGCGTTGAGGCGGCATTTATGCCCTCCCAGGCGATTACCCTCTCTTCCGGTGAAAGGGCCGCCGACGTCCAGAAGATACAGACAGTCCTCGAGATGAAGCTCGTCAAACAGCGGCTTCTGGATCTCGGTTTCTCCCCTGAGGAAATACAATCGCGCATTTCCGAGATGAGTGACCAGCAGATCCACAGTTTTGCCCAGAAGCTTGACGATCTCAAGGTAGGACAAGACAGCGGACTTGGCATCGTCATAGCCATCCTCGTCATCGTACTGCTCGTTATTCTCATCATCAACCTCACGTCGGGCAAGAAGGTCGTGGTGACGCAATAGCATGTGAACCCGGAACCATGGAGTGCTCTCTGACAGGTGCTCCATGGTTATTTTTTATGGTATGAAGAGAATCTTTCCTTTATTTTGCGTCGTGCTCCTGTTCCTTTGCGCTTGCGCATCTTCTCCGACGGTATTGCCCGACGAGTCAAAGATGCTTTCGGGCGTGCCTTTTTTTCCACAGGAGGATTACCAATGCGGCCCGGCGGCGCTCGCCACGGTCATGAACTACTGGTACATACGTCAGGGTGGAGCCGAAAGGATCGGCATCAATGAAATAACGAGGGCCATCTACAGCCCGGGCGCCCGTGGCGTGCTGCCCTCCGACCTTGAGAATTATCCAAAGAAAAAGGGATTTTCCGCACAGCAGTTCCGCGGCTCGATGGGCGACATACGCGATCATATCGATCGGGGAATACCTCTTATCCTCTTTGTCGAATACGGTCTTTCATTCTATCAACTCAATCATTTCCTGGTGGTGACCGGATACACCCGCGATGGCATCATCGTTAATTCGGGTCGTAGGGAGAGGGAGACGGTCACGAACTCCGATCTGGAGAAGGTATGGAAAAAAACAGGATACTGGGCGCTTCGCCTGTCTATCTCCTGATACTGGGTTTACTGCTGTGCCTCGCCTCCTGCAGCCTTCCCAGGATCCTGGTACTTAATGATCCCCTGACTCCCCAGGAGCACATCAATCTCGGCGTCAGCTATGAACGCTCGGGAGAACTGGATGCGGCACTGAAGGAATACGAAACGGCGTCGAGGGAGCTGCCCATTGCCTATCTCTATATGGGTAATGTCTTTTTTCAGAAGAAGGACCTTGAAAGGGCACAGGCGGCTTACCGGGACGCAATTGAAAAGACCGATGACCCCAGGGCCTACAATAACCTTGCCTGGCTTTATTACACAAAGGGCACAAACCTTGACGAGGCCGAAAGACTCGCAAAAAAGGCCGTCGAACTTGCGCCCGACGAGGAAGAGTTCAAGGACACGCTGCGAATTATCACGGAACAAGGAACCAGGAAAAATTGGAAATACGTTCCATAAGCCATATATGTCCTAAAGGACCTGTACGGCAAACCCGGATCAACCGCCCACAACTCAGGCGATAGAAGGACACCATGACAGGACCAAACAATCTTTTTTTTGGGATTCCGGCGGACATACCAGAAGAGATATTCGAGACCATCGTTGAAAGCGGTCAGGTGCGTATCGAGAGAATCATCTCCCGCGGACAGACGACGCCTCAGGATCTCTGGTACGATCAGGACCTCAACGAACTGGTGGTTCTTCTTAAGGGAAGCGCCGGTATCCTCTTCGAAACAGAGCCGGAACCCATCAATCTCCTTCCGGGAGATTATCTGGTCATACCCGCCCACCACCGTCACAGGGTGACGAGGACCGATGATGAAGGACCCACGGTATGGCTGGCGGTACACTATCCCCATTTATGATCGGACTGCCGGGAGAGACCCCGGGGGTACCGACGGCCTTCGATGCGGTCTTTTCCGGAGAGGGCCGCAACCTGGCTCTGAAGAGGGGCGCGAACGTCTTCATGCCCAACAACACTCCCGTCAAATAAAAAAGGATTATCAGCTCTACCCCGGCAAGTCATCGCTTGACGAATCAGCGGAATGCACGGCTGCGGCAATCCTACGCATTGAAGCACTGGGAAGGACGGTGGGAAAAGGCCCCGGCCACTCCATGAAGAAACGGCAGCAGCCGGGACATCATGATCCTTAAATGTATTTGCCTGCGATATAGTTGCTCAAATGTTCGATGAGCATATCTTTTTCGGAAATGATGGATTTGACGACGTCGCCGATGGAGATGAGACCTACGAATTTATCATCTTCAAAAACCGGGACGTGCCTGATGCGCTTTGCCGTGATAAGAACCATGCAGTCCTCAACGGTTGCTTCAGGCTTCACGGTGAACATCTTGTCCATGGGCGTCATGATCTCGGACACCTTAGTCTCAGCTGAGGTCTTGCCTTTCAGTATGATCTTCCGGGCATAGTCCCTCTCAGAAATGATCCCGTAGACCTTTGACTTTTGGTCCATGACCATCAGGGCACCGATCTCCTTCTCACCCATCACCTTCAAGGCTTCGAAAACAGTGTTGTCCGGCGCTATAGACCAGATCTCCTTGTTTTTGTTCTTGAGAATCTCTCTTGCAGTCTTCATAACCCTAAGCCCCCTATTTTTTTTTGACAACGTGAAACCGAATCCAAGCCTGCATAAAGTATATAAGCAATGCCCAGTGCAGGCAAGGGCATTTTGATGCGGCAATCAAAAATAGAGATCCCTTTCGCCGGCCTCGATCCTCGTGAGCCTGTTTTGGATTTCTTCGCGCATCCTGGCATTCGGTACCGACTTGAGGTGCTTTTGAATCACCTCTTCTCCCACTGTCTTCGTCTCGCCCGATGCGTAGTCGACGAGGAACTCCTTGAAAGTGAGGATCGCGTTGGGTTGGCAGATATTCTGGATCTCGCCGGTCTTGGCGAGTGCCATAAACCGGTCTCCCGTCCTTCCCTGCCGGTAACAGGCGGTGCAAAAGCTCGGAAGGTATCCCGACTGGCAGACGCTGCGAAGCATCTCGTCGGTGCTGCGGTGATCCTCGACCTGGAACTGGCCCTGGGTTCTTATCTCGGTTTTTTCTATGTCCCTGTGGTATCCTCCGACACCTGTGCAGGAACCCGCGCTGATCTGCGATATGCCTACCGCGATGACCTCGTCGCGGTACCCCTCGGGTTCCCTCGTGGAAAGGATCATGCCCGTATAGGGAACGGCGAGTCTTATAATGGCCACCATCCGCTTAAAATCGTGATCGTTGACCAGGTGGGGGAAATTCTCGAACGTTACACCTTCCGCCGGCCTCATTCTCGGTACCGAAATTGTGTGACATCCTACACCGAAACGTTCTTCAAGATGGAGTGAATGAAGGAGCAGACCGAGGACCTCAAACTTGAAATCATATAAGCCGAAGAGGACGCCCATTCCGACGTCGTCGATGCCTGCCTGCATAGCCCTGTCCATCGCCATTGTGTGCCAGTCGTAGTCACTTTTGGGCCCCGACGGATGTGCCTTTCGGTATGTCTCGCGGTGATAGGTTTCCTGGAACAGGATGTAGGTGCCTATACCTGCCTGTTTCAGCTTGCGATAATCTTCAATAGTGGTCGCCGCAATATTGACGTTGATGCGCCGAATGCTGCCCATTCTGTCCTTGACCGAATAGATCCTCTCCATGGCCTCGAGTACATAATCTATGGGACAGTTTTCCGGATCTTCACCAACCTCGAGGGCGATCCTCTTGTGTCCCATCGCCTCGAGCGCGACGACCTCGCGCTCGATCTCCTCCATGTCGAGTTTGAGCCTCGCTATGGCGTTATGAAGCCTGTATCCGCAATAGGTGCAATTATTGATACAGTAATTGCTGATGTAGAGCGGCGCGAAAAAAACAATGCGCTTTCCGTAGATCTTCTCTTTCACTTCCCGGGCGGCTTCGAAAAGAGCCGTCTGTGCATCGCCGTCCGCGGCGTGAAGCAGGACGGCAGTCTCATACGGATCAAGCCCTTTGGCCTCGCGACCTTTTTCTATTATTGCTCGTGCCTCTTCGATCGAGGCGTTTTTTGCCTTTTCCAGAATGTTTGCGATCAGTGCTTCATCGAGGAAATCGGCCCGTTCTGCCTGTTCGTTCTTGTTCATGGCGTGGCCTCCGTTGCATAAGTATATTGCGTGGATTCTTAAAAGTAAAGGAAGCCCGGGAGCCTTTTCAGCAGCTATCTTCCATGGTCAGCGCCACCTCAGGGAAAGGCTTCAGAGTGCGATCAAGGATGCCCATAACATAGGCAATGAGGACCCCATAATTCACGATGGGAACCCCGGCATGCTTCGCCACCATGAGCCGGTGGAGCATCTCCTTGCGGTTAATCATGCACGCACCGCAGTGAATGATCAGCTTGTACCCTGACAGGTCCTTCGGCATTTCCGGTCCGCTGACCCACGTGTAGTCAAGGGGCCCGCCCACAAGCTGGTTAAGCCATCTCGGTATCTTCACCGTGCCGATATCGTCTTCGACGCGGTGATGCGTGCAGGCCTCGGAAACAAGGACCTTATCGCCGGGGGAGAGATCTTCTATCGCCCGGGCGCCCTCGACAAGCGTGGTCAGGTTGCCCTTGTGGCGCGCAAAAAGAATTGAAAAGGACGTCATGGGAACATCCCCGGGCGTATCGGCGGCAACCTTGAGGAATGCCTGGGAATCCGTGACGACAAGGCGGGGTTTTTCTTTGAGCCCGGCAAGCGCGGCTTTCAATTCGCGCTCCTTCACCACGAGGGCCATTGCATCGTTATCAAGGATGTCGCGGATGGTCTGAACCTGGGGGAGGATGAGCCTGCCTTTGGGCGCGGCAAGGTCGATGGGGACGACAAGTACGACGGTGTCACCCGGAGAGATGAGGTCTCCGAGAATCGTCGGTGTCATGAAGTCCCTGGGTGCCTGACTGATCATCGCCATTTTCAGTTCGTCAATACCCTGTCGAGTAACGGCGCTCACCATGACGGCGGGCATACCGGCGCCGTCCATTTCAAACTGCGGATAGATGTCAATCTTGTTGACGACGAGGATGACGGGTACCTTGTTTTCGCGGGCCTTCTCTGCGACCTCTTCCTCGAAAGGCCCGAAACCGGAGACAGGATCGATGACAAGGAGCATAAGATCCGTCCTGTTGAGGACCCCAAGCGCCTTTTCTATACGCAGCCTTCCCAACTCGCCGACATCATCGATACCTGCCGTGTCGATAATCACGACGGGTCCGATGGGAAGTATCTCCATCGATTTGTAAACGGGGTCTGTCGTGGTCCCGGGAACGTCGGAAACAATAGCGATATCCTGATTCGTCAGGGCATTTATGAGGCTCGATTTACCGGCGTTGCGCCTGCCGAAGATGGCAATGTGCAGGCGGCTTCCACGCGGAGTCTGATTAAGCGTATTGTCGGTCACGGTTAGCCTTCCTTGTCTCTCTTTACTTTTTTGGACCCCGCTATGCCCGGTCTTGTCAGCTCCCGGGGCTGGAAGATGGCCTCGATCTCCTCCGGTGAAAAACACCCTCTTTCGACGGCGGTCTCGCCAATGGTCTTCCCCTCGGCGCACGCGGCCTTCGAAATTTCGCCCGCCTTTTCGTGGCCGATGTAGGGGGCGAGCGCGGTGGCAAGGCAAAGGCTCTCTTCAAGCCATTTCCTGCATCGTTCCTCGTCTGCCACCACCCCTTCGACAAGGTGCGTTCGGAAGATGGATACGGCGTTCATGAGGAGCTTCAACTCCGTCAGGAGATTGAAGGCTATAAGAGGAAGGAACGCATTGAGTTCGAGCTGTCCTGACGATGCGGCCAGCGTAATGGCCTGATCGAAGCTCATCACCTGAAAGGCGACCCCGGTGGCCATCTCGGCGATGACGGGGTTGACCTTGTCGGGCATGATGGATGAGCCTTCCTGGAGAACGGGCAACTTTATCTCGGCAAGGCCTCCCCGCGGCCCCATCGAAAGAAGGCGCATGTCGGAGGACACCTTTGCGAGATTGACGGCGGCGGCCTTGACAAGCCCCGAGACCTCCGCGAAAACATCGGCGTTCTGGGTAACGTCCACCATGTTCTCCGCCCGGGCGATGCCGAGCCCCGTGATGCTCTGCAGCTCGCTGATCGCCGCGTAAATGTATTCCCGTTTCGCGTTGAGGCCCGTGCCGACGGCGGTACCGCCCAGATTGACCTGCCGCAGGCGCTCTTCAACCTTGAAAAGACGCCACCTGTCG
Organism: Deltaproteobacteria bacterium UBA5205; assembly: GCA_002412715.1. Lineage (GTDB taxonomy): Bacteria > Desulfobacterota > Syntrophorhabdia > Syntrophorhabdales > Syntrophorhabdaceae > Delta-02. Next base: position 54,760 of record DHVP01000048.1, read on the forward strand.
CGGGCAAAGGCCTCGGCATAGGCCCCGAATTCCTGTCCCAGGGTGATGGGCACGGCGTCGCGCATCTCCGTCCTGCCAAGCTTGAGGACACCGGCGAATTCCTGTTCCTTTTTCTGTAGCGCTCCCTGAAGGCGCGCGATTGCCTCGCTCAAGGAGATGACCACCCTGATCGCGGCCACCTTCAAGGCCGTCGGGTAGACGTCATTGGTGGATTGGGAAAGATTGACGTGGCCCAGAGGGTCGACTATGCTGTACTGTCCCTTCTGTCCGCCCAGTAGCTCTATCGCGCGGTTAGCCAGGATCTCGTTCATGTTCATGTTCGTCGATGTCCCGGCTCCTCCCTGGAAGGCGTCGACGACAAACTGATCCGCAAGGGCGCCCCCTGCAACCTCCCTGGCCGCGGCGACGATTGCTTCGCCTATCCTGCCGTCGAGAAGGCCCGCCTTCATGTTGGCAAGTGTGCAGGCCTGCTTCACTTCGGCAAGCGCGGCTATAAGCTCCCAGGGTACCAAAAAAGAGGAGATGGGGAAATTTCGAAGGGCCCTCACCGTGTGGATGCCGTAATAGGCATCACCCGGCACCTCCAGCTCGCCCAGCAGATCACGTTCAATCCTGAACTCGCTCATCGTTCTTTGTTATAAACCGTGCGGACGAAACAATCAAGTGGGTCCCGTCCGGGAATTTGACCCAGGTCAAATACACCTTTCGCTATCCCTGTTATGAGATAATATTAAACAGGAGGAAGACATCATGACTGAAAACTTTATTGCCACAGGAAATACGACCCGCGCTTTTCAACTAAAGGACGTGGCCCAGTACCAGGAACATTCCGTTGTGAGCCGTGAGATCATCAGGAAACCCTCGGGAACGATGACCGTTTTTGCTTTCGACGAAGGCGAGGGTTTAAGCGAGCACACGGCGCCTTTTGACGCTGTGGTATACCTCCTCGAGGGTGAGGCCCGGATCACAATCGACGGCGAGCCGCATTCCGTGAAGGAGGGCGAAATGATCATCATGCCGGCCGGCAAGCCGCACGCGCTCAAAGCCGTATCCCGCTATAAGATGCTCCTTGTGATGATCAAATAGGATGGGGGCTGTTACGTGAAAACAGCTCCGGTTATTGGAGCAGGAGTATCAGTGCGGGTGTGATGATCATCCCCATGATGATGGAGAATGATATGAGACTGGCGGCGAATTCTTTGTCGAGATTTTCCAGGTAGGAGAAAGTAAGGGTGGTATAACCTACAGGAGCGGCCGATCCGATCATCACGATCGATCTGTTGAGCCCCTCCAGACCGAACAGGTTTGCCAGCACGAATCCGCAGGCAAAACCGAGAATCATTCTGATGAAGGTCGCTGAAAAAACCGGGCCCATTCTTACCATTCTGGGGCTGAAATAGAGTCCCAGGGCCAGCATAACCAACGGGGTCATCATCCAGCCGACCATCCCAAGAAAGTCATTGATAAAGGAGGGGATCGGAATCTTGAGGAGGTTCAACAGAACAGCGATCAGCAGTGCCCACATCGGGGGCACCAGAAGCAATTTCTTCACCATTACTTTCTGATCAATGTCGGTTGCACCGTGTTTGCATGCAAGCCAGTATACAAATGTGAAAATGATCGCCATATTCCCGAAATCGAACATGGTGATTCTCGCCAGGCCCTGCTTTCCGTATGCCGTGATGAAGAACGGCAAGGTGAAGCCTATGTTCATTATCGTCGAGCCGATGATGAAAGTACCCAGTGACGGCCTCGGAAGACGAAGAATCCTGCCTGTCCAGTAGGATATCAGAGTAGTTGTCAACGCCGTGAGCACCGCCGAAATGGGCAGGAATACAAAGTTCAGCCGAAGTTCTACATCTGCTACGGATATAATGATCAAGGCGGGTAATGCTATATAGTATACCACCTTGAGGAATAGGTCGCCGTCTTCCTTCTTGAGAATACTCAGACGTTTCAGTATATATCCCAGCAGGAATATGAGCACCACGGGGATTATTTTCAGAATAATATCCATCTCTCGACTTCAGCAACCGCCGATATCAACACAGGGGCGAGCCCATCCGCGGCGGGGAATCCATAACAGGTTCATAATTGTCTCTCAATTCAGGTTCAGTTGCAACGTGAAAATCTCGACATCGTAACTTTTAACCGTTTTAGAAACAGTGTGGTTGGAAGTTTCTCACAAAGAAAAACCCGCCCGGTTCTCCCGGGCGGGTATGCATGGCATTTCCTTTGCCTAGAACTTGCTCCTCGGTGTGTAATGGGTGTGGAGGAGGTGGTGTGACTTTTCGCCCAGCGGCTGCCCCAGAAATTCCTCGTAGATCTTCTTGATGGACGGGTTCTCGTGGGATTTTCTATATGTGAGGGCACAGTCTTCACTGTAGAGCGCCTGGGCCCTTAGCAGCCTGATATCATTGTTTACGGGAATGGGTTGGCCGCCGCCGCCTACACAACCGCCGGGGCATGCCATAACCTCAATAAAATGGTAATTCGCCTCGCCGGTCTTGATCTTATCCAGTAGCTTGCGGGCGTTGCCAAGGCCATGGGACACGGCAACCCTGACGTCCCCGATTCCTTCCACGGGGATGGTCGCCTCTTTAATACCCTCAAGGCCCCGTACAGCTGTGAATTCGACGTTCTCGAGCACTTTACCCGTGGCCACTTCATAGGCCGTGCGCAATGCGGCTTCCATGACACCGCCGGTTGCGCCGAAGATCGTCGCGGCACCTGTATACTCGCCCATGGGGTCGTCGTATTTCTCATCGGGAAGGTTTTGGAAGTCAATCCCGGCCTGTTTGATCATCTTGGCAAATTCGCGGGTCGTCAACACGTAATCGACGTCCTTGTAGCCGCTGTCGTACATCTCAGGACGGTTGCACTCGAATTTCTTGGCGGTGCAGGGCATGACGGATACAACGATCATGTCTTTCGGATCCACGCCTGATTTCGCCGCGAAGTAGGTTTTCGTCAAGGCGCCGAGCATCATGTGCGGTGATTTGCAGGTAGAGAGGTGATCGAGCAACTCGGGGTAAAAATGTTCGATGAATTTGATCCAACCCGGGCTGCAGCTTGTGATCATCGGAAGAGTGCCACCCTTCTTGACGCGTGTCAGAAGCTCCGTCCCTTCTTCCAGAATGGTGAGGTCCGCGGCAAAGTTCGTATCGAAGACCCGGTCAAAGCCCAGTCTGCGGGCCGCCGCCAGCATCTTGCCCGTCACGAGCGTGCCGGGAGGATAACCGAACTCTTCACCAAGGGCCACCCTGACCGCGGGCGCGTCCTGTATCACAACAAATTTGGTCGGGTCACTTAAGGCGGCCCAGACCTCGTCAATATATTCCTTTTCCGTGATGGCCCCCACGGGGCAAACGACGGAGCACTGGCCGCAGTTTGTGCAGGCCACATCATTGATATCGCGGTCAAAAGCAGGCTCCACCCTTGTCTCGAAGCCCCTTCCCTGCATGTAGAGGGCCGTCACGGACTGAATCTCCTGGCAGACCGTTACACAGCGTCTGCACAGGATACACTTGTTCTGGTCGCGCCTGATCGATGGAGAGGATTCATCAATCCGCCCGCCGCTTTTCTCTCCGGAGAAACGGATCTCGCGGATGCCCAGGTCGTAGGCCAGTGTCTGCAGATCGCAATGGAGATTCTTCGCACAGCTGAGGCATTCAAAGGGATGATTGGAGAGAAGCATTTCGACTGAGAACCGCCTTGCCTTGCGGACTCTGTCGGTGTTCGTATAAATTACCTGCCCCTTTGCGACAGGTGAAACACATGCCGCCTGAAGGGTGCGGTTTCCTTCGATCTCGACAAGGCAGACCCTGCAGGCGCCTATCGCCTGGACCTCAGGCAGATAGCACAATGTGGGTATGTGGATATTAGCCTGTGCGGCCGCATCAAGTATACTCGTGCCTTCTTCAACCTCAAGCGGCCGACCGTCTATTACTACACTTATCGTCATATAGTTCACACTCCCTTTGTGATCTCAGGCTTACTCACTTTGCCTGAGATAGCAGTGGAGACAGCGCTTCGCCTCCTCGACTGCCGCTTTGTTATCGTACCCGAGAACGACCTCGTTGAAATTCCGGTCTCGCTTCGACAACGGCAGGTGCTGCATCGCCTGCCGGCCCAGTTCCTGCTGATATTGCGCCTCGTCATACGTAACGACCATGTTGACAAGTTCATTGCGGTACGCATTCGGTGCCAGTCCGTCACCGCCCAGATATTCGTCGATGGCCATGGCGGCTGTCTTGCCGTCACCTACCGCCTCAACGACCGTGGCCGGGCCCCTGACGTTATCGCCGGCGGCGAATACACCTTCCGCGCCCGTCGCAAGGCTCTTCATATTTACTTCAACGGTACCTGCCTTATCAGCCTTGACCCCGTCGCCGTTCATCCATGAAAGATCGGGTGTCTGGCCGATGGCGGCTATGATCAGGTCCGCATCCACGACGAAGTCCGAGCCCGGGATTGCCTGAGGCGTACGCCTGCCGCCTTTGTCGAAATTACCGAGACTCATGCGAGCGCACTCGACGCCTGTAATCTTGCCGTCCTTGACAACTATGGATTTGGGTGCTACCAGTGTATGGATCACAACTCCTTCAGTCTCGGCTTCATCGATCTCTTCGCTATAGGCCGGCATATCGGACCTTTCGCGCCGGTAGAGGATCGACACGTCTTTGGCTCCAAGCCGCAATGCGGCCCGTGCCGTGTCTATGGCGACATTGCCGCCGCCGATGACAACAACCTTGCCTTCAACCTTCATGGTATTATTGAGGTTCACGTCACGCAGGAATGTCACGCCGTCGAGCACACCTTGCGCATCTTCACCGGCGATATTCAATTTCTGTCCCTTGTGGGCCCCTGTTGCCACCAGAATTGCGCTGTACCCCTCACTGAAGAGCTTCTGTACGGTGATCTCTTTGCCGAGGGCCATGTTGTACTTGATCTCCACACCCAGTTCGGTGATGGACTTTATCTCGTTGTTCAATATCTCTCTGGGCAGACGGTAATCAGGAATACCTACCGCAAGCATTCCGCCCGCGACCGGCAGTGCCTCGAAAACAGTTACGCCGTACCCTTTGAGGGCGAGGAAATAGGCGCCGGCAAGCCCGGCAGGACCGGCACCGATGACGGCGACCTTCTTGCCCCTCGGCTGCTCGGTCTGGGGTTTATACTGAGGATAGGTACGCATATCCGCATCCGCGGCAAAACGCTTGAGTGCGCAAATGGAAACCGGTGCATCTATCTGCGCCCTGCGGCACTTGGCTTCGCAAGGATGGACACAGACCCTGCCGAGCGTTGCCGGGAAGGGGTTTGCCTCCTTGATAACCGCGATGGCCTCTTTCAATCTTCCTTCGCTGATGAGTGTTACGTAACCCCAGGCATTCTGGTCGGCAGGGCAGGCATTCTGGCAGGGGGCGTCAAAGAGCGCGCTGCATACGCCGGCCCGGCAATGCTTGTCTTCGATATGTTCCATATACTCGTGTTTGAAATACCTGAGCGTTGACAGAATCGGGTTCGGCGCCGTCTGACCCAGACCGCACAGGGCCGAGTCCTTGATGCGCGTTGCGAGTTCGACGAGATCGTCTATATCTTCCGGTTTGCCTTCGCCATGAGTGATCCGCTTTAGGATCTCCAGCATGCGCTTGGTTCCGATCCGGCATGGCGGGCATTTGCCGCATGATTCGTGTTGAATGAAATCCAGGAAGAACCGTGCGAAGTCGACCATGCACGTATCCTCGTCGGCAACGATGAGGCCGCCGGACCCGACGATGGCGCCGAGTTCCGATACCGACTCATAGTCAACGGGAACGTTCAGGTGATTGATGGGGATGCAGCCGCCGGAGGGACCGCCGAGCTGCGCCGCCTTGTATTTCTTGCCGCCCTTGATGCCGCCGCCGATGTTGAAGACGATATCTCCCAGGGGGGTACCCATGGGCACTTCGACGAGGCCGGTATTGTTGACGGCACCGGCGAGGGCGAAGACCTTGGTGCCCTTGCTCTTCTCGGTACCGTACTGGGAATACCAGGCCGCCCCGTTGTTGATAATGGCGGCGATATTGGCATATGTTTCAACGTTATTAAGGAGCGTCGGGGCGTTGAAAAGGCCTTTGACCACCGGGAAAGGCGGTCTCGGTCTCGGCTCGCCGCGCTTGCCTTCGATGGAGATCATGAGGGCCGTCTCTTCGCCGCAGACAAACGCGCCTGCACCGATACGGATCTCAAGATCGAAATTGAACCCTGTCTCAAGGATGTCCTTTCCCAGGAACTTGTATTCCCGCGCCTGGCCGATGGCCCAGTTAAGGCGCTCGATGGCAAGGGGATACTCCGCCCTGACATAAATGTAGCCCTGCTGAGCGCCAATCGCGTAGGCCGCGATGGCCATCGCTTCTATAACGCTGTGCGGGTCGCCTTCGAGGACGCTGCGGTCCATAAATGCGCCCGGGTCACCCTCATCGGCGTTGCAGACTACGTATTTCACATCGCCGGGAGACTCGAAGGCAAATTTCCATTTCAAACCCGTCGGAAAACCTCCGCCGCCGCGGCCGCGAAGGCCCGATTTCAACACTTCATCGATGACCTCTTCCCTGGTCATCGAAGTCAGCGCCTTGCCCAGGGCCATATAGCCATCCCGGGCGATATATTCTTCAATGTTCAGCGGATTGATGACGCCGCAGTTTCGAAGAACGATCTTTATCTGGTTTTTGAAGAAGTCGATCTCCTTCATCGAAGGGATCGTCTTCGCCGTTGTTGCCTCTTTATAAAGAAGACGCTCGACTATCCTTCCCTTGAGAAGATGTTCGGTAACGATCTCCTCGGCGTCCTCAGGTTTGAGTTTCTGATAGAGCACGCCTTCGGGGTAGACGAGTGCCAGGGGACCTAAGTCACAGGAGCCGACGCAGCCCGTTTCTATGACCTTGATTTCGTTTTGCAGCCCCTGCTCGATTACTTTATTGACAACAGCGTCCCTGATTTGACGGCAACCCGACGAGACGCATGCAGCTCCGGCACATACCAATATGTGAGCGCGAGATACCTCCATGTTTATCCTTCCTCCTTACTCATACTTTTCAGCTTCACTCATTACCTCAACCTTATTCATACTTGGCAAGTATATCGGGAAGATGCGGCGATTTGACCCGCCCGTAGACATCTTCATTGACCAGCATTGCCGGCGCAAGGCCACAGGCACCGATACAGCGCACAACATCCAAAGAATACCGCCGGTCTTCCGTTGTGCCGCCTACCTTGATCCCGAGTTCTTTCTGCGCTTTGTCGAGGACCTCCTGGGAACCTCTCACGTAGCATGCCGTGCCAAGACACACCTTGACACTATTCCTTCCCTGGGGCACCGTAGAGAAGAAATTATAAAAGGTGATTACACCATAGACCTCATTGAGCGAAACGTTGAGCCCTTCGGCAACCATTTCCTGAGCCTTCTTTGGAAGATAGCCGAACAGGTTCTGTGCCTTGTGGAGCACCATGATGAGGTCCTGTCCCTTCCCACGATGTTCCATGATGACTTCTTCCAGCCGGGGATAGAGCTCTTCCTCCTGTACCTCGGCACACTGGCATTGCTTTTCTTGCGACATCTTTACTTCCTCCCTTCGAGTGGACTCGCTATCAAGTTTACGAGGCTGGTTTTATTTTACCGTCCACAGTACTCCGTTTGTAATAGTGTGTATGGAGAAGTTTGTGAGCCTTCTCCGAATTTGGTTTTTCAAGAAACTTTTCATAGAGGGCGAGAACGGAGGGGTTCTCGTGGGAACGCCGCAGCGGAAGACTCCGGTCTTCCTCGTAGAGGGATTCACCCCTTCTGGCCCGCTTCGCCATGTTGCTGCCCCAGGACTGGCCGCCGCCGCCGACGCACCCGCCGGGACACGCCATGACCTCGATGAACTGATACTCCGATTTTCCCTCTTTAGTGATCTGGTCCTGTACCTTATTAAGAAGCTTTCTTGCCTGACCGCAGCTATGGGCCACGGCAACCTTCACCCTGGTCCCGTCGATATCTATCTCTGCTTCTTTGATGCCTTGCAGACCCCTAACAGGCTTTATCTCCACGTTTTCAAGTTCCTTGCCGGTGACAAGGCGGTAAGCGCTTCGCACCGCGGCCTCCATGACACCGCCCGTGGCGCCGAAGATGGTAGCCGCACCGGTATAATCACCCAGGATATCGTCCGGGGGTTCGTCGGGCATCTCTTTTACATCGAGGCCCGCCTCACGCATCATCCTGCCGATCTCCCTCGTTGTAAGCACATAATCGACATCCCGGTAACCGCTCGCGTTCATCTCGGGCCTTTGACACTCAAACTTTTTTGCCGTGCAGGGCATGATGGATACCGATACTATCTTCCCGGGGTCTATCCCCTTCACCTCGGCGTAGTACGTCTTTGCCAGGGCTCCGAACATTTGCTGCGGTGATTTTGCGGTGGACATATGGGGGATCATGTCATGAAAATAGGTTTCCATGAACTTGATCCAACCGGGACTGCAGGAAGTAATGAGGGGCAGGTTCCTTCCGGAGGTCAGCCTGTCTATCAGTTCCGTCCCTTCCTCCATGATGGTAAGATCTGCGGTGAAATTCGTCTCCAGTACAGCATCGAAACCAAGCCTTCTCAGGGCCGCGTGCATCTTGCCGCTGACCAGTGAGCCCGTGGGCATACCGAATTCTTCGCCAAGCATGACCCTTACCGCCGGGGCCTCCTGGACCACGACAAACTTGTCAGGATCGTGCAGAGCCTCCCAGACCTCCTCGGTGGCACTTTTTTCGTAGAGCGCGCCGACGGGGCAATGAACAACACACTGACCGCAGTTGATGCAGACGCTGTTGCCGAGACCCGCGTCAAAGGCTGTCGTGATGACCGTGTCGAACCCCCTGTGGTTGACGGCGAGGGCATCAACGGTCTGCACATTGCTGCAAACCTGGATGCAACGCCCACAGAGTATGCACTTGTTGGGATCACGAACAATGGAGACGCTTGACCGATCGATGGGAAGCCTTTCCCCGGATCTGCTGTAATCGTGAACGTTGATGCCGACTATCGAGGCAAGCTGCTGAAGCTCGCAATTGTTGTTCTTGACGCAGGTCAGGCAATCTGTATCATGATTGGAGAGAATAAGCTCGACAAGCTGCCTGCGCGTCGCCATGATCCTCGGCGTATGCGTCTTCACTTTGAAGCCTTCTCCCACGGGAGTCATGCAGGCCCTCTTCAGCCCGGGTATGCCTTCAATCTCCACGACGCAGATACCGCACTGGCCACCCGGCTTCAGATCGGGATGGTTGCACAGGGTGGGAATGGTAAAACCTGCTTTTTTTGCCGCCCAGAGGATACTTGTCCCCTCGAGCGCCTCTATCTCCACATTGTTTATAGTCGCTTTTATCATGGCGTCTCTAGACTACCTCCTTGGATGACCATTCAGATCATGCGGGCTGCTGGACCCGGCCGTACACCTCGTCCCTAAAATATTTAAGCGAACTGGATATGGGAAGGTTTAATGATTGCCCCAGGGGGCAGAACGACGTGTCCCGCATCACCTCGGATATCTTGACGAGGCTTTCAATATCTTCGACTTTCCCCTTTCCTCCAGCTATACGGTCGACTATCTCAACCAGCTGTTTCGTGCCAAGGCGGCACGGTACGCAGTGACCGCAGGATTCATGTTTAAAGAAGTGCAGCACGCTTTGCAGCATGCCCACTATGTCGGTGCTCTCGTCCATAACGAGAATCGCGCCCGAGCCAAGTACGGCCGCGTATTCCTTAAGGTTTACGAAATCCATCTTCGCATCGAGCATCTCCGGTCCCATGAAGGCCCCCGCGGCACCACCGACCAGGGCCCCTTTGAATTTCTTTCCTTCCTTGATACCGCCGGCATATTCATAAATGATATCGCGAAGCGTGGTTCCCATCTCCGCTTCGATGAGGCCGGGCGTCGCCACGTTCCCGATTATGGTGTAGACCTTCGTCCCGGGACATTTGTCAGTACCGTAGCCCCGGTACCAGGCGGCGCCGTTGCGGATGATCTCAGGCACGTTGGCCAGCGTTTCCACGTTGTTCACTACCGTCGGCTTCCCCCAGAGACCCTCCGTTACCGGGTATGGCGGTTTGTTCCGTGGATGACCTCTCTTACCTTCCAACGATTCTATGAGTGCGGTCTCTTCACCACAGACATAGGCCCCCGCGCCCTTCATCACCGCCAGATCAAAACTGAAACCGCTTTCGAGTATATTCTCGCCGAGCAGTCCGTACAGCCTTGCCTGTGTAATGGCCTTTTCAAGGCGCTCGATGGAAAGGGCATATTCACCGCGGATGTAGATGAACCCTTTCGCGGCACCGACAGCATATCCGGCCAGCATCATACCTTCAATGAGTTTGTGGGGGTCGCCTTCGAGGATAAGCCTGTCTTTGAATGTTCCCGGTTCGCCCTCGTCGGCATTGCAGATGATGTATTTTGGATCGCCAGGGGCCTTACTCGCAAAATCCCATTTCATAGCTGTCGTAAAAGCCGCGCCGCCCCTGCCCACAAGACCGGAATCCTTGATTTCCTTTATGACTCCGGCGGGCTTGAGCTCGGTAAAAGCTCTTTCGATCCCCTCGTATCCTCCCTCGGCGATGTATTCGTCAATGTTTTCCGGGTTGATGACGCCGCTGTTGCGCAGCACTATCCGGGCCTGCTCTTTGAGAAGACCCGTCTTTTCTTTCCTGATGACCTGCTGTCTGGGCATCTCCGTCATTATGAGTCTCTTCACGGGCCTTCCCTTCAGCAAATGTTCCTCAACGATTTCCGAAGCGTCCTCAGGGGTAACGTTCGCATAATAGAGGCCTTCGGGATAAACGACAATGACAACCCCTTGACCGGTTGCCCCTATACTGCCCGTCTCCAGGACGGCTATCTCACCTGCAAGACCCTGCCTGTTGATCTCGTCCACCAGGGCCTTCTCGACCGCCCGGGCTCCTGCCATGATCGTCCCTGCATCGATACTGATCAATACGTGGTTTCTTACGAGGTTCATATTTCTTTTCTCCTCTTGTCAAGGATGGAGTCGACCTTCTCGGGCGTGAGATTGCCGAACATCTCTTCGTTAAGCATCATGGCTGGTGCCACACCACAGACGCCGAGACAGCTTGTCAATTCCAGCGTGAACATACCGTCCTTCGTTGTTCCTCCTATATCAACTTTTAGCGAACCTTTGAGGTAATCAATAAGCGAGTCCGCCCCCATGAGATGGCAGGGTGGAGATTCACAGAGACGTATAATGTTTCTTCCCCGCGGCTTGAGGCTGAACATAGTGTAGAAACTTGCCACGCTGTGGACGTAGCTGTAGGGAACGTTCAGGTAATCCCCGCAGGCCTCGATATCCTCTTTGGCAAGGTATCTCTCGGGATTGTTGTCCTGGAGATCATGCATAATATAGAGAATGTTGCTGAGGTTTGGTTCAAACTTCTTGAGAATAGCTTCCCTGTTCAAGCCGGCCTCCTTTTTAGTTTGCCTAAATGGCAAATTCCGAAACGGGGTGCCCGTTGACTACGTGCTCTACAACCACCCTTTTTGCCTTCTCAGGACTCATGTTGCCGTATACCACGGCGGGTTTGCCTTCTTCAAAGACCTCCACCATCGGCTCCTGTGAAGCAAGACCCTTCTCACCGGTCTGCGTCACGATGACGTCGGCAAGGTTTCGTTTGCCCACTTCTTCAACAAAAGTCTTGAGTACGTCACGTGCACCGGCCGCGATACCGCTCGTGCCCATGCCCACCACGATCCGCACCCGCGATTGCTTCTGCCTCAACTCCACATCCTTTTGCGCTTTTTCCCTTATCTTTTTCAGCTCTTCAAGGTTCATCTCTCGGCCTCCTTATGGTGATAACAATCTATATAAAATCATAGATGTTCGTCAAGATATTTGCTCAGGAAACTGATGACTTCCGGATGATTGACGGGAACGCCATCCAGTTCGCGTTTCAGCTCCCCGGTATCCAGCGTAAAGTCCTTGCCATCAACGAAATAGTGAAAATTGAAATCGACGTCGGGATGGCTCACGATGAGGACGAAGAAGGTATCTCTGACGTTCCCCATGGGGGGCAGGTCAGGGTGCCGTGAGTCGAAAATTGCCCTGATCGTCGTTCCCGCGCCCCTTGCACTGGTGAGTTCAAAGCTGCCGCCCGTCGTTTCGGCCGTACCTTTCAAAAGAGGTATCCCGAGCCCCACTTTTCTTCCCGTCTTCGTGGAGAAAAAGGGGTCCTGTACCTTCTGCGCCGTTTCACTGTCCATTCCCACCCCGTCGTCGGCTATGATCAGGCCCAGGATCGAAGTGCGGGGGTCCTTTTCAATGACGACGGAAATATGTTTTGCTTCAGCAGTTACTGAGTTCATCACTATGTCCATGATATGGGATGAAATATCCTCCATCATGACGGCGGCCCCGCCTGCCGGCCCATGGATTTCAGCGCGTCTTCGATGTTTCCGCAATCGGGGGCGCCCAGGGTCAGAATAGTCCTTCTTTTGCCGATGTCCCCGGGGTAGTGGGCATCGGAGAATGTCACAAAGGGGAGATCCTTTCTCATAATGAATGGCATGAAAGCCCCGGCATTTTCCGGATTTCTTATCTCGAGGGCATCGAAGGGAATGTCCGCCGGTATGAAGCCGAGCTGGCTGATTATACTGAAGGTCGGGCTGTCAATATGGGAGGCTATGGCTATCCCCCCGTGGGACTTTATCCAGGAGGTTGCGTCCTCGATGGATATCTGGGCCGAGCTGATAAGCAGTCTGTCCTCGCTGCGGACTATAGTGTCCTCCGTGTCCACAACAACCTGATCACCCCAGAATTCGACATCGTTGGGCACCGCAGGCAAGAGATCGTAGATCATGAGCTGCAGTTCATACGCACTGTCGTAGTCGTCAAAAACTGCTATGAGGTGTATCTCCTCCCGCGTCTGAAGTTCCATGCCGGCAAGGACGACAAGCCCGCAACGTTCGCCCGCTTCTTTCACGTAAGGTGTATTCTCCGTCATGTTGTGGTCCGTTACAGCTATAATGTCAAGCCCCGCTTCCCGCGCTTTCCCGACGATGACTCTGGGAGACATGTCGAGACTGCCGCAGGGTGACAGGGTCGTATGTATATGCAGATCGCAGGCAAAATCAGGCAAGCCCTCTTTAACCTCTCTTCAGCTCGTTGTAGATGAGACCGGAAAGCTCAAACGCCGAGGCGCTGCCTCTCAGGATGGCTATGTCTTCCTGTCCTGCCTTGGCTATAAATCCCTCTTCGAGTTGTAGTTTCCGGGGGATAATGATAGCCGGGACATCCTTGAGCTTAGCCACTCCGAGGATGTTCATGTGCCGCTGGATGGTGATCCAGACAGCATCATCACCTATGTTGGCGATCACATCGGAAAGCAGATCAGAGGTGTATCCGGATCGTACCTCTCTATCGAGGTTGGTATCACCCGTGAGCACCTCCAGGCCAAGCACCCCTGCAAGTTCACCAACGGTCATCTTTTCCTCCCCGTCATAGTGTGGTTTTTAGTTCAAAATACAGTATCAGCCATGTACCACCGCCCGCAAAAGCTTCCAGACGGCCCGCCTTGAAAAAACATCAATGCTCCCGCCCGACGCCGCCCTTTTTCGAGGTATCGCTCATCGAGGGCGGAACGATCCGGGCAAGGTCAAGGATCTCCTCCGCCAGTATCTTTACCTTCTCCCGAAGCTTGATGACGCAGTCCGTCTCGAAGGCTATACCGCGAATTATGTCTTCGGCAAGCGCCCTGCAGTTCGGTGACCCGCAGGCACCACAGTCAAGGCCCGGCAGTTCGTCCGTTATCTGGTCGAGGCGCTCCATCTTCATGAGTGCCCGGGAGACGTCCTCGTCAAGGGTCATGATTGCCCTGGGCTCCACCGGTTCCGTGGCGGCAAAACGGTTTTGTCGGTAAATCTCCTGAAGGTCGGCTTCTGTGAAATACGCCTCCCTCGTTCCGAAACGTTTTATGAGGTCCCGAAGCCGTATGCGGCCCACAAAGAGATTCTGAATATTGAGAGGCCCTCCCACACAACCGCCGGTACAGGCCTGAACTTCTACAAAATCGACATCTTTAAGCTCGCCCCGTTCAATCTCTTCCAGGAGGCTGATGACATTGTGGATGCCCCCCACGGCAAGCGTGGTGGCTGCCGCGATGTTGCGTGACTCTCCCGTCACGTATCCCCAGGCCATGCCGAATTTGGTGGCGCGCTGCAGTTTGTCCAGCCCGCCGTTCGTAGTCCGATCCCCAAGATGCCTGATGATATCCTTATATATAAGGTTTACTCCGATGACACCGTTTACCGCGGAATGCTTCGTCGTCATGGGATTTCTCATCTCTGTGACCTTCGCCGGGCAGGGAGAAATGAAGAATGCACCGATCTCTTCATAGGGAATGCCCATTTTTCGCGACGCCTGTTCCTTTGCGATCCGCGCCGCCACTTCCATGGGAGTCAGAAAAGGGGCTACCTGGTCCAAAAGGTCGGGGTATTTGATCTGCATGAGGCGCAGCACGGCCGGACAGGCTGAAGAAAAAATGGGCCGCTTGCCCTTATATTCATTCAAGAATTCATGAACGCTGTGACCGACGATCTCCGCCGCCAGCGCTACTTCAAAGACTTCGTCGAAACCTATGCCGCGGAAGGCGTAGAGCACATCCTCGATATTGACCTGCTCCTTGAACTGGCCGAAAAATGACGGGGCGGGCAGGGCGATATTGTACTTATATTCAGACAGTTTCGCCAGGCTATCCGTAACGGCTATCTTTGCGTGGTTGGGGCACTCCCGGATGCATTCACCGCAGTCAATGCAGCGCTCCTGGACGATCACCGCCTTGCCGTCACGCACGCGGATAGCCTCCACAGGGCACCGTTTAATGCAATTCGTGCAGCCCTTGCATTTATCCGTGTCGAGTGTAACGGAATGGAAATACGTATTCATGTTTACCCGTCAGCCTGCCTCGTCTGATCCTGAAAATAGACTTTGGCGTTAAGAGTCGTTCCCACACCCACCTTTGATTCGATCTTAAGGTCGTCGGAGCATTGTTTTATATTGGAAAGGCCCATACCGGCCCCAAAACCCATCTCCCTGATCTCGTAGGTTGCCGTGGAATATCCTTCCTTCATGGCGAGATCGATGTCTTCGATACCAGCCCCCACATCTTCCGTGCGTATCGTGATCGCGTCGGGCTCGACGTGGACGGTAACCATTCCGGAGGTTGCATGAATGGCTACATTCATCGCGGCCTCATATATAATGATAGCGATCCTCTTGATGACATTCTGTTTGAGTCCCAGCTGCTGAAGAGTTTTTTTTACCCGCGACGCGCATTCTCCGGCAACAAAAAAATCTTTCTCGCCTATCTTGAATTCAAGCGTAATCTGCGGGGTGTACGTTAAGCTGTCAACCATATGGTTAGGGTTCCTCTAACCGGGCTATTGCTTATCTGTCTTAATACCCTTCTCGTAAAGCCGGCCGCAACAATCGAACGTGAGAAGTTGGGTGGCGAGCAGGGGAATCTTGTTCAATTCTCCGCTCGTGATAACAGACTGGTCGGGCTTGCGTCCCCCGACAAAGAGAACTGCCTTGACGTCCATTACCTGTGCCGCGTGAATAACGTGGGCATTGGTCAAAGATGTAATCAAGAGTGAATGGGGCTTCAGATAAAGGAGCATCTCACTGATAAGGTCGCAGGCAAAGCAGATACTGACGCCGCGCTTGAGACACTCATCATTCCCGCAGAGCACCTGCGCCTCCAGGACTTCCTGGACCTCTTTCAACGTCATGCAAAACCTCACTTCGCCCGGACATCGACCGGTGTTCGTATTATGATATTCGTATCGTGCTCGGATCCCCTGAACCGGCAGAAATCTTCCCCGCGACCGACAACCGCCGTTGGCAATACGCTTCACAGCTTGAAAATATTGTTTGTTCCATTACGAGGCTGAACACGCTCGTTCAGTATAGTGCATTTTTTTTCGGAAGTCAAAAGGACAGTGAGAAAAATAGTGAAGAAGAATGACCATTACGTTGTCATTCTCCGATATCCTCAGGCCCGCGACTTTCTGCCAAAGGGAATGCCAAGCTTTCTCATGCGATGGCGGAGTGTTCCGGGGTTCATACCGAGGAGTTCGGCGGCTCCCCCGGGGCCCTCGATTCTGCCGCCGGCGCCCTGCAGAATGCGCCTTATATGATCCGCCTCCACATCATGAAGCGCCAGGAAACCGGGACTCGCTTCCAATATCGACGGGGCGCGGTCCCGGGATGCGCCTGAAACACCCAGGATTCCGTCGAATTTAAGCGGTTTCCCGTCAGAAAGGATAAGGGCCCTCTCGACCGCATTCTCGACCTCTCTGACATTCCCCGGCCAGTCGTATGTCATGAGCGCATCCATGGCCCCCGGGGCAAGAACAGGTATGGTATGGCGCACCATTTCCCTGCTTTTCTTGCGGATAAAATGCTGGACCAGGGCCGGCATATCGTTCTTTCTCGCTCTGAGAGGAGGAACCTCAACGGGAAATACCTTGATGCGAAAATAGAGATCACCCCGAAAATCACCGTCTTCAACCATTCTTTCAAGGTTCCTGTTTGTCGCCGAAATGATCCTGATGTCGACCCTGACGGGCTCCGTACCGCCCACCCGTTCGATCTCCTTCTCCTGGAGCACGCGAAGAAGCCTCACCTGGGCATGGGGAGGAAGTTCGCTGATTTCGTCAAGAAAGATGGTGCCGCCATGGGCCCGCTCAAAACGCCCTCTCTTGCGCGCCAGCGCCCCCGTAAAAGCGCCCTTTTCATGACCGAAAAGTTCGCTGTCGATGAGTGATTCCGGGATTGCCCCGCAATTGACCTTCACAAATGGCCCGTTATAGCGCGGGGACAGGTTATGAATGGCATTGGCAATGACCTCTTTGCCGGTCCCCGTTTCGCCGACGAGAAGAACAGGACTCACAAGGGGCGCCACTTTTCTTACGCTTTCCATTACGCCTTTCAGCCCGAAATCGGCCCCCACGATCTCGACGGTGTTCTTTCGCAGCTCATCCCGAAGATACCGGTTGTCATCGGCAAGCATATCCTTGAGCTCCGTGACCTCGTACAGCCTTCGACTATTGGCCAGCGCGATGGCGGCAGGTTCGTTGACGAGGGACCACAGCCGCACGTGATCCTCGGTGTAGCGGCCGGACCCCGCTGCCCTGACGCCAAAGGCGCCAAGGTACTTGCCGTCAATGATAAGCCTGCCCAGCATCATCGAGCATTCATCCCAATTGAGATTCCTGGCGATTCTGCCAAGGATTGGATCGTCAAATACATTTTCGGCGATACGGACCCGGGGCCGGCGATAGGCCTCTTCGATCTCCTGCCTCAATTCCGGCGGCAGGTGCGTTTTGTCCATTCTCGTGACTCCCCCGGCTGCGTTTGCGGTTGCCACAACGTCCACCGTACCGAGGGTCGAATCATAGATGATAAGATCCAGTTCGTCGGCGGGCATAACATTACATACGTAGAGGAAACATTGCCAGAGAGCCTTTTCGAGATCCAGGGTTCCGCATATCCTCAGGGTCAGTTCCCGGAAAAACTCATTTTCATCGGCGTTCACAGTCCCTTACCCCCTTGTATTACTATCGTATGCGATAGTATAGACTATAACTGACAAATATACCAGTAACTTTCCGTCATATTTGACAGTAAATCTGCCATCTATCTCTAAGTGTTTGAAAATATGTAGAATAATTTCTGGCATGCAGAATGCTTTACTGATGAGAGGAAAAAGACATGCAATGGATAGAAATCATACGCCTGAGAACACAGCCCGATGTGGAACCGTCAGTGATAAAGTGGCTCAAGGATCTCATTCACAGCTTGGGCGGCACGCCCGGCCTCGATGAGGCGAGAGTCTATACTCATTCAGCGGTCCCCGGGGACGTCAGCCTTCACATGATGTGGGACACGATGCAGGAAATTTTCACGGAAAGTGAAGTAGGATTGATGGTTGCCGAGGCACTCAAAAAATACGGCATCCTCGATCACACGGTGTGGCTCATGAAGGGCAAGAACGGACACCGCCAGGTGACAGGATGACATCCATGAAATCAACCATTCGTTTGTTTGAGGACGGAAAAGTGAAGAACCGAAAGTCCCTCACATTTCCTTCCTATAACGTGAGTCGGGGGACATGAAGAATGTCCGACCTGATACTGAATATGCTGATTCTCTCGCTCCTTCTCATGCTCGCTTCCAGCGGAACAACCTCAGCCACCTCCAAGCCCTCTCCACGCGCACTATCCAACTCCTCCTTCTACCGCTACTTCTCTCCTCGCCTACCGGCAAACGAAACCACCGTTGCCGGCAAGGATCTCGAATGGTGTCCCCAAAGCCATGTCCCCGACTCACAATTTAAATTGCAATTGAGGCTTTAACGCCAGCTTCACGATACCATCACCCCCCCCTTATGCGTTTTTAAAAGCCCCCGGCGCCTCCCGGGGGCAACCCCCTTTCCGGAAGCAAGATTCGGGTTCCAGGTTGGAAGAAATCATCCCCTCACGGTTCGTCCCCTTCTCTTTTGTCCTTGCCTGAAACATTGAACGCGAAACGCTGAACTTTTTTAAAATATTTTCTTGACTCGGAGAGGCTTATTCGATATATTTTTATCGATACATATTTATAGATAGACAATTATCTAATTAAGAAGCGGAGGTACGCATGACAGACGTGGAAGACAGAACCGATCTTCCGACCAAGCCAATCCCCGAACCGACGTTGAGAAGGCTTCCTCTCTACTATCAGTACCTGAAGAAGGTACGCGACGAAAAAAAGAAGGATTTCATCTCCTGCACGCAGATCGGCAATGAGCTCAGCATACTTCCGATCCAGGTGCGCAAGGATCTGGGGGTCGCCGAGGCCGTTGGGAAACCGAAACTCGGCTACAGCGTCGACGAGCTCATTTCCACTATCGAGGACTTTCTCGGGTGGAACAACACGAAGGACGCCTATCTTGTCGGTGTGGGGCATCTCGGGACGGCGCTTCTCGGGTTTGAGAGATTCAAGGAATATGGTCTCAATATCATAGCCGCTTTCGACATCGACAAGGAAAAGATCGGTAAGACGATCCACGGCGTCAAGGTCTTCCATCTCGGGAAACTTCCCAACATGGTAAAACGGATGGGCATCAAGATCGGTATCCTTACCGTTCCGGCGGCTCCCGCACAGGACCTGACCAATGAAATGGTGAATGCCGGCATACGGGCCATCTGGAATTTTTCACCGGTCAAGGTACATGTTCCTTCCGATATTATCGTCCAGCACGAGAACCTTGCTTCATCTCTCGTCGTCCTGGCGAAAAAATTGACACTGGCAAGACAAACTCAATCGTAGGATGGGGTGAATAATGGAAACGATACGAAAATTTGAAAGGGTCTGCGAAATCATCGACCACAATCAACGAAACGCCGCGAGGCTTATACCCATTCTTCAGGCAGTGCAGGCCGAGTACCGGTACCTGCCCGAAGAAATATTGACTTTCGTGGCGACATCACTGGGGATTTCACCAGCCAGGGTCTTCGGGGTGGCAACCTTTTACTCCCTGTTTACTTTGAAACCAAAAGGCAAATACCTGATACGCGTCTGCAACGGGACGGCATGCCACGTCAAGGGTTCCATGGGTCTTTACGGTGCCATCGTGAAGAAACTCGGCCTTCGTGAGGGGGAAGATTCCACGCCGGACATGCTCTTCACCGTGGAAACGGTCAACTGCCTCGGCGCCTGCGGCCTGTCTCCCGCCATGGTCGTCAACGATGAAGTCTACGGACAGCTCACGCCGCAGAGGGTGTCGGACATTGTCGACGAGATCGTTCTTAAGGAGGCTCAAAATGAATCTGATGCTCACGGGGCTTAATAAGATAAGCCAGGATTTCCTTGGCCGCTCTACGGCCGCCACACGCCGAATCCTCGTCTGTGCCGGAACGGGATGCCTTGTCAACGGATCTCTGAAGGTATACGAGGGATTCGTACAGGCGCTCAAAAACAGCGGGCTCAACGCCATCGTCGAGCTCAAGAAGGAAGAGGAAGGCGTCTTTGTGTCACGTACCGGCTGCCAGGGATTCTGCCAGATAGGTCCCCTCGTGACCATACTGCCGGAGGGGATCTTTTACACGAAGGTCAAACCGGCGGACGTGGCCGAGATAGTGGAGACCACCGTCAAAAAGGGTGATGTCGTCGAGAGGCTTCTCTATGTCGAACCGGACACGCAGAGGGTGTGCCGCACGAAGGATGAGATCCCCTTTTACCAGAAACAGCACCGCTTCGTGCTGTCAAACTGCGGCGCCATCGATCCTGAAGACATAAACGAATACATCGCCTCGGGCGGATACAAGCAGGCCATGAAGGCCTATCTCGAGATGAATCCCGAGGAGATTTGCGAGCTTATCTTCGCTTCCGGCTTAAGAGGACGCGGCGGCGGCGGCTTTCCCACGGGAAGGAAATGGGACGTGGCCCGCCGCGAAACGAACGTCAAGAAATATGTCATCTGCAACGGCGATGAGGGAGACCCCGGAGCCTTCATGGATATGGGCATAATGGAGGGCAATCCCCACAGCGTCATCGAGGGGATGACCATCGCGGCCCGCGCTATCGAGGCCGATGAAGGGTTCATTTACGTACGGGCCGAGTACCCGCTCGCTGTAAAACGCCTGCGCAAGGCCATAGACGATGCATACCGTGTCGGCCTTCTGGGAAAGAACCTTTTTGGATCGGAATATTCCTTCAACCTGACCATAATGGAAGGTGCCGGCGCATTCGTCTGCGGGGAAGAAACGGCTCTCATCGCTTCCATCGAGGGAAAGCGCGGCATGCCTTCACCGAAACCGCCCTTCCCTTCGATCAGCGGCCTCTGGGGAAAACCGACGATAATAAATAATGTGGAGACCCTTTCGCAGGTACCGCTCATCCTGAGCATTGGCGCGGACGGCTACCGGAAGAGGGGCACGAAAGATTCACCGGGCACCAAGACCTTCGCCCTGACAGGGCATGTTGCCAATTCGGGCCTCATCGAGATGCCGTTCGGGGCGACGCTGCGCGAGATCATCTATGGCGTCGCCGGCGGCATGACGTCCGATACGGGCAAGGCGGTAAGCGACGGTTTCAAGGCCGTTCAGATAGGCGGACCTTCAGGGGGCTGCCTGACCCGGGACCACCTCGACCTTCCTATTGATTTCGATTCTCTCAAAACTGTCGGCGCCATGGTCGGCTCCGGCGGTCTTGTCGTCATGAACAAGAACACGTGCATGGTCAGCGTGGCGCGTTTCTTCATGCAGTTCACCCAGCACGAGTCGTGCGGCAAATGCGTGCTCTGCCGGGAAGGAACGAAACAGATGCTGGCCCTGCTTGACGATATCATCGAGGGACGCGCCACAATGGACACCCTCGATCTCCTTGAAGACCTGGCGGCGGCCGTTCAAAAAGGCTCGCTGTGCGGACTTGGCAAGACTGCACCGAATCCGGTCCTCTCAACAATGAAACATTTCCGCGACGAATATCTGGCACACGTGCGGGACAAACGCTGTCCCACGGGAAAATGCAAGGCCCTGGTGAGACTCACCATCGATGAAGATCTCTGCAAGGGCTGCACTCTTTGCGCGGTAAAATGCCCCGTCGGCGCTATAACGGGGGAAAAAGGCAAACCGCACCACATCGACGACAAGGTGTGCAGAAAATGCTACATCTGCGTTGAAGCCTGCAAATTCAAGGCGATCAAAGGAGACTAACTAATGAACGGCACTTTCGTCTTTATAGATAACAAAGAGATCCCCATCGAGAACGAACAGAATCTTCTGGAACTCATACGGAAGGCGCGGGTGGACCTGCCCACCTTCTGCTATCACTCCGAACTCAGCATATACGGCGCATGCCGCCTCTGCATGGTACAGGTTGAAGGCATGGGCCTCGTTCCCGCCTGTTCGACCCCCCCGACCCCCGAAATGAAAGTCAGCACCAACACGGAAGAGATCCGGAAGATGCGAAAGATCATCGTGGAACTCCTGCTGGCCAATCACAGTCAGAATTGCCCGACCTGCCAGAAGAGCACCACCTGCCAGCTTCAGGCCCTTGCAAAGCGCTTCGGCATTACCAAGGTGCGCTTCAAGAACCAGCTCCGGGAAATGCCCCCGGACGAATCATCACCGTCACTTGTCCGCGACCCGAACAAGTGCGTCCTCTGCGGCGATTGTGTCCGTATCTGCTCCGAGGTTCAATCCGTCGGTGCCATCGACTTCGCCTACAGAGGGGCACAGACGGTCGTCATACCCTCCTTTGGAAAGGCGCTCGACCAGGTGGAGTGCGTCAACTGCGGCCAATGCGCGCGTATTTGTCCCACGGGCGCCCTCACCCCGAAGTCGGAGGTGGACGAGGTCTGGAAGGACATCCACAACCCTTCCAAGGTCGTAGTCGCCCAGGTTGCGCCTGCCGTCAGGGTAGCCATCGGAGAGATGTTCGGCCTTCCACCGGGAACCACCACAACGGGACAGATTGCGGCGGCTCTCAGGGCCATCGGGTTTGACAAGATATATGATACGTCGTTTACCGCCGACCTCACGGTGCTGGAAGAGAGCGGCGAATTCATAAAGCGTGTCACCACCGGAGACAGGATCCCCCAGTTCACGTCCTGCTGCCCGGCCTGGGTCAAGTTCGTGGAACAATACTATCCGGAGTTCGTCAATCACCTCTCCAGCTGCCGTTCGCCCCAGCAGATGTTCGGGGCACTGGCAAAGGAGATGCTTTCCAGCGAGCTGAATGTCAGGCCCGAGGACGTTGTTGTTGTTTCCATAATGCCCTGCACGGCCAAGAAATTTGAGGCAAAGAGACCGGAATTTGAACATGACGGCGTCCGCGACGTGGACCATGTCCTCACCACCCAGGAGTTTGGGCGCATGATCGAGGAGGCCGGCCTCCACTTCAAAGAATTGGGACCGGAATCATTCCACATGCCTTTTGGTTTCAAGACCGGAGCCGGGGTGATCTTCGGCAATTCCGGGGGCGTGAGCGAGGCCGTTCTGCGCTACGTCAGCGAAAAGCTGACGGGACAGAAACATGAATCCTACGAGTTCACTTCAGTCCGCGGCGAAAACGGTATCCGTGAGGCAAAGCTCTCCGTTGCAGGCAACGAATTCACACTCGCCGTCGTCAGCGGTCTTGGCAACGCGCGGCGCGTCCTTGACAGGATCCGGTCCGGCGAGGCGCACTATGATCTCGTCGAGGTCATGGCATGCCCCGGCGGTTGTGTCGGCGGGGCGGGCCAGCCGGTATTCAGCGATCCCGTCGTAAGGCGGCAAAGAACAAAAGGTCTCTATGAAAACGATCGCATGCTTGAACTCCACAAATCCCAGGACAACCCGTATATCACCGAGCTGTATGGCACCGTCCTCGGCGAAGTGGGAAGCCACAAGGCCCATGAGCTGCTCCATACCAGCTACCGCACGCGCAAACGCATCCTCGACGAGGACGTGAGCATAAGTTCCGGCGATGAAAAGAGCCTCGATATCAGCGTCTGCTTCGGCACCAGCTGTTTCCTCAAGGGGTCCCAGAAGCTCCTGCATGATATACTCGGGCATATACGTTCAAAAGGCCTTAATGCGAGGGTGAACGTGAATGCGTCATTCTGCTTTGAAAAATGTGATAAAGGGCCGACAATAAAGGTGGGAAGCAGAACCATTGAAGGCTGCACAATAGAAAAGGCCATCGAGGCTATTAAACGCGAGGGGGTGGCCCTCGCTGAAGAGGTAAGGCAGAATGTTTGAAAGGTCAAAACCGCAGATCGTTTTTACGCTGACCGCCCGATGCCGGGACTGTTACCGGTGCCTCAGGGCCTGCCCCGTCAAGGCGATCCGCATGCAAAACGGCCAGGCGTACGTCGATGAAAATCGCTGTATCGCCTGCGGCACCTGCATCCGCGAGTGCCCACAGCAGGCGAAGACATTTCGCAATGATATCGACGTGGCGCGGCGGCTCATCGACGAGGGACATTTCGTCGCAGCCAGCATCGCCCCGTCCTTTGCCGCCGTTTTCAACAAATGGCAGCGCTCGCGCCTTCCATCCGCCCTGCGTGCCCTTGGCATCCGGTACGTAGGGCAGACATCCCACGGGGCGTACCAGATCTCGCTCCAATCCAGGAAAATAGCGGAAGAAGAAGCCGCCAGGCCCCACATCGCCACTGCGTGTCCGGCCCTCATCAACTACATCGAAAAATATCAGCCCCAACTCGTGGATTACCTTCTACCCCTCGTATCTCCGATGGCTGCGCACGCGAGGCTTCTTAAGGAGAAGATGGGCGCCGACATCAAGGTGATCTTCATCGGCCCCTGTGTGGCGAAAAAATCAGAGTTGAACCGGCCCGAGGTTTCCGGCGTCGTCGATTGTGTAATTACATTCAAAGAGCTCAATGCGTGGCTCATACAGAAAGGTATCGACCTGTCCATGTGCGAAGAGAGCAACTTCGACGAGAAACCCATCCATGAGGCACAGCTGTATCCCCTGCCGGGCGGTCTCATCAAGACGGCCGGCCTGAATGACGACGGCCTTAACTTAAAGCTGCTGCGCGTCGACAGCATACAGGGTGTCCGCGAACTTCTCGACGGTATCGGGGAAGGGTCGGAACACGCCATCATCGAACCGCTTTTCTGCAGCCAGGGATGCATCAACGGCCCCGGCGTGGACCCGGGCAAAAATCTCTTCGACCGCAGACGGGACATCATCGAATACAACGAGGAAACAATTTCGGCTTCGGTTACCCCCGAGCCGGAAGACTCAGCGTTGTTCAAGGCGGTATTCAACAAGACGGGCACCGTGGGTTCTCCCACCAGCGTTACCGAAGACGAGATACAGAAGATCCTCGCCCATACGGGTAAACAGGATCCGGAGCAACAGCTCAACTGCGGTGCCTGCGGTTACGACAGCTGCCGGGAGAAGGCCATCGCGGTAGCCCTCGGCATGGCGGAGCCGGAAATGTGCATCCCTTACATGAGACGCCTTGCCGAGCGCCGTACCGATCAGATCTTTACCACCACGCCTAATGGCATAATTATGCTCGATGAGGAACTCAACATCCTCGGCATGAACCCTGCATTCAAGAAATTTTTCGCCTGCAGCGACGTCATCCTGGGAAGACACATATCATACCTCATGGACCCGGCACCTTTTGAAAAACTTATAACGGGAGTCACCCAGAACTTGGATATCACCGTTCTCCACCGGCCTTACAACCTCCTGTGCAGGGAATTGCTCTATATGCTTCAGGAGGAAAAACAGATCGTCGGCATCTTCATCAATATCACAAGCCAGCAGGAACACGAGAAGAAGCTCAAGGAGATCCGTTCACAGACCGTCGAACAGGCGAACGAACTCCTCGAACACCAGATCAAGATGGCACAGAACATTGCCCAGTTCCTGGGCGAGAGCACCGCACGGGGCGAGGAACTGGTAAGGAAACTAATGAGCCTGAGCGAGGGCGATGAAAACACCTCCCGATGAACCGAGAAAATACGTTGAGATCGCCAACGCACAGGCAGCCAAGAAACCCGGCGGGATCTGCGGCGACTTCATCATAACGGAACGCACGGCCGAGGCGACGACTACCATCGTGGCCGACGGCATCGGTACCGGCATCAAGGCCCGGGTTGCGGCCGTCATGTGCGCCTCGCGGTTGATGGAACTCATCCGTGTCGGATTCACCCTGCGTGAGGCATGCCACAAGATCGTTGATACCATGCACGCCGCGCGCACGACGGACATTCCTTTCTCGGCGTTCTCGGTGTGCCGCGTACTTGTCAGCGGCCACGCAACGGTCATGTCCTACGAAATCCCCTCGCCCATACTGATCAACAACCGGCTTGCCGCTTATCTGCCGAAACAGCGGATCTTTCCCATGGGCCTCGAGATGATCGGAGAAGTCAACTGTGTGCTCGAATACGGCGACGGCATCGTCATGGTCAGCGACGGCGTGAGCCAGGCAGGCCTTGGCCAGCAATACCGCATGGGCTGGGGTGTCCAGGGGGTATGTGATTTCATAAACGGGCTCCTGGTCCAGGGAACCCAAATGAAGGACATACCGAAGAAGATCGTGAGCAACGTGCGAGACATCTCGGGGGCAACCTACGGTGATGATACGACCTGCAGCGTGCTGCTCTGCCGCGAAGCTCATGTTCTCAACGTACTGACGGGGCCCCCCGCCAGGAAATCGAGCGATGCGAAAGCGGTCAGGGAATTTATGGAAATGAAGGGAGCGAGAATCGTCTGCGGATCGTCGACCGCCGAGCTCGTAGCGCGCAACCTCAACGTCCCTATCGAGATGAAAAGCGTATCAAACGCCTATCATAAACCACCATCTTATGATATAAAAGGCATCGACTATGCAACGGAGGGTGCGATTACCCTGAACCAGGTCTACAACATCCTGGGAGAGGCACCCGAGAAACTCGAACCCGATTCCTCAGTTTCGGACCTTTACAGGTTCTTCCACGCGTCTGACACGATCAACTTCCTCGTTGGAACGGCGGCAAATCCGGGACACGAACATATAGTCTTCAGACAGATGGGGGTATATCCAAGGGACGTTATCGTCAGGCTCCTCGCGGAAAAGCTGAAATCCATGGGGAAACTGGTGAATATCATATATCTGTAAATGGGGTTGTAAAAGGCGGCCCGGGGCTGCTCTCCCCATATAAACCAAGGAGGCATCATGACAGCAGGAGCACCAATTGATTTTTTTAACGCAGCCGATTATTTCGTGGATCGTAATATCCGCCAGGGGCGGGGCCACAAAATAGCCGTTTACACGGAATATCGGAACTACACTTACAACGACATGCAGAAGATGGCAACCAAGACCGCCAACGCCTTCCGCGAGGTCGGCATAACCGTAGACGACCGCATTATGATGATCATGCTCGACGTACCGCAGTTCTATGCCGTTTTCTGGGGCGCCATAATGATCGGTGCCGTTCCCATCCCCGTCAACACCATGCTGACCCCGGATGATTACGAATATTATCTGAATGATAGCCGGGCAAAGGTTCTCGTCGTCTCCGAGCAGCTCCTTCCGACCCTGGCAAAGATCACGGGCGATCTGCTCTACCTTCGTGACCTCGTCGTTATATCCGAGGTGCAGGGCGCCCACATCCCCTTTAAGCAGAAATACCGCCACGCACCCAACACGGTGAAGACGGAATTCACCACGAAGGACGACGTAGGCTTCTGGCTCTATAGCTCGGGTTCCACCGGTTCGCCCAAGGGAGCCATCCATTCCCAGTACGATATGGTGGTCACGTCCGAATCCTTCGCCAAGGGCATCCTGGGTATCACGGAGGACGACATCGTCTTTTCGGCCGCGAGGCTTTTTTTCTCCTACGGTCTCGGAAACGGCATGTATTTCCCCATGTCCGTCGGCGCGTCAGCCGTTCTTAGTGCCCATGCACCTTCGCCGGAGAATGTCTTCAGACATCTGGAGAAATTCCGTCCCACCATCTTTTTCGGCGTACCCACACTCTACGGACAGATGCTGGAATACAAGGCCAAACAGGACAAAGAACACGGCGTCAAGAAACCTAATCCCAACGACCAGCACGAATTGTCATCCGTGAGGGTCTGCGTCTCCGCCGGCGAGGCATTGCCGACAGACATCTTCAAACGCTGGAAAGATCGCTTCGGCATTGAGATCATCGATGGCATAGGCTCCACGGAAATGCTTCATATCTTCCTCAGCAACCGGCCGGGAGATATCAAACCCGGTTCCACCGGAAAACCGGTCCCCGGCTACGAATTGAAACTCGTCGACGAGTCGGGCCAGGAAGTCCCCCGGGGCGAGATCGGCACCCTGCACGTCAAGGGCAACAGCGCCGCCCAGCAGTACTGGCGAAAACGCGAAAAGACCAAGTCAACCATGCAGGGAGAATGGGTCAATACGGGCGACAAGTACTATGTCGATGAAGAAGGATACTACTGGTGTGCGGGCCGCGCCGATGACATGCTGAAAGTCGGCGGAATATGGGTTTCCCCCATAGAGGTCGAGAACTGCCTGAGTCAGCATCCGGCCGTCCTCGAGTGCGCTGTCGTAGGCGCCCCGGACGAAAAGGGTCTTACCAAACCGAAGGCCTTTGTGCTGCTGAGGGAGGAGTACGCCAAATCGGACGAACTCAAGGAAGAATTGAAGAAATGGGTTCTTGACAGGCAGGCCAAGTTCAAGTATCCCCGTTGGATCGAATTCGTCGATGAACTCCCCAAGAGCGCAACGGGCAAGATCCAACGATTCAGACTGAGGTAGAATACCCTTTCAGGGTTCCGGTGTTTCACGGTGAAAACAAAACCCTTCCTTGCCGACAAAGCGGGAAGGGTTTTGTCACACTGATTTTCATCTTGAATAAGGAGCATGAGCGGGTTATACATATAAAAACCAAACGGATCGAAGTACCCTGAAATAATCGATGCCCTGACAGCCATCACTGAACGAACGGAACAACGGGTTGACGCGGCAAAGAAACCTGTACCATCCCGGGAAGGTTAATACGCGGACTTATGAAATGACTCATCCCCTTTCCCCATACTACAAGCGAGAGGACTGACATATGGCCGGATTGTTCTTCAATGTGCTGATCATCTGCGTATTTCTCGTATCATTAAGTCCCGCGGCGAGTGCCGCACCTCAGAAAACCAACCTTTCGAAACCGCAATCCTGTACCGGTTGCCACGGCGAATTCTCGTCGGTACTGCCCGCGAAGCATCCCCGTGTTGCGGGCAAGGATATCAGCGCCTGCACGTCGTGCCACGCTCCCGACCCGCAGAACAAGGCAACAGCAAAACCGTATTCATCGAAGCTTCACCTGTCTCATATGCAGCCGGATGCAAAGCTCGATTGTCTGGCCTGCCACACCTGGAAGCCCGGCAAGGCCTTCGGTGTGAAAGGAGCAAAAAAACCTCTTGGAACTCTCCCGGCTGAAGGCATGGATCAGATAAGACAGATCTTTGCTTCATGGGCGTCTTCAAAATATCTCGACGCGCACCACGGCAAGAAAAATGTCACATGCTCCGGCTGCCACGACCGAAAACTGCCCGAATCGGGTGATACCGTCGCAAGCGACCGGTGTCTTGCCTGCCACGGAGACATCGAGAAACTCGCAAAGAAAACGGAGCCAAAGGACTTTCCCGACAGGAACCCCCATAAATCCCATCTTGGCACTATCGATTGCGTGGTATGCCATAAAACCCATCAGCCATCGAAGGCCTATTGTCTCGATTGCCATAAGAACTTCAATATGAAAATTCGTTTCGGTGAAGGCGGGCCAGGGGCAAAGAACGCGTCAGGCGCGGCAAAATGAGGAAAATGAGAATGCCGGCTTTGATCCCTGTAGCCATTGTCGCGCTGTGCATCTTCGCCTGCGCGCAGAATGGAAAGATGGCGGGCGGGGTCCCTGACCGGATCAGAGAGTTCAGCGACCCTTCGCGCCCCATACAAGTGGCCGTTGGCGAGCGTTTTTCCATCCTTCTTGACTCGAATCCAACAACGGGCTATTCCTGGCAAACTTCAGGACTGGCCGTGGGCCGCGGGGTTGTTTTCACCGCCAGTGACTACGAAGCCCCGCGGACAAATCTGGCAGGAGCGCCAGGCAGGGAACGCCTGACATTCACGGCGGAATCGGCCGGAATTGAAAAGCTGACCTTCCATTACCTGCGCCCGTGGGAGAAAAACACGGAGCCGGCGCGAACGGTTACGTTCACGGTGGTGGTAAAGTAGGGATGTACACGGGCATACCGGATAAAGACACATCCATATGCCCGTTTGTTATTTCAGTGCCTTTATCTGCTCGTCCAGTCTGGTGAACCGCTTGTCGAAGAATTTTTTCGCGGTCTCGCGGTCTTTTTCCCTGCGTTCCTGTTTGAAACCGGGAAAACCGTAGAGGTTATCTATAAATTTGAGGATTTCGGGAATCGTCCGCTGGGCCTCTTCATCTTTTTGCTCCGCCAGAGAAAGCTTACCCTGAAGCATCACCCATACTGAAAAAAGCGCCGTCCTCTTGTCCTGATATTCTTTGTCCCCAAGGTTGGCCTGTGCATCCGCCTTGA
The DNA here is from genome assembly GCA_002412715.1 of Deltaproteobacteria bacterium UBA5205. Taxonomy (GTDB): domain Bacteria; phylum Desulfobacterota; class Syntrophorhabdia; order Syntrophorhabdales; family Syntrophorhabdaceae; genus Delta-02. The sequence continues at coordinate 84,872 of DHVP01000048.1, forward strand.
TGACAGGGCCTGTCGCCTCCCAGAGCTTCTTTACTCTCTCACCCGGGGTTCCTTCGGCGGGAACGGTGAAGCCTCCCGCCTTTTCTTTTCGGACCTGCGACTCCAGGTTAGCCCCCGATGATTTCGAACCTTCCTCCCGGGACCGGGAACAACCCGGGCCGGCTAACAGAAGACCGGCAACCGTGAGGATGCAAACAACATCGAAGACCCTCGTTTTCACCTTCATAGCACCTCCTTGAAGAATTCCAGAAGTCATAAGTACCGAATATAGCATTCAACCGGAAACATTGCAATACACCCTGTAAAACCATCGCTGCCGGTGCCTTACAATTTTTCACGATGGTGCGTTCAGCGGACATCACCAGGAAAATGCTATCTTTGTTGTTGCCATGAAACTGTCAGAGTGGTATAAGAAAAATCAATAACCTGAAAATTTATACAGGACACCTTAAAGCGCAAGCGATAATCAGGCAGTTGAGAGGTGACATCACGAACGGTTTTCATAACTGACCAGGTAATGCCCTGTCGTTACCAACATAGAGGCTTCGCCTTGCTTATTGTCACGGCGGTGCTTCTTTTCTCTTTTGTCCCCGGCGAGGGCGATGCGTCGTCGTTTACTCAGGGTCGAGGGGTCTTCCTGTCGTCCAACATTTCCTTTCCGGTACCCGCAGCAGGCGATATAATCACAGAACCTTACAGAACGCCTGCCTGTCAATTTCGCGAAACCTATGATACATGGTCGGGCATCTTAAGGGACACTGCTTTTCTGGAGGCACACGCACGATATATCTTTCACGGCCTCCTGATTTCAGCCGGACTGTTCCTTGTCAGCATATTATGGATATGGGTGCTGACAAGGTACGCGAGAAAACGTACAAAGCAATTGAGGAAAACCAAAGAACGCTATCGGGCTCTTTTCGAAAATATGTCGGAAGGGATCGTAGTGGTTGTGGCAGGGAGGCTCGCCCTCATGAACCCGCGGGCAACGCAAATCACCGGATTTCTTCCCAACGAGCTTAGCTCCCGGGCGATTGCCGAGATCGTCACTCAGCAGGACCGCGATACCGTAAAGGAAGCCCATCGCAAAATTATGAGGTCAGAGGCAAAAAGCCTGAGGTTTCCCTTCAGGATAACCTGCAAGAATGGCGATACGAAATGGATACTCAATAATTCGGTGGGTATAGTGTGGGAGAATACCCCCGGCATCCTTTCTATTTTTTCGGACATCACGGAGAATAAAAAACTGGAACAACAGTTCCTGCAGGCCCAAAAAATGGAAGCCATAGGACAGCTCGCAGGCGGGATTGCCCACGATTTTAACAACATCCTCACTGCCATCAGCGGCTACGGAAACCTGCTGCGAATAAAGACCGATTCGGATCCGGCCCTCAACAGATACGCCCGGAATATCCTTGCGTGTTCCGAGCGCGCCGCCAACCTCGTCAAAGGCCTCCTCGCCTTCAGCAGAAAGCAGGTGAACGATCCCAAGCCGACCGATCTCCATGATGCCATCAAAGGCGCCGAAAAAATGCTTCGACGCATCATCGGAGAACATATCGAATTCTCCATTATCTTCTCAAAGGCAAGTCCCGTGGTTTTCGCCGACAGTAACCAGATCATACAGGTCCTCATGAACCTGGCGACAAATGCCCGCGATGCGATGCCGGGCGGCGGCAAGGTGACCATCCGGACCGAGACCGTGGATAAACTTGAGGATCCGTTGATCGGAGACAATATCCCGAAGGAAGGCGGCCGTTATGCCCTGTTGGCCTTTGAGGACACCGGGGTGGGAATGGATGAGACACTGGTGGAGAAGATCTTCGATCCCTTTTTTACGACAAAAGAGACCGGGAAGGCAAGCGGGCTCGGGCTTGCGACCATATACGGGATTGTCAAACAGCAAAAAGGGTTTGTTGCGGTACAGACGAACCCCGGGTCGGGAACAACCTTCAATATTTATCTGCCGATCATCGACACTCCCGCTGAAATTCGCCAGGTCATACGGATCGGGACGCCCCCTCGGGGAACGGAAACGATCCTCGTATGCGAAGATGAAGCCGATATAAGAAAATTCATCAGGGAAATCCTGGAATCCCATGGCTACAGTGTCATCGAAGCACGGGACGGGGAAGAGGGAATAGATTCCTTCAGACATCATAAAGACAAGATCGGCCTCGTCCTTCTCGACGTTATCATGCCGAAAAAGAGTGGAAAGGATGTCCACGATATCATCGTCGGCATTAATCCCCGCGTCAAAACCCTCTTTATGACGGGATACGCAGCGGAGACACTGCAAAACGCGGGGCTCAATGAGCCGGTTTCCGGCTGCCTCTTCAAACCCATCGAAACGGACATCTTACTCACGGAGATACGAAGGATACTGGACGAATAAGAATCCTTCCGGGTTCCGGGCAAAAATAACCGAAAAAACCGTATCAGCCTGACTTTAACCCGAAACCTGAAAATCGGAACCTGAAACTTTCTTAAGCAGTTCCAGGATGACATAGTTTGCCGCGATGAGACCGAAGATGGCCGGCAGGGTCGGCAGGGTCGGCAGGGATTGGCGCGCTCTTCCCCTCACGTATGTTCCCGACGTCTCATGAAGGGGTGGCGGGCCGTCAGGGTGCGGCTGAAGGGGTTTTTCCGTTGAATAGACGACAGGGATATCGGTTGTCGTCTTTCGGTTTCGGAGATAGCGCCTGAGTGCGCGTGCAAGAGGACAGACCTCGGTTTTTCCGAGAAGACCGAGGCGCACCTTCATGGGGTCTGTCTTTCCTGCTGCTCCCAGCACTGAGATCACCGCCAGGGATCTCCCGACGCATTGGCTTACGAGTTCCGCTTTCGGATTCATACTGTCGATGGCATCGACTACGAAATCAACGGGGGCCCCCAGAAGATCGTCGGCCGTATCCTGATGAAAGAAGGCATGGCGACCGTCGAGACGCGCGTGGGGGTTTATCCGCTCAAGACGGCTTATCGCGGCGTCCACTTTTCGTTCGCCGGCGTTTGTCGCCAGAGCGATAACCTGCCGGTTCACGTCCGACGGTTTGATGACGTCGCAATCGACGAGCCGGATCCCGCCTAACCCGCCCCGGCACAGGGCCTCAGCGGCATAGGATCCCACGCCTCCCAGGCCCACGACCGCGACGGTGCACCCCTGGAGGACCTCGAAACCCCGGCGCCCGTAAAGCATGATGCTTCTCGAGAAGTAATCCTCCGTCGCCGTCATATCTTCAAACCTGCTTTTTCGAGCCTGAACACCTTCAGGGCATTGGCGGCCGATACATTGCATATTCCCTCGCAAGAAAGACCCTTCAGTTCAGCGATCTTCTTCGCGACCTCGACGATATGCCACGGTTCAACCCGGGAAGCGACAGTCGTTTGTGTCGCGATGGAGGGCGCGTCCGTCTCAAGAAGCAACCGGTTAAGAGGCACCCGGCGCGCGCAACGATGGTACTTTTTTGCCGTTTCCCTCGTCACCGAACCGGAAAAGGAAATGTAGCAGCCAAGGTCAAGAAACCGCTGTGCCACCTCGGCACTCCCTGAAAAGGAATGCATTACAATCTCTATCCGTCCTTTATACGCTGCGAGGATATCGTAAATCCGGTTGTGCGCTTTCCTGCAGTGGATGAGGACCGGCAGGCCCAATCGCACGGCCATGTCAAGCTGTCCGGTAAACGTCCGCTCCTGAACCTCCACCGCCGGGGTGCCCGGGGCGAAATCAAGGCCGATCTCACCGACCGCTACCGTTTCCCGGCATCTTAGATAATGCTCCAGCTCCTCTGTTGTTTCTCCTTCGACAAACCAGGGATGAATACCGAAAGCCGGGAAGATCTCTCCCGGGTAGCGCTGTGCGAGTCGAAGCGTCGTCGGCAGCGATGCACGGTCATACGCCGGGACAATAAAGGCAATGACACCATTCCCCCGGGACCGTCCCAGAACATCCTCCATCGAAGCTGCAAAGGATGGGTCGTTGAGATGGCAATGGGTATCGATGAGGATGTTTTTCCCCGTGTGCCCTATCATGGAACAAATGTATCATCTTTGAATCGTCAGGCACAAGAGGGTGACGGCCGCCCTTACTTCATCATGGCCTTTGAGTAGGCAAAAACCGCCTTTACATAGCTGTCACAGTGATTGTAGGCATAAACCGCCTGCCATTTTAGTCTCTGATCGTCCTTTTCCCAACCATGGCTCTTGAGATAGTTGGCGACACTTGCCACGGCATCACCCATCGTGAGGAGGTCGATCCTGCCGTCCCCGTTGCCGTCGACGGCGAACTTCACATAGGAAGAGGGGATAAATTGAGAAATACCGAACGCTCCCGCCCAGGAACCGCGTATCGAAAAGGGATCCCTGTCCTGTTCCTTGCAGATAGTCAGAAGCTCGACTACCTCTTTGCGGGCCCATTCCGATCGCCTGTTCTCGACGACCGCCATTGTCACGAGACTGTTCAAGACGGGATAGACGCCCGTCGCCGCACCGAAATTAGTCTCAACCCGCAGGATGGCCACTACGATCTCTTTCTGGACCCCGTAAGTTTTCTCGGCACTCCTTAAGACATCCCCGTATGCCGCAAGCATGTTCTTGCCCCTCTTTATCGATCGCTTTGTCAAAAGACCGAATCTCCGGCCAAGATAGTTCATGCCCTTTCCGGTTCGCTTCACAATTTGCGGGTAGAGTTCAAAACGACCATCGGAGAAGATCTTCGCGAGTTCATCGGACGTGAACCCCTGGCTTTTCAGATCTTCCTGCAGCCTGTCGAGGCTTTCCTGGTAAAGGGGGTCAATGCCGGCGGCTTCGGCCGGAACGCAAAAAGAGAAAACGAGAAGACTGCAGAGGGCAAGAGTCGATACAATCCTTCCTGATGCTCTCACATCAGCCCTCCCTGGCAACGAGATGAAAGAGCGGCGAACACTGCCCGCGGACCGCCCTTAATTCCTGCCTCCCGCCATCTTTGTAATCATCGAGCGCAAACCGGCGGAATGATCGTTCTGCACGGACCTGGCTATGAGAATATCCGACGGGTTTACATTCTTGCCATAGTAGGCCTTGTTCAATCCTTCTCTCACGGCCACGACGGCACCTTCAAGGGAGATCCCGCCATAAAGGCCCTTGGAGCGCGAAAAACTGATGATGTCGGCGCTGAGATTGGCTGTCGAAGCATCAGCACCGGCGCCGACAGGCCCGACGGCGATACCGACATCGGCACCGAGTTTGACACTGCTTGAAAGAAGCGCCGTCACACCGCGCTCGGTCATCGCCAGGAGGATAACCTCAGATGCATCGCCGCCGATCTGTAAACCAAAGCTCGCCTCACCGATGGTATAAAAGGCCGGTCCTGTCCAATCTCCCTTGTGTCTGTCGCGGACCAGGAGAACGCCGCTTCCTCCGGAAGCGCCTATTATGAAGGCCCCTCTGAGTATCTGCGGCGAAACTAAAATTCCACGCGCGTCTTTCATGAGGCTGCGGAAGCCTTCCATTTCACTGGCGCCGGCGAAGGATTCCAATGTCATCCGCGCCTTTTCAACGAGCTGTCTTGCCTGAACATTATCATCACCGAAAGCAGGTTGCGTCACGAGAAGGGACGCGCCGAAGAGCACTGCCATGAGCACGCAAAAACATGCGAAAAACCGAACCGACACAGGAGATATTTCTTTTCTCATCAAGTATTCCTCCACACCCGTTCTCTAAAGGGACTTCATTCCCTAACATGGTAAAGGAATACTTTTTCCTTGTCAATGCCGGTAAACCGTTTTATGATAGCCTTATACATCGGGGTTCCCTTAAAGGGACGGGTCAATCTCTGCCTCCTGGTATTTATCTCTTTCTCCTCCCATGTTTCACGGGATAGACCATTCGGGACGCACTATCTCGCTTGAAATATGAAAACGCGGTTTAACCCGAAGGGAGGTATCGGCCATGAACGGCATTAAGCTGTACGTAGGCAACCTGAGTTATTCCGTGACGAGCGAACGTTTACGGGAATTGTTCGCCGGCTACGGGGAAGTCGGGGAAGTACGGGTCATTGAGGGAAAAGGTTTCGGATTTGTCGAAATGGCGGCAAAGGATGACGCCGAAAAAGCAAAACAGGCTTTGAACGGGATGGATTTCGAGGGCAGAACCCTTCGGATCGATGAAGCCCGTCCGCAGAAGGAAAAACCAAGGGGAAGGGGACCGCGCAGGTACTAGGGACCGGCGCCGTTATGGGAATGCAGCAGGAGTGGTGGAAAACGACACACACTATGGAGGCTGCAATGACATCAGCAAAAACGGGCGATACCGTCAGGGTTCATTATACCGGAACGCTTTCGGACGGGACAGTATTCGATTCATCCCGTGACCGGGAACCCCTGGAATTCACGATTGGCCGTAATATGGTCATACCGGGATTCGAAAACGGCATCGTCGGGATGAACGAAGGGGATTCGAAAACAATACCCATCCCCGCCGGGGAAGCCTACGGTGAATACAACGAAAACCTCGTTGCCGTTGTTCCCCGTTCACAGGTGCCCCCCGAGTTGGAACTCTCGCTCGGGATGATCCTCCAGGTCCGCTCTCCCGAGGGCGATCTCGCCCGGGCCATGGTGAGGGACATAGCAGAGACCGAGGTCACCCTTGACCTGAATCATCCGCTGGCAGGCCAGGACCTTGTCTTCGAGGTAGAACTCGTAAAGATCCTTTAAAAACAACCGTCGTCAATAAAAGAAGGGACCATGGGAGTCCTTTCTTTTTTTGACGACGGTTTCATATTTCAAAAACAATCCTATCGACGAACCCGTCCATCTTTTTGCGGACGGGTTCTTGCCTTTCCGCGAAATCCGAAACACGAAACCCGCAACTATCTTCAAACCGGGATTGACTTCCTCAGCACAATTGAGTTAGAAAAAAGTATCATTACAGGGACGACGTTTGGCGATGCTTTTGAAGGTGCGCGGCGGTTTTTTTTGTAAGCACCTGCCAGGGCTCACCGGGATGGAGGCGAGAAAATGCGGGCTAAGACCAATGATAAGGTAAAGGTCCATTACAAAGGCTCCTTGAGAGACGGTACCGTCTTCGATTCATCTCTCGGCAAGGACCCCTTCGTTTTCGTTATCGGTGAAGGATCGGTTATTCCGGGGTTCGAGAAGAGTGTCGTCGGCATGTGCGCCGGTGATACCAAGATTATCACGCTCCCGCCGGAAGAAGGTTACGGCCTTCACAGAGAAGAGCTCTGTGCCGTGGTCACTCGTTCGCGAATACCGGACACAATCAATCTGCGGCAGGGGATGAAGCTCGAAGTCCAGTCATCGAGCGGAAGTTCCGCCCAGGCCGTTGTCCTTCGGGTGACCGATTCCGACGTCACCCTCGATCTCAATCATCCCCTGGCGGGAAAAGAGCTCGTATTCGAGCTGGAATTGATCGAAATACTTAAGACAAGCCAACTTTGATTCAGTGCCGGATTCTTCTAGAAAAAAATAGGTCCCATAAGTCATATACGACCTATAGGACCTATCAAAAGACTTTTTTGTTTTATGCTTGTATCTTCTCCACCCTGCAGGCACAGACCTTGTATTCCGGTATCTTGCATCCCGGGTCAAGGCAGTCGACGGTAAGTCTATTGGCGCAGGATTCGTAAAAGTGGAAGGGTATGAAGACCACGTTGGCCTTGGACCGCCCCGCGACTCTCGCCTTTATCCTGATGCTGCCTCGCCGTGTTGAAACAGAAACGACCTCGCCGTCATTTATGTTGAGGTTGATCGCGTCATTGGGATGGACCTCCACGAAACCCTCCGGAGCAGTCTCTTCGAGGACCTTGGAATTTCGCGACATCGTTCCCGTATGGAACTGGGGAAGAACCCGGCCCGTCGTGAGCACGAGGGGATACTCCCTGTCCGTTTCCTCGTAGGGTGCGGTATATTCAACACCCGTAAAAAGCCCCTTGCCCCGTGAGAAATTCTCCCGGTGAAGAACCTGTGTCCCCGGGTGTTCCTTTGTCGGACAAGGCCACTGGATGAGTTCTTTTTCAATGCGGTCATAGGTGATCCCGGCGTAGGACGGTGTCACCTTTCTTATTTCCGCGAAGATGTCCCTGGCATTCTCGTATTCCCAATTCGCTCCCATGCGGTTTGCTATCTGCATGGTAATCCACCAGTCGTCTCTTACAAGCGGCGCCGGATCGAGGACGCGGTGCATCGGCTGGACGCGGCGCTCCGTATTTGTGGCCGTGCCCTCTTTCTCGAGGAACGCGCAGGAAGGAAGGACCACATGAGCATACTGTGCCGTCTCGGTGAGGAAGATATCCTGCACAACGAGGAGTTCCAGGTTTTCCAGGGCCTCTATGACATGCTGCTGGTTCGGGTCGGACATGACGGGGTTTTCCCCCATGATGTACATGCCTTTTATTTCACCCGCGTGTGCGGCGTTCATCATCTCCACGAGGGTAAGGCCCGGTTTCATTGAAAGGTCTTTCGCACCCCAGGCCGCTTCGAATTTCTTCTTGTTGTCCTCATTCGCGACGGGCTGATAAGCGGGATATGTCGCAGGCAGGGCTCCCATATCGCAGGCCCCCTGAACATTGTTCTGACCGCGAAGAGGATTGACCCCCCCGCCTTCAACGCCCATGTTGCCCAGGAGCATCTGGAGATTGGCCGTCGACTTGACGCCGTTCACGCCCGAGACAAACTGGGTTATGCCCATCGAATAGTAGAGCGCCATGGGTTTCATCGATGCCATGAGGCGCGCCGCCGCTACGATGTCTTCGGGATTGTCGAGGCCGCAAATCTCCGCCACATAAGAAGGCGTGTATTTCTCGACCGTATTCTTGAGATCTTCGAACCCCTCGGTGCGCGTATCCACGAAGGTCTTGTCATAGAGGCTTTCCTTGATGATGACATGCATGAAGCCGTTGAGGATGGCGATATTTGTCCCCGGCCTGATGGGGAAAAAGTAGTCGGCAAACTTCGCAAGCTCTATCCGGCGAGGATCGACAACCACAAGCTGCTTCTTGTTGTTCTGAACCTCGTTCTTAATCATGGAACCGATAACAGGATGGTTTTCGGTGGTGTTGGAGCCGATTATAAGGTACCCGGCGGATTGAGGAATCTCGCGGATGGAATTCGTCATTGCTCCGGAACCGAAAACTGTCGCCAGACCGGCGACGGTTGAGCTGTGTCAGAGACGGGCGCAATGGTCCACGTTGTTAGTGCCTATGACCCCCCGCATCAATTTCTGCACGAGGTAGTTTTCTTCGTTCGTGCATTTCGCGGACGACAAGGCGGCGATGGCATCGGGACCACTTTTGTCCTTGATTCCTTTCATCCTGTCAGCCACAAAATCGAGGGCCTCGTCCCAGCCGACCTCTACAAACTGCCCGTCTTTTTTCATGAGAGGATTTGTGAGTCTTTTCGGGCTCTGGACGAAGTCAAATCCAAACCTGCCCTTTATGCAGAGGTGCCCTTTATTCGGGCCGTCGTCATTTCCCCTGGTTTTAACGAGGAGACCTTCCTTATTCTTGTAGAAATCGATCTTGCAGCCTACTCCGCAGTATATACAGATGCTCGATTCCTTCTCGAGTTCCCAGTTGAGCCCGGTGCCAAGCACCGGCTGGAATGTGAGCGCTCCCGTGGGGCATAACTGAACGCACGCCCCGCACTTGACGCAGCTCGATTCACCGATCCTTCTATCGTCGTCGGCTATGAGATGCGTCTGGCTTCCACGCTCGGTGAAACCCCAGACATTGGATACCTGCACTTCCTTGCAGGCCCTGATACACCTGCCGCAAAGGATGCACCGGTTTTCATTTCTCTTGATGGCGTTGCTGGTAACGTAATCGACTTCCCGGGGGTTTCGTGGAAAATCCTCATCGGACTTCTCCACATTGTACATCTTGACATATTTTTGAAGCTCGCAGTCGCCGTCGGCATCACAATAAAGACAGTTATGTTCGCCCTCCAGCAGCAACAAACCGAGGAGCCACCGCCGGATGCCTTTGAGCCCGTCATCTTCCGTAACAACACTCATGCCGTCCATGGCGAATTCCGTGCAGGATGTCTTCAGCATCCTGCCGTCGATCCTCACCAGGCACAGTCGGCAGGCGCCTGTTTTGCTCAGTTTGGGATGATAACACAGGTGAGGTATGTCAATTCCGTTGTCCCGGGCCACTTCCATAATGGTCTGACCCCGCTCTCCAAAAACCTCTTTTCCGTCAATAGTGATCCTGATCTTCTCCATTAAACAGACCCCCGTTTTATTTAATCGATTTAACATTGTTGCTCCGATACAATTTTATGCTAAAACAATTTATTCTATACCTTTACAGCGCTTTTTTCCAAAAGAAAAACCTTCATATCGTGACCTTCCAGAGACGCTCGCCGCCTGCCAGAGAATATAAACACTCAAAGGGAATAATAATCCATAAAAAGAACTAAAATATTTCATGGGATGCCGAATATTTTCTTGTCCTGCCTGCAACATTTTTTCTGAGTCGCAAGCAATCCTGTCCGTACTCGCTGATGGACCAGGCTGTTCTTCCCGCTTGACTGTTACCTCATGATGTGAAACATTCTAGGAGTGACAGCGAAAATCATCCATTTTGTCCGAAGCGGCGTATGGGAGATGAAAATCGGAAATCTTCCCTTCTTCAAGGCCTCACTGGTCCGTATTGCCAGGGTTATCCTCATGGCAGCCCGCAAGTTCGACATGGACGGTTGTCAGCGCAACGCAACGGTACTTACGTATTATTCATTACTCAACATCGTTCCCCTTTTTGCGGTGATATTCGCCATCGCCAAGGGGTTCGGGCTGGAAAAGCTGGTGGTACGACAGATAATCCAGCTTGCAAATGATGCGAACTGGCAGGCAGACGTCACCACGAGGATCATAGGGTTTTCCCGATCCCTTCTGGCCCACACACGAGGAGAACTTATTGCGGGCGTCGGCGTCGTTATTCTCTTCTGGACCGTAATCTCAATACTGGGAAAGATCGAAAATAGCTTTAACACCATCTGGGAGGCCAGGCAGTCCCGCACGATCACCCGGAAATTCACCGATTATTTGTCAATGATGGTCCTCGGCCCTGTCCTGTTTGCGTTGTGGAGCAGCGTGAACGTGCTGGTTGTCAGCGAACTGAGGGGTTTTATGAGTGATATCAGCTTCATTGGCCCCGTAACCCTTCTGATGCTTAAGCTATTGCCCTACCTTTCCATCTGGATCCTGCTCCTGGTTCTTTACCTGGTCATGCCCAATACAAGAGTGCCGGTCAGGTCCGCCGCTACAGCCGCACTCGCTGCGGGCATACTCATTCAGATAGTCCAGTGGGTCTATATCAGGTTCCAGATAGGTATTTCCACGCAAAGCGCCATCTATGGCAGTTTTGCCGCCATCCCTCTTTTTCTGGCGTGGCTCCAGGTAAGCTGGTATATCGTCTTGTTGGGAGCCGAGATCGCCCACGCCGGAGATAACTATGAAACATACGGTTTCCATCCCGATTATTCCCGTGTCGGCGAGGCAAAACGCCGCCTGCTCATGCTCAGGATCTTTCACCTTCTCGTAAAGAGATTTGAGGGCGGACAAAAACCCGTAACGGCTGGAGACGTGGCAAAAATACTTCAAATTCCCGAGCGTTTCGTGAAACAAATCCTCGCCGATCTCGTGGAAGTGGACCTTGTGTCGGAGATAACAAGGGGGGGGCGCACGGAATCCCGCTTTCAGCCTGCGAGGGCAATCGACGATATAACGATCAAACAAGCTCTGGACGCTTACGAGAAAAACGAGCCGGCCCGGGCAGTTCCCGACGGCCAGGAAAGCGACAAACTGCTGCTCTCTCTGAATGCACTCTTCGAGACCATGGAAAAATCACCGGCAAATGTGAAGTTGAAGGAAATATAGTAAAATAGGGACCAGGGATCAGGAATTGGACTCGGCTTTGTCCTATAGGTCATATAGGACTTATGGGACCTATTAAAAAAACAGGATGGTGTGGCTACGTACTATGTAAATTAAGAGGTGAGGTTTGATCGACGAAACCGCGCTTACGGTCCTCAGGAAACGATATTTCGTCAAGGATGATACGGGAGAGCCGGTGGAAACGCCCGACGGGATGTTCCGGCGTGTTGCCGATCATGTGGCCTCTTCGGAAATGGCTCTTGATCCGGAGTCGAGAGAAAAGTTAGCTGATGAGTTTTTCAGGATCATGCATGATCTCGAGTTTCTGCCGAACTCGCCAACGCTCATGAATGCCGGAAGGGAACTTGGCCAGCTGGCGGCCTGTTTTGTCCTTCCCGTGGAAGATTCGCTGGATTCCATCTTCGAGGCCATAAAGGAGACTGCGAGGATCCATCAAAGCGGGGGCGGGACGGGGTTTTCCTTTTCGAAACTCAGGCCTTCGGGCGATGTTGTCCGGTCGACTATGGGAGCGGCCAGCGGGCCTGTCTCTTTCATACGGGTCTTCAACATGGCCACGGAGGTCATCAAGCAGGGCGGTACCAGGCGCGGGGCGAACATGGGAATCCTCCGCGTGGACCACCCTGATATCGAAGAGTTCGTAACCATCAAGAATAACCCGGCCGAACTGACCAACTTCAACCTTTCCGTTGCCGTAACCGATGCCTTTGTTGAAGCCTGCCGGAAGGACGGCACATTTTCCCTTGTCAATCCGCGCAATGCCGGACAGATCCGTACGATCCGGGCCATGGACCTTCTCGATCTTATTGCGCGCTCCGCCTGGGGATCGGGTGAACCCGGGGTCATCTTCCTCGATACGATCAACCGATCAAACCCCACGCCGCACCTCGGCGCCATAGAGGCGACCAACCCGTGCGGCGAACAACCGCTGCTGCCCTATGAATCATGCTGCCTTGGTTCCATCAACCTGGCAAAGGTGGTGCGAGACGGGGACATAGACCGGGAAAAACTCCTGCATCTGATCCACCTGGCGGTGCGCTTTCTTGACGATATCATAGACGCCGGTAGATACCCCCTTCCCGCCATCGACAGGATCTCAAAGGCAAACAGAAAGATCGGCCTTGGTGTTATGGGGTTTGCCCACATGCTCATTGCCCTCGGCATCCCCTACGATTCGGAGGCTGCGGTAAAAAAAGCCCGGGATATAATGGGCCTCATTGAAAGTGAATCCAAGGCGGCCTCGCGGCACCTCGCCGATCAGAGAGGAGTTTTCCCGAATTTCCGGGGGAGCATATGGGAAAAGAAAGGTCTTCCCCAGAGGAATGCCACAACAACAACTGTCGCTCCGACGGGAACCCTCAGCATTATCGCCGGTACGTCAAGCGGCATTGAACCCATCTACGACATCGAATATTCCCGAATCATATTCGGAGGGCTTACCGTACATGTCGTCGATCCGCTGTACAGGGAGATGAAAGACACCATGGACCCCGGCCGCCTGAAAAAGCTTTTCAGGAAGGCCGGCGACGTGAACCCTGACTGGCATCTGGCAATCCAGAAGGCGTTTCAGGACCATGTCGACAACGCTGTCTCCAAGACCATCAATCTCCCCGCCCGCTCAACACCCGAGGAGATTCGTTCCATCTACCTTAAAGCCCACGAAATGGGCCTCAAAGGCATCACCGTTTTTCGCGACACCAGCAGGGACGCCCAGATCCTGTCCTGCAGAACGCAGCAAACGTGCTAGAAGGGAAGGCACCTGGCCGCTTCCCTCTTTCCCATCCCCTTCCCTGTGATATACTTACTCAAGAAGGTGAGAGTTGCTTCGGCACTACAGGGTATGTCGGGTTGTGAACGTAAAGCAAAGGAGGATCGAACGCCATGTTAAAACCGACGAAGATTCTGGTACCAACCGATTTTTCAGGCTACTCCGAGGCAGCCCTCCGGCAGGCCGCCGATATAGCCGAGGAATATGGGGCGGAGCTGCACGTCCTTCACGTGGTCGAGGTAAGGATACATACCATGTATGAGTATGAATTTGCGGGCAAGGAAGCTTCCCCGGAAGGGATCAGGAAACTCGAGAACGGACTGATGAAAACGGCGAAAGAGAAAATGGCCCAATATATCGAAAAAGTAACTTCCGCCGGTAAGGTCAAGGTGTTCCCCAGGGTCCTCAAGGGCCAGCCCGTTACGGAAATACTCGATTTCCAGAAGAACACGGGTATCGACCTCATAGTCATTTCATCCCTTGGCCACGGCGGCCTTGCAGAATACTTCACCGGCTCCGTGGCGCGTAATGTTTTGAAAGGCGCCACATGTCCTGTATTGCTGACGAAGGGTTAGCCTGAAACATTTCAGGTACACCCGCAAACGGGAAAGGAGGGAATGATGCTGAGACCAACGAAGATTCTGGTGCCGACCGATTTCTCCGAATATTCGGACAAAGCCCTTCAGCAGGGGATCGACATCGCCCGGCAGTACAATGCACAGGTCTATCTGTTTCATGTCCTCCCCGTGGAGCTCACGCATGTCTTCGTCGACTATGCCGTACCCCTGGAGGCGATGGAATCATTCGAAAAGCAGCAGACCGAGAGCGTTAAGGAGAGCATGAAAAAACAGCTGACCAAATTTCCCAAAGCGCAGGAAGTCGAAGTCTTCACGGAAATCGGAAGGGGTATCCCCTACGAAGAAATCCTCAAGGAAGAGAAAAGAAAAGAAATCGATCTCATTGTGATTGCCTCACTGGGAAGGACCGGGCTCGCGAAATACTTTATCGGCTCCGTGGCAAGGAACGTCCTGAGACACGCCACGTGCCCGGTATTGCTGACGAAATAGAGAAGACAGGTCATAGGTGGTGGGTCATGGGTAATGGGAAAAAATCTTCTAAACCCGCCCTATAACCTATTACCTATGACCCATCACCCGCTTCTTATGTATCTTCCCCCGTGCCAGGGATGCAAAGATACCGAGGAACGATAGAAAGGCAAAGATGAAAAAGGTCACCCTTGTGCTTTGCAGAAATTCTCCGTAGTGTTCCCGGGTGATCTGAATCCTTCCCATAAAGAGCATAAAGACGAACATGACGATGCCCATGCTTAACGTCTGGCCCATGACACGCATCGTCGACATGGTGCCCGAGGCGACCCCGAAGAACTTTTTGTCCACGGAGCTCATGATGGCGTTCGTGTTTGGTGAGACGAAAAGAGCGAAACCAAACCCGACGAAGACAAGATTGAGGACGATGAGATACGTATTAGTCTCCTCACTTAGAAAACCGAACAGCATCAGGGCGATCACGAGAGATATCATGCCCATGGACGCGACAATGCGCGGCTCGTGCCGGTCGGACATCTTTCCCGCAAAGCTCGACAGAAGGGCCTGCATCGATGGCTGTGAAATGAGAATGAACCCCGCCGCCTGGGGGCTCAACTTTTTGATGTACTGGAGATAGAGGCTCATAAGAAAGGTAATCGCGAAGGTGGCGCTATAATTGATGAGCGTCGCGAGGTTGGAATAGAGAAACGCCCTGTTATTCATGAAAAGACGTATTTCGAGAACGGGGTGTTCGACCTTCAGTTCCCACAGGCCAAAGAGGAAAAGTCCCGCGAGGCCGCCTATGAGAAAAGAAAATCCCCTCGTCGAAGGAAGCGTCGTAAGCCCGTACATTGCAGCCGTAAATGCAGCCACGTAAAGGACTGAACCGATAACATCGAATTTTTCACCCTTTGCCTCCGCCCATTCCTGCTTGATTTTCCAGAGGGTCACCGCGAGAACGAGCACCCCGATGGCGACATTGGTGAAGAAAAGAAACCTCCACCCCAGGTAATCCGTCAGGACACCCCCGATGAAGGGCCCCGCGGAAAGACCTACGTAGACGGAGGTAAGGACGATGCCGAGCGCACGTCCCCGTTCGCTGGCGGGATAAACGGAGGCGACGATTGTGACCCCGGTTCCGAATATCATGGAACTGCCCATGCCCTGAATGATCCTCCAGAAGATAAGCGTCGTCCCTGATGTCGAAAAGGCGGCAAAAGCCGATGACACATTGCTGAGCACCAGTCCCCAGAGGAACACCTTCTTTCTGCCGTATATATCGGAAGCCCTTCCCACGGGAACGAGGAACGCCGCCGCTGAAAGAAGGTACGCCGTTGCCACCCAGCTTAGCGAGATAGCATCCATCGCGAGGTCCGACCCGATGCTCGGCAATGCTACCGTAACGGACGAAGCGGTGAAGGGTCCGAGGAAGGAACTGAGTACGGCAGCAAACAGTGCGTTTCTTTTGAGGCTTGCCTGAAGATCCATAGGGTTTAATGTCGACCTGAGAATAGACCAATATATCACATCAGGACCGACAGGGAGAAACTTTTCCGGAGGGTTTTTCTACTTATTCAAGGATGTCGATATCATCAAGGATCGGGATGCATCTTGTCGGCGAGCCGTCGTCGCAAACGATGAGGGGGTCATTGCAGACCATTGAGGGCCGATGGGGTTTACAATGTTCGCATGCCTGCGCCTCTTCATCTTCGCACTGACCCGTCAGGTACTTTGAACAAATGAACCGGACTATCATGAACATTATTTTACCATAGATCGCAAACCTTTTTCCTCAACTTGAATACGGGTCGTATCCCGCTGTCTTGAAAAAGAATTGACTTTTCGGCGATTCTCCGTTAGAAAATCACCAGATTCTTTCCGTCAGGGGAGTCTCTCAATCTCACAAAAAGGGGTCAACCTATGGGTAAGGGTGATAAAAGAACCAAAAGAGGTAAGATCTGGCGGGGATCCTCCGGTAAAACACGGCCCAAAAGAAAAAAGATCAAAACCACCGAAAAAGCCGAAAAATAATCTTCACATGACCGGGTTTCAGGCCTTCATCGTGTCTTAGCGATCCCTGCGGCTTCAAGATCGGTCACAATCGACCTCGACAGTTCGGCAAGGGACCGGCTCATCGCTGCCCACGTACCTGCGTCACTGTGCTCCCGAACGGCGTGGAAAAGAGACGACATCCCTTGCCATTACAGGCCTCATCTCTCCGCAAAATGACTCTGCATCGTGAAAGACAAAGGGCCTGACACCCGTCGTCTGAAACTTGAAACCTTTTATTAAAAGATATAGAATACCGGACAAATGCGTGAAAAAATGGAAAGAAGAGGCGCCATGACAAAGGAGCTCAGATAATGAATTATGTACTCGCGGTATTTGCCATCGGGTTCATCGTCCTTGCCCATGAATTGGGCCATCTCATCGCTGCAAAAATGGCCGGGATACCGATCCGGACGTTTTCCGTCGGTTTCGGTCCAAGGCTCTTTTCAGTAAGAAAAGGCGGTACGGAATACCGTTTGTCTCTCGTCCCGCTGGGCGGCTACGTCATGCCCGATATTGAAGACGAAAACGCATTCTTTGATTTTTCCATTTCCCGGCGGATCATTCTCAGCGCTGGCGGTCCGGCGGCCAGCCTGGTGCTTCCCGTTTTTTGCTTCGCCCTGTCTGATATGCTCCGTTTCGAACCGAGCCTCACAACTCTTCTTATTGAGCCTCTTTCGCAGACTGCGACAGTCTTCCTGAAAACCGTATCCGCCATCCCCCTTCTTTTCACACATTACGGAGAACTATCGGGAATAGCCGGCATCGTCTCCCAGGGCGGACGCTTTATAGCTCTGGACGGTCATAATCTCCTTTCCTTTTCCGCCATCATAAGCGTCAACCTCGCAGTCCTCAATCTTCTTCCCATACCTGTCCTGGATGGCGGAAAGATTCTCATGTATGCCATGGAAAAGCTGAGCAGAAGGTTTGTAAGGCTCCATTATCCTCTTGCCATCGCGGGATGGGTCCTGATGATTGCCGCTATGGCTTACGCCACGGTGCTTGACGTCGGAAGGCTCACCGGCGGGAAGATCCTGTAAGTCACTCCGTCTGCTTTTAAAAAAAGGGGGTTGTCCATGACCGAAACACAAGCCGGTACAGAAGGCAAGAGACTCGAAGGGATCGGCGGATGGCTGGTGCTTGTGGCTATCGGCCTTATTGCAAGTCCTATCTTCATGACGGTGGGCCTGATTCAGGATGTCCTCCCCGCTTTTTCCGGAGGAACGTGGGCCAGGCTGACTACGGCGGGATCGCCCAATTATCATCCACTCTGGGCGCCGCTCCTTATAATGGAGGTTTCAGGCACCAGTCTCTTTATTCTCTTCTCCCTCGTCCTGCTCGTTCTTTTCTTCATGAAGAAGATGTTTGTTCCCCGTCTCGTCATCATCTTCCTTCTCGCAAACCTGGCCTTCGTAGTCATAGATTACTTTCTGGCCATGAGAATTCCCCTTGTTGCATCCATGCCCGACGAATCAACGCCCACCCAGATAGCGCGCCAGGCCATTTCCTGCGTCATATGGATTCCATATTTTCTGAGGTCGAAGCGGGTTAAGAATACCTTTGTGAAATGAAAACAGGTAAATAGGTAATAGGTTATGGGAGGAACCGTTTGCCGTCGCCTTTCCTATCACCCATAACCCATTGCCTATTACCTGTCATCACTTGAACTTATGATGCTCTTTGTTCTTTTCGTAGAGTATCTTCAGGCCTTCAAGGGTGAGGAACTCATCGACTACGTCGATTGTTTCAGAACCCTTGTAGATAAGGCTTGACAGGCCGCCCGTGGCGATGACGAGGGGGTCGGTCCTGACTTCGCCTTTCATTCTCTTGACAATGCCGTCGACGAGGCTCGCATAGCCATAGGTGATACCGGCCTGCATTGCCTGGACCGTATTCTTGTTGATGAGCGTCTTGGGCTGGACAAGCTCAACCCGGGGCAGCTTTGACGCCCGTTCGAAGAGGGCGTCGAGGGAGATAAGGATACCCGGGGCGATCGAGCCGCCTGCATATTCGCCCTTCGGGGTGATGTAATCAAAGGTAGTGGCGGTACCGAAATCGACAATGATAAGCGCTTTCTTGTATTTCTCATAACCGGCCACGGCGTTCACGATCCTGTCGGCCCCGAGTTCGGTGGCATTTTCGTACAGTACCGGCATGCCCGTTTTTATGCCGGGCTCGACCACTATCGGCATGATACCGATGTATTTCCTGCAAACTATCTCAAAAGGGATGAGCAACGGCGGTACGACACAGGATACGATGGCGCTGTGTATCTCGCTGAGGCGTATCTTTTCTATATACAGAAGGCTGTTGAGGAGTATGGCGTATTCATCGACCGTCTTCGTCAGGGCTGTACTCAATCTCCAGTGATTAAGAAGCTTGCCTTCGTGATAGACGCCAAAAACAATATTGGTGTTTCCGATATCGATAACCAGTAGCATTAGAAGTTCACGTCTCCCGCAAGGATTTTTTTCGTGGTGCCTTTTATATCAAGAAGGATGGCTCCATCGCGGTCGATACCTTTCGCGGTACCGATGATGACCTCCCCCATCTGATTGATCTCAAGGTGCTTGCCCCGGATCTGCGCCCTTTCCTCCCAGATATCACAAATTGCCCGGGAGCCGTCTGCCTTGAAAAGATCATAATATCTTTCAAGATTCGACAAAAGAATACCACACACCCTCGACCTTTCAAAAGTTTTTTTTGTTTCCATGAACAGGGATGTCGCCGTCGCCTTGATCAGGTCGTCCATATCTTCCGGCTGCATGTTAATGTTGAAACCGATGCCGATGACAACGAACCGGACCATGTCGGCCTCGGTGGAAAGCTCGATCAGCGTGCCCGATATCTTCCTACCGTTGATGAGTACATCGTTGGGCCATTTAAGCGTCGCCTTTATACCCGTCACTTGATCGATCGTGTCCGATACGGCCAGAGACGACAGAAAGGTCACGGGATATACTATCGAGGGGTGAACTGAGGGACGCAGGATTACGGAGAGATAAATGTTCTTTCCTGTGGGTGAAGACCATTTCCTGCCAAGCCTGCCTTTGCCTTTATCCTGGGATTCGGCAACCACGCACGTGCCTTCCGCCTCACCTGCAAGGGCCTGTTTGAAAGCGAAGGCGTTTGTTGAATCCAGCCTGTCGCGGTGGATGATCTTCGTTCCAATCCTAGCGGAAGTCCGCCACCTGTCTATCTCCCAGCCATAGACTCTGTCAGGCGTATCGACGAGCCGGTAACCTTTCCCCTTCGACTTGTCGATATTGTATCCGTAGCGCTCAAGCTGGTTCATGTATTTCCAGACCGCCGTCCGCGACACGCCCAGTTTCCCGGCGATGTGATCGCCCGATATGAAGGCGCTGGCGTCGCGCAGATGACGGAGCACTTCGCTGAGATTATCCATTCTCTATCCTGTCGTAATGGGAAAAATACATCGTAAAAGAAGCCCGTCCCTGGGAAAGAGACCGGATGTCGGTTGAATACCCGAACATGTTCGTAAGAGGGGCATTAGCTTCAACAATGGTATATTTGTCTTTCGTCGTAATGTTGGCGATGTGGCATTTACGGGAATTGAGATCGGCGATGATATCGCCGAGGAACTCGTTGGGTACCGTGACCGTCAGCGACATGACCGGCACGAGCAATACCGGCCCCGCCTGCTGACAGGCGTCCCGCAACGCGTCATACGCTGCCATTTTCAATGTAAGTCTGGCAAACTCGGGGTTATTGAAAGTTGCATTGTTGATTTCAACCCGAACGTCCGTCAGCGGGTACCCTTTGAGGACACCGATATTGGACGCCTCTTCGATACCTTCCTCTATGGCGTTTACAAGGGGATAGACGGGATTGTCCTCGGTTATCCGGGAGATGATGAGATTGCCCTCCCCCCGTACGTTCGGCGCAACGGCAATGGAAACCCAACCCTTGCACAGCGTATTGTTTATGACCTTCTCAAAGGTGTGCTCGCGGGATACCGCCCCTTCGATGCTCTCTTTATATACCACCTGCGGCTTGCCGACGGTGAGGTCGATGCCGAACTCCTCCCTGATCCGATGCATGATGACGTCAAGGTGAAGTTCGCCCATCCCCGAAACGATTGTCTGGTATGCGTCTTCATCGGTCTTGAGAACAAATGTGGGATCTTCCTGAGCTATTCTCTGGAGTGCAAGCATGAGCTTGTCCTGATCCACGTTCCGGGCCGCCTCAACCGCGATGGAGATGACCGGCTGATAGACCTCGATCGGCTCCAGAAGAATGGGTTTGGCCTGGGTCAGGGTATGTCCCGTCGAGGTCTCCTTGAGACCGATGATGCCGACGATAGCCCCCGCCCTTGCCTCTTCCACGCGGTCTTTATGATTGGCATGCATCTTATAGATGCGTGATATTTTTTCCTTCTTCCCCAGGTTGACATTGTAGACGTCTCCCCCCACTTTTATCGATCCCGAGTAGATCCTGATATAGGTGAGCTTCCTTCCTTCCTCCATGACTATCTTGAATGCCAGTGCGGCCAGATCCTCGTCGTCGCTCGCCTGGCGTTCCTCCAGTTCTTTCGTCTGCGGGTTCTCACCCGTTACGGGAGGAACATCGAGAGGCGACGGCAGATAACGCACTATGGCATCAAGAAGCGGCTGGATCCCCTTGTTTCTCAGGGCCGCACCGCACAGCACAGGAACACACCTCAGGGCGATGGTGCCTTTGCGAAGCGCACCGTAGATCCGGGAAGGCTCTATGTCTTTACCTTCCAGGTAGAGTTCCATCAGTTCATCATCATAAAGGGACAACCTGTCGAAGAGCTTCTCACGGTAGGAAGCCGCCTGTTCCTTGTATTCCTGCGGTATGGAGATCGTCCGGTACGTGGCCCCGAGGTCTTCTTCATCCCAGGCTATGGCTTGCATCGTGATAAGGTCTACGACACCGTAAAAACCATCCTCCCTTCCCAGGGGGATCTGGAGCGGTATGGGATCTGCCCCGAACTTTTCCACAATCAGGTCGATGACGCGAAAAAAGTCGGACCCGATGCGGTCGAGCTTATTGATAAAGGCGATGCGGGGAACGTGATATTTGTCTGCCTGATGCCAGACCGTTTCGGTCTGGGGCTCCACGCCGCCCACTCCGCAGAAAATGGCCACCATGCCGTCGAGGACCCTCAGCGACCGTTCCACCTCTATGGTAAAGTCGACATGTCCCGGGGTGTCGATAAGCTGGACCTCGTGATCGTCCCAGTAAAGCGTCGTCACGGCGGATGTGATGGTTATGCCGCGCTCCTGTTCCTGAGGCAGATAGTCCATGACGGCCGTACCCTCATGGACCTCTCCGATCTTGTGGGTCCGGCCGGTGTAGTAAAGGATGCGCTCCGTCACCGTCGTCTTTCCGGCGTCGATGTGAGCGGCAATCCCTATGTTCCTTATCCTGGAAAGCCGCGTATGTTGCTTTTTCATTTTCGCATAAGATATAGACCTAAGACGATGCAAAAGTCAACAAAGAAGGCTGAAAGCAAAGGGCTTTTGGCCACTTGAAAACCGGCACCGGAAAGTGCTTTACTGTTAGCGGGCGTCAACGGCGCCGAAGATCTCTTAAAGAAAAAGGACAAAGACAATGGGTACACCGCACATGCTTTACTCCAGGCAGGAGAATATAGCCGTACTCACCATCAACAGGCCGGATGCCCGCAACGCATTCAGTCCGGAAATGATCGGGCTGTGGCGCGATTACCTCAAGGAGGCAAGGGACGACGATGCCGTAAACGTCATCGTCGTCACCGGCACCGGAGATACCTTCTGCTCGGGAGGCGACATCCGCGACATGGCAGAGGGAAAGCTCAGGTCATGGGACATGAAACGGTTTCTCTGGGAAGGGGTCCATCGTATCATCCTCACCCTGGAGGACATCGATAAACCCGTGATAGCGGCAATAAACGGAGCGGCCATGGGGGCCGGCATGGACATGGCCATCATGTGCGACATCAGGGTCTCGTCCGACAGGGCGAAGCTGGGTGAATCCTATATCCAGATGGGGCTCGTCCCCGGTGACGGAGGGGCGTGGTTCCTGCCAAGGCTTGTCGGTGTCTCGAAGGCACTGGAACTTTTCCTGACGGCCGACGTACTTGACGCACGGGAGGCGCTATCACTGGGCATCGTCAACAGGGTGGTGCCTCATGAGAACCTGATGGAAGAAACCATGAAACTCGCCTCCAGGATCGCCCAAAAACCCCCGCTGGCGGTAAAAATGATGAAACGGGCCGTCTACCAAGGGACAACAAGCGCGCTGAGGTCCCATCTCGATTATATCTCGTCGCAATTGTCCCTTCTTTCCGAGACCCATGACCATGCCGAAGCGGCACGGGCATTCCTGGAAAAAAGAAAACCTGTTTTTACCGGCTCTTGAGGAATTATGTCCGCGAAGAAAATAAAATTGCCGTGGATAACCCCGTAAATAACGGATGGTTGCCGTCCAGGAGAGTGTTCACTGAAATTTTTTTGTTTACTCCTGCAAGCCTTTTGTATTATGTATTGCTTGGGCTAGGGCGCTTGTTGTGTCAAATGGGGAACTACGTGCCTTCGGGCATATGACACTACAGCAGGGGGTTCACTATGGGTAAGCTCAGCTCAACATTCACACTCGCAGTAATCGTCGCTTCACTATTGTTTCCACTTTCCATTCTCTCCCAGTCAACGGACATTAAGTACCCCGAAACGAAACAGGTTCTCGGCATCGTTGAGGACGCCGCGCAGGCGGTCGCTCAAAAAGGAGAGGCGGCCTTTGCGGAGTTCCGGAAGAAAGGCAGCAAATGGCTCCATGACGATACCTACGTATTTGTCATAGATACGAAGGGCAACGTCATCCTGAATCCCACCCGGCCCGAACTGGAGGGGAAAAACCAGATAAACCTTAAGGACGCCGTGGGAAAACCTTTCATCGCATGGTTCATCAGGGAGGTAACGGACTATCCTTTTAAGACACAGGGATGGTCCCACTATGTCTGGTTCAAACCGGGACAGGAGATCGCTTCGTGGAAGACATCTTTCGTCAAATACGTCAAGGCACCCTCAGGGAAGGGCTACATCGTGGGCAGCGGACTGTACGAGATGAGGCCCGAGAAGGCCTTCGTCGTCGACATCATCGATGAGGCGGCGGAGCTGGTAAGAAAAGATGGGCGCAAAGCCTTCCCTGCCCTGCGAGACAAGACGGGCGAGTTCAACTACCTCACGACATACGTCTTCGTCATCGATCACAAAGGGGTCGACGTCGTCAATCCCGCCTTTCCACAACATGAAGGAAAGAACGTGCTCGCCTTGCAGGACAGCAGGGGGAAGTTTTTCATTAAGGACATGATCACCATGCTGGCCGCAAAAGACAGCGGGTGGATCATCTACTCATGGCCAAAACCACGAACCACCAAACCTTCCGACAAGGAAACCTACGTGAAGAAAGTAAAGTACGGGGCTGACGTTTTTTACGTGGGCTCGGGCATATACCTCGAATAATCCCGGTATACAGCCCTAAGGGCACTTTCGCGTAAACGCGTTTCCTTTCGATGTCTATCGGTGCGCCCGAGCATCGGCCGTTTATCAAGAAAGACCGCCCGAACTGGCTGTCCACCGCTTAAGGGAATGCAAGTGCAGCGGGTATACACCCTACGCGACAGTGGGAAAACAAACCAAAAAGGGGGTAGTACAATGAATCCAGTTCAACCTGATCCTATGTTTCCGTGGTACGTCTGGTGGTCAATGATCATCGGCCTCTTTCTCATGACCTTTATCGGGACGTACATAGTCACCAGGAGGTGGGACAAATGAATCTACAATTTCTGCCCATTCCTGAAATCAGCACCACAATGGCGGTCAGTTCGTCCATAGGCATCGCGGTCCTGCTCGGCATCTCCATTCTGCTGGGACTGCTCGGAAAAAAACAATGGAAATCCTTCGACGAGTACCTCGTCGGTAAACGCGACATGGGGCCCGTAGTCACCGGCTGTGCCCTCTCGGCGTCATACCTTTCAGGCTGGGCCTTTTGCGGCAGCACGGGCATCGTATATTCTGTCGGATTTTCCGGCATGTGGTTCGCCGGTATGTGGAGTCTCATCGGCGTCATACCATGCCTCTGGGTTGCCTCCGCCAAAACCAGGGAATTCGCGGTGAAGCTTGGCGCCGCGACGGTACCGGAACTCATGGGACGCCGTTATGAATCCAAAGGCCTCCAGACCCTGGTCAGCATAAGTATGCTTTTTTTCCTTTTCATCTATTCAGTGGGACAGCTGAAGGCCGCGGGCGGCGTCTGGTATGCCGTCACCGGTTTTCCTCCCGCGTTGTGTCTCTTCCTCGGCGTCTTCATCGCCTGGATCTACATGGTCCTTGGCGGCTACGTCGGTACTAACTGGTCCATGGCCTTCCAGGGCGGCTTTCTCGGCATAATCGGCATGGCGGTCGGCATCATCGCCCTCGTGAAATCCGGCGGTTTCACGGAGATATCGACTCAAATCCTCGCACAGGATCCCAGGCTGCTGCAGCTGGTACGCCCCGACCTTCCATCAACGGGACCGACGGAATTCTTCTCGAGCTGGATCGGACTTCTCTCGATTCCCCTCATCTTCTTCACCATGGCCATCGGGTTTCCCCATAACCTGGGAAGGTTTCTCGGGATGAAAAAGATGAACAAGAAGGAATTCTGGATCCTGGTCATCATTGTCTGGGCCATCACAGGCATACCGGTAATGCTGGCAGCTTCGACGAACGGCCTTATCGCCAGGATGCTTTTCGGACCTGAACTCTTCAAGATAGAACCCTGGAAGGCCGACCTTGCCGCGCCTCTGCTCACTTATGCCATCGGCGGCATTCCACTTCAGACCCTCTATGTCATGGGCCTCTTCGCGGCGACTCTTTCAACGCTTGCAGGTATGGTCATGATCATGAGCGCCAACGTGACCCGCGATATCATCACCCTGTGGCGGCCTAGCGTGAAAGACAAGACACTCATCAGGCTGTCCTATTTCCTCATCGCCCTTTTCCTCTTTCTGCCCTTTTACTGGACGTGGAAAAGACCGCCCGAGCTCCTTTCCGTGTTCATGGGCCTTGCCGCCATGGGCCTCGGCGCAATATTTTTCTTTGTGACGGCGATGTCGTATTACTGGAAGGGCGCATCCAAGTGGGGCGCCATCGCCACGGTTATCTACGGAACAATCGCCAGCCTCGTCGGCGGCTATCTCGTCTTCAGCAAGAAGGTGATCGGCATGGGTACCATGGAGTGGATCCTCCTGATAGGATGTTTTGTCCTTTACGTCGGGGTAAGCCTCATAACAAAGAAACCTTCAAAGGAACTGCTGGACCAGTTGTTTGCGAAGAATAGTTAGGCAGGATCTAAAAAAACTTTCGCGGCGGTTCTGACGCTTTTTACAGGTCCTATAGGTCATATACGACTTATAGGACCTATTTTCCCGTTTTTCATTCCCCGTAAGAGAGCTGCTTCAAAAGTTCCATGGCGTGACGGGCCTCAGCGACGGTGAGGCTGCCCAGGCCGCAGCTTGTCGTGAAGAGGATGCTGTCCGTATCGGGAGCGGTGAGTGCCGCGATCTTTTCGATGAAGGATGCGGCGCGGTCGCGCACGGAATCGGGCGTTTCCTTCATGACTTCCGAGGATGACGGTACGACACCGGGGGCGATCCACCCTCCCCTGCCGAGGAACTCCTTCAGGTCTTCATTAAAATAGAAGACGGTGTCAAGATAACTGAAGGCGTCGTAATTGACAATATCCACGTCGGACTGAAACGGGACGGACCAATCCGTATTTCCGCATACATGGATGCCCCGGCGCGCCGGCAGGCCGTCCAGGACTTCATTGAGCGAGGAGATGACCTCTTCCCTGGGAATGGATATATAGGCCGATCCGAAGGAGACCATGTAGGGCTCGTCAAAGAAGATAATGATATCCACGCCCGGATACGCCGCCTGGATGGTCTTTATCATCCATTTTGCCTTCATGTGGAGGGCCTTCTTGATGATATCGTAGAAGGCAAAATTATAGATGATGGGCTTGTCATTCTCGTCTTTCAGGCCAAGTCCCATGCTGAAGGGCCCGGTGACCTGGCACTTGATGAACTGGATATCGTCCTCTATTTCCCTGAGCCGCTCGAGGAACCGGTAGAAACCGGGCACATATCTCTGTGACATGGCAAACGCACCGGTGTTGTCGGCCGCTACGTTCTCGTAGAATTGCTCTATCCCGTCGGTGCGTCCCGTATCGATAAAAATGGTATTCTTCCCTTCGTCGCTGACGATGCAGGGCACCCCTTCCAGGAAAGGGTTATACATGTTTTCCAGCAGTGAACGTTTCGGCAGCTGCGGCCAGAAAGGTATTCCCCTGG
This sequence comes from Deltaproteobacteria bacterium UBA5205, assembly GCA_002412715.1. Lineage (GTDB taxonomy): Bacteria > Desulfobacterota > Syntrophorhabdia > Syntrophorhabdales > Syntrophorhabdaceae > Delta-02. The sequence continues at coordinate 111,978 of DHVP01000048.1, forward strand.
ACGTGGAAAAAATAAGGTCGATGGTTTCATCGACGTCTGTGAAAGGAAAACTGCCAATACCGGTTATCATTTCACCCTCGTAAAATGGACTTTAGCGGCAATATTTAAGGAAATTTCTAACACAGGTGAGCCGGTGAAGTAAAGATAAAGACGGGTTATGGGTAATAGGTTATGGGTTATGGGAAAGGCCTCAATGAATCTGAACGAAAGAGGAGTGAAACCGGAACGACGGAACATGCTCATACAGCAGGCGCTGACCGCCCAGGAACCGGCTTGACCTTTGCAACGTCATGATTTTCCCATGACCCATAACCTCTTACCCATCACCCGCAGTATTGCCAATCTTCACCATACCTGTTATCTTAATCCCAGTAAATTTATCCCCGGGATGATCACGTGACAATCTACAATGCTGTGTCGGCTGCGGGTCTGCTCTGCTTCCTCGGATTTCTGCTCCTTTTTTCGCGGCATCGGCGGCGGGTGAGTCTCCGGGTCGTAGCCTGGGGCGTTGCGCTTCAGATCCTTTTCGCCCTTTTTGTCTTTCTTGTTCCCTTCGGATCACGTATCTTTCTTGTCCTCAATGACATCACCATGCAGGTCATCGAGAGCGCCTTCGAAGGGATTCGTTTTCTCTTCGGCCCCCTTGCGCTTTCTCCCGGAAAAGCCGGGTCACCGGGGTTTATACTGGCCTTTCAGGCTTTGCCCTCAATCATTTTCTTCGCGGCTCTCATGGAACTCCTCTATTATGCCGGGATAATGGAGCGTCTCATCGGGCTTTTCGCCAGGGTGTTCGTGAAGGTCATGGGCATCAGCGGCGCCGAGTCCCTGTGTGCCTCCGCTCAGATCTTTCTCGGGATCGAATCCAACCTTACGGTAAGGCCCTATCTCAAGGAAATGACCACATCGGAACTCATGGTAGTTCTCACGACGGGCATGGCCACCATAGCGTCGAGCGTACTCGGATTCTATGTCATTATTCTCGGGGGGGTCTTCCCGAACGTGGCGGGTCACCTCATCTCCGCTTCAATCCTGCTCGCCCCGGCCGCCATTGTGGCGGCCAAGGTGCTCTTCCCCGAGACGGATTCCCCGAAGACGCTGGGGAAGGTCGTCGCGGTGGAATACCAGAAAGCGGGGAATCCCATTGAAGCCATCATCAACGGTGCCATGACGGGCGTCAGGATGCTCGTGGGAATCGCCGCCCTGCTCATCGCTTTCATAGGCCTTGTGGCCCTTTTCGACAGCGGCCTTCTCTATCTTGGAAAGCTTATAGGACAGGTCACCGCTGCGAACGTCGATCTGTCCCTTAACCATTTGCTGGGTTATGTTTTCTATCCCTTCACCGTTGCCATGGGGGTTCCCCTAGAAGACGCGCCCCAGATCGCCCGCATACTGGGCGAGCGCATTGTCATGACGGAAGTCAAATCCTACCAGGATCTCAGCGCCCTCGTACAGGCCGGAAAGATCCTTCACCCGCGAAGCGTTTTCATCGCCACGTATGCCCTGTGCGGATTCGCACATATCCCGTCCCTTGCTATTTTTGTGGGTGGAACGTCAAGTCTGGTACCCGAGCGCACGAAAGACATAGCTCTTATCGGACTATGGGCGCTCCTTGCCGCGAATGTTGCCTGCTTCATGACGGGGGCGGTGGCGGGAATATTCTACGCCGGAAGCGGGGGAATGCTCTTTAAGAATTTCTAGCGGGTCTATACGTCATAAGACCTATGGTTCTTGACCTATACTGTCTCCTCCTTCCTCACAAAAGACATCAGTACCGCGGAAACCACTGCCAGCCCGATCGCCGTCACGAAAGGGATGAAAAATGAGCCTGTCGCATCCCGGACGCTGCCGCCGAACCAGTGGGCAGCTATGGCGCCGAATGCGTAAAACGGGGTGAATGCCCCGATCACCGTTCCCAGTATCTCTTTTCTGAAGTAATCCCCGCCGCAGGCACCATAGAGAGGGAATGTCGCGCCGTAGAATATGCCCAGGAGGAAGATGCCGGTATTAAGCATGACGGCGTTATGCCCGGAAAGGACTATCCAGACGATTGTCGCTGCAACGAAGATATTGGAGAGCACTATGGTTTTCTTTCGCCCCAGGTGGTCGGACAAAAGAGGTATCGTGAGGACCCCGGCCACCTGCCCCATTCCATGCATCGTTGCAAGCAATGAGGCCCGATCGTAGGCAAAACCCAGTTCGTATCGCGCGTAATCCACCATGAAAGTTGTGATCATATAAAGAGTGGCACCGATTGAAAAATAGGAACCGGCGATCATCCAGAACCGTCTCGCCGAAAGGATCTCGCCATAGCAGGAGCCTTGTTTCGCCGGGGGCGCGGCCGCGGCGGAATCGCCGCCCTTTGTGCCCCAGGGAAGACTCCCTGTATCCTCCGGTTTGCTCCTGAGAACGACCGCGTTGATCACGATCATGACAAGGGCGGCCAGGCCGAGAATGTACCAGCAATACCGCCAGTTCCAATGCGCGACGATGATGGGGTAGAGTCGCCCCATCGATGCAAAGCCGAGACCGAACCCTGCCGAAAGTATGCCGAGGGCCATCCCCCTCTTATTGACGGCAAACCATCTCTGTACCAGGGTGATGATGGGCGTCCACATTGCGGCCGCCCCGATGCCGACGAAGCAGAATGTGAAGGCCGCCTGCCAGAATCCCTGGGCCATTCCCATAAAGAAAGTTCCCACCCCCAGGACCACCCCGAAGACCGGGATTACAACGCGGGCCCCCAGACGGTCCGTAAAATACCCCACAAAAGGCGAAAAAACGATGTACGCATAGAAATAGGCATTGAAGATCTCTCCGCCTTCCTTCCTCGTGATCCCCATGGTCCGTATCATCTCGGGCAGGATAACACCGTAACCCAGGCGTATGCCGTAATTGATGAAAAGGTTTACGAAACATACGGCCAGGATGATCCACGCCCAGTGAAACGTTCGCGACTTCGTCGTTTCGGTACCTTCCATTATAACGCCCCCTGTCTATAAGGTTGTCCTGTACCACATTCTAGGATACGGATACAAGGATTGCAAGAATTGAAAAATCGCTGCGGCTGCCGGATGTGCCGGCTTTCCCTTTCCCGGGGGAACATGCTATAGTGACTAAAACACTATATGGAGGGCGCCATGATAATCGGCGAGATACAAAAAATAGGTACGGACAAGATCATCGTGACGGTCAAGGAGTTTAAGGGAAAGACCTATGTCGACGTGAGGAATTTCTTCGAGAACGAACAGGGCGAAATGGTGCCGACAAAGAAAGGCGTCTCCCTGACTCCGGAGAATCTTGACGAATTGATCCGACTCCTCGGCGAGGCAAAGAAACAGTTGCCCAAAGAGACGTGAGACGGGGCCGTTGATGCACCTCTTCTGAGGAGGCAAAACGGTCAGGAGGGCAGGGAAAATACGTGGAGCTTTTTTCAGACGATACGGTTTTCAAGGGAAGGTCCCAGAAACCCCTTGCGGACAGGGTACGACCGAAATCGCTTGACGATGTCGTCGGTCAGGAGCATCTCCTCGGCGAGGGAAAGCTTCTCAGGGTGCTGATAGAACGGGGCGACGTACCCTCTTTCATATTCTGGGGCCCGAGCGGCGTCGGGAAAACAACGATTGGGTGGCTCATCGGCAGAATCATGAAGCTTCCCTACGTGTCCTTGTCCGCCGTATCCATCGGTATAAAAGAAGTGAAAGAGGTGATCCAGAAGGCAAGAAACCAGAGGATCATCCTTTTTATCGACGAATTTCACCGCTTCAACAAACTCCAACAGGACACGTTCCTGCCCCACGTCGAGAACGGGACCATCATCCTTATAGGCGCCACCACCGAAAACCCCTCTTTCGAGATCATATCCCCCCTTCTCTCCCGTATGCGGGTCCTCACATTGAAACCCCTCGTCGCGGCCGATCTCGTCAAGATCCTCGATCGGGCCCTCAGGGAGGACGAAGAATTGAAGGCCGCGAAGATCTCCATCGATCCCGAAACGGTCGAAGAGATCGCCTACCTGGCCGACGGTGATGCGAGGCGCGCCCTTAACCTCCTTGAGGTATGCTTCACGATGGTCAGAGAAGGCTCTTCGGGCAGTCCTGTCATCGATCACGAGACGGTCCAGGAGGCCTACCAGAAAAAGACAGCCCGCTATGACAAAACGGGGGAGATGCACTATGACCTCATCAGCGCACTCCACAAGAGCATGCGCGGTTCCGACGCCGACGCTTCCCTCTACTGGCTTGCCCGCATGATAGAGGGCGGCGAGGATCCCCTGTTCGTCATGCGCCGTCTTGTCCGCTTCGCCTCGGAGGACGTGGGCAATGCCGATCCCTACGCACTGACGCTTGCGATCAGTGCCACCGAAGCATTTAAATTCATCGGACCCCCCGAGGGCTACCTCGCACTTGCACAGGCGGTCACATACCTGTCGTTGTGCCAGAAGAGCAATGCCGTCTACAGGGCATACGGCGCCGCGTCCCGCGACGCCAGGGACCTTCCCGGATACCCCGTCCCCATGCATATCCGCAACGCCCCGACCAGGCTCATGAATGAGCTTGGCTACGGCGAAGGATATCTCTACCCCCACGACCACCCCGAGGCACTCGTCAAACAGACTTACTTCCCCGATGAACTCCTCGGCAAAGAATACTACCGCCCCACCGACAGAGGCGAAGAGCGCCGTCTCAAGGCCTTCATGGAAAAGGTACGGAACTACCATAAGAAATGAAGAGAGTATCCCTTCCACCCCTTCGTCGCTCCAGCGCAGGCTGGAATTACGGAAAACGTGAAACTGAAACCTGAAACTTGCAACCCTCTTTCCGCCTGGGTTATTATGTTCTTCCTGTTATGGAGATATCGGAAAATAATTTCATCGCACTGGTTCGGAAATTCGCCGGAAAAAGTAATAGTATCGTCAGAGGCATTGGTGACGACGGCGCGGTCGCCGGTCTTTCGGCCGGTCAGTACGTCTTCGTGCAGGATGCGATGGCCGAGCACGTACATTTCGAGTTCTCCTTTATGGATCCCTATTACGTAGGCAAGAAGGCCCTCTATTCCAACATCTCCGATGTACTTGCCATGGGTGCGCAGCCCGTCTACTACCTCGTGACCGCGGGTATACCGGCGAAACTGTCGTCCCGGGACATGGTAAAGATATACCGCGGCATGAACCGGGCTGCCCGGGAATTCGGCGTTGCCCTTCTCGGCGGCGATACCGTGGCCACGGCGAGGGACTTCTTCATCGACATTTCGGTGATCGGAAAGCTGGCATCGGACAAATACTTTGGCAGGGACAAGGCGCGATCGGGTGACCTGATCGCAGTCACCGGAAAGCTGGGGGAGGCCGCCCTGGGTCTTAAAGTACTCAAAGAAGGTGCGGCAACGAAAGGTATGAAAGGCTGCATCGACCGCTTCCTGAGTCCCAGGCCGCCCTATGAGCTGTGGAAGGAACTGGTGAAAAATGATATAACAGATGTCATGATGGACATAAGCGATGGGCTCATCATGGACCTTTCGAGGATGATGGACGAAAGCAAAAAACAGGCCTGCGTGCACCTTGAGAAGGTTCCCATGCCCGGCGCATTGCGAAAGAGCGGCCTTGAAGACCTTGCGTTTGCCGGCGGAGAGGACTATCAGCTGCTTTTTACCTTTCCACCGGACAAGCTGCCCGGGGTCGACGGCATGATACAAAGAGGTCACAAGATCACCATCATCGGCAAGGTAAGCTCCGGAAGGGGCGTCAGGGTCTTTCGAAACGGACTGGAAATCCAAACGCCGAAACAGGGCTATGATCATTTTGGGAGCGAAATTTGAGCAAAACCACCTTCGTCAGAGACATCACCGGTAATCAGCATGAGGTCAACGATCTCTTTGTGGTTACGAAAAAAGGCACCTACACGGCCAAGAACAACACCAGGTACATGATGGTAGGGCTCAAAGACGCGACGGGGTCGATTGAAGGCAGGATATGGGAACGCGTCGACGAACTGGAAGGCCTCTTTGAGAAAGGCGACATAGTCTCCGTCAGGTCGAAGGCCCGGCTGTATCAGGACCGGCTGCAGCTGCATATCACCGACATCAGGAAACTGGATGCCGATCTCGCCGTCTGCGACATAGCCCACTTCTATCCCTGCGGCGATAAAGAAGGGAGCCTCCTTCAGGAAGAGTATGCGGCAATCGTCAAGGAAATAAAGAATCCTCACCTCAAAGAACTTTTGAATACCTTCTCCGGTGACCGGCAGCTTCTGGACAGGTACTTTTCCTACCCGGCCTCCACGAGCGTACACCACGTCTGCATCGGCGGGCTGCTCGAGCACTCGCTCTCAGTGGCGAAGTTGGGCATCGCCGCCGCCTCTCTCATAGGAGGAGACCGGGATATCATAGTCACCGGCTGTATTCTGCACGATATCGGAAAGGTCCACGAACTGGACATACTGAGAGGCTTTAAATTCACCGACCGCGGGAGACTCCTCGGCCACATCACACTGGGAGTGATGATCCTCGAAGATCTTATTCGACGCACCGACGGTTTCCCCCAGGACCTCACCGACATTCTCACACACATCGTAGTGAGCCATCACGGCCTGGAAGAATGGGGATCCCCCAAAAAACCGATGTTCCCGGAGGCAATCATCGTGCATCATCTGGACAATCTGGATTCCAAGGTGATGGGCGTCAGGGAACATATGAAAGACAACATGGCAGATGAACGCTGGAGCGACTACCATCGGCTATATGAAGCGAAATATTATAAAATCACATCAGAGTGACGAGTTATCATGGAAATAAGACGAGTATTTGTCGACAAACTGAAGATCAAGAACGGCATGGTTCTCGTGGCGGGACCGATGCACAAATACATCGTAGGGGTTCTGAGAAAACATCCCGGGGACAGGATCGATCTCATCGACGGGAAGGGTTATCTCTACCGTGCGACCATCCAGAGCGTCAAGGGGAAAGAACTCTATCTTCAGGTAGTCGATGTCGTACATAAACCGCAGGAAAAAAGGCCCAAAGTCACCCTGTGCGTAAGCCCGATCAAGGGGCCCAGGATGGACTGGCTTGTAGAAAAAGCGACGGAGCTCGGGGCTGAGAAGATCGTGCCCACTGTATTCAAGAGGACTGTCGTGAAGTTCAATGACCACGGGGGAGAAAAGATCGAACGGTGGAGAAGGATTACCGTGGAGGCTTCGCGTCAATCGGGAAGATTCACGATTCCCGAGATAGCCGAGCCGACACCGCTCAGGGGCATCTGCCCCGTAATCGGGGACGCGGACAAACGCGTGGTGCTCTACGAAAAGGAAAGACATACCACGCTTAAGGATGTCTTTGGCTTGAAGACGGGCGACGCCGCCTGCATCGTTATAGGGCCTGAAGGGGGTATTGAGGAGACCGAGGCCGAGTGGCTGAAGGAAAACGGCTTTGTCGCCTGTACCCTGGGAGAGAATATATTCCGGACCGAGACAACGCCGCTCATCATTCTGTCGGTAATCCTCTATGAATACGCCGGGGCGGCGGGCAGCGAACAGTGACATCCAAACCGCGATCGTAGCCGCAAAAGCGAGACAAAGGAGACGGGTCTATGGGCAGTAAGGGCAAGGCTGGCTGCGGATGCCTCCTGGGCATCCTCGTAACAATAATGATTCTGGCCGGCGTTCTCTTCCACCCCATAAGCCTTAAATTCATGGCGAAACAGTTCCGGTACGAGGACAAGATAGTCCCGGCTGACGCCATTTTTGTCCCGAGATTTCCTGAGGACCGAAACGGGGAGCTTTACGTCCAGGCGTTCAGGGAATATTTTGACGGTAACGGCAAGGCCGTATATGTTGAAGACGACAAAGTGCTGGGGGTAGACATCGGCGATCTCCTTTCCCGCATGGCAAAGGAGCGGGGCATCAAGGAAGGGGTAATTAAACCCGTTCATCCCGGAAATGACAGGGGAAAAAGTACGACGGTGCTCAAAGAAAAGCTGAGGGCGACGGGCCTTAAAAAGGTTATCGTGATAGTACCCGGCTATGTCTCACGACGGTATCACTACATGTATGACTCATCCCGCCATGAAGGTGTCGTCCTTTACATGATCAAGCCCGTACAGGTTTCTTATTTTCGGCCCGACGGTTGGTGGCGCGACGATCTTTCGCGGTCTCTCATGGCACGCGAGTTTTATGCCTCTTTGGTGTACTACTACTCGCTCCTCCGAAAAGACACCGCAAAATAAGCTTGAAACGAGATCACAGTCGATTTGACAAAATCACCTCTTTAAGGCAGGATACGCATCTATGACGTCGGAGTGTCTCGATGGATGAAAAACGCGCTCTTATCGCCCTGTCGCAGGTCAAGGGCCTCAACCGCCTGGCAAAACGACGGATCTGCGATGCATATCCTGATGTAGACCGGCTGCTTCATCCGGATACGGGCGGCCGGCAGGCACCCGCCGGTATCGCGGCGCGCTTCGACGACTGGAAGGGGATCGACAGGGACTTGCGCCTCCTCGAAAAGCTGAGCGCCCGGGTGATCACAATAAAAGACCGTGAATACCCGGAGCTCTTGCGGCACATACCCGACGCCCCGATCGTCCTCTATGCACGGGGCCCGCTGCAATCCGGCACCATGGCCCTCGCCGTCGTGGGGTCCCGCAAGGCATCCCCGGAGGGCATGAATCTCGCCGGGAAGATAGCCGGGACGCTGTCCTTTGCCGGGATCACCATCGTCAGCGGCCTTGCCCGCGGCATCGACACCGCGGCCCATACACGCGCACTCGAAGGGGAGGGAAAGACGGCGGCCGTCCTGGGATGCGGAATAGACATCTGTTATCCCCCCGAAAACGAGACCCTTTTTGAAAAGATCGCGGAACAGGGCGTTATCCTTACAGAATACCTCCCCGGCGAGCAGCCCCTGCCCTATCATTTCCCCGAACGGAACCGGATCATAGCAGGGCTGGCACGAGGAGTCCTCGTGGTGGAAGCAACCGCCAGGAGCGGTTCGCTCATCACTTCCCGGCTGGCCCTCGAATACGGCAGGGACGTCATGGCCGTTCCCGGCAGCGTCTTGAGGACTGAGCACGCCGGCTCAAACAGGCTCATCAAGGAAGGGGCAAGGCTGATCGACTCGGTAGAGGACATCCTGACCACCTGCTTTACCGATGCACGCCTGCCTGCGCAAAAGCCCATGGAACTGGACAGCGGTGAAAACAAGGTTTATTCTCTGATAGGATTTGAAAAAGTACATGCAGATGAGGTAATAGAAAGAAGCGGTATGGATACAAAGGCAGTAATGGCCGCCCTCACCCGGCTGACCATGAAAAATGTCGTGGCGGAAATATCGGGAGGCTACTTCATACGAAGATAAGTTCCACAAGCCCCTGGCCTTAAGAGGCCGGTTTCTGAATAAAGGAGAAATGGATGGGAAAGTCACTGCTCGTAGTCGAGTCGCCGACGAAGATGAAGACGTTATCAAAATACCTGGGCAAGGATTTCGTCATCAAGGCAACATATGGCCATATAAAAGACCTTCCAAAAAGCACCCTTGGTGTTGATGTCGAAGAGGGATTCAAGCCCCATTTTCACATCCTGAAGGGCAAATCCAAGGTGGTCGATGAGATAAGAAAGGCAGGGAAAGAGGCGGAAAGAATCCTGATCGGGTCCGACCCCGACCGCGAAGGAGAAGCCATTGCCTTTCACGTGGCAGAGGTCATAGGAAAGGACGACCGCATTGAACGCGTCCTCTTCCACGAGATAACCAAAAAGGGAGTCCTCGATGCCATGAGGTCGCCCATCAAGCTCGACACGGCAAAATACAACGCCCAGAAGGCACGACGGATTCTCGACCGCCTCGTCGGATACAAGATCAGCCCCCTTCTGTGGGAGAGGGTAAGTTATGGACTCTCGGCGGGCAGGGTGCAATCGGTGGCGCTACGCCTCGTCTGCGACCGGGAAGCTGAGATCGAGGGTTTCGTCAGGGAAGAGTACTGGGTTGTCGATGTCGTTCTTGAGCTCCCCTCGGGAGAGACCTTCACCGCGACACTGGAACGAAAGGGCTCTGAAAAGATAAAGATACGCTCACAGGAAGAGGCCGCCGCCGTAAAAACGTATATTGCCGACAAGGAACTTGCCGTAACAAAGGTGGAACATAAGGAAAAGAGCATATCTCCCCAGCCGGCTTTCATTACGAGCAGGCTCCAGCAGGAGGCGTCGAGGATGCTCCGCCTCTCGCCCAAGCGTACCATGATGCTGGCCCAGAGACTTTACGAAGGGATCGACATTGGCGAAGACGGTCCGGTGGGGCTCATCACCTACATGAGAACCGACTCCGTCAGGGTCTCCATGGAAGCGATCGCCGAGGCCCGGGAATTCGTAAAGAAGGGTTTCACGGAAAACTACCTCCCCGAGAAACCGAATTTCTTCAAGAACAGGAAGTCGGCCCAGGACGCACACGAGGCCATACGCCCCACGTCGGTATGGTTCACCCCTGAAAAGGTGAAACCTTACCTGGACAAGGAGCTTTTCGCTCTCTACGACCTTATCTGGAAACGCTTCGTATCGTCGCAGATGACCCAGAAAAAGGTCGAGACCAAAACGGTTGACGCTACCGCAGGCGACTATGTTTTCGTTGCCCGCGGCACCACCGTGCTCTTCGATGGTTTTACAAAGATCTATGAAGAGATCGGAGAGGAGGAGCAGGCCGAGAGTACACTTCCCGAGATCAAGAAAGGCCAAAAGGTGGACCTGAAAGATACTGTCATGGAACAGCGTTTCACCAACCCGCCCCCGCGCTATTCCGAGGCGTCCCTCATCCGGACCCTCGAAAGCAAGGGTATCGGCAGGCCGTCCACATACGCCACAATCGTCAGCACCGTGCAGGACCGGGACTACGTGACCAGGGAAAAGGGGAGACTCACGCCCACACCCCTCGGCAGAACCGTAAACAAGCTCCTGGCGGAATTTTTTCCCACCGTGCTCGATGTCGGCTTCACGGCAAAAATGGAAGTCAGGCTGGATGAGATCGAAGACGGAAAAAAGGACTGGGTAAGATCCCTCGAAAAATTCAACAGTTCCTTCGAAGGCGAATTGAAAAGCGCCCAGCAGCAGATGAAGAGCCTCAAGAAAGAGGAGAAGGAAACGGACATCGTATGTGACAGGTGCGGTAAGAAAATGCTCCTCAGGTGGGGAAAAAGCGGCGAATATCTGGTCTGTTCGGGAAAGCCGGAGTGTAAGAACAAGAAAAACGTCAAAGTGGAAGCCGACGGTAAAATAACCATTGTTGAAAGCGAGGCAAAGGGGACCTGTCCCGTATGCAAGGGCAAGCTCATAGAAAAGAAAGGGCGGTTCGGCCGTTTTCTCGCCTGCAGCAACTATCCCGAATGTAAGCACACACAGGCGTATTCCCTGGGGTTCGGCTGTCCCATGGAAGGATGCCCGGGCAAACTGGTCGAAAAGACTTCGAAAAAGAAAAAGAAATTCATCAGCTGTTCCGAATACCCGAAATGCTCTTTTGCGACAAACCGGGAACCGGCGGAAGGCCCCTGCCCCGCATGCGGCGCCCCGACCCTTTTCTCCTTCAGAAAAAACCTCTTCTGCCTCCGCAAGGAATGTGGATGGAAATCACGATAATCGGGGGCGGACTTGCAGGGGTGGAGGCCGCACACCAGATCACCCGTATGGGCGGGCGGGCGGTTCTTTACGAAATGCGCCCGCACGTAAGCACACCGGCCCATCAAGGCGATCTGCTCGCGGAGCTTGTCTGCAGCAATTCCCTTAAATCCCTGGATCTCCAAAACGCCCACGGTCTGCTCAAGGAAGAGCTCCGCAGACTCGGGTCCCTTATCATCGGGGCGGCGGACGAAACGGCGATCCCCGGCGGCAAGGCCCTCGTTGTCGACCGGGTCCGGTTCGCACAACGGCTTACGGAATCGATCGTGAGCAATCCGGGCATCCGCCTCAAGCGCGAAGAGGTCCGCCGGATACCGGAAGGATTCGTGATCGTCGCCTCGGGGCCCCTGACGAGCGAACATCTTGCCGGGAAATTGACGTCCCTGACGGGAGCCGAGAACCTCTCGTTTTTCGATGCCATTTCACCCGTAGTCGATGCCGCCAGCATAGACTACGATAAAGCCTTTTACGCATCGCGATATATAAAGGATGGGGCAGGTGACTATCTGAACTGTCCCCTTACGAAGGAGGAGTACGACAGGTTCCACGAGGCGCTGATCAGTGCGGAAAGGGTCGATCTCAGGGAATTCGAGAAGACATCCTATTTCGAAGGGTGCCTGCCCGTGGAGGTTCTCGCCGAGAGGGGGAAGAAGACACTGGCTTTCGGGCCGATGAAACCTGTCGGGCTTGAGGACCCACGGGACGGAAGAAGGCCCTACGCCGTCCTGCAGCTCAGGAAGGAGAACGCCTCGGGAAGCATGCTCAATCTCGTCGGCTTTCAGACAAAAATGAAATATCCCGAACAGGAACGGGTTTTCCGAATGATACCGGCCCTGAAGAATGCCGTGTTCCTGCGGCACGGAAGCATTCACCGGAACACGTACATCAACGCCCCCGTGTGCCTTACTGAAACTCTTCAGTTAAAGACGGAGCCGCGGGTCTTTTTCGCCGGACAAATCACGGGCGTCGAGGGCTACGTCGAATCGACGGCTATGGGGCTTATCGCAGGCATATCGGCGTTTATGGCCGCGGCCGGCACGAATTTTCATCCCCCTGGCCCGTCAACGTGCGTGGGAGCGCTGGTCCGTTATCTCACCACCGAAAACAAAAATTTCCAGCCGATGAATATTAATTTCGGCCTCATCGAAGGCTATTCGAAGAAATACAAAGAGGCGGCCGTCGCAACGGCGTTGAGTGAGATAGAAAACTGGAAAAAGGAAATGTTGGATTCTGGAAAAAGAGACTCGTAAGTGTTAATGTAAATGGCCTCAAGCCGGAATGACGAGAATTATAGACTTTATAACGTGAAACCTGAAACAGCATTTACAGGAGGTACCATGAATTCCCTTTTTGATAAACTGATGAACAAGGCTTTAAAGACAAAGAACGTTTCCGATAAAGAGGCCCTGAAGTTGTACGAGGAAGGCCAAAAAGACCCCTTCGGGCTGATGGCCAGCGCCTCGAAGATACGGGAGCATTTCAAGGGCAACGCGGTGAATCTCTGCGGCATAGTCAACGCAAAATCAGGGGTCTGTCCCGAGAATTGCAGATTCTGTGCGCAGTCCGCCCATTACCATACGGAGGCGCCCGTCTACCCCCTCGTGTCAGCCGAAGAGATCGGAGAGAAAGGTCGCCTTGCAAAGGAAAGCGGCGCACACATGTTCAGCATCGTCACGAGCGGCACACGTATCGTGACGGACGAGGAATGGCAAACCATCTACCGCGCCATCGGGTTCCTGAACGCGCTGGGGATCAAGCCTTGCGGCTCGCTGGGAATGCTCAATGAAGAAACAGCACGGAACCTCAAAGAGGCGGGCCTTTATCGGTATCATCACAACCTGGAGACATCACGGAGCTTCTTTGATAATATCTGCTCGACTCATGACTACGAAGAAGATACGGAAACAGTGCGCGTGGCCCGCGCGGCAGACCTTACCGTTTGCTCCGGCGGCATCATCGGTCTCGGTGAAGTCATGGAGCACCGTATCGAGATGGCAACGACCTTAAGAGAACTGGACGTCGATTCCGTCCCGATCAACATCCTCAATGCCATCCCGGGCACGCCCCTTGAGAATGTCTCTCCGCTCACACCGATGGAGATACTCCTGACGGTCGCCCTATACCGCTTTATCCTTCCCGACAAGGACATCAAACTCTGCGGTGGAAAGGAAAAGAACTTGAGGCAGCTCCTCCCCCTTGCCATCGTAGCCGGCTGCAACTCCCTCATGACGGGCAATTACCTCACAACCCTGGGCCGCGACACCCCCGCCGACCTGGAGATGATACGAGACCTCGGCATGACGGCAAGCTTCGACGAGAGTTAAAAAGACTTCTCCTCGGACCCGCCTGCCTTGAAGCGGCGAAAAGAGTAAAGAAACAAATCATAGGTCTTATAAGTCGTATAAGACCTATAGGCCCTATGATTTTTTCCAGGGACCAGCGCGCTCACGTTTGTTACGGGATAAACGCGAGATGGTTTTGTCTTTACTTTTTGCTTTCTACCCGACTGCCTGGCCAAGTTTGAAGATAGGAAGGTACATGGCGACGATGAGTCCGCCAAGGACCACCCCGAGGAAGACCATGATCATGGGTTCCATCATGGCGGTGAGGTTGGTGACCATGTTATCGACGTCCTCTTCATAGAAGTCTGCGATCTTGTTGAGCATACTGTCGAGGGCGCCCGTTGACTCACCGACCTGGACCATCTGGACGACCATGGGAGGAAAGATGCCGGCCTGCTCCAGGGGCTCAGCCATCGTGCGGCCTTCGCTGATTCGGGAACGCGCCACCAGGAGAGCCTCTTCAACGATCTTGTTGCCGGCCACCTTTGCAACAATGATCATGCTTTCCAGGATCGCCACACCGCTCATGAGCAACGTCGCAAGGGTCCGAGTCACTCTGGCCACTGAGGCTTTGATGGTAAGGAGCCCGAAAAGGGGAAGTTTGAGAATAAGCCGGTCGATGGTACGGTGCCCGTTGTCGGTCTTGTAATAATATTTCAGCGCCACCACCAGACCGACAATACCGCCGATAATAACATACCAGTAGGACTGGACGATCTGGCTCAAATTGATAACGATCTGCGTCGGTGCCGGCAGCTCCGCACCCATCTCCTTGAACATCTTCTCAAAGACGGGTATGACAAAAAGAAGGAGCACGATGACAACGATAAAGGCGACCAGAATGATCGCCACAGGGTAGATCATCGCGGACTTGACCTTCTTCCTCAGTTTTTCCGATTTTTCCATGTATACGGCAAGTCTCTGCAAAACGCCGTCCAGTAGACCGCCCTCCTCGCCAGCGACGACAAGGTTGACATAGAGCTCATCGAAACACTTCGGGTAGTCTCTCAGGGCGTCGGCAAACCGCGAGCCGCCTTCGATCTTTTCCTTGATCTCTTTGACGATGCCCCTGAAATTAACGTCTTCTATCTGATTGGCCAGGATTTCCAAGGACTGCACAAGGGGCAATCCCGATGTGATCATCGTTGAAAGCTGCCGCGTAAAAAGCAGGATTTGTATACTCGGTATCTTTCTCTGAGGATTGTATTTTTGCTTCCCCGCCTCTTTGGTTTCCGTCATGGAGGTGAGGATGACGCCGTCTTTTCTCAGTGCGGCCCGGAGAGCATCACCGGAGGCGGCCTTCGACACGCCTTTGCGCGTGTCTCCCGATACCGATCTCCCTTCCCACTGATACTGCGGCATGACTCAATAATACATGAATAATTTTTTTTTGCAAAGAGAAAATTACAATAAACGGATGGTTGGTGAATAAACCGGTTCCAAGATATAGATTTTAGATTCTAACAACGGGTAATAATTGAATAATTATGTGATAAACGTCACATCCAAGGCAGGTAATTAGGCTATGGGTAATAGGGGAAAAACTCAATCCTTCCCATGACCCATAACCTATTACCTATAACCTGTTTTATTCCCTTATCACCGTGTAGAACGTCGCGTTTTCACGCTGGATAAGCATTACGATGCCTTCTTTGACATTCGATCGTTTCACGGCTTCCTTGAATTCGGCGACGCTTCTTACCGGTTTTCTGGCAACTTCCCTGACGACATCTCCCGAACGAATGTCCGCCTCCTGCGCGGGCGATCCCGGTATGACATCGGTCACGATGACGCCCCGTTTATCTTTAAGGTTAAGGTGTTTGGCGATCTCTCCCGTAATATCCTGGACAACAAGACCCAGCTCTTTTTCAACCTCGGTCTTCTTTGATGCCTTGAGGCCCTCTTCCTGGAGTTCGCCGATGACCACCTCCACTTCCATCTGTTTTTTGTCCCGGATGAGGACCATCTTTGCCTTCTTACCTATCTCCGTCGAAGCGACAAGACGGGGAAGAGTCTCGTTATCCTTGATCTTCTTGCCATTGTAGGAAACGATCAGGTCGCCGCGCTTGATCCCCGCTTTCTCGGCGGGACTCTGCTCCATGACATCGGCGACCAGGGCACCTTCCGATTCCTTAAGGCCAAAGCTTTTCGCGATCTCCGGCGTCATCCTCTGGATCACGACGCCGAGCCAGCCACGGGCCACCTTCCCCTTGCTTTTCAGCTGGGACAGCATGTCCCGTGCCACATTGATGGGTATGGCAAAACCGATTCCCTGACCGCCGGAAACAATGGCCGTATTGATCCCGACCACTTCTCCCTTGAGATTGAGGAGGGGTCCGCCGCTGTTGCCGGGGTTTATGGATGCATCGGTCTGGATGAACTCATCATAGGGCCCTGCCCCGATGATCCTGCCCTTTGCGCTGACGATTCCCGCGGTGACGGTATGTTCGAGGCCGAAGGGATTGCCGATCGCCATGACCCAGTCTCCCACCTGCAGTGCCTCGGAATCGCCGAGAGTTGCCACGGGAAGTGATTGCCTGACGTCGATCTTGATGAGGGCTATGTCGGTCTTGGGATCGCGCCCTATGATCCTCGCATCGTATTCTTTCTCATCGGAGAGTTTTACTTTAATGGTGGAGGCTTTCTCAACGACGTGGTTGTTCGTCAGAATATAGCCTTCCTTATCGATGACGAAACCCGACCCGAGACTGCGCTGCTTGTATTCCCGGCGCGGCCCGTTGCCAAAAAACTTATCGAAGAAATCATCATTAAAAAAATCCTTGAAAGGATTGTTCGGGCCGACAAAAGGCCCCTGCCCCCCGGGGCCCCTGACAACCGCCGTGGTGCTGATATTGACGATTGACGGCTTCGCCTGGTTGACGAGGCCGGCCAGGCTCGGCAATCCATTATTGAAAGCCGCCGCGGTCCGGACGTTTTGCGCGGCCGGTGGCGCCGGCGGTCTGTCGGGCAACACCTGCGCCCTTACGTATGCAAAGCCCAGGGCGGCGACGATGAGAACACAAACGGTTAATACGAGGCGTTTGCTCTTCATAAAGAATCCTCCATCATGACATGGGTAGCTTGATCGTAAACACACTTCCTGCGGCGGGCCTCGATTGGACGTCTATACTCCCTTTGTGAGCTTCGGCTATCCATTTGCTGATGGAAAGCCCGAGGCCGCTCCCGCTCTCACGCTTGCGGGACCTGTCGGCACGGTAAAACCTGTCAAAGATGTACTTGATATCGCCCGGTGAAATACCCGGTCCGTCATCCTCCACATTTACACAGGCGAAACCGTTCTGCTTATACGATGAGACCATGACGTGCCCGCCGCGATGTCCGTACTTGATGGCGTTCTCCACCACATTGGTGATCATTCTGCGCAATTTGAGCTCGTCTCCGACAAGACGGATGTCCTCGAGTTCCCTGACGACGATCTCAACACCTTTATTTTCGCCGAAAAGCTTCATGTTCATGCAGACATCGGCAAGAAGATCGCGAAGATCGACTTTTTCAAGGTTCATCCCGATGTCCTTCGTTTCAGCCTTGGAAAGCAGAAGGAGATCGTCGATGATCCGGCTCATCCTGTCAATTTCCTCGAGGTTGCTTTGCATGGACCTCTTGTACTCTTCGTTTGTCCGCTCCTTCCTCAAGGCCAGTTCCGTTTCGCCTTTCAGGATGGTGAGCGGCGTTTTAAGCTCATGTGAGACATCAATGCTGAACTGATTGATCCTCTGGAAAGAATCCTTGAGCCGGGAAATCATGGCGTTGAAGGTTTCCGCAAGGCGGCCGAGTTCGTCTTTCCGCCCTTTTATGTCAATGCGTTCATCGAGGTTGTTTGAGGATATGTTCACCGCCGCCCTCCGGATCTGGTCCACGGGCTTCATGGTCTTTTTCGCCATGAAATATCCCACCACGATGGTGACGCTGATGGAGGTGATGATGCTGATGATCATGATTATGAGGAGACGCTTCATGGTGTCCTCAAACTCCTCCAGCGACGAGCCGACCTGTACGATGCTGATGATCTTCTTGTGTTCTACGATGGGCATTGTGATCATGCGCAGCCGGGGGCGCGCTGTTTCTATGGTTTCGTAGACGATTTCACCCTTGAGGGCCTTTTCGAGGGTGACAAAGCTCACCGGAACCGCCTCCGCCTCGAGGTCATTCAGCCTCGCCCCGATCTTCCCGGAGGCATCGATGATCTGGATGAACTTGCCCTTCGGTTTCTTGCCGAGGGCATTCTCGAGGTAGCGCTCGAAGTTGCCGAAAAGGCTCTGGTTGTGGGTTTCGGTCATGGATGAGGCAAGCACCTCGGCTATCGATTTGATCTTGGTGTCAATGCTCTTCTGGAGGCTGTTTTTAAAATAGATGTAAACCCCGCTCGAGAACGTGACAAGTATCAGGGCCAGGATGCCGCCGTACCATAGCGTCAGTTTCCACTTAATGGGAAGATTAAATCTTTTCATCTTCTTTGAGGATGTAGCCGACTCCCCGTACGGTGTGGATGAATTTCTTTTCCGTAAGGAGCTCTATCTTCTTTCTGAGAAAATTCACATATACATCAACGATGTTCGAGGAATCGTCCTGGCTCTGCCAGGCATACTCCGCCATCTCTTTGCGGGCCAGCGGTCTCTCACTGTTGCGCATCATATACTCCATAATAAGGAACTCTTTTTCGGTAAGTTCCGCTTCCTTCCCCTCAATGGTCAGTCTCCTGTTATAGGGATTGAGGACGATCTCGCGGTATTCGAGGGTCAACGGGACGGCCTTACGGCTTCGTCTGAGCAGCGCGCGGATCCGGGCAAGGAGCTCCTCAAAAGAGAAGGGTTTTGTCAGGTAATCATCACTTCCCGTGTCCAGTCCCTTGATGACATCTTCCTTGGTGCTCTTCGCCGTGATAATGAGAACGGGCGTTTCTATGCCTGAGTGGCGCATTCTCTTCAAGACTTCCAGGCCGTCGATCTCGGGTATCATGAGGTCGAGAAGAACAATATCGTAATCCCGCGTCGTGACCAGATCGAGACCGATCCTGCCGTCCTCCGCCAGGTCCACGGCGTACCCTTCTTCTTCAAGGCCCCTCATGACAAAATTGGCAACCTTCGATTCATCCTCAACAAGAAGAACTTTCATATCCACAATACTATAGTATAAAAAAGTCAGTTGTACAATTCTTCAGTTACGATCGGGTGCATAGCTCGCCCCGCGGTGCCCTTGCTGCCGCTCACTAATGAATTTCTTTGACAAAACGGAGGGGATGCTATTTAGTATTACGTTTTCCGATTGCGTCGGAAGGGGCATATTCCAAAAAAATGACACATCCACACACCGACACAGGGAGGTCCACACATCCATGAGTCTATTTGAGGCGTATATCATAACTTTCATCGCAAGCTTCTGCAGTCTCGTGATCGAAATGGTCGCGGGGCGCATCCTGGCACCTTTCGTCGGGGTTTCGATCTACACGTGGACAAGCATCATCGGTGTCATCCTCGCGGGGATCAGCATAGGCGCCTTTATCGGGGGCAAACTGGTCGACCGGTTCCCTACAAGGAAGACCCTCGGGTGGCTGCTGTTCATATCGGGAGTTATGGCGCTCACAATAATACCCCTCACCCATGCCGTCGCCGCTTACCGGTTTCCTGTCTCCCTGATGGCACGGATATTTATCATCACGTCCATCATCTTCTTCATCCCCGGCTGCGTCCTTGGCACTATCTCTCCCGTTGTCGTCAAGCTTACGCTGAAAAACCTCGAGAACGCCGGGAACGTCATCGGCAAGATCTACGCCATTTCCACCCTCGGGGCCATCATCGGCACCTTTGTGACGGGATTTTTCCTGATCTCGTGGATGGGCACACGCACGATCATTCTTTCCATGGGCATCATTCTCCTTCTCGTGGCCCTCCTGGCAGGTGCGATCTTCCGAAAGAAGACCAGCATAGCCATCTTCGTCGTCATCGCCGCACCCGGTCTTTTTTTCATCAATTCCTATCTCTATGCCATCCCTGCAAGCAGCAAGACATACCTCTACAAGGAAAGTGACTACTACACGATAAAACTGTCGAAGACGACGAGCTCGGACCGGAAAACGGAGCTAGAGGCCATGGTGCTCGACAATCTCATCCATTCCTACGTCAACCTCAAAGACCCGAAACATATCGAATACGAGTACGAGCGGATCTACGCCGACGTCCTCAAGTGGAAGTTCAGCGAACAGACGCCCTTCAAAAGCCTTACCATAGGGGGCGGCGGCTACACCTTTCCCCGATACATGGAGATAACGTACCCCAGGGCAAAGGTCGATGTGGTCGAGATCGACCCCGCGGTGACAAAGATCGTCTACGATCATCTCGGTTTGCCGAAAGATACGAGAATAGTAAGCTACAACACCGACGGCAGATGGTATGTCATGAACTGCAAGGAAAAATACGACCTTGTCTTTACCGACGCCTACAACGATATCTCCATCCCCTATCACCTCACCACGAAGGAATTCCTCCAGCAGATCAAGGACGTCATGAACCCCGGGGCGATCCTTATGTCCAATATCATCGACAACTTCCAGAAGGGACTCTTCCTGCCTTCCTACATCAAGACCCTTAGGGAGGTCTTCGGGCAGAAGAACGTCTATCTCATTTCCGTCAGCCCCAATTTCAGGAAGGTACGGATAAGCACCTTCATCGTCATCGCCGGTAACGGCGACTTCGATATCTCCGGATTCCAGTCCTTTATCCAGAACGGGCTCGGTGTGCGCGCCACATCCTCAATCGTACCCGAGGACCTCATGGACGAGTTCATCAACAGGAAGGATGCCATCGTCATCCGGGACGACTACGCCCCCATCGACAACCTGGTAGCCCCCGTCTTCGAGGAAAGGTTCGGGTATAGCAGAGACAGGTAACAGGAAAACCTGAAAGACGGGTGAAAGGCAATGTAATAGGTCATGGGAAAAAACCAGGCTCTCCTTTCCCATTGCCTTTCACCTATTACCTCTTTCTCTTGCTTTCGTTTCCCTTTTCTTCTAAAATTATAGTCGGTGCGGGCATAACTCAGCTGGTAGAGTGCAAGCTTCCCAAGCTTGATGCCGCGGGTTCGAGCCCCGTTGCCCGCTCCAATTCTCCCATCTCTCATATTCTTGACATTCCAAGTGCCTCCAGTTATCCTTGCGGCAGGATGTTCCCGGAGCATATCGTACCTTACCCGTATCGTGGAAAAGGAGGCCGTCTTATGAGAGCTTTTATGCGTTCTTTTTTGATTGTTGCTGTCGTCACCATCGCTTGTTCCCTGGCGGCCAATCCTGTCCGCGGGCAGATCACCGCCGAGGTTCTGCCCCTCAATACGCTTGTAGCGGTAAGGGTGCCCGACGTACCCCTCGACAGAAAGACAGCCCCCAGGAAGCTGCTGGCCCGGTGTTCCTACGAAAGTCAAAAGGTGCCGGACTATGTGAAGGTCGCCCGGTTCATGGTCGTCCCCGGACAGAAGTATACACTCTACGACTGCCACCCGGCACCGGCGGACGGCACAAGGATCTCGGTCTATCTCGATGGCGATACACCCCTCACCAACTATACTGCGTCCTACGGGAGATCGGAGGGTTTTACGCGGTCTTTTGTAACACGATTCCAGCAGCCGTGGCCCATAGTGCGCGGCGAGCAGGCATCATGTGACCTTGTCCGCTACAATATCACCATCGCGCCGCAGAGCGAACACAATAGCCTCTATGTTACCTTCGTCTCTAGCAAGCCCGGGGTTTCGACGAGGATAATGCTGAAGGCCCCGGCGGACAGCGACGATAACGTGAAGAAATCCGCCAAAAGGTCATGGGGGGATGTAAAGAGCGCCCCTTTCCTCCTCACGAACATACCTGGCGAATCGCCGGTTACGGCAAAACCGCCGGTTACGCCCCCGGGCCCGGCAGGAGGCCAGGTTTCCGGCATCCCGCCGGTACCGGGCAACGTTACACAAACACCGGTTGTTCCGCCCCCTCCTCCTCAACCGAATACACCCCCGGGAATTGTGGCGGAGGCCCCCGCAACTTCGGCCGGTGCAACGGTCATCCCGTACAACTCAACAGTACGGGCCTACATCAACAGGTCCGACTATGATACCTTCCGTTTCGACTTCACCGGCGGCCGGATGCGCATCGCCTCACGAGGAGGACTCGACATCGTGGCGGACCTCTGGGACGCAAAAGGCAACAGGCTCGCCCGCGACGGACAGGATACAAAGAAGGACTTTGTGATTGAAGCGAACCTCCCGGCGGGCACCTATTACATCCAGATCAGGTTCATGTATCACGGCGGAGAGGGCCCCTATACGCTCATTCTCGGCGATGGGAGCGGGCCCGTCCTGACAGAGGCGAACAAGTAGGATGACCCGCGCACGCGACGTTGGAGGAACGCCACTTTGGTGGATAACCCCTTGAAAAAAAAGAGCGGGGAAAGGGGGATGGTAGGCGCGGCGGACCTCGTGATAAAAGCCGGCGTCGTGGTTGCCGTGGGCCTTGTCGCCATATTCCGGTCCGACATACTGACGGTTTTTTTCACCTTTCCCCTCGCCGGCATCGTGAGGGTCTATCACGTCCTCTGGGCGCTCGCCGTATTCATACTCATAAAGCGCATGGTCCCCGGGTTCAACAGAAAGATCTCCTCAAGAAAGATATTCCGGCGCTTTTACCGGGAGGCCGACGGTATTACCCCCGCAAGGGACGAAAAGCTCCGTTCCCTGAAAGGGAAAACCGATCGCGGGGCCCTGAAATCCGCCTTTTACTGGCTCCTTCTTCTCGGCGACATAGCCCTGTGGCGCATGGTCGGCATGTTGAGCGATACCTGGATCTACATCATCGTGCTCTTTTTTGTCTTTATGGACCAGTTCTGCGTGAGCGTCTTCTGTCCTTTCAAGTGGCTCGCTCACGGCAAGTGCTGCAATACCTGCCGAATCAACAACTGGGGCTATATCATGGCCTTTTCGCCTCTCATCTTTATTCATTCCTTCTGGACCTGGTCCATTGTGGCCTTTTCCATCATCATCGTCATTCAGTGGGAGTACTTCTATTACCGGTATCCCGAAAGGTTCTTTGAAACCCATAACGCCGCTCTGATGTGCAGGAACTGCGTTACGGAGTGCACGGGAAGAAGAAAATTACGTTGAATATTGCCGGTGGATTCCTTACAATGAGAGACACTGAAGGCGGCCGCCAGGATAAAGTCGGCGGATATTCGGGAGGTTCTTTAACGTGTCTGAACAGTACCAAGCGATCGTAATCGGCGGCGGCCCCGCGGGGCTGACAACCGGTCTCTATCTGATGCGCGGCGGCATAAAGACGCTGCTTCTCGAAAAGGCCCTTCCGGGCGGAGCACCTCTCAACACCGGGCGCGTGGAGAATTACCCCGGCTTTCCCGAGGGCATATCGGGCAGGGAACTTATGGAAAGGTTCGCGGCCCATGCGAAAGCCTTCGGCCTTCCCGTCAGGGAATTTTCCGAGGTACAGAATGTGTCCCTCGAGGGAACACGGTTCACGGTAACGGTGAACGACGCGACATTCGACGCAGCCGGCGTCATCGTTGCCAGCGGCACCGAGCCGGCAAAGATGGGCATCCCGGGAGAGAACGAGCTCATTGGCCGCGGCATCTCTTATTGTGCCACGTGCGACGGTATGTTTTTCAAAGGCCTCGAGGTTGCCGTCATCGGGGGCGGCGATTCGGCCATAGAAGAAGCTCTGTCGCTGGCCAATATTGTTGGAAAGGTTTACGTGATACACCGCAGGGACAGTCTGAGGGCACAAAAGATCCTCCAGGAGCGGGCGTTCCGGAACCCGAAACTGGAATTTCTCTGGAACAGGCGGCCCGTCGAGATAGCCGGTAAAAACCAGGTAGAGCGCCTCGTCATCGAAGATACCAAAACGGGCCGGAGAGAAGATCTTCCGGTAAACGGCGTTTTTGTCTATGTAGGCTACCGGCCCGATACAGGTTTTCTCGGAGATCTTGTCGAACGCGATCCGGCCGGCTTCATTATCACCGGTGAAGGGCTCGGCACCAAAACGCCCGGGCTTTACGCCGCCGGAGATATCAGGAAGAAGACCCTCCGGCAGATCTCCACGGCCGTCGGCGATGGGGCCCAGGCGGCGGTCAGCCTGGAACGTTACGTCCTCGGAGCCAGCCGGTAGCCCCCATGCAACGCTGCGCTGCAGGAAAGCAGTCCTAATCTATGAGCAGAATTCTCTTATGTTTCACCCTTCTTTTTCTTTTGTCATGCGCTGAGCCCTGCCTGTGCGCAGGGGAACATATCATCCTGTCTCGTGCGGGGGTCAGGGACGAGTCGATGTGGAACGCCTTCAAAAAACATCTGACCGGTAAAGGACTGACGGTAAGCGTCTACGACTCCCCGGAATCGATGGAAAAGCAGGTGGAGACAGCCAACTGGGTGAACAGGGAAAAGGCCGTATTCATGCTCGTCGTGGAGCTTGTTCCATCGGAACGCTCCGACGCTTTCATTGCCGTCAGTGACGCCAGGAAGGGCAAAGGCCTCATATTGAATGCCGATGAGGTGCCGGGATCACACATCACCCGATCAACGGAGCTTGGCTCGTCGATTGCCGCGCAATTCCAGAGAAAAGTCAAGCCTATCTCCCTTTTCATGCTTCTCGGGATAGATATGCCGGGGGTATTCGTCAGGCTCGAAGTTCCGAAAGGAAAACCTGCCGAAGCCTTCGATAAGTTGTATGACGGAATGCTGAACTATATGAAAAGAGGTAACAAGGATGAGAGAGAACTCAAGGGCGAGCGACGAAATACGTCGCCTTAGAATCGAAAAAAGTTTTCTGCGGTATCCCGAGGGTTCCGTGCTCGTGGAGATGGGCGCCACAAAAGTCATTTGCGGCGTAAGCATCGAAGAGAAAGTCCCTCCTTTCCTGAAAAACACCGGTAAGGGCTGGCTTACCGCAGAGTATTCAATGCTGCCCCGCGCCACCCACAACAGGTCAATGCGGGAATCGGTTTCGGGACGCATCGGCGGGCGGACGCACGAAATCCAGCGTCTCATCGGAAGGGCGCTTCGCGCCATCGTCAATCTCGACATCATCGGCGATCGGACCATATGGGTAGACTGCGACGTCATCCAGGCGGACGGCGGCACAAGGACGGCAAGCATCACCGGCGGTTATGTCGCCCTTGTTGAGGCCCTGTGGGGGATGAAGCGGCGCGGTATGATAGATAAAATACCGCTCAGGGACAGCGTGGCCGCCATAAGCGTCGGTATCGTCAATGGTGAGATCGCCCTCGACCTTTCCTATGAGGAGGATTCCAAGGCCGAGGTGGACATGAACTTCATCATGACAGGGAACGGTCAGCTCATCGAAGTTCAGGGCACAGCCGAGAAAAAACCTTTCACAAAAGAACAGTTCGATGTCATGTACACCTACGCCCTGAAGGCCATAGGAGAGATAACGAGGCAGCAGAAGGCGACCCTCGGCCCCCTGTTCCCTGCATGAAAGACGTCATCATCGCCACGACGAACAGGGGAAAGGTCGAAGAGATCCGCCGCCTCCTCTCCGACCAGTTCGATGAGATCCATTCCCTCCTCGATTTTCAGGATGAGATCATTGTAAATGAGGACAGTCCCTATTATGCCGAAAACGCGATGAAAAAGGCGCGAAAAGTCGGCGACCATTTCGGTATGCCGGCCCTTGCCGACGATTCAGGTCTGGAGGTTGCGGCCCTCGGCGGAAGGCCCGGCATCCATTCCTCCCGGTACGGCAGGAACGACGAGGAGCGTATAAGCCGTCTTCTCAAAGAGCTCGAGGGCCTACCCTGGGAGACGCGAGGGGCAGCCTTCAAGGCCTACGTTGCCCTGTATCTGCCCCGGAAGGACCGCTGCTACGTTTTTTACGGGGAGCTGAAAGGATACATCGGCTTCGAAAAGCACGGCTCCGGCGGTTTCGGATACGACCCTGTTTTCTACTCACCGGAACTCGACAAATACCTGGCTGAACTCTCGACGGAAGAGAAGAACACCCTGAGCCATCGCGGGAGAGCTATCGCGGCATTGAAGAAATTTATAGGAAATAAAAAGGGGCTGGGGACCAGAGAAAAATAACATAAGAACCCACGCTTTACGGCTCGCGCTTCCAGAGCTTCAGCCCCGTGACGTCATCGAATTCCCTGCGCAGAACCTCACCTTCGAGGATTAAGCCGGAAAGCTCGCAGGCAAATACTTCTGTCCCTTCCAGAAGGTGGCCTCCGCGGGAGGTGCCGTCATGGTATCCCAGGGTTATGTGGGCATGCACCGAAATCTTCCCCTCCACCTCGGATACGTTCCCGACGCAGGAGAGTATCTCGGCGGGTTCATCGATAACGGAATTCAGATACTTTTTCCTTTCCTGGTCGTAAAACGCAATATGGGCCTTCTTTACCGCCCCTATGGCGGTAAAGGAACCCATCCGTCCGCGGTGCTGCCGAAATATCTCCGTGATCGATCCGAGAAGGTCGGCGCCATGGTTCAGGCGCTCAAGAAAAAATGTTTCCAGTTTGAAAAACCACATGGCCTTTTTTTATTTGGTCCCAACGAGAATCGAACTCGTGTTTTCGGCGTGAGAGGCCGACGTCCTGGGCCGCTAGACGATGGGACCGCCAAGCATGAATAGTACCAGAAAAAGACTTTCATTTCCACTAAAAAACCGACAAAACTCTATACATTTTGATTGTTTCCTATTATAATCAAAATGGAAAACTTGAAGTAGGGGAGGAAGCAATGTTTGGCTTGGGAATGCCGGAACTGATTATAATACTTGTCATCGTGGTACTAATTTTCGGCGCCGGCAGGATCTCGGAGATCGGTGGGGCAATTGGAAAAGGCATCAAGGGCTTCAAGAAGTCCGTCAACGAACCGGATTCCATTGATGTCACACCGGATCAGAAAGAAAAAGCGGCAAAGGACAAGGATCAGAACCCCATCGAACCGAAGTAAAACCCTCCTATATCTGCCGGAAACGTGCGAGCTGGAGGCCTGTCGGCCTCGTCTGCCGGCCGCGCGGACAGGATTACACGACCATGGAAATCCTTAACGGGAAGCACAAAGAATCGATCCTTAAAGCGGTGGAACTTCTCGAGGCAGGTGATGTTGTCGCCTTTCCGACGGAAACCGTGTATGGGCTCGGAGCCGTCGCCTTCTACCCCTATGCCGTCGCAAAAATCTTCGAAGTGAAGGAAAGACCTCATTTCGACCCGCTCATAGTGCATCTTGACGGTTCGGATCGTCTCCCCGAATACGTCAGCGATATTCCCGAAGATGCGAGGCGGCTTATGAAGATATTCTGGCCCGGGCCTCTCACCATGATCCTCAGAAAGAAAGCCTCCATCCCCGACATAGTGACGGCCGGTCTTCCAACGGTAGGGATCCGGGTCCCCTCCCATCCCGTAGCCCTCTCGCTCATCAGGGCCCTTCAAAAACCCATCGCGGCTCCGAGCGCCAACATCTTCGGCTACATGAGTCCCACACGGGTCCGTCACGTGGCGAAATCCTTCGCCGACCGCGTGCCTCTTGTCCTCGACGGCGGGGACTCGGCATACGGGATCGAATCGACGATCGTGTCATTCCGGCAACAGGGCGTGTTCATCCACCGCCACGGTGCCATAAGCATCGAGGAGCTGTCGGAACACGTCAGGATCGTCGAGGACGAAAGGGCGCCCGGAACCTGCGAAACCCCCGGCGAGCTTCCCTTTCACTATGCCCCGATGAAACCGCTGCGGCTGGTCAACGGTCCTGCCGATGTCAGGCGGGAGGCATCGTCCTACCTCGCCTTTCGCGATCCGCCGGGACCGGTAAAGTCGAAATACGTAAGGGTGCTTTCCCCTTCGGGCGACCTGAGGGAAGCGGCATCCAATTTCTTCTCTTTTCTTATCGAACTCGACCGGGATGACGTGGATATCATTTATGCGGAGAAGCTGCCGGAGACAGGCATCGGCCGGGCGGTCATGGAACGCCTTAAAAAGGCTTCCCGCAGGCACTCTTTGCAACCCGTTGATAATTTGAATTATCCGTGATAATGTATGCCGGAAGCGATCCAACACAGACAAAACGAAAGCCGATCACGAAAGGCATTGATAAGATTGAAAAAAAACATTTGCACGGTCCTTAGGCAGAGGAGAGATTGTATGTGTATAATCAATAATTTACAGCCGCCTTTTTACAAGTTGTCAACAGCTTTTGCACACAAATTGTGGAAAAGTTTTAAAAGTCCCGCATTTTCAAGGACCTGTATAATACTTCTGTCGTGTTTTATTCTGGTTTCCTGTTCATACATGAAAAAGATAACGGGAAAACCGCAGCCGACCATGGGAAACGCCCTTATCTCAATGAACGAGGACGAGGTGCGCAAGAGACTTGGTGAACCGACCATGGTAAGCCTCACACCGGAAAATAAGATCCTCTGGACATACCGTCCCGACTGGAAGCTTATGCCTGATAATAAAGATACGGTTTACATCGAATTTGAGAACGGTAAGGTATCAAAAATGATCAAGGCGGATAAATGACCATGCTATGCGAAACATGTTCAAAGGAATTCGAGAAGACAACCTGCCCGCACTGCAAAGAAGACATATTCCGGTTTGGTGTCTATTGTTATCTTTGCGGATGGGAATTGACCGTTGAATTACCGGCTTCAGATGAACCCGCCGATGACGATGATTTTTCGAGGAGGGTGCTATGCAGCGACGGGAACTGCATCGGGGTGATAAACGAAAAAGGTATCTGCAAAATATGCGGAAAGCCTTACGCACCGCAATCGGACTAGCCCTTCTTTCGCTTCTTCTGAGTTCCTGCACGACCTACGGCATATATGCAGGAAACTTAAGGAGCGGGAAGAACCTCTTCAACGAAGGAAAGTACACCCAGGCACAGAGGTATTTCGAAGAAGCGGCCGCGCGTAACATCGATGGAGCGGCGTTCACGTATCTCGCCGTTATCGCTTACAGACAGAACGACCTCCACAGGGCAGCCGGTTTGATAGACAGCGCCGAGAAATCCTCGCCGGACACGATCACGTCGCTGAGGATGTACGCATACAAAGCTCTTATCCTCCTTAGCCTCGACGATCCCGGGGGAATGAAGGCACTCAAGGAGTATCTCGATCGCTATGATAGTCTCTATCCCCTTGAATCCATAAAAGACATAAAGGATATGTGGCGATCCGGCAAGATTGACCGCGTGTTTCTGGAAGCCATCATGGACGAGCAGATACGGTGGTACGAACAGGACATGGAACTTTATATATATAACAATTTAGGTTATTACTCCCGCGACATGAGGGAGTTCTGAAGGGTGATACCATGGGTTTTTTTGAAAAGATCAAGACCGGCCTGACAAAAACACGGGACCAGATTAAGACGAAGATTGAATGGTTCGTCTCGGGAAGGCCCATCGATGAGGATGCCTTCGACGAGATCGAAGAGGCGCTGATACTCGCCGATGCGGGGCTGGAGACAACACAGCTTCTCGTCGATGCCCTCAAGGAGAAATGGAGGCGCGGGCTCATCAGGACAACAGACGACATCAGGTCATCCATGAAGGAAGAGGTGCAAGACCTGCTGACCCCCATTGAATCTCCGATCGCGACGGACAGCAAGAAACCCTTTGTCATACTTGCTCTGGGCGTGAACGGGGTCGGCAAGACAACAACCATTGCCAAGATGGCCGGGATCTATCTCAACGACGGCAAGAAAGTCCTTTTCGGTGCCTGCGATACTTTTCGGGCTGCGGCCATCGAACAACTCGACGTATGGGCGAAGCGGCTCAACGTCGAAATGGTGAAGCATGCCGACGGCTCCGACCCGGCGGCGGTCGCCTTCGATACGGTCAAGGCCGCGAAATCCCGGGGGACCGACATCGTCATCCTCGACACGGCGGGAAGGCTCCACACAAAGGCAAACCTCATCGAAGAGATGAAAAAGATACGCCGTGTCATCTCAAAGGAGATTGAAGGCGCCCCCCACGAAGTCCTCCTCGTGGTGGACGCCACGAACGGACAGAACACAATAGCCCAGGCGAAAACATTTCACGAGGCCGTCGGGGTCACGGGCATTGTCATCACCAAGCTCGACGGAACAGCTAAGGGCGGTTTCATCCTTCCGATAGCCCACCTCCTCGGCATACCCGTCCGGTACGTAGGCGTCGGCGAGAAAATCGACGACCTTATCCCCTTCAATGCTAAAGAATTCGCTGAAGCGATGTTCGAATAGGGACGTCGTCCTTAGGTCCCGTTACACGTTGAGGGTTGAGAGTCAAGAGGTCGGGTTTTTAAAGGTTTCCAACCCGGGACGCGTGAACGGTCCCTTTTATTTTTCCCCGGACAGTATGATCTCCCCTGTCGCTATCCGCTGGAGTGTGGCGGGATAGAGGACGTGTTCCTGCACGAGAACACGCTCGGCCAATGTCTCGGGCGTATCGCCGGGCATGACGGGCACGGTTACCTGGGCAAGGATGGGGCCCCTGTCATATTCCTCGGTGACAAGATGGACCGTTACCCCGGATTCCGTCTCGCCTGCCGCGATGACCGCCTCGTGAACGCGGATGCCGTACATCCCCTTGCCGCCGTGTTTCGGCAGGAGCGCGGGGTGGATGTTGAGGATGCGCCCCCTGAAATGGGCGAGTGTCTTCGGGCCCAGTTTCTTCATATACCCGGCAAGCGCAACGACGTCGGCCTTGTGCAGGATGAGCGCATCCAGAATGGCCTGATCCAGGCTGTCCGGATCGGGATGGGCCTTCCCGCTCAAATAATAGTTGGGGATACCTTCGTTCCTTGCGCGCTCCAGGGCCCGGGATTCGCCGTTGTTGCTGATCACGACGACCGGCACCGCGCTGAGCCTCCCTGCCTTGCAGGCGTCAATGATCGCCTGCATATTGCTTCCGCCGTGTGAGGCGAGAAATCCTATATTCATTAAGCGCCCCCTGCTAAAAAATTAGGTTCGACACACTGGGCCCCGGCCGATCGGAAGACAATAAGCCTGATTCGGCTTTTACCTCTGATACCCTTGAACCCTAAAGGCTATCTTCTAAAAAGGAATCCCCTCCAGGCGTTCTTCCTGACTTCCGTCACCGGCTCGCAGGGAAAGAACAGCTTCAAGGCCTCTTTCTTTTCCCTGCCGATGATGCCTGAAACGATCAAAACCCCTTTACTTTTCCAGAGGCCCATAATGTGGCCCGATGTCAGGGCAAACGTACGGATGTCGAGATTGGCGAGAACAACATCATATTTGCCGCCCACATCCATGAGGTCCGCACAGACGATTTCAATATCCGATGCATCATTGAGAAGCATGTTCTTCTGCGCTGAAAGTACGGCGTCCAGGTCGTTGTCGACGGCATAGACATATTTAGCACCCTTAAGGCGTGCGTAAAGGGACAGAAGACCCGAGCCGCAGCCGATATCGAGAACACGCTTTCCCGAAAAGTCGACGTCCTTCATAAGCTTTATCATGAGCCGTGTCGACTCATGCCTGCCCGTCCCGAAGGCCATTCCCGGTTCGATGGTGATATAACGGACACCTTTGCGCTGTGAGTTCCAGGATGCCCGGATGACGATGTCCTCAACGGTAATGGGACGGAAATACCGCCTGGCCATTTCCGAATAGTCACGACGGGGCTCCTCGGTAACCCTAACGGCCCCAATGGGTATGCCGCTTTGCCGAATAGCTGACAGAAAGGTTTCGACGTGCTCGGGATAGGCCCTGATAATCGTTTTCGAATTCTCTTCCACAACCCATATTCCGGAGGGAGAGTGAAGGGTATAGATCTCTTCGGGAAGAAGTTCTTCAGCCCCCGGGTCAACTACGATATCGACGCGCCGCACGGGTTCCGGATGTTTGGGTTTCAATGATTTTCCTCGCTGTGGAGGGGGACATGTTTGAGAGGGCCTTTAGCCGGAAGACCGGGGGTTCTCCCTCGGGTCATCGTGCATCTTTGTTGAGAACGCTCCCCGTTTGCGACATGTCGTAGCCCTCATGGTCCTTCATGGAATGCAGAAAAAGGGGCTCCTTGAGAAAATCGAGAAAGGCCTTCGTCTGCGCACTTGTATACCGGTCATAGGGAACGACGAGATCGAAGCGTTCCTTGAAAAGGGGCACAAAATCGAGATTCAGCATGGCAGCGATGTAGCGTATGCCCACGGAGACGTCGGCGGTCCCGCGCACGACGGCTGTGCCGGCACCCAGGTGGGACTCAGCCTCGCGATCGTATCCGTTTATCTTCGATGGTTCGATACCGGCCTCCATGAGGAGAAAATCAAAGAGAAGCCGCGTGCCCGTACCTTTTCTCCTATTAATGAAGCTCGCGCCGCGCGAGGCCAGGTCGCCAAGGGATGTTATGCCGGCGGGGTTGCCCTTTTGCAGGTAAAGCCCCTGTTCCCTGAAGAAGAGATTGATGACGGCATAGTTTTCGCTTTCGAGATACTTTCGGAGATACGAAAGCGTGTAGCCCTTTTTCTCCATGTCATAGATGTGCACGCAGGATGCCGATGCAGTATGATCCCGAAGAAGTTCCAGACCCCTCAGACTTCCCACCGGTGCGTAAAAGATCGTCGTTCCTTTCTGGGACGCATTGAAGAGATCGATGATCTTCTTCAGAAGCGGATCATCGCTTCCGGCTATGAAGACAAGCTTTTCCCGCTGAGTGTTCTCAAGTATCCAATCGTCGATGAGTTCCCTGGCGAAGGATATCTTGCCGCCGATCCTGACCGCGGGAAGGCGCGATTCCTGCACCAACCGGTATATCATCTTTTCGTTGATCCTGAGATATTTCGAAACTTCTTTTGCCGACATTATCTCCATCTGGACATTATAGCGAAAAGATTTCCTATAATCAATCCACCTTATTACGAATAACCCCCTTGTTTATAAAATGGACCGGCCGGTCCCGCGCTCCACGCGTGACGCCCCGGCGCTTCACGCCTTGTATCTTCATTCTTCATGACATCCGTTGACAGCCACCCATGTTCCTGATATATTTACAGATATTGTATCCAGACGGACCATCAGCGTGACACTTCAGCATGTATGAAGAAAGATTCTATCGCCGGATATCACGACCTGCCGAGCTCGTTTGCTATGAGGTCAAACACAGAGAAACAGACTTGTTCTGCTGTACCTCGTGCGATCTCGGCCCTTTCATAAAGGAACGTGTCCTCTTTTACCGCAACCAGCTCGAGGAATATATACGGCTGAAGCCATTTTTCCAGGAAAGCCTGGTGCCCGTCCCTAAGGACCGCCTGGCCCCACCCATAATCCGCGAAATGATCGAGGCATCGGCTCTGATCGGGGTCGGGCCGATGGCCACCGTCGCCGGCGCTGTGGCCGAGTTTACGGGCCGGGATATCATGTCTCTTACGGAAGACTTCATCATCGAGAACGGCGGCGACATCTATCTGAGAGCCTCGGCGGAGCGC
Organism: Deltaproteobacteria bacterium UBA5205; assembly: GCA_002412715.1. Taxonomy (GTDB): domain Bacteria; phylum Desulfobacterota; class Syntrophorhabdia; order Syntrophorhabdales; family Syntrophorhabdaceae; genus Delta-02. The sequence goes on from DHVP01000048.1 coordinate 145,403, forward strand.
ATCATACAGGTCCATGCCGGCGTTTCACCCTTCAGTGAACGGATCGGTATCAAGATCCATCCCGGACCGGAGGCCCGGGGAGTGTGCACCTCGTCGGGAACCGTGGGCCACTCCTTGAGCTTCGGCAACGCGGACGCGGTTTGCGTGTTGGGCCGTTCCTGTCTGTTTGCCGATGGACTTGCAACTTGCCTCGGTAATATTGTAAAAAAGAAGGACGATATTGCTGACGCCGTCGAGCAAGGACAGCAGTTCCCCGGTATAACGGGGATATTGATCATCCTCGGCGATCAGTTCGCTGCCTGGGGTGATCTCGATATCGTCGAACTATAAATCCGCGAGTCTGCCCGGCAAGGCTCAAGAGAACACGCGAGGACCAACATGAAGAAGAGGATCATTCTCCGCTTTAAGAAAGACACCATCGACAAGCCTATCGTTTACCGGCTCGTCAAGGATTTCAACCTTGTTTTCAATATCCTGAGGGCCAATATATCCCCGAAGGCGGAGTCCATGATGGTCATTGAGGTCGAAGGGACAGAAACAAATTTCAAGAAAGGGATGAGATACCTTACGGGCCTTGACATCGATACGGAACCCATGGAACAGGACATCAACCGGGACGAGGCAAAGTGCGTTCACTGCGGCGTCTGCACCAGTGTTTGTGCCCCTGAAGCACTGTACATAAAGGACAGGAAGACAATGAAGGTGGAGTTCGACTATAATCGCTGTGTCGCCTGCGAGCTCTGCGTCCGGGTTTGTCCCGTCAAGGCGATGAATGTCTCCTTCGAGTAGACCCAGGATATACTTGGACAATAACGCCACGACGCCCGTCCATCCGCAGGTGGCCGACGCTATCAGGCCGTTCCTGAACGGGCTCTTCGGAAACCCTTCAAGCCTCCATTTTGCGGGAAGAGAGGTTAAGACCTCCTATGAAGCGGCTCGCGGGCAAATTGCCCGTACGATCGGCGCCGGGGTCGAGGAGATCGTCATTACGAGCTGCGGCAGTGAAGCCGACAATCACGCCATAAAGGGGATTGCGCTCGCGGCCGGGAAGGGTCACATCATTACTTCAATGGTGGAACACCCCGCGGTCCTCAACGTCTGCCGGTACCTGGAAACGAGGGGCTTCACCGTTACATACCTTCCTGTCGACGGTCATGGCCTTGTCGACCCTGACGATGTGCGGCGTTCCATCACGAAAGACACCATTCTGATCTCCATTATGCACGCCAATAACGAGACAGGCACGGTAATGCCCGTTGGTGATATAGCCCGCATCGCACGGGAAAAGGAAATTCCTTTTCATTCCGATATGGTGCAGGCACTGGGGAAACTGGACGTCGACGTCGGGACCCTTGGCGTTGATCTCGCCAGCTTTTCGGGACACAAGGTCTACGCCCCAAAGGGGATCGGGGCGCTCTACGTCCGTGAAGGCATCAGCTTGCACAATCTCATCCACGGCGGACACCAGGAAGCGGGAAGACGGGCCGGAACGGAGAATGTCATCGGTATCGTGGCCCTCGGCAAGGCCTGCGAGATAGCCGGAGATAAGATGGACGAACGAAGGAGTGCCACGGAGGCACTGCGCAAGCGCCTCCTGGACGGGATTCTTGAACGCATCGACCATGTGCGGCTGAACGGTCATCCCGTGCAAAGAGTCTCCAATACACTGAATCTCAGTTTCCAGTTCGTGGAATCGGAATCTCTCCTTCTCGCCCTTGACATGAAGGGCGTGGCCGTATCATCGGGGTCAGCCTGCTCGTCGGGTTCCTCCGAGCCTTCCCACGTGCTCCTGGCAATGGGCATCCCGGGAGATCTCTGTCAGAGCGCCCTTCGCTTCAGCCTGGGACGCGACAACACCCGGGAGGAAATAGACTACGTCATCGAAATCCTCCCCGACATCGTAGCCAGACTGCGCGAAATGTCACCTTTTTACAGGAAATAGGAAAGAATAGGTCTTACAGAACCTGGCGGACCTATTAAAGGTGTTTTGTTCTCTTGACAATGAAAAAGACCTTTTTCATTCATACCACCGGCTGCAAGGCCAACCAATGGGACAGTTCCGTCATTGCTGAGAACCTGGCGAAGGCCGGGCTTGTCCCGGCGCCGATGGACCGGGCCGGTCTCGTGGTGATAAATGCCTGCACCGTCACCGAAGGAGCCGTCCGGGACATCCGCCGTTTCCTGAACAGGGTGAAAAGAGAGAATCCAGGCGCCAGGTGTGCTCTGGCCGGTTGTCACGGGCAGGTTTATCCCGATGATAATTTCGGGGTCGACCTTGTTCTCGGACAGACGGAAAAATTCATGGCGGAGCGGTACACGGGACCACGGGGAACCTTTATCACTGCCCGGGAATCATTCAGCATCGAACAGGGGCCCCGGGAATTCATCATGGAAGGCAAAACCCGGTTTTTCTTCAAGATCCAGGATGGCTGCGACAGGTTTTGCAGCTACTGCATAGTGCCCTATGCGAGAGGAATTCCGCGCAGCAGGCCCCTTGCAGAGATACTGGACGCAATGGAAACCCTGAGGGACAAGAGGATTCAGGAGGTAGTCCTGACCGGGATCGAGATCTCCGCCTGGCGGGACGGGCAGCGTGAATACGGTCTCACCGATCTCATACGTCTTCTCGAGGATGTTCCCACACCGCCCAGGATACGCCTGAGTTCCATTGATCCCCTCATGTTCGACGGCACGTTTATCGACACCGTCGCCCGTTCGCGAAAGGTAGCGAAAAGTTTTCACATTCCCCTTCAAAGCGCCTCGGACACGGTGCTGGCCGCCATGCGAAGACCCTACCGGCAAGGCGATATCCGAAGAATCCTGAACGAGGTTCTGGGGAAGATCCCTGATGCGGGAATCGGCATGGATGTTATAACCGGTTTCCCGAGAGAGGACGAAGACCGCTTCCTCGAGACCACGGCGTTTCTGGACTCCTGCGGCGTCTACTACCTCCACGTCTTCCCTTTTTCGGCACGTCCGGGCACAAAGGCGGCCCTTATGGACGGGAAGGTCCCCGAAAGCATCAAAAAAGAACGGGTCAGAATCCTCAAGCGCCTCGATGCAAAGAAGCGCGAAACATTTCACAGGCGCTTCACCGGCAGGCAGGCGCACATCATCCCCGAGGGCAAGCGCTACCTCGGGCACTATATGCGGGGATATACCGACAACTATATACCCGTTTACATCCCCTATGATAAGAAGCTTGAAAACAGGATAGTAGAGGTAACAATCGACAGGCTCGAGGGCACCCTTGTCATAGGGAAACCGACCTCTCCTATTCCGCCGGTATGACGAAGGAACCAATGCCGACACCGGGGGCTTTTTCGTCCTGTTGCTCGATTTTCGAGGTTCATCATTGTCTTTTTTGATTGGTTATTGTAATAATGATCATCAGGTTATTGTCTTTTTCGGCTGGTTATTGGTTATTGTCTTTTTTACGGGGTTGGGGTGACGATGTCCGGTTTCGGTGTCTTTCTCGTATGGTTTGCCAAGGTCCTGAATGGAGCGCTTACCGTCTATTTCTGGGTGATCTTCGCCCGGGCTCTCTTTTCATGGATACGGCCAAACCCCTATAATCCCATCGTCCGGACCGTTTACAAGCTTGTGGACCCCGTTACGTACCGTATATCCAGGATCCTTCCCACCCGTTTCGGCATGGTCGATATTGCCCCCTTTTTTCTGATGCTTATCATCATCTTTCTTCAGGAACTCGTCACGAGGCTTCTTCTCCAGCTTGCTCTCAGAGTCTGAGGGACGGTCATGAACGTGGAGATCAGGGTAATACCCAACGCCAAAAAAAATGCGATAACGCGTACCGGAGGCGGTATCACGGTGAGACTTACGGCCCTGCCGCTGGAAGGCAGGGCGAATGAAGAATTGATACGCTATCTGTCGGATGTCCTCAAGGTCAGGAAATCGGCGATCAGGATTGTGAGGGGCGAGAAAAACAGACGGAAGGTCATCGCCATCCCCATCGATGAAGAACAACTCCATACCCTTCTGGGCGACCCGGTATGAATACTACACAAACGACCCCGGGTCTGCGCCGGAACGGTCGGCTTCAGTCCTGTTGCGAACAAAAAGGCAACAGTTACAACAGGTTAATTTCCTTGACAGAAAATGGTAAACTCTTTATATTATCTATCTTCAAAAGAAGGGCGGCCTTTTGCTAATACGACTCTCAGAAATAGAAGATGTGCTGGTCGTGAAGGGTGAGATGGATATTAAGCGATTCGCGATGACGGACGATACTGAATTCAGACTGCTTGCGCCGGTGAGCTACGAGCTTACCGTGGCGAAATTCGATGATACGGTTACGATCGAAGGACCGGTCACTGCCCGGATGTCTCTTTCCTGTTCGCGGTGCCTCCAGGGCTTTGACCTCGACCTGTCCCTCAGGATGGCCATCAAACTCACCGAGAAAAGCAAGTCTCCCGACGCCGAGGAGATGGAACTCCACAATGAGGACCTGGACGTTTATTATTACGAAGGTGACGAAATCGATCTCGATCCCTATGTTTACGAGGAAGTAATGCTCAATATGCCGATGAGACCGCTCTGCAGGGAGGAGTGCAAAGGTATCTGCCCGACCTGTGGCAAGAACAGGAACACTGAGCCCTGTGATTGTCCCGAGGCGCCCTTAAGCCTCTTCGGCGAAAAATTAAAATCTTTCTTAAATTGACAAGGAGCACATTATGGCTGTACCAAAACGAAAAACTGCAAAGGCAAGGCGGGACAAGAGACGCACCCATTACACGGCATCGCCCGTCGCGGTCGTGGCATGCCCGAACTGCAAAGAACCCAAGCTTCCCCATGCCGTCTGCCCCAAGTGCGGAATGTACAAGGGAAAACAGTACATTGCCGTCGAGGAAGCCTGATAAGGGATGATACGGATTGCCGTTGATGGAATGGGTGGCGATTTTGCGCCTCAGGAGATTGTAAGAGGGGCGCAGTCAGTTTCCCGCGAAGGTCTCGCTTCCATAGTTCTCGTCGGCGACGAAGAAAAGATGAAACCCTTTGTGACGGACCATGCAAACCTGAACATGGTCCACACACCCGTTTGCGTGGGGATGAACGAGGCCCCTTCGAATGCCCTGAGGAAGAAGAAGGATTCTTCCATGAACAGGGCTTTCGAATTGCACAAGAGCGGCGAGGTCCAGGCCGTCGTTTCAGCGGGAAATTCCGGCGCGGTGATGGCGTTTGCCATCTTTACCCTCGGCCGGATCCCCGGCGTGGACAGGCCCGCGATCGCAACGCTGCATCCGCGTATGGGAGAAGGTGTTTCGATACTCCTTGACGCCGGCGGCACGGTGGACTGCAAGCCCACGCACCTCGCCCAATTTGCCCTCATGGGCAACGCCTTCGCCGCTTCCGTCCTTGGAATCGATTCCCCAAAGGTCGGTATTCTCTCGAACGGTGAGGAAGAAACCAAGGGAAACGAATTGACCCGGGAGGCCCATTCCCTTATCAAGGAACTTGGAATCAACTACCGGGGCTACGTCGAGGGAACCGATATGTACAACGGAAGGACCGACGTAGTTGTAAGCGACGGTTTCGTTGGCAACATAGCCCTCAAGATCAGCGAGGGGGTCGCCGATTTTATTTTTAAATTCTTCAAAGAGGGTATCAGGAACAGCCTTAAGGCAAGGATGGGTTACCTCCTGTTGAACGACCTTTTCAAGGAATTCCAAAGGAAGGCGGACTATTCCGAGACCGGCGGCGCACCTCTTCTGGGGGTCGACGGGGTCTGCATCATATGTCACGGAAAATCGAACGAAAAGGCCATGCGCAATGCCATACTGCTGGCCAGGAAGTTCGTTGAAAAAGGCCTCAAGGAATCCATCAATGAGACCATGCAGGACTATCAATCGCTGCAGAAAGTAAAGGAGAGGTAAGACATGGATTATTTTTTATCGGATGACCAGAAGAGCATACGGACGCTGGCGCGGAGAATAGCAGAGGAAAAGGTCGTTCCCGTTCGTGCGGAGCTTGATGAAACAGGAAAGTTTCCCTGGGACATAATGAAGAATTGTGCCGAAACAGGGCTCTTCGGGGTCAGCATCCCCGAGGCATACGGTGGTATGGGAGGGGGATCTTTTGAAAACTGCATCGTCGTTGAGGAATTGAGCAAGGCCTGCCTCGGCGTATCTGTAAGCTATGCGGCGAGTCTTCTGGGCGCCTACCCCATCCTGCTTGGCGGATCGGAGGAGCAAAAGAAGAAATACCTCTCCCAGATAGCCAGCGGGTCGAAGTTGGGAGCCTTCGGCCTCACCGAGGCCAATGCCGGCAGCGACGCCCAGGGCATCCGGACTGAGGCTAAAAAGGACGGCGACTATTATATACTCAACGGAACCAAACAATGGATAACCAACGGCGGCGAGGCCGACATCTATACCGTAATAGCGATGACCGACCGCTCCAAAGGAGGCAGGGGTGCCACGGCTTTCATCCTTGAAAAAGGCATGGAAGGCTTCACTTTCGGCAAGAAAGAGAACAAGCTCGGCATCCGGGCATCCGCCACCCGGGAACTGGTATTTCAAGATTGCAAAGTTCCGAAGGAAAATGTTATAGGTAGAGAAGGTCTGGGCTTCATCCTAACGATGAGAACATTTGACAGGACCCGCCCAGGGATAGGTGCGCAGGCGGTCGGGGTTGCCCACGGCGCACTTGATGCAGCAGTACAATACGCGCGTGAAAGGGAACAGTTCGAGAGAAAGATCATCTCCTTTCAGGCGATACAGCATATGCTCGCCGATATGGCGATACAGGTAGAGGCGGCACGCGCTCTCGTGTATTCGGTGGCCCGGTACATCGACAGCAATCCGAAGGATTTCTCCAAGGTGTCGGCCATGAGCAAGGTCTTCCCCAGCGACGTTGCCATGAAAGTTGTCGTCGATGCCATACAGGTCTTCGGCGGATATGGCTATATGAAGGAGTATCCCGTCGAGAAGATGATGCGCGATGCCAAGATACTCCAGATATACGAGGGCACGAACCAGATACAGAGAAATATAATCGGGCTGGAGCTGATCAAGGCATCGGCCTCGAAGAAAAAATAATAGCGTGAGACACTGATCTCGCGAGGAAAAAAATCCACAACCCGGCGAGAGAGGATAGATGAAGAAGACGGGCATAGTATTTCCGGGACAGGGTTCCCAGTATATCGACATGGGCAGGGACCTCTACGAGAGGTTCGACTACATTCGAGACATGTTCGACACAGCCGACAGGGTCCTTGGCTTTCCCATAACGGATCTTTGTTTCAACGGCCCCGAGGACGAACTGCGCCAGACGTATAACACGCAGCCGTCGCTGCTTCTCGTCGGCTATGCTGTCTATGAGGCCTTAAGGAGGGAAGCGGGCGTCGAACCTTTTCTCGTCGCTGGCCACAGCCTTGGCGAATATACGGCCCTTCTGGCAAGCGGCTTTTTTACCTTTGAAGAAGCCCTGACCATTACCAGAAAGAGAGGGCTTCTCATGGAAGAGGCCTGTCCGAAGGGAAAAGGCGGTATGGTGGCGCTTATCGGTGCCGACATGGAGAAGATCGCGCCGATCCTTGCGGAAATATCCCACGACGATTACGTGGCCGTTCCCGCAAACCTCAATTCCGCGGAACAGGTGGTCCTCTCGGGGAACGCCGAGGCGCTGAAGGAAGCCGTTGAAAAGCTTAAAGGCACCGGGTACAAAAAGGCCGTCTTCCTCAACGTCTCCGGGCCGTTCCATTCTCCGCTCATGCAGGAGGCCGCGGACCGGTTGAAAAGCGAACTGGCGGACTTGAGCCACGGGGATCTTTCCATTCCTGTCGTCTTTAATGTCGACGCGACCCCCGGGAAAGAAAAGGACACGGTGGACGACAAGCTCTACCGTCAGATGTTCTCTCCGGTGCTGTGGGAAAAATGCGTCAGGAAGATGGCTGACGAAGGTGTGGAGATCTTTATCGAGGCAGGCCCCCAGAAGGTGCTTTCCAACCTCGTGAAACGGATCGTGCCCGGCGTTGCCTGTGTAAACGTCGAAAAATTCGATGAGATAGAATCGGTCAAGGGGCTTATAGCATGAACGGAACAGTAACGATCGTTACAGGCGGCGCCCAGGGTATCGGCAGGGCAATTTCAGAACTCATCGCCGACAAGGGCGGCGACATCGCGATCTTTGATATAATCGACGGATCTGAGGCCAGGCAGGCCATTCAATCCAAAGGCAGGCGCTGCGAGATTTACAGTGTCGATGTCTCGGATTTTCAGGCTGTCCAGGGAGCTGTCGATCAGGTGCTGAAAGACCTGGGCAAGATCGACAATCTCGTGAACAACGCCGGTATCACCATGGACAAACTCCTGGTGAGAATGAAGGAAGAGGACTGGGACCGCGTCATCAGAGTGAATCTGAAGAGCGTCTTCAACTGCACGAAGGCCGTCGTCAGGCACATGCTCAAGTCAGGCGGCAGCATCGTAAATATCTCTTCCATCGCGGGCGTCATGGGAAACCCCGGGCAGGCCAACTATGCGGCCAGCAAGGCCGGCATCATCGGCTTCACCAAGAGCGTCGCCAGGGAATATGCGGAGCGGTCCATCAGGGTCAACGCCGTCGCTCCGGGATTCATCAGGACGAAGATGACGGACATGCTCGATGAAAAGACGAAAGAATCGATGTATGGGGCAATTCCACTCAAACGACTCGGGGAACCCCGGGACGTCGCAAGCGTAGTATACTTTCTTCTTTCGAAATACGGCAGCTACGTGACGGGGGAGGTGATAAATGTCAACGGTGGGTTGTACATGTAAAAAAGCCCATGAACGGAAGTAAACCGTCGAAGCGGCGGATTCCGGGGGAGCTTGAAGGAACTTTCAATAAAACAAGGAGGTGGCTTAATGCCAGTAACTGAAAAAGTAAAGAAGATGATCGTGGATCAGCTCGGGGTAAGCGAATCGGAAGTTGTTCCGGAAGCTAAGTTCATCGATGACCTCGGCGCCGATTCTCTAGATATCGTTGAGCTTATTATGGCACTGGAAGACGAGTACAGCATAGAGATCCCCGATGAGGACGCAGAGAAGATGGAAACGGTCGGTGATGCGATCCGATACATCGAAGATCGCCTGGCAGGCAAATAATTCAACGAGGTGTCGTTTGAAAAGAAGGGTTGTCATCACCGGTGTTGGTCTTGTGACTCCCCTCGGCGTAGGGACGGACAATGTCTGGAAACGGATTCTCAACGGGGAATCGGGGATCACACCGCTAACGAGATTCGATAATACGCACCATGATACTAAAATAGCCGGCGAGGTTAAAGACTTCAAGGCCGAGGAGTACGTCTCGGTCAAGGAGATGAAGCGGATGGATCTTTTCATCCAGTATGCCCTCGCCGCGACGAAAATAGCCATGGAAGATTCCGGCCTCGACATTTCGAAAGAGGATGCCGAACGGGCCGGGGTGGTGGTCGGTACGGGCCTTGGCGGCCTGCCGACCCTTGAAAAATATCACAGCATTTACCTGGAAAGAGGACCGGGGCGTATCTCGCCCTTCTTCATTCCCATGCTCATTGCAAACGAGGCACCCGGCCATATCGCCATCCAGTATGGCATAAAAGGGCCCAATCTCTGTATCGTGACGGCCTGCGCCACGGGTGCTCATTCGATCGGCGACGCCGCGAGGATCATCCAGTACGGCGATGCCGATATGATGGTGGCGGGCGGATGTGAGGCCAACCTGACCCCGTTGACAGTGGGCGGTTTCAATGCGATGAAGGCCCTTTCAACCCGGAACAGCGAGCCCGAGAAGGCCTCACGGCCGTTCGACAAGGACCGCGACGGTTTCGTGGTGGCCGAAGGCGCCGGTATCGTAATCCTTGAAGAACTGGAACACGCCCGCAAAAGGGGTGCGAAGATCTACGCGGAACTCATAGGATACGGATATAACGGGGACGCATATCACATAACGGCCCCCTGCCCTGACGGGGACGGATTCATCCGCTGCATCAACATGGCGCTGCGCGATGCCCGGCTTGGCCCTGAGGCGGTGGACTATATCAACGCCCATGGGACCTCCACGGACCTCAACGACCAGACGGAAACGCTGGCTATCAAAAAGGTCTTCGGAGAACGCGCTTACAAGATTCCCGTCAGTTCGACCAAGTCCATGACGGGTCACCTTCTCGGTGCCGCGGGCGCCATCGAAGCCATCTTCAGCGCGCTGGCCATCAGGGACCGGGTTTGCCCGCCGACGATCAATTATGAGACGCCCGACCCCGAGTGCGACCTGGACTACGTTCCGAACCAGGCGCGAAACCATGACATAAACGTGGCCATCTCCGACTCCTTTGGCTTCGGGGGTACGAACTGCGTTCTGGTCCTGAGGAGGTTTGAAGGGTGAAGATAGCCATTGGCTCGGACCACGCCGGCCTCGAGCTTAAAGAAAACATAAAGGCCCTGCTCGCGGCCGCGGATTACGAGGTGACGGATCTGGGGACACACTCCCCGGCTTCCGTCGACTATCCCGATCTCGGTTTTGAGGTCGCGAAGCTGGTCGCCGCGGGAGGCGCAGACCGGGGTATACTGGTCTGCGGAACAGGGATTGGCATGAGTGTTGCGGCCAACAAAGTTAAAGGCATCCGTGCCGCGCTGGTCTTTGACCTGTACACGGCCATACAAAGCAGAAAGCACCTTGATGCCAATGTGCTCGTCCTCGGAGGTAGAGTCACCGGAAAGGGACTCGCCGAGGAAATTGTAAAGGCCTGGCTCTCCACGGATTTCGAAGGGGGCAGGCACCTTGGCAGGATCAAGAAGATAGAGGCTTTTGAAAAAAACACGGACAGGTAAAATATGAAACTTGACGGAAAAGACACCAGGGTGTTCGAGCTCATACGGCGCGAACTGGATCGCGAGGAATACAGCCTTATACTCATTGCTTCCGAAAACTATGTTGACGAAGATGTCCTTGCCGTTCAGGGTTGTGTCCTCACGAACAAATATGCCGAAGGGTATCCGTCCAAACGATATTACAGTGGCTGCCGATATCTCGATGAGATAGAGAGCATCGCCATCGAGCGCGCAAAAACACTTTTCGGGGCCGCGCACGCGAACGTCCAGCCCCATTCGGGCTCATCGGCGAATATGGCCGTCTTTTACGCTGTCCTTCAGCACGGCGATACGGTCCTTGGAATGGACATCGCCCACGGGGGTCATCTGACCCACGGGGCGAAACCCAGCTTTTCCGGTAAATGGTACCGCGCGGTATCCTACGCAGTATCCGCCAAAGACGAGATGCTCGACTATGACGAGATCCGGACCATAGCACTCAGAGAGAAACCAAAACTCATCATAGCAGGCGCCAGCGCCTATTCGAAAACCATAGATTTTGAAAAGTTCAGGCAGATCGCCGACGAGGTGGGGGCCTATTTCATGGCCGATATAGCCCACATTGCCGGCCTAGTCGCGGCAGGTCTCCATCCAAGCCCGATCGGGCACGCCCATTTTACAACGACGACAACGCACAAGACCCTGAGGGGTCCGAGAGGCGGCCTGATTATGTGCGACGCGGACCTGGCGAAAAAGATCGACTCCGCCGTCTTCCCCGGCATCCAGGGCGGACCGCTGATGCACGTCATCGCCGCAAAGGCCGTGGCCCTCCGGCAGGCAATGACCGAGGAGTTCAAGGAGTACCAGCGCCAGATCATCCTAAATGCGGACCACATGGCGAAATGCATGGCCGATCTCGGCTTCCGCATCGTATCGGGAGGCACCGACAACCACCTCTTCCTCGTCGACCTCACGCCAAAAAATGTGACGGGAAATGAGGCCCAGATAGCCCTTGAGGCGAGCGGCATCATGGTCAACAAGAACCTCATCCCCTTCGATACCAGAAGCCCCAACATTGCGAGCGGCATCAGGATAGGGACCCCGGCCGTTACCACCCGCGGCATGAAGGAAAAGGAGATGGAGGTCATCTGCGAGATGATCGATGCCGTCCTGAAACGGCCTACCGACGCACCATTCATGGAACGCACGCGCGCGAAGGTGCGGGAATTCTGCAAGGGCTTTCCCTTCTACTCACGTATATATGACATATGAACCACGATCGTCCTGACTGGGATTCCTATTTCATGGAGATAGCACGGATCGTCTCCATGAGATCGACCTGCCTGCGCCGCAACGTGGGGGCCGTCATTGTGAAGGATAAGAGAATTCTTGCCACCGGCTACAACGGAGCGCCTTCAGGGCTCAAACACTGCCTGGAGGTTTCCTGCCTGAGAGAGCGGATGAAGATCGCTCCCGGGGAGCGCCATGAACTGTGCCGGGGCCTCCACGCCGAACAGAATGCCATCATTCAGGCGGCATACCATGGCGTGTCCATCAACGGGGCGCATCTTTATTGCACCCACCTGCCCTGCTCGATCTGCATCAAGATGTTGATAAATGCGGGCATCGACAAGGTCTATTACGAGGATGGATATCCCGACGAGCTTTCCTTGAGCCTCATCGGGGAATCGAATATCCTGTTGAGCAAAATAGAGCGGGGAGGGGGAAAGAAACCCTCAACCCGAAAACATTCCCCGGCGCCTGACGGCCGGACAAAATGAAAGGCGTCGTCAGGCACCAGGTGAGGGTGGTCGGGGTGACCCTATGAAGTGTCCCTTCTGCAATTACATGGAAAGCAAAGTCCTTGATTCGAGGCTGAGCAAGGAAATGGACACGATCCGCCGCAGGCGCGAGTGCCTGAAATGCGCCAAGCGTTTCACCACGGCGGAGAGACTCGAGGAGGGACTGCCACTCGTCGTCAAGAAAGACGGGAGGCGGGAGATCTTCGACAGGGCGAAGATACTCGGCGGATTGAAAAAGGCCTGCGAAAAGAGGCCTATCAGCGTCACCAATCTTGAGAAGATCGTGTCGAGGATCGAGTACAATCTTCTGGAAAAAGGGGAACGGGAGATGAAAGCGACCGAGATCGGCGAGATGGTCATGGATGAATTAAAAAGTCTCGACGAAGTCGCCTATGTCCGCTTTGCTTCCGTTTACAGGCAGTTCCGTGATATAAATGAGTTCATGAGCGAGCTCACCGAGCTCCTTCTGAAAAAAAACGAAGCGTGATCGACCGGTGAATGACGAACAGTACATGCGTATGGCGCTTTCCCTTGCCAGAAAAGGGCTGGGTACGGTGTCGCCGAATCCCATGGTGGGAGCGGTTCTTGTCAAAGACTCCACAGTGGTCGGCAAGGGCTATCATAAAAAGGCCGGTTCTCCTCACGCCGAGGTGGCCGCGATCGACGATGCCGGTGCGAATGCGGCCGGAGCCACCCTGTACATCAATCTGGAACCCTGCGTCCATTACGGCAGAACACCACCCTGCGCCGATCAGGTCATCGCCGCCGGGATCAAGAGAGTGGTTGTGTCGATGCTCGATCCCAACCCGCTGGTCAACGGCAAGGGAGTGGAGAAACTGCGCAAGGCCGGCATCGACGTCAAGGTGGGGATATTCGAGGACGAGGCCCGCCGGCTCAACGAGGCATTCATAGGTTCTATGGAAAAGAAAAGGCCCTTCGTCACCATGAAGGCGGCAGTGAGTCTCGATGGGAAGATTGCGACAAAGACCTGCGATTCGCGGTGGATCTCCAACGAGGAATCACGGCGGCAGGCAAACCTGCTCCGCTGCATCAATGACGGCATCCTGGTAGGCATCAATACCGTCATCTCCGACAACCCCCTCCTCGTGCCAAGACTCAAGAACCCCAAAAAGATCCCCATCAGGATCATCCTCGATTCCAAACTTCGGATCCCGCTCGCCTGCGACGTGGTCAAGACCTCCGAAAAATACAGGACATGGGTCTTTACCAACGAAGATTCCCGCACCGACAAAGAGACAAGACTGCGGGCCCTGGGGGTCGAGGTCATCAGGGTACCGAAGGATGACAGCGGCAGGGCGTCCGTCAGGCATATCTGCGAAGAATTGTACCGGCGCGAGATCACGAGCATCCTTGTCGAGGGAGGCGGAGAGGTCAACAGCACCTTGCTCAGGGAAGGGCTTGTGGATAAGGTCGTGCTTTTCTACGGCACTATTCTCATAGGCGGTAAGGGAGCATTGAACCTGGTAGGTGGAAAGGGCATCGATTTTCTCAAAGACGCCTATCGGATCGACGTTGCGACATTGAAGAAACTAAAGGACAACATTTATATAGAGGGTTATGTTCACCGGAATCATTGAAGACATAGGCACGATCGCGGCGATAGAAAAGAAAAGCGGCAGTTGGGTTTTTGTCATCAAGACATCCTTTGAGCCCGGCACCGTGAGGGAAGGCGACAGCGTAGCTGTTGACGGCGTATGCCTGACCGCCACGGCAATCGGCGCGCAGACATTCAGCGTCGATGCATCCCTGGAAACCCTTCGCCTGACGACACTGACGGAAAAGAGAACGGGCCAGGGGGTCAACCTCGAGAGGGCCATGACCGTTGACGGCCGCTTCGGGGGACACATCGTGACAGGCCATGTCGATGGCACGGGCACGATTTCCGACATACGCAATGAAGGCGATTCCATCCGGATAACGATAGAAATCTCCCCGGAAATAGCACGCTCCGTGGTGAAGAAAGGCTCCGTTGCGATCGATGGAATAAGCTTGACAGTCAATGAGCAAAGTGATAATAAATTCACGATCAATATTATTCCGTACACCGCTTCCCGGACTACCATTCTCGAAAAGAACCAGCGGGATAAAATGAATATTGAGACGGATATCATCGGAAAATACGTTGAAAGTTTCCTGGCGAAGCGGGAAGGCAAGGGTATCGACCTTAACTTTCTTTCCCGTCACGGATTCATAAAAGGAGAGTAGCACATGGCAATTTCAAGCATCGAAGAGGTCCTTCAGGACATTCGTGAAGGCAGGATGGTCATCATCGTCGATGACGAAGACAGAGAGAACGAAGGCGACGTGATGATCGCCGCCGAAAAGGTGACGCCCGAGGCGATCACCTTTATGGCGCGGTACGCCTGCGGCCTCATCTGCCTGTCCCTTACCGAAGAGAGAGTAAAACAGCTCGATCTTCCCCTCATGGTCCAGGACAACACCTCTCCGTACAATACGGCTTTCACCGTCTCGATAGAGGCAAAAGAAGGTATCACTACGGGCATATCCGCGTATGACCGGGCACGCACCGTCCAGGTCGCCATCGATCCCAAAACGACGGTCGATGACATATCACGGCCGGGTCACATCTTTCCGCTCGCGGCACGAAGCGGCGGAGTGCTCGTTCGAGTCGGCCATACCGAGGCATCCGTCGACCTTGCCCGGCTGGCGGGACTCAATCCTGCGGGCGTAATCTGCGAAGTCATGAACGAAGACGGCACAATGGCGCGTCTGCCCGACCTCGAGGTCTTCGCCGAGAAACACGGCCTGAAGATCGTCACCATCGCGGACCTGATTAAGTATAAGACGAAAAATGAGAGGCTCGTTCGCCGCGTTGCGGAGACGCGCATACCAACCCGGTTCGGCGGCGAGTTCACGCTCATAGCATACGAAAACGATATCGACAAGAAGACGCACCTGGCCCTCGTGAAAGGAGATATAAACCCCGACGAAGCAGTGCTCGTCCGGGTCCATTCCGAGTGCTTCACCGGCGATGTCCTCGGCTCCATGCGCTGCGACTGTGGCGAACAACTCCAGAAGGCCCTGAAGATGATCGAGCATGAAAAGAAGGGTGTCTTTGTCTACATGCGCCAGGAAGGACGCGGGATCGGCCTTGCCAACAAGCTCAAGGCCTACAGCCTTCAGGACTGCGGTCACGATACCGTCGAGGCAAACATTGCACTGGGTTTCTCGCCCGATCTTCGGGACTACGGCATCGGTGCCCAGATACTCAGCGATATCGGCGTGCGCAAGATGCGTCTGCTCACGAATAATCCGAAGAAGATCAAGGGCCTTGAAGGATACGGCCTGACAGTTGTCGAACGGGTGTCCATCGAAATGGTGCCGACAAAAGACAACATCGCCTATCTCACGACCAAGCAGAAAAAGCTCGGTCATATTTTAAATAACATATAAGGGGTGGACATGGTACGAGAGGGCAAGCTCAACGCGAAAGGTTTCAGGTTTGCAATCGTCGTAAGCAGGTTCAACAGTTTCATAACCGAACGGCTCGTGGAGGGTGCACTCGATGCCCTCAAACGGCATGGTGCGGACGAGAACAAGATCGATATCTACCGGGTCCCCGGCTCCTTCGAGATCCCGCTGGCAGCCAGGTTGCTCGCCAAAAAGAAGGAGATCGATGCCGTCGTATGCCTGGGCGCCGTGATCAAGGGAGCGACTCCCCATTTTCACTATGTCGCATCGGAAGTGACGAAGGGGATAGCCCAGTCTTCCCTCGAACTGGAGAAGCCCATATCCTTCGGAATCATCACCAGCGACAGTATCGAACAGGCCATTGAACGGGCGGGTACGAAGGCCGGTAACAAGGGTTATGATGCCGCCGTCTCGGCCATCGAGATGGTCAACCTCATCAAGGAAAACAACTTGTGCGCAGACGGAAAGCGAGAGAGCTAGCCCTGAGAATGCTCTACCAGGTGGAAACCGCCGGGGACGATCCCGAACGGGCCCTCACCAGGTACTGCTCGCTATTTCCTTACCAGCAGGATATCGTAGATTATGCGAAACACCTTCTCGTCGGGATCGGCGCTCACCAGGAACAGATAGACGAGTTCATCCGGAAGGCGTGCGAACACTGGAGGATAGACCGAATCGCCTATGTGGACAAGAATGTCCTCAGGATCGGTGTCTTCGAGATGATATTTTCCGGCGACGTCCCTCCGAAGGTGGCCATCGATGAGGCCATCGAGATGGGGAAAAAATACGGCAGCGAAGACTCCCGGGAGTTCATAAACGGCGTTCTGGACAGAATCCTGAAAGACTTCTACGGGGAAGATCGACAAAACAAGTGAGGGTGGTTCCGGGTTTCACGTTTCAGGTTCCAGGGAAAAGCGCCCGAAGCTGACTATCTCCTTCTGTTTGAAACGTGAAACCCTGGACGTAAAACGGTTCACTATGATTCACATCGTTATAGACGGATACAATTACATCAACCGGATCAACGCCTCCTCAGTGCAGAAGGGTGCATCGATGGACCTTCTCCGGAGAGAATTTCTGGAGAAGTGCGCCCGGTACAAAAAGGCCAGACCGGCCCGGGTAACAGTTGTGTTCGATGCCTACGACACTGTTTCGCCGGGCAGACACAGCGAAAACGTCAGAGGGATCGAGGTCATCTATTCGAGAGAAGGCGAAACGGCCGACGACGTCATCATCGGCTGGATACGCAAGAGACCGGCGGGCCTGATCGTAGTCAGTTCCGACCGCGCAATAATCGATGAGGCAAAGGCAAAAGGCATCGCCTTCCTGACGCCCGTAAAGCTTGCCGGGATGATGGCAACCTCGGCGTTCGAGGCCAAAGAAGACGATTACGAGGAAGACCGTCACCCAAAAAAAGGCAACCCCCGCAAACTCCCCAAGAAGCTCCGCAAAGTAGTAAAAGCGATAGATAAGTTATGAAGAAAGGTAATGGGTAATGGGTAATGGGTAATGGGTGATGGGAAAAACCGTTTAGACCCTTCCACCGCGAACTTTTTTGTATTTCCCATAACCCATGACCTCGAACCCATGACCTCTTTTCTCTTGACAAACATTTTCTGTGCTGGTAAAAATTAAAAAATATTAATGAAAGGAGGTCCCAACCGAACGATTTCTGTATTAACGCCGCGCCAGTGAATTCAACGGGTGTCTTTCAGGACACCTTCAAAGAGTAAATTCAAAGAGCAGTTCAAAAAAAGCACTATCCGACAGTAATTTCGAAAACAATTAAAAATCCCAAAGGGGGAAACTATGAAGAAAACAGCTTTTCTTCTGCTTGCCCTGCTCCTTGTCATCCCGGCATTGAGCAATGCGGCCAGCGTAACAAGCAGATACGATGTTACATTCGGGGGTTTTGTAAAATACGACCTGGGCTACTCCACCCAGAACACTCACGCGGACCCCGCGACCGCCTTCAGGAACAGCAGTTCCGACAGGGCAATTCTGGCGGACGAGTATGGCAATACCTTTGCCACCGGCGGAGAGACCCGTTTCAACTTTCTCGTCAAGGGCCCCGATCTGTGGGGCGCCAGGACAAGCGCCTTCATCGAAGGCGACTTCCGCGGTGTGACAACAGGCAACCAGTACGGCGGATTCCAGCTGAGGCATGCCTTCATGAAAATGAACTGGCAGTCAGCAGAATTGATGATCGGCCAGAACTGGCAGCAGTGGGGTATGCCCTACTACGTATCGGCGATCGGCGCCAATGACTTCGCCCAGTACCTCAAGGGCATCAGGACACCTCAGATCGCCTACCGGTTCTTCATCGGAAAAGAGTTCAACGCCATGTTCGGCGTTACCTCCGCGACGGACTGGTCAGGCGGAACCCGCCAGTACAATGACAGCTACGCCAGGAGCAACTGGCCGGGGCTCCAGGGCGAGATCGCATACTGGACCGACCGCTGCGGCAAGATCGGTCCCCATAACATGAAGTTAGCGCTTGGCGGCTACTACGGCAAAGATGAGGAATTGACCGACCCCATCACCGACGTCACCAAATCGGATAGGATCAATGCCTGGGTGACCGCATTCAGGTACTCCATACCTATCATTCCCGAGAAACAGGGCAACAAGGCAATGGCCGTTCTTCTCAACGGCAATTTCTTCATCGGTCAAAACGTGGCGGGCAACAACTGGATGTCCCCGGGTAACCCCAGTCCCAGTAACGGTGCCTACCTGAGGCCGGGCCGGGATGCGGCGGCCCCGACGCTTTTCGGTCTTTACGCCCAGGCGTCCTGGTGGCTCACCGACACCCTGTCGCTCAACGGCATGTATGGCTACCTGAAGTACAACTACAGCGAATGGGCACGCACCAGCAACGCACCGGCACGCGACCGCGTCAACATGATGCAGGCCTATGCCGCGAACCTCCTCTGGGATGCGAACCAGGCCGTCAGGTTTGGTATCCAGTGGATGACGATGTTCACCGGTTTCAACGGCAAGGGTCAGGGTGCAGGTACAGGTGCGGGCTTCGCCGATGGCAATGGCCAGGTCGATCAGTACAGATTCGCAGCCTGGTATTTCTTCTAAGAACGAAAGGGGCCCTTCGGGGCCCCTTAACTGCAAATTGAAATAGAACCGTCTTCTATCCCGGCTCGATCCATTCCCCCTCATTCTTGTAAGGGATGATGGTTCTCATGATCTCTTTTTTCTTTTCCGCGAAGCGCTGTTTCATGCCGCGAAGCCATTCGCGGTGCAGAAGCATATGCTCGGGAGGTCCCAGAATGCCGCCTTCTCTTTTCCGGACGAAGGTGCCTTGCGCATCGATGGTGAAAGTGCCGTGGCAGACGGTGCAGACGAAAGCCTTTCCTGCGACCCGGATGATCTCGCAGCCGCAGAAGGGACAACCCTTTTTCCGCCCTATCTTCCGGGATGAAAAAAGCGCCTTTCCCAACTGTTGCGCGCGGGCCGCGCCGGCTTTGGTCATCAGCGCCTCACCGGGAAGCGCCGCCCTGATGGAAAGACTCGCTTTGACGGAAAGCCCGAGAAAGGCCGCGAAGGTCTCGAGCATCTGGGGCGCCATTCCGATCCGTCCCGGCATGCCAAAAAAATTAAGAAGGATCACAGGTTTGCCATAGGTCCTCTCAAGAATGCTGAAGAAAAGAAAGCCCCTGTCGAGAATGTTCTTGATAATCGCATTGGCACCAAGGTAGTAGACGGGTGAAGCAACAATGATGGCGTCGGCATTTGCGATCTCGCGAAGGAGGAACTCCATGTCGTCCTTTACGGGACAATCATTGCCTATGACACAGCCGTAACAGGCCCGGCACGCCCCTATCCTCAACGCTGTCAGCCTTATGAGCCTGAGCGTATGTACCTCGGGGATATGGCGGGAGATCTCCTTCGTGAAGGTCTCACAATTCCCAAGGGTCCTCGGCGAGGCAATGAGTGCAAGGACTCTCCGGGGTTTCCGGTCTCTAGCGGTATCGGGCTTGATTTTGTCCATGATGTCCCTTTCTTATTGCACACCGGTTTTTGAAATGCAAGAAAAACCACGTGGTGAAAGGGGCCCGGGATCAAGGAAAGGCAGCGGTCAAAAAGTCTGTCGCCCTTTTTCCCATGACCGAAACACCTCGGGTAATTCTGCCTGAAAATACAAGCGTTTTCTCATCTTTTCCCCCATCCCTTCACCCTGAGACCTGAACCCTGACTCTGAATACCTGAGAATATTGATAATTAAGGAAATTTTGTGGTAAAATATGGCCTATGCAAAAAAGTACAGGTCAGGGACCTACAAACAAAAGCATCATTACCATTCTGGTGGTCATACTCCTCGGTTTGTTCATCTTTCAGATATACAATAAACCGAAGAAGAACCACGAAAGCATTCCCTTCAGCGAATTTTCCGAAGCTCTCCGCGCTGAAAAGGTTGCGTCCGTCACGATTCAGGGAAAAAACATTGCCGGCGTTTACAAAGACGGGAAAGAGTTCAAGACCTTTGCGCCCGACGATCCCGATCTTGTAAAGACGCTGCGGGAAAAGAACGTCCGGATCACCGCCAAGCCCGATGAGGAATCGGGATTGTGGCAGTCTATTTTCATATCCTGGTTTCCCATGCTTCTGCTCATCGGCGTGTGGATCTTCTTCATGCGACAGATGCAGTCGGGAGGCGGCAAGGCAATGGCCTTCGGCAAGAGCAAGGCACGGCTCTTCACGGGCCGTGATAACCGGGTGACCTTTCAGGACGTGGCGGGTATAGACGAAGCCAAGGAAGAACTCCAGGAGATCATTGATTTCCTCGTGGATCCAAAAAAGTTTACCAGGCTCGGCGGGCGCATACCCAAGGGCGTCCTC
This sequence comes from Deltaproteobacteria bacterium UBA5205, assembly GCA_002412715.1. Classification (GTDB taxonomy): domain Bacteria; phylum Desulfobacterota; class Syntrophorhabdia; order Syntrophorhabdales; family Syntrophorhabdaceae; genus Delta-02. The sequence continues at coordinate 166,296 of DHVP01000048.1, forward strand.
CTCGTCGGGCCTCCCGGGACGGGCAAGACGCTTCTCGCCCGTGCTATAGCGGGTGAAGCAAACGTCCCCTTCTTCACGATAAGCGGCTCCGATTTCGTCGAGATGTTCGTCGGCGTCGGNNTCTTCATCGATGAGCTGGATGCCCTGGGCAAGGCCCGTGGCTTTGGCGGCATGGGCGGCCACGACGAGCGTGAGCAGACCTTGAACCAGCTCCTCGTGGAAATGGACGGTTTTGAGTCCAACGAAGGCGTTATCGTCATGTCTGCAACCAACAGGCCGGACGTTCTCGATCCGGCGCTTCTCAGACCCGGCCGCTTCGACAGGCAGATCGTCGTATCCACCCCGGACGTGAAAGGCAGGGAAGAGATCCTCAAGGTGCACACACGGAAGACGCCTGTCTCCGAAGACGTCCAGCTTTCCATCATCGCCCGCGGCACGCCGGGTTTCTCCGGCGCAGACCTCGCCAACCTCGTCAACGAGGCCGCTTTGATAGCTGCCCGGCGGGGGAAAAAATCCATCGAGATGGACGACTTCGAGCATGCCAAGGATAAAGTGCTCATGGGCGTTGAGAGACGAAGCATGATCATCCCCCTTGAGGAAAGGCGGCTTACCGCCTATCATGAAGCAGGCCATGCCCTCGTCGCGAAGATGATTCCGGGCACCGACCCCATACACAAGGTCACCATTATCCCCAGGGGATCTGCACTCGGCTTGACCCAGCAGCTGCCGATAGACGAGCGCCATACCTATTCAAGGGATTATCTTCTTAACAACATTTCGATCCTCCTGGGAGGCCGTGTGGCTGAGGAGCTTGTCATCGGCCAGCTTACCACCGGGTCCGGCAATGACATCGAACGCGCCACGAAGCTCGCGCGGAAGATGGTCTGCGAGTGGGGTATGAGCGACAGGCTGGGGCCCCTCAATTATGGGAAAAACGAAGAACATATCTTTCTCGGCAGGGAGATAGCCCGTCATCGGGATTTCAGCGAACAGACCGCTCAGGGAATCGATGAAGAACTGAAAGAGCTTGTCGACAGGTGCTACACCCGGGCAAAGGACCTCATCTCCAAACACATCGCCTCGCTCCATGCCCTGGCCAACGCACTTCTCGATAAGGAAGTTCTCGATGGCCTGGAGATAGACACTATCATCAGGGACACTGATGGCGCGGGCGTTGTGGTGTAACACTCATCCCCTCATCATGGGGATCCTCAATGTTACGCCTGATTCCTTCTCCGACGGCGGCAAACACTATGCGCTGGAAGAAGCCGTCGATCACGCCCTGCTCATGATCGAGGAAGGCGCCGATATCATCGACGTCGGCGGCGAATCGACGCGGCCCTTCTCGGAACCGGTTGCCGAAAAAGATGAACTCAACCGGGTAATACCTGTCATAGAAACGCTTCGGGCCAATCCCGATATACTAATATCCGTTGATACGTACAAGGCAAATGTTGCCAGGGAAGCCCTCATGGCGGGAGCCGATATGGTAAACGACATCAGCGGCCTTACATATGACGACCGTATGGCCGGGGTCATCGCCGCGAATGATGCCTATACCGTTATCATGCACATCAAGGGCACGCCGCGGAATATGCAGGAAGACCCGGGCTACGACGACGTCATCGGTGAGATCAAGGCGTTTTTGCAGGAGCGCGTGGAACATGCGATCCGCATGGGCATCGACAGGGAGAAGATCATCGTAGACCCTGGCATCGGCTTCGGAAAACGCGTGGAGGACAACCTCCGCATCCTGAAGATGCTTCGCGAATTCAAGGAACTGGGGAGGCCCGTCCTTGTCGGCACCTCCATGAAGTCGTTTATAGGAAGGATAACCGATTCCCCCCTCGAAGAAAGGGTCGAAGGAACCCTGGCGACCCTGGCTGTGGCACTCATGAACGGTGCGGATATTATAAGGGTCCATGACGTGAAAAAGGCAGGGAAGGTACTCAAGATCGTGAAGGCGGTTATGGAAGCATGATACCTATCGTACGATGGCAGGACATCATCGATATCATTGTCGTCGCTTTCATCATTTACCGGGTCTTCGTCCTCATAAAGGGGACTCGGGCCATACAGCTCCTTTTGGGACTTGTCATCGTCATGTTCGTCTTTGCACTGGCAAAGAGATTCGAGCTCTTCACCCTGAGCTGGATATTCAACAGCTTCATAGGCTCCATTGTCTTTGTCGTCATCGTCATTTTCCAGGATGACTTAAGGAGGCTCCTTCTGGCCCTTGGCCGGAGTCCCTTCTTCCGAAAGATCAGCTATTTGAAAGAGACTCTCTTTCTGGACGAATTGACGAATGCCTGCCTGGTGATGAAAAAACGGGCCATGGGCGCCCTCATAGTCGTCGAACGGGAAGTCGGCCTCGAAGAGTTCATGGAGGCCGGGGTGCGTTTCGACGCGGAGGTCAACGCGGAACTGGTTGTCAGCATCTTCCAGTTTGCATCGCCCCTGCATGATGGCGCCCTGATCATCCGCGAAGGAAGAATTGTCTCTGCCGGCTGCGTGCTTCCGCTTACTACCGCCGATGAGATAGATAAAAGCCTGGGTACACGTCACAGGGCGGCTATCGGTATCACCGAGGTAACGGATGCGGTTTCCATAGTTGTTTCCGAGGAGCGGGGGATCATATCCTACGCGCATCACGGGCAGATCTATCCCAATATCAGTACCGATGACCTCAAGAAGGTGCTTAAAGAACTCCTGGGTTGAAAGAGGACCACTCAAAGACGTGAAGACTTTGCTCGAAAGATATCTCAAGAAAGACTGGAAGCTGAAGCTCCTCTCGCTGGTTCTTGCCGTTATGCTCTGGTACACCGTATTTCAGATTGGGGAGCCGAAAAAAGACATAACGGTCCCCGTTTCCGTCTCCAATCTCTCGAGAAGCATGGTGATAATGAGGCTGGACCCCGAAAGGGTCTTCATTACGGTGAGCGGCCGCGTCTCGATGCTCAAGGACATCAAGGACCGTGACGTGACCGTCCACCTCAATATGAACGGCACGAAGGAAGGCAACGCTGTCTTTGATATCACGAAGACAAACGTGACGGTGCCAAAGGGCATAGAGATCGTGGATATAAGGCCGGGAACCGTTCGGGTGGTCGTCGACAGGATCATCGAGAAGAAGCTCAATATCCTGCCTGTGCTGGACAAGAATTCCGCGGGGCGCTACGAGATCGTCCGTACCAGCCCCCAGTATGTTATCGCTGAGGGCCCCGGCAAGGTCCTGGAGAAGGTGACGACCATCGAAACCCTGGCCGCAAACGGCGACTTTCGCGCCAGCGAGGAAACCGTCAATGTCGGATTCAACATGGTGGATCTGCCGCGCGTCAAGGTGAGACCCGATTCGGCAAGGCTGGTTCTCAAGCGGCACAGCGGAAAGGAAACGCCCTGGCAGTGACCGCGGTCGGCAGAGTCCCGGTTGAAACACAAGCGCCAACGCCCGTGAGGCCTGACGATAAACGGCCCGCGGCAGCTCAAATACAGCTTACGGAGGAACGAAATGCCTGAGCTCATGGTAAACATAGATCACGTCGCCACGCTGCGCGAAGCACGGGGTATCAACTACCCCGATCCCGTGTTTGCAGCCGGCATAGCAGAAACGGCAGGCGCAACAGGCATCATAATACACCTCAGGGAAGACCGCAGGCACATAAAAGACCGTGACCTCAGGATCCTCCGGGATGTGGTAAAATCCAGGCTCAATCTTGAAATGGCGGCAACCCCGGAGATGACGAAGATCGCCGCGGGAACGAAACCCGACATGATCACCCTTGTCCCCGAAAAACGCCAGGAACTCACCACCGAAGGCGGTCTCGACGTCATCAAGTTCGCATCGAAGATCGAAAAGGTCATTACGGCCGTCAAGAAACAGGGTATAGCCGTCAGCCTTTTCATCGACCCGGTGGAACCACAAATCAAGGCATCGGCAAAGATCGGGGCGGACATGATAGAAATACACACGGGCGCCTACGCCGACGCCCGCACGGCAAAGACACGGATCGCGGAGCTGAAAAAAGTGATCCGCTCGGCGGGTTTGGGCAAGGAACTCGGTCTCGGGGTCAACGCCGGTCACGGGCTCCATTACCACAACGTACGGGAGATAGCCATCATCCCCGAAATAGATGACCTGAGTATAGGCCACAGCATTATAGCCCGCGCCATCTTCACAGGCCTCAACCGCGCGGTGAGAGATATGATCGAACTGATTAAGGCGGGTAATGGGTAATGGGGAAAGATGCAAATCTGGTGATATGGATTGGTTGGAATTGATATTGTCGACATAGCCCGCATCAGCGGGATTCTTGAAAGGCATGGGGAACGGTTCCTCGAGAAGGTCTTCACGCCCCGGGAGATCAGCTATGCGCGCAGCAGGAAAAAGAGCATGGAGCAGTCCCTTGCGGGGAGATTCGCAGCCAAGGAGGCCTTTATGAAGGCTTCCGGCCGGCGGCTCGCCTTTACGGACATCGAGGTTCTCAGCCAGGCCGGCAGGCCGTTCATCGTGTTCCGCGGCAACCGCTATGACGAGGTCAGCATTTCACATGAGAAATCCTATGCGGTATCCGTGGTGATACGCAAAGACGTTAAGAAGGGGGACGTATGAAGGTCCTTTCACCTCAGAGAATGGCACTCTATGACGAATATTCCATCACGACATGGGGGATTCCTTCCGCGGTGCTCATGGAGAACGCCGGCAGGAACACCTACCGCCTCATGAAGGAGCGCTATCTTTCCGGCGGCGAGAGGATCGCCATCGTCTGCGGCCGCGGCAACAACGGCGGCGACGGCTTCGTCATCGCCCGCTACGCCCTGATGGACGGCTTCACGGTGCGCGTCTATCTTACGGGAAAGAAGACGGATCTCAAGGGCGATGCCGCCCTCAACATGAAGCTCTTTCAATCTCTTTCGGGCCGGATAGTCGAGTGCACGGAAAAACTGAGGTCCGTCAAGGCAGGGATAAGAGAGTCGGACCTTATCGTCGATGCCATTTTCGGCACGGGTCTGTCCAAGCCGGTGAGCGGAACGGAAAAGACCATTATTGACGAGGTAAACGGATCGGGCAAACCCGTCATCGCCGTTGACATCCCTTCAGGCATCGACGGCAACACGGGCAAACCTCTCGGCAGTGCCGTCCGCGCCGTCCACACTTTCACCTATGCATACCCGAAGCTGGGCCAGATATTAAGTCCCGGCCGTGAACACGCCGGCAGGCTTACCGTCATCGATATATCCATCCCTCCCTTCGTCGAAAACGAGGTGGGATTCGACGGTCAGGTAACCGATGGCGAAATGCTGCGGTCCTTTCTGAAAAGACGCCTTCCTTCCTCACACAAAGGGACCTACGGTCACGCGGTCGTCATTGCCGGGTCGCCCGGCAAGACCGGCGCGGCGCATATGGCGTCACTGGCTGCCCTCAAGATAGGGGCAGGACTTGTCACGCTCATCATACCGGAGACACTCAACCCCATCCTGGAGACAAAGACAACGGAGGTCATGACCTACCCCGTCAGGGACAACGGCAAGGGTTTCTTTGCCGTCGATTCCTTCGACGAGATAGTCTCCTTTGCGGAGGACAAGGATGTCGTGGTCATGGGCCCCGGTCTTTCACAAAATGAAGAGGTCATGAAACTGGCAAGAAAGCTATACCGGGAGATCGACAAACCTTTCGTCATAGACGCTGACGGCATCAATGCCTTTCAGGGCCACACACCGCTTCTCAAAAAAAGAAACGCTGAGGTCATCCTGACACCCCACCCCGGGGAACTCGCCCGGCTCATCGGCAGGACCCCGAAAGAGGTTAACGACGACAGGATAGGCGCAGCGCGGTCCTGTTCGGAGAAATGGGGCGTGAACATCCTCCTCAAGGGAGCCGCGAGCATACTCTGTACAACGGACGGCCTGATGTTCGTGAACCCCACCGGCAACCCTTCGCTTGCAAAAGGGGGGAGCGGCGACATTCTGACGGGTTTTATCGGCGGGATCGCCTCCCAGGGCCACAGCCTTGCCCGGAGTACCCTTATCGGGGCATACCTCCACGGCTACATGGCGGATACCTGGGTCGAGAACCACTCCGACATGGACCTTCTCGCCCTCGACCTTTTGACGGGACTGGGCGGCGCAATAGAGGAAATCCGCAATGGGACGGACAGAATATATATCGAAAGATCCCTCTGAGACCATCGATATAGGAGAGAAAATTGCGCTGGACGCACGGCCCGGCGAGCTCTATGCAATTTACGGCGACCTTGGCGCCGGGAAGACCCAACTCGTCAAGGGCATGGCACGGGGCATCGGCATACCCGATTGGGAATATGTCGTGAGCCCTTCGTTTACCATCATGAATGTCTACGACGGTGACATGACGCTGTGTCATGTTGACCTCTACCGCCTCGAGGAAGGTGACCTGCCGGAGCTCAACATGGAAGAGTATCTCGCCGGCGGCATCGTTGCCGTTGAATGGGCCCAGAGGTCACCCTGGTGGGAGGGTGTGATAGAGGTCCATATAGAAATTAGTGGAGAAATGGAACGAAAAATTGTTATTATCAAGCAGGAAAACCAGGGCTGACAGCTGTAGTCAGTACGGCATAGAAGACCTCTAATTCCTTGTGTTATCCCGTTCATTCTACTCATGGAGGATACGATGCTCGTTGTTCAAAAATATGGGGGTACCTCAGTCAGAGACGTTGAGAGGATACAAAACGTGGCGAGGCGCGCCATCGAATACAAAGGTCGCGGCATGGATGTTATCGTCGTCGTCTCAGCCATGTCCGGCGAGACAGACAAGCTGCTCGGCCTGGCCCACCAGATAGCTAAATTTCCCGACGAAAGGGAAGTGGACGTGCTGATCTCCACCGGTGAGCAGGTCACTTCGGCCCTGCTCGCGATCACTCTCAAAGAGATGGGCCACAAGGCCAAGTCCCTTCTCGCTGACCAGATCAGGATCATCAGCGATTCGAGCTTCGGCACGGCACGCATCGCCAGCATCGAGGATGCGAAGATCATGAGCGAGCTCAAGGACGGCAATATCATCATAGTGCCCGGGTTCCAGGGTGTCGATGGGGAAGGTAATATCACCACCCTCGGCAGGGGTGGTTCCGACACCACGGCCGTCGCCCTTGCGGCAGCCCTCAAGGCCGACCTGTGCGAGATCTATACCGACGTAGACGGCGTCTACACAACAGACCCCAACATCTGTGAAAAAGCAAGGCGCCTTGACAAGATATCCTATGAGGAAATGCTGGAAATGGCATCTCTCGGGGCCAAGGTGCTCCAGATCAGATCCGTCGAACTCGCCCAGAAGTTCAACGTTCCGATCCTGGTCAAATCATCCCTCGTCGAGGGGAACGGAACACTTGTCTGCAAGGAGGACATCATGATGGAAAAAGTCGTCATTTCCGGTATCACCTATAATAAAAACGAAGCCAAAATCACGATCAACAAGGTACCCGACGAGCCGGGCATCGCCTCGAAGATCTTCAGCGCCTTGAGCGGCGCCAATATCGTTGTCGATATGATCGTGCAGAACGTCAGTCATGAAAATTACAACGACATCACCTTTACCGTGGTGAAAGCAGACGGAAAAAAGGCCTTCAAGATCACCGAGCAGATCGGGTCGGCCATAGGCGCGAAGGTCGCAATGGACGAGGATATGGCGAAGGTGTCCATCGTCGGTCTTGGAATGCGTTCACACTCCGGCGTTGCGTCCAAAATGTTTACGGTCCTTGCCAACGAAGGGATCAATATAGAACTGATCTCCACCTCTGAGATCAAGATATCCTGCGTCATCGAGAGCAAGTACGGAGAACTCGCCGTGAGAGCTCTCCATAAGAACTTTGGCCTTGACGCCGAAGATATCAAGGAGGAAAGTTGAGGGTTGATTTTTACGACACCACCCTCAGGGACGGAGCGCAATCCGAGGATATCGCCTTCAGTCTCACCGATAAGCTGCGGATAACGGAAAGACTTGACGAGTTCGGCGTCCATTACATCGAAGGCGGATGGCCCGGTTCCAACCCCAAAGACCTGCAGTACTTCAGGGAGGTAAAAAAACTCCCCCTTAAAAATGCCCGTATCGTGGCCTTTTCCAGTACCATAAAGGCAAATGCTCAGCCCGGAACGGACCCAGTCATGAAGGCCCTCCTCGATGCCGGGACCGACTACGTGGCCATCGTCGGAAAAACCTGGGACCTCCATGTCCGTGACGCTCTCAGGGTCAGCCTTGATACGAACCTGAAGATGATCGCCTCCACGATCAGCCACCTCAAAAAGGTCGGCAAAACGGTCTTCTTTGACGCCGAACATTTTTACGACGGATACAGGCTCAATTCCGAATATGCCATGGCGGTGATCGGCACGGCGCGTGATGCCGGCGCGGATGTCATCGTCCTGTGTGATACCAACGGCGGCGCCATGCCTTTCGAGATCTATGAGATCACAAGGGCCGTACACAAAAGCACCGGGGTAAAACTCGGGATCCATACCCACAACGATACCGAGCTTGCCGTCGCCAATACGCTGATGGCGGTCAGGGCCGGATGCGTTCACGTGCAGGGAACGATCAACGGCTACGGGGAACGGTGCGGCAATGCCAACCTGTGCTCCATCATTCCCAACGTCATCCTCAAAATGGGACACACCGGCATTGCGAAGGAAAATATCGCCCGCCTCAGGGAACTCAGCCACTTCGTCGATGAAATGGCCAATTTCATACCCGACAAACACAGGCCGTACGTGGGCGCGAGCGCCTTCGCCCACAAGGGCGGCATACACGTCAGCGCAATCAGGAAGAATCCCGAAACCTATGAACATATAAAGCCGGAGCTTGTCGGCAATTCCCAGCGTGTCCTCATTTCGGATCTTTCCGGCGAAAGCAGCATCCGCTACAAGGCGAAGGAATTCAACATCGACATCGAAAAGGACCCGAAGATCGTCAAGGATGTCGTCAAGAGGATCAAGGAACTGGAGATGCACGGGTACCAGTTCGAAGGCGCTGAAGGTTCCCTTGAACTCCTCATCAAGAAGAAACTCGGCATCCATAAATCCTACTTCGAACTTATTGGTTTCAGGATCATCGTTGAGAAGAAAGAGACGTCCCATCCCGTTACCGAGGCCACGATCCTCGTCAAAGTCGGCGACCGCGTGGAGCATACCGCCGCGCTCGGCAAAGGCCCCGTCAACGCCCTTGACAATGCGCTCAGAAAGGCCCTCTACACATTCTACCCCGGTTTGAAGAAGATGGACCTCGTCGACTACAAGGTCAGGGTCCTTTCCACCAAGGAAGGCACCGGGGCCCCTACCCGGGTCCTTATCGAGAGCAGCGACGGCAAACATACCTGGGGAACGGTGGGCGTATCGGAAAACATCATCGAGGCAAGCTGGCGGGCTCTGGTTGACAGCATCGACTACAAGCTTCTCATCGAAGAGGAAAAGAAGCCGTGAAAAAACTCGTCAATGTCATTGATGCCACGAAAGATCTGAACATCCTGAGATCAAAAAGGGATTACAAACCGCTGTTCGAGGTGGTGGGTACATACCGGCTCATTGACGATGGCTTGAGACCCGAGGCCACCGTAATAATAAAAACCGAGAAAAAACAGATGCATGAGGCATCGACAGGAGTAGGCCCCGTTGACGCTCTGGCCAATGTCCTGAAGAAATCCCTTTCATCGATCTTTCCCGTGATCCAGGAAGTAAAGCTCGTCGATTTCTCTTCGAGGATCCACGATACACGATCGGGGACATCGGCAAGCGTGGAAGTGAATATAATCTTTTCTGATGGAGAAGCGGTCTGGAGCGTGGTCGCCATCTCGGAAAACATCAATATGGCCTCCTTCGTGGCCCTCATTGACGGCTTTGAATATGCGATCCTTGCGAAAAAGGTAGAAAGCTCACGGAAGAAATAGGGACAGGAAATTCATCGGTACCGAGAGGATCATGTCTGTGAGTGACGACGGGAAGTACAACGTACCCGGGCAAATAGAATTCCCCCGGCAGCAGATGGGCGAATCCGAGAGATCTCTCCATGCCATCCTTTCGGCATCTCCCATCGGGATCTGCCGCGTGCGCAGCAGTGTTTTCGAATGGGTAAACGACGCCATGTGCCGCATGACAGGTTATCGGATGGAAGATTTCCAGGGAAAGAACAACCGCTTTCTCTTTGAAAAAGAAGAAGAACATACAAGGACGGCAGAGGCTCTCACATCCCGCGGCTGGGTGGAAACCACCTTCAGAAAAAAAGACGGGACCATAATCGACGTCCTGGCACAGGCAGCATCCATCGACGAGAAGTCGCAGATCGTCACCGTCACGGACATAACTCACAGGGCCCGCGCTGAACGCGAACAGGCCAAGATCGGCAAACTTGAGTCCCTGGGCGTTCTTGCCGGCGGCATTGCCCACGACTTCAACAACATCCTGACCATGATCCTGGGAAACATCTCTCTGGGAAAAATGTACATGAACACGGACGCGCAAAGGGCAAAGGAAAAGCTGGAACTAGCCGAACAATCCATCACACGGGCGAAGGACCTGACCCAACAGCTTCTCACCTTCTCCAGGGGAGGGGCCCCGATCACCAAAGTTTCATCGATTGCCGACCACCTTAAGGAGACGGCCCAGTTCACCCTCACCGGTACCGGCGTAACCTGCAGGTTCGACATAGCCGATGACCTTTTCCCTGTTGCCATCGATGAGGGCCAGATAAATCAGGCAATCGGCCATATCGTGATCAACGCCCATCAGGCGATGCCCGAAGGCGGTACGATACTGATTGCCGCCCAAAACGCGGTTCTCGAGAATGCCACACCGAACCTCACTGCCGGAAGACACATACACATATGCATCACCGACAACGGCATCGGCATTCCCGAAGAACACCTCGATCGCGTCTTCGACCCTTATTTCACCACAAAACAAAAAGGCAGCGGCCTCGGGCTTGCCATCTGTTATTCCGTTATAAAAAACCATCAAGGACACATAACCGTGGAATCTACGCTGGGTGTGGGAAGCACCTTTCACATATATTTGCCGGTATGTGATGTACCATCTTCAGGGGAAAAAGGAGACAAACAGGACATGACCAGGGTGATCGGGGGAAACGTACTTGTTATGGATGACGAAGAGGCAATCCTCGAGATAGTCGGCGACATCCTTGCCTACCATGGCTTCACGGTAGATTTCGCCCGCGACGGTGAAGAGGCCCTCTGTCTCTACCAGGAAAAGGGATACGACGCCGTGATCCTGGACCTGACCGTCCCCGGAGGGATGGGCGGCAGGGAGGCAATGAAGGAGCTTCTCCGCATAGACCCCATGGTACGTGCCATCGTGTCCAGCGGCTACTCGAACGACCCCATCATGTCCGATTACAGGCAATACGGGTTCAAGAACGTAATCGCCAAACCTTACGACCTGGAGGAATTGGGCGAGGTGCTGCGCTCAGTGATGGGGGGAAACTGAAAAAAAACCGCTTAAGCCGCCTGAATTTTACAACGTGAACCACCTTGGTTCGCTGAACAATTTCGTGCTCCTCAATATGCGGTTCGTGTAGTTGGTGACAAACTCCCTTTTCAACCTGCCTGTCACCTTGCGGAACTCCTCGTTTCTCAAGAGACGGCCTATATCCTCAGAGTCTTTGAATGTGGACTCAAGGACGATCTCGCAGAAACCTCCAAGCACTACATTCCAGCAATTCGTTACCTTGCCATACTCAATCTTTTGCATTGCGGGCAGGTATTCATTGATTACAAAATGTTCATATTCGCTTTTCATCTCGGGCTTTATATCGTAGTACTGATTGTATTTCCATACCCCTTTCTGGATGGGATACCTACCCAGTTGTACCGTGCCGTCAGGCTCCAGAATGAGATTTTTGAAATTGATTACGTATTTCTTCAGAGCAAGGGTGAGGTCTTTGAAACTTTTACCCGTAACGATTTTCGAAATATCATCCAGGCTTTCCGAAGAAAATGCGGCAATGATCCTCGGGCCGAATCCCACTTCAACGTAATATCCCCCTACAGGGACAAGGCCAAGGGTCGTTATTTCCGGAAGGTATGTGTTAATGACGTACCGCGAATGTTCGGCCTCTTTTCCTTGAATAACGTCCCAGTATTGGAAAAATAAAATCGACATATCAGCCCCCTTTTGTTTTTCGGGCTACGGGCCGGCTTGCCCTGCCCCCGTTGCCGCCTTACCTCTCGCGTTAGTCTCTCCAGGTCCCCTGTGACCGGCGGGGAACGGATCACCCCCAGACTAAGACAATTGCAGCCTGCAGTAATGAAATAGGGCGTTCCAAACAGCCTTCACGGTCATTTTGTCCTCAGCGCTTCCACGATATTCATATGTGCGGCCCTCAGGGCCGGCAGTACACCGCCGGCTAAACCCATCACTATTGCAAAGGCAATGGCCTTGACCGTTATGTCGGTGGTCAGGGAAAATTTGAAGGCAAGCTCCGAAAAGGTCTGGAAATTTACCGTTGATACGGTAACAAGCTGCATGAAGGATGCGAAGAAGATCCCCGTGGCACCCCCGCACAGACCAAGAAGAAGGGCTTCCATCAGGAAAGAAAGGAGTATGCTTCTTCGCCGGAAGCCAAGCGCCCTCAAGGTGCCTATCTCGCCTATTCTGTTCGCCACCGCGGCATACATGGTGATCATCGCGCCTATGATCGCGCCGAGGGAGAAGATCAAGGTCAACGATATGCCCAGTATGCGCAGGAACTTCGCCATCATCTCCGACTGTTCCAGGTAATAGCGGGTCTCGCGCTTCACCTCCTGGGTGAGGCGGGGGTTCGTCTCGATCCTTTTTTTGAAGGCATCGAACTGTGAGGGATCGTTCATCCGAAGAATCATCGATGAAAAGACCGGGCGCCTGAATGCCGGCATGAGTTGCTCTACGTCGCCCCAGATCTCCGAGGTAAAGCCCGTGTTCCCCGCATCGAAAACACCCGTGATCCGCCATTGCCGCGTTCCGAAGCGCAGTTCGTCTCCCAGGTCGGCCCCCTTGAAGCGCCGCGCGACGCTCGACCCGACCACCACCTCCGACGAACCCATCTTCGGCATGCGCCCCCGGATGAGCCTTACCTGCGGACGCAGGGGAAGCGAACTCTTCTGGACACCCCGGATCGTGACGTTGGACACCTTGTCCGTGTCTTTCTTGGGAAGGCCTATGAGGACAACGAGCTCCTTCGCTATAAGGGGCTCTCCATCGGCGCCGGTGGCGACAATGGGGTCCGTTTCGATGATCCCTGCCTGTGCCCGGTCAACCCCGCTCTGAACCTCGGAGCCGGACCCCTTTCTTATTATGATGGCGTTGTCGTAAGAACCCGTTTCGACAAGGGTTTCCTGAAGGCCTTGGGCCAGCATGAGGATCGTCGTGAAGACAAAGACGACGAGGGCCATGCCGGCAACCGTCAGGATCGTCGTAAGCCTGCGCGTCCAGAGGTTTCTCAGGCTGTAGGAAAAGGGGACGCCTTTCATTCTATCATCCTCAATCCGTCGGCAATCTTGACCTTAAGCGTCCGATATACCGGTATGATCGCCGCCAGGATGCCTACGCTAAGAGAAAAGACGATATCAAGCCAGATGGTCGCGGGTTCCACTTTGAAGACGGGGAAATAGGCCCCCATCGCCGCCGCAAAAGCGGTCGCCGCCGGAAAAGTGGCGGCAATGCCGACGGCGCACCCCATCATCGTGATGACGATGGATTCCCCCAGGATGAGCCCTGCGATGCGCCAGCCCCCGAAGCCCAGCGTCTTGAAGACGGCATATTCATTCGTGCGCTCCCTGACGGACATTCCCACCGTGTTTGCCACAACGGCGAGGATGATGATGATGACCACGAAGGAAACCAGCTCGATGGCCGTTATGATCGTATCGGACATTGCCACGAAGCCAAGGGTGAACGCCTTTTCCGTCTCGGTAATGGTCTCCGCGAAGGAATTCTTGAAAAGGCCGTCTATGTTGCCGGAAACGGATATCGCCCGGGCGGGGTCCTGAATACCGATCATGTAGAAGCCCACCTGATCGGCCCTCGTCGGGGCCGTTTTTTTCAGACTCTCATTGAGGTAGTCCCAGTGGAACATGAAAACGGTTTCGTCCGCGTTGGGCTCCCTTCCCCGGTAAATGCCGCGCAGCACAAATTCCCAGTTGCCGGGATAGATGGTGCCCTTGAGGACAATCGTGTCCCCTATCTTCCATCCGAAGCGCCGTGCGAGTTTGCGTCCCGCGACAAATCCCTTCCGGTCGCGAAAGAACGCGATTTTCTGGTCATCGGGAATCGCATATTCGCGGTAGAGATCAAAATATGTCTTTGCATCGACGGCAAAGTTGGCAAAAAAATTCTTCTCGTCGATATAAATGCCGCCAAACCAGTTTCCCCAGGATACTTCGGAGACCCCTTCGACCTGACGTATCCGGTCTTTGTAGGACAGGGGCAGGGAAAAGATGATGGAAACGGCGTTCCTGGTGACAAGACGGTAGGCCGACGATGCCTCCACGCCTGCATACCAAGCGTTTACGACGGTCCTCAGGAGCCCGAAGGCAAGAAGGGCGATGGTGATGGAAAGGATCGTGAGTCCCGTGCGGAGCTTGTGCCTGAACGCATTTTTAAAGAGTATTTTGAGAATCTGCATTTGTCAGGATTCCCTTGTCGAGATGTCTGATGACGTGTGCCTTTCTTGCGGCGCGCGGATCGTGCGTGACCATGATGATCGTCTTTTTTGACTCCTGGTTCAAGCGGTCCATGAGATCCATGATCTCCTCGGCGGAGATCCTGTCGAGGTCGCCCGTCGGTTCGTCGGCAACGAGTATCGTGGGGTCGGTGACGATTGCACGCGCTATGGCGACGCGCTGCTCCTGCCCGCCGGAAAGCTGCCCCGGATAGTGGTCCATCCGGTCGGCGAGGCCCACGACCTTAAGCGCCATCTCGACGTGCGCCTTGCGTTCCGCCCGTGAAAGAGGCGTCAGGATCAGGGGCAATTCCACGTTCTCAAAGGCGGTCAGCACGGGGATAAGGTTGTAAAACTGGAAGATGAAACCCACGTTGAGCGCCCGCCACCCTGCAAGCTCCGTTTCGGACAGGGTCGTGACATCGACGCCCCCTATGATGATGGAACCGCTGTCCGGCTGATCGATGCCGGCGATGAGATTGAGGAGCGTGCTCTTCCCCGAACCGGACGGACCCATGAGGGCGAGGAATTCGCCCTCGGCAATATCGAAGCTGATATCGTTGAGAACGGGGATAGTCTGATCTCCCCGATGATAGGATTTGTTGAGCCCGTTTATGGAAACTATGATACCGGAATCCATCTATTGCTCGTTGATCTTCACCCGTGAGCCATTCTTGAGGCGCCCGGGAGGATTGAGGACCGCTTTGTCACCGGAAGCCGCGCCGCTTGTGATCTCCACCATGTCGCCGAAGACGGCGCCGGTGGTCACCGCCGTCATAACGGCCCGCCCCTGCCTCACAAGAAAGACAAATTTCTTTCCGTTCCTCTCCACCACGGCTTTACCGTTCACGGCCGTTCGCGGCTTTTTCTCATCCCCGGTGACCTCCCGGGAGAGGAAGGCCACCTTCGCGCTCATCTCGGGAAGGATCCTGCTGTCAAGGTGGTTGAAATTGACCTTTACCATAACCGTCGCCTTGGTCCTGTCCGCTGTGGGAACGATCATATGGACAGCGCCCTCGAAACGGGTGTCCGGTATGGCATCGAGCTGTATCTGGCATGGCTGGCCGAGTTTCAGTTTCCCGAGATTCGACTCCGAAACGTCCGCCTCTACTTTTAACGATAACATGTCCGCCAGCGTAACGACGGCCGCCTTGGCGGTTGCCGCGGCGCCGATCGGCGTGACGATGTCGCCGATATCGGCATTCTTGGTAAGAACCACGGCATCAAAAGGTGCCCGTATGTATGTATATTCCAGCGAGACCCGGGCCTCTCGCAGCGCCGCCTGGTTCGCCCCCACCGAAGACTCGGCACCCGAAACGGCCGCCCGGGCCTTTTTGAACCGGGCCTCAGCCGCATCGTAAACGGATTTTGTGGTGAACTCCTTTGCGAGCAGGCGCCTCTCGCGTTCGAAGTTCACTTTGGCGTCGTTGAGTTCCGCACGTGCCTGGTCCACGGACGAACGGGCGACATTCAGGTTGGCCTCGGCCTGCCGCACTGCCGCTGCAAGATCGGCATTTTCCAGGCGTGCCAGGACCTGATCCTTTTTTACCTTGCTCCCCTCTTCGACAAACAGCTCTTCAAGCCTTGCCGTTATCTTTGAAGCAACCGCCGCTTTTCGCTGGGGTACCACATAGCCGCTCGCATTGAGGAGCGTGAATGATTGCGCCGGGTAGAACTGCTGGACGCTCACTACGTCCACCCTGGCAGCCGGCGAGAATACCCCGGTGACCGCAAGGATAATGACGAGTATCACGAGCGCCCCGGCCGCAATGTAAACAATCTTTCTGCGGCTCCTTACCTTGCGGAATGCCGGTCGGGTCTTGTCTATTTTCAGCTTCGAGAGGTCTTCGTCGGCCATAGTGGGTTTATCCAAATAACAGCAATATAAGTAGTTAATGTTAAACGACAGATAGGCCCCTGTCAATACCTGCCTGGTGCCGCAAAGCTTGATCCACTTGAAAATTCGTCGTTTTTACACCATAATAGAATGATGGAAACAAGAAACTGGTACGTGGTAAACACAAAAGCACGGAATGAGGAACGGGCTGCGTTGAACCTGGCGCAGGGAGGTATCGATGTGCTGGCTCCAAAGCTGCAATTCAGGCGCTGGCGGGAAGGAAAGTTCACAGACATCATCGAACCCATGTTTCCGGGGTACATCTTCGTCAAATTTCATCCCATTGACGAGTTTCGCCTCGTCAAATATACCCGCGGCATAAAGACCATCGTCAACTTCAACGGCAGGATAATCCCCCTTCAGGAAGGGCTCGTCGATTATATACGGGAACGTCTCACGGAGGGCGTGGCCACGGTGGAGAAAAAGACCTTCCAGAAGGGTGAAAAGATCATCATCCAGGAAGGGCCCTTCAAGGGTTTCAGCGGAATTTTCGAACAGGAGCTTGACAGCAAGGAAAGGATCGCCATTCTCCTGGAAGGGGTCGATTATTGCGCGCGCATGGAAATTGACCGCGAACTGGTAACGAAAGCATGACACACAGAGGTACGCCATAGAGCTTTACGGAAATACCCAGGGGCTCAATCACCTCATAAAAAGACGTCTCACCAACCTGTACAAGAAACGGCTCGAACCTTCTGTCGTCATCACGCAGGATCTGGCCCGGCAGATCCTGGACATATCGAAAGAGACGGCGCGCCAGATAGGCCTTCTCATCAATCGCCGCGGTCTGGTCGAGTACGTGATCGTCGGTGATAACCGCCGCATAGAGATACCGTCTCTGTCTACGGAGCGTACCGGGCGGGCGCGCTTCAGGGGGATACGGTTTATCCATACCCATTTGCGGGGTGAACTTCTCTCGCGCGAGGACCTGACAGACCTGGCCCTTTTGCAGCTCGACCTCGTGGCATGCATTACTGAAATGAGAGGAGAGCGGCGGGAAACCATCCACGTCGGGTATCTCGTCCCGGAGAATAAAGCGGGGCGGGCCTGGGATTTCATGGAACCCCAACCGGTCTCCGAATTCAACCTCGACTTCACAGAATTCATAACGGAGCTGGAAAATGAATTCGTCAGGGAGCGGGGCAGGTTCTACGTGACGAAGGAGAAGCATGACCGCTGCATCATCGTGAGCGTTGTCATGCCCGGCAGGGAAAAGAATGTGGACGATTATGTCGCCGAAATGAAGGACCTGTGCTATTCGGCGGGGATCACCGCCCTTGATGCCGTCGTGCAGCGCCCCAAGGAGCTCCATCCCCGATACCTCATCGGCAGGGGCAAGATCGAGGAGATCGTGATGAAATGCCAGCAGCTCGGGGCCGATCTCCTTGTCTTCGATGAAGAACTGACACCGGGCCAGATAAAGAACATATCACAGATAACGGAATTGAAGGTCATCGACCGCAACCAGCTTATCCTCGATATTTTCGCCGGAAGGGCCAACACGACCGAGTCGAAGATCCAGGTGGAGTTGGCGCAGCTCCGCTACATCCTGCCCAGGCTCAGCGAGAAGAGCACGGCGTTTTCGCGCCTCATGGGAGGCATCGGAGGCCGCGGGCCCGGCGAACAAAAGCTGGAGGTGGACCGCCGGAGGATCAGGGACAGGCTAGCCTCTTTGGAACGCCGGCTCACCGAGATACGAAAGGTCCGTGACAAAAAAAGGCAGAGGAGACGTGCATCCTCCATCCCGATCGTATCCATCGTGGGTTACACGAATTCCGGTAAATCGACGCTCCTGAATCTCCTCACCAGTAGCAAGGTTGACGTGGAAGACAAGCCCTTCTCCACCCTCAACCCGACAACGAGGATGATAAAATACCCCCAGCGAAGAAGGATAATCCTCACGGATACCGTGGGCTTCATAACCCGCCTGCCCGAGGTGCTGCTTCGCGCCTTCATGGCCACACTGGAGGAACTCGAAGACGCCCACCTGCTCCTTCACCTCGTCGATATAAGCGCCCCCGATTTTGAAGACCGCATCGTTTCCGTGGGAAACGTCATCGACGGCCTTGGTCTTTCCAACAAAAAGAGGCTGATCGTATTCAACAAGACGGACAGGGTCAACCCCGCACTGATTCCCAATGTCGAGAGACGCTACAATGCTGTTTCTGTCTCGTCGCTCAGGAAAGAGGGTATCGACCGCCTGGTTGAAGCGATCGAGAGCGCGCTGGCCGAAGGCCCCCCGCCCACGCCGGATTGATTTTTTTCTCATTCTCGCTTACAATTTCACGGCAGTAACATTAGTTTCAGAGGTCCATGGTTTGAAACGCGTTTCAGGGTCAAAATAAAGCGTAACAGCGTCAGGAGAGACAAGCGATGGAAGGACAAAACGGCACCAGCGAAAATAAGGGCCAGGGGCGTTACCAGGTTCTTGGCGAGCACACCTCGGAAGCAAGGCTGGAGTCCATCGATGCCTTCATTGAATTCGCCTGCGGCCACGCCAGGGAGCGCGGGTTCACCGATGACCGCATAGACCAGATCACGCGCGTTCTCAGGGAGGCGCTCACCAATATCATCACCTTTACCTTTGACGATTCGCCGGGAGAAATGAAGGTCTCATGCAACATCGACAAGTTCGGCAAGTTCGTCCTTGCCATTGTCGATTCCGGTAAGCCATTCAACATGCTCCTCGAAGACGACCCCTTTATCGGCTCGCTCGGCCCCACTTCCGATACCCCCCGCCTCACAACAAAAAACATGAAGCGCTTCTCCAGCAACATAGAATACAAACGCCTCGAAAACAGAAACCACCTCATCATCACCCTGGCAAGGGATATGAGAAGAGGAAAAGAGTAAGTTTTTCCATGATCCGGATTACCATCAAGCTTTTTGCAACACTGAGAAAAGACCGTTTTGACGTGGCCGAGGGTGAATTTCCGGACGGCGTGACGGTGAGCGATGTCCTCCTCCGGTACAGCGTGCCCGAAAAGGAAGTGACGCTTATCTTCATCAATGGACGTCACGGCGATTTTGACACAGTCCTTTTCGACAGCGACACCCTCTCCCTCTTTCCACCCGTCGGGGGAGGATGACGAGCATGGAGGCAATCTCCGATTTTTTGAAGGAACGCGCCCGGGGTGATCTTGTTCCCTGGGAAGTCCAGAAAGACACCGCCTCCCGGTTCAACACAACGGTGCGGCAGATCGAGGCAGCCATTCTTTCCATGGATCTTCTTCCGGCACGCTATGCAAGGAACCGGACAACAATCGACATTGCCCGGCAGAGAATCCTCTTCAACAGCACCGTGGCCGTAGTCGGCTGCGGCGGCCTCGGAGGTTACGTTGTCGAAGAGCTCTCGCGTCTCGGCGTGGGGACGTTGAGAGTCATCGATTCCGACGTTTTCGAGGAACACAACCTCAACCGTCAGGCCCTTTGCACCTTCTCATCACTTGGAACGGCAAAGGTGGATGCAGCCCGGGACCGCGTCCGGGCAATCAACCCCGCGTGTGAGATTGTCACTCTTGAGGCGAGGCTCGACGCAAACAACGCCCCTGCCCTTCTGGGCGACGCGTCGGTGGCCGTCGACGCACTCGACAATATCCCGTCGCGTCTCGATCTGGCCGATGCCTGCATCGGTCGGAAGATCCCTCTCGTCCACGGCGCCATCGGCGGCTGGTACGGCACCGTGCTCACGCAAGGCCGCGCGGAGAATACCATACGGCAGCTTTACGGGGACGTAAAAAGCGCAAAGGGCATCGAAGAATCCCTAGGAGCCCCCCCGTTCACACCGGCAGTCATCGCGTCCATGGAGGTAGCTGAGGTATGCAAGCTCCTGACCTCAGACGGCTCAACGCTCGAAGGCCGGATGATCTTCATCGATCTTTTCGAGATGAGTATTGTAACGTTCCGGGTTTAGACATGAAGAAAATGGGTCTTCCATTTGACGTCTCTCTTAATCTCTTCAAGGAGGTCTTCGAGAACGTACCGGATATCGCTGTCAACCTGTTGAATAAGGACTTCACCGTCCTCTGGGCAAACAATACGATGGCTATGGCCGTCGACCAATCCCTCGCAGACATGATCGGGAAGCCCCGTTACAAGGTCTGGCGCAGGAGAGATACGTTACCGTCAAAACCCATCTGCGCAATATCTTCTCAAAAACCGGAACCACAGACCGGATACGGGCGGCAGTCTGGGCCGTTACGAAATACCGGGACTTTGATCTTGTGAAATAGAACGCTGAAAGGAGTGTTGAAATGAACAATCACGGTTTCGTTCGTGCCTTTGTGATGGAAGGATTGATCGGAATAGCTATCATCGCGATCATCGCTACCATCGCTATTCCACAATATATAAATTACAGAAACCGCGAACTCAATAAAGAAGCCAGGGCGCACGTCTATAAAGCATATGAAGCATCACAGGCCTTTTTCCGCATCAATCCAAAGGCGCAGCCGACCGCGGAGGACATCTCCCAATATGGTTATCGAAGCTCTCCGGACATTATATTGATCATCAGCGGGGACAAGGAAAGCCTTTTCATAAAGGCGAACCATGCGAGAAGCAATAAAACGTATCGGATAGACGCAAAAGGGGAATTGTCCACCGATTGAATTCACCGAACATCTTACAGTACGCCTTAGAGAAATGGTCTTTCCTATGACCCATAACCCACTGCTGTCCAAAATAATTCATTTCTCGGACTGCTTTGTTTATAAAGCAATGATTCAAGACAGGTAAATCCCGCATTTCAAACCAGGTTGCCTTATCTCGCAGTTCGTCATTCCGGCTTTCTCTATTCGTCATTCCGGCGAAGGCCGGAAGCCAGGAAAACCATTCATACAACAGACAGCGTACATGTTTAAAGAGAACAGTTGGATATCCCTTCGTATGATGATTCCTTATCCATAATTTCTCCTGGTTTCCGGCCTTCGCCGGAATGACGGAGGCTCAAGAAAGAGGTTGACCTTTACTTTATTTTGGACAGATGTGACCCATTACCTATAACCTATCCGTTTTTATTATCTCCCGGGTCTTTATGAAAAATCGCGTTTCTCGTCGGCCTTTTCTATACAGCCCGCCATTCCCTTGACATAGAGTCTGCCGACGGTCTCAAAAAGAATGTATTTCGTTGCCAGAATCGGGATGTGCAGTTCCTCTGCAAGCTGGATGGTTTCCGGAAAAGGGCGCTTTCCGCGAACCAGGACGACGGCTGCTGCATCGAGAACATCCGCTGTACGGACAACCTGAGAGTTGGCCAGTCCTGTCAACAACAGGCTTCCCGTTTTGCAGTATACCAGCAGATCGCTCATCAGATCGGCGCAGGCTCCTTTGTCCACCTCCCGGTCGAGCTGGTCGTGACCGACGATAACGTCGGCATCCAATATCTCCTGTACCTCTCGCAGTTTCATTTCACGTCACGTTCTATGGAAATATCATATGTTAAGAATGACAACAGATCAACTTTTTAACGTATGCGGACAAACGGGCCCGTGCTTCGTTCAAATGGGTTTGAGCGTTTGCGCGCTCGCGCGCTGCGTGTTATAGTGACTATGCATGCCGGCGGTATCGTTTTATAAGAGTCAGGGCAAAGGACTTGTCATCGGATTTGCGGGCGGCGCTTTCGGGGGCCTCGCGGGACTTGGCGGTGGTATCATCATGATCCCTCTCATGGTCTTTCTTGCCGGAGTAACCCAGCACGGGGCTCATGGCACGAGCCTTGTCGCCATCGTCTTCACGGGCCTTATCGGTGCCATCACCTACTTCTCCCACGGGTCCGTAGACTGGGCGGCGGCCCTCATTCTTGCCGCCTCCGCCATGTCCATGGCCAGGTTTGGGGCCCTCTACGCCCATTCGCTCCCGGAGGAGAGACTCAGGAAGGCCTTCGGATGGTTCCTGATCTCAGTATCTCTTTTGCTCGTCTCAAAGGGCCTCATCCTGAAGCCGTCATATCACGTTGGTCCCATAACATACTACGTCGTCCTTTTTGCAACGGGCATGTTCACGGGCTTCCTTTCGGGAATGATGGGTATCGGCGGCGGCGGCACCATGATACCTCCTCTCGTTATCCTTATCGGCATGCCGCAGCACCTCGCCCAGGGGACATCGCTGCTCGCCATGGTGCCGGGCGGCGCCATGGGGGCATTCACACATTACAGACTCGGCAATGTAGCAAAGAATATTGCCCTGGGATTGATGATAGGCGCCGCCATCGGAAGCTACTTCGGCGCCACCTTCGCCCACGTCCTGCCGGAATTCTACCTGAAGCTCGTCTTTTCTGTTGTCGGGCTGTGGATGGGGGTGAAATACATAAGAAGAAAGTAAAGAAACCCGAAACCTTCTTCTAGCCCAGTTTCAGTTCCAGGATCTGGTCCGTGGTGAAGTCTTCGAGGCCCATGTAGTAGACAGCGCTCTGGGTTAGGGCGTCTGCGGGGACGAGGCCCACTATTTCACTGCCGATGACATTGACTCCATATCGTTTTGCTTCTATTCTGACAAGCTCCAGGGCCCGATAGAGAGGCGTACGGGTATAGTCCGTTATGTTCATCGAGACCTGAACGATGCCTCGCTCCTTGAGGTTGACGGCGATGGCCCGGCAGCAGGCGAGGCCGCCGCTCTGGTGACGAACGGCACGGGCGATGGCCGTGGCGACGGCCATCCTGTTCGTATCGAGGTTGACGTTGAACGCCACGAGCGGTCTCCTGGCCCCCACGGCGACGACTCCGGCAGTAGGATGTATGGCGGCATCGCCGAAATCGGGTTTCCAGTGAGGATCTTCGAGCTTCTGAGGCATCCCCTCGAATTCCCCCCTGCGAATGTCGGGAAGGCTCTTTCGTTCGGGACTCGCCGCTGATTCCTCGTACAGAAATACGGGCAGACGAAAGGTCCGCCAGATCTCTTCCGCAACCTCTACCGAGAGCGCGACGGCCTCTTCCATGGAGACCTCCCTGACGGGTATGAAGGGTATGACGTCAACGGCCCCCATGCGGGGATGTTCTCCTGTGTGTTTGCGCAGATCGATGGTCCTGACGGCGACTCCGACTGCGTTCAGGACCGCCTTTTTTACCCGGGCAGGCTCACCGGCGGCGGTAACTACCAGGCGGTTGTGGTCCTTATCCTTATGGTGGTCGAGAAGCGCGACACCCTTGACTGTGCTGAAGCAATCCAGGATCTTTTTGATCTTCGCCTGATTGCGCCCCTCGCTGAAGTTGGGAACGGTTTCGATGATCTTTTTCATAATGTGCGTTCATTGTAACCTTTACCAGACTGTTGATAAAGTGTTTTTTGCCGTCATCCCGGGCCTGCTCCGAAATTGTGAGGTTTTCCCGGTCCACTTTTTTCCTTGATACCGGCCCGCCGGACCGACGACAAAGACGGGAGCGTGAAACGAAAAAAGAAGAGTAAGCGCGTTAAGTTTCACGGCTTGTTTCCTCTGTGGCGCTGTGTCGCAATTTTGTATATTTATACCCTTTTGGTTAGTTGTTGTCCCTCCTTTTCCTGAAGCCTATCCCTTTGTTTGTTTTGCCTATTTCGGAATTGCACAAAGCTTTTTTTGGTGACAGAATAAGTAATATAGGAGTGAAGAATAACTCCAACGCGAGGTGATATTATGGACAAGATATTACGCATCAACATGGGGGCCCAGGGAGGCCCGAAGCTCGAGGAGGCGCCCGTCGGCGAGTTCGCAGGTCTCGGAGGCAGAGGGCTTACGTCCACGATCGTTGCCAGGGAGGTTCCTCCAACCTGTCATCCCCTTTCTCAAGAAAACAAACTTGTCATCGCCCCGGGGCTCTTAAGCGGTACCACCGCCGCCATGTCGGGAAGGCTCTCAATCGGGTGCAAGAGCCCTCTTACGGGAGGTATCAAGGAGTCCAACTCCGGCGGCCAGCCGTCACAGGTCCTGGCCCGGCTCGGGTATGCGGCCGTAATACTCGAGGGGAAACCGGAAGGTGACGACCTTTACAAGATCTTCGTCAACAAGGACGGGGTCACAATCACCGTGGACAACAGCCTCAAAATGCTCGGCAATTACGCCACTGTGGAGAAAATGCAGAAGGAATTCGGGGAGACAGTCGCGTGTATCTCCATCGGCCAGGCGGGGGAAATGAAACTCGCCGCCTCGTCGATAGCCTGCACCGACATGGAGGGGCGGCCTGCGCGTCATGCCGGCCGCGGAGGCGTCGGCGCCGTAATGGGATCGAAGGGCGTCAAGGTTATCGTCCTCGATGACACAGGAATGTCAGTCCGTCAACCGAAGGACCCCGACAAGTTTCGCGAGGCAAACAAGATATTCGTCGACGGCCTCAGGAAGCACGGCGTCACCGGGGAGGCGCTTCCCGCATATGGGACCAATGTCCTTACCAACATTCTCAATGAAGCCGGCGGATACCCGACATACAACTTCAGGGAAGGCCGTTTCGCCGGGGCATCGAAGATCAGCGGAGAGACTGAGGCGGCCCTCGAGTTTGACAGGGGCGGGGTCCCGACGCACGGTTGCCACCGCGGGTGTGTTATCCGGTGTTCCGGAATATATAACGACAAGGACGGCCACTACGTCAGCAAACAACCCGAGTACGAGACGGTATGGGCCCATGGAGGCAATTGCGGCATCGACGACCTGGACAAGATTGCCCAGATGGATTTCATTGACGACGACACGGGCCTCGATACCATCGATATGGGCGTCGCCATCGGCATCGCCATGGAAGCAGGCGTCATCAAGTACGGCGATTCTGATGGCGCCATAAGCCTCCTTAAGGAAGTGGGCAAGGGTACACCCATGGGAAGGATTCTCGGCAGCGGTGCCGCTGTCGTGGGCAAGGTTTTTGGCGTGGAACGCGTTCCCGTGGTGAAAGGCCAGGCCATGCCCGCCTATGATCCCCGTGCCGTGAAAGGCCTCGGTGTCACCTATGCCACAAGTCCCATGGGCGCCGACCACACCGCCGGTTACGCCACCGCCACGAACATCCTCAAGGTCGGCGGCTACGTGGATCCCCTCAAGGCACAGGGCCAGGTCGACCTGTCGCGAAACCTGCAGATAGCAACGGCCGCCATAGACTCAACGGGCATGTGTGTCTTTATCGCCTTCGCCCTTCTCGACCTCCCGGAGACCTTCGAGGCCCTTCTTGACATGCTGAACGCCTTTTATGGGATCAACCTTAACGCGGACAATGTCGCCGACCTGGGGAAGACAATCCTCAAGCTGGAGCGCGACTTCAACAACCGGGCCGGCCTCACGAAGGAACAGGACCGCCTGCCGGCCTTCTTCAAACTACAGCAGGTTCCTCCGCACAACGTCACTTTCGACATCACCGATGAAGAACTGGACCAGGTTTTCAATTTCTAACCCGGGATCCTTTGTGATTGGAAGAAGAGGCCCGATGGCCTCTTCTTTTTTGGGCGAAGAGGAGGACAAGACATGGGATGATGCCGGATTTTGATCACGCGCGGGAGGTACGATGCGTCATGGAGGGGATCGATGCCGGTCCTTTCACGTCCATTCTGCAGGGCGGTTTTATCGTGAGATGCCGGACGGGTCGCACTATTGAGGATCTCCTCACACAGGATTTCGGCATCACCGGGGAGTATCTGGAAAGGAGATTGAGTACGGTGTTTCTGGAGGGGCAGTGCGTAGACGATATCGGCGCTGCCGTTGCAAGGACAGGTGCTACCCTGGCTCTGTCTTCCGCGATGCCGGGCCTGGCGGGAGCGACATTGCGCCGCAAGGGGGCCCTTTCCTCCATGCGAGGCTCCATTACCCACAATGAAAATTCCCGGCCCACAGACGTGGTCGCGGACGGTTTCATCACTCTCAAACTCTTCAATGTCCTCTCCGGTGAATTGGGCCCCATCTTTCTTGCGCGAGGTATTTACGTTAAAGCCTCGGAACTGGCCGACCTTCTCGCAATGCGCGGCGGGGCATTCCGTCGGGGGTGCACCCGGTTGACGATGGATGACAGGCCCGTCGATCCCGAGACCCTTTTGAACTCCCTCGGAGGTCTCGGCTCCGGGCTTGTTCGGCTCGTCGGAGCCCGGTCGGCGTCCCGGTAGAATCCCCATCCTGCTTTTCCGTACCGGCCAGAATCCTGCAGACCGGCGGCCGGCAATGGTCCGTGGATTGTTCACGTTGACTTAACGGGACAACAGCCTTACTTTTTCCTAATAAAAATCGTCCCGGCCTTGCGTAAAGAAACATACGCGGAGCCGCGATGAGGAAAAAATCGCAAGACAGGAGGATGGTTATGAGAAAAGCAGTTATGGTATCGATGGTTATGTTGTTCGCGATGATTGCCTTTGTTGCGTGCCAAACGCCGGCGGGCAGGTCGGCGGGAGAGGTGGTGGATGATGCGTCCATTACAACACAGGTCAAGGCGAAGCTTCTCGAAGACGACATCACAAAGGGCATTGCGGTGAGCGTCCAGACTTTCGACGGAACCGTGACATTGATCGGGGCCGTGGACACCCAGGCGCAGATAGACAGCGCGAGCCGGATCGCACGCAGCGTCAACGGAGTAAAACGGGTAGATAACCGGCTGAACATTAAAGAAAAGTAAGGAGCTCTGTCGCCGCGATCTGTGACAGCATTTATCTGTGTTGTCGCCGTCCTGTCTCTCGCGGGCTGTGCGGCCCGTCTCCCCGACGTTGCTCGCCTGATGGAACAGGTGGGGCGGTTGAGGGGATGGATCGCCCGCCCGCTGTCCCCCTGGCCTTAGAAGATCCCCGTCATTTCATCGAATGGAGCAGTTTTTCGAGAAGATCGTCCTTGCTCAAACCATCGGGGAAGGCGGCGCCGGCTTTATCCCCCTTGACGCCGCCGACATCGTATTTCTCGTCGAGACATGCCCTCACATTCGGCGCCTCGATGAAGCGGGAGAGCCGGTTAAAAGTGTGTATGCCGTTATTGCGCCCCTCATGATGGGCAAGGACCCAGAGGCGTTCCCTGGCCCGTGTCACCGCCACATACAGCAGCCTTCGCTCCTCTTCGAGTCCTTCGTCATCGCGCGTTGTATAGCTGGAGGGCAGGACGCCGTCTACCGCGCCGATGAGAAAAACGTTGCGCCATTCCAGCCCCTTCGCTGAATGAATAGTCGATATGATGAGCGGCCTCTCCCATATCGTGTCATGGAAATCCTTGACACCACGCTCGGGCGGTTCGATGGCGAGGTCGACAAGAAAGTCTCGGACCGAGTCGTATCTTCCCGATATCTGGGCCAGGGCATCGAGATCGTTCTTTCTCAGGTTCCAGTCAAGATCGAATTTTTCTCTCAGGAGGGGTTCGTAGTAGTCGATGACCGACCGGCAGACGTCTTCGGGATTGGGCCGGCCAGTCCCAAGAAGGCCTGAGAGCCTGGAAAGTCCATCGGAATACCTGCCCCCGGATCGGGCATAGTGATCGATGACGGTGTGCACGATGGATTCAAGACTCTCGTACGGGGCCATCTCGCCCAGCATCTGTTCCGCCGTTTTGGGGCCCAACCCGGAGATGAGCAAGAGCACGCGGCTCCAGGCCAGTTTGTCCTTCGGGTTCACGAAGAGTCTGAGGTGTGCGATGAGGTCCTTGACGTGGGCCGTTTCATAGAACTTCAACCCGCCATATATGGCAAAGGGAATGTTTCGCCTGCCAAGTTCCGCTTGCAGGGGAATCGTTATGTACGAGGACCGAAAGAGAATGCACTGGTGGGAGAGATCCATTCCCTGGTCGTAGAATTCTTTTATCCTGTCGACAACCCAGGCTGCTTCCTCGTGGGCGTCTCTCGAATAGATGAGATACGGTTTTTCTCCATAGTCTTTTTTTACGGCCTTGAGGCATTTCTGATACTTGTTTGCCATGTTGTCCAGAATCGCGTTGCCGACATCGAGGATTGCCTGGGTGCTCCTGTAGTTGTCCTCCAGTTTGATGATCCTGCAGCCGGGAAAGCGGTCGGGAAACCGCATGATGTTCTCATGGGAACTCCCCCTGAAGGAATAGATGGACTGCGCATCGTCGCCCACAATGAGGATATTGCCATGGCGCGCCGCAAGATGGTACGCTATGTCCCCCTGCATGGCATTGGTGTCCTGAAATTCGTCGACCATGACATGGCGGTATCTTTCAGCTATGCGGGAGCGGATCTCTTCATTTTCGAGAAGGAGCTTGAAATAGAGGAGAAGATCGTCGTAGTCGAGACATTGCGAAGCTACCTTGTACTCCACGTACTTCCTGCGCAGCTCGCCGATTTCCTCTGCAAATTGGAGGAATTCCGGGTAATACCTCTCAAGGACCCCGTCGAGGGACAGGCCCTTGTTCACGGACATACTGAGGATCTTTCTCAGCATGTCCTTCCGGGGGCGCCTCTTCTGCCTTTCATAAAAACCGAGACTGACGGCGCAGCGATGCACGGCCTCCTCGGCGTCGGATTCATCGTAAATGCTAAAGGTATCGGGAAGCCCGAAGAAACCGCTGTATCTGCGGAGCATCTTGTTCGCAAAGGAATGGAACGTCCCGCCCTCGACACCCTCACAGCGGGGATCGTGCCGCGCGGCGCGGGATATCATCTCCCTGGCACTGCGCCTCGTGAAGGTTAGAAGCAGGATGGAACCCGGGTCGATGCCTCTTTCCACGAGGTAGCGCACCCTGTACTCGATGACCCGCGTCTTCCCGCTGCCCGCACCCGCAATGACAAGCAGGGGACCATCGACGGTGGTCACCGCCTCATACTGCCTCTCGTTAAGTTCTTCTCTGAAATTACCTTCCGCCATCGCCGGACATAGTATACCTGATTTCGGCTCCTGCGTCATTCAGCGCGCGAAAGGCAAGGCCTGGCGCACGTCTATCTCATAACAGCCGGGAGGAGTCCCATACCGGAAGCCGGGTCTTCCCTTCACGACGCCTGCAGGGCCTTGAGTATCTCTCGCATGTGGTCCGTATGGAATTGGAGATGATAGTCAAGGAGGCTTCCGATCATACCTTCGAGTGTCGGATATTCGCCCAGGTCCGTTTCCTTAAGAAGAGGAACGTGCGCCTTTCTGTCCAGCTGGTCCGGCGACAGGCCTTCCGCGAACTTCGAGACCTCCCCGTACTGTTTTTCCACCTCTGAGAGAAGCTCATCGAATCTCATAAGCGCACGCCTTTCAGAAAAAAAGGGATTCTCGGCCTCGAGATCGATGGTCGGGATATCCAGGTCGAGAACGCTCTGAAGACCTTCTGTAATGCCCGGCCCTTCAGGGCCGAGGACGTGCGAAAGGATCTGCTTGGGAGACCACCGCCCTTCCGGCGCCCGTGAAGCTGTACCTTCATCGATGCCTTCGCATACCTTTTTCAGCTCCTCTATTCTCGTATGAATGGTTTCGGCCAATTGACGACCTGTTGACGCTGCCATTTTCTGTCTCCTCCTTTTCGCTTTCTCTTCAGCCCGATGCCCGGGATACCCCGGCATCACTCTTTCCGTTTCCGTTTCCCCAATCCATACGTACTGCATATCTCATGCACCGTTCGAAAACGTCATAGGTCAGGTCGGGCGCCGAAAAGCCCGCCGCGAGGCCATTCGTATTTGTCCTGTCGAAACTGCGCGTATCGGACAGGTAGGGAAGATAGGGCCTGACGAGTTTGTTGAAGATCTCCTCGGGCGGGTTCTGAACGCCCCCGTTTTGCCCTTCACCGTAGAGCGTCTCTATTCCCCTGATCCTGAGAAACCTCTCGCAGTATGCGGCGAGTTCCTCCGTCGTCCTGGGTGCATCGCTCGTGATATGATAAATACGGCCTGACCGGGGAGATTCGAGCACGGACAGCATGACGGCAACAAAATAATCTACGGGAATGAGGTTCACATGTCCCCGGCGCGCAAGAAATATACGCAACGGCAGGTGCAGTATCCCCTCGGGGTCGAGATGGATATCGATCTCGCGGGATTTGCGGCCGCCGTGCTGACTGATGTCGTTGAGGTAGATGTCGCGGATAAGCTGAAGCGCCTTGACGTGATAATACAGGGCGTTGAAACGGTTCGACCGGCCGGTGACAGAATCACCGTAGACGATGGATGGACGGACGATCGTGAACGGGGTAGCCTGCAGGGAACACCGGGCGGCGACCTGTCTTTCGGCCTCCGCCTTCGTCTCTTCATACACGTTCGAGAACGTCCGCGAAACGATGGGCGCCTCGGGCGCGGGTCCCGGCCCGGAAACATAGGCGGTGCTTACGTAATGGAAATAACGGGCACCGGAATCCTTCGCCAGCCCGATGATCCCGGGCAGGGCGTGGACGTTCGTTTCCGTCGCTTCCCGGCGGGTGCGCTCCGAAAACCGGGTGTCCGACGCGCAATGGATTATCTCCGATACCTTCCCGCAAAGGACGTCGTACTGATGACGTTCGAGACCGAGCCGGGGTTCAAGGAGGTCCACCTCGGCTGTTTCCACGAGCGCTCCCCGGTCCTTGACATCGAACCACGCAAGCAATGCGGCCACCCTGTCGGCAAGGCTCATACCTTTACGACGACGCCCGAGAATCACCAGACTGCGTCCTTTCCTGATGAGGGCGTCCATCAGGTGGCTTCCCAGAAAACCCGTGGCACCCGTCAACGCAAATACCCGCGCATCCCTCTGTCTCATCGTCTGCCGGCCTCATGCGTACAGCAGGTTTTCTTTTCTGCAGTATCCCTGCTGAAAGATGTATTTCACCCATCGTATCGTTCCCGTCCGGGCTGAAAGACGGTCTATTATGGCGCCGGCCTCAGCCGCTGCCTGCCGTACCCGGTCAATTTCATCTCCGTCGTTCTGGTCAAAAAAGTAGTCATACTCCAGAACGCACCGCTTGCCGCCGTCCACGGGGGTGATAAAACCAAGATTGTTCTTGAGAGCGTACCGGAGCGCTGTGCTTCCGAGCCCGGCGCAGACATCATCGATCAAGGTATGATCGAGGGGGAGATACATGAGGAAGGGAAGGAACTGCTTCTGACGCCCGATCCTCGAACTGGTGATCCTGAACATATTGAGCCAGACCAGATCTGTCAGGTCGGGCCGCGAATAGATCTCCTCATAGACGGGTCTCAAGTCGGGGTCAAAATCCCGGACGAGCCGCCAGGCAGAAGGGCAAAGAGCGGCCTCCGCAAGATCGGCAAAACCTCCGCCCTTGAGGTATCCAAAAGGTTCTTCTTCCGGCAGGCCTGCGATAAACTCGAGCCAGTCGGCAGTGCCGAGCGAAGGAAGGCCGAGACTCAACACCGTGAAGAGGCCCTGGCCGATCATGGGATGGCCCATCTCCCTGAGGCTTGCCATTGCGTACCGGTCGCCGAGCACCAGCACCATGCAGGCTATGCCCAGTTTGCGGGCAAGGGCGTCCTTAACCTCCACCGCTGTCCGCTGTGTCGGAGACATGAAGGATGAGAGATATTCAGGACCAAGGATCCCTATGGCCAGGCCAATCCGCCGCATCGCACAATCTCGTGAAAAATCTATTGCCTTTTCCAACAAATCGAAGGGAACAAGGGCGCCGCTTTCATCACCCGTCATGGGGTGGAGCTTCACCCGCAAAGACGAACAGACACCGGGGGACACCGCACCAGCCCTATCAAAGGCAAACAGGTTCGGCGCGTTCTTTTCGTTGAGTGAAAAAAAGGACCCGTCGGTACGGACAAATTCGGCATCGATATAGTTGTCGGCACAGGAACCGTACGCTGTCGAAAAAAGAGATACTATCCCCGCGCACATCATGGTGCCGCAGACCAGGGCCGCCGGTTCCGCCACATTCACGCGGTAGCCCCTTTGCGCGGCCTCACGCTGGAGTTCGAATGCGGCAACCCCCGGCCCTACCCTGACAGACCAGTTTTTCTCATCGAACTCGATCTCTTTCATCCGGTTAAGATCGATGACGGCTCCTTCGCAGAGTTCGAATCCCATGAGATTGGTTCCGTTTCCGCGCACCACCCACGGGATCCCGGCACTCCCAAGCAGTTTCAAAAGCGATGATATCTCCTGGCGTGTACCCGGCATGATGACGTATCTCGGCGGTGCAGGTACGGCCAGGGGTGACGGATCATGGGAATAGGTGACGGCGATGGCCCGGTCGTTCGTGGCCCATTCGTCTCCCACGATCCTTCGTATGCTTTGCAGAAAAGGGTCGGCATCAGCGTGTGCAACGGGCTTGCCGGCTGCCAGATGACGGGCGACATGCGATTTGAGGGCCTCCATGACACGCGTCGGCCTCAGTCCTGTAACGAAGCAGCACTGGTAATCGCACTTCCCGCACAGATCGCAGCTCTGTGCAATCTCCACGCATTTTTCCGTAACGTGGACCTTGCCCTTCGCCAGCGCCGCGTAGAGGTCCATCCTCCCCTCGGGATAAAAGCTGACGTAGCCGCGCTCAACCCCCGAGGCACAAACCCCGGTCCCCAGGAAATCGATCTTGCACATTGCATAGTGCCTGCAATTGCCGGCGATACCGAGCGCCTCATCCATTTTATTAACCATGACGGGAAAACTATAACCGATACCCCGGTTCGTCAAGCCGGGTCAGGCTCTCCGGCGCGATGCCGAAGGTCTCAGGCGGGTGGGATGATATTTGGATCGTGAAGGAAGTCTTTTGAAGCTGTGGTGGTGCGCTTGCACCTCATCGGCACGATAGCGCACCTCGTCACCAGGATCACAACAGCCTTAATCATCTTCGAACGCTTCCTGACGCATTTGTTCTTCGCGTCCGGCCACGTATTGCGCGATGGTCTTGAGAGCATCTCCGGACAGGGAGGAAAACTCGACCCCGATCCGGGTGAGGTCCATCAGGTGGATAACGTTCCTGACTATAGCACTGGCGGAGACATCGCCGAACATGGGAACTCTGATTGTCAGCTCGATTGCATCCCCCGGCTTGAACCGGCTGACCTCCTCGGTCATCATGAAGGAAATGCCGCCGCTGCTTATATCCACCGGTTCGACATCGACGACCTCACCGCCGGCCACGACCATCCGCACCCCGACGGGATGGGCGGCAAGGGGCTGTACCCGGGCGTGTCTTCGCCTTTCCCGCTTCGTGATCCTGTCGGGAAACCCGATCGTCACATGCATACGGCGGTGTTCTGCGAGTTCTATGGAGAGAACCCTGGACTCAAAGGTATAGAGCGAACTGGCTCCGGCGCAGGTAACCGCGGCATGTCCCGTTTCCGGATACTCTCCGGGAGCGAGCACCGCCTCAATCAGCAAATCTTTATTCTTGCCGTCCCGGCAGACAAACCGGCAGTCATCGAGAACGATGGTCTCATCTATGACAATCCTCACGGGCATATCCTCCTGCGTTATCTCCCGGATGTATCTGTCCACCTGATGTTTTTCGCGCAGGACGATGAGGCTCTTTTTGTCGTTTGTTTTCATAAGGTCACATGTTTCCGGTCTTCATCCTGTTAATTTTCTTTCAATTCATCCCCATTTACAAGAGGAAAGTGAAATTGACTTTTGCGGTCCCTTCGTCTACGCTTAAGGGCAAAACCGATGCTCATTGCCAAACAGTACCTTGTCCTCGTTTTTCTCCTCGCATCCATGGTATGGCTACCCTGCTCGGGTGCCGACCAGTACGGCAAGGATGTCGCCGTCAGCCTGTGCTTTACCCCGGGGGGTTCCTGTACCGACAGGATCATAAGGGAAATCGCCTCGGCGCGCTCCGAGATACTCATCCAGGCATATTCCTTCACATCCGCCCCCATCGCGAAAGCACTCATCGAAGCCCACAAGCGGGGCGTCAAGGTTGCGGCCATTCTCGACAAGAGCCAGCGCACCGCGAAATACACCTCCGCCACATTTCTCGCAAACATGAGGATCCCGACATACATCGACGACAGGCATGCCATCGCCCACAACAAGATCATCATTATCGACGGATTGACAACAATAACCGGCTCCTTCAACTTTACAAAGGCCGCGCAGGAAAAGAATGCGGAAAACCTCCTCATTATCAGATCGAAAGAGATCGCAAAGGCCTACCGTGAGAACTGGAACGACCACCTGAAACATTCACAAAGATACGAACCGAGATATTAGGAATCGAAGCAATACAAGGCCCTGCAGATCTCATCGCGGCGATATACGTGTCAGGCAAGATGAAAACCGCTACGGTGTCTTAGGAAGTGCATTCACGGACTGCCGGGTTCATGGTACCCTGCCGATAGAAAAACACCTTAAACAAGATGGACGATCTCAATGTCGCCCCAGTGATCGTTGAGGTAATCGGCTACAACCCGGCGATGGCAGTAGTGAGGCTTATCCTCGCTGCACAGCAGACAGCCGTCCGCTATGACTTTCTTCGGCACGACATCCTCCACGTGCCTTTGACGCAAGAGTGCACGGAGTCTGGTTTCGTATGTTTTCCAATCAAATTTCTTCGCCTTATATTCGTCGAGAAGCTCCTTGCTTGGAGCGAGTACCGGCAGGTGGCGGTACTCCATTGCGCAGATCTCTTCCAGGAAGTAAGCAAGGTCATCTTTCTTTGCAAACCCGGCGAGTTGTGATACATTGTTCAGACGCACATCGATGACCCGTTTCGCGCCTGATTCCTTGAGCATCTTAAAGAACGTGCGTGCCGACTTTTTTGTGAACCCGATCGTAAATAGTCTCATGGTATGCCCCCCGGTGTTTTTCCATTCTCCTGCGATCTCCATCTATTTGCAAGGATAAAGGCAAATACAAAGAGTGACCGGGTTGTCCTTGACGGCGAGGCCGCAAGGTCCGGGGATGCGACGCGAGTTTTACGGAAGAGCGAACAGCGGCAAATATTTGATTGAAGAATGATCGTGGGTTAGACTACCGTCTGGTTCTTCAGGGAACACTCAAAAAACTTTGAAAGCGGGTGTCGTGATGGCAAAGCATTCTCATGAGTTCGTAGAAACGTTTGATGGTTTTCTCGGCTACGGCATGGACAGGCAGACCGATGAAAACACGGTGCAGGTCTTCCTGCAGAAATTCTCTGACGATGATCTTATGGCGACGATCATCAAACGGATGTCCGACGACGATCTTACCGAGGTGTTTGATGTCGTGGGCAAAATGCTGAAGAAACACCTGACCGAACCGGAATACCATCACTTGTTCCTCAAAGACGAAGACTGACCAAAACCGAAAAGAATTGTCCCGTACCCGTCTTTCACGGGAGTTCTTTAAGGTTCTCTTCAGTATCCTGTGAATCAGGGAAATGTTTCACATTGGCTTCGTTTGTGCGATAATCCTTTAAGAGGCACGGAAGAAGGTGCATCCTCGAAGGGGGAAGAAGGGAGTGCTTGTCATTGGGGACAGGTACCTGAAGGGTATCCTCATCAGTCTTGGCCTGCTCGTTTTGTTCATCCTGTGCCTGCCACATTTCGCGATGCCCGCGGAAAAATCGATTCGCGTGGTCATGGATGACAACTATCCGCCATTCACTTTCATGGACAACTCGGGACGCCTTCAGGGGATACTCATCGACCGATGGGCTCTCTGGGAGAAAAAAACCGGAATCAAGGTCGAACTCACCGGCATGGACTGGGCGGCGGCCCAGCAGCACATGGAAGCAGGCGCCTTCGATGTCATTGACACCATGTTCCTCAACGAGAAGCGGGGGAAACTCTATGACTTTTCAAAACCCTACCAGCAGATCGACGTCCCCATCTTCTTTCATCAAAGCGTTTCGGGAATCACGGATGCAAGTTCCCTGGCCGGATTCACCGTCGCCGTCAAGAAAGGTGATGCGGCGGTGGATTTTCTCAAAGGGAAAGGCATTGACAGTCTCACCGAGTATGTAAGCTACGAAGCCATCATCGATGCGGCAAAAGACCTCAAGGCTGTCGTTTTCGTTGTTGATAAACCCTCGGCGCTCTATTTTTTGTACAAGAAAGGGATTCACGGTCAATTCAACCAGTCCCGGCCCCTTTTCACGGGAGCGTTGCATCGCGCCGTGAGGAAAGGAAATACCCCTCTGCTCACTGTCGTTGAGGAAGGCTTTGCCCAAATTACGCGCAGTGAATACCGGGCAATTGATGAAAAATGGTATGGTTCCGGGGAGTTCCCCACGCAGTACCTTCTCTATGGCGGTATAGCGGCTGCCTTCATCGCTGCCGCGCTGCTTGGCCTCATGGTATGGAACCGCGCATTGCGCCGTGCCGTGCGCCGGAAGACGGCCGAACTCAAGAAAGAGATGGAACTGAGCGAAAATCGGGCTGAAGCGCTCAGAGAAAGCGAGGAACGTTTCGCGCTCTTTCTGGAACATTGTCCCATTCTCGTCTTCCTCAAGGACAACGAGAATCGTGCCATTGCGCTGAGCCGGAGTTTCGAGGCGCTTCTGAAAAAGCCTATGTGTGATATCCTGGGCAAGACATCAGAGGACCTTTTTCCTCCGGATCTTGCACGCAGCATCCGGGCCGATGACGAGGAAGTCCTGAGGTCGGGAGTCGTGAAAACAGTTGAGGAGGATTTCGCAGGGCACCGGTACGTATCATGCAAGTTTCCTCTCCATCGCCCTGACAAACCTCCTCTTCTCGGTGGTTTCACTATAGATATCACCGACCGCAAGAAATTCGAAGAGGCCCTGAGGAGAAGCGAACAACAGTACAGGGATGTGGTCAATAACGCCAACAGCATCATCCTGCGCTGGGATATACAGGGAAATATCCTTTTCATCAATCCCTTTGGCCTGTGTGTTTTCGGGTACCGCCAGGAGGAACTGATCGGCCGGAACGTCGTGGGCACGATCGTGCCGGAAGTGGAATCGGTGAGTTCCCGGGACCTCGTCGCCCTGATGGAGGAGATCCAGCGCAATCCCGACGGGTTCAAAAGCAACGAGAATGAAAACAGAAAGAAGGACGGCCGGCGGATCTGGGTGTCATGGACAAACAAGGCCATTCTGGACGAAAAGGGTGAACGTGCCGAAATCCTCAGCATCGGTCAGGACATCACTGAAAAAAGATCCCTTGAGACCCAGCTCCTTCAGGCCCGGAAGATGGAGGCCATCGGAACCCTCGCCGGCGGCATCGCCCATGACTTCAATAATCTGCTCATGGGTATCATGGGCTACACGTCCATCATGCTCCTGTCGACCCAACCATCAGACCCCAGCTACGAAAGGCTGAAGAACATCGAGGAACAGATCAAGAACGGAGCCGAACTGACAAAACAACTTCTCGGCTTCGCGCGGGGCGGTAAATACGAGGTGAAACCCACCAACCTCACCGATCTCATCGACCGCAGCGCCGATATGTTCGGACACACCAAAAAAGAGATCACCATATACAAGAAACTGCACAAAGGCCTCCGCATGGTCGATGTCGACCGCAGCCAGATAGAGCAGGTCTTTCTCAACCTCTTTGTCAACGCATGGCAGGCAATGCCGGCCGGAGGCGAGATTTTCGTGGAGGCAGGCAACATCACGATGCCTGACACAGGAATCGTGCCCCGGGAGGGTCTTTACGCCAAAATATCGGTGATGGACACCGGTGTCGGCATGGACAAGAAAACGCAGGAGCGGATATTCGACCCCTTCTTCACCACCAGGGACTCGGGGATAGGGTCGGGGCTTGGCCTGGCATCCGCCTGGGGCATCATCAAGAACCACCAGGGAGCGATAACCGTCGAAAGTGAACCCGGTAAAGGAACACGGTTCGACATCTACCTGCCTGCCTCACAGAAGGATACCATTGAGGAGAAACCCCCCGCGCCGGAAATTGCCCGGGGCAGCGAGACGATACTTCTCGTAGAGGACCAACCGGCAGTAGCAGCAACCGCCCGGGAGATGCTGCAGGCCCTGGGCTATTATGTTCACGTGGCACAAAGCGGTCTTGAGGCCCTTGAACTCTTTGCCAGATACAAGAACAGCGTCGATCTCATTATCCTCGATATGATCATGCCGGGGCTGAGCGGAAGCGAAACCTATGACAGCGTGAAAAAGATCGACCCGAATATCAAGGTGATCCTGTCCAGCGGCTACAGCATTGAAGGGCAGGCGGCACAGATACTGGAGAAAGGCTGTAATGCCTTTATTCAGAAGCCCTTTACCATCAATGACCTGTCGGCGAAAATTCAGGAAGTCCTCGGCAAGGACTAGTTAAGAATATTGAAGCTCGCAGGAATCTTGCGCTTGCATATCGGGCAAACCGGTTCTATGAGCGTAAAGGTCTTGCCGAAAACATCCACACTCCTGAAAAAAACCCCGGGTGCCTCACAAATTGTCTTTTCACTGAATATCTTGCCGCATTCACAAACAGGATACTCCTGTCGTATTGTCGTCCCTCGAAAGGCCTGATCAGCGTACCTGGTAACCATTTTTTGTTCTTCAGTTGTCATGGCTTTAATATAATCTCCTCATTTCTATTTGGCAACCCCATCCGGAGATATCCCGATATCGCTGCTGTATGCTCCCAAACCGTTCTGCAAATGTAATCGGTATCCGTTGGGAAAACTTAACCCGAGGAGAGGCTTTCAGCCTCTCCTCATTCCTGTGGAAATTTCCGGGGAATGTATATATCATATCCTTGCCGGCAAGAGCTTTCACTTTCAGCATATCGCGGCAAGACCATCAAGGAGGCTTTATGAGCGGAGTTTTCGGCATACTATCGAAGAAGAACTGCGCGAGCAACCTGCTCTACGGTACCGATTATCACTCGCATATGGGAACGGAATATGGGGGGATGGCCGTACTGGGAGACCGGTTTCATCGCAGCATTCACGATATCAGGAAGTCGCAGTTCAAGTCCAAATTCTTCGAAGAATACAAGGAAATGGCAGGAAACTCAGGCATCGGCGTCATCAGTGACCGCGATGCGCAGCCGCTCATCATCGGGTCGAAGTTCGGCACCTTCGCCATCGTCGTCACGGGTATCGTGGAGAACACCACCGAACTGGCCAAGGAACTCCTTGATCTCGGCGAAACATTCAGTGAGATGTCCGGCGGCAGGATCAATTCTGTTGAACTCATCGCCAAGCTGATCACGCGAGGCGAGACGCTCATCGACGGAATTCAGGGTGTTTACGACCGTATCGAGGGTTCCGCTTCCATTTTGCTCCTGAAAGAGGATGGCATCTATGCGGCCAGAGACCGCCTGGGGAGGACGCCGCTCGTTGTGGGTGAAAAAGACGGCGAGTACGCCGTGGCGACGGAAAACTGTTCCTTTCTGAACCTGGGGTTCCACGTCGTGAAATACCTCGAACCGGGGGAAATCATCAACATCAGTCCCTCAGGCCTTCAAAGCCGGCTTGCCGGAAGAGACCGCAACCAGATATGCTCCTTCCTGTGGATATACACGGGGTATCCCGCATCGAGCTATGAGGGGATCAACGTGGAGGTGGTGCGCGAACGTTCCGGCGGGTTTCTCGCAAGGAACGACAATGTCGAGGCCGATCTTGTTGCCGGGGTGCCCGATTCCGGGGTCGGCCACGCGATTGGCTATTCGATAGAATCGGGCCTTCCCTTCCGAAGGCCGCTCGTAAAATACACGCCGGGCTACGGCCGCAGCTACACGCCGCCTTCCCAGGAAATACGCGATCTCGTGGCGACTATGAAGCTCATCCCCGTCAGAGACGTCATTGCCGGGAACCGGATCGTCCTGTGCGAAGACTCCATAGTGCGAGGCACACAGCTCAAGAATTTCACCGTCGCAAAGCTCTGGGAATCAGGCGCAAAAGAGATCCATGTCCGCCCGGCCTGTCCCCCGCTCATGTTCCACTGCAAGTTCGCCCTCTCAACCCGGTCCATCGACGAACTTGCCGCGCGCCGGGCCATCAACGCCCTTGAAGGCAGACATGCCGAGGACATCACCGAATATCTCGACGATACGTCTGAAAAATACCAGAAAATGGTCGACTGGATCGCACGGGAGATCAACGTGACCACCCTGAAGTACCAGAAAATCCGGGACATGATAGAGGCCATCGGCCTGCCCCGCGAGAAACTCTGCCTGCATTGCTGGATCGGGGAAGACTCCGCCTGCTGCGCATGACAACCAATGAATTGACGAGGTGATATGAGGGGAGACGAACTCTTTCGTCAACTTGCCGTACGCGAGCCCTTCACCGGTTTGCATCCTTCCGTCGGGGCCTTTTTCAGGGATTACCTTTCCCGGGAGAAGGCCGTCAGTTTCGAGGGCCGCTTCGTTATCAACACCCATTTCCCTCCCTTTCCGAGCGGAGCTTTCGACAACCTCGCGGAGCATTTCGGCGCCCTCGGTGAGCGTGATGGCCGCGGGCTCTATTCCGTCACCTTCGGTGTCACCAACCGGTGCCGCTACCGGTGCTGGCATTGCTACAACGCCGGGCGGGAACAAAACGACATCAGCTTCGGCGGCATAGAAAAGATCGCCCGCGAGTTGTCGGCGATGGGCAGCATAATGGTAACCCTTTCCGGAGGGGAGCCGCTGCTGAGGAAGGACCTAGAAGATATTGTCGGCCTTTTCGACGACAGGTCCTGCCTGATGCTCAACACCACGGGCTCGGGCCTGACGGAAAAACGCGCCCGCGCCCTCAAAGAAAAAGGGCTTTTTGCTGTCGGCGTCAGTCTCGATTCGATGAACGCCGAAGAACATGACAGAATGCGCGGGAAACGAGGTGCATTCCGGACAGCCTTGCGCGCCCTCCAGACGGCGTCCGACAGCGGCCTCTATCCCTATATCGTGGCGGTAGCCACCCGGCGTCTCATTCATCCCGACACCTTCATGAGATTCATCGAATTTGCAGGCAGGTCCCGGGCCCGGGAGGTCCACCTTCTTGAACCCTGCCCCACGGGCAGACTTTCAGGCAGGAGTGATGTAATCCTCGAAGCCGCGGAGCGGAACCTCCTGATGGACTATCAGAAAAAGGTGGCCGCACGGGAAGATCTGCCTGTCCTGTCCACCTTCGTTTACCTCGAATCCGCGAAGGCCTTCGGCTGCGGGGCCGGGCTGACCTATCTCTATATCGACGGCTCGGGAGAGGTCTGTCCCTGCAACCTCGTCCCGTTGAGCTTCGGAAATGCAGTGCGGGAACCGCTGGGGGCAATTCTGGAAAGGATGGGAAGGCACTTCATGAAACCGAGGACCTCCTGTGCAGGGCATATCCTCGGAAGTCATGTCCCGAAGGGACCCATGCCTGTTCTTCGCGAGGTCTCCGAGGAAATATGCCGCAAGCACCTTCCCCGCAATCACAGGCTGCCGCGGTTCTTCACCGTGAAACGAGGTGCGACGGCAAGCGTCGGAAGCAGGGAGCTTCGGGACGCCTACGACAGGATACATGCGGATTATGATATGCACTGGCTGTCGGAGGCAGCCAGGCCCGTCCGGACGCTTGTCCGGAAGATCGCCGACGCAAGGACCTGCAGCGTCTTCGAGGCAGGTTGTGGAACGGGTTTTGCCACATCCCTTATCGCCAGCCGTTTCGGTCCTGCATGCTCGATAACGGCGGCGGACATCTCGCGGGAGATGATCGGCGTCGCCAGGGAACGTATCCGTCTTGCAGGGCACAAAAACATCCGGTTTTTTCAGGGAGACGCCCTGAAGATATTGCGCCGCCGTGGTCCTTTCGACCTCATCTTTACAAGCTGGGTCCTGGGCTACATCCCGCTCACGGCCTTTTTTGAAACCGCCGCGGCTTCGCTCAATGAAGGTGGCCGCCTTGCCTTTGTCGTTCACCGGCAGAATTCGCCTGCGAGGGAACTCGCGATATTCCATGAACTTGTTGCCGAGGACCCGTCGGTGCTTAAAAAGCGTGTCCACTTCGATTTTCCGGAAGGAGCCGCCCACCTCGAAACACTTCTTAAGGAAGCCGCCTTTATTCCCGAAGATATCTCCGAAGGCCGCATAACATTCAAATGCGGCTCTCCGGAGGGCGTTCTGGAACATCTCACGAAATCCGGGGCCGGTACTGCCTTCTATGACGCCCTCGACCCCCATTCAAAGGAAAAGATGGAGGGGCGCTTCACGGAAACCCTCGCCGGCCGTGCACGAAAAGGGGCCTACAATGTCGTGCACGATTTTATCCTCTGTGTCGCAAGGGCGGCTTCGCCGGGTCATGAAAGGAAACACCCGTTAACAAGGGAGGTGGAAAGACCATGAAGAACGTGATTGCAGTCGATATAGGAGGGACGAACAGCCGCTTCGGCCATTTTCGGATCAGCGATGAAGGCCGGCTGTCATACGTGGACGGGTTGCGGCTCAAAACACACAGCGCGGCGTCACTCGACGATCTCATGGAAATGGCACGCAATAAGGGGCCGATTGCGGCGGATACGCAGTGGGACGCCGTGGTCCTAGCCGTGCCCGGTGCCGTGAAGGATAATACATACGCGAAGCTGGCGAACGTACCCTGGGCCGTGGACGTGTCCGGTCTTCGCACCCGGGCGGCAGGCGCTCGGATCTTCCTTATCAACGACTTTGTGGCTCAGGCCTTCGCGTGTCCTCTCACGAGCCGCTTAAACACACAAATCGTTCAGAACGGCGAACCCCAGGCGGCTGCCAACGTGGCAGTCATCGGTGCCGGCACCGGTCTCGGGCACTGCGCACTCGCTCCCGCCGGAGGGGACTCTTTTATCCCTCTGCCTTCAGAAGCGGGGCATGCCGCCTTTGCCTTCTACGGAAAGACCGAAACAGCCTACCGGGATTATCTCCTGGAAAGGACGGGCGCGGAATACCCCTATGGCGATATCGTTGTAAGCGGACCGGGCCTCACACACCTTCACACCTTCCTGACGGGCCGCGACCTCGATCCGGCGGATGTCATCGGCGAGATCACCCCTGAGGCGGAAACAACGGTCCTTTTTGCCCGCTTCTATGCCCGGGCATGCCGCAATTATGCGCTCACCGTGCTGGCCCTGGGAGGCCTCTTCATCGCCGGCGGCGTTGCCATGAAAAACCCTTTTCTGGTAGTAAACGATCATTTCAGAGAGGAATTCACCGATTCGGCCCACTACGGGACGATGCTTGCAAAAATACCCGTCACGCTCATCTTGAGTGAGGACAGCGGTCTGTGGGGGGCCGCGAATTATGGGGCTATCAATCTGAGAACAGGATGATCACCCTGCGGAAGGAGCGGCAAGAATGTTGAACGCAGGTTTTACCATACGACAGATGACGATGAATGATGTTGAACTGGCTATGGACTGGGCAGCCGACGAGGGTTGGAACCCCGGGTTGAACGATGCAGGCTGTTTCTATCATACGGACCCGAATGGTTTCTTTATCGGGGAGGTTAACGGCGAGCCGGTGGGATGCATCTCGGCTGTGTCCTATGATGACTCCTTCGGGTTCATAGGCTTTTACATAATCAGAAAAGAACTTCGCGGGAGATGGTACGGCATCGAGCTCGCCAGGCGGGCCATGAGCTACCTCGGAGCCCGAAACATCGGCATCGACGGGGTCGTGGGGAAGATACGAAATTATGAGAAATTTGGTTTTACCCTGGCCCACAAAAATGTTCGATACGCAGGCAGAGGCGGCGGATCGGCATCGGCTGATCTCGTCGAACTTTCCACCGTTCCCTTCGGCGCAATTGTCTCCTGTGATGCCGCTGTCTTTCCGGCGCGGCGCGACGGATTTCTTGAACGATGGATCAACCAGCCGGGCAGCGCATCCTTCGGATGCGTGGAAGGCGACGAACTGAAAGGCTACGGAGTGATACGCCCCTGCAGGACAGGATTCAAGATAGGTCCGCTGTTGGCCGACTCGCCTGACATTGCCGAAAAACTGTTCGGCGCGCTGGCGGGAAAG
Source organism: Deltaproteobacteria bacterium UBA5205 (assembly GCA_002412715.1). GTDB lineage: Bacteria > Desulfobacterota > Syntrophorhabdia > Syntrophorhabdales > Syntrophorhabdaceae > Delta-02. The sequence continues at coordinate 210,511 of DHVP01000048.1, forward strand.
GTATCGCCGCAGATACCCGTATTTCTGGATGTTCCCGCAACAAACCCCTCCGCCCTTTCTCTCGCGCAGGGCCATCGCATGACGCCCGTATTTGAGACGGGCAGGATGTACAATAAGGAAGCGCCCGCCCTCCCCATGGAGAAGATATTTGGAGTGACAAGCTTCGAACTCGGCTGATCGGCATTTTTTTTGTTGCACGCGGAATGCTGATTTTTCTGCCTTAACCATACAAAAAAACACTCTTTAATGTCATATACTTCTGCCAATCGCTCTCATGAGGTGTATAATGAATGATAAGGACAGGGGAAGGCCGCAACCCGTCAATGAGCTTCGGGTAACTGCACCGTAGCGTTGCGGACTTGGAAACGTTGAAGGCTAAAGAGTGATCTCGTGAAAGAAATACTCCGTAAACTGGAGCATGATTTACGTGAGCGTACCAAGGAACTCAATTGCCTCTACGCTATTGCGGATATTGTTGAAAACCCGAACCGCCCTTTAGAAGAAATTCTTCAGGAAATTGTCAACTTTCTTCCTCAAGTATGGCAGTACCCGAACACAACCTGCAGTCGCATCATCAGGGGCACGCAAGAATTCAGGACAGACAATTTCAAAGAAACTCCTTTTAAACAGACCGCCGATATTGTGGTCAATGGAAAGCATGCCGGCATCGTAGAGGTCTCTTATCTTGAAAAAATGGAGGAATGTGACGAAGGACCCTTCCTGAAAGAAGAGCGCAGGCTCATCGATGCTATCGCGAGGAGACTGGGAAAAACTATTGAACGCTACGAAATGGAGGCGGCATTAAAGCGGAGCGAGGAAAAATACCGGAGCATCTTCGAAAACGCAGTTGAAGGAATATTCCAGACAACGCCGGACGGCCGGTATTTGAGCGTGAACCCCTCTCTTGCGAAGATGTACGGGTATGATTCGCCCGAGGAGATGATCGACTCCGTAACCGATATCGAAAGACAGCAGTATGTAGACCTCGAAGACCGCGAGACTCTCAAAAACCTCTATGACACGCAGGGCTTTGTGGAAGGATTCGAGACTCAGTTATACAGAAAAGATGGAGACAAGGTATGGATTTCCATGAACGCACGGGCGGTTAGGGGTGCGAATGGTGAAACAATCTACTATGAGGGCACCACCGAGGACATCACCAGGCGAAAAAAGGCACAGGAAGAAACTACACGTCTCGAATTGCAGCTCCGCCAATCTCAGAAAATGGAGGCCATAGGCACCCTCGCGGGAGGCATCGCCCACGACTTCAATAATATTCTTTCCGGTATTATGGGTTTTACCGAAATGGTACAGGATGATATGCCTCCTGACAGCCGCGCTTATCACCGGCTTGGACTGGTCCTTAAAGGAGCGCATCGGGGACGCGATCTTATAAGACAGATCCTCACCTTCAGCCGTCAGACCGAATATGAGCAAAAACCCGTCGCATTAAGCGCGATCGTGGAGGAGGGCCTTAGACTGTTAAGACCCCTCCTCCCCACAACCACTGAAATAAGATTCAAGAGTCTGACCGACGACGATACGATACTCGCCGACTCCGCGCAAATGCACCAGGTTCTCATGAATCTCTGCACCAACGGCGCCCAGGCCATGGGAAGGAAAGGCGGCGTCCTGGAAATCAGCGTGACGGGGGATCATTTTAAAAAGGGTGACCCCATGCCAGTTCCCGGCATGAAACCCGGACACTATTTAGCACTCAAGGTGCGCGACACCGGCGGCGGTATGCAGCCTGAGGTAGTTGAACGGATATTCGATCCCTTTTTTACCACCAAGGCCCATGGGGAAGGCACCGGCCTGGGACTTTCCGTAGTCCATGGCATCGTCAAGAGCCACGGCGGCTTCATAAGGGTGGAAAGCGAACCGGAAAAGGGCTCGGTATTTTATATATATCTGCCGAAGATAGAAAAACGGGAAGCCCTCACCGTCAAAGAGGAACTGCCGGTAAAAGGAGGAAAGGAATGCATACTTTTCGTTGATGATGAAGATCTCAACGTTGAACTGAACAGCGAGAGGTTGACCCGGCTGGGTTATGAAGTTGTGGCCACAACGAGCAGCCTGGAGGCGCTGGAAATCTTTAAAAATGACCCCCGGAGATTCCATCTTGTCATCACCGATTACACCATGCCGAACCTGACCGGCGTGGAACTGGCAAGAAAACTGCTGAAGGTACGCGATGACATCCCCATCATTCTTTGCACAGGTTATAACGACAGTATCTCGCCGGACAGGGCCAGGAGGGCCGGGATCAGGGAATTCCTGTTGAAACCCCAGTCGACTCGCGGACTGGACACCGCAATCCGCCTGATACTGGACGCGAAAGATGACGGGTCTGCAAAGAAAACCATAGCCACGATCGACATCGAATAGAAGAAGAAAAGAGAACGGCGTTCACCATCATCACACCGCGGGCCTGAAGGAAAGTGCGGTGTGTGGGAGACCTTGCCCGCAATGCATGGACCTGTGCCCCTGAAACACTTCTCCCAAAAATTATTTTAATCGCATGTCCGGGGTTGCTTTCCACTGGTGTCGGCCGTGTTGGCGGCAGTGGGCCTCCCGGGAAGGGCGGTTTTCTCAGAGGAAATGTGTTATGCATATAGGGGAGAACAAAAATAGGGACGAGGAAGCGTTCCAGGGCCGGGGTGATTTCTGTTGATGATAAAGACCGGCAGGACAGTCCCCTTGGCAGCATCCGAAAGAAGGTGGGAAGTGACATTATGAAGACAGGTGATATTTTCATAACGCATCATGACATGGCAAGATTGAGGACGTTGATCGAGGTATACGGCGGGACCGATACTCCACACATCGACCGCCTGAAAGTGGAACTCGACAGGGCCAGGATAGTGGACCCCAGAGACATTCCCGTCGATGTCGTCACCATGAATTCGGTGGTCCGCATCAAGGATCTGGAGACCGGCGAAGAAAAGACGTTCGCCCTGGTATTCCCCGACAAGACAGGTGCGGCCGGAAAAGCGGTCTCTGTTCTGGCGCCTGTCGGCACGGCCCTCATCGGCTGCCGGGAAGGGGACACGATGGAATGGACATTGCCGACAGGCACGATGAAGATACAGATAACCGAGATAATCTATCAGCCGGAAAGGATCGGCAATTACGACCTGTAACGAGAAGCGAAAAATAGTTTTCGCCATGTGCTGATTCTCCCCGAAGGAGACACTGATGAGTATTCCAGCAGACAAATGTGCTGTAGATGTAGTCCTTTTCGATTTTGGCGGCGTTCTGGCGGAAGAAGGCTTTGAGAAGGGCCTTCGGGCCATTGCGGTGAAACATGGACTCAACGAAACGGATTTCTTCAACCTGGCCCACGAGCTCATCCATGCGACGGGGTACATCACCGGTCGCGTCGATGAGCATGCATACTGGGAGGCGATCCGGGACAGGACGGGCATCAGGGACGATGATGTCACACTCCGGAATGAGATCCTGTCCCGGTTCATCCTGCGGTCCTGGATGTTCGATATCGTAAGGGAACTGAAGGCATCCGGCGTCCGCGTCGTCATCCTCAGCGATCAGACCAACTGGCTCGACGAACTGAACGGATTGTACGATTTCTTCAAATACTTCGACATTGTCTTCAACAGTTATCACATCGGGAAAAACAAGACGGATGTCTCCCATTTTTCCGACACGATCTCCCGCCTGAAGGGCTCTGGCGAGCGGATGCTCTTCATCGATGACAGCGAGGCCCACTGCGAAAGAGCACGCAAGGCGGGCATGAAGGCAATCCGCTATGCAGGCCGGGAGTCATTCCTCAAAGATCTGGAGGGCGTTTGTCCGGGGTAAGATCGCCGGGAAAGGTAAAGCCTATGATTCTTTTGTTTTGCCTCCCGTCGAAAAGGCGGGATACAAATGCGGCATGATCCCGGTGGAATCCGGGATCATGCCGCTGTCTTTTCTTTCTTTGCTCTTCTGTGCGCCCATCCCGCTTGAGCCAGGAGGGCGCGAAGCAGTTCCTTACTTGTTAGCCTGCTCTATCGCCACAGCCACTGCGACGGTTGCGCCTACCATGGGGTTGTTGCCCATACCCAGGAAGCCCATCATCTCCACGTGGGCCGGCACGGAGGATGAACCTGCGAACTGCGCGTCGGAATGCATCCTTCCCATCGTGTCCGTCATGCCGTAGGAGGCCGGGCCGGACCCCATGTTGTCGGGGTGCAGGGTCCTTCCTGTTCCGCCTCCCGACGCGACAGAGAAATATTTCCTGTTCGCCTGGTTGCATTCCTTCTTATAGGTGCCTGCGACGGGATGCTGGAATCGCGTTGGATTCGTGGAATTTCCCGTAATGGAAACGTCGACCTCTTCGTGTTGCATAATGGCGACGCCTTCCCGGACGTCGTCGGAGCCGTAGCATCTGACCGCGGCCTTTTCGCCCTTTGAATAGGGGCGGCTTTCGACGATCTCGAGTTTCCCTGCATGATAATCGAATTTGGTTTTGACGTAGGTAAACCCGTTGATCCGGGAGATGATCTGCGCCGCATCCTTCCCCAACCCGTTCAATATGACCTTCAGGGGTTCCTTTCTTACCTTGTTGGCCGATTTGGCGATACCGATGGCGCCCTCAGCGGCGGCGAAGGACTCGTGTCCCGCGAGAAAAGCAAAACATTTCGTGTCTTCTCTCAGAAGCATGGCCGCCAGGTTCCCGTGTCCAAGACCAACCTTTCTGTCATCCGCAACGGAGCCGGGGATACAAAACGCCTGCAACCCCTCTCCGATGGCCTCCGCGGCGTCGGCCGCCTTTGTGCAGCCTTTTTTGATGGCGATAGATGCGCCGACGACATAGGCCCAGCCCACGTTTTCAAAACATATCGGCTGGGTCTCCCTGGCTATCCTGTATGGATCTATGCCCTTGCTCTCGCAGATCTGTTTTGCTTCCTCCAGCGATTTAATCCCGTATCTATTTAAAGTCTCGTTGACCTGACCGATCCTTCTTTCATAGTTTTCGAAAAGTGCCATATCGTCCATCCTCCTTATTCATGTCTCGGGTCGATCAATTTCACGGCTTCGTCAACCCTTCCATATTTTCCGGAAGCCTTTTTCAGGGCCTCATTGGCATCCATTCCCTTTGCTATCATTTCCATCATTCTGCCCAGGCTCACGAATTCGTAGCCGATGATCTCGTTGTTGTCATCAAGGGCGATTTTCGTCACGTACCCTTCGGCCATCTCAAGGTACCTGGGTCCTTTGGCAATCGTGCCGTACATGGTGGCAACCTGGCTTCTGAGTCCCTTGCCAAGGTCTTCAAGCCCGGCACCAATGGCAAGGCCGCCTTCCGAAAAGGCCGACTGGCTTCTTCCATAGACGATCTGGAGGAAGAGTTCTCTCATCGCCGTATTTATCGCATCGCACACGAGGTCGGTATTCAACGCCTCAAGTATCGTCTTCCCCGGCAGTATCTCCGCCGACATCGCGGCGGAATGGGTCATACCCGAACATCCGATCGCCTCGACCAGAGCCTCCTCAATGATGCCGTCCTTGACATTGAGGGTCAATTTGCAGGCCCCCTGCTGGGGGGCACACCACCCTATGCCATGCGTAAAGGCGCATATGTCTTTTATTTCTTTTACCTGGGTCCACTTGCCTTCCTGTGGTATCGCAGCAGGGCCGTGATTCGCTCCCTTTGTCACAGAGCACATATTTTGCACTTCCTGAGAGTACATCATAAAGGTATATCCTCCTTTGTGGGTTTTTTGCGGTCTGCTCCGTATAATTCACGGGTCATTGATTATACCTTTTTTCTCTCTTTCATTCCATCCGAGTGGTTCACTATCTCTTTCAATTCTTCGATCACGGAACGGATCTTATGTGTTTGCGGCTCCACGTTGGACAGCAGAGCATCGATCGTCGACAGTTCGTCCCGCACGTATTCCAGGGCATGATCTTTCATTTCGTCGATCACCTTGTTGATCCGTACCTCCCACTGGTATGCGAGACGGGACAGGTGGATCTCGACGGTTCTGGGGACCAGCTTCAGAAAGTGCCTCTCGAAGGCCCTCCGAAAGACACACATGGGGAACAGAAACCAGAGCAGGTCGAAGTGAAAGTCGAAAGGATGGACAAAGGCCACGTCGGGGTGGCCCGGCTCGGTGACGGTGACGTTCCATTCGATGCTGGCGGGGGATATGCCCAGCACCTTTTCGATGTTCTTGTCGAGGAGGTTTCTGAAGAGCATGACCGACCTGGATATGCCGGAATGGGCCTTCTTCAGTGTGCCCAGAAAGTGCCTGTACTGAGTTTTCGAAATCGACTCCATCTCTGTCGTCATGGTATCGGCAAGCCACTCTTCGTATTTTCTCGTAAGCTTCCAGAGGTTCCCCTTCCAGAGGGGCATCTGTACCGTAAGGGCCATGCGGACCTTTTCGGTCAGTGCCGCCCTGTGGGTGCTGTCCAGATATGATGCTATGAGAGCGCGGGTCTGAAGCTTGTTCTCCCTGGCAATCAGGGAAAGCTCCGACTGGATCAGATCATAATTTACCTTTTCATCGAGAATGAGCTTTTTCAATGCGGCCCTGTCCTCGTCGCCCTGCCTCGATGTCTTCAGGGCGATCTCAAGGTAACCCAGGGTGTTCCTGGCGAGCGATGCGACCTTGTGCCTGATGATGCCCGCAAACTCGCTGCTGTGGTTCCCGGACAGTGCAATGAGGTGCTGGTCGAGCCATCGCCTGTAGATCTCCGTTTCCGAGACGACGGAATAGAGCAATACGGGAAAATCCTTGTTCAATTCGCGTTTCACTGTTTTTTTGAAAAACTCGACGACCTCTTTTTGTTGGTCCGGCGAAAGCAGGTCCGTTTTTGTCAGGAGAAGAACGACTTTCGGGGTATATTCGGTAAGTTCCCCGATCAGGGTCAAATCGCTTTCGGAAAGGGGCCTGTCGGCGCTGATCGCGACGATGGCCATGCCCACTTCGGGCAGCCATTCCCGTGACACTTCGGTATTGTACCTGAAAACGCTTCCGAGACCCGGTGTATCGACGAGGCGCAGTCCCTCATAACGTTGAAGGTGAGGCAGCCCGATGTCCACCAGTTCCACGTTCTTCTCGTTCGCAGGGTTCCTGGCCTCGGAGATGAAAAGTTCGACCTCATCGAGGCTTATCCGTAATCGCCTGTTGTCGAGGAATATCACCGTCGCTTCTTCGCTTCGAGCATACGCAAGACGGGTGATAACGGTAGTTACGGGGATAACGCCTACGGGCAGGACGGGTTTGCCGATGATGCTGTTGAGAAATGAGCTCTTGCCGGCCTTGAACTGGCCGATAATGGCCACGTCAATGAGGGGATCCTTCGCGAAAAGGTCTCTGCAGGCATCGATATGGCGGGTGAGGGAGAGGACCCTGTATTCGGCGCAAACTTTCTGAATGGTATCGAGAACTGAAGGGACTGTATTCCCGATGGGGCCGGAAACCGTTGAGATGTTGTCCATTTGACGCCTCCTGAAACAATCTCCGCAGGGGCCTTCATGCAAGAAGGTCTCCCTGGCGGTTAGGAGTTATCAGCCCGGGCGGGCGGTTAAACGGCGAACCCCATCGCCGCCTAAAAAATAGCACATGTCGCGAGAGTGTTACAATTCAAAACTATTGTCTGTACGCTCCTGCTCCATGCCCATCTGGAAGACAACCACGTGTTTCGCGGGGTTTCTTTCCTGACTTTACATGAAACCGTGAAACTGGAATTATGAAACAGCCTTCAAACGGTTTTTCCCTTTCTTCTCGGCGCGGGCCTCTTTTTCCTGTTCGTAGATATCCTCGGTGAGAGTAGCCACGCGCTCGCGCCAGCGAGGATCGTTTTTGTTGAGTTCCACCTCTTCGTAGAAATCGGATATGCTGTGATTCAGGAGCTTATACGGGTTTTCTTCCGCTTCTATATCGAAAAAGGTGTGCCTGAGCTCATGGCGCAGTATCTTTATCCTGTCAAGGTCGGTGATGTTGTCCCAGCATTTCTTGTCCAGGGTGATGATGTAGTCATAACCGTCGTTGATATCCACCCCGTTTTTCGTGAGATGGCGGAGGAGATCGTTTGTTTTGATGATCCGTGCGAGGACCACCATCCCGCCCGATTTTCTCTTTTTCAGGTCAAAAAGGACCTTTATCTTTGCATTTACCAATTCGGAAAAATCCTGTGACCTCACCTCTTTGAGCAGGTCAAGGACGTGGTCGTTCACCTCGTCATAGCGCGATCCCATGATGCCTCCTGAGAGAATACGAAATTTTATGCGAACGGGGAAGATTAACATGAGGGACCTCAAAAAGCAAGGAGTCGGGCCGAAACCGCACATCCTTGACATGAACGCGGCGGAACCGTTATAAAAGACGTGAAACTGCAAGAAATAATCGAGAGGAGGCAGATGGGCGGCAACATGAGACAAGGCAACAAACCCTGCTTCAAGAAGCATCTGGCGGCGTGGTTCATTGTTTTCGCCGCCCTTGTCCAGGCAGCGTGTTCGACGGGGTCGGGCTTTCCCGAGCATGAGGGATTCGTTGACGTTACCGGGGGAAAGGTATGGTACCGCATCGTTGGTTCCGGCAGCGCTACGCCCATAATTCTTCTTCACGGCGGACCGGGCAGTGCGAGCGATTATCTGAAGCCCCTTGAAAAGATTGCCGCCGACCGGCCCGTTATTTTCTACGACCAGCTCGGCTGCGGCAGATCGGACCGCCCCGATAACAGGGATCTCTGGCGGATCGAAAGGTTCGTGGAGGAACTCTCACAGCTCCGGGCGGCGCTGAAATTGAAAGAGGTCCACATATACGGGCATTCCTGGGGGACCATGCTTGCCGTCGACTACATGCTGACGCAGCCACCGGGGGTCAAGGGCCTTATTCTTGCCGGCCCGTGTCTTAGTTCCAGACGATGGGTGGAAGATGCGAATACCCTGATCGAGGAACTTCCCGCGGGTACCAGGCTCGCTATCAGGCGATATGAAAGGGGAGACATCGCGGCCACCTCGAAAGATTATGAAGAGGCCGTGGTGGAGTATCTCAAACATCATATGTGCCGCCTTAACCCCTGGCCGCCGGAACTGATGACCGCCTTTCAAATGTCAAACCCGGAGATTTACGGTATCATGTGGGGAGTCAGCGAATTTCACCCCACAGGAAACTTGAAGACATACGAGAGGGTCGACCGTCTTCACGAAATAAAGGTCCCCACGTTCTTCACGGCCGGTCGACACGATGAAGCAACGCCCGGCGCCACCGCATGGTACCGCTCGCACGTCCCCGACTCTTCCCTGAGGATATTCGAAAAAAGTGCACACCTTGGCATGTTCGAGGAACCCGAGGCCTACGTAGAGAGTATCAGGGAGTTTCTGAAACATATCGAAAACCGGTGAAACAGAAATATCAGGTTGCCGGTCCTTCACTTTGTATACCATGCCCGGCCCGGAGTCTTAACGTAAAGACGAACAATGGTGCCGCAGTCATCACATACATCGGCATGGAACGGTTCCGTGCCTATCACCACAAATTTGGTTTTGTAGGCAAGCCCTATTCTGCCCGCATCCGCGGTCTGATCAACCCTTACACCGCATACGACATTGCTCCCCCCGCAATGAGTGCATTTTGCCGTGATCTCTCCCATCCTGCCTCCGTTCATTCTTCGGCCGCCGCCATAGCGTGAACAAAGCGGCTGGAATAGCGTAAAATGTCCAATGAGACATGTCAAGCTTCAGGCGTGCTCCGTGGGGTCCGATCATTTTCCGCTATCTTTCCCGGTCATCCTCCTCATCGGCAACGGCGGCCCCTAAGTCATAATGTTTCACATCGCCGGCGATCGCCTCTTCCAGAACCAGAACCTCGCCTTTCGATTTTTGCTGCATGTGCTTCAGCAGACGATCGATGTTCTCCACCAGTTCGCCGGCGGTAATCCTTCCCGCAGTATAATCCTCTCTCTGCGAGGCGATGCGGTCCGCCAGATCGATGGCGACGATTTTCTGCGCGAAGAAGACATCATGGACGGCAATGGTAATGACAGAGGAAATAACAGACGCCGCAAGGGCTATCAGGAATACCTTTGCACCGGGACTGTTTTCCCTGTCACCATTGTGCCCTGACATACTCCGCCTCCCTTTCCCTTGTGCCGGTCATTTCCTGTTCAGCGCTCTTTATGACGATCTTCACATTAAGGAGTTTGGCGGCAGTGGCGACGTTGGTACCACCCTTTCCGACGAAAAATCCGCAGTATCGCGGATCGACTCTGACAATGGCCTCCCTCAGGCTCTGTGAATACAGAACCTGCGTCACCTTTTCCGCCGGCGCCGGAACAAGGGAATTTACTATATACTCTTTCATGTTCGGACTGTACCTGACGACGGTGATCGTATCGGTGGTGTAGGTCTTTACCTTATCAAGATAGGGAAGAGATGCAGACAGAGGATCGACGCTACCCAGACCTTCAATGGAAACCTTGGCAAAGGCGCCGTTGACCACGCTTGCCGCCTTTCGCACCCGGACCTTTCCCGCGCGTATGATCTCGGCGAGGGTCTCCTCGGTAATCCTGCGGAAATACTGCGGCGATCTCTGGCTCAAAGAGATCTTGCCCTCTGTCGTCATGAACACTGCGGCCGTAAGTTCTTCTGCCTGACCGTATGTCCGGTTGGCATACCTCTTCGGCAGATAGGCGAGCAGCTCCGTTCCCTTGATGAGGGCAAGATATGTATCCTTGCCGGGCAGATCCTTCACAACTGTGCATCGTACGAGACGACCGATCTTGATTGATGGCATTACGGTTCCCCCTGACATGTTTTTCACTACTCAGGGGTATTACTTTTTGAAACGAAAAAAAAGGCACGTAATTTTATTTTTCTACGGAGAAAATCCCGGGGGTAAAGGCCGTTGCTCGTTTCCCCGGAACAGGGAACCTTGAAAGTCCCGGATCTTCTTTATATACTGTTGGTCAATTACGAACGTGAGGTGGATATGATGGAATGCACAATAGAGAAGAATACGGCCGCGTGTACGTGCACGTATGATTCGTGCCCGCGTAAAGGAAAATGCTGTGAATGCGTGGCATATCACAGGAGCAAGAAGCAGCTTCCCGGCTGCTTCTTTTCCCCGGAGGGTGAGGCCTCCTACGACCGTTCCTACAGACGCTTTATCATGGAGAACACGTAGACGGTTTCAGGAGCCCAGTTCCTCGAGTATGTCCTGCGCTTTTATGCGGACCTCTTTGATCCTGTGTCCCATAGCCGCGATGGAGATCTTCCGTTTGGCATCCTCCTGCTGGCGGGGAGGAAGCGATGGATAAAGTTCCAGGAGCTTGTCCAGGGTGGCGGTGCATATACCGGTCTCCTTTAAATCGAGAAAAAGGATAAGCGTGGCGGCGTCGTCAGGCAGGCCGTATTTGGCCATGTATTTCTCGGCCTGCTTTGCAAAGGCCTCCGACCCGTAGGCGTTATGGAGCTTTGCATAGAGCTTGTCGTGTTCGGGCGTGCCTTTGTCACCCTTGAAGAGCCGGTCCAGGGCGTCCTTTACCCTGCCCTGCTGCCAGCGGTCTTTCGGGGCCTCTTTCTTTTTTCCGGTCCCTTTTTCCTGCCTGCCGTAGAAAGTGCTTCTATCCCTGCGGCGATCCAGCTCCCGCCAGTCAGGTCTTTCGTCGTCGTCGTAGTCTCCCATGCCTTCCTCGTTTGATGTTTTCTTCATTATAATAAATTGTAACCCGATTTCCATAATTTTCTCCCAACCGCGGGCCTGAAGCTCCACGCAGGCTCACGGGCGGCGTTTCTCTAAAAACTCTTGACAAAGCTGTAAGCGCCGTGATGTGATTGCTTGAAAAGAGACCCAAGGAGCAGCCATGTTTATCTGGCTTTTTCACCGAATAAGCGGCGTTTGCCTTATTGTCCTTTTCGGCATCAAGATACTGACCAGCTATTTCCTCTTCAACCAGGACAAGAAACCGGACTGGGCCCTGAGTCTCCACCGGCAACCGGTTGTAGACGTATTGATCCTCGTCCTCTTCACGTTCCACAGCATCTACGGCATCCGTACCGTCGTCATGGACCTGGGCTACAGAAACGAGAAAAGGCTCTTTCTCGTCTCCAATGCGGCCGCCTCTCTCATATCGGCTATTCTCTTATACATGTACTTTATCGTTTCATGATGACAGTCTCTCACGATGTGCTCATAGTCGGCGGAGGCCTTGCAGGCTTGCGGGCAGCCGTCGGCCTTTGCCAGAAATACGATGTGGCCCTTCTCTCCAAGGTCCATCCCATAAGGTCCCATTCCATCGCTGCCCAGGGCGGCATCAATGCCGCGCTTGCCAACAATCCCGACAGCAGGGACGACACGTGGGAAAAGCATACCTTCGACACGGTGAAGGGCAGCGACTATCTTGCCGATCAGGACGCGGTGGAGATCATGTGCCGCGAGGCGCCGGGTATCGTTTACGAGATGGAGCACTGGGGCTGCCCCTTCAGCCGCTTTCCCGACGGCTCCATCGCCCAGAGGCCCTTCGGGGGGGCCGGGTATCCCAGGACCTGCTATTCCACGGACCTGACCGGCCACGTTCTCCTCAATACGCTCTACGAAAGGGCCGTCATGATGGGCGTCACGGTCTATCCCGAATGGTACGTGACAGCACTCGCGACAGATGAGGGCGTATGTCACGGTGTTGTCGCCTTTGACCTCATGAACGGACAAATCGTACCCATCGCCGCGAAGGCGACGATCTTCGCGACCGGAGGATACGGCAGGGTCTACTTCTATTCGACCAACGCGCTCATAAACACGGGCAGCGGTATCGGCATCGCGTACAAGGCCGGCGTACCCTTGAAGGATATGGAGTTCGTGCAGTTCCACCCCACGGGGCTCATCGGCACGAACATCCTTATGACGGAAGCATGCCGCGGAGAAGGCGGTTATCTCGTCAACAACAAGGGCGAGCGCTTCATGGAAAAGTACGCCCCGAAGGCGATGGAACTGGCACCGCGCGATATCGTCTCACGGAGCATCCAGACCGAGATAAACGAGGGCAGGTACTTCGAACACCCTCTCGGCAAGTATATCAAGCTTGACCTCACGCACCTCGGTGAGAAGAAGATCCTTGCCAAACTGCCGGGCATACGGAAGATCTGCCTCGATTTCATCGGCATCGATCCCATCAAGCAACCCATACCCATCATGCCCTGTCAACACTATTCCATGGGAGGGATCGACACAAACGCAAGGACAGCGACCGAGGTGCAGGGTTTCTTTGCCGCCGGAGAATGCGCCTGCGTTAGCGTCCACGGGGCCAACAGGCTGGGCGGAAATTCCCTCCTCGAAACGATCGTTTTCGGGAAGATCGCCGCCGGCGCTATCGACGAATACCTTTCATCAGGCACCGCGGTACCAAAAGAAGAGATTGTCATTCGGAGGGCCGGGGACCTGGAAGCCAGGATGGCGGCTCTCGTCTCCGGGGGGACCGAGAAGACCTTTGTCCTTCACGGTGAACTTGCAAAGACGATGAGCGCCAACGTGGGCATCTTCAGACAGCGAACAGAGACGGAAAAAGCCCTCGAGGAGATCGGACGTATCAAGGAACGATACCGCAACGTGGGCGTGTCATCGCCATCGAGACACATGAACTACGAACTCATGAACGCCATCGAGCTCGAATACATGCTCGAGGTCGCGCATACGATAGCCCTCGGCGCATCCCTCAGGGAAGAGAGCAGAGGGGCCCATTCCCGCACGGATTTTCCGAAACGCGACGACGGGAAATGGCTCAAACATACCATCGCCCGCATGGCCGATGACACAAACCCCGGTATCTCTTTCCGGGACGTTTCCATTACCCGCTACAAGCCGATGGAGAGGGTCTATTGATAACCGCTTCGGCATATACATTCAAGATACTGCGAACCGACAGGAAAAAACCGGACGACACGCCGCGGTTTCAGACATACCGGGTGAAGGTCATCCCCGGGCTCACGGTGCTCGGGGTCTTGAACAGGATCCGCGATGAGATCGACGGCACGCTCTCCTTCCGCTCGTCCTGCAGGTCCGCCGTCTGTGGGTCGTGTGCAATGGTAATCAATGGCAGGATCGACCTCGCGTGTCGAACACAGGTGGCATCCTTCGGCACGAATACCATCATCCTGGAACCGCTTCCCAACATGGAGATCGTTAAGGACCTCGTAGTCGACATGACACCCTTCTGGAAAATGTACGAGACGGTTAAACCCTGGCTCATCCGCGAAAGCACCGATCCGGAGAAGGAGATCGCGCAGAGCGAAGAGGAAAGAAGTTGCATTGACCAGTTCGTCAACTGTATTCTCTGCGCCTGCTGCTACGGGGCATGTCCCGTTATCGCCCGCGACCCGGAATATCTGGGTCCGGCGGCGCTTGCCAAGCTGGAACGCTTTGTCCTCGACTCGCGTGACGAACGGCCCGACATTCTTCTGGATGATGTGAACAATGAAAGGGGCGTCTGGGGCTGCGACACGATCCTTAAGTGCATAGAGGCCTGCCCGAAGGACGTGCGACCCACCGATTCCATCGTGGGCCTGAGGAAAGCCCTTGTCGGGAAAAAGGCAAGAAGACTGTTCGGGATAAAGAAATGAAGCTCGACTATTCACTGGTGACGCGCAGGACGTTCCTCAACACCCTCTTCGGGGGCTGGCTTGCCGCTCTGGCAGCGGGGAGCGCTTATGCCTTGCTCAGGTTCATCTTCCCGACACTGGGAAAAGAACCTGATTTTGTGATTCTTAACAAGGGTGACTTCCTCGACATCCCGATAAACTCTGTTAAACCCTTCGCCTGGGGAGGCAAACTCGGTCTTTTCTTCAAAAAGGAGAACGGCACCACCGAGGCCTTGAAGGGCGTTTGCACCCACATGGAGTGCAACATAACCTACCGGCCTGACGTGAAGAAGTTCTATTGCGCATGCCATAAGGGCTGGTTCGACGAGAGTGGAAAGAATATCGAGGGGCCTCCGCCGAAGCCCCTTGAGATCTTCGACATCACGATCGAGGGCGACAAACTTATCATAGCAAAAAAGGGAGTGAAGGTTGCGTTGCCGAAGGCTTAAAGACTGGGTCGGCGAGCGGTATGACATCGAGGGGCTCCGGGGGTTCATCCGGAACAAATACGTCCCCTCCCATCGTCTGGATGTTTGGTATTTTGCAGGCGGGCTGACCCTCTTTCTTTTTATATTTCAGTTCATAACGGGCATGGCGCTTGCCCTCTACTATGTCCCGCAGGCGGAACACGCCCACAAAAGCATCATCGATATCGTGACGAAGCTCAACATGGGATGGCTCTTCCGTTCACTGCATCACTGGGGGGGGCAGCTCGCGATCGCCGTCCTCTTCGTTCATGTTTTCAGCACCCTTCTTCTCAAGGCCTACCGGAAACCCAGGGAACTCCTCTGGGTCACCGGTTTCGTGATGCTCATCATCTCCATATTCTTCGGCCTCAGCGGGTATTTTCTGCTCTGGGACGAGAGGGCCTTCGCGGCGGTGAGGGTGGCAACGGGAGGCGCCGGGAATCTTCCCCTTATCGGAGGATTCGTGAAGGGTTTCCTGCGCGGTGACCTCGACGTGACGGGCGAGACGCTGACACGTTTCTACGCCTTCCATGTGGCCATCCTTCCCCTCGTCACCGTTGCAGTCACCGGGCTGCACGTAGTCCTCGTTCAGCTCCACGGCATGAGTGTTCCCCTCTCGCAGCAGAACCGGCAGCGCAAGCCGGAGCCGTTCTTTCCGAACCTTTTTTATAAGGACCTCATCGTATGGCTCATCTGCCTTGGTGTTGTTGTTACCCTTGCAGCGCTCTTTCCGCCTCAGATCGGAGTGAAAGCCGATCCGCTCGCCCCGGCGCCGGAAAATATCAAACCCGAATGGTACTTCCTTTTTCTCTTCCAGACACTCAAGCTTTTTCCCGGCGAGATAGCAGGCCTCAACGGAGAAACTATCGCCATAATTATCATCTCCGCCGCCATAGCATTCTTTTTCCTCATACCCTTTTTTGACAGACGGTCGGCTGCAGAGCGCCAAAGTCGCCTGTTTACCTGGATCGGCATCTTCTATCTTGTCTATTTCACCGTCATGACGGTAATAGGCTTCTTAACCTAGGGGTATACATGGTCCACAGGATCCTTCTCATCGTTGTTCTTTTCCTCGTCCATGCAGGGGCGCTTTTCGGCGCGGATCAGAAGATCGAGGTCTTTCCCGCGGCCCCCTACGACCGCTATACGATCTATCACGCGCTCGTTTTCTTCTGGATAGGCATTGTCGGCCTTATCGTTATCATTGTCATGAAGTTGAGAGAGATAAAACGCATCCAGAATATGGATATCGACAAAGATGAAAAGGACGCGCCTTTCCTTGACTAAGCGGCTCCAAACCTTTATTATTTTCTCTATCCTATGCAAAAAACTATCGTGCGTAACTCGCTCATATCCCGTCGAGGGCTTCAACAGCTCCTCACCCTCCCCGAGGAAGATCTTGTCTATGTATCCCTCCTGGAAATACTGGCAAAATTCCAGGACATAAAACAGTTCGCCAGCGAGATACACACCGAGATCCACCTTATAAAGCCGGTGCTGAAGATACTGGGTTACGCCTACGAGTCGAAGCCGAAATACTTCGACGACGCCATAAAGGGACCCGACGTGGCCCTCTTCGCCACAGAGATACAACGCGACCGGACATCTCCCCTGTGGGGAACTCCCGAATACTATGAGAACACGCTGGGGGTTCTGCTGCTGAAACGTTTCGGGCGTAATCTCGAGGAGGGGGTCAGTGGTTTTTATCTTGCCTTCGAGAACCGCATGCCCCTCTACCAGCTTTTTTATTTCCTGAAGAACACGAAGACGCCCTGGGGCATTCTCACCAACGGTAAGCAATGGATGCTGATGAAGAAACCCCTCGCCTATGAAACGAGGGTTTTTTCCATTGACCTGGAAGAAGCCATCGAGACGAACGACAGGGACGCCCTTCATCTTTTCTGCAAGATCTTTTCCCTGAACGGCCTGTCGAAAACTCTCGTCGAACTTCACGAGGGGGAGCGTCAATCTCTCATAGGACGCCTTAAGGAAAAGAAGGCGTCATTGCGCAATGCCATCGCAGGCTTCAAGCGAAAAACCGATGTTTTCCCCAGGATCGTCGGCGGGCTTTCGGACCTTTTCGCGGAAGATGTCTTTACCACAACGAAGAATTACCTCAGCGACAATAACGTATGGGTGGCCGAAAGAACCACGCCGGCCGACACTGTCGACAATTTCAACCTGGCGGATATATCCTCCTATCTCCTCAATAAAAAGGGGGCAACCCCCTCCATCGATCTGGAAAAGATACTCTTCGGAACAAAATCCGGGCACATGGCAAAGGACGACCTGCTCTCCCTGAAGATCCTCGACATGACACCCGGCTTCGGCAATATCACATCGGACCTCGTCG
Organism: Deltaproteobacteria bacterium UBA5205; assembly: GCA_002412715.1. Classification (GTDB taxonomy): domain Bacteria; phylum Desulfobacterota; class Syntrophorhabdia; order Syntrophorhabdales; family Syntrophorhabdaceae; genus Delta-02. The sequence goes on from DHVP01000048.1 coordinate 227,921, forward strand.
ATGGCATCGCTTATTTCTCTTTTATTCTGCCCTATCGCGACAAGAGCACTTTCATTGCAAAATGGGAGGATGAGAAGACCCTCAAACCGTACATCCTGCAGAAGCTGCTCTACGGTATCGAAAAATCTCACGTCGCCTTCGATATCCTGCAGTATGCGATGAAGGGCCGGTATGGGACCGATGCGGTAAACCACAGGTTCGGCAATCCCCTGATCGGGATGTCTCTTGCCGACATAGTACCCCACGTGGACACGAAAAACCAGATGGGTCTCTTTTCGAAAAATCCCCTCGATATCCTCGCCGATATCAGGAAGATGTACCGCCACTATTTCTCCCTCTCGGAAAAGATACGGGAGGACATGGCGATAAGAGAGGAGCTTGCCGAAAGGCTGGCGGTATACTGCGGACGGATACGCGACGTGATGGACCTCATCACGGCCACCTATTTCAGCAAGGCGGTGGACGAAAGAAGGATCCATGAGACCCTCGTCATGCTCGGCTCCGAAGGTGATTCCTGGAACTCGCTGACATCCCGCGACTGGTTTGCCGAAGCAAAGCGCATCGCCAGGCGCAATGGTTTCTTTCACCTGGAAATCGAGTTCCCCTTCCTCGTCGACGGCGCTTTTGACTATATCTTTGTCCAGCCATCCCTGACCCACATATGGGAAGACCCTTTCCCTCTCCCGGAGGTTGCAAAGGCCTATATAAAACGGGGAATGACCTATCTGAAACCGGAAGGAACCATGGTGATGATTCTGGAAGACCCCGATGAGGAGCTTTTCAGGGAACTCGCCCGATCGAAACGCTATGATACCCAGGCAGAGGGGAGCACGATCCTCCTCAGGAAGAAAAGAACGACATAAAGACGGACACAGACCCTTCTCCCGGCAGGTTTTTGCCGTTCCCTGAAACCCGAACCGCGTTTAGAACACCAGTTTTTTCAAAAGCTTGTACGACCTGAAGTCTACGTCTATGTGGTAGATTATGAAGCCTTCCATTATCTCCTGGGCCTCGCGTTCGAGGGAGGTGTCAGCGAAGCCGCCCTGCATCGTCTTTGCCGCGAGAAAGCCCGGTATAACGCCTTCAGCGCATCTTTTGTGCGGCAGCGATCTGGCGCACGCGCCGCAGAGGATGCCGCCGCGTTCCCGCGAGAAGTGGAGCCTGTGCCTCTCTTCCATCTGCGCTCCGCAGCACACGCAGGTGTCGAAATTGGGGTGATATCCAAGGATATCGAGCATGAGCAATTGATAATGGAGAATATCGGGATAGGCGGGGTCCCTCGTCCGGGCAAGATCGATGAATTCTTTTAATGTATTGAAAAGGGGCTCGTGCGGCTCTCTCTCCTTTGTAAGCCTGTCGACGAATTCGGCGAAAAAAGCGGCGCTGCATGCCCTGCGGATGTTGGTTTCGATTCCGTTGTTGGCTCCCAGCAGATCGGCATTCTCAATCCGTACCATTGTGCGACCCGGTTTTTCAAAGTATTCGACACCGATATGGTTGAAGGGCTCCAGGGTGTTCATGAATCGCTTTTGACTCTTGCCGGCACCCTTCGCGATGGCGGACACCTTTCCGGCGTGAAGAGCGAAAAGATGAATGATCCTGTCCGATTCGCCGTAAGCGCGCTTTGAAAGGACGATAGCTTCATCCTTGTGGAGAGACATTTACGGGGCACCCGTGTTCATGGAATATCCTTTTTCACAATGCGATCGGCTATGAAGCCGGCAATGGAGCTCACGTCGTTGCGGGCAAAGCGGGGCAAAGGGACATCGACGTCATCGTCGGTGACGATGGCGATGTAGGTATCGTCACCGGAAAGACAAAGCGGCGGCTCAGGTCTTTCCTTCGTGTAAACCTCTATTTTCGGGGCCTTTTCATGCTTGAAGCCCTCCACAATCACCACATCGACGTCCCCGGCATAGAGCGAAACGATCTCGTCCAGGGAAGGCTCCTTCTCAAAATCTTTTACGATCCCCATTCCTGACCGGGTTACAAGTATGGCCGTCGACGCACCTGCCAGTTTGAACCGGTATGAGTCCTTGCCGGGGACATCGAATTCGAGATCATGGTGGGTGTGCTTGATTACGGCAACGCGAATCCCCGCTTTCCCCAATAAAGGGATCAGCCCTTCGATAAGCGTTGTCTTGCCGCTGCCCGACCTGCCTGCAATACCGATCACGGGGATTTTTACCGATTCAGTCATCACCGGAGACAAGGATTCTTCATGAAGAAGAAATGGAACGCCACGATCACCAGGGAGTGGTTTATACCGCCGCGGGCTATAATGGCCGGTATCTCTTCCGGCGACATGAGCACCACCTCGATATCCTCGTTGGGATCGAGCGTTTTTTCGGAGACCTCTTGCGCATTCTCTATAAGGTAGGTATGGCAGAGATTGTTGAATATGGCGGGATTGGGGTTGACGAAGCCGAGGAGTTCCGCGCGGTTTCCTTGATATCCCGTCTCCTCGAGCAATTCACGCTCCGCCGCTTCGCGGGGGTCGTGCTCATCCACGAGCCCGCCAGGTATCTCGAGAGTCACTTCTTTGGAGCCGTGCCGGTACTGCTTGATCATCACGATCTTGCCGTCGGAAGTCACAGGTATGACGTTCACCCAGTCGCGGGTATCGATGGTATAGAACGTGCCCACCTTGTTCGTCCTCGGCGACACGGCAAGCTCCGACTGGATTCGGAACACACGGTAATCCCTGTCTACCCTGGATTCGAGGAGCTCCCATTCCTTGATCATAACGGATAATAAAGTACCATGCGGGGGAAGGCAAAAGCAAGAGAACAGGGGGTTCGGGATTAAGATGGCCCGGGGGTCGGAGGAAAGACGGGATTTGTCTTACCCGAACCCCGGGCCTCGTGTCCTTGCCTTACGGCCGCGCGAGAAGACTGATGCTTATCGTGGATTCCTTGCCATCCTGTGTCGGTGCAAATTTGAGCTGTTTCATCACAGCTATGATGCACTTTTCCAGAGAACCGTTCTTCGGGGTTTTCGTTTTTATCTTTACTTCCTTTACGGTTCCATCCGGATTTATAGTAAGAGTTGCCACGTAGCTGGCCGGAACGGTGACAAAGCCTGCGAAGCACGCTTCAATATCACCCTGCCTGTTCCTGACTGTTTCAAAAGCCGCCTTTTTAGTGATACCGCCCGACACTGTGACATCGCCGATCGAGACCGTCGGACCTGCCGGGGCTTTTCGCTTTCCACCATCTTTTGCCGGGGTTTTTTCCGGGAGAACCGATTCCATACGGCTCGTACCATAGTGGTAGTAGGGGGGCGCCGAAGGCGGGGCCATTGCCATGGTTTTCATCGCTCCCCCACCCATTGCGTAATCGGAAACGCCTTCCGGAAGCGGCAGCGGCTGGTTAACCATCGAAGGTTTCTCGCCCGTATTTCGCACCTGGTTGTCGACTGCCACAAATGAGGTGTATGCCGTCAGGAGATTGTACGTCAGACCGAGTTCGGTGACTTCCTTCACACGCTTGTCGTTCGAACGCAGCTTGTTGTAGTCCGACAGAAGCCCAATGCGATGACGGGCCCAGAGGTACTTTAGTGCGGCATTTTCCTTCATCGGCTTTGCCGCCGCGACATCGCAGGTCCGGGTAAACTTCCCGCTTCCGGAGATTCCCGTCACCGTTACGGTGCCGGCCGGTTTTCCTTTCCATTTTCCAAAGACTATGACGGGCCGATCGGCGAGAACATCGGGGATTGCCGGAGGTTCGACATCGTATGCCGAAAATCCCTTGAAATCCACCGTGACCTTCGTAAGGACCGGCGATTCTATCAATTCCCGGAAACGCTCCGCCTGTGCGGCCGCGTCAGTGGGCTTCGTGATGACAAAAGGTTCTCCCATGCCGACGTGGGCCATGCCTTCGATTATGTGACGGTTGACCGAGGAGCCTATTCCGAAGGCGAACATATTGGCATCGTTGAGATGCGTGCGGATAAGGTCGAATACCTCTTCCTCGACCATGACGTATCCGTCGGTGACGACGATGATGCTCCGCGAATAGTTCTCAATTCTGGGGAGCTTGAGAACGCGATTGAGGGCGGGCAGCAACTCGGTGCCGCCTCCCCCTCGCTGACCGTTGATAACGTTGATCGCTTTGTCTATGTTCTCTTTGGTTGCAGGAACCGACTTTTCGTCCATGAGCTGCGATCCGCCGGAGAAGAGGAGGACATTAAACGTATCGGTAGGGCGGAGATTTCCGATGAGGTTCCTGAGAAGCCTCTTGGATACGTCGAGGGGAAAACCGTGCATGGATCCGGATACGTCGACAACGAAGATATATTCCCTGCCGGGTATCTGGGCACTCTTTATCTTTTTCGGGGGCTGGAGCATATAGAGGAAGAAATTTTCCTTCTCACCCTCATAGAGAAGAAGGCCGGACTGGATGTTGTCGCCGGCAAGACGATACCTGAGGATATAATCCTTGTTGCCGCCGTTCCTGTCAGCCCTGTCAAGGGTGACCTTCGCGACCGCCGGACCGTTGAATGTCGTGTTTACCTTGTGAGAAGGAGAGACGAGTTCTTTGATGGGCATGCCGGCAACAATATTGACGGACATGTCGAAAGTGTATGTGGGCTTCTCACCCTCGTGAAGATAGGGGTTCTGTACCCATTTGTCCGAAGGCAGGGCGCCATCGGCCGGCTTGTTCGAGTAGCGGGGTCCCACAACCGTGGGATAGACAAACTCATAGATCCTGTCTGTCGGAACGAGAAGCTCCGTATATTTCAGTTCGACGCGTATTTCATCGCCCGGCATGATATTCGCAACGTTCATCTGAAATACGTTCGGTCTTTGCTGTTCGAGAAGAGATGCGCTCTTGCCCTGTTTTTTTGCATCTTCGTAATCCTTTCGTGCCTCATCGCGCTTCTTGATCCTGGCTTCGATGACACGCTTGCCGATCACCATCTTCATGCCGTAAACGGCGGCCCTGGTTGAGGCGGGAAAGACATAGATCGCCTCGAGCGCTTTTTTTCCTTCGTTCTTGTAAACCTGCGTGACCGTTACATCGGCAATGACGCCCGAGATGCTCGCAACGGCTGATGTGGACTTAAGGGGCATCTGGTCAAGCTTTGGATCGTCGCTTTTCACGAAGAAATATGGGGAAAGCGTCTTGTCGCCCCCATCTTCTGCCTTCTGGGTGTGCGAAAGGCCCGGAAGAAAAAGAACCGAACACAATACAGCGAAGAGGACAACAAAAACAGAAAAACCTTTCATGGCAACCTCCTTGGGATCTTACGCGTTTCTATTCTTTCCGGTGAGACAACGGAAGGCTGGATAAAGTTCCGGAAAAATCCCTCGAAAAAAATAGGTCCTATACGACTTATAGGACCTATAAAGGACAAGCTCCCGGCTACTTTATCATCGGGTGCCGGTCGCTACCAGACTATCTTCCTGCCCATGAGCACGCCCTGTGCACGGGAGTTGCCGAGACGGGCCGCGCCCTGGTAGTCTTTTACTGCCTGTTCGGCGTTACCTTTGGCTTCGTATGCCTGGGCACGGTTAAAATAAGCATCGGCATTGCGCGAATCTATCTCTATGGCCTTCGAGTAGTCGACTATGGCCTGATCCTGGTTGCCCTTCAGCGAGTAAGCGACACCACGGATAAGATAAAGCTCGTCATCCGTCGGATCGAGTTCGATCGCTTTCGTATAATCAGCGATAGCCTCATCATGCCTTCCCATCTTCTGATAAACATAGCCGCGCGCGGCATGGGGTTCCGGATTTCTCGGATTGTAACGGATGGCCTTACTGTAGTCCTTCAGTGCCTCCTCGTAATTTCCCTGAGCCGTGTCAAATTCCCCGAATTTTTCGAGATAGGAAACGTTACAGGCGCAGAGGAACACGAGGGCGGCCAGCACGAAAGATTTGCCGGAGCATAATAAGATTCTCTCCATTCTTCCTGATCGGATCGCCATGGCGTGTCTCTCCTGTGAGTTATTTAAGGGCGATTATATCACGCGGAATCCCGTTTTGCACGAGTAAAGAAGGTTTTGGGTTGAATTCGAAACATGGGACATTCTTTATCCCGTGAGGATCCGTTCCATCTCAACGATCTCATCGTCCGCTGCTTCAAGATCGCAGATTAGTCTGAAGACATCGACGGAGGAGGCGGCCGGGGAAACCTCCGACAGGACACGAAAGGCCTCCGTCTCGGTAAGAACGATGCCGCTCTTATCACCACCGAAACCAAAACACCTGATCCGCGCCAGTTCATCGGCGAGGGCACACACGGCGACAGTGGGACGGGTCAGTTCGGGGCACCGGGAAACACTGTGGTGATATCGTGTCACATCCACGAGGGCAACGGGAAACCTCCACCTCTCCATTATGAGTCCGCCGATGCTGTCGTGCGATTCACCGATGATCTTTTTCTCAGCCTCGATCATCGGCAGGCATTCCTCATGGGTGACCTGCATGACGATCCTGTATACTTCGTGGGCGAAACGGTCGAGGACGACCTTGCCGATGTCGTGAAGGAGGCCGCCGAAATAGATCGTGTTCCTGTCACCCACGGCCAGCTCCCGGCAGATCTTTTTCGCGATGACGCCCGTCGCGACGGAATGTTTCCAGAATTCCTGAAGATCGAATGTTCCTGCGTTTGCAGGCGGTTTCAGCGCCTGATAGGCTCCGCAGGAGACGCAGATCATTCCTATCTCTTTTACCCCGAGCATGCTTACTGCGTGGTCAACAGTGGCCACCTTGTTGGCCAGGCGGTAGAAGGCTGAATTGGCGACTTTCAGGACGTTCATGCTCATGGACGGATCTTTTGCGATGATCCTGGCGATGGTGTTCATATTCGTATTCTCATCATCCAGCGCATGGAGTAGTTCCATGATGACTACCGGAATGGGGGGGATGAAATTGATGACCGTCTCGAGCTTCTTCGCAAAATCAGTTATCACTGTCACCATACCGATCGGGATTCCGGCAGGATCTCTTTCACCGGTAAACATATGATCGGACGGAACGGGTATTCTCTTAAGATTTCAACACCTCCCCGCCTTGCACCGGTTTCTTTTTTCTTTGCAATCAGCCCCGTAGTGCTGTAAAACATCAGGGAATTCTCTCGATATCAGAGTGGCTGGATGGAAACTATTACAATCATATGGCGCAGCATGGCACACCTGATCTTCAGGGAGGGAACAAAGTCGCCTCTGCGGCTGTCTCATACTGAAGAAGCACGCCGCCCGGAAAACAGGGACGAGGATTCACAATACGTTGCCTTGTGCCAGGGCGGCGAACCGGCCGCTTTCGAGGTCCTTGTGAGAAGACACCAGAAGAGAATGTTCAATATCGCTTACCGCATGACCGGTGATTACGAAGACGCAGCTGACGTCGTGCAGGAGGCATTTCTTTCCGCCTACAGAACCATAAAGCAATTCCGTGGTGAGGCGAAATTTTCAACCTGGCTTTACGGCATCGTCGTAAACCATGCGAAGAACCGGGTGCGGCACACCAGCAACAAGGCGTATCATGAGCCCGCGAGCCTCGATGATCCGCCGCCGGGAGGCAAGGACGGTCCTGCTATGGATCCACCGTCGCGAGACAGGTCGGCCGTCGACCTTCTTATGCAAAAAGAGACCCAGGAAAAGGTCCAGGGCTGCATCAACGAACTTGAAAAAGAACACCGGGAAATACTCGTCCTGCGAGATATCCAGGGATTCTCCTACGAGGAGATCACACAGATGCTCGGCATACCGGACGGTACGGTAAAATCGAGACTTTCCAGGGCGCGATGCGCCCTCAAGGACAGCCTCAAGAAAGCGTTCGGTGACCTATGACGCGATGCGGCGACATGGAGCAGCGGCTAGGCGCCTACCTCGAAGACTTTCTCGACGAGAAAGGGAGGAAGGCCCTCGAGGAACATCTTTCCGCCTGCCCTCATTGCCGGCACACCCTGGAGGACCTTTTAAAGACGAAGAAGATACTTGCCGGAATGGACGAGGTCGATCCGCCGCCCTGGCTAACGGAAAAGATAATGGCGCAAATCCACGAAGGACATGCGCAAAAAGAGGGTTTCTTCCGGCGATTGTTCTTTCCCCTCCATATAAAGATTCCCGTGCAGGCACTGGCAACTGTTTTCATCGTCGCCCTGTCGGTATATCTCTACAAATCTACCCTGCCCGAAATGGCACATATGGAGCGTCCGGTACCCGCGCCGCAGGTGTCGGGAACCCAATCCCCGTCTGGAACGAACAAGGCGGCCGCCGATGATATCGGAAAGTCCCCGGCCGGTATCCGGGATGGTTCGGCAACGGGGGGTGCAGCACAGAAAAAAAAGGCAGTACCCCGGCAGGAAACAGCGCCGGCACAATCGGAATCGGCATATGCCGATAAAACAGCGGGGCCATCTCCTGCTTCCATACACGAAAGCGCGCCGCCGCCTCAGGAAGCACCTCCGCGAAAGACCGTTGTCCCCGAAAGGCGTGCCGATGATGCCCCGCCCCTTTCAAAGAAAGCGCCGCCTGAGTCACTGGATAAAGCCCGGGAGTTCAAGACCAGGGGAATGGCTGTGAGGGAAGGAACGAGCAAGGCAGGAGAACCGGGCGCCATCCCCCCGCTTCGCTCCGGCGTACAAGAGGATGCGCAAAGCCGGATCACCGTGCTGTCCGCAAACCCCCCGGAAACTGCGCGGGAGGTGAGGGCAATACTGCGCTCCCTCGGCGGCTCCGGGGTTGACGAAAAGAAAAGCGGTCAGGCCTTGATAGTCTCAGGATGGATCGATACCAGCGTCCTGTCCGAACTCAAAAAACGGCTCAAAGAAATCGCTGTCATAGATGAAGGCGACACCGTCCTCACGACCGATGCAAAGTCAGCCTTGATCCAGATCGTAATCAGGAAAACTGCAGACGGTGATGAGAGCAAACCTGCACAAAAGTAACGGACCGGCCAGCCGGCAGGATGTCACCTGCAGCAGGGACCGCAATCGCCGGAAGGCGTGTCGGGGATGACGCATTCGCCCTTGCGGCACGCGCCGGCGCAGATGACATCACCCGAAATAAACCAGGTGCATCTTGTCCCCTCGGGCAGGGGTCCTTTTTCGTTAAGACAGGCGCAGTTCTTTGCGGGAAGCTCGAGGCAGTTTCTGCAATATCCGTTGAAACCCGTCCGGCACGTGTTGTCTGCCGTGCATCGAAACTCTCCCGGCTTGCACGGCTCGCAACATGGCGCAAGGAACTCAAGAACAGGTACGAAATTCCATTTCCACGGATGAGTGTCCATCATCTTGCCCCGCAGGCGAAAGGTCGTTCCCGACAATCTCGCGGTCACACAATGATCCACCCCGAGGAGATTCTCTGTCTGCGTGCACGTTATACCTTTGAAGCCTTTCGGAATCACCATCACCGGTGCATGGCGACAGTCATCGCGCTTGAGGCACGACGCCGGCACGGGTATGTCCTTCGCGCTGAGCGACAGAGATCCCGACACATCAATGTCAGCCGAAACGCCCGAATTCCGCGCGCTGTACGGTCCTGAGTAATCCCACTTCAGGCCGCCTATTTCGCCGATGAGACCCTTGAGGCTGTCAGCTTTCATTGCCGGCCCGCAGGGACGGGCCGCGTTTTTTTCCTCCGCGAAACCATCACCGGAATATAAACAAAGTATCGAAAAAAGAATACAGGCCTGCATGAGAAAAAATCGCTTCATGAATATCCTCCAGTTGATTGTCATCACCATCATAACGAAAAATGAGGCGGGGATAAACATCATAATTGAGTCGTTCAGAAATGTATAATTCTGTTGACAACATTCCTAATGGACAGGTATGTTATTGTCGAGTCGGGGGCGGCTCGAAGTATTAATATAAGGATAAAATAATTATGGTTTGTTACGAGGGACAAGCTTCAGGCGCGAGTTCCCTTTTCACGACCATACGCTGAAACGCATTGAATATGTCCGATAGGTTAATTCTCAGCGATGAGTCCCTCTATTCGGGAATCGAGTTCAGGCACGCACCGGTCAAACCCGGCGTTACCGCTCTTTCCATTGTGGAAACGGTGAGGTCCGGAATCCCTTCGAACAGAAGTAAATATGACAGGAACGAAAGAGTCGACGAGCTCTATCGCACGTGGTCGCAGTCGTGGGCAAAGGCATCCGAAAGCAGATATGAAAAGGTCGTGTTGCTCTTCTATGAACTTTACAGACCGAAAATCACGGCCATCGCAAAAAAGTACAAGGCCCTGAGCCCCATTTTTGACGAGGATGATCTTCAGCAAACAGGGCTGCTCGGGGTCTTTCAGGCGCTCGTAAAGTATGATCATGCAGAACATATAGATATGAAATTCTCCACCTACCTTGAGTGGTCCATACGCAATGTCTTTCAGCGCACCATTGGGTGCACCGATAAATTTGTCGAAATCTACGATGGGAGCAACGTCTTTCTGGGCGTATTGAATTACCAGCAATTTCTGGTGAAGAAAAAGTCCATCATGACTGACGGTCATACCTACGTGATCAGATCTAGGCAATGCTATCTTTCTGATGTATTCCGCCTGTCCGATGGGATCCTCGATAAGAGTCCTTGTCCTTCCGAAGATCCCGGCACCACGGAAGACACGGGATGGCCCGATGAAATCGACGATCGCATGTGTGGAGTCCGATCCGGTGGGTAACGGGAGAGAAAAACACAGCCCGGATTGCAATCCCGGTATCCGCTGTGCGTCACGAAATGACAGCACGGCGGCAACGCGGGAACTCGAAAGCATAAGAGAAAGAGCCCTCGAAGTGCTCGCGCATTATAAAAAGAACAAGACTGTCATCAGGAGGGAAGTCAGGAAAGAATACGCAAGCGCAATTCGCCATCTCGAGAAGGAACGGGCGCAAAGAGAGAGTATCATCAAAGACAAAATGCTGACAATCGACGAGCTCGAGGCCCGGATAGAATCACTGGATAACGAGGTATTCGGCCTTCGGTCAAGAAGTAAATTGTGGGAACACGAATGCGCCAGAATATCCGACGTATACCACAGAACCGTCATGTACTATTCGAATCCCGGGCTTGTCGAGGTGCAACTCCAGGTCATTTCCGAATATACCGATGCACTTATCAGGTTTGTCCGGGCGCATAAATGGGACAAGGACACCGTCATCATGGCGCAAAGATACTGCGATTCTATTTATGCAAAACTGCGCGAGCTCATCCGGGAGATCACCATGAATCCCCTGGAGGATACGTCTCTTGCCTCCGCACGAAAACATACCGATGCGGCACCCTTGGATGGTGAAACAAAAAAATAGACAGAGGGTTCTTGACCCTTACTTCTTCGCGACCTTCATCGGTTTTGAACAACAAACAAGATCGCACACATCAACACAATTGCACGCAGTGTCCACGGAAACAACAAGGCCGCAGACTCCGCATGAATATTTGGTCCCCTTCTTGGTGACGGCTTTTGCCGCTGCCGGCTTCGCCTTTGCGGGAGCAGCTTTCGCCGGGGCTTTCGCGGCGGCGGTTTTTTTCACAGGTTTTGCGGCTGCCGGCTTCGCCTTCGCGGGAGCCGTCTTTTTCTCAGCCGGTTTCGTTTTTGCGGCTGCACTTTTTGTCGCCATGTGGACCCCCTTTTTTATTTTTTCACCGGTGCCTTTTTTGCCGGGGCTTTCTTTGCCTCAGGTTTCTTTTTTGTCGTTGTCGAAGCTGCCGGTTTTGCCTTCGCGGCGGTTGCCTTTTTCGCAGGGGCTTTCTTCACTGCCGGTTTTGCCGCC
>DHVP01000048.1:239686-274548 GCA_002412715.1 Deltaproteobacteria bacterium UBA5205
GCCGGTTTTGCTTTTGCGGGAGCTGCTTTTGCGGGAGCTGCTTTTGCCGGAGCTGCTTTCTTCGCCGGTGCCTTTACCGGTTTCTTTGTTTCTGCCTTTGTAGCGGTCGCCGCCTTACTTTTTCTAGTGGAGCATTTTGTCGCCATGATTCCCCCTCGCTTAGTTTTTTGTAGCGCAAAACTATTTATTTTTTATTGTATATCAATTAAACATTCTGTCAAGAAAGAATGTGAAAAAAAAGGTATTTATTTCAATTTAGTTGCGGCGAAAGAGAGAACGAATCTTATGAACGCTCTCTACGAATGCTTTAATTAAGAAACTTCTGGCCAGGTAGAGAACAAACGTGAGGACAATGCTTGCGCACAGGAGGATAAAGAACAGGCGGTATTGATGCGAATGCAATGCGGTGCCCTGCATCGTAAGCATCAGCGTTCCCGGCAATCTTGCAAAAATGTTTATAAGGATAAAATCGATTAACCTGATATGGGTAAGCCCCAGAAGATAGCATAAGGAATCTTTTGGAAAACCCGGGATAAGAAAGAGAATAAAAGAAACGTTGAGCCCTTTATGTGTGACAAAAAAATTAAACTTGTCTATGTAAGTTTTTTTGACGACCTTCTCCACAAACCGTAATCCCAGCATTCGCGATATTGCAAACGCAGCCAGAGAACCGACGGTGAGACCGATGGTGGAATAGATCGTACCTAATGTGTTGCCGAAGACGAGGCCTCCGACGAAACCGGTTATCTCTCCGGGTACCGGCGCGAAAACAACTTGAAGAGCTTGAATCGCCATGAAGACGACCGCGGCAAAAGGACCGAAGGAAAGGATGAAGAGACGCAATTTTTTATAATCGAAAAAGAAACGGTAATAGGTAAATATTTCCTTCCATCCTCCCTCCTGATAGGAATAAAAAATGAGAAAAATGAGGAGGAGTGTAAGCAATGCAAGGATGGAACGCAGCACACGGGAAACTATTTTTGATTTAACGAGTGAAGTTCTGATCAATTCTGAACCGCGACCGTCCGCAGAACTTCATCAACGGTTGTAAGCCCTTCAGTGAGAAGAATGAGGCAATATTCCTTGAGCGCCTTCATGCCGCTCCTGACCGCCGCGTCCCTGATTGCCAGGGTATCCGCGCCTTCTGCGATAAGGTGCCTGAGTTCCTCGTTGATCATGAGGACCTCATAAACCCCGACCCTTCCCTTATATCCCGTCCCCGAGCATACATCGCACCCTTTTCCCTTGTGGAGAATCGTGTCCTCGCTGAGACCCAGGTATTTCAGGATCGTGGGGTCGGGCGTGTAGGATTCCTTGCACTTTCCGCAAATCCTCCGGACGAGACGCTGGGCTACGATGCCGATGACGGAGGTGGAGATAAGAAAAGGCTCAATGCCCATTTCGGTGAGCCGCATGAATGTGCTGGGAGCATCATTCGCGTGAAGGGTGGTGAAGACAAGATGGCCTGTAAGCGCCGCCTCGACGGCGATCTTCGCGGTCTCCGTGTCCCTTGTTTCACCGACGAGAATTATGTCAGGGTCCTGCCTTAAGAATGCCCTGAGCACGCGTGCAAAGTCGAGTCCGATGTCGGAGTTCACCTGCACCTGGTTGACACCTTCAAGATCGTATTCGACAGGGTCTTCCACGGTAGAAATGTTGACGCCGATATCGTTGATCTCGGCGAGAGAACTATAAAGTGTGGTGCTTTTCCCCGATCCCGTCGGACCGGTCACGTATATGATACCGTAAGGCTTCTTGATCATGTCACGCACGAGATCGAGAACCGGCACGTGCGAAATGAGCTTGTCTAGGCCCATCGTTGTGTTGGTCTTGTCGAGGATCCTGGTACAGATCTTTTCGCCGAATTTCGTGGGGACGGTGGACACACGAAAGTCGACCGACTTGCTGCCGAGCTTGATGGTGATCCTACCATCCTGGGGAAGTCTGCGCTCCGTTATGTCCAGTTTTGAAATGATCTTGACCCTGCTGATCAGCGGCAGCTGCACCTTTTTCGGGAGCATCATCTCCTCGCGGAGAATGCCGTCAATGCGATATCTCACACGCAGTCCCCGTTCCATCGGCTCGATATGTATATCGCTGGCCCCCTTCTTCAGGGCCATGGCAATGATGTTATTGGTAAGTCGGATTATCGGAGCGCCCTCGGCTTCGCGGGCCAGATCGGTGATGCCCGAATCATCTTCCTGGCCATCATCGAACTCGACGTCTTTCATGATGTCTGATTGGATGTGGTCCATGGAATCGAGAAAATCATCGAGGTTGACCTCGGGCTTCTCTTCGACAAGCGGTTTGGTAATGCTCTTGTACTCACCCTCCATGAACTGTTTGAAGTCGTCATCGGTGACGATGACCTGATCGATGGCCACACTTTTCGTAAACTTCGCCTTTATGAGTTTGCGCGCCTCATCGAGGGCGAGAATGTCCTGGGGGTTCACCATGGCAAGCGTCAGGCTTCCGTTGCCGTATGAGGTGGCCAGCATCTTGTACTTAACGGCAATCGGCTCCGGTATGACGGTGATGAAATCGGGGTCGAGCCTGAGCGTCTGCATGGAAACGACACCCATCGTCTTTTGCGTGTTCATCTCCTCGATCCGCTCCGCCACTATCTTATTGATGGAGATGGATATGCTGGGATGTTCGAGCAACAGGCCGTCAAAGTCCTTTTTTTCGAGGACGAAAAGTTCCGTGGCCGCGATGGCGATGACCGTAGCCGAGCGAGGTTTGCCGGTTAAGAGCGCCATCTCGCCGAAGCAGGCCCCCATGCCCAGGGTGGCGATAGTGAGGTCGACGCCGAGGTTCTGTTCCCGTTTCTTTACTTCAACCTGGCCGTTCTTGATGATAAACATGGCATCGCCGGAAGCCCCTTCGCGAACGATGGCCGTATTCGGGGGATAGACCCTTTCCCGTAGTTTCGTTGAAAGTTTTTCCAGATCGCCGTCTTCGAGAGCCCGAAAAAGTTCCGTGTTCTTAAGCGACGAAACCCTGTCCATTACAGCACTCATAAAGGCGCCTTCAGGAATCCTGAGCCGCAGTGTTTCATCCGTCCCTGAGCCTCACCGGATATTGAGTTTGCCAGGCCGGCGTGAACGGCCTGGTGAAAATTATAAAGGATATTTTTAAAAATAGTAACAGTTATTTTCGATCGCCGGCGCCGCCTTGCAGACAGGCCGGAGAACGGATTTTTCTATTGATGAAGAAGATTCTTCGTCTTCGATGTCAATGCCTTGATGGCGTCTTTGAGACCGTCTATCGTAAGCTCATACATGGGGAAGAGCTTACCGATCGTATCGACGGTGTAATGTCCCCAGAAATTTTTGTGAGTCGGGTTAAGCCATACGGAGTGGGGAAAATGGTCGCGAATTCTCGACAGCCAGTCAAGGCCGGGTTTCTCGTTGGTTGAAAAATAGTCTATGCAGCCGTTTACCTCGAAAAGCTCCGAATAAGCCATCCGCGCATCGCCGACAAGTATCAGTTTGTAGTTCTTGTTGTAAAGGGAAAAGAGCTTCTCCGTCGGCACGTTCTTATAGTTCGCCATGTCTTCATAGAGGTCCTGATAGATGCAGTTGTGAAAGAAGTAGTAGCGGAACTCCTTGAAGTGGTTTGCCTGGGTTGCGGCGGAGAAGAGTTTTTCGCACAATTCCGTGTAGGGCAGCATGGATCCGCCCGTGTCCATGAGGAGAATAATGCGTACCGAATTTTCCCGCGACTTGTTGAAGACGAGCTCGATCTCACCGCCTTCCTTTGCCGTCTTGTCGATAGTCTCATCGATGTCGAGCTCTTCCTCGGAACCCTCGCGCTTGAGTTCGCGCAGCTTCTTGAGGGCCATCTTCGTCTGTCGCACATCGAGGATGATATCGTTGCGATAGTTGCGGAACCTGCGCTCCGTGGCAACCTTGGAGGCTGACTGCATCCATGACTCTCCTCCGACCCTGATCCCTCCGGGATGATACCCGTAGGCGCCGAAGGGAGATTTACCTCCCGTGCCAACCCATTTACTCCCGCCGTCATGGCGCTCTTTCTGCTCTTTCAACCGTTCCCTGAACTGACGCATCAGTTCTTCCAGGTCGTGGGTGCGTCTGAATTCCTCGAGCTGCCTCTGAAATTCCATTATCTCTTCAGGGCTCATCTTCGGCAATCTGTTGAGCGGATTTTCCAGCCAACCGAGAACCTTGTCGAGGTCGACGTTTTCCGTCACGATCCCGCCAAAGAATTCCTGAAAGGCAAGATCGTAAGCATCATAGAATGCCTCGCTCTTCACGAGAAAGGCCCTTCCGATATGATAGAGATGATTGAGGCTCGACTGAAAATGGCCGTTGTATAATGCCTCCATAAAGGACATCCACTCCTTGATGGATACCGGAACGCCCTTCTTCCGCAAAACGTAAAAAAAATCGATGAACATTGATTACCTTCTCTTGAAACCGAACCCGCCCTGGTTGGTGGAAATACGCACAAATCTATCAGTGTCCTGTTCGTTTTTCAGGAGCGTGCCCAGAAAGGGGATCTCGTTATTGATCTTGTCTATCCTGATGCCGCCGAGCGCGAGGGCCTTTATCCAGTCGAGGAGCTCGCTTGTGGATGGCCTCTTTTTGAGTCCGTCCATTTCCCGTATCCAGTAAAATTTCTTCAATGCCTCTCGAACAAGCTTGTCTTCGATGTCGGGATAATGGACCCTGATGATCTTCTCCATCATCTCCCCATCGGGGAATTCGATGTAGTAGAAAAGACATCTCCTGAGAAAGGCATCGGGAAGCTCCTTCTCCGAGTTGCTCGTGATTATGACGATGGGTCTGTGCTTCGCCGAGACTTCTTCGTCAAGCTCATTGATATGGAAGCTCATCTCGTCAAGTTCATTGAGAAGATCGTTCGGGAATTCGATATCGGCCTTGTCGATCTCGTCGATAAGCAGGATGACCTGTTCGTCGGTGTTGAAGGCCTGGCCGAGTTTTCCCATCTTGATATACTGTCTGATATCACTGATATCCTTGTCTTTGAACCGTGCATCGTTGAGTCTCTGTACGGTATCGTAGACATAAAGTCCATCACGTGCCTTCGTGGTCGACTTTATGTTCCAGATCAAAAGCTTTTTGTTCAACGCCCGGGCAATGCTGTGGGCAAGAAGTGTTTTCCCCGTTCCCGGCTCCCCTTTAACCACGAGGGGCTTTTTAAGAATTACAGAAACGTTTACAATTTCCATAAGTGGTTTGGATGCTATATAGTCGTCGCTGCCGTTATATCCTTGTGAACCGCCTGCCATAATGGTGCCTCCTTAAGAAAGTGACAAAATATCGCTATATTATAAGGATTACGCCCCCTAATGTCAACGCATATGGCGGCATCGACCACTTTGCGCCGAAGGGCCCCAGACAGTCATCCGGGGCATGCGCACCTCAAGGTGGCATGGCACAATGTTTTCCTTGACAAAGGCGTTTGTTTCCTTTTTAATGTTGATATGACAAGGTTATTCGTATCTTTTTACGACTTTTTTTTCTTTAGAAGCCTGCACCCAGGCATAACTTTGCCTTAAGAAAGCAGAGAGCCATGGGTGCAAGGAACCCATGGCTTTTTTGTTTGGAGGCCATGGGTCAATGAACCCATGGCTTTTTTTATGGAAAGGAGAACCGATGATCGTTTCCCGACAGATTCAAAAATTGATAGCCGACCAGGAAGGGTGGACACGCAGGATGTTCGAGGAAGGCCTCAAAATAAAGAAGCTTTACGGCGAAGAGAACGTTTATGATTTCTCCCTCGGCAATCCCGACACGGAACCCCCCCGGGAATTGCAGAAGATGATCGCCGAGTCATTGCTCAATCCCGCGAAGGGCATGCACCGTTACATGACCAACAGCGGCTATGAGGAGGTGCGCGGGGAGATCGCGGATTACCTCGAAGAAACCTATGGTTTGCCGTTCACTGCCTCGCATGTTTTCATGACCAACGGGAGTGCGGGCGGCCTCAACATCCTTCTGAAGAGTATGCTTAACAGGGGCGACGAAGTTATAGTTCCGACCCCTTTTTTCTGGGAGTTCAGGAATTATGTCCACAATCACGGCGGTACTCTCAAGACCGTCAAGTCGAAAGACGACTTCCAGCTTGACGTGGACAGGGTGGCCGCCGCCATCAGCCGAAAGACACGAGTCGTCCTCCTCAACAGTCCCAACAATCCAACGGGCGCCGTGTACTCTCAGCGGAGCATCACGGACCTCACGGCTCTTCTTAATCAGAAGCGCTCCGAAGGGCAGGATATCTACCTTATAGCGGACGACGCTTACCGCAAGATCGTGTACGACGGCATAACCCTGCCCAACGTTTTCAGCGCCTATGACCTGACCTTCTCCATAACTTCACACTCGAAGGATCTGGCGCTGCCGGGGGAGCGCATCGGCTATATTGCCATTTCTCCGCGCATGCCCGATTCCGATCTGCTCGTATCGGGTCTCATGATCACTCAGAGAACGCTCGGTTTCGTCAATGCGCCGGCGTTGTTTCAACGGATCGTCTCACGGTTTCAGCGGACGTCCGTTGATATCGGGGAATATCAGCGCAAAAGGGACGTGCTCTACGATGCGTTGATGGAGGGCGGTTTTGAGTGTATAAAGCCGGAAGGAGCCTTCTATATGTTTCCCCGATCACCCATTGCCGATGAACTTCAATTCGTCCGAATGCTGCAGCAGGACGAACGGATAATGGTCGTACCCGGAAGGGGCTTCGGAAAGAGAGGCTATTTCCGAATCGCTTACTGCGTCCCCATGGAGACGATCCAAAAAAGCACCGAAGGATTTATCAGAATCGGAAAACGTTTCATAAAGAGGTGAACAAAATGGGTATCTCAAAAGCCATAAGCAAGTCCATGCGGGACTCCTCCTGGATACGGGCCATGTTCGAGGAAGGCGAAAAAATGAAGAAGGTGCACGGGGCTGAAAACATACTCGATTTCACACTCGGCAACCCCGTCATGGAGCCTCCCGCCCAGCTCAAGGAAGAGCTCGCGAGGCTCGTAACCTCCGGAACTCCCGGCATGCATCGCTATATGACGAACAGCGGTTACGAGGACGTCCGGGCCGAGATCGCCGAATTCCATCGTCAGAGAACGGGTCTGCCCTTCACCAAAGACCATATTGTCATGACCGTCGGATCAGCCGGCGGGATGAATGTCATCCTGAAATCTCTCCTCGATCCGGGCAATGAAGTCATCGTCCTCACCCCCTTCTTCGTGGAATTCAAGTTCTACATCGAGAACCACGGCGGAGTGATGAAGCTCGTCGCAACGACGGATGATTTCCATCTCGATATCGGCAGGATCGAGGAGGCGATAACGAGAAAGACCAAGGCAATCATCATCAACTCCCCGAACAACCCCACGGGCGTCGTATACAGCGAGAACGAATTGAGGGAACTGGCGGCGGTGCTTCACAAACGCAGACAGAAGGGTCAGCGGATATTCCTTCTCTCCGACGAGGCCTACAGAAAGATCCTCTACGACGGGATCGTGCTTCCCGACGTATTCAACATATACGAAGACACCCTTTCCGTAACCTCCCATTCGAAGGATCTCGCACTGCCCGGCGAACGCATAGGCTACATAACCGCCTCGCCGCGCATCACAAATCTGAAGCCGCTCATGGATGCCATGATCTTCTCGAACAGGATCCTGGGTTTCATCAACGCCCCGGCCCTCATGCAGCGCCTTGTGGGAAGGTTTCAGAAGAACAGTGTCGACGTCCTGGACTACCAGAAGAAGAGGGACACACTGTACAATATCCTCATCGAGGCCGGCCTGAGCGTTGTAAAGCCCATGGGAGCCTTCTACATCTTCCCGAAATCGCCCATTCCCGACGACATCGCCTTCGTCAGGGAACTCCAGAAACACCGCGTCCTGGCAGTACCCGGCGTCGGCTTCGGCACACCCGGCCATTTCCGTCTTGCCTACTGCATCCCGATGGACGTCATAGAACGGTCGCGGAAATCGTTCCTGGAGCTCGGATTGAAAGGCAAAAAAGCGTAAAGGCTATCTCACGCCCTCCCTAGAATACGCTGCAGTCTATGTGTTTTTCGAAGAGGTCGGCGAGTCTCTGCCTGTCCACGCCTTTTTCAAAAAGATCCGACGTGTGGGGGAAGACTCCCAGGAGGGGGACGTCGAGGTATTTTTCGAGCATACCGGGGTTTGTCCGTGATGCTATATCGTTTTCGCCCTCCGTGTCGTTGAGGATGACGCCGAGGACCTTAACTCCTATGGATTTGAGATGGGAGCATGTCAGGAGGGTGTGGTTGATGGTCCCGAGGGTGAGCCTTGATACGACAATGACGGGCGTTTCCCAGGCACGAATGAGGTCGGCATAAAAGAAACCTTCAGTAATCGGTACAAGGAGCCCACCCGCACCCTCGACGATGACCACGTCGTGACGGGCCGCAAGCCTGTTGTACGCCGCAGTGACACGGCCCATGTCGATGGTCGCTTTTTCCATGAAGGCCGCCGCTTCGGGCGCCAGCGGCTCCTTGAAGAGATACGGGTTAATTTCGCTTGCATCATCACGGCTGCCCGAAGCCTGCCTCAAGGTCCATGTATCCCCGGTATTTCGTTCGCCCGTCGACTCGATACCGCTTTCAAAGGGCTTCATGACTCCGACATCGAGACGCCTTTTAATCGACAGGTAGGCACTCAGACCCGAAGAGATGATGGTCTTCCCAACACCGGTATCGGTACCCGTTACAAAAATGCTTTTCATTATTTCACTATTGACGCGAGAAGAATCGCGAGGCTTATGAACAGGGATGCACATATGAGTGCAAGCCCTGTATTGTTCTCATCGGAAATCTTTTTCTCAAAATCGGCAGTGAAAGTGGCTCCGACTATCTTCACGGCAACGAGGGCAAGGATTATATACACCGCCGCATATATAAGCATCTCCACCGCAGTAGCCAGCACCTTCCACATGATTGCCCCTAACTAATTTGACAGATAATATACCAGATTGTCGAGCGCCGATGTGAAGAAAAGATTTCTCAGCTTTACATTCTCCGATGTCCGTACGGGCGCAGGCGAGAAGTTGAGTATGCCTTTGATATTCGCCTCGATGAGCTGGTCCGCAACTTTTTGCGCCTCCTGGGGAGGCGTCGTTATGATTCCGATCTCTATATTGCGGGCGCTTACGACTTCCTTGAGACGGTCGACGTGGAGGATCTCCACCGGTTTGCCGACACGCTCCGATATACGCCCGATGACCATCTCGGGATAGAGATCGAAGGCGGCGACGATCTTATAATTCTGCTTCAGGAAATCCTTGTAGACGAGGAGGGCGCTCCCCATGTTTCCGACACCTACAACGGCTATACGCCATTCCCTGTTTATGCCCAGTATCTCTTTAATATGTCTCTTCAGGTCTTTGACATTGTAACCCATACCGCGAATTCCGAATTCACCGAAATAGGCGAAATCCTTTCTCACCTGAGCAGCGTTGACGTTGCAGATACTTGCGATCACCGCGCTCGACGCGACCTTTTCGTTCTTGCCCTCCAGATCGACCATACACTTCAGGTAGCTGGAAAGCCTGCGTATCGTCGCTTCGGGAATCTTTGAAAATTTTGCCATCTTTTTACCTTTTATGTCCGTGATTTTCCCTTTTTTTTCATATGTCTAACAATTCCCGGTATGTTTTTCAAGAGAAAACTTTAACAAGCGCGGAAAGCGGGCTCCACACATGGGGTTTTAGAGTTTCGGGAATCAAAAGATGGCAGGGGTTCAGGGGACGAGCCGATGCCTGCATCTCGAACGTGAAACGTGAAATCGAAACGTGGGGCTTTTTTCAAAGTCCCAACACATCCTTCATGGAATAGATGCCCTGAGGCTGGTTTACAAGCCATTTTGCAGCAAGGAGTGCTCCCCGGGCGAAGTTGTCCCGTGACCACGCCCTGTGGGTAAGCTCGAGCCGCTCGCCGATACCGGCAAAGAACAGGGTGTGCTCACCTACAATATCGCCGCCCCGGATGCTCATGACCCCGATTTCGTCTTTTTTTCGCTCGCCTGTCATGCCCTGGCGCCCGAAGACCTCTACCCAGCCGCGGCCCTTCTGCCCCGCCTCGACGGCGTCCTTGATCTTGAGCGCCGAACCACTCGGTGCATCCTTCTTCCAGTGATGGTGCAGCTCGACGATCTCGGCGTCGTACGCGTCCCCCATGATGGCGGAGACCCTTTGCGCAAGGTCGAAGAGGATGTTCATTCCGATGCTCATATTGGGAGAGACGACGACCCGTGCGCCCTTCGTTTCTCTGATAAACCGCAGATCGTCATCTTTGAGACCCGTTGTGCCGATGACATGGGCCACACCTTTTTCCACCGCTATTTTGAAATGGCTCACCGAGGCGGCCGCCTCGGAGAAATCGATAACAACGTCCGCGCCGCTTATGGCCTCTGCCGGATCGTCGACCACGTGAGGCGGCTTCCCGCCCATGAGATCGTGCGGCTTTCCAGCCATGGGATGGCCTTTCATCTCCACAAGGCCGGCAACATCAAGGTCACCGTCTTCGAGGGCGAGATTCAGTATTGCACGGCCCATCTTTCCGCATGCACCCGTTATGACAACTCTTACCATAGTGCGCACCTCTTCTCTTTGTGCCCGGGGTTTAAGCCTTTCGCCTGCCTTTTCCCGTAAGACCGTATTCTCCCAGAAGAGCTCCCAGAGAAGCTGCATTCTTGTCGGACATGGGGCACAGCGGCAGGCGGTACTCACGCGCGATCATACCCATCTTGTAAAGCGCCTCCTTGACCGGTATGGGATTGGTTTCGATAAACATTCCCTGGAAGAGAGGCATCAATCCAGTATGAAGTTTGATCGCCTTCGCTATGTTCTTCTCGATCATGAAGGCCTTGTACAGGGCCTTGAGCTCTTTCGGCATAATGTTGGAAAAGACTGATATGACGCCGACTGCGCCGACGCTCATCATGGGGAGAAAGAGATTGTCGTCGCCTGACAGGATAGTGAACCTGCCTTTCGTAAGCCGGTAGATCTCCGAGACCTGCGTCAGTGAACCGGCCGCTTCCTTGATGCCTACGATGTTCCTGATCTTTGCCAGTTCGGCTATCGTTTCCGGCGTCATGTTGATACCTGTGCGACCCGGTATATTGTAAAGAATGATGGGCATCCGGGTCTTTTCCGCAATGGCCTGGAAATGACGGAAGAGCCCTTCCGGCGTCGGCTTGTTGTAATAGGGAGTTGTGAGAAGACAGGCGTCTGCGCCAAGCTTCTTCGCCGAGATGGTAAGCTCTATTGCCTCCGCGGTGCTGTTCGAACCGGTACCGGCAATGACAGGTACCTTCCCGCCGGCGTATTTCACGGCAAGTTCGATGACCTTTTCGTGCTCCTCGTAGGAAAGTGTTGGGGCCTCACCGGTTGTGCCGCAGGGTACGATGCCATCGACTCCGCCTGCTATCTGGAAGCCGATGAGATTTTTGAGTGCCTTCTCGTCAAGACCGCCGTCGCGAAATGGCGTAACAAGCGCCGTAAAAATACCTTTCAATTCCATGGCTTCTCCTTTCACAAAAGTGCTTCCTCATGCAGCTGGGCTTTGTAGATAAACTTGGCATCGCCTTCGAGATAAACCTCATCATTGATATATATCTTCAGGATCTCGCCGCCCTTCGTGTGGATATTGACAGGGCTCCCGACAAGGGACTTCTCGGTGAGGATTACGCCGGATGCCACGGCCCCGGTACCGCAGGCGAATGTTTCCCCTTCCACCCCCCGTTCATAGGTCCGCACCCGGACATTATCCTTGTCCAGGACCTCCACGAAATTGACGTTCGTGCCTTTCTCACCGAAAGCCTTGTGGCTGCGTATCATCCGGCCCAGTTCGTCGACAGGCACGAGATCGATATCGCTGACAAGGAGGACTGCGTGGGGCACCCCCGTGTTGACGCTGCTGACAAAGAGTTCCTTGTCGTCGAGGCAGACGGCATAGTCGAGCTTTATATCGGCCGGCCTTGTGAGCTGCAGCTTCACCTTCTGGCCATGGACCTCCGCCTTGATAATCCCCGCAACGGTCTCAAAGGCCATCTTTTCCCCGGCTATGCCGTTCATGACGGCAAAGCGTGCCGCACACCGGCCCCCGTTTCCGCACATTTCAGCCTCGGAGCCGTCTGCGTTAAAAAACCGCCAGCGAAAGTCATGACTCGTGGAATTCTCGATCAGGATAACGCCGTCTGCGCCTACCGAGTGGTGGAACCTGCATATCTTGGCCACAAAACCCAGAATATCGGGAAACCGGTCGTACACTTTCCCGTCCCGGTTGTCGATCATCACGAAATCGTTTCCGCTTGCACTCATTTTTGAAAATTCCAGTTCAATCACGTTCTTTTATACCTCCAAAAAAGATGGCGTCGATTCACCGCGGGTGAGATCTTTAAGAGTCTCTCTTTTTCTGACCACGTAAAACTCGCCGCCCCTTACAAGGACCTCCGCCGCCCTCCGCCGGGAATTATAGTTGGATGACATGGCGAAACCATACGCCCCCGCGCCCTTGACGGCCACAAGCGAGCCTTCTTTCAAGTCTGCCAGTTCTCTATCCTTTGCAAAGAAATCGCCCGATTCACAAATGGGCCCCACAAGATCGACCACCAATGTCTTTCCCTTATTTTCGTCAACGGGCAGGATCTCGTGGTACGCATTGTACAGCGAGGGCCGCACCAGGTCGTTCATCGCCCCGTCGACAATGTAGAACGTCTTACCTGCGGTCCGCTTGACATAGAGCATCCTGGCAACAAAGATGCCGCTGTTCCCGACGATGACCCTGCCGGGCTCCATGATGAGCGTAATGCCCGTGTCGCCAAGATTTTCCCTGACGGCCCTGGCGTATTCATCCGGATGCGGCGGCAGTTCATCCTTATA
The DNA here is from genome assembly GCA_002412715.1 of Deltaproteobacteria bacterium UBA5205. Taxonomy (GTDB): domain Bacteria; phylum Desulfobacterota; class Syntrophorhabdia; order Syntrophorhabdales; family Syntrophorhabdaceae; genus Delta-02. The sequence goes on from DHVP01000048.1 coordinate 252,586, forward strand.
AGAGATGCCCAGGCCCCCGCCGATATCAAGCATTTCGATGTCAATGCCCTGACCCTTAAGCTCAAGGATCATTGATTTCAGGGATGTTACGGCTTCGATGAAGGGCCCCAGTTCAAGGATCTGGGAGCCGATGTGCGACGATATGCCAACGGGCGCGAGGTAGTCCTCGGCGGCTATCTCCCGGTAGAGCCGCGCGGCCTCCCCCCAGAGTACACCGAACTTGTTTTTCTTGAGCCCCGTCGTAATGTAAGGGTGGGTCTTGGGGTCTATCTCGGGGTTGACCCGTATGGAAACGGGGACTTTCTTTTTCATCTTCCGGGAAAGCTTTTTCAAAACGAGGAGCTCCCCTTCCGACTCGATATTGATCATGCGAATGCCTGCTTCGATGGCATACCGGAGTTCCCCGGCACTTTTTCCTACGCCGGAGTAGACAATCCTGTCCGCCGGTATCCCCGCCTCAAGAGCCCTGTAAAGCTCACCGCCGGATACGATATCCGCCCCGCCTCCCAGTTTCGCCACCGTTCTGACGAGGGCCCCATTGGAATTGGCCTTCAGGGAATAGCAGACAAGGTGGGGCATACCCGCGAAAGCTCCGTCAAAAACCCGGAAATGCCTTTCAAAGGTTCCGTAGCTGTAAAGATAGAAGGGGGTTCCCACCTTCCTGGCCACCGCCTTGACGGGGACATCCTCACAAAACAGTTCTCCATTGCGATATTCGAAATAGTCCATGCCCTCACTCTTTCATGATTACGATCGATTCCTGCGACGTCTGGCTCTCGTTTCCCACGGTATCGACCGCGGTAACGTGGTAGGCGATGAAGCGGTGATCCGGAGCGTTCTTGTCGATGAACGTATTTTCCTTCACGGGAACACTGTTGAGCTTTACTGCCTGGGAACCCATGATGCGATAGACGTTGTATCCCGCGAGGTCTGTTTCCGTATTTGCCTCCCAGGTGATAACGATCGTATTCCCCTTCTTCTCGGCCTTGACGAGCATCGGTGCGCCCGGAGGGGTCTTGTCGCCCGGTGTGGCGCTGACCTTCATTCCTTCACCTTCCCGGGGCATCTCGCCTGCTTGAATCACTTTTCTGACTTCATAGACATAGGTGCGGCCGTTCGTCAAGCCTGCATCCATATACAGGGTCGTCGAGACAGGCCGAGGGTTGAGAGGGATAATCGGGTACATGTCGTTATCGTAACGGTAAATGTTATAAAGATATCCGTCTTCCTTTGTCCATGAGATCTCCACCCTGGCGTCGCTTTCCGTCGCTTTCACGGAGCCGGGAGGCCCCGGGGGTTCCTCCCACGCCACGACGACGGCATTTGAGGCCTCGCCGCGCGTCCCCCGTGTGGTTACGGGATAGACCCGGTAGGCATATTCATTGCCGGGCACAAGGTCGTCATCATAGAAGTAGAGCCTGTTTCCGGCCAGGGTATATCCCTTCCGCTCATCAAGGCTGATCGTCCTGAAGGGCTGCAGGTCCCCGAGACAGGTGCCGCATCCCTTAAATATCCTGTAACCCGCTATTTTCGCTTCACCTTCGCCCGGTTCCTTCTTCTCGGGCTTGATGGCCGCAAGCGGGGTGAACGAGAGAAAGAGAACACCGTCTTTAACCTCGCCCCGGAGGTCCCCTATGACCCCGGCCTTTGCGACCGCCACCGGCATGGGGTTGCCTTTCTTCCCGCAGGATGAAAGGGCAAGCACAAGACAGAACGCCACACAAAGAACGTTACAAACCGAGATATTTCTTTTCAGCATCGATTGCCTTCTGCACCTCTTCAAAAGAGGCGCTGCCCGTTGATTTTCGCATGTGCAGGGCACTGCGCGGTTTAATATAGTCGAACACATCCCTTTCGAAGAGACGGGATAGTTTTTTCAGGTCTGCCAGCGGCATCTGGCCGAGAAACCTTCCTTTGTCCTCGCACTCGCGAACCGCTGCCCCGGCAACCCCGTGGGCCTGTCTGAAAGGCATTCCCTTCATGGTAAGGTATTCCGCCAACTCCACGGCGGGCATATAACTTTCCTCGGCCGCCTTTTCCATGTTCTCTTTCTTCACCACCAAGCCCTTTATGCACAGCTCCATGATCGCCAGGGCATCGCTCACCGTCCGGACCGCGTGGAAGAGGGGCTCCTTATCTTCCTGGAGATCGCGGTTATACGTGAAAGGCAGGCCTTTCAATATTGTGAGCAGGCCGAAAAGATCGGCAAGCACCCTGCCGGTCTTCCCCCTGATAAGCTCTAGCGCATCGGGGTTCTTCTTGTGGGGCATGAGGCTTGAACCGGTGCACAGCTCGTCGGGCAGGGATATGAAGGAGAACTCCTGTGTCGCAAAAAGGATGAGGTCCTCCGACAATCTGCTGAGGTGCACCATAATAGTAGCGGCCGCATAAAGGGCGTCGATGACGAAATCCCTGTCCGCAACACCGTCCATGCTGTTCTCCGAGACCCGTGCGAACCCGAGCTTTCTTCTCACCCATTCCCGGTCGAGCGGTATCGTCGACCCGGCAAGGGCGCCGCTTCCCAGGGGCAGGACATCGACCGTCGCCTCGGCCCCCTGAAGCCTTATCCTGTCCCTTTTCAATGCATAATAATGTCCCAGGAGGTAGTGGGAAAAGGGCACCACCTGGGCACGCTGAAGGTGCGTATAGCCCGGCATGATCACCTTTTTTTCCTTTTCGGCCTTCCTGACGAGCGACGCCAGAAGCCCCACCAGGTTCGACTCGATCACGCGGAGCTCTTCCTTCAGGAAAAGGCGCATGTCCAGGGAAACCTGGTCGTTGCGGCTGCGCCCCGTATGGAGCTTTTTGCCCGCCTCACCGGTCTTTTCGATGAGCCGAGCCTCAATGTGCATGTGGATATCCTCAAGCGCTTCGGAGAACTGGAACGATCCCGAGGCGATCTCCTTTTCGATCTCGGTGAGGCCCCGAAGGATCTTTCTCTTCTCCGCGGCGGTGAGAATACCGATCTTCTCAAGCATGCCGGCGTGGGCTTTGCTGCCTGCAATGTCCTGGCGGTAGAGCTCCCGATCGAAATCAATGGATGCGCTGAACCTCTCGAGAAGCGGGTCCGTGGCGCCCTTGAACCTTCCACCCCATGGCTTCATAGTCTCTCCCCGAAAAGCGCCGTTCCAACCCTCACCATTGTGGCGCCTTCCTGCACGGCCACCTCGAAATCGGAAGACATGCCCATGGAAAGCTCCTTCATGGAAAGGCCGAACTCGCTGTTCACCGCGTCAAGGATCGTTTTAAGCTTCCTGAATATGCCCCGGACCTTTTCGGGGTTTTCCGCGTAGGGCGGCATCGTCATGAGACCGGCCGGTCTCAGGAACGTGAGCGTTGCAGCCCGGTCAAGCATGCGCCGCAATCCCTCCACGTCGGTCCCGCTCTTGGTGGCCTCCCCGGCGAGGTTTACCTCGAAAAGGATGTCAATCGGTTTTTCGTAACGTTCGAGACCGTCGAGCGTTTCCCTGCTGTCGACGGTATGGACGCAGTCGAAAAGCTTCGGTATATATTTGACCTTATTGCTCTGGATGTGACCTATCATATGCCAGCGGGCTCGCGCGGCACCGATCATCTCTATCTTCCCTTTCGCTTCCTGTACGTAATTTTCGCCGATGTCCCGGACACCCGCTTCGATGGCCTCGACTACGCGGGCGGCCTCGACCTTCTTCGTGACGGCGATCAGGGTCACCCCCGCCGGGTCTCGCCGGGCCGCCTCGCACGCCCTGTCTATTCTTTCGCGCACGGCCTCTACGGCGTGCCGGACGTCACTCATGAAAGGATGCCCAGGGAGAGAAGGACCTCGGACAGTTCACAGATCGGCAGTCCCACCACGTTCGAATAGGATCCCTTGATTTCCTTTACCATGTAGCCGCCCTTTCCCTGGACCGCATAGGAGCCGGCCTTATCGAGCGGTTCGGAGGTACCGATATATTTCATTATCTCCTGGTCGAGGAGATCTTTCATGAAAACCCTGGTTTCCACGGCATCCCGGTAGGTGATATCCCTGTTGACGTTCAATACGCAGAACCCGGTTATGACCTTATGCCATTTCCCTTTCAGGAGCTGGAGCATCCTGAAGGCTTCATCTTCGTTCACGGGCTTGCCGAGGATCCTGTTCTTATACACCACGATCGTGTCGGCCCCTATCACCCACTTGTCCGGAAAATGTCTTCCGACCTTCTGCGCCTTCTCATACGAAACCCTCAGAACGTATTCCCTCGGCGGCTCCTCGAGCCTTCTGGTCTCGTCTATATCAGGCGGGATTATCGAGAAGGGAATCCCGAGCATGCGCAGAATATCGACCCTTCTCGTCGATTCGCTGGCAAGTATGATTGCATTTCCATCATTTATTTGAAACATGGCGTCCTCAATGTCCCGTAAAACCCTTAAAACCTATTGTAGCATAGAAAAATATATGAAATCTCCCATAATTTCAAGTTAAATTGTTCACGCGAGAGCCGTTCACACGCGACGCGGCAAAGCTAACAAAGGAGGAGAAAAAATGCCGGCCATTATTCAGATCGTCACAACAATCGATGACAGGAAGGCGGCCGAGGAACTCGGAAGGCGCCTTGTCGAAGAACGCATCGTAGCATGCTGTCAGGTGGTGGGCCCCATCCGCAGCATCTACCGGTGGAAGGGAAAAGTGGAGGAGGCCGATGAATGGTATTGCGTGATGAAAACGAGGCACGACCTCTATCGCCGCGCCGAGGAGGCGATAAAGGAGCTTCATCCTTACGAAGTCCCGGAGATCACGGCCACGGCCGTAGATGAGACCCTCCCTGAATACGCGGCCTGGGTGGAAACCGAGACTTCGTAAACTATCCCGGGGCGTCCATCCCCCACAGAAGGCCTATCCGCCTTTGTTTTCACCGGATTGGACCACCCGAAACTTACCTTGACAATAATCGGCAACCTTCATATAATGTGTGAAATTTTTCATCATTTTTGGAGGGGTTATGTGGGAAAGCTTAAATCTGAAAGATGTTGTTGCACTCGCTCGGGATCCGTATCCTTCCATCCGACAATGGGCTAGAGATACAGGAAAGAAAGTAGTTGGGAGTACCATCGCTGATGTTCCTGAAGAGGTGATCTATGCATTCGATCTCCTTCCCGTGACAATTCTTGGTACTCATAAACCCTTAAAGAAAGCGCCCAGTCATCTTCCAGACAATGCCTGTTCGCTGGCACGGAGCAATCTCGAACTCGCGCTGAGTTACGAGGGCGATCTCTTCAGCGGTTTTGTTCTGCCTCAGGTCTGTGACACGACACAGCACCTTTCCGACATATGGCGGATCAATTTTCCCGACAAATATGTGGAGAGCTACCTTGCGCCCCGTCAGGCCGACAGGCCCTCCGCCCGCTACTGGGTCAAGGAGGAAATCGAACGTCTTATCGCCTCACTCGGCGAGTGGACGGGAAAAACTCTGACGAACGAGGCCCTCAACGCGTCCATCTTGATCCACAACGAAAACAAGAGGCTTCTCGCCGAACTTTATGAGATCAAGAAGAAAAACCCGGGAACGATAACGAACAAGCAGTTCTTCGCCATGATGAAACTCTCCCTGCAGGTCGACAAGGCGGAATTCAACAAGAGCCTGAAGTCAATCAAAGACGGGCTGAAACTGAAGAAAGGCAAAGGTTACACCGACGTGATCCTCGTAGGGATCACCTGCGATCCGCCCGAGATATTCGACATCTTCGACGAACTGAAGCTCAACATCGTCGGCGATACCCTTGTCGACGGCACACGGTACCTCAGGGGAGCCCCGTCACTGAACGGCGACCTTATAGATGCCATGGCTGACAGGCATTTCCGCAGGGGGTTCTTCTCGCCCATCCACGACGACGTGTTCAAGAACTTTGAAGAGGTGAAAAAGCTCTACACAGAAACAAAAGCAAAGGCGATCATCTACGTCCACATCGAATTCTGCGAATCCCAGGAATACGATCTGCCGGATCTGAAGAACCTGATCAAAAAAGAGGGGATACCGATTCACGTTCTGGACACGGAGTATCAGACCACTTCCCTGTCCCACGTCCTGACGCGGGCTCAGGCATTCTTCGAATCTCTCAAGGGGGGCTCACTATGAACGACAAGCTGACATCAAAACAACTGTCAAAAAAGATAACCGACGAATACATGGAAGATGCTTTCCATGCTCATGATAACGGCAAGCTCATCGGTTATACCACGGCGATCTCTCCCGTTGAGATCTTCGTCGCTCACGACATTGTGCCTATCTACCCCGAGAACCACGCCGTCGCAAACCTGACGGCCAAGAAAGGGGTGGAGCTCTGCTCCGTTGTCGAGGGTATGGGCTACACAAACCACCTCTGTGCCTATGCCAGAAGCGACCTTGGCTACCGGAAAACAGGCGTCACTGTTACGAGGGGTATCCCCGACGCAGACCTCTTCCTCGCCTGTAACGCCCAGTGTTTTACCCTGACAAAATGGTTCCAGGTACTGGCGCGCCAGGGCGGTCAGCCCGTTTTTGTCTTCGATACGCCGGAGCACGTCATGAACAAAAAGGCCCGCGAAGAGATCGTCAAGTACTGCGTCCTCCAACTCAAGGAACTCATCGCTTTCCTGGAAGAAAAAACGAAGAGGAAATTTGACTACGACCGTCTTAAAGAGGTTATGAAATACTCCGCCGCATCGAGCATCCTCTACAAGGAATTCCTCGACATGGCCCAGTACAAACCATCGCCCATCAGCATCTTCGACGCCCTTATCGGCATGGCCATCGCCGTTTACCGCAGGGGGACCCAGGAGTGCGTCGACTACTACCAGACCCTCGTCAACGAGATACAGGCAAAGGTGGACCAGGGTATCGGTGTGCTGCCGAAAGATCAGGAGAAATACCGCCTCTACTGGGAAAACCTTCCTGTGTGGTTCAAGTTCAGCGATCATGCCAAGATGCTGGGTTCGTATGGCGGCGTCATCCTCACCTCCCTTTACGTTCACGCGTGGAGCTTCGAGTTCGACCTCAACAAGGACCCGCTGGTCACCCTTGCCGAAAACTACGTGAACCGGTTCTCCAACTCCACCATTGAGGACAGGGCGGACATGGCAACAGACCTTTTCAAGAAATACTCCATGAACGGCATGATCATGTTCATGAACAGGAGCTGCAAGGCGGTATCGTTCGCGGTCCCGACCCTGAAGGACATCCTCACGAAGAGAACCGGCATCCCTGCCCTCGTCTTCGAGAGCGACATGGGCGACCAGCGCTTTTACGCCGAATCACAGGTGCGCACGAGGATCGAGGCATACTTCGAGACCCTGGACAGGCTGGGCCTCGCACAGAAGACAGCAGCCGCATAATAAACTCACCTGATTGAACAAAAAACCCCGGGCGCAAAACTGTCCGGGGTTTTTATTTTTGGTAAAAAACTGCTTGACAGAATTAAATCTGATTTAATAAAATAAATATTATTTAATCCACTCGAGCGGGCGGACACATGGACATAGGGAAAAAGATAAAGGAATTCCGGGAAGAGAAAACTCTGAACATCAAACAGCTCGCCGAGCTTGTCGAATGTACCCCGTCTCTGATATCCCAGCTTGAACGAGGCAAGGCGGACCCTTCCATCTCCATGCTTAAAAGGATAGCCGAGGCGCTCAACGTCAACATCGTGGATTTCTTCATGAAGCGGGCCAACAACGAAGATGTGGTAATGCATAAGGAATCGCGCGTCGTCATACAATTGAACAGATGGGACGCAAAGATCCAATCCCTCGTAAGGAGCACGAGCAACAAGAAGATGCAGCCTTTTTATACCGTCATCAAGCCGGGCGGTGGTTCTCATGGGATGTATTCCCACGAAGGAGAAGAGTTCGGTTATATTGTCCAGGGCGAAATGGACCTGATCCTCAGCGACAAAATGTACAAGATCCACAAGGATGAAAGCTTTTACTTCTCCTCAACCGTTCCTCATGACTGGGGCAACACAGGCAAAGAGGATGTCGTCGTAATATGGGTGATAACCCCACCCACATTCTAAATTTCGAATATCAAAGGAGGAAAAAATATGTCGCTTCTGCCGGAAGTTAGCAAAAATTATGGAAAGCTGGATCTCTATATAAACGGCAAATGGGTAAAACCGAAAACAAACAAATATTTCGATACCACCAACCCCGCGACAGACAAGGTGATCGCGCAGGCTCCGATCGCGTCACCCGAAGACGTCGAGCAGGCGATAGCAACGGCACACACCGCATTCAAGAAATGGAAAAACGTGCCCTTCCGCGACAGGGCAAAGCTGGTATTCAATCTGAGAGACACGTTTATGAGACACCACGAGGAACTGGCAAGGATCCTCGTCCAGGACCATGGCTGTACGCTAAGCGACGGCAGGGGCACCATTTCGAGGTGTATCGAGAACATCGAGGCAGCCGGCAGCGCCATGTACAGCCTTTTGAAAGGCGAGCACGTCGACCAGCTGGCAACCGGTATAGACTGCTACCTTCTCAGGGAGCCCGTTGGCGTTTTCATGATCATCACCCCGGGCAACATCCCCATGCACGCGTGGTCGTCGTTCGTTCCCTACGCCCTGGCATGCGGATGCACGGTCATCGTGAAACCAAGCCTCCAGTGCCCGGTTTCGGCGGATGCGATGTTCAAGATGCTCGACGAAGCGGGCTTTCCCCCCGGCGTTGCAAACCTCCTCCACATGGGACCCGAGAGGGAATTGAACAAGGTTATTCTCTCCGATCCCCGGGTCCGGGGAGTGGGCCTTATCGGCTCGACACGAGTGGCAAAGGAACTTTTCGAGATCTGCGGCAAATACGGCAAAAGGTCGTCCCTGAACGGCAACGGCAAAAATACGATCGTTGTCATGCCTGACGCGGACGTCGATCAGGCGGTCGGATACATCCTGAGGGGCTGTTTCGGCATGTCCGGCCAGCGTTGCCTCGGTTCCGACAACGTTGTAATCGTCGGAGGCAACAAGATATACAAGGCCGTAAAGGAAAAACTGCTGGAGGCATCGGCCGCCCTGAAGATGGGTTATGGCCTTGACGAGGCCGTCGAACTCGGTCCTCTGACAACCTTGAAGGGCAAGAACCAGGTGGTCAGTTTCATCGAGTCCGGCCTGAAATCAGGGGCAAAGCTAATACTTGACGGCCGCAAGGCGCAGGTAAAAGGCTACGAGAAAGGGTATTTTCTCGGGGCCAGCATCTTCGAAAATGTTACACCCGACATGTACATTGCCCGGGAAGAGGCGTTCGGGCCTCTGTGCAACCTCTTCCGGATGGATGATCTGGATCAGGTCATCGGCTGGATCAATTCAACGAATTACGGCCACAGCGCATGCATAGTCACGGAAAGCGGCAAGGCCGCCCGCAAATTTACGAGGGAATGCGAAGTGGGTAATGTGGGTGTCAACGCCGGCATACCGCAGCCCTATGCGTTCTTCGGGCTGGGTTCCAAGAAAGATTCCTTCTTCGGGAACTCAAAATCCAGAATGGATTCCGTCAAGCTGTTCCTTGACGAAAAAACGGTAACCTTGAGATGGGTATAATTATCCCGGCCTTGAACGTCGGGTGAGCGTTTCGGAGTATTGTAATAATGTAATCGGGAAAATGGCGCGCACCAGGATCGATCATTGGTAGGTGACGCGCTGAAGAATCAGGACTCGAGGAGGTCACAGCATTGCTGGAGAGGATAACAGATGGCCGATAGATGTGAGGTCACCATCCTCGTCGACAACTATGTGGACATATTTCTTCCGTCGACGGACATGGTCCGGTACCCTGTCCCCGGGAAAGGGTCACGGCTGTGGGCCGAGCAGGGACTGTCCATGTTCGTCGAGGTCTTTGAAGGCAAACACAGCCTGAAGGTGCTCTACGATTTCGGTCGAAGCCCCGAGGTGATGCCCCACAATATGGAACTTCTGGACATCGATCCGGGACAACTCGATTATCTTGTACTGAGCCATGGCCACGTGGACCACTTCTGCAACCTGGCGGGGATGCTCGAAGCCACGCCCGCCCGCACCAGACTCGTCCTTCATCCCGGGGCCTACGGGAGAGAGCGGTTCATCAGGACGGGCGAATCCAGTTATGCAGGCCCCTGGATAATCGAGGACGGTCTGATCCAGGCTTTTGCCCGGAGAACCGTCAGCAGCTCCGCCCCAACGGATCTCGGGTCCGGCGTCCATGTCTCCGGCCAGATTGACCGCACCGTCAGCTTCGAGAAGGGGATGCCCAATGCCTTTGTGGGTACCCCCGACGGGATGGTGCACGACGATATAATCGATGACCAGTCCATTTTTGTGGAACTTGACGGCTCGGGCATCGTCATACTCACGGGATGCTGTCATGCAGGCATCGTCAACACCGTGAAGGCCGCACAGAAGCTGTTCCCCGGACAAAAGATCCATGCCGTCGTGGGTGGGCTGCACCTCAACAACGCCTCTGAAACACAGCTCGCGGGCACCGTCGAGGGACTGAAGAAGTCAGATGTCCAATGGTTGTGCGCAATGCACTGTACGGGCTATCGCGCAGGCAGGCGCCTGATGGATGAGTTCGGCAGGAAATGGATCCCGGGGACCGTCGGCGCAAAGATAACGTTCAAGGCTCAAGGAGCTGGAGAATGAAGCGGATCATCGTAGCCATCACGGGAGCAACGGGCGTCATCTATGGCATACGGCTTCTCGAGGTTCTCCGGGATTGTGGCGTGGAAAGCCACCTCATCCTCTCGGGGCAGGCGAAGGACAACATCCGGTACGAAACCGAACGTTCCGTGGAAGACGTGGAGGGCCTTGCTTCGGTCGTCCACGATGAATGCAATCTCGCGGCGTCGATATCGAGCGGCTCCTTCAAGACCGGAGGGATGGTCATAGCCCCCTGTTCGTGAATTGAGGGATAATCTGTTATGGTAGCGAGGGTCTTTTCGCTTTAGATATTCCTTGACAGGATTAAATGATATTTAATAAAATTAATAGGATTTAATGGGACTCAGCGCCTTAAACCTTTGGTTCCGGCATGCGTATCAGCAGGAGAACCGGTACAGGCGTGAGGAAATCAAGATGAATGTTTTTGGACGACTTTCCGAAATAGCAGCTTCGCACTCCCTTCCGCTATCATATCTCAAACGGAGCAAGGCAACTTCTATATTTTCACCCGCAAACCTGTCGTGGAATTTCCACGAAGGCATGGAGAAACGGGTATGACATTTGCGATGAGTGCACCAGGAAGGAAGGTTTTGGTGCTTTATATTGTTGGGGCGGTGTTTTTTGCAAGCCATAGGAAAAACTTAAAGGAGGAATCCCATGTGCGAGGAGTGTAAAAAAATTTCCAGGAGAGATTTTCTGAAGGGGGCCGCGGTCGTGGGGGCAGCGGCAGGGTTGGGCGTGTTTGACAATACTCTTCTACACGCGCAGAGCGCCAATCTCAAGTTCAGCACCTGGCACCCGCCGGTAAGCCGGGAGGTCAAAACAGTCTGGACGCCGATGATGGAAGAGGTAAAGAAGAGAAGCGGCGGGAAGATGGCGTATACCATGTATGCCGGCGCTGCCCTCGGCAAGGGCCCCGAACATTTCGACATCGTGGCGAAGGGACTTTCGGATATGGGCTATTTCACAGCCACATGGACGCCGGGACGCTTTCCCCTCACCGACGTCCTTTCCCTTGCGGTCTGGGTTGACGGCAAGGATACCGCCGCTGACATCGGCAACGCGGTCTACAACAGGGCATTGAAGGACGAGTTCAAGAACGTCAAGGTCCTCGAACTCAACGGCTGTATCCAGTCCTTCATCTGGACGAAGAAACCCATCTCCAAGCTGGCAGACTTGAAGGGCGTCAAACTGAGATCCCCCGGCGGCCACCAGACGAACTACATCAAATCCCTTGGCGCCGAGCCGGTCTTCATGCCTCTCGGCGATGTTTACATGGCAATGGAAACGGGCACCGTGGACGGCATCGTCACCTGCGCGCCCCTCATCCTTGCGTACAAGCTCGGCGAAGTCGCGAAATACGGTACCGTCCTTACATTCGGCTGCGTCTCTGAAGGCACCGTAATGAACATGAAGAGCTGGAACAAGCTGCCTGCCGACCAGAAGAAAATCATCGAGGATGTCTGCACGAACCCCTTCAAGGTCACCGGCGGTCTCGGCAAAGATGATTACAAGAATATAATGGCGGACATCCAGAAGACCGGCGTCAAGATGATAGACCTTCCCAAGGCGGAACAGGAACAGTGGTACAAGAGATTCCAGGATGTGACCCGCAAATGGGTTTCCGACATGGAAGCAAAGAAGCTCAACGCCAAGAAGGTCGTCGCGATAATGAACGAGGAGTGCGAGAAGAGAAACGTTCAGCTCGTTTCTTGTCCGCCTGAATTCAAAAAGGCCTGATATCTGAAAAAGAGGCTGGAATGCCATGAAAGCGCTCGAAGGTTTTCAAAAAGGGGTACACAGGGCAACATACGCCACCTGCGCGGTGGGTATGTTCCTTGCAATTCCCCTCATGCTGATCACCACTTTTGACGTGCTCGGGAGGGCCATCTTCAACAAGCCCCTCCCGGGCACCCTTGAACTTTCGGAATATATGCTGTCCATCCTCGTCCTGCTGGGTGCCGCGTACACCCAGCAGGTCAGGGGTCATGTGGCTGTCGATTTCCTTACGTCGAAGTTTTCGGTGAATGGCCGGACGATATGCAGGATCATAACTGATTTCCTGTCCCTTGTCATCATTGCCATCATGACAATATACGGCTGGATCGAGGGCATCTCCGAAACGACCGTTACGGACCAGCTCCGGGTACCCATGTGGCCCTTCAAGACCCTTGTAGCCGTTGGTGGGTTGATGCTCTGGATGGAGATCCTCACCGACTTCATAACATCTGTTGCGAGCCTGGGAAGGAGGGAATAATGGACCCCGTTACAGTTGGTATATTAGGTTGCGTGCTCCTGGTGGTCCTCCTGTTCCTCGGTATGCCCATCGCCTTCGTCATGATGTTTGTGGGTTTCAGCGGGATATGGGCGTTGTCCTCCCTGGATGCGGCCCTCCCCAAGGTGGCAGAGACCGTCTGGGGTGTCGCGAATAACTATCCCTACACCATCATCCCCCTCTTCATCCTCATGGGAAGCTTCGCGGGTTCGGGAGGCATAACACGAGAGCTCTACAACACCTTTGACAAGTGGGCCCGCAGACTGCCGGGCGGACTCGGGATCGCTACCATCGCCGCCTGTGCGGCCTTCGGCGCGGTGAGCGGGTCTTCAGTCGCCGCCGCCGCCGCCATGGGGAGCGTGGCCCTGCCCGAAATGCGCAGGTTCGGATACGACCCCAAGCTTGGCTGCGGGGTGATCGCGGCAGGCGGCACACTGAGCTTTCTCATACCGCCGAGCCTCGGATTCGTGGTCTACGGCATGCTCACGGAACAGTCCATCGGAAAGCTCCTTATCTCGGGGATCCTGCCGGGGCTGCTCATGTCCGGGGCGTTCATTGCCTGCGTTATAGTCCTGGTGGGCCTGAACCCCGCGCTCGCACCGCGCAGCACGGAAAAGGTGACCTTCAGGGACAAGCTCATCGCCCTCAAGGGAGTCTGGGAAGTGCTGCTCGTCTTTTTCATCGTCATGGGCGGAATATACCTCGGCTTTATCAACCCAACGGAGGCGGGGGCCATCGGCGCCACGTCCCTTTTCATCATCGTGATCATCAAGAGGAAGCTGACCAAGCAAAACCTTTTCTCCGCCCTTCTTGAGATGGCGAGGATCTCGATCATGGTGCTTTTCCTCGTCGCCGGCGCGACCCTTTTCAGCTATTTCCTGGCCCTGTCGACCATACCAACGGCAGTCTCTACGTGGATCGCCGGGCTCGGCGTGTCCAAGTACATCATCCTCGTGATCATCGTGGCCATATACTTCCTCCTCGGGTGCTTTCTCGACTCCGTTTCCATGATGGTCCTCACGCTGCCCGTCATCTTTCCGGTGATCGTCACCATCGGGTTCGATCCCATATGGTTCGGGGTTCTCCTGGTGCTCATGATGGAGGCGGGTCTTATCACACCCCCGGTGGGGCTCAATATCTATACCATCGCGGGCATCGCCAAGGACGTGCCCATGGGTACCATATTCAGGGGGGCAATGCCTTTCCTCCTGTCCATCATAGGTACGGCGATCATTCTCACTGTTTTTCCGCAAATAGCAACCTATCTGCCGAACCTTATGGGGAGGTAAAGAACGACTGCTATTGAGGGGCGTTGGAACGGCGAACATATGAACCAATAACCGGAAAAAGAAATGAAGACCATAAGCTTCGTACTCAATGGAAAGAAGACCTCGATCGAGGTGGATGACAACGAGACTCTCCTCGGTGCCCTCAGGGAGAGGCTCGGGATCACGAGCGTCAAGGAGGGCTGCGGCATAGGGGAATGCGGGACGTGCACCGTGCTCGTCGACGACGAACCTCACTATTCCTGCCTGACCCTGGCGTCGAAGGCAAACGGCCGCGATATCAAAACCGTCGAATACCTGTCCTCTTCCGGAGTTCTTCACCCCCTTCAGGAGGCCTTCATCAAGTCCGGCGCCGTCCAGTGCGGGTACTGCACACCGGGTATGCTCCTTTGTGCCTACAGTCTTCTTCTCAAGAACGCGGACCCCGACGCCCGGGACATCAAAGAGGCGATCAGCGGGAACCTGTGCCGCTGCACGGGATATATACAGATCGAAGAGGCCATAAAGAATGCTGCCGAAATTTGCAAGTGTGATCGCTAAAACCAGGGAAGAGGCACTTTCCTGGCTCTCTTCCCTCGAAAACCCCCGGATCATCGCGGGAGGAACGGACCTCATGGTCAAGATGAGGGCGGGGAAGCAGTACAGCCATGTCATCGACGTGGCCGGCGTCCCCGAACTCCTCACCATGACGGAGACGGACGGAAGGCTATCCGTGGGCTCGGCCATGACGCACGCGCGGCTCAGCACGTCGGAACCTATCATCCGGAACGCCCGGAGTCTCGCCCTGGCGTGCGGGCTCGTCGGCTCGCCGCAGATACGCAATATGGGCACCATCGGAGGCAATCTCGCGAATGCGTCCCCCGCGGCGGACTCCATACCTCCCCTGCTCATACATGATGCCGTTCTCGTTTTGGAATCAAAAGAAACGCGCCGCAGGGTCCCGCTGGAAGAGGTCATCGTTGCCCCCTACGTGACCTCCATCGACAGGAAAGAACTCCTGGGTTCCGTAGAGATAAACCCCCTCCGGGGATACCGGGAAGGCTACCGCAGGGTTGCGAAAAGGGCAACCTGGGCGATCTCCCGCCTCGGCGTCGCTTTCGCAATCAAGGAAGACAAAGGCAGGTTCACGGATGTGAAACTGGCCATCGGGTCCTGCACGCCCATGCCCTTCAGGCCGAAGAAGGTGGAAGACCTGCTTAAGGGAGCCGAAAAGAACGAGGCCATAATAACGGAAGCGATACGGATGGCGCTCGAGGAGATCAAGCTCATCTCGGGGATCAGGCCTTCATATGCCTACAAGCTCCCCGTGTTGAAAGGCATTCTCGAAGAAGTACTCAGAGGTTGATGGAACTATGTTCATCGGACAGGATATAACACGCGTTGACGCCCTCGACAAGGTCCTGGGAACCGCGGCCTTCGCCCACGACCTGAAGAATAACACCATGCTCTTTGCCTGTGTGGTCCGCAGTTCGCGTCCCCACGCGATGATAAGGAAGATTGATGCCTCCGCCGCCCTTGCCCTCGATGGGGTCGTAAAGGTGCTCTCCCACAAGGACATACCCGGGGAGAACCTTTTCGGCGCGATCAAGAAAGACCAGCCCTTCCTTGCCGAGGGGCGCGTGCGCTACAAAGGAGAGGCCATCCTTGTCGTCGTCGGGGTCACCGAGGAGATAGCACGCAAGGCATCGGGCCTCGTGGAGATCGAATACGAAGACCTGGAATATATCTCGGATCCCTTTCTTTCCATGCGTTCCGCCATCCTCATCCACGATGGGGGAAACCTCCTCAGCCACCGCAAGGTCATAAAGGGTGACGCCGGAAAAGGTTTTGAATCATCCGATGTCGTCGTCGAAAATACTTACAGTACGACGTGGATCGATCACGCCTACATGGAGACCGAGGCAGGAATAGGCTACACGGATGAGAGGGGACACATAGTCGTCGCCTCCTCGACGCAGAACATCCATTACAAGATGAAAGAGATAGCGAGGCTGCTCGCGATCCCCCCGGAGCAGGTACGGGTCGTCCAGGCCACCACCGGGGGAGGTTTCGGCGGCAAGCTCGACGTCACCGTGGAAGGCTACATCGCGCTGGCCGTCTATCACACGAAAAGACCCGTGGTGATGAGGTACACACGAGAGGAGAGTTTTCTTGGCCACACCAAGAGGCATCCCCTTTACATCGAATACAAGACGGGTGCCGGAAAAGATGGCAACCTCACCGCCGTCGAGGTGAATATCATCGGCGACACGGGGCCCTACATATCCTACGGCGAGACGGTGTGTCTGAGGGCCGCGGTGCATGCCACGGGTCCCTACGAGGTACCCAACGTCCTCGTAAACTCGAGGATGTTCTACACAAACAACCCCGTATCGGGCGCCATGAGGGGCTTCGGCGTGCCTCAACTCGCCCTGGCCCATGAATCGCAGCTCGACGAGATCGCGGAGCGCATAGGCATGGACCCCCTGGACATACGGATGAAGAACGCCTTGAAGAGGGGCTCTCTGACCGCCACCTCCCAGGTCCTCCACCACAGCGCGGGTCTTCTGGAAACCCTCAAGGGCATCGAGCCTTTCTGGAGGGCGAGGCGCAAACAGGGCCCGGGAAGCGGTTTCGGCCTTGGGTGCATGTATTATGGCATCGGCAACACGGGAATATCGAACCCGTCGAGCTGCTACCTCACATTCACCCCCGAGGGCAGAGTGGAGATGCATTCCGGGGTCTGCGATATCGGCCAGGGATCGGATACGGTCCTCCTTCAGATACTGTGCGACGCCCTCGGGATGGAAGAGATGGGCATCGACCTCGTGCGGGGGGACACGGACACGTCCCTCGACGCGGGGTCCACTTCGGCAAGCCGGCAGACCTACATCTCGGGAATGGCCGTCTGCAACGCGGCCCAAAAGATGCGGGAATATCTTGAGGGACAGGGTTACTACAGCGGCAAACCCCTCAAGGACATCTGTCGAGAGGCTGCAGAAAAAGGTCTGCCTGTTTTCAAGGGGCATTTCGACCCGCCGACGACGGCTCCCGACCCGGAAACGTCACAGGGCGCTCCCTATGCAACATACGCCTTTGCCACGCACATGACAGAGGTCCATGTCGATGAGGTAACGGGCGTCTGTAAGGCGGTCAAGGTGCACGC
Source organism: Deltaproteobacteria bacterium UBA5205 (assembly GCA_002412715.1). Classification (GTDB taxonomy): domain Bacteria; phylum Desulfobacterota; class Syntrophorhabdia; order Syntrophorhabdales; family Syntrophorhabdaceae; genus Delta-02. The sequence goes on from DHVP01000048.1 coordinate 269,915, forward strand.
GGCCCATGACGTGGGAAGGGCCATCAACGTGAGCAACGTGAAAGGCCAGATCTACGGAGGGGTCGCAATGGGGGTCGGGCTTGCGCTCATGGAGGAATTCATACCGGGAAAGACCGAATCCTTCGACAATTACTATCTCCCCACATCCATGGACATGCCCGAGGTCGAGGCGATAGTCGTCGAAGACCGCGAACCCACGGGTCCCTTCGGGGCCAAAGGGGTCGGTGAACCGGCCCTCATCCCCCAGGCCGCGGCGATCGTGAACGCAATAAAGGACGCAACAGGGGTGCGGATGCGCCAGTTGCCCTGCGACATAGAGCGGCTGAAACTGGCCCTGGAAAAGAATAAAATAAAATAAATGATGAACCGGGTAAAAGGAGGAAGCGTATGAGCACGCTCGCTATAAGGAATGCAGGGACGATCTTCACAGGCGACATCGAAAAACCGGTCGTCAACGGTCCTGTTTCCATCCTCATCGAGGATGGCAAGATCAAGGAGATCGGTGGTGGTGAACCCAGGGCTGACAAGACCATCGATGCTAACGGCATGACGGTCTGTCCGGGGTTTATCGATTCTCATGTGCACCCCGTGTTCGGCGATTTTACTCCCCGCCAGAATCAGCTCGGCTTCATTGAAAGCAGTCTTCATGGAGGCGTGACGTCGATGATATCCGCCGGCGAGGTTCATATGCCCGGCAGACCGACAGACCCCAAGGGCACGAAGGCCCTCGCTCTTCTTGCCCAGAGGTCATTTGCAAAGCTGAAACCCGCGGGCGTGAAAGTCTACGGCGGCGGTCTGATCCTTGAAAAAGGCCTCGTCGAAGCCGATTTCAAGGAACTCGCCGATGATGGCGTATGGCTTGTCGGCGAGATCGGCCTGGGAAGCATCAAGGCGGCCGACGAAGCGAGGCAGATGGTCGAGTGGGCGAAGAAATACGGTATGAAGGTCCTCATGCATGTCGGCGGCACATCCGTACCGGGAAGCTCCACGGTCACCTGCGACGATGTACTCATTGCGAAACCCACCGTGGCCTGCCATCTGAACGGCGGGCCCACGAGCATCCCCGTACCCGAGGTGAAACGGGTCATTGAAAAGACCGATTGTGCCATCGAGGTGGTCCACTGCGGCAATCCCCTGTCGGCGCTCGAGATAGGCAAATTCATGAAGGAAAAGGGAATCTTGAAGAGGCTCATCCTGGGCAACGACGCCCCGTCGGGAACGGGCGTCATACCCCTAGGAATATGGAGGATGGTCAATTTTATGTCGGCGCTGTGCGGCATTCCGGCTGAGACAGCCGTTTGCCTTGCGACGGGCAACACGAAAAATGTCTTCGGGCTGTCTCAGGGTATCCTGGCGCCCGGTTTCGACGGTGATCTGCAGATCGTCGATGCGCCCATGGGTTCCTCCGGCAAGGATGCGAAGGCGGCCATCGAGGTCGGCGACATACCGGGCATCGCTATGGTGATAATAGACGGTGTGGTAAAGACTCAGGTAAGCAAAAACACCCCGCCGCCTACCCGGAAAACCGCATAGGGTATAAAGCTCGAGGGAATTTATATGAAAGCCAATCTGGATAAATGCAAAGGCTGCGGGCTGTGCGAAGAGATCTGCCCCCTCGGTATCATAACCGTAGAAGGCAGGAAGGTGCAGATCGGCACCGGCTGCGTCGAATGCAAGACGTGCCTCAAGGTATGCCCCGAGGGGGCGCTGATCCCTGAGGCCCCCGCGGACCAGCCCATGTGCATGTCCTGCCCCATCATGTGCAGGATCCCCGAGGGCGCCCATGGCGCCTGCATGAGATATTTCAATGAAAACGGGCAGATCGTCAGGCATGGCCGTGTGCATACATACGAAGAGGTAATGGACCTAGTTGGCGACGGCGCCGGTGCGGCACCTATCGGAAGGCCCCTTATCACCGGGATAGGATCGGGCACAACCTACCCCGATTTCAGACCCTCTCCGTTTATCGTCAGCGGCGTCAAGGACGGCGTGGACATCGTTACCGTCGTTACCGAGGCCCCCTTAAGCTACAGCGGGGTGAAGCTGAAGGTCGACACGGATCTCCACGTAGGCGAGGAAGGCAAAAAGATCTACGTCCGCAGAAAGGGAAAACGGCACATCGGCCACCTCTGTACGGAGGAATACGGGTCGAAGATATTGTCCCTGGGCGGCGTCAACATCCTCACGTCAAAGGATGGGCTCTTTGCCGCAAAGGTGCTCCACGAGTTCCTTCAGGGCAAAAAGATCAAGGTCGAGATCGAAGACGGCACAAAAATGGAGCTTGCCCTCGGTAAGGAACCCGAGATCGGCGGAATAATCGAAGAGAGAATGCGCGTCGGCTGCGGAAGCGCCACGACGGGTCTCTTTGCACCATATATGTTCGAGGCGGCCGACGAGGTGATCGTCCTCGATGGACACATCACGGGCCTGTTCAGCGAGCATCCCTCGGGAAGATATCTTAAGAAACCCCGTTCCCCCATCGGGCTGACGGGACAGAAAAGTACAGAGGGACGATACTTTCTCAACAAAGGGAGCGGCTGGGGAGGGACCGATATAGTGAACCCCCTCGACGTCGTGAAGGAAATAGACACAGGCAAATGCTTCGAGGGTATGACGCTCCTCATCACCGAGACTACGGGAAGGAAATCAGCCTTCTACAGATGGAAGAAAGACAGGTTCATTGAAGAGCCTCCGTCCCCGGAGGCCGTCACGTTTCTCGAAGTCCTCAAGGACTCTTGCGAGCTCTCCCGCGTAAGCGCCGTATTCGCGGCAGGCGTCGGCGGCTCGGCGCGGGCCGGTGTGACGAAAAACCCCATCAAGCTCACACGGGCCGTTCATGAGGGCAAGGTCAATGTCACCGTCGGCGGAGCGAGGCCCTTCATATTCCCCGGCGGAGGAATCAATTTCCTCGTAGACGTGGAAAAAATCAAGCACGGCAGTATCTATCTCTCGCCGACCCCTTCTTTTATAATCCCCGTCGAATATACGATGACCCTTGAGACATTCAAGGAGATCGGAGGACACGTCGAGGCGGTCCAACCCGTTAAAGAGGCATTGAAGAAAAAAGACAAGGACCGTTAGGAATGCCATGTATGTCGAGATCGGCCCCGCCAGCCTGGTCATAACGGGCGAAAAGAACGGTGTTCCTTTTGAGTTTGTCCGGGAAGAAGCGGAAGAATTAATCACCGGCATCTTGAGAGAGATTCGGGAATGCCTGCCCGTGTTGAGGCAAAAGGCGCTAAGGATCAAGAACGTTTCCGGCCTGCCTGAGGCGGCACAACGGATGACAGCGGCCGTGAAGCTCGTGGATGAGGCAAGCCTGACACCCATGGCGGCGGTTGCCGGTACGGTTGCGGACATGATAAAAGAACATTTTCTGAAGAAGGATGTCGATGTTCTCACCGTAAACAACGGCGGGGACCTGTCTATTTACAACAGGACCGGCCGGGCCCTCAGGGTAGGCATCGGCGATATTATCACCGGGCAGGCGACTAGCCATGTCATGGTATTGGAAGGCATGCGTAACTTCGGGATGGCGACGAGCGGATTCGGCGGCAGAAGCCTGACATTGGGCCTCGCGGACACCGCAACCGCGGTGGCCGAAACAGGGGCGATAGCGGATGCCGCGGCTACGTTTATCTGCAACCACACCACGGTCGCGGCCGGCGGGGTCATCAGGAAGAAGGCGCGTCTTATCGATCCCGAAACTGACATACCGGATGAGGACGTCACGATGGCGGTCGGCGCCTTGAGCCCCGATATTGTAGCGCGCTCCCTTACGAACGGACTTAAAACCGCGAACGCCCTGAGGGATCGCAACATCATCACCTATGCAGCCATAGCGTTGAAGGGAAGCATCGTAACAACTTCTCATGGCAATAACAATAAATCTATAACCCTGGAGGTGCAGGATGGAAATCAGAAAGATAGTTACCATCGTTGAAGACATGTTGGTTGACGGCCAGAAGAAGGCAGCGAAGCCGATCAGGAAGGCAGCCTGTATCGCCGTTATCAAGAACCCTTACGCGGGGAAATTTCAAGATGATCTGGCGCCTCTCATCGATTTCAGTGAAGAGGTAGGCAAGCTAATATCCGAAAGGGCCGTCGAGGCGCTCGGCGCCGACAGAAAACCCGAGAGCTACGGGAAGGCGGCCATCGTCGGGGAAAAAGGCGAACTCGAACACGCCGCGGCGCTTCTCCACCCGAAACTCGGCACACCGCTCCGCAACGCAGTCGGCGGAGGCAAGTCCATCATCCCCTCAGCCAAGAAGATGGGGAAGATGGGTGACACAATCGACATTCCCCTTCATTTCAAGGACGCGGCCTTCGTCAGGTCCCATTTCGACGCCATGACAGTCTCCGTCAGCGATTCGCCAAGGTCCGACGAGATCCTCCTCGCCGTAGCGGTAACCGACGGCGGCAGACCCCATCCGCGTATCGGCGGACTTAAGAAAGAAGAAGCCAAGTGTGAGGACGGCCTCAGATAACCGCGCACCGACATCCAGCATAACAAAGGACCCGGAGCCTGTAAGTTCCGGGTCCTTTCAAAGACGTTCAATGGATCCCCTGGAAAAAGACAAAGGACTGTCTCACGTTTATCCCGTAACAAACGCATACGCGTCAACTTAATCCTC
>DHVP01000005.1 GCA_002412715.1 Deltaproteobacteria bacterium UBA5205
CGTCACGGAACGCAAGCGTCTTGAAAATCAGTTCCTTCATTCCCAGAAGATGGAGGCGGTAGGGAAACTCGCCGCCGGGATAGCGCACGACTTCAACAACCTCCTTTCGGTCATCATGGGTTATGCCTCGCTTTTCCAGATCAGGATGAAACCGGATGACCCGGGTCAGCTCCATGTAAAGGAGATCCTCTCGGCAACGGAGAGGGCAAGCCACCTGACCCGCAGCCTGCTCGCCTTTAGCCGCAAGCAAATACTGAACATGAAGCCTCTCGATCTCAATTATGTCGTAAAAGAGTCGAAGAAGCTCCTTTCCCGTCTGCTCACCGAGGAGATCCAGTTTACGGTGCTGCCAGCGGATGAGGAGCTGGTGATAATGGCCGATCGCCTCCAGATCGAGCAGGTGTTGATGAACCTGGTCTCGAATGCCCGGGACGCCGTATCAAAGGGTAAGATAACGGTCCGTATTGAAAAGACGGTCATCGGCAGCACATTCCTGAAGACCAACGGGTTCCGAAAGGAAGGGCCATATGCCGTTATCTCATGTACCGACGACGGTGTCGGAATGGACGAAAAGACCAGGGAGCATGTCTTCGAACCCTTTTTCACCACAAAAGAGCCGGGCAAGGGAACGGGCCTCGGCCTTTCCATGGTCTTCGGGATCGTTGAACAGCACGGTGGATATATCCATGTGGAAAGTGAGCCGGGTAAGGGGAGCGTCTTCTCGATCGGTATTCCTCTTATCAGGAAGGACATGGACAATCCGGAACAGAAAAGCGCCGTTGAGCCCCGGGGCGGATCGGAGACAATACTTCTCGCGGAAGATGACGCATCTCTTCGGGCATTCACGAAAAATGTACTGGAGCGTTACGGTTATACCGTGTTTGAAGCCTCCCATGGCGATGAGGCGATCGAGCGGTTTATGGAAAACAGGGATACGGTCGAACTCCTTTTCCTCGATGTCGTGATGCCCGGCAGGAACGGCAGGGAAGTCCTCGATGCCGCCCGTGCGGTCAAACCTGGTATCAAGGCGCTCTTCTACAGCGGATACACGGACGACGTGATATTGCGCAGGGGATTGTCGGGCGGTCAGTTCCGGCTTCTTAAGAAGCCGGTTTCCCTGGAAGATTTACTGCTGACCGTGCGTGAAGTGCTTGACGGGCATTGAACGGCCGCGCCGGAAAAAAAGGACCCCCCGAGGGGGAACTCGAAGGGGTCTGGTGGGGGGTACAACCAGGGGATTATCCTGTAGTGTACGTTATTCGTTGACTGCGACAGGGCTGTCTGCCAGGTCCGGTGCCGTCAGGCCGGTGATCTCCTCGAAGGAAAAGACCTTCGCTATGTCGAGAAGGATAATGAAGCCGTCATCCTTCTTTCCCATGCCTTTTATGAAGTCGGTTCTCAGCCGGGTTCCCATCCTGGGTGCGGGCTCAACGAGGCTCTGGTCCATCTCGAATACCTCCTGCACGGAATCCACGAGGGCGCCCACAATGATGGTTTCTCCCTCAAAAGATACCTCAACGACAACGACGCATGTGTTGACCGTCTTTTCGGTTTCCGTGAGGCCGAACTTGAGCCTCATATCCAGGACGGGGACGACGCTTCCGCGCAGGTTGATGACCCCTCTCATGAAGTCCGGTGTCTTCGGCACCCTGGTGACGGAGTTGAATTCCAGGATTTCCCTTACGTTGGAAACATCTATTCCGAAGACCTCGGTTCCCAGCTGGAACGTGAGGTACTGCCTTATATCAGATGAATTACTCATGGGCTCTCCTTTAGAATCTCTCGAATTCGTTGTCTGATGCATCGCTGCCGCCGTTTCCGCCGAGATCAAGATGGATACCCGCCGGCGCAGGAACTGTCGTCGCCCTGTTGAGTGCCTTTTTCGGGGCTGAGGCCAGCGAAACGGCCTTCCCGTTTACAGGCTTTCTCTGGGGTGATGTCTTTCTTGTCCCGCTCTCATCAACCTTGAAGAAGGACATGGTGTTCTGCAGCTGTTCCGCCTGCGAGGACAGCTCCTCCGCAGTGGATGCGATCTCCTCCGTCGCGGAGGCGTTCTCCTGGATGACCTGGTCGAGCTGCTGGATGGCTTTGTTGATCTGGTCGGCCCCGGAGTTCTGTTCGTTGCTGGCGGCGCTGATCTCCTGGACGAGTTCCGCCGTCTTCTGGATGTCCGGTACTATCTTCTCGAGCATCTCACCGGCCTTCTCCGCCACTTCCACGCTTGAGGACGACAGTTTACTGATCTCGGCGGCCGCTGTCTGACTTCTTTCAGCAAGCTTGCGGACTTCAGTGGCCACAACAGCGAAGCCCTTGCCGTGCTCTCCAGCGCGGGCTGCTTCTATGGCCGCATTGAGGGCGAGGAGGTTTGTCTGGCGGGCTATCTCCTCTATGATGGAGATCTTCGTCGCTATGTCCTTCATTGCTGCCACCGTTTCGGATACGGCCTGGCCGCCTTCCTTTGCATCGATTGCCGCCTTCAGTGCTATCTTCTCCGTCTGGTGAGCATTGTCCGCGTTCTGTTTGATATTGGAAGACATCTCCTCCATGGACGAGGAGACCTCTTCGGCGGATGCCGCCTGTTCGGTTGAACCCTCCGACATTTGCTGGGAAGCGGAACTCATCTGGCGGCTGCCGGTGGCGACATTGTCCGCGGCGCTGTTGACGTCAGCCGTTACCTCTCTGAGCTTCGCTATCATGTTCCTCATGGCCCCCAGGAGCTGTCCCATTTCATCGGTTGTCTTAACGTCGACAGAGACCGTCAGATCGCCCTCTGCGAGACGGTTGGAGATGTCGACCGCCTGTGATACAGGGGATGTGATGCTCTTCGTGATGAACATGGCGATCGTAACGGACATTATGAGTGCGATGACGCCGATCACGATAAGGAGGTTGCGGGTGCTGCCATAGGTCTGCATCGCCCCCTGGTAGAGCTGGTCCATCTGGTCATTCTGATACTTGACGAGCTCGGCCAGCGCTCCCTGTGCCTTCTCAGTCGCGGGTCGTGCCTTGTCGATGTTGAGCTGGGCAGCTTCTTTGAGCTTGCCGGCATTGACGAGTTCAACTATCCTGACATTCGACCCCTTCCCCTCGTTAAGGCTGTCGAGGGCCTTCTGGACCAGCTCCTTGCCTTTCTGGGAGGTATCTATCTTCAACAGGTCCTCGATCGCCTTTTTGTATGCGGATCTGCCGGCGGCGATTTTGACATTTGCATTTTCACGAATCTTCTTATCATCAAGAGACGTCATGACAAGAACGCCCTCGACGATCTCCGATATGGAAGCCGATGCGGTCTTGGCCAGCTCCACTTTGAGGTTACCCTCTTTCACGATGCGATCTATATTGCCACTCATGGATTTAAGGCCCATGATGCCGAGAACGATCATGACGACTAGCAGTACGGATAAAATACCGAAACCTGCTCCGAGACGCGAACCAATCTTCATGTTTCCCAATTTCATAATGTAATGCCCCCTTTTTTTAGTTATTGGACTTCATTCTGCGCAAACAGATATCGCTCTTATCGGACGTTACGGGGACCGGTTAAGAGGAAACATTGTTATATCAGGGTCTAACAAGGGGGCGTTGCGATGAAATACCGGGATTCAACTCTCCCCGCTCTCGTCTGTGATATCTCTCATTGTAAAATAATTCCAATAGCTTATAATTTCAGCATGGCGACCGTTAAGTGCCCGAGCCCTTCTCGACAGGCTTGTTCACAACGCCCACCGGATACACCCTGAAGGGGGAATCCATGAGAAAGAAAAAAGCATCATTGACATAAAAGGAAGGTATGAAGTAAAAGAAACCACCAGCGTCGCCTGACGGCTCCGACGGGGGTGGCCGGGTTCATCATAACAGGTGGCCGGGTTGCTCCGGAATGGGTCGCCGGCTTGGGTCATATTGGGTGGCCGACTTCAGCGGAATACGCAGAATGATGACATATCATTGAAAAACGTGTGACAAATTTATTATCATTCGGGGCGACATACAATGTCCTTCCTACCTTATACAATTGATTAGGAACTTTTCGACCATTGATACCTGAAGTTCGACCGAGGCCCTATTTTTGCTATTCACGCTCGATCTCCGTTTTGGCTCATTTTATCTCAAAATAAGAAGGTATAAAATGAAAAAATATTTGGCAGCGACGATCGTCTTTGGATTTTTATTTATTGGGTTTGGCATTGCCCATGCTGTCAACTATTCGTTTACCTACCTTGATATCCCGGGAAAAGCCATAGACATGAATGAGAGTGGAACAATAATCGGAGCATACAAGGATGCTGACGACTATTCGTCTTATTTTATTTTCAGTGGTTCATCCTGGGTTACTCCGCATCATCCTGATGATGTGAGAGGCCACCGCACTCATTTATCTTTATGGAGTATAAATAATGCAGGAACGATTGTGGGGAGATTTTTCGCTGGAGATGGTTTTGAAAGGGGTTTTTCTTTAAAAGATGGAATCTACACAACTATGCAATACGATGATTTCCAATTTACATATGCTTTTGATATAAATGATTCCGGAATTGTAATTGGCGAAAGCGAAAGGTCTATGGATATGCCTATAGATATTACCGGCTTTATTTATGACGGCAACACATATACAAAACTTTCATATGAGGGCCGGGAATCATTCATCCCAAGGTTTATAAATAATAATGGTGCGATTGTGGGAAGATTTTTTTTCGGTCATTCTACATGGTATATGGTCACTGGTTCAACCTGGGAAATAATATCTTATCCAAATTTGCATGACATAGTCGCCCTTAATAACCGGAATCATATTATAGGTAAATATAGACAATTAGACGGATCCTTATCTTCTTTTACCTATGATGGAATTACATACAGGACCATCAATTATCCGGGAGCGAGCACAACAGAGGCCCTAGGCTTAAATGATAAGGACATGATCGTTGGAAGCTATATCGATAGCAGCGGGAACCGTCACGGGTTCTCCTATATCAACGGGGTCTGGTCCAGCATTGATTATCCCGGAGCTACGGACACGTATGCACGTCTCGTTAATAACAACGGACTAATCGTAGGATCCTTTACGAAGGATGGCCAGGAAGGTCAATTCTTGGCTACTCCCCTCTCTGCCGTGGCAATCGATATCAGGCCCTGGAACAGCTCCAATCTGATAAATCGCAAGGGCTGGGGACTGCTTCCCGTGGCAATCCTCAGCAACAACGAATTTGACGCCGTGGATGTCATGGATCTCGATACGATCACCTTCGGACGCACCGGGGATGAACACAGCATGGCCTTCTGCAGTCCCATCGAATGGAATGTCAACAGGGATAGCTATAAGGACCTGGTCTGCTTTTTCTGGATACAAAGGACGGGATTTCAATGTGGTGACACGCAGGGCATTCTCAAGGGAACGACACAAAGCGGAATTCATGTGGAGGCAAAGGATTCGGTGAGGGTTATTCCCTGTAAATAGGCTATCTTTATCGGATAGACTCAAAGGCAGGGTCTAAATGGCCCTGCCTTTGAGCTCTTGGATTGTGACGATTAACAGGAAAAAGCCTGCATAGTGTCGAGATGCCCCAAACAACAAGAGTACGGGAAGCACTCGATGCTCTGGTACACCCACTTATCGAGCATTGGACGCGCAACTAAAAGTTGAGTATTACGGGATGAAACAATGGGAGCGTGGGTGTTACCGCCATATAACTGCCATCTCTCCAGCTTAGACAAAAAGCATTGATTTTGTAATCACAAATCTTCTTATTTTATCTCCTACATTGTTAACCCAATATTTAATCACTGCTGGTATCGCCGGTGTTGCTGTCATGTCTGGAGGATTAACCCAATATTCGGTGTTGTACTCTCCTTTAAGGTATTTTTCCTTATTCGGCGGTAATAGGTAATAACTTGTCTTATATCTTTGTGATGGGGGTGCATGGTTGTGATAACCTAAAACTGACCCACCCGACACGATTCCATCCCGGCCTTGACAATAGTATCAGTGACTGATATCATTACGTATGGGTGCACACAAGAGAACCTACGAGGCGATATTCCGGGATCCTGTTGTATCAAACATTTCCTGGAACGATATCGAGGCCCTGTTGCTTGCCCTCGGAGCAGAGCTAAGGGAAGGTCGTGGTTCCCGCGTGCGTATTGTCCTCAATGGCGTACGCGCGGTGTTCCACAGGCCGCATCCGGAGAAAGAGACAGACAGAGGAGCGGTCCGGTCGATGCGCCGTTTCCTCCAGGAGGCAGGAGTAAGCCATGATGACATATAAAGGGTACACGGCGAAGGCGGAGTTCGACGATGAGGCTATGGTCTTTTCCGGGGAAGTTGTTGGCATCCGGGATGTCGTCACTTTCCAGGGGAAAAGTGTAGAAGAACTGGAGAGGGCTTTCCGCGATTCCGTAGACGACTACTTGGATATGTGCAGGGAGAGGGGCGAGGAGCCCGATAAACCCTTCTCGGGGCGATTCGTAGTCAGGGTTTCGCCGGAAACTCACCGGAAGATCCACATATCCGCAAAGAAAGAGGGCATCAGTATCAACGCGTGGCTGAACCGGGCCCTTCAGCGGGCGACAGGATAGATCGTAGCAGCTTGACACCGTGCCGATCCATGAATGAAATCCCTTATTTAACATCATTCTTGCACATTAACAGCGCGTGTGCTAGTGTGCATCGGGGATGTTACTTCTCATATCAGCCACTCGTCCCGCACTTCAAAATAGTCTCCATCACTATCAACGATGGCCATCGGGGAATAGTCCATTATCAGGACCCGTACGCACGTGTCCGCCCCCAGCCCGATACGGCCGCGGGCAACGAAGGGCTCGATGAGGTGGTAATGACCGAAGACGAGCGTCTTGCCATAGGTATACTGCTGTTTCAGGAAGAGCCAGTCCATACCCCACACAAAGTCCGTCCCCGCCTGTTCGTGGAGCGGGGTGCATGGCTCGGCGCCAGCGTGGGAAAAGAAGAAGGCATCCGTTTCGAACTTGTATTGCGTGGCTGCGATGAAGGACAGGTGTTCAGGGGGAATCACGCTCTTGAGGAACGCCGGGAGCTCCCGGCTGTCGAGGAGGACATGTTTCCCGTTACGCTCGATGTAATGACGCCCGTCTTGGGAATATGATAGGGTCCGAGGATCCACGCCATAGCTTTTCAGGGTCGAAATGAAGCCGTTGTCCATGAGGATCCCGTAGGCATGCGTGTTGCCGGCCATGGCGCGGATGAGATACTCCTCATGGTTACCGCGGAGGAAGACGTTGTCAGGGTTCTTTAAGGACAGCAGGAACTCCATGGCCTGCCGGCTTTGAGGGCCCCTGTCTGCGTAATCACCCAGGAAAATGAGCCGGTCGCTCTCCTGGTAATCCGCGTTTGCCAGGGCGTCCTCCAGCTGTTTGCGATATCCGTGGATGTCGCTGATCACGAGGGTTTTCATATTCCTGTCGTTGTTGTGGTCTTCTTTCATTACCTCCGCGCGGCAGGCTGTTGCTCGGGACGGTCAGGCCTGACTTTGACGCGCGGCTCGACCTTGGGCCAGGTCGTGCGTCGTGCGAGCCGGATTTCATAGTCCGCCTGAAGGGCAAGCCACATTTCAGGTGAGACGTCGAAGTATTTGCCGAGGCGCAGAGCGGTATCAGCGGATATCGCCCTCTTGCCGCGGATGATCTCGCTGATACGACCAGGGGGCACGTCAATATCGCGTGCCAGGCCATTCATGTTGAGTCCGAGAGGCTTCATGAATTCCTCATAAAGTATTTCCCCCGGTGGAATTATATCGAGCAGTCTTGCACTCATCTTTCATCTCCTAATGATAATCACCCCGGCCTCGGGAAGGCGTCAAGGTCACCGACCGCATTCGCGACAGTCTTCACGATAACAACAGCCTTCTCCAGGTCGAATGTCTCGAAGTCCCCGGCACGCAATACCGGTTTGAGCTGCGCCGCAATCTGTGGTTTGAGGTCGGTGAAACGGGAGTCGGACACATCGACCGGCTCGTTCCCCGGGACGGCGAGCTTGTCCCTGACCATGGCCAGGAACTCTTCATCCAGATGGTCGAAGCCCAGGGACCGCACGACGAACGCAATGTCATAGAAATCCCGGATCGCAACCTCCCGACGCGTGAGGGCCGCCCTGAACTTCTCGGCTATGGCTTCCCTGAAGGACATGCAGGGCAGACCGGTTGGCTGGAAGAAGGCCGTCATCGTTCCGGGATCGATGAGGATCGTCCTGGCCGCTCCCCGGATCGGTTCATCCAGCAACGGCTCCCTCAGTCCCACCTCGACCTTGAGCTTCCCTTCTCCCTGTCCGTACATCGACGTATAGCTCAAATACGCGATGTATTGCCTCGACCTGTTCGCGCCACGCAATTCCTCTATCCGGAATGCCGGGTATCGGTCCGGGAGCGACTCGATTGCCGCCCTTACGGGGGTGAACGCGCTGCTTCGCATCTGAGGAGAGGCCTTTACCGCCATGGGGATAACGAAGTCGAGGTCCTCGCTGAGCCGATAGAAGCTTGCATGCACCTTGGAAAGGCACGTCCCGCCCTTGAACACAAGTCTGTTTTCACCGCTTGAGAGAAGATGATCGAGCACGAGGGTGCAGAAGTAGTCCTTTTCTATCATTGGTGCAGGAAACCCTGTTTCCCTTTCGCTGGTCATGATGGCTTCCCTGAACAGGACGGAATCTTCTTCGTATATGTTCAGCCGAGCGTCATACCTCATTCATCACCACTCCCCATCTCCTGTTGAATTTGCCTCTCTTGACCTTTCCCGGGACGAACGGTATCGATGCCGATGTCGGTTTGAGTGCCTTCTCAAGGCTCTGCAGGATCGTCTCGTCGACTCCCTCCGATTCGAGCAATGCCCCGACGCGCCGGATGGTTCCCACGTCACCAAAGCGCAGAGTGCACGCGGCCAGTGTTCCGGCATTGACCTTGCCGGCACGCAGGTCTTTTCGTATCCACCTGTAGGCCCTGGGCAGTGTATTGAACCTCGACCAGTCGTAAACGGCATCCATGAGGGCCCGTTCCCGTGATGGATAGACGGTGATGACCCCGTCGGGCCTCCTGACCTTCCTGGTTGCGCCCAGACGCTTCGCAGCGACCTTGATGAAGGTGACCATTATCGCCCCGAGCTTCCTCTCGCCAAAGATCTTGTCGTTGTAGGCATAGATCCCCATCGGTACCTGCTCGTCCCATCCGTAGTAGTTAAAGGCGTTCAGTCCGCACACCTGGTACCGACCGCCGCATTCCCGCATCAGGGTGTTAAGGGCCACTGTTGCGTCGGCTGACCACGCCCCGCCAACTGGCAGGCGTTCCGGGACGAGATAGAGGCCGCGCCTCACACGGGTGATCATCCCGGCGCGGGCGAGGCGGCTCAGCAGTTTCCTCTCCTGCACTTCGGACAGGCCGAGGGGTTGCTGTATATCACCAGACCTAACCGTTGTTAATTGCCTCATCTGTGTGTAGGCAAAAAACTTGTTCTCCATCTTCCCGAGCACTTTCATGATTGTATTGTATCAGTGACTAAATACCGTGTCAAGGGAGTTAAGTCCTCAATGACTGCAAGGCCAACTGCAAGCACCGGTTGGATTGTGAAAGAAGCCTACGAACACGCGGTTGAACTCAATCGCGGTATCATCGAAGCGAGCAGTCTTGACTGGATCCTAGATGTGGAGGAGCAGGGTATGAACGATGTGATCGAGTATTCGCTCTATCTTCTGTCAGAATTTGATTTCAAAACGGTGAAGGGCGACATCCTGTCCGGTGTGTACGACGGTCTCCTTGAAAAGAACAAGATTTCATCGAAGCATTAAACTTTTTTTATGTGTGCACGGTTCACCAGGGCGATGACGGAGCTGATGCCACTCCCCGTCACAGTTCCAATTATTATCAGTTCATCTTCGATTCGTCTACTTACGTTGACCAGTACATTTTGAAAATCACTTCCTCTTCCGGGTCTTTAACCTGGTATCCCGAGCTAAAGTTTACCCCGAGGGTTGGATCATAAAGAAGGGGAAACATAAACAACGCTAACGGCAACCGTCGATTCCATACTGTCTTAAAACAAAACTCATGCGTGTGCCGTACTACCACATGGTATAATTATTACGAGGTGTTACAAGTACTATTATTGTTGATAAAGGGGTCTTTCCGTGAAAAGATGAGTTACCTACGGGCCGCAGGTAACTCTCAGGTCTTCTTATTCTGAGAATATCTTTTAGTAATCCGCAGCTACAGTCCTGAAGGCCGTGTACTCAACTTGTAAGTGACGTCGAGCAGTGCCCTTCATAGCTTATCTTTGTACAATGAGCATTACATCTTCTTTCTGAACTGTTGCTCTTAGAATTGTTGGCCGCAAAAAATTACACAAGGCATTTTTGAGCTGGATATTTCATTCGGATAACACTGAAGCCGACACCGAGGGTTGCCGGAGAGTGCTTGGATCTTTGTGTACAAAAAGCGCCCCCTTTGGGTGGGCACCGCCCTCTGTTTCCTTCAAAAACAAACACCGAGTCCTCCCATGATCACATCGCTGTCCCGGTCGTAATCGGTGGCAATCCGGTGGTAGACAACTCGAAGGTTAAGGCGCGACATGAGTCTCCAGGCCACGGTGCCGGAGATCGCTCCGGCGATTGTGTCCCGCTGGCTCTGTCCGTCCCCCCCGTACCTGTCGCGGGCGAAGTAGGCGCCGGCGCCGATGCCCAACTGCAGACGGTCGTCGTAGTATGCCTGTACAGCCCATACCTCCGAGATCAATCCATAGCGGCCGACGGGACGGTTGTCACCCTCCTGGAGCCATCCGAGCGTCCAGTCAAGATGGCCGAGGAGCTTCCGCCTGTATTCCAGTCCCAGAGCCAGGGAACCGCTGTTATCGTTGTTGAGGACGCTGCGCCCGAGGAACAGATCAATCTCGTTCTTTTCTGAATAACTCCCGGACGAGGCGTCACTCCGGGTCTTCGCGGTGAGGAGATAGCCTATTCCCAGGGAACCGGTGAACGTGTCGAAGCTGTTCCCGGTCGC
>DHVP01000013.1 GCA_002412715.1 Deltaproteobacteria bacterium UBA5205
TGACTTTTATCATAGCAGGCATAAAAGAGAGCAGGGGGAGGAAGCCCGAAAATAATATTCTTGAATGTTTGGTGGAATTGAAAGAGAATAGGGACAATATGGGCTATGGGTCAGGGTAAACCTGTAGCGGCTCGGTTAATCCATCAAAGATATCTCACCAGCAGCGTTTACTCCATTCTCGATTTGGGCTAAGTTCCACCGCGGATACGCAGCGGCAGTACCTTTCATACTCTTGTAAGCAAAGCAGGAAGGGCAGACATTATGAAACACATTATCATCTTGAAGAACGGTGAAACCCTTTCCGGGCAAGTGACCAACAGGGAGTTCTCTATCAAGACGAGCTATGCGGAACTCAAGTTCAAAAGAAACGAAATAGTACACATCCATTTTGAAAACATACCGCAATTCACTCAGGATGAAATGCTGCTTCTGGCATCGGATGTCCTGATGGGCGTTGTGTCTCCGGCTACCATCACGATCAAGCTCGAGTCTTCGGGCCAAACAGTCAAACTGGGCAAAGACAAGATACACACGATAATGTTCCTGGACAGCGTTTAGGGATTTTAGTATGTCGCGACGGGATACGCTGGGGCAGATGAGGAGTTAGGAGCAATCTATGCAATTGCGATTTCTCTGCAAGCAAGTCATAAGGTTCCTGCGGGTGGTCAACGATGAAGGCCACAATGAAAATTTTACGGCGAACAAGGTTCTATACGCAGGCCCAACAGAGACTGGAAAGGACGTGTCGGACTTTCTTCTGATGGAATACAAGAACATTGCACAGGCGCACTTTAACGCTCAAGAAATGCTTTCGAAATGGGTTCGGTTCTATTTTCTCGTCATCGCTGCTCCGCTGACCTTGTTGGTCCTTTTTGCTGGAAAGGGCCAGACCATTGACCTAAATAGCCCACGAGGGTTCTTTCCAATATTGACTCTTCTAACAGGGACAGTTGGAATATTCATATCTCTAATAATATTCGATATTCGATTGGATGCTGCCCTCTATGCCCGTACCGTAAATGGAATACGAAAGTATTTTCTAGATAGAGATCTAAAACAAAGAAACTATGGTCTAATGTTGAATGCAAAGTCAAACCTGGGCCCAATATTATTAGACCCGTCACCTTATGTTGTCCTTCCGGGAGATATAAGTAAACCGTCTATGACAAAACTAAGTATCAATGGCTGGATTTTTGTATCAATGTTTATTTTGATTAATTCGTCATATATTTGTTATTGGCCATACGTGGGAGGGTTCAGTTGGCTTTCTATAGTTAGAGCAGTAATACTGATTTGGGGTCATCCGTTTGTTTACAAACAAATCGGAAAGCACAAGGAGAAGACGTACACTCAGTCTAAAAACCATACATAACTCGCTCCAAATGATGGGGAACGTATTCGAGGGTTCAAGCTATAACGCAGGGCGGGTGCACTTCGTATTTTCACATTCCTTAGAGAACGCACAACGCCATCATCCCATGCCGCGCAAATCCCGCATCGACTCGGCTTATGCCTGGCATCACGCCATCGGAAACAGCATCGAATGTGAAGGATGTCCCCGGATGTCATCATCAATGTTAAAAGTACCTAAAACACCGGAAGGCCCAAAAGGCCCACGTTCCTAACCTACCTTACGAGAAAATACGCCGGCCTCTCCCTAGGGTCATGGTCCCTCAAGACCCTGAGATTTGATTGAAAGGCCGGCATCCGACAATATTGTGTACCAAACAGGCACGGATAGGAGACTGAAAATAACTGGTTCTCACACAGCGAAACCCGGTACAGGATATGGCCCGGACGGGAGCGATTGTGCAATCCTATTGACAACCCTTTTTCATAGGTGACCCTATTGCCGGCTGGACTTTAAGTCGTATCGAACAGCGCAGCCGAAAAGGTTTTGCTTGAAATCTTAAGGGAATTATAACACAATTGATTCTATACTGGTCGGCATAAGGTTGTGTAGGCCGTTTGCTTAAGAAGTGTAAGACAATCCTCTTTTTCCATTAATATTTCTGGAAGGATTTTTATATGAAAATCATTTCACCCAAGCACGAGATACTGTTCATGCCGGATGGCAACAAAATATTACAGAGTATTGAACTGGCTGGTCGAACATGCTACAAGTCTGAAAATCTGATAGACGATACATCAGCCAAAGGATTTGTCGAACGTATCTTAGTGTCCGGACACCATAGCGTTATCGAACACGTCAATGTGACAGTAAAGTTTATTTGTGATCGCGGCGTGACACATGAATTGGTTCGTCATCGCTTGGCTTCATACAGTCAGGAAAGCACGAGATACGCAGACTACTCGAAAGACAAATTTAGTCATGAGATAACAGTTATTAAGCCGATATTTTGGGATGAATGTTCCCCGCAGTATAAAATGTGGTTGTCGTTGATGGAACAAGCGGAAACAACATATATGAAATTGTTAGAATCGGGAGCTAGCCCCGAACAGGCGAGAAGCGTCTTGCCGAATTCTCTTAAAACGGAAATCGTGATGACAGCCAACATAAGAGAATGGAGACATGTGTTATCTTTAAGATGTTCACCGGCTGCCCATCCTCAAATGAGGGAGGTTATGCTGCCATTGTTGGAGGACTTTGCTGTGAAAATGCCTGTTCTTTTTGATGACATTTATAACCCATATCGGAAGATGATCGAACCGGACACTATCGGTTGACTGCACGGACCATACAATGAAGACAGAAAAAGTACTTCTGGTTGAACCAGCATATCCGAACAAGTTTCCTCCTCTGGGTCTTATGAAAATTGCCACCGCGCACCGATTAAGAGGAGATGAAGTTACGTTTTGCAGAGGAAACAACGCTACTCTCAGGGACAAGAATTGGGATAGAATTTATATCACAACTTTATTCACCTTTCACTGGAATTTAGCCATTGGTACAATAAATTATTATTCCAAAGGGAAAATTAAACCTCTAGTGGGCGGCGTTTTGGCATCATTGCTTCCTGAGGATTTAGCTTCCGAAACTTCTATAATTCCTCATGTAGGACCCTATACTGAAAAGCTACCGGGGTTAGTGGAGAAGGTTGGACTAAACAATGAGCTCTCGAAGATCAAAGATATAGTCGTGGATAGAGGAATAGATGCATTGCCGCCCGACTATGAAATGTTTCACAGTATTTCGGTACCATACGATACCCTTCTCAGAAACAGCTATCTCCTCAGAACTACGCGGGGATGCATGAGAGATTGCGCATTTTGCGGCGTAAAAAGAATGGAACCAACGTATGAAGAGAGATTACCTCTGGCTCCCCTAATCTCATACATGACAAAAAAATGGGGAGATAGAAGAAATTTGATATTGCTTGATGACAATGTCCTTTTTTCTAAGAAATTCGATTCTATAGTTGATGAATTATACGATCTTGGTTTTAAAGCTGGCTCTAAACACAACGGACATAGGCGCTGCGTCGATTTCAACCAAGGGTTGGATATTCGACTTCTTACGAAAAGGCATCTAAAAAAGCTAAGCACAATAGAATTGAGACCACTGAGACTTGCGTTTGACAGTTATTCTCTCCATGAAACGTATACAAAGAAAATAATGTTGGCGATTGACTGTGGTTTTAAAGAGATATCTAGCTACGTTCTTTACAATTATAATGATACACCATCTGACTTATATAATCGTCTGCTAATCGGTTGCCAAATTAATGAAAGGTACAAATCGAGGATATACTCTTTTCCCATGAAGTACATACCGTGCAGTTCAAAAGACCGACACTATATTAGCGCTTACTGGACAAGACGACAGATCCGCGGGGTGCAATGTATTCTGAATGCGACCCATGGGATCGCTCCAACAAAACTAGATTTTTTCAAAAGAGCATTCGGCGATAATGAAGACAGATTTCTACGCATTATACAGATGCCGGAAAACTACATTATCAAAAGATCAGAATATCTATCTAGCGGTCAAATCGGAGTCTGGAATAAAGACTACGACTCGCTCTCGACAAGCGAGCGATCAGAGGCGTTACACCTAATTTCTGGAGGCAAAAACAGAGCTCCGAAAAGCGGCACGACAAAAAAAATAAATGCTTTCTTGTGTCATTACGTAGATGAATATCATAATTATTAACAAAAGGATCATATTGTGTCACTAAAAAGGCTAGGCATATTGCACATCGCTGATCTGCACTATGGATTATCGGAACACTCGCGATTAGATAAAGCCAAAATAAGTGTACGGCTAAAAAAAGATATTGGTCCTGACGATCCTAAAGGAATATTTCTAGGCAGGATCCCATCTCTGGCGCAGAAACACAAAGTGGACATGTTGGCATTCACGGGAGATCTTGGGTTTGGTGATGATTCAATGGCAATGGAAGAAGGAATCGAATATCTTTCAACTTTAGGTGAGCGCCTCAGCATTTTGCCTGAACACGTTGTAATTTCTCCAGGAAATCACGATCTAGACAGGAAGAATGCAAGCGGGAAAGAGTTTGCCCTATTAATGGAAAAATGTACAGCCAAGAAATTTACTGTCTCAGATAGAGAAAACCCAGCTTGTATCAAGATTAACGACATACCTGTTCTTTCTCTTAATACTTGTCTGGGGGGCACTGAGCATGCGTTCTATGATATGCCTGAAGTCTTTTGGGATAAAATACGTGAAATACTTACAAATATCGATGTGTTAGATGAAACGTTATTGTCGGAAGTGCCCGAAGTAATAAAATCTCAATTAAAAATGGCGGCGATGGACATACCGGCAATCGGACAGCGTCAATGCGATCACGCGGAAAAGTGTTTGAGCGACATGGACGGTAATTTCGCAATAATAATTGGTCATCACAACCCTCTACCCACGCATATGATTGTGGTACGTCCATATGCGGAAGTTATAGATGCAGGCAGACTAATTTTTAACCTTCTAAGCAATGAACGTAGGATTATTTTCTTGCACGGACACACACACTGCGACACCGCGCTCCTGACTCGAGCACCTGGTATACCGGACTCAGGTCTGATGGCTTGCATCGGTGCCACCGGTCTTCATACGATTCCAGGAAGCACATCATCAATTTCATTTATTGACGTCCTTGCCGATGACAAACCAGATTTTTTGTGTGCAATTGTTTATAGGTATCAACTGCAGGGTTCCAATTTTGTTCAAGGAAGCCCCTTTTTCGTGTGGGATGAAGGAATGAGAACAAACAAGTCCAGTATTTCCATAGAGAAACTGGAGGCGGGCAAAACTTTCACAGTCGAGGAAATCGAAAAAGAACTGGACCAAGGGACAATTGATCACGAAAAACTGGCCATAGAGTTATTAAGACATCGTATGACTCATCAGATAGAAATCCAGGATGTTGATAGAGACATTGAGGATTGGAGGATATTTGTTAACAAATAGAAGGCTACGACTAAGATGACGGAAGACGAGAATCAAAGAATTAACCCCTTTTTTCATGGAAGATTAGAACATGAATATCAGCCAATACTATTTGTGTCCGATAAGATATCGCAATGGGTTAGCGTGAGACCAATCTTGTTTGAAGGGGTACGAGGAAGCGGCAAAAGTAGCGCATTGAGATTGCTTAGCTGGGATGTGGCGTGGCAGGCCGTTCCGGTGCGCTTTTCCGGTTCGCCAAGAGCTCTGAAGTTTTTGAATAATCCGAAACACATAGGAGTGTACTACAGAGTTGAAGATTTTGTAATCTCGCTCTGGGACAGGTGGGCAGTTAATAAAGATGTTGCACAGAGATATTTTGGGACTTACATAGAATTTCTTTACCTCGACTTGCTATTAAGCGCGCTTATAGGCATCCGAAGAATGACGAAGTGTTTGTTCACCAATGTAAATTCAGAGAAAGAATTCGTCAAATCTCTTATAGATAATAGCTTTCCTTCTCAATCACGACCAAAACCATTGAATTTTTCGTTTGAATCTTTACGTGAAGTCGTTGCAGATGTCCACCAGAGCATACGACACCTTGTGTTTCAGAATATTTCGGAAGTAGACATCAAGAAAACATATTCTGTTGTGGGGCCTGGTAGTCTGACAAAAACCTTTGGAAATAGTTTTATGGCAACCTATCCTAGTCAATCCCACTGGCCCTTGCTCATCCTCTTGGATGATTGTAATTTCTTGACAAGATGGCAAATGGAGGTTGTCAATACTGCCGTAGCCAATTGTACGGCACCTATATCCTACAAGCTGTCGTCTCTCGCTGGTTTGTATCCAACTTTTGATACGATGGAACCGCAAAAACCTCTTATTTCTGATAATATTGAAAAACAGTTTTTGCCGACCAATATTGAAACGAAGAGAACGATTCCTCAATACGAAAAATTTGCCAATTCTGTTTGCAAAGCGCGTATTCAACAGTTTTACAAAAAAGAATTGTCCGAGCTATTTCAGTTGAAGGAACAACTAGGTGTTTTTGACATGGAGAACCTGATAGAGAAAAAACTTAAGGTAAGTGAGAATCCTAAGGCTGAGAAGTTTCTCGAGACGGTTCGAGATATACCGACTGTCAAAGGAGCCCCTCAAATCATTAAGACTTGGTTGCATGAAAAAGAAATAAGGAAAAGCTTATCTCTTGATGAAGCTACAAATAAGAACTTAGATAGAATTAAACGGATGTTACGGCACACAGATAGCATTTATGAGAGAAAATGGTACTACGTTGCCGGAATTAGTCTATGCAAAGAATTCAACCTTGATTTTCCATACAGCGGTTATCAAGTGGTTCTGTATTTAAGTTGTGCTAGTCTTAGAGAATTACTAAGAATTATGTCGTATATGTGGGATGAAATGGAAAACAATACCGGCGATTTTTTTGACAAAAAACCTATATCTTTTCAAATTCAGAATAGCGCAATCATTAAAGCAGCACAGGCCAGATATAACCTTATAGATGCTAATCCCTTCTCAAGTAAAGGAATTACGCTGCAAAACGTATGTGGACGATTGGGAGAACTATTTAATACATGTCAGTCATATCCTCATATTTTAACAACTCCCGAAACGGCTTCAATTTCCATACATAAACAATTTATTGAACAAGAAAAAGAACTAAAGGACATTATTCGAAAAAGCGTTAGTTCGGGATGGTTATTGATCAAGAAACAACAGGATAAATTGTGTATTGGTCTTCATCCAATACTGGCCCCCAAATACAAGATCAGCTTTCGTAGTCCATTTTATTACCCCGAACCAATCAGCAAAGATGATTTTCTTGCGCTGTTCTTGGGAACCGATAAGGATGCGAGTGAGGCGACCCATAATGTACTTAAAACGAGGAAGAATAGATACCAGAAAAGACATGGGCAAGAGGTGTTGTTTTGAGTAGGGTTGTGGTGAGAGCATGTGGGATCTAATTTCAGAACATACCGCCAGCGGAATTACAGCAAAATCTTATAGGACTGAAAGCGATCAAATAGATGAAGATTTTGCTGTAGCGATTTTTTTTGGAAGCTATGAATCGAGGGGATTAGTCGCTGCAGAGTGCCTCAAGCCAAATAGCTGCGAAACGTCAATAATCATTTATTTTAAAGAAACCGATGATCAAGGTTTACGGTTAAGGTACGACGAAGAACTTAGACAACGGGTTGGCAAATGCACCAAAAGTGAACCTATAGTAATTGCGGGCAAATCAATAATGCGTATCGATGATATTCTGAAAGACATTCTAGAGAAAATTCCGGACAATGCTTTTTCAAGGAATCGCAGATGGTTTATCGATACGTCAGTCAGCCCAAAGCCTTACTTTCTAAGCTTGATGGGCTATTTCCGTCATAAACTTTTTAGACCAAGTTTCACATTATTTAATTCTACAGGTCATTACGAGAAGAACGTAAATCCAGCCCTCGCGTTTTCATTTACAGAAGGTTTTGAGAACTACATGCTAGTGCCTTGGTTCTGGGGGCGTCCTGACCCAAGATTACCGTGGGCTTATTTCTTTTTGCTTGGGTTTGAAGGCGATAGAAGTTATGCCACGTACGACAAATTCGAACCTGACTTTGTTAGAGCTTTAATCTCTGACCCAGGATATATGCCGGGATACCCGGAACATGCACGGAACAGGAACCGTCAGTTCCTTGAGGAGTCTTGCCCAGGGGAAATAGTTTACTCGGATGCGGGCGACGCTGTAGAAACATGGATAACAATCGATAAGGCTATTGCTGAAATGCCATCTAGAACAAATGTGTGCTTGGTTCCTTTGGGCCCGAAACCACATGCAATAGGTGCGGCTCTCAGAGCATTAGAAGATGATTTGCCTTCAATCCTATATTTGATGCCAAAAAGCTATAGAGTCCGAGATATACCCAGAGGTGCCTATATTTGGAAGTACGAAATTGTCTTGTAGTCCAACCATTTTCAACGGGAAACACTGGGGGTTAGGTACTGTCAACCCAATTGTGTAAATTTCTTATAGAGGGGCAAATTCGGACGTACCTTCCCTATTTTCGTTGTCCTCCAGTTCATCTCCATCTTCAGTGATATGAATGCCAGAAGAAGATAACAGGCGTTTTCCCCGGCCACGATCTCCATCGGTTTTGTCCGTGACGGGGACGGGGACGCCCTTTCGATTTTCGCATTCTCGGGAGTTCATGGGGTCAAATCTTGAAATATCAGCTTTCATAGGTTGCGGACATAACCATGCTCAGTTTTTTTCTCCCGCGTGAGGTTCATGGGGTCAGGTCTTGAAATATCAGTTTTTATATCTGGCGGACATGTCCATGCTGAATATTTTTTCTCCCGCGCAGCGGGATGCAAATGCGGCCTGATCCGCGTCTTCTCCGGATCTGGACGCAATTCTTTTAAGGCTTCCTCCCCATCCTCTCTTCTATGCCTCCAGCGAACCCCCCCCAAGGGGGGGTAAAGCGGGCGTGAGACAATCTTTCGCCTTTTCTTTCAAGCCATGTGCGCTGTCTTGCCATTCACCCCGTCGTATGGGCTGCCTCAGCATGCAATGTCAGGCCCAGGGCGCGTATCACCTTGAGAATTGTGTCAAAACCGGGACTTCTTT
Source organism: Deltaproteobacteria bacterium UBA5205 (assembly GCA_002412715.1). GTDB lineage: Bacteria > Desulfobacterota > Syntrophorhabdia > Syntrophorhabdales > Syntrophorhabdaceae > Delta-02. Next base: position 9,015 of record DHVP01000013.1, read on the forward strand.
CCCCCGATAGCGCCTTGTAAAGACTTTCGCGAGAAAGCCCTGCATCCCGCGCAACCTGGGACATGCCTTTGGCACGGGCGATATCGCCCAGGGCTTTTGCAATGAACGCGGCATCACCGTTTGCCTCTTCAATACACGCTTCAAGGTAGGCAGCCATTTCCTCGGGAGTACGAAGATGCTCGGAGACATCATATCGGGTAGTGACTGTTTTTTTCATAATGTTACCCCTGTAGATTTTTTGCCAGGCGCAAGGCGGTCTTAATATCCCTGACCTGCGTCCCTTTATCACCACCTGCCAGCAGAATTACCATATACTTTCCGAATTGTTGTAATAAACCCGATAGCCCGGTCCGTAATCAATCCGCAATTCCGAAACGCCTTCGCCCACGGGCTTGACGTCACCGGGGTTCCCTGTTGCTAACCGCTCAATCCTCGCCATGATACGAGCCCGTGCCCGTAAATCATCCAGACCGTCGAGCCATCCGGCGAAAACATCTGTCTTGCGGATTTCGACCATATCTTTAATGTATCCTACTGGCTACATTCTGTCAAGGAGTTCATGGGGTCAAGTCTTGAAATATCAGTTTTTATAGCTGGCGGACATGTCCATGCTGAGTATTTTTTTCTCCCGCGCAGCGGGATGCAAGTGCGGCCTGATCCGCGTCTTCTCCGGATCTGGCCGCAATTCTTTTAAGGCTTCCTCCTCATCCTCTCTTCAGTGCCTCCAGCGACCCCGCCCAAAGCGGGGGAGCGGGCCCCGTTTGTTACGGGATAAACGTGAGACAAATCTTTTGCTTTTTCTTTCAAGGCATGTGGGAGGCAGGAGGGACGTTCCCAAGAAAACTTATTGACGATGTCCCCTACCTACCTCTACCTACCACTACCTACCCTATACATGCCCTGGCCCCAGAGGGATGATCCTCATAGCGCCAGACTGATCCGCGAATAAAGGGAAACTTGCTTGCCCGCTGCTTGACACCAGCGGTCCGTACCGGACACTCCCTCCGGTGCCAAGGAGCGTCCGCTCTCTGCCCTAAGCAGGTCATTTCCGCACCGGCGCTTTGTACGAGCCTATCTTGATCTGCATTCCGGCGCTTAGCTGCTTAACGAGTTCGGCATTGTAAGCTCCCGAAGGAAGGTAAGGCGCGCCCGGGTCCGCTGGGAATATCTGAGAAGCTGCTATACCATACGAACGTGATTGCGCCGCGGGAGATCCCGGCTTTACGGCAGGATCAACGTTCGTTGTAAATATTGAAATTGTATTATCACTGTTGCGGACTATATCAAAAAGACGAAATTGCTGGGGAAAGTCCCTGAGAGACGCTGTTTCAACGACCCAGAAACCGTATTCGGGATGTTTGACAGGATCCGGTGAAGGCAATGCCGTAACCGCATTGTAATGGCGATGTCCTGATATCCACAATATGAGATTCGAATAGGTATGAAGTTTGGCAATTAATACATTCTCTGCAGGCGATGAATCGACGTCCCACATGAACGAGCCAATTCCGATAGGAACATGTGCGGCGACTATCATAAGCTTATTCTCGGCCTGGCCTTTATCGAGTTCTCTTACGAGCCAGTTGTAACGCGCAGAGTCGAGGGAACCGCTTGCGCCGGTGGCATTCTTGCCGAAGATACCGTCATCTTTTTCGGTATCGTCGAGGACGATTACCTTGAGTGGAAGACCCTGCTTGGGCTCAAAAGTATAGCAGGCAAATCCCGTAGTGATGCTATCTCGCGAAAACCCATGCCCGATGGGTCCAGACTCGCTGTTAAAGAGTTCTGTCATCCAGTCATTTCTGGAAACCGAACGGCGAGCGGGGTTTGCATTTACCTTCGGAGGGGTCGAAAAATTAGCCTCTGGGCCTGCCGAAATAATCTTTGCATATGGTGTCGAACCATCTACAACACCCGTATAGTAACCCCGGCGATCGATATTGGCACGATCTTTTACAACGTCACCGACATTAAGTACATATCCGCCGACAAAGGTACTCTTGATCCTCTCCGTTGGCGGGTAAACACCGGACCAGAAATGATCGTGATTACCGAGGACCTGATACCAGGGGATCGTCCTGTCAAGGCCTGCCGCCTTATACGGGCGCAGGTAATCGGTCGATGCGGAAGACCTGGGATCCGAATTCGGGTTGATATCCCGGCCATCAATAACGTCAATATACCATCGAAGCTCGTTAAGCTGAGTGTTGTTAATTGCGTCACCCAGGAATATGCCGAAATCGACGGGCTGTTTCTTATGAAGTGCGTTCACCGTCTGCACGGCGGCATCCAGGACATGAGTCGTATATGGAATAATAGCAGAATATGCCGAGGACATGCCGGCCTGCCCCTGCAGACCGAAGTAGATAGTCTGAGCCGGTGATTGTACATCGGTGATATGTATATCACTCATGGTGAAGAAACGCAGGATATTTGAAGCTTTTGTAACCGATGTTCCAGTATATGACGGCGGCATGATATCCAGCCGTTTCTGAGGTTTAAGGCCGGCGCCCTCCCGCCATGCTCCATAACCGTTCCGAGAATATTGAGCGACATCATTGGGAAGAAGCCGGGGCGAGTTTGAAGGCACCGGAACAGGAACAACGGTCTTCTCAATCGTTGTAACGACCTCAGATTCTATGGGATAAGTGGCCATCCTGGTTGATGACCGAGCAGTGTTGGAATTGTCTGCATACACCGTGAATTGCAGGATCATGATGCTGACAATAGTAGATAGACATGTGTATCCGAGTTTTCTGCATGACAACATAGCGTGGACTCCTTTAGCGGATATACGACCTCTCCGGCCGTTTGTAATATTATCGTCATATGCGGCGATATCTATAGAAGGTTTCTGAGGTCAGGTCTTGCAACGTGAGACAGTCCTTTACTGTTCCCTCTATTTCGCGACTTGACTCCAGCGAACCCAAAGAGTGAAACGGGTCCCGTTCGTCTATTTTGCCAAAAAACTAACATTTTGTGGTGTACAGTTTTTTGGGGCAGGTCCCAAGATAATTATAAAAACAAACAGATGGTTTAATATCATTTCTATGATGTTTGTGCTATAATTAGACTTCAGCACCGTTGCAGTTGCTCATCAATTACCCTACATTGAATTGATCCTCTGCTATTTCCTGAAAGTCACCAGAACCCAGGGGCCCTTGCCAGGCGCTCCCAATGGAAAAGAAAACTATTATGGCTTCCCGACGAAAATTCCATGTTTTCGCTGTAGACAACGGCGAGGATGTGGTGACAACGACACCGCGATGCTCGAACGGTTGGGTTATGGCGCGGAGGCTGGCGATCCATGCTGTTAGCTTACATAAAACGGAATGCCCTTAAGCAGAAAAGGGGTGTTTTTACTCTTGGAGTTGAGAATGGAGATACACAATTCTACCGAAGTAAAAGATTTGCTGGACACGGGAATGAATAAAAACCTTCCCGGGTCCGATGAAATCAATGATTGCCTCCCTCGGAAGGTCTTTTCTCCCGAAGATACTGAAGACGTATTCGACTTTGTTTTAGAACCTCATGTCGACATAGTCGAAAAAATGCACGAGAAGGTTGGGTCACGTAAGGAAAAGAGCACGGACGGGGGAGAGGTAGAAAAGCGGCCTCCGGAAACATTCGACAATATTGTATGGGCCTATTTAAAGGATATAGGACATGTATCGCCCCTCAAGTCCGGTGAAGAATACCAGATAGCAAAAGAGATTGAAGAAGCTAAAAACAGGGCAAAGATCATCTTGTTTGACCTGCCCCAGGCAGTGAACGAACTCCTGGAAATAGGTCAGCAATTGAAGGAAGAAACCATAAACATAGTAGATGTGATCAGCAGTATTGATGAAATGAACTGTACGCAAGAAGACGAGCAGATATGTAAGAGGAAAACCATATCCTCCATCAATACCATAAAAAGTCTTCACGAGAAGAAGGAAGGAATAAAGAAAACATTGCCGGGAACCGACACGCCAAACAGGGAGGAGCTTGGCAGTGATCTTCGCAGGGTCGAGGACAAGGCTGAAGAAACCCTGCTTGATCTCAAACTCAGCAAGAAGATTCTCGTAGAGATCACCAGGAAGATCACGCAGCGGATCAAGCTCATGAATGGCGGCGAGGGAAAGACTGTAAAACACAAATTGATAGAACTCAGCGAAATTGACAATGGACTGAAGGTCGTCAAGAACAGGCTCGTTCAGGCAAACCTGAGACTTGTCATTAATATTGCCAAAAAATATGTGAACAATGGCCTTTCCTTTCTTGACCTTATCCAGGAAGGAAATATGGGACTCATGAAGGCCGCTGACAAATTTGATTACCAGAAAGGTTACAAGTTCTCTACATACTCAACATGGTGGATCAGGCAGGCCATAACACGGGCAATTGCAGACTACGGTCGGACTATCAGGGTACCGATCCATGTACTTGAATTCAAGAACAAGATCAGCAAGGCCACCGTGGCCCTCCTGCAGGAGTTGGGGAAAGAGCCGAACCAGGAAGAAATTTCACTTAAAGCCGGGCTTTCCCTGGAGAAAGTCAGAAAGATCCAGAAGGTTTCCGGCGGGACTGTATCAATCGAAACCCCGATCGGAGATGATGAATCCAAACTCGGTGATTTCATCGCAGACCCAAAAGCCTCTTCGCCTTTCCTGGAGTTACTGGGCACTTCTCTCAGGGAGGAGATAGACAAGGTTTTGTCAACCCTTGCTCCGAGAGAAGAGAAGGTGATCAGGATGCGGTTCGGCATCGGCGAGAAGGCCGATTCGACTCTAGAAGAAGTGGGTGATGTTTTTGGACTTACCCGTGAACGTATCCGCCAGATTGAGGTCAATGCCATGAGAAGGCTGCGACACCCGGCAAGGCGAGAGAGGCTCGAGGGCTTCCAGGAATAAAACAAGCGGTGAGCGATTAGCATATAAAGGTAAATACCCCGTTCAGGATTAAGAGCACAGTCTTCTCTTATCGCTTGCGCCGCCGGCCGATACGGAGATTTATCACTGATCCTTCAGCGAGAATACAACAGGAGGTAAACAATGGGCGACAAAGACGGGAAGAAAAATAGAGGCAGGCACCAGAAACAAGAGGCTGTCAAACACGCAAAAGATCTAAAAGAGAAGAAGGACAAAGAACCAAAAGGCGCACCGAAATAGATCCATGGGGTCAGGTCTTGAAAAGTCAGCTTTTACACCTGGCGAACATCTCCATGCTCAGTATTTTTTCTCCCGCGCAGCGGGATGCAAGTGCGGCCTGATCCGCGTCTTCTCCGGATCTGGCCGCAATTCTTTTCAGGCTTCCTCCTCCTGCTCTCTTTTATGCCTCCAGCGAACCCAAAGGGTGAAGCGGGCGTGAGACAAATGTTTCGCCTTTTCTTCGGATAGGGTAACGGTACGGACGTCCTTGTATGTTTTGCCATGAAGGGGGAATGGAACCTTGACAGTCAGCAGATACAGACATATAGTTTTTTCGAGCCATTTGATGCAGTTGAAATTTCCTGTGACATCACTAAACCGGACCTTGACGAATATACAAATTCATTTTGTAATTTCATGATTTCATATGGAACAGGACGATCAAGAAAGGGGGGCCTGAATGATTATCCAACAAATTTTTGTGGGCGGTTTGGCACATAGTTCCTATCTGATGGGGGGGGACAAAATTTGTGCTGTTATTGACCCCCGTCGGGACATCGGGATTTATCTGGACGCTGCCAAAGCTTCGGGGTGGCAGATTACCCACATATTGGAAACACATCTCCACGCAGATTTTATCTCCGGTCATCTCGACCTTGCACAAAAGACGGGTGCGAAAATCTACGCACCGAAATCGGGTAAATGTGAATTTGATCATATTGCTCTGTCTGAAGGCGATACTTTCAAAATCGAGGACATGGAGATAAAAGTCCTCGAAACACCGGGGCATACACCGGAACATCTCAGTTACGTCGTTACAGACCATTCACGGGGTGAAGAACCTGCTGCCGTCTTTACAGGCGACACGCTCTTCGTCGGGGATGTGGGCCGCCCGGACCTCTTTCCGGGAATAGCCCCGGAGCTTGCCTCGAAACTCTTTCATAGTCTCCACGATAAACTGGCAAAATTACCTGATTTCTGCGAAGTTTATCCGGCACATGGGGCCGGCTCTCTCTGCGGCAGATCAATGTCCGCAAAAAGGACAAGTACAATCGGATATGAGAAAAAATATAATTATGCCTTTCTAACAAAAGAGAAAGACAAATTTATTCGTCTTCTGACAACAGATATGCCCGAGGCCCCTGACCATTTCAGCCGATGCAGTGAGATAAACGGGAAAGGGCCTGCCCAGGAAAAAGACCTGCCTGCCCTGGTACCTTTAGATCCCGTTTCTTTCGCAGAAAAAGTGGAGGAAAAGAATGTCTCCATACTCGACATCAGGAGTTATGACGCCTTCGGCGGGCAACACATACGGGGCGCCTACCACATAGACTTCGGGGGTAATTTTTCCACTTTTTCGGGATGGGTAGTTCCCCCTGATGCGGATATTCTCCTTGTGCCGGCCAATCCTGAACAAGCCCGGGAAGCAGCAGTTGCTCTGCGGCGCGTAGGACTCGATCGTGCAATCGGCTATCTTGAAGGCGGTATGTTCGAATGGGCAAAAGCAGGACTTCCGGCAGGTCATATCAGCCAGCTTTCCGTACCGGAGCTCCATGAAAGAAGAACGGTTGGCATGCCCTTGACAATCATTGATGTGAGGGCTGACGTGGAATTCAAAACAGGTCATATTGATGGCGCCGTCAACGTCCCCGCTCCCGATTTACGAAGACGATACAAAGAATTTGATCCGAAGTCGCCTATTGTGGTGATATGCAGTACCGGCCATCGGTCAAGTCTTGCGGCAAGCCTGCTGAAACAACATGGTTTTGAAGATGTTTCCAATGTGGCTGGAGGCATGACAGGTTACAACGCTGCCGGTCTGGGAACAGAATGCCTGCTCTGCGCTGCTCCTCATACCCCTCTATACCGTCAGGAGGCTGATGACGAATAGCCCTGAAGCACATAACAGATAAGGAGTATTGATTGGAATGGTTATTCGTGAAGCAATGGTCGCCTTATGTAGTGGGCATTGGAATAGGAGTTCTTAGTTGGTTTGCTTTTCTCCTCTCCGACAAACCAATTGGGGTCTCAACCGCTTTTTCCCGAACGAGCGGAATGATCGAAAAACTATTCCGCGGAAAAATCACCACGGAAAAGGCCTATTACAAGAAATTTCCCCCAACCATCGATTGGGAATGGATGCTCATGGTGGGCATCCTGGCAGGAGCCTTCCTCTCCGCCGAATTTTCGGACTCATTTCGGATAGCCTGGGTCCCCACGAAATGGGGGTCAACCTTCGGAGACAGTCCGGCTTTGAGATGGATCGTTTCGCTCGCAGGAGGAATCATAATTGGAATGGGAGCCCGTTGGGCAGGAGGCTGCACCAGCGGTCACGGAATCAGCGGGACCCTGCAACTGGCAGTAAGCAGTTGGCTGGCCGCAGCGGCCTTCTTTGCCGGGGGCATCATCACCGCCATTTTTCTCTTTCAGGTTCTCTAAAATGAAAAAAAGGGAGCTGTCAGGATGTTAAAAACCCTCCACCAATCAAAAGGCATTCAATTGGCTATTGGTTTTTTTCTTGGCGTTGTCTTCGGCTTTTTACTTCAGAAAGGAGGGGTCACGCAATACAATATCATCATCGGGCAACTTCTTCTGACTGATTTTACCGTTCTCAAAATCATGCTGTCAGCCGTAGTCACCGGTATGATAGGCATTCATTTACTTCGGATGGCCGGGATGGTCGCACTCCATCCGAAATCCGGGTCTATAGGGTCCTCTCTCGTGGGGGGACTTATCTTCGGCGTGGGGTTCGGTATCCTGGGATATTGTCCCGGAACTATGGTCGGCGCAGTCGGGGAGGGGTCCCTTGATGTGTTGTTCGGCGGCATTCCCGGTATGCTCATCGGCACGGGGTTATTCGCAAAATTCTACCCTGTATTGGAAAAGAAAATCCTCAACGTTGGATATTTTGGTGAGGTGACTTTTCCGCAGCTGCTGAAGGTAAACCAATGGTGGGTCATCGTGCCGACCGTAATAGGCATATCGGTCTTGCTTTTCGCTATTGAAATGTCAGGCTTTTAGATAAGCCGTCACCCGTCACGTCGCACTACTCTTATCACTCTTTTTCAAGAGCTTGGTAACCCTCCTGATCTTGCTTTACTGTCGGTTTTTGTAGAGGAGCACAAAGAGAAACATGAGGCGCATAATCTTCCCCGTTCTTGAATGGCTGCGTGATTACAGGATAGGGACACTCAGAAACGATCTTTCCGCTGGCCTCATCGTTGCTGTTATGTTGATCCCTCAGGGGATGGCCTATGCGATGCTTGCAGGACTGCCTCCCGTCATGGGACTCTATGCCTCCACGTTTCCCCTCATTGTCTATGCCATTTTCGGTTCATCCCGACAACTTGCTGTGGGACCGGTTGCCATGATATCTCTGTTGGTATTCGCAGGTGTCTCCCGTCTTGCAGAACCAGCCTCAGAGCAATATCTCGGGCTCGTGTTTCTCCTTGCCCTCATTGTCGGCATTCTGCAGTTTGCAATGGGTTTATTGCGTGCAGGGGTTCTGATCAATTTCCTGTCCGGTGCTGTGATCAGCGGTTTTACATCGGCAGCGGCCATCATAATCATCCTGAGCCAAATAAATCAGCTTTTCGGTATTGACTCCGCGGGCGGGCATTCCGCATTGCATCTTATCATGGGCATAAGCCGAAAGGTGAGGAACATCAATATGGTCACAATGGCAATCGGTCTGACAAGCGTTGCCCTTATAGGTTTCCTTAAAATGAAGGGCTCCCGTTTCCCTGCTCCTCTCTTAGTGGTTGGAGCAAGCATTGTTGCAACCTGGCTTTTCCATCTCGACCGTTTCGGAGTGGCAATTGTCGGTCACGTACCCCACGGTTTTCCCTCCTTCTCGATTCCACCGATGGATATGGAATCCTTCCAGGCTCTGTTGCCGGTATCACTGACCATTCTCTTTGTCGGCTATATGGAATCCTTTTCCATTGCAAAATGGGTTGCCGCCCGCGAAAACTACAAGATCGACGCAAATCGGGAACTGGTCGGTCTGGGCCTCGCCAACATAGCCGCCTCGCTCTCATCTTCATATCCGGTTACAGGAGGTCTGTCCCGAACAGTCGTCAACTATGAGGCTGGTGCAAAAACAGGCTTTGCGTCAATCACCAGCGTCTTGATCATTCTCCTCATATTAATGTTTTTCACCTCTTTGTTCTATTATTTGCCAAAAGCGGCACTGGCGGCTATCGTTATCGTTGCCGTGACAGGTTTAGTAGACATAAAAGAGGCAAAACGTCTTTTTCGTGTGAAGTACATTGACGGATGGACGATGGTGGCAACCTTTTTTACCACCCTCCTGCTGGGAATTGAAAAAGGCATAATAACCGGTGTAGCTTTCAGTCTTTTTATCTTTGTATGGCGGAGCGCCCATCCTCACATCGCCGAATTGGGATATCTGCAAAAGGAGGGAATATTCCGTAACATCAAACGGTTTCCTGAGGGAGAAATCTATCCGGACGTCCTTATTCTCCGCGTTGATGCCTCCCTTTATTTTGCCAATATGAGTTTTCTCGAAGATATGCTCCAGCAAACCATGGCGGAAAGAAAGGCGCTCAAATGGGTCATCATGGACCTGTCGGGAGTAAATGATGTTGATGGGGTGGCCATTGATACCCTTGAAAAAATTATGGAAGCCTACCGTTATCGTGGTGTCGAATTCCTTTTTGCCGCGATGAAGGGTCCGGTCCGCGATTTGACAGCTAAAGCCGGGTGGGCAGAAAAGCATGCGCAACAAATGAGATTTAACACAGTTCATGACGCTTTAAATGAAATCAAACGGTAAACGCGAGACAGCCTTTACTTTTTATCTTTACTATTCGAGCGATTCTGCTGTTCAAGCCTGTTATTGTCTTTTAGTGTTCTACGAAGATAAGCTTGCTCGTATCAAAACCGAGGCTTCCAGCCTCTTTGACTAAAGCGGCCGTCACTGATTCCTCAAGTCTTGGCTCTCTCGCAAGTATCCACAAATATTTCCTGCTCGGCCCGCATACCAGCGCGTAGGAATAATTCTTGTCGAGTTCAAGTATATTGTACCCACCGTAGAAAGGGCCAAAAAAGGATACCTTTAACCTGCCCACGTCTGGACCGATCACAAAATACGCCTTTCCCGTGGCCTTTTTCCATACGTTCTTCCGGGGGTCGAATCCCATGTTTGTAACGTTGATGCCGCCGTCGTCTCTCAGGGTGTATTCCGCCTGAACCTTCGTGAGACCCCTTTCGAAGGAGTGATCCAATCTCGCTATCTCGTACCATGTTCCCAGGTAGCGCTTCACATCGAACCCTTTAACGGTTTCAATGCCATCGGGAATCCCGGCGCACCCGACAAGCACGACCAGTAAACAGAAAAGACCGTTCCTTAACAGAAAGGTTAATGTCCATTTCACCTTGGATCCAGTCATCCTATAATATTACAATCTTGTCGAAGGCGATGCAAGTCCGGACGGGGATTTATCTGAAGTACCCGATTGGAAAGGTTTGAAGCAGTTGATGTACATCAGCCTTTCCTGTAGCATATAGACAGCTGGCGAAGGTGATGCGGTTGAACTTTAGGAGGGGCGGGTGAAGTTCTATTCTTCCATATTGGCTTCCATGGCTGCGGGCAGGAACACCCGGCAGAATGTCCGGATGTTCCTTCGTTTCATGTTGGTCCTGACGGCCATGGTCGTCTCATACAGCGTTATCTTCCATTTTCTCATGGCCTGGGAGGGGAGAGAGTATTCATGGATAACCGGTGTATACTGGACGCTCACCGTCATGTCAACCCTCGGATTCGGCGACATCACGTTCACCCATGATATTGGCCGCGTCTTTTCAATAGTGGTGCTTCTCTCGGGCGTGGTCTTCATGCTCGTGCTCCTTCCCTTTGCCTTCATCAAGTTCCTTTTTGCGCCATGGATGGAAGCGGAAGCAAGAAGACGCACGCCGAGGGAATTGCCCATAAATACACGTGACCATGTCATCATGACGGCCTACGACGATGTGACGGCCGCTTTGATCGAGCGATTGATAACCTACGAACGCGATTACGTGGTGATCCTGGAAAACCCTGAGCAGGCCGGACTCCTGTCCGATCTGGGTATCCGTGCCGCGGTGGGGAACATAGACGATCCCCAGACATTCAGAAACATGCGTGTCAACAACGCCGCCCTTGTCGTGGCCACGAACAGCGATGAGATGAACACGAACATCGCCTTTACCGTGCGGGAACTGAATGAGACCGTTTCCATTGTCACCACCGCCGATTCAGCCAATTCCGTCGACATACTGACCATGGCCGGAAGCACGAAGGTTGTCGAGGTTGCCGACCTACTCGGTCGTTCCTTCGCGAACTGGACAATGTGCGGCTATTTCCAGGCAAATATCGTCGGTCGCTTCGGCGAACTGGTGATAGCGGAGACTCCCGTCATCAACACCCCTCTCGTCGGACAAACGGTTGCCGAAAGCAACCTGCGTCAACGGACGGGGGTCACGATAGTCGGCATGTGGGAACGAGGCAGGGCGGTCGTTCCCACACCGGATACGGAGATCACGAGGAACACCGTGATCCTTATTGCCGGAACCGAGGGCCAGATAGAAACATATAATGAGGTCTTTTCCCTGTACCAGATGTTCCGCTATGCCGGCGACCCGGTCATAGTCATCGGTGGAGGACGCGTAGGCACGGCTATCGCAAAAAGATTCCAGGAAAGGTCCGTTCCATACATGGTCGTCGAGAAAGTCCAGAGAAAGGGTAGCGATCCCAACACCGTGCTGGGAGATGCCGCCGACCTCGACACGCTCAAGAAGGCATGGATCGAAAAGGCGCCGGCGGTTCTCGTCACAACGCATAATGACGCGACCAACATCTATCTTACCAAGTATTGCAGGAGCCTCAGGCCCGACCTTCAGATCATAAGCAGAGCCAACCAGGACCGAAATGTATCGACACTCCACCGGGCCGGGGCGGATTTCGTGATGTCCTATCCGCTGTTGGGGGTAGACGCCATTTTCAGTTTTTTCATGAACCAGGATGCAATAATGCTCGTCGAGGGCATTACACTGTTTCGTGTCACGGCGCCCCGGTCTCTTGCCGGGCTCACCCTTGTCCAATCCGGCATCCGGCAGGATACAGGCTGCAGTGTCGTTGCAATCCGGTCCGAAGGCAAGCTTACCATCAATCCCGATCCCTTCGAGATCATCAGGGAAGGGTCCGAGATGATCGTCATCGGTACCTACGAGAACGAACGCAAGTTCCTCAGGACCTTTCCGAAGAAATAATCCGTCAAAGAAGTTGAGTCGCGTTGCGATCCGCTGTTTTTCCCGTTTTGTAGTTCAGGTTACAGAAAAGAAGCTCTTCTGCTGATAGTATTATAGGGCGATGGTATCAGACGGCACGTATCGATACCGAGCGCGAAATCTCAAACAATAACTACAGGAGGTATCAATAATGAAAAGCAGGCTTTGTCTTCTTTGCCTGGGAACCATTCTCCTCATCGGTCTTCTTTCCACGGCCGCCTATGCCGGTCCCTGCCGCGGCAACGGTTGGCAGCCCACTTTCGTTCACGACCTGATCACGCCTGACGGCCCGTACTACGTGATGCCCAACGGCTCGTTCGTGAAACTTCAGGGGAACTGGACCAATCATGCCTGCAGCTTGATCAGGTCGAGCGGTGTTCGCAACAGCAGGGGGTTCACAACCTGCAATGAATACACGCGGATACAGTGCGGGTGCGATGCCGCCAGCCGGTCAAACGCCACATGCGCCAATTTCCTCAGGTCCAAAGGTTACAGATAAGGGTGTAACCAGATCTCTTTCTCGTTTGAATCACTGAATGAAAACAACAATCAGATCGACTGTGTAGTTTAGCTTTCTCCCCGAATTGGCTGCGAGCCTCGCCTCGTCACAAACCTCAATGACACAGGAGAAGCCCGCAGTGGTTGACTTGATTGCCGCAAATCTAAAATCTGATTATGATGCCCGCTATTTGGCCTTGACCTTATCACCGATTCCGATGAACGGTACAGACCCAGCCCCGGTAACCTGGGGGAGTATGCCGTTCCATTTCTCTATTGCTTTGAGATTGGCCTCAATCTTTCTGAGTTCTATCAGATCAGTTGAAATATTGGCCCTTTGCAGCCTTAGTGACTCGGCCTCTGCCTTTGCAGCGGTAATTTTCTGATCCGCCTCTATCTTTATCCTCTCCAGATCCCTCTTTGCCTTCAGGGCAAGCTGTTCGGCAGTCTGCTTGGACTCGATAGCTTCCATAAATATTTTTGAGAAGCTGAAGCCTACGATAGAGAAGGCATCAACGGCTATATTGTGCATCAACAGTCTTTCCGTCAGGGCCGTTTTCATGGCATCACTCACTGCCGGCCTCTTTGTGATAAGCTCCTCTGCGGTGTACTTGGCCGTAACAGCCTTTACTACCTCATGCACTGCAGGGTCTATAATTCTCTCTTTAAAGCCAACTCCGATGGTCTGGTAGACAATGTTCGCCTTATCGGGAATTATATGGTAATTCAGGGCCACCTTCGAACTGACATCCTGCAGGTCCGACGAAGCGGCGGCGGCCTCGGACTCAGACTTCTGTACCTTCACATCCACCCGAATAACGGTCTGCATTACAGGCACTCTGAAATGAAGTCCTTCGTCCAGCACCCTGTTTTGAACAGCACCGAAATTGAGCACAACACCCCTTTCGCCCGCCCCGATCTGAACAAACGGACGGAAAAACAGAAGAACAAGAATAATTATCCCGATAATCACCAGGAACTTCACAGGCACTCTCCTTAAAGCCGAATTCGCTGCTTCTGTTACCTTGTACACATCTCTTTCATCCATCACATTGCCTCCTCTTCTGGAACCCGCACCACAGCCTCTATGAATAGCAGCATTAGTCAGCCAAAACAAAAAAACCGCTACCCGAAGATTTCTCCTCTGGTGGCGGCCCGGCCACTGTGCAATTTCCCTTCAGTGGCAAATTATGCCCCTGAACCCTTGGTCCCCTGCGTTTCAAAAAAACACAGGAGAGTAAGTATAGTTTCTTTGTTCGGGAAAAGTCAAGTTCGGCAAGCTGGATAGTCCTGAGGATCATGGGGTGCCCTCTAGATGATTATCCGGTCTTGGAATATCAGTTTTCACAGCTAGCAGACATGCGGTCTGATTCGCGTCTTCTCCGGGTCTGGCCGCAATTGCCGTTTGTTACGGGATAGGTTGGTTTCATGGGGGGAGTCACCTCCTTAGCTTATATGACTGATCAGATCATGCATCCTTGCATTGAATCTCTGTTCTTGACAACGTTCACTGCGAATCATAACATGTTTATGAATTACGGGCAGCGAAATCTTAATTATTCGGCATCTGAAAACCATGCGAATTAGAATCGTCAAAGGGGACTTGCTGGACCAGAAGGTTGAAGCCATCGTCAATCCATGGAACAGGAATCTGATCCCGTGGTGGTTGTTATTGCCCCAGGGGGTGTCCGGGGCCATCAAGAAACGAGCGGGTTACCGGCCGTTTGTCGAACTTCGGCGGCGCGGCGTACTTCCTCTTGGCGGGGCTTCAGTCACCTCTGCGGGTAGGCTGCCGTTCAAGGCGATCATTCACGTGGCAGGCATCGGCCATAGCTGGCGTTCATCCGAGAGATCAGTGCGTGATTCCGTCTGTTCCGCCCTGAATGAAGCAAAGGCGAGAGAATTCAGGTCCGTTGCGATCCCATTAATCGGCGCCGGCACTGGCGGCGGATCTGAAGACGATATTCAGAGAATCATCGTGGAGGAGTGTGATCACCCTGACTACGATGGAGAGATAGTCATCGTGCGCTACGATAGCAAGAAATGGCCGCGTGGACGCTGTTACTGCGATTTGTGGGACAAGAGTCCGAATACACTGGCCAGTCAAGGTGTTCCTGAAGGATTTTGCGGGTTGTGTAATGTCTGCGGGGCGCCGGGCCACGTCCTTCACTTTCCGGGCGCAGCTCCTGTCACAATTGCCTGGTGCAGGAAGCATTACTACAGAACGATGACATTGCACCCGATGGGATCAATAGGTGTTTTCGTATGGGGCTTTGCCCTGTTGTTTGTCGTTGCCGGACTGATAATGATAATCTTTAAGGCTTAGCAAGCCACTCCATCGGGCATCACAGTTTCCGGTAGGCGTTACGTTATCCGCTATTTCACTCCGGCTATCCGTGAATCCTCTTTGACAAATATTTCCTGCGCCATGGGTCATTTGGACTCGCCTTTTTTGGTTTTGCCTTTCTTTGTGAGATAGATAGCCATCTCTGAGTTCCTTGCCTTTTCCGCGATTGTGACAGGGGTCGACCCTTCGGGAAAGATTGTCCAATTCCGGGTGGTACGCGCGTTCGTATCGGCACCGCTGGATATGAGAACCTCTGCGACCTCGGGTCCGCCTTCAAAAGCCGCCCAGTGCAGTGGAGTCCAACCGGAAGCGTCCCGGGCGTTTACGTTTGCACCTCTTCCCAGAAGAAGCACGACGAATTCTTTTTTGTTCCAGTTGGCCGCAACATGGAGTGGGCCCTTCAGGTGTTCGTCGGTAGGATTCACGTCGGCGCCCTTCTCGATGAGGAACTTCGCCTTGTCCATAGCCTCCCAATAGACGGCCCACATAAGAGGCGTCGCCCCTTTCTTGCTTCGGGCGTTGACATCGCCACCCTTCTCGATGAGGAGCTTGCTGATCTCAAGACTCTGGTTAAAAAGAGGTGTCATTCCGAAGTCGTTGTCGCGGGCGTTCATATCGGCGCCCTTTTCCATAAGGAACCGCGCGACCTCTTCCGATTTTGCCACGTGGAGCGGGGTTTCACCCATCCCGTCGCGGGCGTTCACGTTGGCACCTTTCCCGGCAAGGCTCCTGACAGTTTGGAGATCGCCCTTTGCCGCAGCCTCGAAGAGGGCATCATCGACCGCGGTTGTCTTCCCGAGCGTGATGTGTGCCCCCACCAACAGCAAGCATGTCAACACAACAATAACCTCAGCCTGATGTCTCCCAGTCTTCATATTCTATCTCCGTTGTACTTTAAATCGTGGGCGTCAAAGTTGGATCGTTGCCCGCCACGCAATAGAGCCCTAAGTCCGGGGGAACGTTCCTTCAGGGCAGCCAGGCGATGCTCTTGAGAAATTAAAAATATTTTTTGCTAAGAGTCATTCCTGATGCGTCACTTCTTCATTTTCCTCAAATTTCGGGTGATTTGCAAGGGGTTCATGCGAGACGAGTCTTTCGCCTTTTATTCTATTTGTTCCGCCGAAGGCGATGCATATGTTGCCGGACCTTGCGAGCTTTAAGAATGAATGAGTTGTCTGGCCTGCTTTTTAAGGAAGGTCGCCCTTAATCTGAAAAACGAGGTAAAGGTCATAAATCAATATCTTAAGAGCCAAAAAAACCACTGCGGTCAAGAAAATGCGCCTTATCCAGAGATTGTTCAGCCTGAGCGCAAGACGCCCTCCAATAAGCGCGCCGGCAAACATGGTAATTCCGAGCAGGATGCCAAGCTTGTAATCCACCAGGCCGTACCACATAAAAATGGCTGTTGCCACCAGAGAGGAAAAGACATTCACAACCTTTGTCGTGGAAACTGCTTGCACAAAGGTCATGCCAAAGAACAGAGCAAAAGCTGCCGTAAGCAGTGTAACGTAACCACCGCTCAAGAAACCCCCGTAAACACCGAGAACAAAAGTTACTATATAGCCCGTGATCTCCATGCCGGTTGATATCTGACGCCCCGCAGGAGAGGCGACGTCTGCGTTTGGTTTAATCATTGAGACTGAAGCGACCGCAACCATCAGTATAGCGACAATAAATGGTATGGTCCGGGATGGAATCACCAGAAGGATTGACGCGCCAAGGACGGAACTTGCCAGCGTAAGGATGATAAGAAGAGGTGCCCGGTGACGGTCAATCACGTTCTTGCTGCGAAAGGATAAACTGCCTCCAAGACTCATAAAGACAAGGGCCAGCATGTTTGTGGCGACAGCTACGCGGGGTTCGATGCCCAATTGGAGCATGACAGGAACCGTAATGAGTGAGGTGCTTCCGGTTACGACGCTGACAACACTTGTAAAGAAGAAAATAACGATAAGGGAAAATGTTTCCGCAGGGGTCATATTAGGGCTACCGTCATAAGAATGTCCAACTTCATGACCTCTTCCCTGTTCACTTGCGGACGGCAACACCCGTATCCCTGCGATAGAGGTTTATTGGTTTCCGAACCAACAGTCTCGCCGGGGTTACCCGGTCCATCACGACTCGACATAACGTAACCGCCTTAGTTTGATCACTACGTGGGCCTCTTTTCCCTCTTGAATTGATATTTCATCGAAGGCGCTCACGGGCAATTCCGCAAGAAGACTGTTCTTCCCTATGGACACCCTGATTCTCATGGTAGAATTATGCTCCGTGATCTTTTCCACTATGCCTGTAAACCGGTTGATTGCAGGCCCCGGAGGTATTGTGTCCGAGATATAGATGTCCTCCGGCGGGATGGCGATCTTTTTGATGTTGTTCCCGTCGTAAGGGAGAACCATCCGCATCTGGTCGGAAATCACTTCTACGAGACCCGGGGTGAGAATCCGGGAATGGGTGCACTCGATGATATTCGGCATCCCCACAAACTCCGCTACACATTCGTTTTGCGCGTCAAAGAAAAAATCCCTGGGGGTCGATACCTGTTCCACCCTGCCCTGTGACATAAAGGCAATCCTGTCGGCAATCTCTTCAGCCTCTCTTAGATCGTGAGTAACATACACCGTTGTTACTCCCAGTTTTTTCAAGACATCAATTAATTCACTCCGCAGGTATTTAGCAGTCTGGTGATCCAGGCTGGACGTCGGCTCGTCAAGGAGGAGTATCTGCGGGGACGGGGCCACCGAACGGGCCAGGGCAACCCGCTTCTGCTCGCCTCCTGAAAGCATATGAGGATAACGGGTGGCAAGGTGGGTAATCCGCATCATCTCCATGAGAGAGAAAACCCGCCTGGCTGCAACCGTCTTCTCGACGCCGGCCGCTGTGAGACCGAAGGCAATGTTTGACTCCACGGTAAGGTGGGGAAAAAGGGCAAGACCCTGAAATAGATAGCCAACGCCCCGCTTTCTGGGCGATACCTTATCGACGCTCACATTGTCGATGAGCACGCTACCCTTGTAGTCGGTCACCCCTGCGATGACGTTGAGGAGAGTTGTCTTTCCGGCGCCGGTAGTTCCCACGATAACAAGAATTTCTTTGTCTGCAATCGCAAGATGCAAACCGCTGCAGACATGTTTGGTGACGTCGACAAGCTTGATATCAGGCACGAGTGTTCCACCTCACTATGCGTTGTTCCGCCAGGGCAAAAGCTTTTTCAAAGAGAAGGCACATGACGGAAAGGACTATGAGACAGACCATAATAATATCTACCCTGACCATGCTCTCGGCCTGCATGAGAAGAGCGCCGATGCCCGTCGGGATTGCAACCATCTCGGCGGCAACAAGAACCCTCCATGACATTCCCGCCTCTAATCTCAGGCCTGTAAAGATATTGGGCAGCGCCAGGGGCATGACAACCTTGAAGAGTATCCTTACATTTGACGCTCCGAGAGTTTCCGCGGCCTGTATGTATCGCCTGTCTACATTCCTGATGCCTGTGGCCGTATTATACACTACCGGGAAGAAAGAGCAGATGAATATGATGGTAATAGGCAACATCTCGTTGATGCCTATCCATAGCATCAAAAGCGGCAACCACCCGAGGGCGGGAATGGGATAGAGGAGGCTGACGATGGGGTTGAGGGCCTTGTTGATCACACTGCGCCATCCCATGAGGACACCCACAAAGATGCCCGCAAGGGAACCGCTGCACAGGCCAATGAGAACTCTTACCAGGCTGCTCGCAAAGTTTTTCCCCAGCACGCCATTCACCGTCAGGTGATAGAATTCCTTCATCACTGCCGTGAAGGGAGGGAAAAAGAACTGCCCGGGAAAGAGATTAAAACGTCCGACAATTTCCCATAGGATGAGGAAGGCAAGAACGGGCAATACGCCCCAGGCCGATTGAAGCTTTTCGGTCTTTTTCATCGGTAAAACCGCAAATCAAGAATATCCGCGGCTCGAAAACCGGCCCTTATGTAGCCGTATTTCTCGGCAAAATCTATGGCGTCCTGCACAGTCTTTGGGTCGATATCCATGGTGTACTCAAGCCTGCCCATCGATCTGCGTACAGCTCCGGGGCTGATTACCAGTTTTGCAGCAGTCTCAGCCGCTTCAATGGGAAAGATTTTGTCACCGGTTATTCGCAGCTGTGTAGCCATCACCGAGGCCGCTTCGTCAAGGTTTTGTTTGATCCAGATTGTCGCCTTTCCGGTAATTTTTACCAGCTTTCTCACGATCTCGGGATGGTTTTTTATGAGTTCTTCTTTAACAATAAGCACGCTCCCCTGCATGCCCGGCCATACATCCTGGCTGGTGAGCAGCATCTTGAATCCTGCTTCCTCTGCCATTGCCGGCCAATGTTCGGGGTTGAAAGAGGCATCTAGCTTGCCCATCCTGATGGCCATAATTTGCATCGGGGGGTTCATACGTTGCACTTTATTCAGGATCTTGCTTCGATCGAGACCATATTTTTCTATGGTCTTCAGAAGGGTCGCATCCACGGGACCGCCTGCTTGAACAGCTCCGATGCGGACATCAGACCTTTCTAAATCCTTAACCGTTTTTACTTTTTCCGCGTTTACTGCCAGACCGTAGCCATGTTTATGCGTTCCTGCTACTACTTTGATGGGCACCGCGGCATTTGCACGGGCATTGATGGCCGGCAATAAACAAATATATGCAGCTTGAATATCCCCTCTGCCTAACGCAGCAGCTAAAGACATGCCGGTAACATAGCTGTAGAAAGTCGGTTTCAGCCCTTCTTGCTCAAACCATCCTTTGTGCTTGGCTATGTAGGCGCTCGCGGCATGGTCGGTGAATTCAACGGCAATATTGATGGGAAAAGTGTCCTTTGCATGAGCGGTCAAGCCGAGCAGACATAGCACCATTGCAGACAAGCACAGTGTCTTTATTCGTCTCATATCTTTCTCCTCGCTTTGTTTGTTTTATGTATTTCTATCGTTTGTTCGCGGAACGTTCATGAGTATCCATAATCAATTGTTCTGCCCCTGCCGTTGGCCGCTCAAAATTGTTCCGCAGACCAAGACCCAGGAGATCCTGAAGGGTGCGCTCATGGTTTCGGGACTATCCATCTTTTCGAATTCCTGGTTATATATATTGCAAAATAACGCTTGTTGTATATCATTATGCATAACGCTAAGTCAAGCGAAGCGTTCACGGGGTGTGCTCCGCGGCCTGGGATGCACATGCGGCCTCGTCCAACGGCCTCAACGCTGGAGACAAGGACAGCCGAGGTTGAACAATCCGGGTGTCTGTCTTAGTGTTGGTTCAATATGGAGATGTGGAGGCCGGGTATGTTTCGGGCAAAGTGGTATTTGCTGGTGTTCGCGGGATTTCTTCTGTGTTCCTGCATCGCCCCGGTGCTGCAAAAAACTGTTATGGAACAGGGGACGATGAATCCAAACCTTGCCGATCTCGCCCGTGATCCCGCCCGTTATCGCGGGCAGCTCTTCGTTTTTGGCGGTATCATCGCTTCAACCACCATCATCCGGGATGGGTCCCTGATCGAGGCCGTCTACGTACCGGTAGATGGGACCGGTAATTTGCAGAGTGTACCCGCTCCGTCGCGGAGATTTTTGGCGCTATATCGCGGCAGCATCGCCGACCCCGTCATTTACCGTTCCGGCAGGGAGATCACCGTCGCCGGGACATTTATAGAAAACCGTAAAGGGAAGTTTGGGGAGATGGAGTATACCTATCCTTTTTTCCACATTGTTGAGGTCTACCTGTGGCCGATCGTACCAAAGGTTTACTATCTCGAACCTCCGGCCTACTATCATCCCGGATACCCCTGGTATCGCCCGTGGTACTGATACCCCAACCGTTCCCCGGTCTTGACCGATCGGGAACGAATGCAGGAGGACTCTATGGCTGATCAGAATGCACACATTAGTTTTCCTGGCAGATTGCTGGCTGGTTTCATCGCCGGTTTTTTCGCGACTCTGGTCTTTCACCAGCTTACTCTCGCCATTCTCTGGACCGTGGGTATTGCCCCCTTCGGCCCCTTCTCAATGGTCCTTACCCAGCCCTTCAAGGTGCCGGCGGTCATTTCGCTGGCACTCTGGGGCGGCGCATGGGGTGTTCTCTTTGCCCTGGTTGACCGCAGGTTTCCCCGCGGGACCGGCTACTGGGTGACAGCCTTTCTCTTCGGGGCCATTCTGCCCACACTCGTCGCCTTTCTCCTGGTGCTGCCCCTTAAAGGGCGACCAATGGGCGGAGGCTGGCACGCTCCACTGCTTGCAACCGCCCTTCTCATCAACGGTGCCTGGGGTGTGGGTACAGGTCTCATTCTCAAGGTGTTACGAAAGAGCCGCCACACCCGATCGGCCAACGTTCGGGCCTGAGCCGGTCCGCGAGACGTCTTGCCTTTTAAATCGGTCTAGATCTTGAACTCCTGCACCGAGTTTTCAAGGCTCACTGAAAGCGTGCTCAATTCCAGGGCCGCCTGTGTCACCTGTTCGGCGGAATTTGATGACTCCCTGGTGACGGACGCAACCTGCTCGATGTCCTTTGCGATCTCATCGGTGGTGGAATTCATCTCCTCGATCGCGGCGGCGATCTGCTGCACCAGGGACTGAAGATCGGAGGCACTGTTCACGATCTCCACCAATGCGCTCCCTGCCTCGCTGGAGAGATCAACGCCTGCCTGTACGCTCTGTGATGCCTCATCCATCGATTTTACTGCCCTGTCCACCCCGGTCTTTATGGAGCCGATCATGCTGCCTATTT
This sequence comes from Deltaproteobacteria bacterium UBA5205, assembly GCA_002412715.1. Taxonomy (GTDB): domain Bacteria; phylum Desulfobacterota; class Syntrophorhabdia; order Syntrophorhabdales; family Syntrophorhabdaceae; genus Delta-02. The sequence goes on from DHVP01000013.1 coordinate 31,026, forward strand.
CCTGAGTCGATTTGCTGGTCCGTTCAGCCAGTTTCTTGACCTCATCGGCTACAACGGCAAACCCTCTGCCCGCCTCACCTGCCCTGGCCGCTTCGATGGCGGCATTGAGGGCCAGAAGGTTCGTCTGATCGGCAATTTCGTTGATCACATTCACGATCTCCCCGATCTTTTCTGACTGGTCGCCCAGGTCTTTCACGAGTTCAGAGGCCTTATTTACTGTCTTCGAGATCTCCTTTACCTCACTCACCGACCTGTTCACGATACTGTTGCCGTTTTCAGCGGTACCCACCATGTCCTTTGCCGATTCCGATATGTTGTTTGCATTTTTTGCGATATCAAGGGAGGCCTGGGACATCTCCTCCGAGGCAGTGGAGACCTGAATGGTCCTTTCCACCTGCTTTACCCCGCCTTTTGCAAGCTCCTCGGAGCTCACGCTCAACTCGTGGCTTGCCGAGGCCACGCTGGCCGCGGAGGATTTGACCTCGGCGATCAGTGTTTTCCATTTGTCGACCATTATCTTGAATGCCCGCATCTCATCCCCGAGTTCATCCCCCCTGTCCGTTTCAACATCGATAGAGAGGTTGCCGTCCGCTAGAGTCTGTGCCACCGAGATATTCTTCTGGATCGGTATGGTAATGCTTCGAGTGATCGCGATGCTGATCAGGATACAGATAATAAAAGAGATGATCCCGAAAGTAAGCAATATGACCTTGACCCTGTTGTTGCTCTCTATGATCTCGTTGTATTTTATCTGGACGCCTTTGTCCTGGTGGTTGATGAGTTCCGAGAGGATCTCAATGAATTTGGACACCGCCGGATCAACACTGGTGCTGTAGAGAGCAGCCGCCTCGGTGAAATTGCCCGCCTCTATCTCACTGGCAAGCTTTAGATTGCTCTCTCTGGCTTCTTTCACTGTAGTCTTGAATTTATTGAGGATGGCCCTTCCCTCTTTGTCGGTTTCCAGTTTATCGAGTTTTTCCAGGGCGGCAATATAAAGTTTTCGTTTTTCCGCAACCGTCCTCAACGGGGATTTATCCTTCGTATATACGGCTTTGCCTGTCTCCTTGTTAATGAATTGAAGGTTCGTCAGAATGGCGTTGGCCATCATTGCCTTCTGGAAGTTAATATTGGTGATCTCGTTAGCCCTGGCATCCGTGTCCTTCATATTCTTGTAACTGATGATGCACAGAAGCACGATGATAATGATGAATATGGTAAAGCCGCCTGCCAGTCGTTTGCCTATTCTAATATTCTGCAATCCCATAATACCCCCTTTGATGTTTTAACATGGCTGCAAGACCCATGAGAATAAGTGACCACTCATGGTCTCTAGACGTTTTCGCCATGTTTGCGATTAAACTTAAAGGAAACTTTACAGGATTCGAGAAACACTTCGATCAGGCCGGCCGGCTGGCTGGTGCAATGGGTTAAACAGACGGCTCCTCCGGGACAGGCTGACTCAGTTAGTCTTCCTGACAGGTCTGAACTTCGGAAGCGTTACCTCGGGCGTCACATCATCATAGACCACTTCCACGGCCATGCCAATCAGGACATCATCATTGGCGCATTCCACGACGGTGCTCATCATGCGAACGCCTTCCTCCAGTTCGACAAGGACGATATTATAGGGCACATCCTTTCCGAACCCCGGTGCCGGATGGTGGCAGACTGTGACGGAGTACACGGTGCCCCGGCCGCTCGCCTTTACCCACTCGACGTCGAAGGAAAAGCATGATGGGCAGAATTCGCGGGGATAAAAATGGTATCGGCCGCAGGCCCGGCACTTCCGAAGCAGAAGTTCATGCGCCTTTGCACCTTCCCAGTAGGCCCTTGTTTCGGTGTGTATGTACGGCAATGGTTTTTTGTATTCTGTCGTCATGATCAATCCACCCCCAGGATTACTGTTCCGCTCGATGCGAGCGACCCGCCGATACCGTTGCAGAGCGCTGTCTTTGCCTCGCGCACCTGCCGGTCGCCGCACTCTCCCCGAAGCTGCCGCGCCGCCTCGATGAGGAGGAAGATGCCGAACATGCCCGTATGAAGGCACGAGAGCCCTCCGCCGCCCGTATTGGCGGGCTGGAGTCCGCCCGGTGCCAACCGCTGTCCTTCGACGAAACGTCCTCCCTCGCCTTTCGGGCAAAACCCGAGGTCTTCCAGCTGGAGAAGGACAGTGATCGTGAAGGAATCATAGAGCTCAAGGACATCGATGTCGGAAGGGGACAGACCGGCCATGCGGAATGCCCTCTGGCCGGAAAACTTCGCCGGCGTCACGGTGAGATCGGGCATGCCTGTGATGCTCCGATGGGTATGCGATTCGCCGCAGCCAAGAATCCAGACAGGCTTCTTGCGGAGGTTCACGGCGCGCTCGGCCGTCGTGACAATGACCGCCCCTCCTCCGTCATTCACAAGGCAGCAATCACGGAGGCGCAGAGGGGTGCTCATCATCGGTGATGCGAGGACATCTTCGATACTGAGGGGATCACGCATGGCAGCGAGGGGATTGAGACTTGCCCATTTGCGGGCAGCCACCGCAATCTCAGCCAGCTGCGCACTCGTCGTGCCGAACTGATACATGTGACGCTGCGCGGCCAGCGCGTAGGTCGGGACCGGAACCCATTGACCGTAGGGTATCTCAAACTGCTCCTCCGGCTCCTGCGGTGCGCCCGTGGTGAAGCTCCTGCCCATCCTCCTCTTACGATCCGACAGGGGCGTTTCGGCATAGCAGATCAGGGCCGTCTCGCACAGGCCCGCCGAAATGGCCGCCACCGCGTGCTCGATATGGAACTCGAAGGCTGACCCGCCGGGCAACGTATTGTCCGAATAGGCCGGTTGTATGCCAAGATACTCGGCGACCATGATCGATTCCATGGTGATCCAGCCAGCCGAGAAAAATCCGTCTATATCACTCTTTTTCAGTCCCGCATCGTCCAGCGCGCGATTCGTCGCCTCTGCGATAAGCTGCAGAAACGTCTTATCCGGAGTGTACCCGAGATCCGATTCACTGACACCTACAATGGCCGCTTTCCTTGTCAATACACCCATATCTTCAATGCCCTCCTGTGGTTTCCTGCTCCTCTTCACCCATATGGAAATGTGTGCATTCGTAAAGCAAAATCAGAGTTAATCTTAAATCAACAAAAAGGGGGAAATCCAGAAATATCTCCACGGCCTCTTCATCTGGTGCGTCCCGCGTGGGCGGAGATTTCGGCCATGGCCTCCAAAGTGCGGTCTATATCATCAGTGGTGTTGAAAGGCCCGATGCTGAAGCGAATGCCGCCGTAGGGAGACGTACCGAGACTCTGGTGAACAAGGGGGGCGCAGTGAACCCCTACTCTGACTGCAATATTAAAGTCACCGTCCAGAATAGCCCCGACATCGGCCGGGTCCAGGCCCCTGACGTTTGCCGTGAGGAGCCCGATGTGGTTGGAGAGAGTCTGTGCACAATAGAGCTCAACGCCGGTGAGGACCGATAACCCGTCCCTAAGCCTTTCCAGGAGCTCCATTTCGCGGGCATGAATGGGCTCTGTCCCCGCCTCTTCCAGATAATCAAGACTTTCGGAAAGGCCGATGATCCCCGGCAGGTTGAGCGTGCCGGCCTCCAATCTATAGGGAAAGTCCTGTGTGTGAACCAGGCTTCCCGAGTCGATACCGGTGCCGCCAAAACGCGAAGTCTCTATGCTTTCGACCTGTCGGTCAAGAACCAGGCCGCCGATCCCGGCCGGAGCAAGCATGGATTTGTGGCCTGTGAATGCGACAGCGGCGGCCTGCCAGGCCCCCATATCGATAGGAATCACACCGGCGGTCTGCGCGGCATCGATCAATAAGGGCACTCCGCGCTCCGCGCAGCGACGGCCGATTTCCCCGGCGGGCTGAACGGTGCCCAGAACGTTGGATGCATGGGTGACAATAACAAGTTTCGTATTGGGCCGGATTGCGGCAACGATGTCTCCGGGATCGACAAAGCCTCTTTCGTCGAAGGGGACAAGATCATATTCAATAATGCCCTTCCGGTTCAGATGGTAAAGGGGCCGAAGGACGGAATTGTGTTCGAGCCTCGTGGACACAACATGATCGCCCTGGTGAAGCAGCCCCTGCAAAGCTGTGTTCAGCGCATCGGTTGCGTTGCCGGTGAAGATGACACGGTCCGGGTCAGGGGCCCCGAAGAAACGAGCCGCTTTCTGCCTCGTCTCACTGACGAGTTCCTGGGCTTCACAAGCCAGGTCGTAACTTCCCCGGCCCGGAGAAACACCAACCCGGCTGTAGGTTTCTATCATCCTGTTGAGGATTGATGCAGGCTTCGGAAAAGTTGTCGCCGCGTTATCGAGATAGATCAGTTTGTCCGACATACCTTCTCTCATGTGCATGATCTCGGATTGGGCAGACCGGCTATTCGGCGGGCACCACGGCGGATTCCCCCGGGAAAAAGAGCCTCAAGGTCCATGAGACTGATCCCAAGGCCCGCCTTCAGGTCGCGGTTCATGGGTGCCCTGCCGTGATACGCATAATAGTCCCGCAAGAAGCGGATGACAGTCCATTGAAATTCATCAAGCCTGCCGATCCCAAGTTCCGACGCCAGGACCTCGGCTATTTCCTCTGTCCAGTCCCCCACGTGCCACAAAAAACCTTCGCTGTCGAGGAGAATCTCCTTGCCCGCAATAATACGAACCCTCTGCTGGAAATCACCCGGTTTCTGCTCGGCTGCGGAAGGATCGTTCATGCCGTCTTTTTTGCCAGGGCCGCCTTGATCTTGTCCGGTGTGGCGGGCAGATCATAGATCCTTGCACCGCACGCATCGTATATGGCGTTGATGACTGCCGGCGCGGTGCATACCATCGTCATTTCACCCACACCCACAGCTCCCAGGGGGCCCTTTGCCCGGGGGGTTTGATTGACGATCACATCCATGTCGAATGCGCTTTTCATCGTCGGGAACTTGAACGTGAACCAGTCGTTCGTCCGGCCATGGATATACTCTTCCCTGAGCGCATACCCCACACCCTGATCCATACCTCCATGAAGTTGGCCCTCCAGGTTCTGGGGGTTGATCACCGTACCGGGATCGACCGCCGTGGTAACCCTGACGACACGCACCTCTCCCGTATCGGTGTTGACCTCAACCTCAGCCATTTGAATCGCGTGAACGCGGGATTCGAAGGACAGCCCCTGACCGGTGGCGGGATCAAGAAAGGCTTCTTTGCCTGCAGCCATTTTGGAGCCCAAAAAGTGGGTAGGCTTGCCTGCCTTTTTCAATCCCTCATACGTATCGGTGCCCGCTTCCTTCATGCCTTTCTGCAATTGCTCGATGGCAAGCACCAGGGAGCCGCCCGCCATGTATGTCATTCTGCTTGCCGCCGCGGGGCCCATTCCTGTCGTACGGTCGGTGTCGCGGGTAACGAGGCGGATCTTCTCCATTGGTATGCCGGAAAGGTGGGATGCTATCTGGGTCAGCATCGAATCGTTTCCTTCCCCGGGGTCTGCGACAGCTGCGAAGATGGTCATGCCATTATCGGGATCAAGTTCAATGACGACCCTGCCGACGTCCGCGGGACCCCCGATGCCAAAGGCATGAGTGCCGATGCCGACACCGCGCCTTATCGGTCCGGTTTTCATCGCCGCTGCTTCTTTCCTTGCCCGTTCCCAGGCCGGTTTGATCGCATCGCAGAGCTCAGGGAACGGCCATTCATCGCATACCATGCCGGTGGACACGCTCTGGCCGGGTAGAAGCGAATTGATCCGCCGAAATTCGAGAGGGTCCATGCCGATCTTCTCGGCCAGCATATCCATGGCCGACTCCAGTGCAAAGGTGACCTGAGGCGGTCCCGCCCCCCGGGCCGCGCCTCCGGCAGGATTATTGGTATATACCAACCGCGCCAGAGCATCCACGTTCGGGATATTATATGAACCGGAGAGCATCCACAGGGCGCGCTTGATAACCGTCATGCCTATTATCTGGTACGCCCCGTTGTCGACGATGAAGTCAATTACGAAGGCGGTCAGTCTGCCCTCCGGGTTGCACGCAAGCTTGACCTTCATAGTAAAAGCATGTCGTTTGCTGCTCATGATCATCGATTCTGCGAGACCGGGGATGTAGCGCACGGGGCACCTGAAGTGAAGCGCGGCTGCGCCGGCGATTGCCTCCGACGTCATTGCCAGCTTTTGGCCGAAATTCCCGCCCGAGAAGGCCTCCACATATCGCACATTCTCATATCCGAGGGACTCCTGCAGATCGGCCATATGGAGATGGATGTTTATGCTCCGCCCGACTACCACCAGCTGTGCATCTTCACCCTCACCCTCCATATAGGCGACGCTCGCTTCAGGCTCCAGGGGAGCCTGATGATTGATCTGCGTCGAGAAATCGGCCTCGACGACGGCAGCAGACTCTTGAAGAGCCTTGCCGGCTTCACCCTTTATCTGCGGTTGTGTAAAGCACAGATTCGGCCATTCGGCGTGAATCCGGACGGCATCGTCCATCATCGCTTCGCCGGGTGATGTGAGAACGGGCAAGGGATCATAGACAACCTTGACGGCGGCCGCGGCGGCGAGCGCCTCTTCTTTGGTCCGGGCGGCCGCGATGGCAATCGCATCTCCCAGGCAATGGACCTTGTCTTCAGCAAGGATGGGCTGGTCGGCAAGGAGGATTTTGATCCTGTTGGTCCCCTTGATGTCCTTCGCAGTCATAACCCCGACGACGCCGGGCATCTTCCCGGCTTCAGACGTATCGACGGATATAATCCTGGCATGGTGCTCCGTGCTTCGCGTTACCGCCAGTTCGAGGGCATTGTGAAGCTTGATGTCGGCGGAAAACTCCGCGAGGCCGCACGCCTTCACCATGGCTGTAGGACGGGGATGGGAGACTCCGATCCTGGGGCCGTTCGGATCGGGCCTGACCGCATCCGGCGTGGTTTCACCGCGGATGAACCTGCCGGCCAGTTTTACCGCCTCGATGATCTTGACATACCCCGTGCAGCGGCAAAGGTTGTGCTCAAGGGCCCTCTTTATTTCCTTGTCATCGGGATCGGGGTTTTGATCGAGGAGGGCTTTGGTCGCCATGATCATGCCCGGTGTACAGAACCCGCATTGTATGGCTCCGGAAAGAACGTATGCCTCCTGGATGAGGTGGGGATTGTCGGGTGTACCAAGGCCCTCCACGGTGACAACCTCCGCACCGTCGAGCTTCACCGCCTTTTGCAGGCACGAACGGACTGCCTTCCCGTTGACAATAACGGTGCATGCCCCACATTGCCCTTTCCTGTCACAAGATTGCTTCGTACCCGTCAACTGGAGGTCTTCCCTTAACACGTCCAGAAGAACGCGATCAGGTTCAACAGAAAATTCTCTCCATATCCCGTTAACATTCAATTTTCTCTTATTCATCAACCGTTCCTTTTCTCATCGGAGGGCGTCTTCTATGCCGTATTCAGGTCCATAGTATCCATAATGTGGTTTTCTCTGTCCATCGTCAAGGAAATTCAGCCGCCCGCTTTTCCTGGATGTCGCTTTGCGAATGAGATACCGGCCTATAGCCTTCGCCGGAATGGCAAAAGAGACGCAGCGTTCCCGCGGCTCGATCGGTCCCGGCGGCTGCGGCTGTCTTTTGCCTTGTTGCGGCGGGGGCAAGATGCTAGAATCAGGTAACATTATGGGAAATCTCTTGCGTCCGGTTCTCCGGTCCGTTATTGATGGAGGTCAAAGAATGTCCTCTCGGTTCTTCGTTATCTTCTTGCTGGCCATCCTTGGCGCAACCGTGCTTCTGCCGGGCTCCTCATCCTGCCAGTCACGTGATGAGATTGCGACGCTTACCGGGCAGATGAGTGAGTTCAAGATGGAAGGCAGATACCAGGAGGCCATCCCGGTTGCGGCGAGGCTTCTTGTCATTAACGAAGGGCTTTTTGGTCCCGATCATCCCAACACGGCGCGCGCAGTTGTAAATCTGGCAAACTTCTACCGGATGATGGGTCGCTATGCCGAAGCGGAACCGCTCTTCAGACGTGCACTGGCAATTGAGGAGAGGGCCCCCCGCGGACCCGACCGTCTTTCCGTTGCATTCACCCTCCAGTTTCTTGCAATGCTTTACAATAACACGGGACGATACGCCGATGCGGAACCCCTTATAAAACGCGCATTGGAGATCAGACAGAGGGCCAGGATGCAATCTCCGGAGTCTGTCGCCTACCTTCTTACCCTTCTTGCGGAAGCTTACCACTTCAGCGGGCGCCAGGCCGAAGCGGAGCCTGTAATGAAACAAGCATTGGAGATCTGGGAAAAGCATCAGAATCTTCCTCCTGACGGCATGAGCTTCGCCCTTACCATGCTCGCGAAGATCTACCGGAACACCGGCCGCCATGCCCAGGCGGAATCACTCATAAAACGCTCCCTTGAGATATGCGAAAAGGGGCTTGGGGAAGATCACCCCAATGTCGCATTCGGCCTCACGAACCTGGCGATGATCTACCGTATGACCGGCCGTCAGTCTGAGCTGGAGCCTCTCTATAAGCGCTCTCTGGCGATCTGGGAAAAAAGTCTCGGTGAAAGACATCCCGCGGTTTCCGTCTCTCTCAACAACCTAGGTCTTTACTATGCGGTAACAGGCAGACATTCTGAGGCCCGCACCCTTCTCAAACGGTCCGCGGACATTCGGGATTCCGTGCGCGAATCGATTTTCACCCTGTTGACGGAAAAGCAGAAGCTCTCCTATATGAAAACACAGGAATGGGGTATCTACGGTTATCTGAGCCATTCCCTGCTGTTCCCGGACACAAAGGGGGCTGCGGTCACCGATGCGTTCAATGCATGGCTCAAGTGGAAAGGCTCCGTCGTCGAGGCCCAGGGGCGCTACCTGGATGCCCTCCACGCCTCCGAAAATCCGAACGTACAGAAGAAACTCAAAGAATTGACCGACGTGCAGAGAGAGATTGCCAGGCTGCAGCTTTTCGGCACGGGTAAGACGCCGCCGGATGATTACAAGAGAAGGATGTCGGAATACGAGATAAGAAAGGAATCCCTCGAAGCGGAGATCATGGCCTCGAGCAGGGACTTCATGTTCCGGAAGAAGGCCCGGGCGGTCGACGTCAGGACCCTGTCTTCGCTGCTCCCCGCCGACACGGTCTACCTTGACTACGCAAAGATAACGCTCTTCGATTTCGAGAAGCGGAAATTTGGAGAACCCCATTATCTCCTCTTCGTTTTGGCCCGCGGAGATAAGGATGCAGTAAAGCTCATAGACCTGGGCGGAAGCCGGAAGGTGGACAGCCATGTAAAGGCCTACCTCAGCGAGATGGACAGGGCAAAGACCGAGGGGGCACTGCCAGGCGAAAAAAAGCTCAAATCCGAGGCATCGATCCTGTATGATATCCTCGTCAAACCTGTGGAGCCTTTCCTCAAAGGCAAGAAGAGCCTCCTTGTAAGCCCCGATGGGAACCTGAACCTCATTCCCTTCGAAGCCCTCGTCGCACCCACCGGCACTTTTCTCATAGAAGGGTCTCTCATCAGTTACGTCGGCGCCGGCAGGGACATGGTGAAGTTCGAAAAGCTTTCCCTCAGAGGGGGAGCCTCGCTCATCATCGCCGACCCTGACTATGATCTGGGCCAGAAAGAAATGGAGGATGTAAAAAGCTCTGCCGGTATCAGAACGCCCCGCGTACGGGGCCATGTCTCGCGGGATGCTAAAGGGATGCGCTTCGACCGGCTCCCTGATACGAAGGTTGAGGCGGACACCATAGCGCGGATCCTCCAGGACAAGTTCGGTCAGAAGGTCTCCAACCGGCAGGATAAGAAGGCCCGTGAATACGTGCTTTTCAGCATGCCGTCGCCCAAGGTGCTGCACCTTGCCACCCACGGGTATTTTCTCACCGAGGAGGAGACGCGGCAACCGGACAGAATGCCGGAAATGAGCGATGATCCGCTTCAGGAGATTCCCATTACCGTTGAAAATCCCATGCTGAGGTCAGGCATCGTCCTCGCCGGGGCCAACACCTCTCTTCAGGAAGGGAAAGACGAAGGAATGGTCACGGCCGAGAAAATTGTAGGGCTCGATCTCAAGGGTACGGACATCGTCATCCTGTCGGCATGCCAGACCGGCGTCGGAGACATCCAGAGCGGCGAGGGTGTCTTCGGACTCAAACGGGCTTTCATACTATCAGGTGCAAAGACGCTGGTCATGAGCCTCTGGAGCGTACCTTCCGAGGAGACGGTAGACCTTATGACCTCTTTTTACAGGTCCATTTCGGAAGGGTATGCGCCCGCCGAGGCCTTAAGACAGGCAAAGCTGGGGATAATGAAGAACAAGCCGCATCCTTTCTTCTGGGCGGCCTTCGTGATGACCGGTTCGCCGTAGCTGACCGATCACCGACAGGGAGGTATGACCGGATGCCGAAGCGGCTCGCGCGTTTTCCAGCCCTTTTAAAAAGGTGCTTGCCTCCTGAAACACTAACAGTTATACTCAACAAAGGTCTGCAGCCGCCTGACCAGCCACGATTTACAGGAGGCAGGCCTTAACGAATTCATCACTTAAGCGATATATTCAAGGAATGGCTCTGATGCCGGACACGTCGCGTGTAAACATCAGCGCAAGGGTTCCAGCCGATCGGGCATCTGACCCGCGTCATCCGCATCTGACGGGCAGATATCCATTGATAAGAAAATGGAGTGCTAAATGACCTTTTTAAAATCCCCCGCGTTTCATATTTCAGGCCAAGTGACGAGGACGATGGTGATAATCGCCCTATTCTTCGTCACTCTGCCTTTTCTGGAAGCCTGTTCGAAAAAGGAAAAGCCCGCAGCCCGGGAGGCGGAAGTCACGGCGCTCAAGATCGTGCCCCGCGACACGCCCGTCGTCTTCGAGTTTGTGGCGCAAACGCAGAGTTCCCATGAGGTGGAGATCCGGGCGCGTGTGAGCGGCTTTCTCGAAAAGAGGGTGTACACCGAGGGCAGTATTGTAAAGAAAGGCAGCACCCTCTTCATCATGGACAAGAAGCCCTTCCAGACCCAGGTAAACGCGGCAGCGGCGGCGCTCGCCAGGCAAAAGGCCTCCAACGAGGTCGCCCGCATGAACCTGGAACGTGTCAAACCCCTGGCCGAACAGAATGCCCTGTCACAAAAAGACCTCGATGACGCAAAAGGCTCTTTCGAGTCGACCGGGGCAGCTGTGGAACAGGCGAAGGCCCAGCTCGAAATGGAGCAGCTCAACCTCTCCTACTGCACAATCACTGCTCCCGTAACGGGCATAACCGCGGCCGCCATGATACAGGACGGGGCATACGTGAGCCAGCTCAACAGCCAGCTTACGACCGTATCCGTGCTCTCGCCGATGTGGGTAAACTTCAGCATTTCAGAAAACGATATGAAGAGATTCAGCGACCGGGTCGCCAGCGGCCAGGTCATCCCGCCGAAAGATGATAATTACGAGATAGAGATAGTTCTGGTAGACGGCTCCATCTTTTCCGAAACAGGCCGGATCACGTTTGCGGCCCCATCCTTCAATGCAAAGACGGGGACATTTCTCATTCGCTCGAGCGTGAAGAACGAGAAAGGAACGCTGCGGCCCAATCAGTATGTCAGGGCGCGAATGAAAGGCGCCATCCGCCGTAATGCCATCCTCGTTCCGCAACGGGCGGTACAGCAGGGCGCAAAAGGGCATTTCATGTGGGTGGTAAACAAGGAAGGAAAGGCCGAATTCCGGCCCGTAACCGTCGGTGACTGGTACGGGAATGATGTATTCATCGATGCCGGGCTTCGTGACGGCGACCAGGTTGTCGTCGACGGAATCCTTTCCGTCCGTCAAGGCGAGTCCGTGAAGATCAAGCCGGCTGCCGCGTCAAAACCGGGAGAACCAGGCGCAAAACCGGGCGAGGCCCCGGCCGTCAAGATCGATACGGTGCCCGCGGCCGCATCCCCTGCGAAACCGGCCGCCCCGGCAGCCGCACCTTCGAAGCCGGCAGCGAAACCGGCTCAGTCAGGAGCACCTGCCAGGCCCGCCGTGCCGGCCCCTCCCGGTACAACCGTGAGCGGTCAGCAGGGGAGGTAGGGCATGTTCTCCAGGTTCTTCATTGAACGGCCCATCTTTGCAACCGTTGTGGCCACGCTCATAGTCATTGCCGGCCTCGTGGCGATGAAGGCCCTGCCCGTTTCAATGTATCCGAACATCACGCCCGTTCAGGTCTCGGTGTCGACAACCTATCCCGGCGCAGATTCAAAAACGGTAAGTGATTCCGTGGCCGCGCCCATCGAGTCCCAGATCAACGGCGTCGACAACATGCTCTACATGACGTCGACATGCTCCAACACGGGGCAAATGAACCTGACCGTCTACTTTACCCTGGACACGGATCCCGATATCGCCCAGGTCCAGGTACAGAACCGCGTTAACCTTGCCCTTCCCCAGTTGCCCTCGGCCGTATCACAATACGGCGTATCGGTGCAAAAAAAGGCGTCCAACATATTGATGATCCTTTCCGTCTTCAACAAGGATGGCCGCTATACGCCGGATTACGTCACCAATTATGCGAACGTCTATGTTCTTGACGCCATAAAACGGGTGGAGGGCGCCGGTGAGGCGCAGATCTTCGGCGTACCCGATCAGGCAATGCGTATCTGGATGAACCCCGACAGGATGGCCTCCCTGGGGGTCACCACGAGCGACATCCAGCAGGCCGTGTCCAAACAGAACGCGCTCTGGGGCGCAGGACAGATAGGCCAGCAGCCAAGCGATGACAAGGTCCAGTTGACCCTGCCCGTGGTAACCCAGGCCCCCTTTATCAACCCCAAACAATATGAAGATATAATACTCAGGACAAATCAGGCCGGCAGTGCCATAGTGAAGGTCGGAGACGTTGCCCGTGCCGAAGTCGGCCGCAAGCAATATATCGACGACAACAGGGTAAACGGGGTCGCCGCGACTCCCATCGCCGTCTATCAGCAGCCCGGTGTAAACGGGCTCGATGTCTCCAAGGCCGTACGGAAAACCATGGAGGACCTGCAGAAATCCATGCCCGACGGCATCGAATACAAGATCTCCCTCGATACGACGGACTTCGTGCGAATCTCCATCGAAGAGGTCGTCCACACCCTCTTTGAAGCTATCCTGCTGGTCATTTTCGTCGTCTATCTCTTCCTGCAGAGTTTCCGGTCCACAATTATCTGTACCGTGGCCATTTTTGTCTCGCTGATCGGAACCTTTTGCGGAATGCTCGCCCTCGGGTTCTCCATCAATATGCTGACGCTGTTCGGTGTCGTTCTTGCCATCGGAATGGTGGTCGACGATGCCATCGTCGTCGTGGAGAACGTGGAACGAAACATGGTCAAGAAACATATGCCCCCGAAGGAGGCGACGCTCAAGGCCATGGAGGAGATCGGCACGTCGCTCATCGCGGTCGTGCTGGTTATGGCATCCGTCTTCATCCCTGCCGCATTTCTCCCGGGAACGACAGGGCAGCTCTACAAACAGTTTGCTATTACCATCGTCATATCCGTGGCGCTCTCAGGGTTTGTGGCCCTCACCCTGACACCGGCGATGTGTGCCCTGCTCCTCAAGCATACGCCCCCGCCGCAGAAGGGTGTCTTCAAGTATTTCAACCGGTTCTTCGATTGGTTCAACCGCGGCTTTGACCGTTTCACTGTGGGATTCGGCGAAGCGGTCGTGCAGATGATCAAACGGATGACGGTCTCCTTCGGTATTCTGGCTGTTCTGATCGGCGCGCTCTTATACCTTTTCCACGCGATTCCCACCAGCTTCGTACCCAACGAGGATCAGGGTTACCTGATGGCGGCCCTTATTATGCCTGACGCTGCCAGTCTGAAACGCACCTCGCAAACCGCGGACCAGATAGACAAGATATTCGCCAAACAACCGGCGGTGGCCGACAGGACAGTCGTCAACGGATACAGTCTCCTCGACAGCCAGTACAAACCGAATGCGTCCACTTTTTTCATTACCCTCAAGGACTTCAAAGAACGCTATTCCTCGATGAGCCGGGCAAAGAAGGAAAATGCCGGGGCCATAGCCCGGGCAGTGCATGCCGAAGCAAGCGGCATAGACACGGGGATCTTCATCCCCATCGCGCCGCCCTCGATCCCGGGTATCGGAACGACAGGCGGATTCGAATTCTGGATCCAGGACAAGGGTTCGGGAGATCCGGCACGGCTCAACGAACTTGCCCAGCAATTCCTTGAAAAGGCCCGGACACGTCCCGAACTGACAGGCCTTAATTCCACCTTCAGGGCGGCTTCGCAGCAGCTCAGGGCTGACGTTGACCGTTCCAAAGCCATGCTTCTCAATGTTCCCGTGTCCGACGTCTACAGCGCCCTGCAGGCCCAGTTCGGCTCCATAGTGGTGAGTCAGTTCAATCAGTACAGCCGTGTATGGAACGTTACCCTCCAGTCCGATGCACCCTACAGGAGGGGCCCGGAAGACATCACCAAGCTTTACACGAGATCCAACAGCGACGAGATGGTGCCGCTTTCCGCGGTGGTGACAACCAAGTATGTAACGGGACCCGACCTGATGTCCCGCTTCAATGGCTTTCCTGCCGCGCAGATTACCGGCAGCGCGGCCTCCGGACGCTCATCCGGAGAGGCGATCAAGGCCATGGAGGAGGTTGCCGCACAGGTACTGCCCCAGGGCTACAGCTTTGCCTGGTCAGGCCTGGCATACCAGGAAAAACAGTCCGGAGGCACCTCATCGTCGGCATTTATCTTCGGTCTGATCATCGTGTTCCTTATCCTTGCAGCTCAGTTCGAATCGTGGGTCATGCCGGGATCCGTCATGACGGCAGTGCCTTTCGGTATCCTCGGCGCCCTCTTTTTTAACTGGGTGCGTGGTCTCGAAAACGATGTCTACTTCCAGATAGGCCTTTTAGTGCTTATCGGTCTCGGGGCAAAAAATGCGGTTCTGCGCGTCGCCTTTGCCGCGGACCTTCGCAAACAGGGCCTGTCCATCATGGATGCGACAATCCAGGCGGGCGAACAGCGCTTGAGGCCCATCATCATGACCTCTCTCGCATTTATCTGTGGCGTCCTGCCGCTGGCCATCGCTACCGGAGCAGGCGCCAATGCGCGGCATTCGATCGGCCCGGGCATCATCGGCGGCATGATCGGAGAAACGACGCTTGCCATGCTCTATGTCCCTCTCTTCTTCTATATCTTTCAAAGATGGGCTGAAAAATCAGGAAAGAAAGGCGAGGCATCCCCTTCAAAAAGAGGGGCTCCGGAAGCAGTTGAGGGAACAAAACCAGCCGATGGCGGGGCACCGGAAGAGGAGGGAGGCTGACATGTACAGGAAGCTGCTGTTTCTTCTTTTGATTGCCTTTCTTACGGCAGGATGCGCTGTCGGCCCCGATTACAAACGCCCCGTAGTCGACGTCCCACAGGCTTACCGGTACTCAGACGGCGAGGGGAAACCGGATGCGGCTGACAGTGAGTGGTGGAGACAGTTCAAGGACCCCGTCCTCGACGAGCTTATCGCCGAAGCCCTTGCCAACAATATGACTGTGAAGATCGCCGCGGCAAACGTAGAACGCGCATCGGGTATTCTCATGACAACCCGTTCGGTGCTCTTTCCGCAGCTGTCATATAACGGGTCCGCTGAACGCGCGCAAATATCCAAGAACAATGTCACCCAGCCCCCGACGCAGAACCCCTACAACAATTACCAGGCCGTCGGCGGCGTCAGCTGGGAAATCGACCTCTGGGGCCGTATCAGGCGCCTTACGGAATCAGCCCGGGCGAGCTTGTATGCGACCATGGAGGCAAGGCGAGGTATTGTTCTTTCTCTCACGGCCGAGGTGGCATCCGCCTATATTCAATTGCGCGCCCTCGACGAACAGCTTGCGATCGCCCGCGACACACTGAAAACATACCAGGAATCGGTGAGGATTTTCGAACTGCAGAACAGGTACGGCCAGGTCTCGGGCATGACCGTCCAGCAGGCACGGTCGCAGTATGAGACAGCGGCGTCGCAGATCCCCCAGATCGAGATCCAGATCGCCCAGACGGAAAATGCCCTGTCCATCCTTCTTGGCCGCAACCCAGGACCGGTGAAACGGGGTCTCACGCTTGCCGAGCTCGAGATGCCTCCCGTTCCGGCAGGCCTTCCCTCGGATCTTCTCGAACGACGTCCCGATCTTCTCCAGGCCGAACAGAACCTCATCGCGGCCAACGCGCAGATCGGGGCGGCAAAGGCCCAGTTCTTTCCAAGGATCTCTCTGACCGGTGCAGCGGGATGGTCGAGCGAGGACCTGTCAAACCTCTTCCTCGGATCGAGCGCCGCGTGGAATTACGCCGGCACCGTCACCGGCCCGATCTTCACGGGAGGCGGCGTGCTGGGACAGTTCAGACAGGCCGAGGCGCAGCAGAAGGCCGCTCTCTACGCCTACCGGCAGGCTATACAGAATGCCTTCGCCGACACCGAAAACGCTCTTATTTCCCGGAGGAAACTACAGGAACAACTCGCTGCGGATCAGAAGAAAGTGGCTGCCTACAAGGAATACGCCAGACTCGCAGGCCTTCAGTACAACGGCGGCTATACACCGTACCTCACGGTGCTTGACGCCCAGCAGCAGCTCTTCCCTGCCGAGCTGAACGCCATACAGACGAGCGCCTCAACCTTCATATCCGTGGTTAACCTTTACAAGGCAATGGGCGGCGGCTGGGTGGCAAAGGCGGACAAGCTCACTCAGGGCACTCCTGAAATGGAAGAGCCAAAAAGCGAAGAATCCCCCCTGGGAAAAGAATAGTACGTGTTTCCTGGCCGTCGCTACGCGACTGAAGATACCGGGCTTCGCCGGAATAACGAAAGAAAATACCGGTATTGACCCAGCCGGTTACAGCCGGCTTTATCTGGCCAGCTGCAGTATTCTGTACGAACCCTGTATGATAATGATGAAGACGATTGTTCCCACGGCCAGATCGGGGATCTTCGATGCCGACAGGTATACAAGTACGCCCGCCAGGATTACACCGAGGTTTGCTATGACGTCCATGGATGTAAATATCATGCTCGCCCGCATGTGCACCTCCCGGCTTTTTGACCGTTGGAGCAGATAGAGACAGGCGGCATTAGCTGCCAGGGCGAGGACGGACACACCGATCATTGTTTGATAATCGGGGGTGTCTCCATGTCCGACGAAACGGCGGATGACCTCCAGGAAGCCAAGTATTCCCAGCGCGGCCTGGAAATAACCCGCTGCCGCCGCGATATTTCGTTTCCGCGCAGCGGCTCCTCCCACCGCGAAGAGGGAAAGTCCATAGACGATGCTGTCTGCCAGCATGTCGATGCTGTCTGCGACCAGCCCCATTGAACCTGCGATGAGGCCCGATACGATCTCCACAACAAAAAAGAGGAGGTTGATGACAAGAACCTGCCAGAGAACGCGGGTTTGCAGGTGGTCAGCTTCCAGGCTGCCTTGCGGCTCTGCCTCTTCGGATGAGACAAGGGTCGCGCCAAGGTGAAGGCTTTCGAGGGGCGGGAGAAAATCCTTTGAATCGCCTGTATGATATATTTCCAGCTTCCGGGCCGGTATATCAAACCTGAGGGTTTGAATATTGCCCATCCCTGCCAGCTTCGTCCGTATGAGCTGCTCTTCCGAAGGGCAGTCCATCCCGGTTATTCGGAAGGTTGTCCTGAACATGGCTTGTCCCGCGCCGGCCTTCCTCCTCCCGGCTATTATTTCTCCGCTTTTTCGAGGTCCTTGCCCGTGTCCCGTGTCATGTCGGTTGTAAGATAATCGAGCGTAACGGGCAGGCCGACTTCCAGCTGCGGCACGTGCTGTATACCTATGCGCGCTTCCTTTAACGAGCAAGCCATGAGATGGCCGCCGCGGCGCCTGTCCCCGGTGAGAAAATGGAGGTGAAATCCCGGTGCGTTGAGGGATTCCATAAAACCGGGGGTGTAGAACCCGGCAAGGGATCCCCTGACGTCGTGAAAATCAAAAACAGGCTGGTCCTTCGTAGCCTCCACGAGCGGCCGGTAGTTTTCCGATCTTGGAACCGCCCTGCACCTCACATGGCTGAATGTGCCGTCAATGCGGATGGCATAGAGCATGTTTTTCGAAGGTATGAGATTGTCAAGCAGGGTGGTCAGATCATGGCTGCCGCCGGTGTCTTCAATGTCGTCAAAGGTGTCGGGGCTGAAAAAGGTAACGCAGGCAAAGGGTGACCTCTCATCGTCCGGGACATCGTAGACGTTTCCATCGGACCTTATCTGGTATACCTTCCCGTCAAGAAGGAGCATCTCGCCGTCGAGGTAGTTGAATGTACCGAGTCCGAAATCCCCGTGCTGCTTCACCTGGGCAATTGTGGTATTTTCAACGTACAGCCCCTCGACAAGCGCATTGATGGGCGCCGAGAGATAGACGGAGTTTCCTTTGTCCTTGTTGACGAGGAACTGTCTCAGCGCCTGTTCGATAAGATCCGCCGCCGAGCAGCCGGTGCGCTCCATCGCGCGCGTAAGTTGTGTCAGAATATCGTAGGATAACAAAAATTCCAGTTCCGTGATTTCTTCACTATCGGCCATGGTTGCCTTCTTCCTGGATCGTATCGCCCTGTGTCATCACCGCTGCCTCCCGCGCACGACGGGGCCTTCTCCGCTTTCTTCTGCGCTTCTTTTTCGGCGTTTCATCCGTCGACTCTTCGGCGGATGCTACGGGAGGATTCTCAAGGAGGAAGGCCTCCCACCATTCCAGGGGAATCCGATATTCGCTCTGGGTCTGCGCCGCAAAATTCAGATAGGTAAGGGCTTCAGCAAATTCCGGTCTTGCGGCGATGAGAGCCGGCCGTTTGGCCGGCATTTTACACAGGGAGGTTTTGAGGGAGATAATAGCGCCCAACCGGGCGCCGATCCGTCCCGGGATCTGAGCATTCTTAATCGTCTCATCCATGAAAACTGCGCACATTTCCTCGAGGGCCTGGTGTCTGGGGATGCCTTCCCGGTGCCGCGTCAAAGCCGCATCCTCTATACCCGGCCCAAAAAGTGCCGCAAAGAGAAGCGCGGGCGTTGCGCCTGTGCCGCTCCGGAATAGGTCATCGATGCGCGCCAGGTTCGCTTTCAGGAATTCGAAGCGTCCACTGACTGCCTGGATCCAATTACCGAGGTCGGGGAAAAGGGAAGCAAGCAGGCCTGCCTTCTCGAGGAGTGCGAAGGTCGGGGCGGCAAAACCGAGGAGGAACAGTTTCTGTATCTCTTCGTAAAGCCTCGACGGAGAGACTCGGGAAATCGTTGACGAAAGCTCGCAGATACATTTCCACGCCTGTGACTCTATCTCAAAGTCGTGGGATGCGGCGAACCTGACAGCGCGCAGCATGCGCACGGGATCTTCCGTAAATCGGATACGGGGGTCACCAATGGAGCGTATGAGCCGTGCTTTCAGGTCGGCAAGACCCGTGCTGTAATCCACAACAGACGAATCCGCGATGTTGTACGCAAGGGCGTTGATCGTGAAGTCACGGCGCAGGGCATCCTCTTCGGGATCTCCGAAGATGTTGTCCGCAAGAACCATTCCATGCTCGTCCTTCAGGTGGCGCACGTGGCGTCTCCCGGGGATTACCTCCTGATTGTCTGTAATATCGGAAGGATCGGCGGCGCGGCGGAACGTGGACACCTCCACGATCTCATCCTGAAAATGCAGATGGGCCAGTCTGAACCTACGTCCGACGAGACGGCAGTTGCGGAACAGCCGCTTTATCTGGCCGGGTGTCGCATTCGTGCCGATGTCAAAATCCTTGGGTGTTCGACCAAGAAGCAGGTCGCGGACGCATCCGCCCACCAAATATGCTATGAAGCCGCGCGAATGAAGCCGATAGAGCGTGCGAAGGGCATTCGGGCTCACCTGCTTTCGCGAAACACGGTGCTGTTTTCGGGGAACTACGTGTGGTTCCATCGGCATCAAGATACCATACCCCGGCGGAAAATCAAAGAACAGCGCGAATGACGATCACGCCTTCACTTTTCCGCGGGCTTGTAGACAACCTTACCTGTTTTATCGATATATATCTTTTTATCGTCAGTTGTAATGACCAGGGCCAACCCGTTAGAAAAGCCGAAGACGTTGAAACGATTGACCGGCTTGATGATGTATTTTCCGCTCTTGTCGATATATCCGAACTCGAGCTTGTACTGCGGCGCCTGTATTATGACACCGGCCACGCCTTCGGAAAACTCCATGGCGTTGGTAAACCTGGGGGCAATGGCAACCTCTCCTTTTTTATCGATATAGCCCCATCGATCTCCAACCTTCACGGCGGCCAGCCCTTCGGAAAAACCGAATGCACCGTCAAATGAGGGTTTTATGACGAAAACACCCGCGGGATCGATAAATCCCCACTTTCCACCTGTCGGCTTTTTATCGCTCTTCCAGCTTTTTGGGGGCCTGGCCTCCTGCACCGCGGCAAGGCCTTCCGAAAAATCCAAAGCCTCATAGAACTGCGGCTCTACGGCCAGCTTTCCCTTTGTATCGATATATCCCCATTTGCCATCCACCCGAACTGAGGCCCGCCCGTTCCTGAACGGCATCGCGATATCCATCCTGAACTGCGGGGGCACGACGTAATTGCCCGATTTGTCGATGTAACCCCATTTCAGACCAGTATATTCCCTGACCGCGGCGAGTCCCTCCGAGAAATCCAGGCAGCTTTCATATTTGGGCTCTATCACATATCTACCCGTCTTGTCGATATAGCCCGCATACATGCGGTCCTTTCGTCCGGCAGCGGCAAGGCCTTCAGAGAATTTCCCGGCATTCTGAAAAGTAAAACCAATGACCGCCTTACCCGTCTCGTCGATGTAGCCCCAGAGATCACCTTTCCTGACAGCCGCAAGCCCTTCCGAAAACTCCCTCGCACTGTCGTACTGTCTATCGATGACCACCTTTCCGCTACCATCGATATAGCCCCACTTCTTATTCCCATCCTCGACGGGAAACAACCCGACACCGGCACTAACCATACGCGAAAGAGAACAGAACAGTACCAGTACAAGAAAGAGTGTTACGCGTCTTCTCATATGTTCTCCTTTTTGAAATAAGCGGTGTTCTCGAATCGGGACGTTGCAGAAACAACGATGCCCGTCCAAGCGTAACAAAGAACGCACTACCGGTCAAGCGGATACAAAGCTTCAGGGCGTATAGAAAATAAAAGTATCCACCCGGCTTATCCTG
>DHVP01000012.1 GCA_002412715.1 Deltaproteobacteria bacterium UBA5205
CAGCCAATCTCACACAGGAGAAATTCGATGAAGTAAAATCAGGACTCGCCAATGCTAAAGAAGAATGGACCAAGGCACTTGAGAGCTTTAAGGCGGGAAACCTTGCCGAAGCCGTCTCAGTCGCCGGTTCCGTCAAAGAAAAAGCAACGGCCGCTCTCGAAGGCCTCGGCATGCCTGTTCCGGGCCCCGAGAAAAAGTAAGCATGCGATAAATGTGAGTGAATAGTAGCAAAACAAACTAAATAAAGGGCCCCGCTGATTGGTAAAACACGAGGTGGGGCTCAATTTACCGTATCGATTCGCCCCAAAACCTGGCTTCAATTTAAGTACTTCCTGAAACAAATAACAATCAATGTTGGCTAAGGATAGAAGATTTCAACCAGTAATCTCCAATATGGATCTTCAGAAAATATTATTCGACCGAAATACGTGTGTGCCTTGCAAAAACAAAAAGAACGATTAATAATTCTTTGTAGATACCGCAAAGGGAGGCGCAAGGTGGGCCGGGAAAAAACCCGTAAAAAACTGAAAGCAACTAAAATATCCGAAGACGCAGCCCGCAAATACGCCGAGAGCATCATCAACACAGGGTGCAAGCAGGCGGAGGATGCGCTCAAGGAGAGTGAAGCCAAGCACCGTTTTATCTTTGAAAACGCCATGGAGGGTATCTTCCAGACCACACCGGAGGGAAAGTTTATCTCCGCAAACCCTGCCCAGGCAAAGCTCCTGGGATACGACTCCCCCACGGAACTCATGGAGCAGATAGACGATGTCGGCGGGCAGCATTATGTGAATCCGGAACATCGCCAAACCTACAAAAATACCCTTGACACGGAAGGGGCCATCAAGGGGTTTGAAACACAACTCCTCAAGAAAGACGGAACCCACGTATGGGTATCCATAAGCGCCCGGGCGGTGAGGGACAACGAAGGTGCGGTCATTTACCAGGGAACCGCGATGGACATCACCGACCGCAAGCGGTTGGAAGAGGCACTTGAAAATGATCAAATACGCCTGGTGAATGATCAAACGCGCCTGGCAGCAGTGCTGGACAGCATTGATGCTCTTGTGTATGTGGCAGACTTCAATTCTTACGAGGTCTTGTTCCTGAACAAATATGGCCGCAAAAAATGGGGCAACATAACAGGGAAAAGATGCTGGGAGACGCTTCAGGAAGGGCGGGTGGGCCCATGTGAATTCTGCACGAACGACAAATTGCTGTCCGGTACCGGAGTCCCGACGGGCGTGTATCGCTGGGAGTTTCAGAACACAAAGAACGGTGAATGGTACGACTGCCGGGACCAGGCTATCCGCTGGATCGACGGACGCTTGGTTCGTTTGGAAATTGCCACCAACATCACCGGCGCCAAGCGGTTCAGAGAGAAACTCAGGGAGAGCGAGGAGAAATTCAAAGCGATTTTTGATAGTGCCAGTGACGGGATCCTTCTTGCCGATCTTGTAACCAAAAAATTTCTTCAGGGGAACACTGCCATATGTTCCATGCTAGGGTACACAAAAGACGAAATCGAAGGTCTTACCGTCTATGATATCCACACGCCGGAGAATATCCCCCATGTTCTTGATGAGTTTGAAAAACAGGCAAAAGGGGAGAAAGTTCTTGCCGAGGCCCTGCCGGTATTGAGAAAAGACGGGTCGATCTTCTATGCCGATGTTGGCTCTAACCTCGTTACCATTGGGGGAATGCATTACCTTATAGGTATCTTCCACGACATCACCGACCGCAAGAAGACAGAAGAGATGCTTCTTAACGAGAAAAATAAGTTTCTAACCCTTTCAGAGAGCGTACCCTTCGGCATGGTCATGATCGACATAAAAGGACATTTTACCTACATCAATCCAAAATTCGAAGAGCTATTCGGATATGACATGGAGGATATCCCTGACGGGCGAGCATGGTTTATAAAGGCATATCCTGACCCTGAATACCGTAAAAGGGCTATCTTAGCTTGGGTGGAAGACCTGAAACAGGCAAAAGTAGGCCAAAAAAGACCAAGGATATTCAAGGTGAACTGCAAGGACGGTGCGGAGAAGATCGTCAGATTCGTTCCTGTTCTGCTCGA
Organism: Deltaproteobacteria bacterium UBA5205; assembly: GCA_002412715.1. Taxonomy (GTDB): domain Bacteria; phylum Desulfobacterota; class Syntrophorhabdia; order Syntrophorhabdales; family Syntrophorhabdaceae; genus Delta-02. The sequence continues at coordinate 2,081 of DHVP01000012.1, forward strand.
GACAGGAGAACAAATAATATGCTGCGATGACATCACCGAACAGAAGCGCCTTGAATCAGAGCTCCATACCATATCGCTCACGGATGAGCTCACCGGCCTGTGTAACAGGCGTGGATTTATCACCCTTGCCGGGCAGCAGCTAAAAATAGCGGAGAGGACAAAAAAAGATATGCTGCTCTTCTTTGCCGATCTGGACAAGATGAAGCATATTAATGACACATTGGGTCATCAGGCAGGCGACATTGCGCTTGTTGAAGCTGCGGCGATTCTCAAAGAGGTATTCAGGGAATCAGATATCATGGGAAGGATGGGGGGAGACGAGTTTGCCATCCTCGCAATAGATACCACCGATGAGGCCAGGGAAGTTCTCGTAAATCGTCTGCACAATACACTTGATAATTACAACAAATCTGAGGGGAGAAACTATCAGCTCTCCCTGAGCATAGGCATAGCACGCTATGACCCCGAAACACCTTCAACCCTGGACGAACTTATGACTCAGGCAGACACAATGATGTACGAGGAGAAGAGGAACAAACAGCACTAAAGATATTTATCTGACCATGCACGTTTCATGTCGCAATCGGTATTTTTCCTTTGGAAAGAAATTATTTAGTAGTAGGTGCAGCTTCATAAGG
>DHVP01000011.1 GCA_002412715.1 Deltaproteobacteria bacterium UBA5205
AAAGGGCGGTTACTTCTCAGGAATCGGAAAGCAAGAAACTCCGCTGACCTGTCGGCAAGGCACGTAAGGGATTATCGTCTGCAAATTGCTGTTTCAGTAAGTCTGTCGAATCTGAACCTTAACGAAACCACGGAGCGTGGGGTCTCTTTGCCGGGCAGCCGTTAGCGAAGGATCACGGGACCCGTGTGCTTTCGGGGCGCGCGGACCGGACACGAAAGTGCCCGGGACCGATGCGTCTGACTGCACCAGGCTGGCGATATCCTACTATCCTATCTCTGCGGACTTCCAGTTCACACGCTCGCACCAACCTTTGTCCGCAATGAGCATCGAGCGAACCGAAAGCACATAACGGGTGTGATCCGTAGCGTGGCTGCACGGCAAAGAGACCCCACGCGGACCTCCCGCACCGAGACAAAATCAAGAACACAAACCTTGCACCAACAACATTCTTTTGTTTCTAATTCCTGACGCTACCGGGATTGGCGATGCCATACCGATCAAGTCATCTCAGTCCATTTGAAGGCACCTGCGTAAAAAAGGACGGGACGGAACGTGCTTAAATCTTTCAATTGGAAAGAGGATAATGAGGATAATGCACGGATAGGGAATAAATTATATCCTTTCAAGGTTTCCTCCCCTCCCCACCCTCTTTTCATTGCCTGTGGAACCCCGAAGGGGTGGAACGGGCGTGTGACGTCCTTTAGCCTTTTCTTCGGAGCGACGATATCCTGCTATCTTATCTCTGCGGATTTCCAGTTCACAGTCTCGCACTCACCTCAGTCCGCAATGAGCATCGAGCGAACCAAAAGCACATAACGGGTGTGATCCGTAGCGTGGCTGCACGGCAAAGAGACCCCACGCGGACCTCCCGCACCGAGACAAAATTAGGATCATATGGGAACCATCCGTTTGATTTACCCGCCGGATTTCTCTTTCAGAACCTTTTCATGAAGCCATTCCTTGATAAGGGCGCCTCGATCAACGCCTATCCTTTCACGAATTGCATCAATGTCCCGCACGAGAGACTCGGCGATATCAAGTGTTATGCGCACTTTCTGCCGGGCCGGCTAACTCCGACCTTCGAAATATCGATGGGCCGACTTTGGGGACACCCTTCGCATTTTCACATTCTACCATCTTGTCGGAGCCTGCCAACGGTCATGAGGCCCCTAGGGGCAATGACGATTGTGTACGTAAGTTGTATTGACGTGGGGCTTGGCGATGCCATACTGATCAAGTCATCTTAATTCATCTCAGGGTAACGGCGTGAAATAGTTAGGAAGTCGGGATTGCACTTCCGGTTACGCTTTTTTTATTCGTATCTATTTTTTGTTCCACTCGCATCCATTTTCAGTGGATGCCTCTAAGTCTTCTTCGAATTTAAACAGCTTTCCATCTTTTTTTCGAATGTATCGAAAGTCATATATTCGTGCACCCTGGCTAAAAATAATATATTTTCCACCGGTACCGTCTGAAGTAATTTCTTCCCATTGGGCTTCGGTTACCGACGGTCTTCCGCCAGTTACTCTCTGCACTTCTCGTTCTTTTAGTTTTTTCACCGCGATAGGTTTGCTGCCATTTTGGTAGATAACGTACCCCACGTCAGGTTTGTCCGTTTGGAACACAAACTGAAGCCTGAGAGGTGTCTTTACCCCAATTGATTTAAGGCATCTAAAGTCGTTTACATCCGCTGCGGCGGAAGTGCAAACCAAGATCGCAATCAAAACTCCAAACAGTTTATTCATTGTTCCTCCTGTTCTATTTCAGGCACAACATATAATATACTGCAAGCGGTAATTTCCGAAATATTAGTATTGTGACTTTTCAGGTTAATTCACCCTGAAGATAATGTGAAGGGCCCCAAAGATTCTCTCCGGCGCTTCAGGAGGATATCTCCCCGGGACGGGGCGCGCCGGCGAGTTTCCGCTTCACGACTTCAAGATAGGCCTTTTCCTCTGATTCTGTAGGGTTGATCATTCTCATCTCTTCTGTCGCCAGTGTCTGGCAACGGAGGCAAAAGGGCTTCGGGTTTTGCCCTGAGGCGCTGGTATCCGATAGGCCCTTCGCACCGGCTACAATAGCCGTACGTGCCCATTTGGAAAAATGCGCCAGATCCCTCCATCGCTGGGTCATGATGATCAGCAATGCCTTGTCGCGGAGTCAAGGCCCGGATCTTCCGGATCTCCCTGCCCGGATGAAAAAAGTGTTCAAACGCCTCCGTCGAAAAGACGAAATCGAAGGTCTTCTGCAAGGGATGACCGACAAAAAAAGGGTCGTAGTCCTCGCATCGGATCCCCTCGCGGCGCAGCATCACCGAGAGGGTGGGCGTCGGGCCGCAGCCGTAATCCAATCCCGTCATGCCCGCGGTTAGGTAAGGGAGCGCCGGATCGATGGCATCGTCGTTCTTCATCCCTGATTTGTCCTCCTTTCGCCATTTTTTTGTAATTACTGGCACTCGCGTGTTTTGAAGAATTGAATCTCCGGCCATTTTTCACTTACATATTTGAGGTGCCATTCACTAGCAGCCAAATAGGTCAGGTTCCCTTGCGTATCAACTGCAAGATTGGATTGACGTTCTTTTTCAAAATCGGCCATCTTTTTTGAATCCGCAGAGTAAATCCAGCGTGCGGTGGAGTATTCGACAGGCTCATATGTCGCTTCAACGCCATATTCTGTCTCCAGCCGAGCCATAGTCACTTCGAACTGCATCACTCCGACAGCCCCCAGAATCAAATCGTTTCCTATCAAGGGCCTGAACAACTGCACGGTCCCTTCTTCCACTAGCTGGTTTACCCCTTTCTGAAGCTGTTTGATTTTAAGAGGGGATTTCAACCGCACCCGCCGGAAATGTTCGGGGGCAAAATTGGGGACCCCTATGAAATTCAGCGGTTCCTTTTCAGAAAATGAGTCGCCGATCCTGATTGTTCCGTGGTTGTGGATTCCGATAATGTCGCCTGGCCACGCCTCCTCAACACAGGCACGGTCCTGCGCCATGAAGATGACCGGATTAGTAATGAGTATGTCCTTGCCGAGACGATGATGGCGTACCCGCATCCCCCGTTTGAAGCGACCCGAGCAGATACGCATGAAGGCGATCCGGTCCCGGTGCGCCGGATCCATGTTGGCCTGTACCTTGAAAACGAAGCCGGAAAAGGCATCTTCCGCGGGAGACACCAGTCGCGTGGTGGTCGGCCTAGATAAAGGTGCAGGGGCTATTTTCACAAAGGTTTCGAGCAGTTCGCGCACTCCGAAATTATTGATCGCACTGCCGAAAAAAAGCGGGGTTTGGCTGCCTTTAAGAAAATACTTAACATTGAAAGGATTGGCTGCTCCCTCCAAGAGAGCTATATTCTCGCGCAGCTCGTGGGCCTGCCTTTCCAGCACCTGATCGAGCAAGGGATCCGTAAGGTCACGGATCTTTAGCAATTCGACAGGGCGCTGTTCCTGACCGGGCATAAAAAGATTCAACTCCTTGTGGTAAAGATCGTAAGTGCCTTTGAATCGTTTGCCCATCCCTATGGGCCACGTGAGGGGCGCGCATTCAATCTGAAGGGTATCCTCGATTTCTGCAATGATATCTATAGGCGACATGCCTTCTCTGTCGAGTTTGTTTACGAAGGTAAGGATGGGCGTATTGCGCATACGGCAGACCTCCATGAGTTTGCGCGTCTGGGACTCGACGCCTTTGGCGCTGTCGATGACCATGATTGCGCTGTCCACAGCCGTTAACACTCTATATGTGTCTTCAGAAAAATCCTGATGACCGGGCGTGTCCAGGAGGTTGATTTCGTAATCCCGGTAGTTAAATTTCATCACTGAACTGGTGACCGAAATGCCGCGCTCCTGCTCAACGGCCATCCAGTCACTGGTGGCATGCCGGGCGGCCTTGCGGGATTTTACGGAACCGGCCATGTGTATAGCGCCCCCAAAAAGGAGTAGTTTTTCGGTCAGCGTTGTCTTGCCTGCATCGGGATGGCTGATTATTCCAAAAGTACGACGTCTTTCTATTTCTCTACTGTGAAAGTTTTGAAGTGTGTTGTTCATGTTTTAAGGCTCACTTAGTTATGAATCTCTTTTATTTGAGTATGTCTGGGCGCAATTTTTAAATCCCAATCGAAAAAATACGAGATTATTCCACTGTGGGAGTGGAGTATTAATCTACTATCTCGAAAAAAAGGGTAATCAGGGTGGAGTTGGACGAGATCTAACGATTCTGCAAAAAGGCTTTTCTATTTGAAGGGACCTATGTCCAATATTTAATGCATTTTCGTATGAGCTAATCATAAAAAAATATATAGGTTTGAACGTTTTTTGTCAAAGAAATACTCGAATTGCATAAAAACATTATAACGAATCGAATGGCCATCTCCAATTTTTATGAGAAATACAGGGTAACGCTCGCATAACAGTTGCATCAGCGGTCCGTCTTGATGATGCGAGGTTACATTACCCCTTATGTCGCCCCAATATTAACCGTAATATTTTGCAGGTCAAAGTCTGCAAGGCTTCCCTGGAAATGTGTCTTGAATCTCTTTATTATCCTGGTTTCCACCTGTCTGACCCGTTCCCGTGAAATCTGGTAACTATCTCCTAGCTCCTGAAGTGACATCGGTTCCTCTGCTACAACGCGATGATCGAATATGTAGCGGTCTCTGCGGTCCAGAGTGGCTTTGAACTCATTCACCATTTTTGATAATACTGCAAATTTATGCTGCTCTGAAACTATCTCCTCCACATCCTGGCCAGAGCTAATCCTATCCATAAGCGTTTCGTCGCTTCCATCATAGACGGGGACATCAAGGGACATGTCGTTATAGGAGAGTCTCTTCTCCATGTCCTCCACTTCCGATTCCTTTAAGCCAAAGCTGCTTGCAAGGAGCTTTGGCGTGGGATAAATCCCAATGGCTTCAAGCCTCTGTTTTTCACCATTTAATCTATAAAAAAGTTTTCTCTGGCTCTGTGTAGTCCCGACCTTCACAAGACTCCAGGAATCCATGATGTGTTTGAGAATGTAAGCACGTATCCAGAAAGAAGCATACGTTGAGAACTTTGTCCCTTTATGAGGATTATACTTCTTCACCGCGTGAAGGAGACCGACATTGCCTTCCTGGATGAGATCAAGAATATTGAGATATGTATTGTAGTAATATCCCCAGGCAATCTTGACCACAATCCTGAGGTTTGACACGGTAAGTTTCTGAGCCGCAGCCATGTCGTCATGGTCGAAGACAAGCCGGGAAATCTTACTTTCTTCTTCCCTCGTTAATAACGGATACCTCCGTATCTCTGCGAGGTATTTTTTTAAGGGGTCAGAACGAAGGGGCAAATCTTTATCTTCCAATGATTCTGTCTCGACACCATTATATGAATTTGTTTCTTCAAACACGGTTATCGTCCTCCCATAATTTTGTTTTTTCAATAAGTCTATGTCATAAAATTCTTACAGTGTTGGTGAGCCTTCTCTGTACTTATGACACAGGATACAGCAAGCAAGCTCTCGTGTCTGTAGCGGAACCGACAAGAAGTGTGTCGTCTTTTTTTGCTACAAGGAGGGGAAAGGGGCCCGGGATGAAGATGCCGTGACTTTCAATCGGCCGGCTAACCATGGTATAAGACGTCATGTTGAAAAGAAAGTTGAGGGTAACGTCCCATAGTTTTACGGCGGCAAAGAGCGCAAAGAGGAGAGTTCTCGTGCGTAGATTAGCTGTTGTCCTGTCGGTCTGTCTTGTCCTATGTCTTCCGGCGGGCCGGGCCCTGGCCCAGAAGCCGTTTTCACCGGCAGCAGTGAAGGAGAACCTCCAGCCCGTAACCCAGAAGACTCCGGCCACCGATCCCCTCGACCGCGATACTCCACAGGGCACGGTTATCGGCTTCCTCAAGGCTGCGCAGAAGGGAGACTACGGCCGCGGGCTTGACTACCTCGATACCAGGCTGCCGCAACGCCGCGCCCGTGAGCTGGCGCAACAGCTTCTGGTGGTCCTGAACCAGAGGGTGAAGGTGAACGAGACCACTCTGAGCAGGGATCCCGAGGGGGATGTGAAGGACAACCTGCCCCTTAACGAAGAGCGAATTGGGCTGGTGGAGACGGAGACAGGGACTGTCGACATTATGTTGGAGCGCGTCCGGCGCGGCAGTGATCCGCCCATCTGGCTCTTTGCCACCAAGACACTCAAGTACGTGCCGGACATTTACGAACAGGTAAAAACATCCTGGATCGAACGGCATATCCCGTCACCTCTCGCGCAGATCCACGTCCTGAAGTTGCCGCTCTGGCGCTGGCTCCTGCTTTTTGCTGTCATCCTGCTTGCGTTCCTGCTGGCCTGGGCGTTGACGCGAGCTATGGTCCCTCTGCTCCGGATGGTCACGTGTCGTTTCGTGGGCGAAACCGGCGATCGGCCGGTGGTGGAACTGGTCGGCCCGCTTCGCACCCTTGTTCTGGCTCTTGCTTTCTATGCATATTCGCCCTTTGCTTATTCGCTCATGGGTCGGTTCTTCTGGTCGTACGTCGCGGCGACTCTTACCGTAGTGGGCGCTGCGTGGCTCTTTCTGCGCCTCATCGACATCGTTCACAAAGTGAGCAGCGCCTGGCGTCTTCCCGAGAAAGCCTCGGGTAGAATCGCGATAATTCGTCTGGCGAGTACGTTCCTGAAGGCTCTGGTAATCGTTGCTGGTGCGGTCGTCATCCTGTACATGATGGGCGTCAACCTGACCGCTGTGCTTGCGGGGTTGGGCGTGGGCGGTATCGCCGTGGCTTTTGCCGCCCAGAAGACCATAGAAAACCTCTTCGGTGGCATCATGATCGCCTCGGATAGGCCGATCCGGGTGGGTGACTTCTGCCGGGCAGGCGATTACAACGGCACAGTCGTGGACATTGGCCTTCGCTCAACGCGTCTCCGGACTGTGGCGCGGACCATCGTTTCGGTGCCGAATGGCCTGCTTGCGCAGATGAGTCTTGAGAACTTCAGCATGCGGGACAAGATCCTGTTCAACCACAAAATCCTGCTTGGGCTTGAAACGTCGGTTGACCAACTCCGGTTCGTCCTCGAACGCACGCAGGAGCTCTTGCAGGACCATTCTAAGCTGGAACCGGCTACCTACCCGGTCCGCCTGAGTGGCCTCAAGAAGTCTGGCTTTGAAATCGAGCTCTTCGCGTACGTGCTCGAAACAGAGTTCGATGCATTCCTTCAGGTCCAGGAGGAACTGCTGCTGCAGGTCGTGGACGTCGTCGAGGCAAGCGGGACGTCCTTCGCGTTACCAATCGAGGGCAGAGACACTACCAGGGGCCCCGGTCTGGAAAAAACAGAGAGTTGAGGCTCACGGCGCCCCGGGGCAACTTCGGGGGCACCCTTCGCATTTTCACATTCTACCGTCCTCTCGGAGCTGCCAACGGTCGTGGTAGGAAGGAATCATTCTTCCGAAAGCAAGAAGCTCTGATGAATTGTCGGCAAGGCAACAATAGGGATTATCATCGGTCAAATTCTACGCGTGGTAGGGACGTGCTTAAAGATTTCAACTGGAAAGAGGATAGCGCAGGGATCAGGAATATTACATCCGAGATTATCTATTTGTCTCCCGCGCAGCGGGATGCAATTGCGGCCCGATCCGGCCTTCGCCGGAATGACGACATTATCGATTGAGATAAAGCCCGACTCCATTGATTTAAACTAAAGGCCTTCTGGAAGTTTGGAACCCATCAATCTTTTTCGGTCCAGCTTGCGTCCATCCACAATAAAAGTGCCATCGCCGACGGCGTGAACAGTTCGTTTTTCTTTGCGCGAGGTATCAAAGTATGCCGCACCAGCTTCGAGAACGACAATGTTGTGTTTTTTGATGATGTCGACGACGTTACACTCGATATTAGCGAGGGATTCTTTTATCAATGGTGCTTTTACTATCTTACCTTTTGCGGGAGTTAGTCTGAATTTGGCAAATTTGTCTGTATCAACGCCGGAGCATGTTCCTATTCCGACGACTTTATCAAGCATATCAACCGTGGGGATTGATAGAACACACTCCTTTGTTTTCCGAAGAGCCCTAAAGGAATAATTCCATTCTCCGGTGGTTATGGCAAAGACCGGTGTGAAATCCAAAACCATTGTCCATGAAATCGTCATGATGTTGTCCTTCTTTCCGTCATTCGTCGTAACAAGGACAACCGGCCCCGATTCCAATAATGTAAAGGCTTTATTAATCTGTAATTCTTCCACCGGAGCACCTCCCTACAACTCTTTTCGCCTGACAATTAGGACAGTTCACTGATCAGGAATATTACATCCGAGATTACTTTCTTGTCTCCCGCGTAGCGGGATGCAAATGCGGCCTGATCCGTGCCTTCTCCGGATCTGGCCGCAATTCTTTCAAGGTTTCCTCCTCATGCTCTCTTCTGCCTCCAGCGAACCCAAAGGGTGAAGCGGGCGTGAGAAATTTGTTTACTGCTTCTTTTTTTATTGCTTCATCTGCTTCTTGGCCGATTTGATAAACCGTCCGAAGGCCTTATCCTTTTTTCGTTTGTCCAGATATGACATCTCGTGGTACTCCGACTCCTTCTTGAGCTTGATATAGCTGGAATATCGATCTTCACTCAATTCACCACTTTCTACCGCAGCTCGGACGGCACAGCCGGATTCGTGTTCGTGGCTGCAATTCGCATAGTGACAATTTGCGGAAAGGTTGAAAAGGTCTTCAAAACCTATGGTGACCCCATCACCTGCACCAACAAGGCCCAGCTCTCGCATACCAGGCGTATCAATCAACATCGCACCTTGATCGAGAACAATGAGCTGGCGGCGCGAGGTCGTGTGGGTGCCTTCTCCCGTGCCGCTGACAGCTTTTGTGTCAAAGGCGTCCTGACCTATCAGGCGGTTGATGAGCGTCGTCTTCCCGACACCTGATGAACCAAGCAGGCAATACGTCTTTCCCGGAGACAGTGTCTGTTGAAACTCGTCAAAACCGATACCGCTAACATTACTGAGGGCGAACACTCTGGCTCTGGTGGCGGTTGATCTAATGATCGCAAGTTTTTGTTCCAGTTCATCCTGTGTGATCAGGTCCGTCTTGGTGAGAATGATAATCGGCTCGACATGGCCGTCCGCCGCCATTACCAGGTACCGGTCCATGCGGTGAGGATTGAAGTCAAAATGGCATGATTGAACAATAAAAGCGCTGTCTATGTTAGCCGCAATCATTTGAAAATCCACGTTCTCACCGGCGGTTTTGCGGCGCAGGAACGTCTTTCGCGGAAAAATCAGGCGGATAATTGCTGCCGTGTCATCATTGTGATATTGCACGGTCACCCAATCTCCGACACATGGGAGCTCGACCGGGTTCTCGATCTGGTAAGAAAGCTTACCCGCGAGTTCGGCCGGGACTTCGCCCGATTCATTTCTTATCAGGTATGAGCCGCGATTAACTGCCGCTATCCGGGCTATGCTGCCCTCTTCCTGGAGCAACTCGGTACTGTGTGCTTCAAACCATTGGTCGAAACCCAGGTCGCTCAATTTCATAGGGTAGTGTACAACATTCCTTATTTCTATTCCAACAGACTGTTGATCAACTCTCATCCCGGCGCAGAAGGGGGATCCGGAACGACGACCAAACACAGGGGTCAGGGCCCGCGGTGAATCGCCCTTTATCTGTCGGTTGTTTTCTCCAATCTGAGAAACTTGCCTAGATGCCTGTCGGCTTTGCATGTATGATGTACGAGCCAATCGACGAGGAGCACCTGTATCTTGAAGAGAAGGAAATGCCAGTCGGTATCCTCCTGTATTTCACGCTTGAGGCTCGTAAGATGCCGGAAGAACCGTCGGTGCTGTTCTTTCTGGACATCCATGAAGGGATATCCGTTCATCTCCATTATGTTTTCTTCAGTTTCAAAATGTGTTTGAACATATTCGTCGAGAAAATCAATAATAGGACCGGCATGAGAGAAATCCCGGTCTTTTTTGATCGTATCGGTAAATCTGTTGACGCTGGCAAACAACTGACGGTGTTGTTCGTCTATGACGGCGTGTCCGATCTCTATGCCGGGGCCCCACTGGACTGCCAGATCGACCTCGCCCGTTCCTTCGTGAATGCCTGTCCTCAGAAATTGCTCACACCTGTCGGCATACACCCTGGCCAGCCTGTCATCAGGACATTCGTCGAGACACTGCCTGAAAAGATCAAGAGCCTGGGAAACTTCCTTGAAATAATAATAGGCCGCTCCCCTTTCGAAGAGCCTGATTGTCCCGTGCTTGGCGGCAAGCATCTCCGGCGGGTCCGCATCAAACACTTCGTAGACGGATTGCGGCTGCTCTTTGCCTTTCACCCTGACGCGATCCGCAAACCTTATGTGGTATTTCGAGACGTTTTTCAGGCTGTAATACGTATGCTCGGTGATTAAGAGATTGACGCCATAAGTCTTTGTCATCGTTTCGACCCGCGAAGCAAGGTTCACCGCATCGCTGATGACCGTGCTTGCCATGCGGTTTCTGCCGCCTATGGTGCCCAGCATCATGAGGCCGGTATTCAGACCTATGCCGATGGCAACCGGCGGATGACCCTGCATCTTCCTCTCTTCGTTGTACCCGGCGAGACAGTTCAACATTCCCAGTGCGCCATCGAGCGCATCGTCCGCGCCTGTCGGAAACAGTGCCATTATGGCATCGCCTATGTATTTGTCTATTACTCCGTGATAACTGCTTATCGCCGGCTCCATACGCTCCAGATAGGAATTTATGAAGCTGAAGTTCTCACGGGGTGTCATCAACTCCGAAAGGGCGGTAAAATCCCTCATGTCGGAGAAGAGAATGGTCATCTTCTTTTCAAGGCCGTCGCCGAGAACAATCTCCGTAACGCTCTCTTTGCCGAGTAACTGCAAAAATTGATGGGGAACAAAACGACTGTACGCGCTGACTATGTCATCAACGGAAGAAATTTTCATGGCTGTTGCACCCTTTACGATAATTTATGAATACCCCGTTGAATGGCTCGGGCACAATCAACATCTTGTGGCTTTATCGCATACTGTGAGGGAAAAGTAAAACAAAGAATGAATCCCTTTAACCCATCACCTATAACCCATCACCCGTTTTCATTCCACCGTATCTTCGGCAGATTCCGATCGATCCACCGGGAAAAACCGATCTTCGGGTAACCCAGGGTCAGCCCTGCATAGATTCGATGTCCCTGGGGAAGGTGAAGCAGTTTGGGTATCGCGCTGTCATGAGTGCAGGCTGAAACGACATACCCCGTATAGAAGCTTCCCAGGCCGAGAGCGCATGCTGCGAATGTCGCGTTTTGATGGGCGAGGTTGGCGTTGGCCTCGGCGAAGCGTATGCGTTTCCCGGCGTGGAAAAGGACGAGAACGGGGGCGTTGTAGAGGATCGTATCGATGCCTTTTTGCATATTTCCGGCAATAAGCTCGAATTGGCCGACCCAGCGCGAAAATTCTTCTTTCGTTGTCATGCCGCGCATGAAAAAGATCCTGCGGATAATAGGGTTCTTAAGCTTTCTGGCCGAGTCGCCGAGCCACTTCGCTGTCATGGCGGCAATCCGCCGCAGTGTATCCCGATTGTCGATGACGATATATTCCGTGCTCTGGGTGTTCTTGGCGCTGGGAGCAAAGCGGGCACAGTCGATAACCTTTTCGATAAGCTCTCTTTCAACAGGCTTGTCGAAAAAATTCCTTATGGATCGCCTCGTCCGAATCATCTCCTCGACCTGTTCGAATGAAGGCAAGAGATCCTTTCGAACCTCATGGAAACCAATTTCACCAAGGTGCCAGTGCGTGATCGCTCCCGAGGGGCATATCAGCAGGCAGTGCCCGCAATCGTTGCAGAACTCGGGACGGGAAACCTCGGGAAAACCCCCGGCCTCACCCTGCGTGAAAACCTTGGGACAGATACGAACGCAAAGCCCGTCCTTTTTGCATTTTCCGCGGTCTATCGTAATGAATGCATCCGTCGTCATATCCGCAATCAACCTTCTTTACAGCTTTTTTTCTACTTTCCCTCGAGCGTCATTGTTCCCGTTAATTTGTTGACCGTTATGGAAAAAATCAGCTTTTCCTCGTTGTAGCTGTTGGTAAAGTATTTGTGAATCCCTTTGAAAAATGCACTGTAAATATCGGACGAATCATAATCTCCCGTAAGACAGATCACTGACTCCACGTGCCAGTATGTCCTGATAATCTGAGATTCAAGGAGGAATAAAGCAATGTCCCTCAACGCCGGCATGCCTAATGAAACAGGCTGAAGCCTCCCAATGTCTTTCCTCTGCCCCGGTTCGAGACCTGTTGCATCCACCCTGGTCAATGGAGAAAAGTATCTCTTCGACACCGCAGGTTCGCGCGAGCCCTTCTCAATACCCATGAGCATGATTCCCGCTGCCGCATACCGGCGGAGCGCCGGAATCATGTCGAAATCCTGCTGATTCAGATCGACAGCCCTGACGACGGAAGAATCTTTCGCGCCCCTTGCGTTCCATTCCCGAAACGGGTCCTCGGTCTTCGTGATACGAACCTCTTCCATACACACTTCCTCTTGCCCCGTGAGGAGAGCCGATAGCACATTCTCAGGACACATCATGCATGCCTGAATAACGAAAACCATAAGGAGCACGGGATACCACAGCATCTTTTTCATCGAATATTCCTTTCCCTGAACCGGCGTTATCGCGCTGCAAAAAATCTTACCGCAACGCTGATGGAAAAAACAAGACTCTTAATCCTGCGGCCTTACCTTCATACGGGGTCAGGTCTGCAATGTAATATTTCCTGATTGCGAGGAACTGATTGTCGGACGACATCACGTATGTGATGATCCTCAGTCAATCGCTTTCTGTTGCCGTCAATACAAGGATATGCTACAATTTTGCGCGTTTCAGTCATCGATAGAAGAACCCGAGGATAAAACAAATCCCCAGAAGTCATTGCTAGATATCCAAAATGTATCTCACAATCAAACAAGTTCACTGTATTGCATCCATCGAAGGAGATAAAAATGAAATCCAAAATTATTACCGCCCAGCGCGCAGCGGAGTTGATCGAAGACGGGGTAACGATAGCCTGGACCACGTCAAGCTTACTTGGTTTTGCTGAAGAAGTGGCTATTGCTATCGAGAAACGCTTCCTTGAAACTGGATCTCCCCGCGGTCTTACCGTCACCCACAGCACAGGCTGCGGTGACTATCCTTTTGGAGATACCAAAGGGATGAACCATTTCGGCCACGAGGGTCTTGTCAAAAGGATAATAGCCGGTCATATCGGCCAGGCTCCCCGTCTGGGAAAACTGGTCAGCGAGAACAAGGTAGAAACCTATCTCCTGCCCCAGGGAGTCATGACCCATCTATGGCGGCAGATGGCCGGCAAGAAAATAGGTGTAATCACCAAGATGGGCCTGGGTACCTTTGTTGACCCCCGTTTGCAGGGAGGCAGGATATCTGAGATCACCACGGAGGAACTGGTGAAACTCATTGAATTCGAAGGAGAAGAGTATCTCTATTACAAACCTTTTCCTATCGATGTGGCCATCATACGGGGCACCGCCGCCGACGAAAAGGGCAATATTACAATGACTCACGAGGCGCTGAACCTCGAAGCAATGTCTCTGGCCACGGCCGCCAAAAACAACGGCGGCATGGTCATTGCGCAGGTACGATACATCGCCAGGGCTGGCACCCTCAATTGCAGGAGAGTAAAGGTGCCGGGTGTGCTTGTCGACCACATCGTCGTCGCGAAACCGGAAAATCATCTTCAGACGGCGGCCACCTTCTTTGATCCCTCCCTGTGCGGCGAGACCGTTGCGCCCCTTGCCGCGATCCCCCCGCTGCCCCTTGACGAGCGCAAGGTTATCCTTCGCCGTGCGGCCATGGAAATGTCGCCTGATTCTACCCTCAACCTTGGAATTGGCATGCCGGAGGGTGTAGCCAACGTGGCCGTCGAGGAAGGCGTCCTCGAAATGGTGACTCTTACCACCGAGGTGGGCAACTTTGGCGGCATTCCGACGAGTGGCCCCGATTTTCCGGCGACCCGCAACGCGGAATGCACCGCCGATCATTCCTTTATGTTCGACTTTTACGATGGCGGCGGCCTCGCCACGGGCATCCTGGGTTTGGCCGAAACTGATGCCGACGGAAACGTTAATGTCAGCAAGTTCGGTCCGCGCGTGGTCGGACCCGGCGGCTTTATCAACATCGCATCCAGTGCGAAGAGGGTTGTTTTTATAGGCACCATGACCGTCGGGGCCAAATGCGCAGTGCAGGACGGCAAACTCGTTATCGTCGAAGAGGGCAAAAAGAAGAAATTCGTCAAAGAGGTGGAACAGGTTACCTTCAGCGGCATCTACGCCCGGAAGATCGGTAAACCCATCCTCTATGTTACCGAGCGGGCGGTCTTCTCCCTGGATGCGGACGGGTTGACGCTGATCGAAATAGCACCCGGTCTTGATGTGGAAAAGGACATCATTTCGGCCATGGAGTTCAGACCCAGAATTTCTACGGCGTTAAAAGAAATGCCGCGGGAGCTGTTTACACCCCATTGGGGCAAACTAAGAGAAATCATGGAAAAGAATGCCTATGAAAAATAAGATGACCCCGTAGGGTAAAAGCGCATGCCCTGAACATTCTCCGTCGGGGATAACCGGTCACTCCCCCTGCCCCGGTTTGCAGACGGCGTCGTCTTTCACCGTGATGGTAAGCGGATCGCCGTCAGGCACGAGGCCCTTCAGGCGAATGACATTCGCTCCGACGGTCAGGGTATGATCTTCATAATCGTGGCTTTTTAAACGGATGGCCCCAATGTGGCGGTAAAGCCTTGCCGAGTCGGGCGAATCGGGTTCAAGCCTGTAGTATTCGAAGACGCCTGCAGAGGGACTGGCCACCCCGATGATAAAGAATCCTTTGCCCGACTCGTACAGGAAGGTCTCTTTTACCGGTGCAAGGTAGATTGAATTTATGAAGTCGAGATGAACGACGGCCCTGTCCTCAACGGGAAGCCGGACAAGAGCTTTCTCCCTATCATCTGTCGATATCTCCAGACAGGCGGCGGCGGCGATTCCCGCCAGCCACATCAGGGACAAAATCCCGATACAGATCCCGGTACGCGCCATCGCCATCGTTTTACCTCGGGACAAAACCGGACAATGCCGCGCCGTCAGGCCTTGAGCCGCTCCACAAGCGTTTTCAGCTCATCCGCCAGGGCCTTCGGCAGACGGTCGCCGAACTGGGAGAAGTGTTTCTCCATGTCCTTTGCCTCCTCTTGCCAGGCGGCCTTATCGACCCGCAGCAGCTCTTTCATGTCTTCCACCGGTACATCGTTCAGACCGGCAAGATCGAGGTCTTCCACCGCCGGCATATAGCCTATGGCGGTTTTCTGTGCCCCTGCCTTGTCGTCGACGCGCTCGCACATCCATTTCAACACGCGGCTGTTTTCGCCGAAACCCGGCCAGAGCCATCTGCCGTCCTCGGTCTTTCTGAACCAGTTCGTGTAAAAGATCCGGGGGGCTTTGTCACCGAGTTTCTTGCCCATCTCAAGCCAATGCTTGAAATAGTCACCCATGTGATATCCGCAGAAAGGCTTCATCGCAAAGGGATCGCGCCGCACGTCGCCGATGGAGCCGATATTCGCAGCCGTCGTCTCCGACGATGCCGTTGCCCCCATGAAGACCCCATGCTCCCAGTTGAATGCCTCGTGGACAAGGGGTATAGTAGAGGCGCGGCGGCCTCCGAATATGAAAATGTCTATGGGAACGCCCTCGGCTTTTTCCCAGTCGGGGCTGATGATCGGGCATTGGCTCGCCGGCGCCGTGAAACGCGCGTTGGCGTGTGCCGAGGGATCTTTCGAGTCGGGAGTCCAGTCCTGCCCGCGCCAGTCTATGGTGTGAGCCGGCGGTTCCTTCGTCATCCCTTCCCACCAAGTATCGCCATCGTCTGTCAGGCCGCAGTTGGTGAAAATGCAGTTTTCCTTGATGGTGTCCATGGCTGCGGGGTTTGATGAATAGGATGTGCCGGGAGCGACGCCGAAGAAGCCGGATTCCGGATTGATGGCATGGAGCCTTCCATCGGGTCTGATCTTCATCCACGCGATGTCATCGCCTATGCACTCGGCTTTCCAACCTTTTATCGCAGGCTCTAACATGGCAAGGTTGGTCTTGCCGGAAGCCGATGGAAAAGCGGCCGCTATGTGGTACTGCCTGCCCTCGGGGCTCGTGAGCCTGAGGATAAGCATGTGCTCCGCCATCCAGCCTTCACGCCGTGCCATGGCGGAGGCAATGCGTAGCGCAAGGCACTTCTTGCCGAGCAGAGCGTTCCCGCCGTATCCCGAGCCGTAAGACCATATGAGGTTCTCATCGGGAAAATGGCTGATATATTTCTTGTCCATGGGCGCACAGGGCCAGGGCACATCTTTCTCTCCCTTTTCGAGGGGTGCGCCGACGGAATGAAGGCAGGGGATGAACTCCCCGTCTGATCCGAGCTGTTCAAGTACTCTTGTTCCCACCCGTGTCATGATGTGCATGTTGCACACCACGTAAGGGCTGTCCGTGATTTCGATACCGATCTTTGCTATGGGCGAGCCTATGGGACCCATGGAAAAGGGGATCACATACATCGTCCTGCCTTTCATGCATCCGTCATAGAGCCCGCGCATGATGCCCTTGAGTTCGTCCGTCTCGACCCAATTGTTGGTAGGGCCTGCCTGGTCCCGCTCGCGTGTGCTTATATACGTGCGGTCCTCCACACGCGCCACGTCGGACGGCTGTGAACGAAAAAGGAAACTGTTGGGGCGCTTCTTTAGCGGTATGGCGGAACCGCTCGCCACCATACCTGCCATGAGGCTGTCGTACTCTTCCCTGGAACCGTCACACCAGTAAACGCTGTCAGGTTTGCACATGCGCGCCATGTCATCGACCCACTGGAGAAGGGTTTTGTGTTCTGTAGGGGTTTTCGCGCTCTTCATATTAAAATCCTCCTGTCAATATCTGCAGCGAAATAGTTAACAACAAAATGAACCGTATTTCAAGAGAAGACAGGTACTGGGTGATAGGTTAGGAGTTACAACTTCTTTCTATTTTCCAGCGAACTCTTGATGGTCAGGGGGTCTATGTAGACGATATCGCCGCCTACGGGGATGCCGGATGCTATTCTGGTGATTCTTACATCGTAGGGCTTGAGGATCTCTCCAATGTAGTGGGCGGTGGTATTGCCTTCAATGTTAAGGTTCGTGGCGACGATCACCTCGGTGATGCCTTCGCGGACCACGCGGTCGCGAAGCTCGTTGATTCGTATGTCGTCGGGGCCGACCCCTTCGATGGGGTTTATGACGCCGTGAAGGATATGGTAACGGAAATGGCCGGGGTTCGACGATTCTATCACCATCATATGCGAAGACTCCTCGACGACACACACGGATGTTTTGTCCCGTCTCTCGTCCTTGCAGATGACGCAGGGATCGGTATCGGTGATATTGAAGCAGACGCTGCAGAGCCGGATCTTTTCCTTGATGTCGACAAGGCTTCTCGACAGCTCAGTAATGTATCCCTCTTTGGCGTTGAGCAGAAAAAATGCAAGACGGGTCGCCGTCTTCCGGCCGATACCCGGAAGCCTGGTCAAGTTTTCGATAAGCCGTTCGATCGGTTCGGGATAGAACACTCGGGTCACATCCCGAAAGGCATCTGCATACCGCCCGTTATCTTGGACATCTCTTCCTGGACCATTTCCCGGGAACGGTTCAGTCCTTCATTCACAGCGGCGACTATGAGGTCTTCGAGAAGTTCATTGTCCTTTTCTTCCAGCACCTCGGGGGAGATCTTGAGAGAGAGCACTTCCTGCCTGCCGTTGACGACACAACTTACCATGCCTCCGCCCGACTGCGCCTCCACCGTTTTGTCGCCCATCTCTTCCTGGAGCTTCATCATACGGTCCTGCATTTTCTTTGCCTGCTGCAATATCTGGTTGAACCCCTTGGACATATTGCCTCCTCTTATAGATTGAAGAGAGACTCGGCTTCCTTGAGATAATCCTCAAGGATGTTCTTTTTTCTGTCGAGTGCATCCCTGAATTCGACGTTCATGACATGGCCGAAGAACTCATTCGTCAGCTTCCCGATCTCTTCAAATTCGCTTTTTATAAAATTACCGTATTTCTTGTCGATAAGGACGATGAAGTTGTTCCCTTCCACACTGCATTCGCTGGAATCGAACATGCTCCCGAGAAAAGGTTTCTTTTTCTTGAGATATTCCACGAAGCCATGCACATCCTCCTGCCGGCGGGAGCCATCCATCCCCCGGTCCGTGGTCTGTGGGGCGGTCTCTTTGGGCCCGGCATCAGGTGGAGAAACAACCCGCGGGCGCACCACCGGACTTTCCTCCTGAACCCGCCGTCCGGCAGCCTCCTGCACGGCCTCGGGAGGGTTCCTCCGCTCCAGCTCTCCGAGAACCTTCTCCACGTCCCTGAGCTGCGACAGATTATACAGATTGATGTAGAGAGTTTCGAGAGCGATCCTCGGAAAAAGCCCCCGCATGAGGTCCTCGCTGCGCAACATGTAGTAGAGCATATTCTGGACCTCATAATACTCGAGGTCCTTGAGAAGCCCTTCTATTGCCGTGTATTCGTCCTCGCCTATGGATATGAAATCGGGCAGGCCTCCACAGGCTTTGATGATCATCATGTTCCTCAAGTATGACACCAGCCCCCGGTAGACCTGCGTTACGTCGTATCCCTCACTGAGAGTGGCTTCGATGGCC
Organism: Deltaproteobacteria bacterium UBA5205; assembly: GCA_002412715.1. Classification (GTDB taxonomy): domain Bacteria; phylum Desulfobacterota; class Syntrophorhabdia; order Syntrophorhabdales; family Syntrophorhabdaceae; genus Delta-02. The sequence continues at coordinate 18,720 of DHVP01000011.1, forward strand.
GAAAACCCTTCGGTAAGGTTCCTGTCCAGGAGTGATTTTATGATGCGATATATGACATTTTTTTCGACAACACCGATGATGCTGATAACATCGCTTTCGGAAATGTGCTTTCCGCTGTAGGCGATGATCTGCTCCAGGATGGACTGCGCATCCCTCATGGAACCGTCCGCTTCGATGGCGATATGGTGGAAAGCCCCCTCTTCAAAGGTGATACCGTCTTTTTCGCAGACGGCCTTCAGCTGCCCGGTGATCTCGCGCTCCGTTATACGCCGGAAATCGAAGCGCTGACAACGGGACATGATGGTGTAGGGGATCTTCTGGGATTCAGTTGTGGCCAGGATGAAAATGTTGTGCCCCGGAGGCTCCTCCAGGGTCTTCAAGAAGGCGTTGCGCGCCTGGTCGGTGAGCATGTGCGCCTCGTCCAGAATATACACCTTGTATGCCGCCTTCATCGGGAGATACCGGACGGTTTCGCGCAGTTCCTTGATATCGTCGATGCCGCGTGTGGATGCAGCGTCTATCTCTATCACGTCCACAAAATTGCCGCTCGCTATACCCACGCAATTTTCACAGACATTGCAGGGTTCATCGGTCGGGCCGTTCACGCAGTTGACTGCCTTGGCAAGTATCCGCGCCAGGGAGGTCTTGCCGACCCCCCGGGGGCCTGTAAAGAGAAAAGCGTGTGCGATCCGGCCTGCTTTTATGGAATTCTTGAGAGTTGTGATAATGTGCGGCTGCCCGACCACATCGTCGAATCTCTGGGGTCTCCAACGTCTTGCGATAACTGTGTAGCTCAAATGCGAACGCCTCTTCGGGGGTTCATAATAATACTAAAAAAAGCCAGGCTACCTGCGGCACACGGATCAGCTACTACCGCTGCTTCCTTCCGGACCTGACGGGGTTCATAACATTCACGTTGCGCAGGGCCTGGCCTTCAAACCATAATGGCGGAGAGAGAGGGATTTGAACCCTCGGTACGCGTTAACGTACACACGATTTCCAATCGTGCTCCTTCAGCCGCTCGGACATCTCTCCGGTGACACTTGTTATACCATACTTCAGAAAACTACCTCAAGGGATTTACGCCATGACGCTTTGCCAATCATCCCTCACAGCCTCAAGGATGGTCAGAGCCCTGTCCGAATACAGGTGGATCCCCTCCCAATTGGGGCGGGGCACTACCTTTTGCATCAAAAGTCCGTCCACGCCGAACCACCGGGGGAGAATACCGCCAAAGAAGTATCCCCTGCCGCGGAGATATTCAACCAACGCACCGATAAAGGGTTGGGAAAGCTTGAGCCAGACCTGGACCACGACCATGCCTTTAGCGAGTGCGTCGATCTCGTGCCCTTCGAAGACGGCCTGAAAATCCTGACCGGCTTCGCGGACCGTCACACGGGCCACGCCGGCAAATTCGAAAAGACGGGTTTCGATGGATGTTGGTTCGTTTCCGGGGATATCATCCTTCATCTTCTCAACCACGGCGCCGCTTCTGAAACCGCTGTAGATAAAGTGCATGACCTCTTCGTACCGGTCCGGCGCATAAACCGTGTGCTCCATCGGCAGGTACATTCTCGTCATATGCAGGGTGGCCACCCGGCCCGAGGCGCTGCCTTCCCTGGCATATGTTTCAGCGGGCATCAGGTCGACCTCGAGGGCGGTCTCAATGGCCCCTTCTTTTGCCCAGGCCTTCTGGCTATGAGGGTGGTTGCACACGGCCTCACCGAAAACGGCGTCGGCACCATAGGCCGGTGCCAGTACCTCGGCAAAGTACCGGTTCGTTGCACGCGCGATACCATGTTTGCGGTATTCCACAAGCACAAGACCCTGCCCCGCTTCATAGACCGTCTCGACCGGGGCGGATCTGAAAATGCTCACGTACCCCACGATCGTTCCCTTTGAGGAACGCGCGACAGCAGGGATGTTCTCGTGCTTCTCAAAGGCTTCCACGAGCGCATCCGGCTGATAAACGAGCTTCACCGGGTAATCTTCCCCGTAGACGCTGCGGAAAAGTTCGCCAACCCCCTTCGCATCGCCCGGCTGAAAGGTGTCGATGGTAATACGTTCGTTATCGGAGATATCCATTAATATCGGCATCGGCAACGCCCTCCAGTTTTAGCGGCTTCAAGTCGATCATGCGCGAAGGCCCGCATTGTCGGGGCACATCCGCAGGTACCATATCACAAGTTTGAGATAATAGGAATAGCGCAGCCTCGACCTGGAACCGAGAAGAAGAAAGGGCATCGCGACAACAAAGATAAGAGCCTTCAGGAGTTTGACGGAATCGAAGGCCAGTGTATAGACCGACCCGTGATGTTTTTTTATAAATTTTCTCAATGAGATATTGTATTCCATCCGCCCTTTGACCCAGGTCTTTCGTACCGTTCTGCCCTGAAAATGGACGATCCGGGACGCGGGGAAGAAGACAACCCTGTAGCCTTTCAGCCTGGCCCGAAGACAAAAGTCCGTCTCCTCGAGAAAGAAAAAGAAACGCTCATCAAAACCTTTGAGGTCGTCGAAGGCTTCCTTCCGGATCATGATGGCGGCCCCGATCAACGATTCCACGTCCCTGAACGTCCCCCTGGCAGAATCCGGGCCGCTGTGGTTTACACCGTGCGAACCGGGAAACAATTCGGCCGCCAATCCGGGAATGGCCGCAACGGACCGCTGAACGCTGAGGTCCTCATAGACAAGCTGCGGCCCCATGACTGCCAGGTCGGCGATCTGTCCGGCGCCGGCTATCATCTTTGCAACCTCGCCTTCAATGAGGAGCGTATCGGAATTGAGGAGAAGAATATACCTGCCCCGCGCCATGCCGGCTGCCTGATTCACCGAGGAGGCAAATCCCATGTTACGGTCGTTGCGGACATATCCGGCCCGCGGGAACGATCCTTTAACGAGATCAGCGGTACCATCGGTGGAGGCATTATCGATGATGATGATCTCGGTACCGAAGGATCTGAGGGAGGCGTCCCTTTCGATGGAACCGAGGAGCCCTTCGAGGAGCTCCCGTGTATCCTTTGTAATGATGACAATGGAAAGAACGGTGGGGGTAGGGCCTCTTTCGCTCACGCCCGTTATTTTGCCCCCTGCTTGACCGCGACTTTGAGCTTCCTCAGAGCCTTTCCTTTAACCTGTACCGGGCAGGCATAATAGCAGATCCCGCAATTCGTGCAGATGCTGTCATCGATCCTGATCTTTTTCAAGCCTTCGTCAAAAGACATTGCCGGGCAATCGAAAGTGGCAAGGCAGCTTTTGCAGCCTACGCAATCGCTCTCGATATCGGCAGGATATGCCGCCTCCTTTGCCGCCCCCTTTGTGAGGAGCAAACACTGGCGCCTTGCGATAATGACCGCGGGAAGCATTTCGTCCCCTTTCAGGTAATCGAAAGCCTCCCTGATCGTACCGATCATCAGCGGGACATCGTAGGGATCCACGATCTTCAGATACTCTACGCCGAGACCCCTGACGATCTCTTCGATGGCCACGCTGCGGGTCTTGACACCATCGACAGTAACGCCCGTCTGAGGCGTCGGCTGCATTCCTGTCATGGCCGTTGTCGAATTGTCCATGAGGACAAGAATGAACCTCTTCCGGTTTTTCACAGCGTCATAGAGCGGCGCCAGGCAGGCGTGCAGAAAGGTGGAATCCCCGACGGACGCAAGGATCGGGACAAGTTTCCCATCCTGATTGAATGCGTCGTAGAAACCCTCCGCCATGGTCACGCCGGCGCCCATGTCAAGGCAAGTATCAACGGCGCCCTGGGAAATACCCAGGGTATAGCACCCGATATCCCCGGGATAGATGGCATCGGGCCATAGATACTGCATTGCAAAGAAAGAAGCCCGGTGGGGACAGCCGGGGCAGAGTTTTGGCGGTCTCGGGACGACTGCCACATCCGAAAGCGCCTCTTCAATGGTCCCGTCGGGCGCGAAAAGGTCCTTTCTTCCCAACCCGAGTCTGCCTAATACCCCCGACAGCATATCCCTGACGATATCATAAGTGATCTCCCCCGATGACGGCACGGTCCCGTCGCTCCTGCCCATAACTTTCTTGTGGTCGCCTATGAGCGCCTCGATCACCCGATCCGTCTCCTCCACTACCAGGACCCGCTCCATGGACCTCACAAAATCCGAAAGAGCTTCACTGGAAGGGTAGACCTTCAGCACCTTGTAGATCGACACCACGTCGGCGGCACCAAGTTCTTCGATGACGTCATAGACAAGGGAATAGCTCATGCCCGATGCGACGATGCCGAGTTTTCGGCCCGTCCCCGCAAGGTGGCCCTCTTTGAGAGAAACCTTCCTGGCCCCCGGGCTGTAAAGAGAAATCGACTCGCGGGCATGGCTCACCCGGTGCGTGGAACGGATGATCACCGGCACTTTGTTCTCGAAAGACCAGTTGAGGGCGTAATAGGCAACGTCCGCCGCCTCGGTAGGCGATGCGGGGTCAAAGACCGGGATACCGAAGAGGGTCGCAATAAGGCGGGTATCCTGCTCGGTCTGGGATGACTGTGGACCCGGGTCGTCGCAGGAGATAATGACAAGTCCTCCTTCGATGGTCTTTTCCCGAGACCTCAAGAGCGCCGGGAACGCGACGTTAAGACCCACCTGTTTCATGAAACACGCCGCCCTGGCGCCCGAGTATGCCGCCGCTCCGAAGGCTACCTCAAATGCGCAAAGCTCATTTGTCGACCACTCGGTGTGGATCTTCAAGCCTTCCATTTTTTTGAAGTATACGACACCCGGCAATATCTCGGAACTCGGCGTCCCGGGATATGCTGCCGCGATCTCAAGACCGGCCTCGACAAGACCGCGCGCGATGGCCTGATTTCCTATTATCACTTCTTCCCTGCTCTGCACTGATCCTCCCATAAGCCCTCACATTCCCTGCTGCGGCATCTTCACCGCGCCCTGCGCGCCAGCGGCTTCACATCCCCTTGCGAAGACAGCGAGGTTCTTGGCCAGGAATTTTTCCGGTACACGAGCCCGGATTGTGTTTTCCAGCACCTCCGGCGTAAACGGGGCAATCCCGAAGGAGGCAAAGAAACCGAGGAGCGCCATGTTGGCCGATTGGAACATCCCTTCATCGCGGGCTATGCCATCGGCATCGACAAGGCGGCAAACGATCCCTCTTTTTTTCAGCAACGCATCAACCGACGAGGGAAGCCCTTTCGCCCGGGTATTGATAAGCGCCAGGCCACCCTTCTTGAGAAAAAAGAGTGTCCTGTAAAATTCACTTTCTTCGAAGGCAAGCAGGATGTCGCCATTCTCCCTTCCGATGAAGGGACTGGCAAAATCACCCACCTTTACAAGAGAGATAACCGAGCCGCCCCTCTGGCTCATGCCGTATTCATCGGAGGCAACGGCCTTCAAACCGCTTGTTATGGCCGCTTCAATGAGTATCGTGGAAGCAAGAAGCACTCCTCTTCCCCCTATTCCCGCGCATATGATCTCATGTTTCATATCATACCCCTGTAGAAAATGGCCACCGGCTCAGTCGTGTCCCTGAACCGGGCGAGTTCGTCGACCGCCCCGATAGCGAAGACGCTTTTGACTCCATAACTGCCGAGGATCCTTCTGATCTCTTCCTCCCGCTGGCTCACCATAATAAGGAGAGGACAGGAAGAGCCATTGTACAGGGTGTTCACGTAAGCAGGCATCCCTGAATGGAAGAAGTGGTCCTCGAAGGTGACGGCGAGGATGTTCTTTTCCGGGTGGAGTTTCTTGATGCCGTGGGCCATATTGATCGAAGATGCCGGCCCCAGTCGGTCCCTCACCACGGTGAATCCCGCTATGACCTCATCATACTGAGGCCTGCCGCTGCCGGCCTCGACAAAACCGCTTTTCACCTTCGTCCTCTCGGGTATTTGCAGTTCTATTGCCGGATAGGTCTCGACAACCAGGACCTCATCCATACCGTCGATAAAGCCCTGGACCAGTTTGTGGGGCAGAGGGAAAATGGTCGCCAGCTTGAGCACGCTGGCGTCCTCGTCGTAAAAGGCGAGACGGGAAAACCTGTCCGTAACGAGACCGGTTGAACCCCTCTTCACGACAATGTTATCCTCGTAAGTCTCGAAGGCCTCCGAGATCTTTTTTATCTTTTCATTCAGTTCGCCGTGAAGACTGAAGCGGAATTTGGGTGTTGCGGCCCACCTGCCCGGCTCCTTTATGAAAGAAGCGACCTTTGCCTGCGGTTTCGTGCCCTGACCGCCTCCAGCCTTCGCGCCTTCGTCATACCTGTCGGGGACGGACTGCACGACAATGGGGATCCTGTACTCTTCGGAGGCGTCGAACCCATACCGTACGGCCCTTGCCAGCTCGTCCCGGGTCTCTGTGACGATGAGGGGCAGTTTGGAGAAGAGGCCGAGCGGTGTCACTTCCTCGTCATTTTCCTGCACGGCAACAATCAGAAACGACCCGGCCACACCTGTATAGGCGGAGCTCATGACGGGATCCAGGGCCTCGTACAGACCTTCCGTGGAAAGGATGCAGGCGCATCTCTTGCCGGCGTAGGCCCCGGCCAGGGCAAGTTCGTAGGCAATCTTTTCGTTTGTCGAAACCTCGCAATGGAAGGAAGACGAATTGCCCGACAGGCGGTGTGCAGCCGCCGCTGTCGCCCTGTTCGTTACGTAAAGGTGCTGCACGGCGTTTTCCATCAACAGCGTGATGATATTCTCATGCATCGTCGTAAGAACTCCTTTAGACCATTTTTCTCAGCACATCTATCCCCTTCAGGAGATTCTCTTCGGTTGCAGCGAAGGAGATGCGCACATGACTGTCCCGTGACGAAAAAATGCTGCCCGGGATAATGAAGAGGTTGTTTTCCAGGGCGCGCTCGACAAAAGCCATGCTGTCCCCGCCGGGCACCTCAGGAAAGATAAAGAAAGCCCCTCTCGGTTTTACAACATTGTACTTGTCTTTGAGCCCGTTGTAAATAAGGTCCCGTTTTTTGCGGTACTGATCGATGGTCTCGTCCATACTGTAATCGAGGGCGGTCAGGGCCGCCTTTTGCGCGAAGGAGGTGACACTGCTGAAGGCATATTGCTGCATGGTTATCATACACTGGATGATCTCGCGGGGTCCCGCCACATACCCGAGGCGCCAGCCGGTCATCCCCCATGTCTTGGAGAAGCCTCCGAAGGTTACCGTCTTGTCATATAACTGCCCCAGATAGGGCTTGTCGCCGGTCCCTTCGTCGTAAATGAAACGGTCGTAAATATCGTCGGAAAAGACGAGGAGGTCTTTTTCCCGGGCCACCCTCGCCACAATCTCCAGTTCCTGCCGGGAATTGACCATCCCCGTCGGATTGTTGGGGCTGTTGATGAGGATGATCCTGGTCCGGTCCGTTATTGCCCGGCGCAGTTCTTCCTCCCTCAGCGTAAAATCAGGGTACGTATCGAAAAAGACGGGCCTGCCGCCAAGGAAGAGCACCTGATATTCATAGAGGACAAAGTATGGATCGGGAATGACCACTTCTTCCCCGGGATTGAGCGTCGTCATGAGGGCAAGGAGGAACCCGCCCGTCACCCCTGCCGTAATGATGACGTCTTCGCAGATGATCCCCTTCTTCCTGAGGTGGGCGAGGACCTTTTCCCTCAGTTCGGGGATCCCTCCGGAGGGGGTATATTTATTGAAGCCCTTTTGTATCCACGCGATACCTTCATTCTTGATTGCATCGGGGATATCGAAATCGGGCTCTCCGATACTCAAATTGATGGGGTTTTTTACTTTTTGTGCCAGGTCGAAGATCTTTCGAACACCTGACGGCCGTACCTGCATGACTCTATCGGAAAGCAGCATCTATTCCTCCCTGCGAGCTGAACGAACCTAGCTCCATCTCTGGAGCCTCCATGTCGGGACTGTGTGGAACACCGGCCGTGATTTTGTCTGTAAACTTTGCCCTGAAAACGCCCGTCACGTCAACCCTTTCTTTCCACCCAGCGCCCGTTACTCCTCACGCTACACGCATTGCACCTTAGCTTATAGGTCCTATAGGTCTCACCATAAGTCCCATAGGACCTATAGGACCTATTTGACCTATTAACTAAATCCTTTCCACCTCAAAATAGTCCGTGGAACCATTCCTCCTTTCAATAATCAAAAAGGCCATGAGTTTCTTACCCATGGCCTTTCAAACAAGACGGCCACGGACGGTGTGAAACCGTCCCTGGCCGGAAATTACGGTCTCACACCTGAAGCTTCCGCCACCAGCACCAGTTCCTGACCTTTCCGATCTCCATAATGGCTTGTTATATCACGGGAAAAATGGAGATGTCAACAAACAAACCCTCCTTCACGCTTCTCTGGTCATTCCCTTCACAATCGTGTATACTTTTACAGTTTTTTAGTACATCGAAAAAAATTCGGAGGTCAGATAATGAAATTTTTTATAGACACTGCCAACATTGACGAGATCAAGAAGGGCATGGAAATGGGACTTGTTGACGGTGTCACCACAAATCCGTCTTTGCTCGCAAAAGAGAAGAAAGATCCCGAGACGGTTCTCCAGGAAATCCTGCGGACGGTTCCCGGGCCCGTCAGTCTGGAAGTGATCGCGACCACGTCGGAGGGGATGTGCAAAGAGGCACGGAAACTCGCGGAACTGGGAGAGAACGCCGTAATTAAGATACCCATGACGGAGCAAGGCATAAAGGCCGTCAGGACCCTGACGGCTGAGGGCATCAAAACGAACGTCACACTTATCTTTCAGCCCGTCCAGGCGCTCATCGCAGCGAAGGCCGGTGCCGCGTATGTGAGCCCCTTCATCGGCAGGCTTGATGATATTTCACAAAGGGGCATCGAGATCATCGACAGCATCTGCAAGATATTTTACAACTATGCATTCGAGACAGAGGTTATTGTCGCCAGCATCCGCAATCCCATGCACGTGCTGGATGCCGCCCTTATCGGGGCTGATATAGCAACCATACCCTTCAACGTGCTCAAACAGCTCATGAACCACCCCTTGACGGATATAGGTCTGCAAAAGTTCCTGAAGGATTGGGATGGTATAAAGAAGTAGGCCGGCGCTTCTCAGGCTGCGGAATCGAGGAGGTCCCTGACTTTTTTCAGGAGGTCCCTGGGCAGGATTGGCTTGGCGATGTATTCCAGCGACCGGTCGAGAATTCCCTTCTGGTGGATGATGTCATCGGTATAGCCGCTCATAAAAAGGACCCTGATGCCGGGGTTCATTGTCTTCAGCCTGTCATAGGCCTCTTTGCCGTTCATCTTCGGCATTACAACGTCGAGTATTACGAGGTCCGCCTGGCAGCGCTTCTGCTGCTCGACGGCCTCGAGGCCGTCCACCGCCTCAAAAACCCTGTAACCCTGTTGCGTGAGAATGGTCCGCAGAAGGCTCCTGAGTTCTCCATTGTCTTCCGCGATGAGTATCTTTTCATCACCCCGGGGGTCATCCGCTATTGCCTCTTCTTTCTTCTCGGGCACTGCCTCGACGATGGGAAGCAGTATCTCGAAGCTTGTGCCCCGGCCCAGTTCGCTCGTCACGCGTATAGTTCCACTATGCTGCTGTATTATTCCGTAGACTATGGCAAGGCCGAGGCCCGTGCCCTTCCCCGACTCCTTGGTGGTAAAGAAGGGTTCGAAGACCTTCTGCTTCGTTCTCGAATCCATGCCGACGCCTGTGTCGGAAACGCTGATACAGGCTAAATGACCTGCCTTCGCCCCCCGGCTTCCCGTCTTCGTAGTCGGATCGGCGCCGATTCTTCTCGTACTGATCGTGAGCGTCCCTCCGATCGGCATGGCGTCCCGTGCGTTGGCCACAAGGTTCATGAGAACCTGGTCCATCTGAACAAGGTCGGCCATCACCACGAGAGGTTCCTCGCACAGATCGGTCTTCAGAGTGATATCCTCGGTAATCAGTCGCGAGAGGAGCTTTTTCGTACCCGTGATCGCAATATTAATGTCCAAAGGCTTGGGGTTGATTATCTGCTTTCTGCTGAAGGCAAGAAGGCTCTGTGTCAGAATTGCCGCCTTCCCGGAGGAGGCCACGATCTGATCGACATATTTGCGGACGGGATCATCGGAGGGTATCTTCATCTGGACAAGATTGGAGTATCCCATGATTGCGCTGAGAATGTTGTTGAAGTCGTGGGCGATCCCTCCGGCGAGCTGCCCCACCACTTCCATCTTCTGTGATTGATGCAGTTGAGATTCAAGCTGGACCTGCCTGGTGACGTCACGGTTGAGTGCAATATAACCGGTAATCGCACCCGACGAATCCACAAGGGGGCTGACGGTGGACTCTTCGTGGATGAATGTTCCGTCCTTCCTTCTGTTGACGATAGTACCGCTCCAGACCTTGCCTTCACCGATCGTCTGCCAGAGATTCCTGTAAAACTCGCGGTCGTGCAGCCCGCTTGTGAGGAACCGCGGCGTTTTGCCCAGGACTTCCTCGCGGGAGTATCCCGTAACGGATTCAAAGGCGGGGTTTACATATTCGATGGCACCCCCGGCATCGGTGATGATGATGTCTTCCGCTGCTTGTTCGATCGCCGTCACAAGGCGCCTGATTTGGGCTTCGGTTTTTTTTCGCTCGGTGATATCCCTCACGATCACGAGGAGATATACCTCGCCGTTCACGGCAAAACTGCTCAGGTTGACCTCTACGTCAAAGTCCGTTCCGTCCGACCTGATATTCCGCCATTCAAAACACTGGGGCTTACCGGACAGAGCAAGATCCACCTTTTCTTCGGCCCTGTCGATGGAAGAAGCGCCGTCAGGCTGATCGGGAGGCGAAAATTCAGAAGGTCGTTTCCCTAAAATGTAGCCCTTGGCACATCTCAGCAACTCCAGTGTCTTCGAATTGCAGTCGATATAGATGCCATCCTTGAGAACCAGAACGGCATCGGGTGAGAATTCGAAAAGGGCCCGGTAGCGTACCTCGCTTTCGCGCAGGGCCTCGGCCGCCGCCTTCCGTTCGCTGATGTCCCTGAGGATCCCCTCACGGCCCGCAATGTTTGCGGCGTCATCGTGGAAGAAATGGGTCGTGATGGACACATACAATGTCGAGCCGTCCTTGCGTTTCAGGAGGGCCTCGTAATCGTTGACACGGTCGCAGTCGTTCAGCTCGGCGATCATTTTTTCAAGATCCCGAGGGTCGTTCCAGAAGGCCTTCATCGGCAGGCCCAGCATTTCTTCGACGGAATCATAACGAAACATCCGTGCCCCGGCGGGATTGATCATGATCAGATAGCCGTTCCTATCGAACCGGTAAAACACATCCTGTATCTTCTCGATGATGCTGCGATAAAGCTTCTCGCTTTCGCGCAGGGCCCGGGCGGTCTCTATCCGTTCCGTGATGTCCGTTATGATCGCTATGTAGCTGTCGCTTCTCGTCTTTGCCACCTGAAAGAGCAATTCCCTCACGGTGCCGTCTTTCCGGACCCATCTCGATTCCTCCTGTCCTTTCTGGTAGATGTCACGCCCCACCCGTTCGTATTCTTCATCGTCGGGATAGAGGAACCGGGAATCGTGCCCCACAAGATCATTTTCATCATAGCCGGTAATCCTGCACATGGCATCGTTGACCCATTCAAAGACCCTGTCCTTTATCTTCACGATACCGCTTGGCGAAGCTGACAGAATGCCCGATAGTGTCTCCTGTGATGCGAGAAGATCCATCTCCCGCGCCTGAAGCTGCAGAGAAGTGCGTTTCAGTCTTACCAGGCTTACTGCGAGAACGACGATGAAGGCAAGCAGGCCGAATGTCACGCCGGCCGTGGTCAGGATAACCAGCTTGTTAGTCTCGAAGAATGAACGCGGCTTGTTTATGACGATGCTTCCCGGAGGGAGCGACACCGACACTATCCCGTGCTCCTTGAGTTCCCGGTGATCGAAGAAGAATTGGTTGGGACTTTCAAGCACACGAGGCAACTCCGAAGCCGGCCTTCCTTCGAGGATGTGTCTCGCAAGACCGGCCGCCGCCTTCCCCTGGCTGAAACCGGTAACGCATTTGCCGCCTGCCAGACCCTTTCCGATAAGCCATCCCGAACGGCCGAAAACAGGAACAGAGGAGGCCGTAAGAACCCTGCCGGTCTCTTCCACGGAAATGGGCCTGCCCGCCGCATCTTGCCATAAGGAAATGAAAAGGACGACGCTGTCGGAGGGAAGCGAAAACATTGCCTGCCTGATCTCGGTGTATGTGAGGTGACCCATTGTTTTGAGGGCGGTACGGGGATAGCCGGTCTTCATGATACGGGACAGGCTTTCGATATGCTTGCGGCTTGCCTCGGTATTGTCGTTTATGACAAAGACAGTCCGCGTTCCCGGCCTGGCCCGAAAGGCAAACGCCAGGGTTTCCTCAAGATCATCCCTTTCCAGGACGCCGACAACATTCTCACGGCCCGCTGTCATGCCCTCTTCAAACCGGTTGACCCCGCAAAACACAACCGGGGTATTTTTGAAAAGGCCCCTCTGATGGCGAAGGGCAAAGTGAAAGGCGTTGTCATCGGATGCAAGGATCACATCAAAGCGAATGCCCGCGAACTTCATTTCATAGATATCGCGAAGTTTGTTCAGATACTCGGCGGTCTCGATCTTTTTCGTGTCCATGTACTCAACGTACGTGGCAAGGCCGGCAAGTCCCTGCAAACCGGCCCCATAGCCCTCCATTATGGTCTCTGTCCAGTCTGCCCTGTGGTAGGAATGAAGAAAAAGTACTGTCTTATGGGTCTGAACCGAAGCAGCCTCAAACGTCGGGACCACTATGAAGCATGCAAACAGGAGGAAGAGCAGGGTCAAAGCAGGTCTGATAACCCGCCCGTTACTGCCCGGAGAGTCTTCTTTTGCGCCTATTAAACTGCCCTTTAGTACAGATCTTCGCGTAATCTTGTTCTCCGATGAACAATAGATGATCGCGGCGCCACGGTCTTATGTGCAAGGTTACGTCTCACATAAACCTTATGATACTTATCGGCTGTTCCGCAACAGAAATTAACACGTTAACAGATTGGCAGAGCTTACCTGAGAACGTAAGCAAGCTCACTGGCAGAAAAATGTTTTCCCCGGGCTATGGCGGTGCTCCGGGCAATTCAGCAATGGGAATGATCAGGCTTGCAATTTGCGGAGCGACAACGTACCATTATTTTATAAGCGGGGGTCACAATCGCGATAAGGGGCTTACAAGAGGCTGCCGGAGCACTGTCTTCCATCACCGACGAACGCACTATCTTACAGAAAAACACCCCCTTGCAACAGTAAGCGGCGGCAATAACTGACAGGATCATCATGGGGCGAACCATCCTTACCGGTCTCGTCGGATCCCCGTGGTAACGTCTGTTGTCGACAGACCGCTGAAAACAGTGAAAGTCTCAGATCGGAGGTGGATAATGTTGCACTACGCGTGGATCATCGCTTTCACCGGTACCCTCGTCACAATTCTCGCCCATGGCTTTGGCAGAATGTCCTATTCCGTCATTCTGCCGCCCATGAAAGACGGCCTGATGCTCAGCTACACGCAGCTCGGGTCCATCGCGACGGGCAACTTCATCGGATATCTGAGCCTTGCCATCATAGGAGGATTTCTCGCCGCCCGCTTCGGGGTGAGACGCGTCGTCTTCGTCTCCCTGCTTGTAATTGGCGTAAGCCTTTTCCTGACAGGCTTTGCCGATTCTTTTTCATTCGCCTTTATCATGAGACTCATTGCGGGACTCGGCAACGGGGGAAGCTACGTTCCCATCATGGCCCTGCCGGCTGCCTGGTTCATTGCACAAAAAAGGGGCCTTGCCACGGGAATTGTATCAGCTGGAATCGGCACCGGGCTTTTCCTGGCCGGCATCATCCTGCCTCCCATCATATCAGCCTTTGGGAAAGACGGGTGGCGCTACGCCTGGTATTTCCTGGGGATAGCCGTCTTCGTCCTCGCTTTCGTTTGTTATGCTTTCCTGAGAAACAGCCCCTCGGAAAAAGGCCTTTCCCTGTACGGCGGATCAGAAGAGCAAAAAAGCGGCCCGAAGGTGACCCTCTTCTCGGCATTCAAAGATGTCGTGGTGGAATCCGAGATCTGGAAGCTGGGAGTGGTCTATTTCATGTACGGTTTTTCCTATATCATCTATCTCACTTTCTTCGTAGCTTTTCTTACCAAAGAAATGGGAGTAACGCCGATCGCGGCGGGAAGGATTTTTGCAGTTCTCGGGATCTTCAGTATTTTTTGCGGGGTCATCTACGGTTGGATATCCGATGTTCTGGGCAGAAGGGCCGGTTCCATGATCGCCTACCTCACCCTTGCCCTCTCGTACGTAATTTTCGCATTCTGGAAGGACATGACCGGGTTTTACGTATCAGCGGTGATCTTCGGCATAGCCGCCTTCTCGATTCCCACGATCATGGCGGCAGCTTCGGGCGACGCTGTCGGCGGACGCCTGGCTCCGGCCGGCCTTGGCTTCATAACACTCTTTTTTGGGATAGGACAAGCCCTGGGGCCACTGGCAGGAGGCTACATCAAGGACGCCACCGGGACCTTCACGTACGCTTTTCTCCTTTCCGCCGGAGTCTCTCTCGTCGGTGCCTTTGGTTCGCTGATCCTCAAGAAGAAGGTCTGACGTTATCTTCCGCTTTCCCTTGACACGCCAACACAGCTTTTGCTACTGTTTTGTTGCCTCGTATCGTGATGGCGGGAGATTGAATGGCAACGACCAAAAAGACTGCTCAACAATGGTTTCTTGAAGCGTACCATTGTCATCTCCTTGAGCAATCCATCGACAAGGCCATCAAGGCCTACAGGAAATGCATCCAGATGGATCCCGGCTACACGGATGCATATGTGAACCTCGGACTTATCCATCTCAAGCGGGAGCAGTACGACAAGGCCCTTCAATATTTCGCCCGCGTCGTCCAACTTGAACCAGGGAATATCGAGGCATATATAAACCTCGGCTACGCCTATGAAAAGATGGACCGTTTCGGCAGCGCGAAACAAATGTACGAACATTCCCTCAAGATCAACCCGCGGCACATGGAGGCCTTCGTCAATCTCGCCAATATTGCGGAGATGCAGGCTGATTACAACGGGGCAATCAACCTGTGGAAAAAAGCCATCGAGGTGGACCCCAATGCCGCACAACCGCATTTCTTTCTCGCCGCCACGTATGACCGGCATGACATGTTCGATGAAGCTATTGAGGAGTACAGGCAGGCCCTCGCGATCGATCCCAATCATCTCAAGGCCCTGTTTAATCTCGGCCGCCTCTACATTCAACAGGGCGAGCCCCGAAAGGCATTCGACGCCTTTGCCCGCATCATCGAACTCAACGGCGACAATACGACTGCCTGGAATTATCTGGGCTACATATACGAAACGCTGGGAAGCGTCGACTACGCGATCTTTGCATACAGCAATTCCCTGATCATAAACAACTACCAGGAAGATGTTCACTACAATCTTGCACGGCTTCAGTATCTGCAATACCGGTCAAATCCCGATCCCGCAATGCTGGACGGGATCAAGGGCAGGCTCCAGTACGTTCTTTCCGTCGACTCCAAACACCGCGAGGCGAAACAATTGCTGGGCATGATCCAGCTGCACAGATCGCGGGAACAAAGAGCATCAGCAAACTAAAAGACGGCCGGAACCGCTTGAACGTTTCCGCCCCCCCAATCTGCCCTTCCAGAACAGAGGCTTCTTCCACCCGAACGCTCTTCCTGGATCCCGGTCTGCGCCGCATACGCGTCAACTTAAGGGTCATGTCTTTAGCTTCGGGGCA
>DHVP01000046.1 GCA_002412715.1 Deltaproteobacteria bacterium UBA5205
TAACATAGTCACTCCAGCGAACCCCAAAGGGTGAAGCGGGCGTGAGAACAGGCCTTTTCTTTTCCGTCTGGTTCCATTACGTTCCAAGGATTGCCCATTTTCCTCCAGGCTGGCGAAACATTCAACCCATTTTTTCTTGCACCTCCGGAGCATAGATCACGGCCGGGAACGAATGTGTCATTCCGACCTTTGCGCGCCGGCGGGAAGTGTATTGGTCAGAATACAGTTTTTCCCGTGCTCCCCGGATATGATAGACTTCAGGATGCAGGCTATCAACCGTTAATAGATATGAAATGACGAGGATCATTGCCATGAAAAGCAGATTGCTTATGTTTGTTGAAATACTTCTTCTCATCTCTTTTCTTTCTGTCTTCAGCAGTGGAGTTCTGGCGAAAAGCACCGGGGAAGAGGGCGATCTTGGTCCACAGTCGATGCAAGCCATCGGCGAAAAAAATGTCCTGATGGTTGTTGTCAGGTTCCCTGATACAGCGCCGACAACCCCGATCGAAACGGTACAAAGAAGAGTTTTGGCAGGGCTCAGTTCTTATGTGAAAGAACAATCGTACGGACTCTCCTCCATAAAGGCCGATTTCAGGGGGTATGTCATGCTCCCCAGCCCGCTCGCCGACTACAAGATAAGCCCGTATAATTTCCGTGTCGACAAAGGAAGGATCCGCAAACTTATTGAAGACACCATGACAGCCATCGAGAAAGAGATCGATTTTTCCGCTTACGATCACATTCTGATAATACCGGCGGTGAACACCATGCCCGGCAAGGGATATGGAATGATCTGCTATTGTGCCAACCCCGGTATGCTCTCGGGTGTCACAAGGGGGTATGTTCCCCGGTATGATACCCTGAGAACGGCAGGCGGCAAAGAGTTCAAGGGCGGGGTTTTTGTCGGGACGGAGAATGCGGGCCTCGGCATGTTTGCCCATGACTACTTCCATTCCCTTGGCGGGATACACGACGGCAAGCGACTCGTTCCGTGCCTGTACGACTATGAACGCCAGTCCGACGCTTCCGCCGGCCTTCCCTCCTTCGAACACCATGCTATCTATATGGGCCCCTGGGATATCATGTCTCAACACCATGTGAAAAGGGGGCAGCCCCCGGCAGGGATTTCGTCTTTCACAAAGATAAGGCTCGGCTGGATCGGGAGGCAGCAGGTTCAGATCGTAAACCCCGGTGAAACCTCGTATGTTTCCCTTTCGCCTTTGTCGAAGGGAGGCAAATTTCTCGCCGTCAAGATACCATTAGACGATGGGACGTACTATCTTGTCGAAAACAGGCAACCCATCGGGTTCGACAGGGTGCTTCCGGATTCGGGGATCATCATTCTGAAAGTCAATCCTCGGGCTGCCGAGGGATATGGTACGGTGGAGGTTAAGAGCGCCGGCGGTCCGCGCGATTTTGTCAATGCAACATACAAACTGGAACTCAACAACAGGAACATCTTCATCGATAATGTGTCCTCGGGCCGCTCCCAAAAAAACAACATCGCCATAATACCCCTTTGGAAGGAGAAAGATAATCTTGGCGTGCTGGTCACAACCCCCGACCATGGCAAGGCAGCGATCAAGGCCGGACGGGCTATACAGGCACTGATCGACAAAAATTCGGGAACATCGGATAGCAAAGAGAAAAACGTGATCTCTGAGGCAATTGCGGCCTTCAAGAACAGAGACTTTGAAAAGAGCCATGCCATTGCCATGAGCAACCAGTGATGAAAACGATAGCTTGTAAACATGGTGCCTGCTGTCACGTGGACATGCTTGCCTACGTGATCCACAACCTCGCATCCATTATCCGCCTTCATTTCTGTTTCAGATATTCCAGGAACATCCTCAGATTTGTTGAAAGCTGGTTGTCGCTCTGGATGTGATCGTCAAATGAGTTGATGCGAAGGAGGCTGTGAAGGCCACTGTCCCAGCTCTCGTGCTATCACTCTTGCATATTAGAAATCAACTTCTAATTTGTAGTAAAGAATGATTTTCCTGGAGCATACTTCCGGGAGCCCTCATATTCTCATAGCACATGTAGTGCTGGCATTATGGGGAGGCTTGCTCTATGATAGCACTATGTGCTATCATAGAGCTTATGAAGGCGAAACACCGTCGTACTCTCGAAGCGATCTTTGCGGTGCCTACGCGCGCGGGAATTGCTTTCTCTGATATTGAGGCGTTGGTAATTGCCATTGATGGCAGGGTAGGTGAAGGCGAAGGTTCCCGCGTGGTCTTTGAACTGAAGGGGAACAGGAGATATCTCCATCGTCCGCACCCTGGGAAGGAAGCTAGGAAGTATCAAGTCGAGGAACTGCGTGAATGGTTCAGACAGTTGGAGGTGGTGCCATGAAGAATGTGTTGATGTACAAGGGGTATGCGGCCCGTATAGAGTTCGATCCAAGGGACAGCATTTTTGTCGGAAAGATCATAGGGATCGAGGACGGCATAACCTTTCATGGGGAGACCGTGAAGGAACTCAAGGCGGATTTTAAGGCTGCCGTCGATCACTACGTAGCTGATTGTACGACCACAGGCCGTAAACCACTGAAACCAGCTTCGGGCAGGCTCATGCTTCGCGTCTCTCCTGAAACCCACGCCCGGGCTCTGACCGTGGCGCAGGCCTCAGGGAAGAGTCTGAACCAATGGGCCGCTGAAGTCCTTGACAAAGCCGCCCACATCCGCTGATAGGGCACGAAGCGTTCAGTTATTGTTGCAGGGTACCAGTTTCTGCTGGCGGTAGTACGGGAAATCCACAAAATCCGTGGTTTTGCCGAGGTCTTTGTAGTGGACGAATTTTGACTCTTTATCACACAGGATCAGTACGTAGCTGTCGTCTTCTATCGTTACGCGAACGGGGTAGGCTATCACATTTTCCAGGCACTCCCTGTCCTGATAGTATGTCTCGAGGATGGAGAAGAACTTCTCGGTATTGAGGTCAGGGGGTAGGGCGCCCTGCCGTAACTGGTGGCCCTTGATCTTCTGGGAGAAATCTACGAGACAGTCATCCAGGTTGGCCATCTGGGATTGTCCCGAATAGCATGAGACAACCAGGAAGATCACCGTCAGAGATATCAGTGAGAGAAGGCTTTTTCTTTTCATGGGGATCACCAGTATACCAGTTTAGAAGTTGCGATGTCTTTTCCCGTATCGAGATCGCAGTTCGTGATACCGGAAATGAACAGATCAAGGTTGCCGCCGGAAAGTCCTTTTGAAAACGAAACCCACCTGTCCGATACGTGCTGCACGGTCCTGGGGAACACGTCTATTTCGTAGTTGCCCTTCCTCCCGTCGGGGAGCAAAAGATCATCGAGGAAAGATTTCCTTTCCGGGGTTGATATCTGCTTGCTTGTCTTATACGTAAACTTGTGTGCCGAATCGATCAATCTCCCGACAAATGTCGGTCTTCCTGCTATTCCCAGCCAGTCCTCGAACTCATCGTGCCACTCGTCGATATCGGGATGGTGGCTTTTGTGATCTTTCGGGAAATGAACGTGCAGGGTTTCATCCCAGAACTGGCGAAGCAGGGGATGTATTTTGTCATCGTCCCCGGGGGCCGAGCAATTGTTCAGCAGTTTGATCAGTTGACTGTGTTCTATTTCCGCTCCGTTTCGGACCTTGTTGTAGATGAAGGCATCCTGGATCATCTCGCAGTGCCTGTGCTCTTTTTCGTTTCCCTTGTATGGTCCTACGATGTTGGCCACAACGGGATGCACGACGAGATCCGCTGTTACGTGAGACAGATAGCCCAGGAACCAGCAAAAGGGTATGGCGAACGATTCGTCATCAAACCCCTTTTTTGCGCGTTCCAAAAGTTTCTTTGCAACGGTGACGATGAGGTCCCCGGTGAAGTCGTAGTGCATATGGTCCGCCCATATCTTTTGACCTGGCTGGAGAAGAGCAAGGTAAGGGTAGTCAGGTCCCACCGAGCCTAAACGAACGAAGTGCGATCTTGTCAGCGCCTCGGCGCGAAGCTTTGCTTCAACATCGTTGTTACTGCCATAACCGTCCAGAGACCTGTCGGTGATCATCAGATGGGCATAACCTGCTGGCATATCGATCCCTCTCTTTCCAAAAAAAGCGTTTCAGTATCCTCATTTTCCTCCAAGCCGGCGAAACATTCAACCCATTAATAGAGTGTCAGACCTCAAAGGCGTACTTCCTGGACGCCCTCCACATTTTCATCTTCTCGTGACACCGTACAAATATCGCTACCGGGTGCTTCTTATCTCCCGTCCAGGACGGGATGCAAATGCGGCCTGATTGCCTCCGGCGAACCCAAAGGGTGAAACGGGCCCCGACTGATGCGGGATAAACGTGAGACAGGCCTTTTTCTTTCTCAGATTTGTTGAAAGCTGGTTGTCACTCTGGATGTGATCGGTGGTCCTTGAGATGAGGACTCTGGTTGGGGTTCCGACCAGGCCGGCGGTTTTGTTCAGGCGTTGCATGGGAGATGAAGTGAGCTTGATCTCTATAACTCCTTGACAAGGCCGCCCGCATCCGCCGATGGGGCAATCGTCGTGTAGATTTTGCTTGTAATGTTGTTGAAATTATAGAACAATAGTGGAAATAGTGACGGCTGCAGGGAAAGAGCTTGCGGAAGATAAGCGGAGGCGAGACGTTGCGAATTAGTTTTCCCTGTCTGTTGTCGCGTATAATAGCAATAGCGTATCACCTCCCACCCTGCAGGGATTGCTGGAAAAGAGCCCGGACATCCAAGACACTCAACAGTTTGCGACAACAGAAGATTAGAGATAATCGATGAAGCCTGTATGAAAAAGAACCCCGCGATTATTGCCATCCTTCTTTCGGTTCTCCTGCCTTGCATGACTGTTCATGCGGGGACTGTCTGGGATGGCGCGGGGGCTAACACAAACATCAATACCGCCAATAATTGGAACGACAATGTTAATCCTTCATTTGACGGCACTCAGACGGTAACGTTCGGAACCGGCGGCACAACGGCCACGATCAATGCGAATGTCAGTTTCCTGGGGCTTATCTTCAACCGCGACAGCAATTTTACCGTTGCGGCGGGAACAGGGACTCTGACGATAGGAGCAGGCGGCATCAACGCGGCAATCCCCGGTGTCACCTCCCGCACCTACACCATCAGCGAGGGGATCATCCTCGATGCCGATCAAACATGGACGGCGACGAATAACGGCGCAGGCGTCACGACTCTTACGGTAAGCGGTGCTGTATCAGGGGCGGGGCGAAACCTTACGCTGGGAGGTACAGGCAACACAAATATATCGGGTGTGATCGGGACCGGGACGGGTTCCCTTTCCATGACGGGCACCGGCACGCTTACCCTCAGCGGTGCCAATACCTACAGCGGCGGCACGACCCTTTCCTCGGGAACCCTTCGCGTGGGGAACAACGCCGCCCTCGGGACGGGAACTCTGACCCTTTCCGGCGGCACTCTCGCTTCGTCGTCCACAACAGCAAGGATACTGGCGAACGACAGCGTTGTTGGTGGAAATTTCATACTCGGCCAAGCGTCGGGAGGGACGGGCGCGCTCACATTATCGGGGGCGATGGATCTCGGCGGTGCCATGAGGCAGATCACCGTGAACAATGCCGCGGACACCATCTCCGGGGTGATCTCGGGTGCCGGGGGTATCACGAAGGCCGGCACGGGTGCACTTACCCTTTCCGGGGCGAATACCTATACGGGTGGTACCACTCTTTCTTCCGGAACACTTCTCCTCGGCGATGATGCCGCCCTCGGGACGGGAACTTTGAGCCTTTCCGGCGGCACCCTGGCTTCATCGTCCACAACAGCAAGGACACTGGCGAACAATGTAGTTGTCGGTGGAAATTTCATACTCGGCCAGGCGTCGGGAGGGACGGGCGCGCTCACATTATCGGGGGCGATGGATCTCGGCGGTGCCATGAGGCAGATCACCGTGAACAATGCCGTGGACACCATCTCCGGGGTGATATCAGGAACGGGGGGTATCACGAAAGCCGGCACGGGTGCACTTACCCTTTCCGGTGCAAACACCTACTCGGGCGGGACGACCATTAACGCGGGAAAGATCGTTGTGGACAGCGACGGCAACCTCGGTGATGCATCGGGACAGCTTACCTTCGGGGGCGGGGGCACCCTGCAGATAACAAACGGTTTTACCAGTGCCAGGAACGTCACCCTCAATGGCGGAGGCGGCGCCTTCGATACAAATGGCAACGACCTGACCATGCTGGGCAATATGACGGGCACAGGCCCCCTCATCAAGAGGGGTGACGGCGCGCTCACCCTCTCCGGCACAAACACCTATACCGGGGCAACGACAATAAACGGAGGCATTCTCCGCGCAGGGGTCAATAACGCTTTAAGCACCACGACAGCGGTCACCCTGGCGAATACCGCCGGGGCAGGGCTTGACCTCAACAATTTCGACCAGACCATCGGTTCCCTTGCCGGAGGCGGAACAACAGGAGGCAATGTCACCCTCGGTTCGGGTACGCTCACGGCAGGCAACTCCTCGAGCACCACCTATGCCGGCATTATCAGCGGCACGGGCGGCCTCATCAAAAAAGGAACCGGCACGCTCACACTCACCGGCGCCAACACCTATTCGGGCGGTACGACGGTAAGCGCGGGCAACCTCCAGGGTGATTCCACCAGCATTCAGGGAAACATTACCAACAACGCACGGGTCATCTTCAACCAAGGGGCGGAAGGCGTCTATTCCGGTGACATGACAGGGACAGGCGGGATCACGAAGGCCGGCAACGGCGCGCTCACCCTTACCGGCACCAATACCTATACGGGGACGACGATAATAAACGCGGGCATCCTCCGGTCGGGGGTAATCAACGCCCTGGGTACTGCAACAGCGGTTACACTGGCGAATACAGCCGGCGCCGCACTTGACCTCAACAATTTCGACCAGACCATCGGTTCCCTTGCCGGAGGCGGAACAACGGGAGGCAATGTCACCCTCGGTGCGGGCACGCTCACGACAGGCAACGCCTCGAGCACCACCTATGCCGGCATTATCAGCGGCACGGGTGGCCTCGTCAAAAAAGGTACCGGCACGCTTACCCTCACCGGCGCAAATACCTACACCGGCGGCACGACGGTAAGCACGGGAGGCATCACAGGCAATTCCACCAGCCTTCAGGGTTCCATCACCAACAACGCGCTCGTTACATTCAACCAGACCGCCGCAGGCACCTATTCCGGTGACATGACAGGCACGGGCGCCCTTACCAAGACAGGCGCAGGCGCGCTCACTCTCTCCGGCACCAACACCTATACGGGAAATACTACGATAAGCACGGGCATCCTCCGTGCAGGGGTCAACAACGCCTTGAGCACGACGACGGCAGTCACCCTGGCGAATACAGCCGGGGCCTCACTTGACCTCAATAACTTTGACCTCACCATCGGTTCCCTTGCCGGGGGCGGAACGACGACAAGAGGCAGTGTAACTCTTGGCTCGGGTACGCTGACGACAGGGAACGATTCAAGTACCTCCTACGCGGGGGTCATAAGCGGCACGGGCTCTCTCGTCAAGACGGGCACCGGCACACTCACTCTCTCCGGTGCCAGCACCTATACGGGCGGAACCGTCATTAACGAAGGCACGATCAGCGTGGGGAGCAACGGCAATCTCGGAAATGCATCGGGACAGCTTACCTTCGGAGGGGGCACCCTCCGGATAACAAACGGTTTTGCCAGCGCCAGGAACGTCACCCTCAATGCAGGAGGCGGCACCTTTGATACGAATGGCAACAATTTGACTATGTCGGGTGACATGACGGGAACAGGCGGGATTACGAAGGCCGGTGCCGGCACGCTCACTCTGGCCGGCGCCAATACCTATACCGGAACAACGACGATAAATGGAGGTATCCTCAGCGCGGGGGTTGCCAACGCCCTGGGTACTTCAACAGCGGTCTCCCTGGCGAATACCGCCGGGGTCACATTCGATCTCAACAACTTCGACATCACCATCGGTTCCCTGGCGGGGGGAGGAACAACGGGAGGCAATGTGACCCTCGGAACGGGTACGCTTACCACAGGCGACGCCTCAAGCACCATCTATGCGGGCACGATCAGCGGAACGGGTTCTCTCGTTAAGATAGGCACCGGAACGTTCACCCTTTCCGGCGCCAACACCTATACCGGGACAACGACGATCGATGCAGGTTCGCTCTCGGTGACCGGCAGCCTTGCAAGCCCTGTGATCATCTCGGCGGCAGGCACCCTCAAGGGCAACAGCACGATCAATGCCAATGTCATCAACAAGGGCACCATCGCCCCGGGCAACTCCATCGGCACTATCAGCATCGCCGGCAATTATACGCAAAACGCGGGCTCGGTATACCAGGTAGAGGTAAACGAGGAAGGGCAGTCCGACAAGCTCAATGTTGGGGGCACCGCGACCTTAAACGGCGGCACCGTGGCCGTTATGGCTGAATCAGGCATTTTCAGGCTGAGGACGCCCTATACCATCCTTACCGCCGGAAGTGTCGTGGGAACCTTCGCGGATGTCACGAGCAACCTTGCCTTTCTCACCCCTTCCTTGAGTTACGACGCCACGCACGTCTACCTCCTTCTCGCCCGCAACTCCACGGATTTCTCCGCCGTGGCATACACCGGCAACCAAAGGGCCGTCGCCTCAGCGCTGGACCGCATAGCGCTGTCGGCCAGGGGAGACATGGAGGATGTCATCAACACCCTTCTCTACCT
The DNA here is from genome assembly GCA_002412715.1 of Deltaproteobacteria bacterium UBA5205. Classification (GTDB taxonomy): domain Bacteria; phylum Desulfobacterota; class Syntrophorhabdia; order Syntrophorhabdales; family Syntrophorhabdaceae; genus Delta-02. The sequence continues at coordinate 8,713 of DHVP01000046.1, forward strand.
TAGCTCATCCGGTGCCAGGGGAGCCTACGATCAGATGGGCGGACTTACTCACAGCGCCCTTACCGGGGTAACATTCTCCTCTTTCAACACCTACATCGGCGCGATTGCGGAAAGGACAAAGAGTTTCATGCCGGGTGGATCTTCATCGCCATTCGCGGGACGCTCCGGCATGCTTGCCCTGGGGGGTGATGCGGCGAGCGATGCGGCCGGCGCCCTTATTGCGGCCCTGGGAAGAGCACAAGGGGAGAGGTCCCCTTCGTCGGGCCTGTGGGCGCAGGGATACGGCAGCACGGGGGACAGACGGGCCGATGATATATCGTCGCGCTACGGTTACGATACATCGGGCATGATGGCCGGATTCGACAGGCGGGTTGCCGATTCCCTCCTTTTCGGCATTTCGCTGGGGCACTCCTCCACGAGGGCACACATGAAGGAACTCCCCGACAAGGCCACCATATCGAGCTACCAGGGCGCCCTCTATGGCATCTACAGGAACGACCCCTGGTACGTGAGCTCCGTTGCGGCGTACGGGTACAACCGCTACGATACCACGAGAGGCATATCCTTCGGCCAGATCGCGAGGAGGGCCAACGTCGCCTACGGCGGCCATACATTGGGGGGATACGCGGAGGCGGGGTACCGGATAGCCGCCGCACCCGTGGACGTCATCCCCATGGTATCCCTGGCGGGCAGCAGCCTGATGCGCAACAGCTTTCAGGAGAGAGACGCCGGGGCGATGAACCTCGACGTCGACGCCGGCCGCACCTCTTCTCTCGTGGGATCCCTGGGCGTCAGGCTGAGGAAGGACTACGCGGTCTCATCGGGCAGTGTGACCCCCGAGTTCAGGATGCGCTGGGACCACGAGTTCTCGAAAGACGATCACGTGCTTGAGGCCTCCTTCTCCGGCTATCCCGCAACCGCCTTCACCGTCAGGGCCGACAGACCGGAAAGGAACAGCTTCGCCCCGGGCTTCACGCTTACATGGCGGACGAAAGACAATATGGACTTCCACCTTACCTATGACGGCAGCTTCTCTGAAGACAGCACCCAGCACTGGGGAACGCTCGGCCTGCGGTATACGTGGTAGAAAGAGCGTTCTCTTGAGACTCCGGGACTCTGAGACAATTTTCGGTTGACCCCGCCGCACCCCGACACCCAGTAAAAAACTGATCTTGACTCGTCGTTATGTAATATGATATATAACCATCGTTATATACATGCAGGTAGAACGATGGTTATACTGCACCGTGACATGGAGGACGGGAACAGGCACCTGTGTGAACCGGGGAGCTATCGCATTACTTTTGCTCTACCATGCTAACTATTTGAAGGAGGCAGGGATGAAGAAACTCTTATTGGCCTTATTTGTAATTTCTCTTATTATTCCGGCACTGGGTAATGCGGGCAGCGTATCGAGCAGATACGACGTTACATTCGGCGGTTTCGTGAAGTACGACCTCGGTTATTCATCTCAGAATACCAGCGCAGACGCAGGTTCCGCGTTCAGGAAGAGCTCATCCACAAGATCAGTTCTGGCAGACGAGTATGGCAACACCTTCCAGAGCGCCGGTGAGACCCGTTTCAACTTTCTCATCAAAGGTCCCGATCTGTGGGGCGCCAGGACAAGTGCCTTCATCGAAGGCGACTTCCGCGGCGTAACAACAGGCAACCAGTATGGCGGATTCCAGCTGAGGCACGCCTTCATGAAAATGAACTGGAACTCAGCGGAATTGATGATCGGCCAGAACTGGCAGCAGTGGGGTATGCCCTACTACGGGACATGGCTGGGCACCAGCGATTTCAATCAGTACTTGAGGGGCATCAGAACTCCCCAGATGGCTTTCCGGTATTTCTTCACCAAAGAATTTAGCACGATGGTCGGTATCACAAGCGCGACAGACTGGTCAGACGGAACCCGTCAGTTCAACGACGGCTACGCCAGAAGCAACTGGCCCGGACTTCAAAGCGAAATCGCATACTGGACGGACCGCTGCGGCAAGATCGGCCCCCACAACCTGAAGTTTGCCCTCGGTGCGTACTATGGCAGGGACAAAGAAACCTACGTCGATCCGATCAATGCGGCTAACTACAAAGACGATACGACCAATGCCTGGGTCACCGCGTTCAGGTATTCCGTACCGATCGTTCCTGAGAAGCAGGGCAACAAAGCAATGTCCGTTCTTCTTAACGGCAACTTTTTCATCGGCCAGAACGTGGCCGGGAACAAATGGTTGAGCACTCCCAGTTATGGTGCCTACCTGAGACCGGGAAACGATGCGGCCGCACCGACCCTTTTCGGTCTTTTTGCGCAGGCGTCATGGTGGCTCACCAACAACGTGTCACTCAACGGCCTGTACGGCTACCTGAAGTACAACTACAGCGAATGGGCACGCACCAACAGCGCGGCAGCGCGTGACCGGATCAACATGTCACAAACGTATGCCGTCAACCTCCTGTGGGATGCGAACCAGGCCATCAGGTTTGGAATCGAGTGGATGACGATGTTCAATAGTTTCAACGGCAAGGGTCAGGGTACGGGTACCGGCGCCGGCTTTGCCGATGGCAGCGGCACCATAAACCAGTACAGACTCGCAGCCTGGTACTTCTTTTAAGATTTCCTGTCGGCCGGCTATTGTGGACAAAGACGAAGACAAAGGGCCCTTTCGGGCCCTTTGCTATATACGCGGCATCCCCTAAACCCATACGACGCAGTTAAAAATTCCGATCTGGTTGACCCGCCGTGCCGGGGTATTGGGATCGCCGCACCAGACGCCGTCAACGATAAAACGGTATTCATGGATCCCGGGGTTGAGGTTTATCGTGGTTCTCCAGGTTCCATCCTTACATTTTCTGAGGGGTCGTGCGGTCTTGCGCCAGTTATTGAAGTTTCGTGCCACGAAGACTTCGTGCGCCAGGGGTGCATAAAGTTTGAATGTTACCCTTTTCTTGTGATTTTTTTTAATCATTGCCAGGAAAGACCTTTCAAGGAATTGACGACACATGGCAGCCTGACGAAAACTTCACCCAAGATTCACCTGTACAACTCTATAATAAGAACCCGGCTGTGTCTGTCGCAGAAGCGCTATTTATTTTGTAGTAGTTTTGTAAAATGTCGTGTCATCGTTTTTTGTCGCGATGGGACGGGGATAGCGTGCTTTGGTGTGCTGCTGTTTCTGGAAGGGAACGAAGTTGCGGCCGGTGGAAAGGTTACTCCACGAGACCATATTTCACGGCATACCAGATCAATTCGTTGGTCTTCTTGACGGAGATTTTTTCGAGAATTCTGACCCGGTACGTTCGGACGGTATTTATGCTGAGGTGGAGCTGTTCGGCAATCTCCTTGTTCGTCAGTCCGCTCGCGACCATCTTCATTACCTGGAGCTCGCGAATGGAGAGCTTCTCATGCGGGGGGGCTTCCGTATCGGATTCAAAATCCAGAACCATCTGCTCTGCAAACGCCGGGTTGACATATCGCTTCCCCGAGAGGATCTTGTTTACCGCTGCGACCAGCTCTTCCGATGCGCTCCGTTTCGTAATATAGCCCTGCGCCCCTGCCTTTATGGAACGCACCGCGTATTGTTCCTCGGGATACATGCTGACTATCAGGACGGGGAGTCTCGTCCGTTTCTTCTTGATTTCTTTCAAGGCTTCGAGGCCGTTTATATCGGGAAGGGAAATATCCAGCAGGACCAGATTGTAATCATTGTGGTGGACCTTGTTGATCAGTTCGTAGCCTCTGCGTGCCTCATCGAATACCATATCGGTGAAATGCTCCTGGAGTATCTCCTTGAGACCTTTCAATACTACGGGGTGGTCATCGGCGATAATGACTCGCAACATCTGTCTATCCCTCCTTGCGTGAAGTGCTGACCGGGCGGAGCTGAACCGTAAGGGTAACTGTTGTGCCTTTTCCCCGGACCCCCATAATGGTCAGGGTTCCACCCATTGCATGCGCCCGCTCGTGCATGCCCGTCAGGCCGATGGATCTGGGATCTACAAGCTCTTTCTTTGTGATGCCTTTGCCATTATCGCTTATTTCCATGGTAAAGATACCCTTCTTTTTTTTCAGAGATATTGTGACGTCCTGTGCGCGCGAATGGCGCACCACGTTTGTGAGCGACTCCTGAAGGATACGAAAAGCTCCTGTGGAAACGGTATCGTTGAGCCCTATGTTATATGGTTCGGAGATGATGCGGCATACAATATCCGTTCTTTTGGTGAGGTCTCTTACGGCGAGCTCTACTGCATCCCTCAGGCCGAAGTCATCAAGGGCCACGGGCCTCAACCTTGCCGACATCTGCTGGACTGTTATGATGGTGCGGTCAAGGGCGGCGAGCACGGAGTTCAATCTTTCCAGAATGAGTCCGTCATTCTCCGGCAGCCTTCTCTTTATCCAGCTGACATCGAGTTTCATTCCTGTCAGGGCCTGCCCGAATTCATCGTGAAGTTCGCGCGAGAGTGTCGTGCGTTCCTCTTCCCGTATCTTCTGCAGGTGGATGCTGAGATGGCGTAATCGTTCGTGGGAATCCTGCAAGGCGGCTTCGATATTTCTTCTTTCCGCGATCTCCTGTTTGAGCAGTTCGTTCAATTCGGACAATCGGGCCGTGCGCTGCCTGACCCGTTGCTCCAGGACTTGCTGAGTCTCCGGTTCATATGATGATGCCGCCGTTTCCGGTTGGACAGCGTGCCTTCTGATAGTACCGGAATCGTCCATTGTTCTCCCCTCAGGCAAGCTTTCATAGCCTGAATATCGCGCTACCCCAAACGGTATTCATGGCCGTCACCCGCCGCTGGAATACTGGTTTTGCGCATCCAGTCAAAAAGTCTGTCGGTGTATCTTAGTCGGAGGAGACAAACCCCTGAAGTCGTCTCCGCCCTGACAACATATACGAATTATAGCAAGGAAATCCGTAAGTGCAAAGGGGGGTAAGACATCGTTTGCGCCGAAGGCCTTGATATCGCTTGATTTTATGGGCATGTAATTCTTAAAATTTTTTCATAATTATGAAAAAAGCTCGTCGAAGGATACGCCCTTTTCGATTCAGGGTGATACTCCGGCTGCTTTCACGGCCGATTCCCGGGCTTTGTGAGCAAGATCTATTGATTGTCCCAGGGTGTTCAGGCACAGGGCAGGATTGTGAAAACCCATGCTGTTCTCGGCCGCGACAAAGTCCCAGTACCACTGTGCTTTTCTCAGGTTCTCCCGGGCCTTGTCAAGCTCTCCTTTGTTGACTCCCGAGACGGCTAGGGCCTTCGCGATGGCCTCGTGCGCCCCGGAGATCGTTATGCCGGCGGTGTGTTGAAGCTCCCAGACGCTTTTCTGCGTGGCCTTTACACGATCGAGAAGCCATTTCGCCTCTTCGGGATGGCATCGCCTGCATGATGCTTCCGTATGTTTCATGGGGCTCGTGACCCAGTGGGAAGTGTATTTTTGACCCCTCTCACGCATATAGGGCATATGGCAATCGGCGCAGGAGATGCCGGCCTTTGCATGGGTGCCGCCGGAAAATGTCTCGAAGTCAGGGTGCTGGGCCTTGAGCAACATCGTCTGGGAATCGGGATGGATCCAGTCGCCTTCAAAACCCCCCGGCTTTCCGCTATAGTATGCATACATCTGCTCCGGGTGAGCTCCCTTGTCCCAGGGAAAGATTACCCGTGATGTTTCAGGTTCGAAATAATATTCGGCATGGCACTGCCCGCAGACGTAACTGCGCATATCCTCCCTGGCCGCCTTCGTGACATCGATACCTTTTCTCTGCATGGCCTCTATGAAAGCCGGGTTGGCAACGCGAAGCTCCATGGTGGATGGATTATGGCAATTTGCACAGGCGATGGAGTGTTTCATTTTAACGAGCAATTCCCCCAGGGGCTTCTTTGCATAGGCCCATCCCGAGCTCTTGAATATCCCGATGAGGTGTACGGACTTGCAGGTCATGCAGGCGCCGGGGCTCTGAAGGGTGATCCGCTTTGATTCCTTGAGGTCCGTGAGCGCATGGGGATGTCCCCGATCTTCCGCGTAATCCTTGCTGAAGGCCATCCCTTTGAAATTCATCAGAATTTCCGGCTGTCTCAGTGAATGCTGATATTTGACGGAACCGCCAAAATCGGTGGGAGACGCGGACATTTCCATATTCTTCTGGAAACTTCCGTACTGGAGAGGGTAATGGCGGCCCCATACGGCCGGATCGTATTCTCCCTCGGGGATTGCCGTCACCTCCGATTTGTCGGAAGGCTTCAAAAGGAAGGACCGAACCGCCGCCACAATGACAAAGATAAAAATTACAGCGAGCACAATGGTTATCACCGGCTTCTTATTCAAACCTGAGCCCTCCCTGCCCCACGGGGCGTCCATGGACGATAAATTTATGACACTTCATGCAATCGGCGTTGCCTTTTGCCATGGGTGTTTTTTCGATAGTGGAGAAATGACACCTTTTGCAGTTTGAGTTTGCGATGCCGCGGGCGTGGTTTGTGAGCTTGATGGCAAAAGGGTAGGTCCGGGTTGTTTCCCCCACCACGTCACGGATCCCGGCATACGCCTTATAGACCGCGGCGTAGGCGATATTGTTCCGGGGAAGGTGGCATTCCACGCAGGCAAACTGTTTGTGCCGCGATGCCTGCCATGCGAAATAGTTGTTTTCCATGCTGTGGCACGAGCCGCAGAAATACGGGATGCCCCCAAAATGATATCCCGAAAAGACGACGACCATGAAAATGGCGCCAAGAGAAGCGCCTATCGCGATGAGCCTCCAGACGTGTCTCTTTATCACCGCATCAAAATCGGCCTTGTCGTTATCCTGCGGGAGCGACATCTCTCTCCTTAAATTGGTTTGTAAACACAGACAGTTTAGTATGCAGGGGTATGTCCGTCAACAACAAAGACGGTTTCAAGCTTCGGGTGTCGGGTCACGGGTCAGGGATCTTTATCTTCTGCCCGAAACCCGAAACTTTTTCTCATGCTTGACGAACCGCGGATTAGCAATATACTTGGAATATGTACGGGGTTCTTTTGGGGTTTGTGCGGGTCACGCTGTAAGCGCGGTCCTGTTTATGCGGTAACGGTGCATCGAATCTACCCAGGAGGTGTTGCATGGCAGCAGTGAAACCGAAGGGGAAAAGCAAGGTTACCCGGAAAAAAGCCGGGGGTTCAGTTCCGGGCAAAAACTTCATGATTGCATTGCAGGGTCTTGAAGAATTGGCGAAAGGGCAGATCAGTGCCGCGAAGGATCCCTTTAAGACAGGAATCGGTATTGTGAGTGAGATAAAGAAGATGACCTTGCGCCTCGAAAACGAGATTGAGGACGATTCGAGGTCCATGACCGAGGCATACGATTCCGCCGGTGTGGTCGGCATGGGTATCGGGGTGCTCTAGGGACCCGGCGCCCGGGTCGGAAGCTGAACTCGACAGGTGCGGTGCCTGTCGTTTTAGTCCTCTTCAAACCTGATAAATGAATGAATCACATTACCGTGAATCACGGGTTCCTGCCCGAATACCGGAAGCCTGCGGGGGTCCGGGAAGATACGGGAGAGGGCGCATCTTCTGAAAAGTGGACAAGCTGTTCGGGGAGCAATATACTATGGTCACGTCCGTATATGTGAAGACGGACCAGGTTTTCCCGCCGGCAATTGACGGGCATCAGGAGGGGATGGTATCGGGGACATATTTACACCCGAAGAGATAGAAAGGGCTTTGAGAATGCCCCTGCCCGGGTACGGTGCGCAGGTTCGCATGTCCCCCTCGCACAGGGAACTTGTGCCGCCTGCCGGAAAAGGGACGCCCTACACGGGAGCGGTGCTTGTGCTTCTCTATCCGGGAAATGAGCAAAGGGACCTCTTCCTCACCCTGACGGTACGTACCGAGAACGTGAAAGTTCACAAAGGGCAGGTCAGCTTTCCCGGAGGGGGATCTGAACCCGAGGATGCTTCGCTGGTCCAGACCGCGCTCCGCGAGGCGTGCGAGGAACTGGGTGTTTGCAGCGAAGATGTGCGCATTATGGGGGCGTTGACCCCCATATATATAGAACCGAGCAATTTTCATGTTTACCCCTTTGTCGCCTATCTGCCCTATCATCCGTCTTTTGTTCTGCAGATCGTGGAGGTCATGGAGGTTCTTGAAGTGCCGGTTTCACATTTTCTTGACCAAAAGAACGTTGGTGTCGAGGACTGGCTCATAGGAGGTGTGGTGAGACGTATTCCCTATTTTGATGTCCGTGGTTACAAGGTATGGGGGGCGACGGCGATCATTCTCGCCGAGTTTGTCGCTATTCTCGAAGGCCTCGGAAGTGAACCTGATCGGGCCGTGTAGAGTGCCGCATCGGATGCCGAAGCACGGATGCATCGACATTTTCTGCAAGGATTCATTGGATGCCCGTTAAATTGAGCGAAGAGGAATTCGACCGCATCGTAACACACGCAGTCGACAGGATCCCTCCCGAGATCCGCCAACACCTGGAGAACATCGTTATCACGGTGAAGAAACGCCCTTCGCGCCAGATGATGCGGGAAATGGGGATGCATCCCGATGACTACCCCCTGGGACTTTTCCAGGGAGTTCCCCTCATCGAGCGTTCAGCAACCATCCCCCCTCTCTACCCCGACATGATCTATCTTTTCCAGGAACCCCTCGAGGAAATATGCGACACCCGGGAAGAACTCGAAGAGGAGATAGAAGTAACCGTCGTCCACGAAGTGGCCCACTACATCGGCATGACGGAAGAGCGCCTGGCGGAGTTGGGATACGGGTAAAAGCAGGAAACCATCTCGCATTTATCCCGTAACAAACGCATGAGAAACGGAAAAGATTAAAAGACTGCCTCACGCCCGCTTTGCCCGTTGGGCTCGCAGGCAGAGAAGAGAGCATGAGGAGACAGACAAAAGCTTTTCCGGGAATCTTCGATCCCGCTACGCGGGAAGAAAAGACCTGACACTCGATATCATGCGCACGCATTTCACGGCCAGGACTGTAACAGGCCAGTTTCTCATGATGTTTTTTTCTCCCGCCGAAAAGGCGGGATGCAAGTGCGGCCTGATCCGTGTCTTCTCCGGATCTGGACGCAATTCTTTTAGGCTTCCTCCCATCCTTTCTTCTCTGTCACAGCGCACGGCAAGCTTCCACGTCTTCTTGGAATCCTCGAGTCCCACAAAAATCTCTTTACCTTTGACCACAAAGTCCTGTATTCTGCGTGTATTCATCTGGCTACCTCCCTTTCTTTTAAGTTGTGGTGTTGGTGCACCACTTTTAAGATCCAAGAAAGATGGTAGCCTTTTAACTGTCTGTCGGGCAAGACACTTTTATAACATAGTCACTCCAGCGAGCCCAAAGGGCAAAGCGGGTCCCGTTTGACGGGATAAACGTGAGACAGGTCTTTGCTATTTCAGGTAAGGTTCTCCGAAGGCATCAAGAAAGACGATTTCGGAAAGGGGTTTGCGGGGGGTTTCGCGGGGGGTTTCACTGAAGTAGCCAAGGGGGGTCATCTCGACAATGCTGTATCCCTCGGGGATCTTCAACAGGGATTCCGCCTTCTTTGCGTCGAAGCTGCCCACATGGACGGTACCGAGACCGAAATTCCATGCCGCGAGCACGATGTGTTCCATGGCGATACCGGCGTCGAACATGAACCAGTCACCCTTGTCGGTTGTCGGAGTCCCTGTATGGCAGCCTGAAAGACCTCTTTTGGCCGCGATGCAGATTACTATGGGTGCCACGGTAATGGCGGCTCTGGCAGGGTTTGTGGGGGTAAGGCAACCCTGGAGTCCCTCCTTTATCCTCGGGTCTTTGACGACGATGAACCGACATACCTGGGTGTTTGCCCAGGAAGGCGAACACCTGGCAGCGTCGAGGATCTCCGTGAGAATCTGATCGGGAACCGGGTCCGTCCTGTATTTCCGGACACTCCTTCTGTCATGTATTACCTTGAGAAGATCCATAATAAGTATTATGCGTTGCGGTATCCGTTAATGTCAATGGGTAAAGCCTAAAGCAGGTAATGGGTTATGGGTTATGGGAAGAAACCAGGAAATGCAGAGGTCAACCGTTTCTGGGGCGGTCAGCGCCTGTATATAGTTCTGTGTGCCTCTTCCGTCATTCCGGCGAAGGCCGGAAACCAGGAGAGATTATGAATAAGGAATCACCGGACGAAGGAGGGATATCTTCATTTCTTTAACAACATTGCCCCGCTTGAATATCCGCCCCCGAAGACAGTCACCAGGATCAGATCGTCCTTGATAAACCTTTCCCAGTTCTGCGAAAGGCAGATCACCGTGCTGGCGCAGCCTGTATTGCCCGTGTCTTCTATGTTCGAGATCACTTTCGAATTGTCTACTCCGAGGGTCTTTGAGACCTGTTCCATGATCCTGGCGTTGGCCTGATGAGGAACCAGGTAATCGACGTTTGCAAGAAGATAATTATTCTTTTCCACGATATCCTGAGCTTCGGCCGCCATGAACTTGCAGGCGTTGGAAAAGATGTCCCGTCCATAGGGCATCGTCAGGCCTCCATTGGAGGGCCTGAGGTATATGCCGCCCACTCCTTTGCCGATGTGTCCCAAGCCTGATGTATGCACGTCCACGATCTCGATATCATCCGCGGAACATCGCCCCGCGGAAATGAAGGCGCAGCCGGCGCCGTCGCCCCAGAGATGGCCTGATTGCTCGTTGGTGTCATCGGTGTAGGCGAGGTTGTGTTCCGAAGCGATGACAAGGGCCTTCTTCGCCTTCCCGGTCGCGAAATATCCCTCGACGATCTCGACGGCGTTTATAAAGGAGGAGCACGCGGAGGTGATCGTGACGGCTACCGCCCGGTGTATATTGAAATGGCCCTGTACTGCGTGGGCGAGGGTGCCCACCGTATCGTAAGGTGTGTACGTTGCCCCGACGATAAGGTCGACGTCCGTTATGTCGTAGGAGAGCTTACCGGCCAGAGGTGTCACGGCCTCTATAGCCATTGTATTGGTGTTCTCATCGTCGCCGGCTTTTGTCCGTTGCCTGATGCCCGACCTTTTGAAAATCCATTCGTCGGTGAGACCGTTCAGTTTTGTATAGTATCCGTTGCCGACCAGCGTTCCCGGCAGATAATGTGAAATTGCGTTGATATACATATGTAAAAGACTCCAGTCTTCTTGTCATAGGGCGTTCGCAGCAGATTTTGTCTGTCAGATACGCGATAGGGTGGAGACGTACCTTTCCCGTTGACAGTTTCCTCTGTATTCTATAGGATTCACCGAGTGTTTTCAAGTAAATCATGAACAGGGTAATCCATGAACATAACAGAAAGATTGGAGAAGGCGCGCAAAATCATCGCAGCGGGGCTTGATACAAGGGGCACGACAGAGGTTCTCGGCCTGATGGGGACCACCGGCTTTCCTCCGGAAATCCTCGAAGAGTTGAGGCTTTACAGTGAACTGCTACCCAGGGTATCCGATTATGGCTGCAGCGGGCACCAACGTTTCCTGCATTTCCTCTGGGACGCCCTCGACAAAAGTCCCGCCTGCCTCAACGCGGCGTTTTCGATTCCCTTGAGGCGCATTATCGCAGAGGCCCTCTTCAAGAAATGCGGGAAGAATTTCATTGCCGAGGAGAACGTCCGGTTTAATTTCGGCCAGGGGATCGAGGTGGGGGACGATGTCTTTTTCAATCGGGGCGTCTTTCTTGATTCGAAGGGCGGCATCGCCATCGGCAACAGTTCGGCCCTTGCCGAAAACGTGCAGATCTTTACCCATTCGCACTCGGAGTCGGATCACACGACGCGTACCTACAAGAGCGTCATCCTGGGCAACTATGTCATCGTCTACACGGCGTCGATCATCCTTTCCGGAGTCTCCATCGGCGACGAGGCCATAGTGGCCGCCGGATCGATTGTTTCCGGCGACGTGGAGGGTGCCATGATGGTGGGCGGCAGGCCGGCCCGGCCTTTGCGCAAGCGCCGCGCCGAAGGCAGGCATGGCCCCTCTCTCAACCACCTGTGGCTGAAAGATGGCATCTTTCAGGACGAATAGCGGACAAAAAGAGGCGGTTGTTTCGGCGCGTTGTGCGCTATTAGCTTTCTTTACTTTGATAGGGGTCTCTGTTAGAATTAGCTTCAATTGTGGCCACCGTGAATAAGAAGACCCTGATCCTGACCTGCCTTGTCTGCCTCTTCGTTTTCCTTTCCTGCGGCAAGAAGAAAGACGCGGCGCTTTATGACGACCCGGGCAAGCCGGCCTTCGGCGACATGATAATCACGGGTTCGATCGGGGAACCGTCGAACCTGATTCCCATGCTGTCCAGTGACTCTTCATCACACGAGATTGCCTCGTACGTCTACAATGGTCTCGTCAAGTACGACAAGGACCTCAACATCGTGGGTGATCTCGCCGAGTCGTGGGATATTTCGAAAGACAACCTGTCCATCACCTTCAAACTGCGCAAGGGGGTCAAGTGGCAGGACGGGAAGCCCTTTACCGCCCACGACGTGATGTACACATACAAGGTGACCGTCGACCCGAAAACACCGACGCCCTATTCAGGTGATTTCAAGCTCGTCAGGAAGGCCGAAGTTCTCGACGACTACACCTTCAAGGTTACTTATGACCGGCCCTTCGCGCCGGCACTCATCAGCTGGTCGGTGGCGGTCCTGCCGAGGCACCTTCTGGAAGGGACCGACATCGCGACCTCGTCCCTCAAGAGAAAGCCCGTGGGTACAGGGCCTTTTGTCTTCAGTGAATGGGTTCCCGGTGATCGTGTCATACTTACCGCCAACCCGGATTACTTCGAGGGAAGGCCTTACATAGGGCGGTACATGATGAAGATCATCCCCGATACCGCCACCATGTTCCTGGAGCTGAAGAACAACTCCATCGACTTTATGGGGCTCACACCCCTGCAGTATGTCAAGCAGACCGACTACCCGGCCTTCAAGCGGGAGTTCAACAGGTACAAATACCTTGCGTTTATGTACACCTACGTCGGCTATAATTTGCGGCACCGTTTCTTTAAGGAAAAAAAGGTGCGCCAGGCACTGGCTCATGCCATCAACAAGCAGGAGATCATTGACGGCATTCTCCTCGGCCAGGGAATCGAGGCGACGGGTCCCTTCAAGCCGGACATGTGGGCGTATAACGGGAAAGTAAAAAGGTTCGAATACAGCCCGGAAAAAGCCCTGGCGCTTCTGGCGGAGGCAGGGTTTGAGCGCGGCTCGGACGGGGTGCTCAGAAAGAACGGGACACCTTTTGAATTCACCGTTCTCGTCAACCAGGGAAACGTGGTGCGCATCCAGAGCGCCGAGCTTATCCAGCGAAGGTTGTCCGTGATCGGCATCACGATGAAGATCCGGGTCCTTGAATGGGCGACCCTCATCAACGACTTTATCGACAAAAGGAATTTCGAGGCGGTCCTTCTCGGCTGGACGATACCTAACGACCCCGACCTCTTCGATATCTTTCATTCATCCAAGCAGGGGCCGAAGGAATTGAATTTTACCGGCTATGAAAACAGCGAAGTCGACGGTCTGCTCGTCAAGGCCCGCCACACCCTCGAACGCTCGGAGAGGAAGAGGTACCTTGACCGCCTCCAGGAGCTTCTTTCTGAAGATCAGCCCTACACGTTTCTTTTTGTGCCTTACAGTACTGTGGCGATCCACCGGCGTTTCAAAGACATTGAACCCGCGCCGGCGGGCATCATGTATAATTTCATCAAGTGGTATGTACCGGAAAACCAGGTGAGGTATAGGTCGAATGCTGCGGTATCTCCTTAAGCGCCTTTTTTTCATGATCCCCATGGTTTTCGGGATCACCCTTATCTCCTTTGGCGTGATCCATCTTGTGCCGGGGGAGCCGGGGATGCTCGAAGCAGAGATGAACCCGAAGGTCACCAAGGAGGCGAGGGAGCGCATTCGCGCGTTCTACGGCCTCGATAAGCCGCTCCATGTCCAGTACTGGACATGGCTGAAGAGGATCGTGAGGCTCGACTTCGGCACCTCTTTCGCCACCGACAGGCGCCCCGTAATCGACAAGATCGGGGAGAGGCTGCCCATCACGATCGTCATCAACCTCCTCTCCATGGGACTTATTTTCATCTTCGGCATACCCATAGGGATATACTGTGCCAACCACAAGGATACGATCATGGATAAGCTCCTTACGTCGTTCGTATTCGCGGGATATGCCGTACCGACATTCTGGGTGGCGCTTCTTGCCATGATCTTCTTCGGGGTCTACCTGGATGATCTTGCCATGAAATATTTCGGATTTTCCCTGAAGCTTCTTCCCATATCGGGGATCAAGTCTTACGATTACGGCGACATGAACGTCTTCGAAAAGATCTTTGATATTTCATGGCACCTCATTCTCCCCGTGGGTATCTCCGCGGTAGGAAGCCTCGCGGGTATCTCACGCTACATGAAAAACAGTCTCCTCGAAGTTCTCAGGCAGGAATACATCACCACGGCATACGCCAAGGGGCTTCCCGGGAGCATGGTCATCAGAAAACACGCACTCAGAAACGCGCTCCTGCCCGTCATCACCATCCTCGGCCTTTCGATTCCGGGGCTTATCGGCGGCAGCGTCATCTTCGAAAGCATCTTTTCCATACCCGGGATGGGACAGCTTTTCTACTTCAGTGTTATGGCCCGCGATTACCCCACCATCATGGGCATACTCGTCATCGGCGCCTTTCTGACGCTTGTCGGTAACCTGATAGCTGACGCGTCTTACGCGGTCGCCGATCCGAGGATCAGGATAGGGTAGAAGAGGGGGAATGGGTTAGAGGTCAAAGTTTCAGGATTTCAAGTATGGTCAAGAATCCTCTTTACTTGCGGTGGCAGCTGGGCCTTCTAATAAGTCATATACGACCTATACGACGTATGTTTTTAGCTTTCCTATCTTTCCTATGTTTTGTTGGGTGCCCGTGAACAGGCGGGTGAAGAATATAACGGGCAAGGGGCTCGCCGGGGTGAAGGGCTTTGCCGGTGTGGCAAAGAAGGTCTTCGGGAAGTATCAGGCGGACCACGCCAATATCATGGTGTCATCGATCTCTTTCTATGTCCTGCTCACCTTCATACCTTTTACGCTCTTCTCCCTTTTCATCCTCGGTTATGTGATAGACATGAGCCATCCGGCCCTTCACATGGAAAAGTATATCGCCGGGGTCATCCCGGCACCCTATAATGCGGTCATTGTCAAGAAGATGCTCAAGGAAATCAACGTCATATCCCTGTCAAAGAAACTTTCCGGCCCGCTCGGGCTTCTGTTTCTCCTCTTTTTCACATCGCGGCTTTTTGCCGTGCTGCGCCCGTCGTTCCAATTGATCTTCGGAAAGACGCGCAAAGGCTTCATTAAAGGGAAGCAGGAGGAATTTCTCCTTACCCTTGCATTTGCCTTCATTCAGACCCTGATATTTTTTAGCTATGTCTTTTCCGTCATGATTCAGGTAAAGGTGGTAAAGGCATTCGGCGGTGCCATCACCAGGGCTTCGGTGGTGCAGTTTTTCTCATTTCTGGATCTGCTGTTGGTTGGCGGGATGTTCTGCTTTCTCTACTATTTTCTGACGCCCGTCAGGGACAAAAAGAGGCTTCTCCTGGCTTCTTTGCTTGGAGCCGTTCTATGGCATGTGGGCAAGTACTTCTTTCAATATTTCGTACTTTACGTGGGGCGGTTCACTACTTTTTTCGGCACGTACGGTGTCTTCATCGCCTTTCTTTTCTGGGTCTATTTTTCAGTCTTCGTTTTTGTGGCCTGCGCGGAACTGCTGGCTGTTTCTTCAAATCTCACCGTCAATGAGCATCGGCCCAACTACGCCCCATTCCGATGGAAACGGTAAGGGGGACATCGAGCTCGATCACGTTTTCCATCTCGGTTCTGACGAGCTCTTCCATCGCTGCGGCCTCATCCTCTTTAACCTCACAGAGCAGTTCGTCATGTATCTGGAGGATGAGCCGGGACGAGAGCCCCCGCTTTCTGATGGTCCGGTGGATGTTTATCATCGCCATTTTGATGATGTCCGCCGCCGTGCCCTGTATGGGGGTGTTCATGGCCACTCTCTCACCAAGCTGTCGCACGGTGGGGTCGCTATTGGTAAGCTCCGGTATGAAACGCATCCTTCCGAGAAGAGTCCTGACGAAGCCGGTGGTGCGGGCCTTTTCGATGACGCCGTCCATGAAAGCCCTTACCGCCCTGTGCCGGTCAAAATAACTGTCGATATACTGCTGGGCCTCCCTCTGGCTGACACCCAGTTCCTTTGCCAGACCGAAGGCGCTCATGCCATATATGATGCCGAAATTGATGACCTTTGCCGCGCGGCGCATGTCCTGGGTGACGAGGTCGGCGGCTACCCGAAAGACATCCCCGGCTACGATGGAATGGATGTCATCATTCCTGTGAAAAGTTTCGATGAGTTCCTCATCCCGGGAAAGGTGGGCAAGGACCCGAAGTTCTATCTGGGAGTAGTCGGAAGAAAGAAGAAGAAAACCGTCAGCCGGCACGAAGGATTCGCGAATCCTCGGCCCTTCTTCTCCCCGTATCGGGATGTTCTGGAGATTCGGTTCGCTGCTGGAGAGCCTTCCCGTCGCCGCCACCATCTGATTGAAGGTGGTATGTATCCTCCCCGTACGGGGATTGATGAGGGTGGGCAGCACATCGATGTAGGTGTTTTTCAGTTTGGTCAGCATGCGGTACTCGAGAATCATTGCGGGAAGAGGATGGCTCTGTGAGAGTACCTCAAGGACCCCCGTATCGGTCGAATATCCCGTTTTCGTTTTCTTCACGGGGGTCAGGCCCAGGGTATCGAACAACACGCGGCAGAGTTGCTGCGGTGAGTTGATATTGAAGGGGCCGTCGGAGTGAAGATATATTTCCTTCACGATCCCCGTGAGGCGGCTGTCGAAGTCCCGCGACAATTCTCCGAGTTTGCGCCGGTCTATCCTGACACCGGCAATTTCCATGTCGGCCAGTACCTCGACGAGAGGCAGTTCCGTCCCGAAAAAAAGATTTGACAGTTCGAGCTCCTCGAGCTGTACACGGAGCGCATCGGCCAGATCGGGAAGATAGGCGGCCAGGCCGCGAAGTGACGATGCCGTGTCGATCGCGGCGATGTCGGCATCGAGATATTCCTCCAGGATCGGTCCGGGTGTGAAGTCCTTGCGAAGGGGGTTGACAAGATATGTGGCCAGCATGGTGTCGAAAACCTTTTTTTCGTGCAGGGAATCGCCGGCCACGAAAAAGAAAGGTTTAAGGTTATGGGCGATTATCTCTCCAGAATTCGAAAGGATCCGGGTAAGATCGTTCTCGTCGGTGGAAAAAAAAGTGCCTTCGCCATCGAAGGCCGCAAAGGCTTCGAGATGGAGAGTGCCCGCGTTCTTTCCCTGGAAGGCTGCGGCAACCGCCACCCGATCCATGGTAAGGTCGGCGAGCGTCTTTTCCTTCCATTCCTTTTTCTTTCCGCCTTCAACCTTGATCTCCCGGTATAACGAAGTGAACTCGAGCTGTCTGTACAGCCTGCGAAGCTCCTCGGAGTTTTCGCCTCTCTCGGAAAGACTCTCCACGCTTGTCTCAATGGCCACGTCATACATGAGCGAAGCGAGTTTCTTGCTCATTTCCGCTTTTTCCCTGCCCGCGATCAATCTTTCCCGTACGGCCTTCTTCTTGATCTCATCCAGATGGCCGTAAATGTTCTCCACGGACCCCATCGTGCTTACCAGCTCACGGGCGGTCTTCTCGCCGATGCCCGGAACACCCGGGATGTTGTCGGAGACGTCGCCGCACAGAGCAAGGTAATCGACCATATTTTCCGGTGCCACACCGAATTTGTCCGTTACCTCGGCCTCGCCGATGAGAAGGTTCTTCATCGAATCCAGGATACGGACCTTTTCCCCCACGAGCTGCATCATGTCCTTGTCGCTCGTAACGATAAAGGTCATCACATTGTCCTGTGCCTTGAGATGTTCCGTGATGGTTGCAATGATATCGTCCGCCTCGAAGCCTTCTTTTTCGAGGACAGGTAGTCCCATGGCGTCGATGATCCGCTTCACGTACGGCACCTGAAGGGAGAGGTTGTCAGGCATGGGCGGCCGCTGCGCTTTGTATTCAGCGGAAATTTCCTCACGGAATGAAGGTCCTTTTGAGTCGAAAATGATGATGAGGGTGTCGGGGTTCTCGCTGTTGCGAAGCTTTCGTATCATGCTCACGAAGGCATAGATCGCGTTCGTCGGAACTCCCCTTGAATTGGAGAGGTGAGGGGTTGCGTAGAAGGCGCGGTAGAGATAGGAATTTCCGTCAACGAGGAATACGCGTTTGTACGTTCCGGCGGTGATGTTTTCAGTCATGGTCCTTCCTGGTCCTGGTATTTTACTCCGGTATGGAGAAGCGGGTCTTTATCTTGAAAGTTCGTTTTTCGGGAAACCGGTATATTCTGATGGAAAACGCCTCTTCGAGTGTCTTCAGGAATCTTTCAATGTCCTCATTTTTCTTCATGGTGACGGTAAACCAGAGATTGAGATCCCCCTCGCGCTCATAGTTATGGGTAACCGAAGACTCTGCGCTTACCGCCCGGGCCACCTCTTCAAGACACGCGGCAGGAACGGCGGCACCACACAGAAGACTCACGTAACCTATCTTCTTCGGGTCAAGCACGGGGCCGATCCTTCGGATGTAGCCGCGCTCTTTCAGTCTCATCACCCTCCGGCGGGTCTCTTCGCCGCTAAGGCCGATCTTTTCCCCTATGTCATCAAAGGGCCTTTCGGTGAGAGGAAATTCCTCCTGGAGCATGGTGAGTATCTGCCTGTCCGCATGATCCATTGTATCCGGGGGAGCTTTATCCATCGCGGCCGGATCTCTCAAAGAAAACGCTCGAAGCGCTCTTTCGCGGCCTTGCAGACGGGACATGTTGCCGGCGGTTCCTCCCTGGCGCAGAGGTAGCCGCAGACCCTGCATCTCCACACGGGCAGCGATGGCCTCGCCATTTCCCTGACGGGTGTCTCGTTGCGTGTCCGGGAACCTTCCGGGGGCCTTCTTTCGGGGATGGACGTGAGCCGGGCATTCCCTTGCAGGACGGCCTGAGTGACGTAAAGCGCGCAGAAGCACGAGCCGTACTCGCCAAGGTCCGCATCGCGATAGTCGCAGGGACAGATGATATCGAGATCGTCCTCCTTCCTGCCCGAGGCAAGTCTGCAGGGGCACGAGGGATAACCGTAGCGCTCCTGGTTGAGGAAGAGTCCCTCGACGAGGGCCTTTACGAAACCGGAATCGGGATTGAGGTGGTACCCCGCCGCTTTCGACTGTGCCATGAGATCTTCATAGTAGAGATCGATGCCGGTCGGATTGCCGGGGCCGCCGTTCATAATCCCAGGGCCTTCCTTACACTATCCTCACTAAATCCGACAACACACTGTTCGCCGTTAACGACCAGCGAGGGAAACGAACATTGCGGGTTCCAGTGCCGAACCTCGTCCATCGTCTGTGTCTTCTCTTCGTCTCCAAGCGTGTCGACATCGACGTAATCATACCCGATCCCCATTTTGGCAAGGAAGTTTTTCATCATCCTGCACCAGACACAGGTACTCAGCGTGTAAAGAACAAGATTCCCGTGATCTTTTCCTTCCACATGGATCATCGCCATCCTTCATGTGCTCCTTTCCGGGAGTCAGCCTGCATATGCTGTAATGGTACCATAGCAGAGCCCGCGAAAAATAGATTTTTCTTTCCAGTTTCCAGCCGAAAGAGTATTCCTTCGCGGTACGTGTTTCAATTGCCGATAATTAACCTGCCCCTTTCATCCGGCGTCATGTATGATATACTATCGCCATGCCAAAGAAGAAAGGGAGGAGTCCTATGAGAAAGGCATGTTTCCTGTCGATCCTGTTTCTTGTCTGTTTATCGTCGGTGGCTCTTTTTGCGGCCGAACAGGCCAAACCCGGCGAGCCGTACACGTGCCCGCGGGCCGTTAGTGTTGAGGTCGTCATGAAGACAGCCGGGGCCTTAAACGGTTGGGATGCAATGCCTGCCCGGAGCACGTTTACCCTGGCGATCAAAGAAAGCGCCGTACGCACCAGTTCCATGATCTGCCATTATACGAACGGCACGGTAGACTACAATCTCACCAAAGCTTTCCCGAAAGGCAAGATCTGCTACCTGGCCCCAAACCAGTCGTTCATGTGCCAGTGAAAACCGTCTGCTAGAGAAAAGCCGACCAGTCTGCGCGTAGTCTGTTGATGTCCTTGTAGACGGTTGTGTGACGCTTCTTGTCGTATTCAAGGACGTAGTCGACGAAGGTGGGGAGGTAGCCCTGGGTCTTCAGGGTGCCGATGATGCTGCCGACGTAGGTTTCCAGTCTTTCACGGGGATTTCCGGCAATATCGTCAAACAGGCCGGATCTGAAACGTCTGATGAGGCCTTCGATAACAGCCACGAAGATAATTATCACCTTGCTTGGTATCAGGACATGGCTGCCGTGAAGTTCGAGTTCCTTGAGCAGGTTGTCCAGGAACTTGACGACGGTTTCGTGATTTGCCGTCCTCAGGAGCGTTTCGATGAAAAAGATGAAGGTATTGATGTACTTGTCGATGTCGTTGATGTGTGATTTCAGCATTTCTTCGAAATACATGGTGTCGACGATCTGCCTGAGCGAACCTTCCTCCGGCAGAAGCAGGAGCTTGCGGTCTTCGTAACCGCGCTTGGGCAGGTACTCCTCGTATTCGACATAGTCGGCTTCTCTCTTCAGGGCCGCGCATTCTTTCCCCGGCTCGAAAAAGATGTCATCAAGGGCTATTCCCGATATATTCAGCGTGGATTCAAGTTTATACGCCTTGAGGTAACCTTCGCCGAGGAACGGGAGGATGACCCTGTTGTCGGTGACGAAGGTCCCAAAATCGAGGTTCGCAAGCCCTCCGTGGGCGATGCCGCCCCTTAGCCAGAAATCGTTCAGGACACCCCAGGTGTAAATGGAGCGCGCTGTTTCCCTCACTCTGGCGAAGGATTTGGAGATGACGACAATACTGTCGGAGAAAAGGAAATAGATGGTCTTCTTGTCTCGCCGTTCATCGATAGAGGCGACAAGCTTCTCGTACCGGTTCTTCAGATCGCCCGACAGGAACCGGGACGTGAACCCCAGTACGTCGAAATAGGCGACATAGGCATTAGTTACGACAGGCTCTTCCATATGTTGTGACCTCGCCCATATTATAAAGGGCAACCTCGCGAGAAATCAACTTTCTCTTTTCTTACGGCCAGCGGCAACACGGCGGATCAGCTTTTCGGTCTCAACCGCGAAGAAAACCAGTGATGAGATGCCGACGCAAAGCGCCAGTTCCCTGAGGGTCAGGGGTTGTGTCCTGAAAACGGCGTTGAGGGGGCGCACATAGATCACCGCGAGCTGCATCGCGATGGACACTACCACGGCGCCGAGGAGAGTCTTGTTGGACAGAAGTCCTTGCCTGAAAAGCGATTTCTTGTCGGATCGTATCGCCAGGGCGTTGGCGAGTTGTGTAAAGCACAACACCGTGAAGACCATCGTTTGCCATTCACCACTTGCCGTCCTCAGGGCAAAAAACTGTACGGACAGGACAAGCAGCGCCATGAAGCTGCCCACCCAGATAGTCTGGATGCCGAGCCCGCCGGAAAAGATGCTGTCCTTTGGGTTTCTCGGGGGACGCTGCATGACATCATCTTCCGCCGGTTCCACGGAAAGCGCAAGGGCGGGAAGACTGTCGGTGACGAGGTTGACCCAGAGGATGTGTATCGGCAGAAGGGGGATGGGGAAGCCCAGGATCTGGGCAAAGAATATCGTCAAGATCTCCCCGGTATTTGTTGACAGGAGATACCGTATGAACTTGCGGATGTTGTCGTATATCTTCCTTCCTTCCCGCACCGCCTGCACGATCGTCGAAAAATTGTCGTCGAGGAGGATCATGTGGGCGGCCTCCTTCGATACGTCCGTACCTGTGATACCCATCGCAATGCCGATGTCCGCCCGTTTCAGGGCGGGGGCGTCGTTGACTCCGTCACCCGTCATCGCCACGAACTGGTGTCTTTGCTGAAGCGCCTTGATGATCTTCAGTTTTTGCTCGGGGGCGACCCTTGCATAGGCTTGAATATATTCGACCCGTGAGGCAAATTCCTCATCGCTCAGGGAGGCAAGCTCCTTTCCAGTGATGACGGCGCCGTTTTCGTCAAGGATACCGATCCTTTTCGCGATAGCGGCTGCCGTGACAGGGTGGTCGCCGGTGATCATGACGGGCTTGATTCCTGCGGTCCGGCAAAGATCGACGGCCTTTTTCGCCTCATCGCGGGGAGGGTCCATCATACCCACAAGGCCAAGAACGGTCAGATGGGTTTCAACTGTTTCCACAGGATATCCTTCGGGGACGGTATCCCACTGCCTCATCGCCACACAGAGGACGCGGAGGCCCCTTTTCGCCATATCTTCGTTCGCGGCGAGTATGTCATCCTTTCTGAGGGGCTCCGGTTTCCCGTTGATCAAGATCGTGTCGGACTTTTCCACGAGGACATCAGGCGCTCCCTTGGTGAAGGATATGAAACCTCCATCACGGTGCCGGTGAATCGTCGTCATCGATTTGCGCTCCGAGTCGAAGGGTATCTCGCCGACCCGGGGAAAATCCTCTTCCATCCGGTCTCTTTGATACCCGGTATCCCTGGCTGCCGTGTACAGGGCTACCTCGGTAGGATCACCGATAAAGGAACCGTTCGAGCCTTCGTGGGAATCGTTGTTAAGAGCGATGCCCGTCATGAGGCCGCTCAATCCGCGGGCCCTCTCGTCCGTGATTTGTATGATCCCCCCTTCGGCGTAGAGTTCCTCCACGGTCATCCGGTTATACGTAAGCGTACCCGTCTTGTCGGAACAGATATACGTGACGGAGCCCAGCGTCTCTACCGCCGGAAGCTTTCTGATGAGGGCGTTCTTTTTGACCATCTTCTTGGCGCCCAGAGCAAGCGATATGGTGATGACGGCGGGCAGTGCCTCGGGTATTGCGGCAACCGCGAGAGAGATGGCCGTCAGGAGCATGAGAAGGGGCCTTTCCCCGCGCAGGAGGCCGATAACGAAGACTATCGCGCATATGATGAGTATGGCGATAGCAAGGTTTTTACCGAATACGGTCAGACGTTTTTGCAGGGGAGTCCTAACCTCTTCCTCGTTCTGGAGCATCGAGGCGATCTTTCCCAGCTCGGTGTTCATGCCGGTCCCGACGACGACACCCGATCCCCTGCCATATGTTACGACAGTCCCCTTATAGGCCATGTTGACCCTGTCGCCTATGGGAAGTCCCGGGTCCGTGAGTTCCCGGAGCGATTTTTCGACGGGGACGGATTCACCGGTAAGAGCCGCCTCATCCACCTTCATCTGGGCGCTTTCGACAAGGCGCAAATCGGCGGGAACGATGGCGCCCGCCTCGAGAAGAATGATATCGCCGGGAACGATCTGAGCCGACGGAATCGAATCGACGCGGCCGTCACGCATGACGTTCGCCATCGGGGCGGCCATACGCTTCAAGGCCTCAATGGCCTTCTCGGCCCGGTATTCCTGGATGAAGCCGATGACGGCGTTGGCGATGACAATGACAATGATGATAAGCGTATCCGTCAATTCCCCGATCATGCCGGCCACGACAGCCGCCGCAATGAGGATGAGGATCATGAAATCCTTGAACTGGTCGAGGAACATCATGAATGGTGTTTTCTTTTTACCGGCTTTTAGTTCGTTGGGACCGAACTCGCGAAGCTTCCTGGCGGCATCTTCGCTGCTGAGGCCTTTGTCGCCAGTGGCTAGGTGTTCATAGAGGGTTTCCACCCGCTCTTGATGATAAGAGATATTCTCCATCGTACTCTCCTTTCCGGTGATCCGATAAGTCAGCCGTGCGGCACTGCCGATTCATCGTTCGGGCAAAGGTCTCGCTTGTTAGGATCTCTAACCGGCATACCGGTCGGTTTCATGCCGACGTATTGACGATGGTGCCGAATTGAAGCTACTCCCCTTTGAAGTGGCGTCATGTCAACTCAGACTATATTACATTATTTTCACGTGACCTGTAAAACCCCTCTATTGTGACTTCAAGCTCCTTGCCGTACCGGCGCACGGTTTGACACAAAAAAAAGAGACGCTTCAGCATGAACGCATCGTCACGCTAAAGGTCTCGCCTATCGGCCGATCCTGTCGGCCAATGATAAGGCCAGGAAATCATGTTCCGCAATGTTGACCTTATCTACCTGCAGCTACTCCCCTTCAGGGTCGCCGTTATTATAGAACGGATGGAAAAGGAATTCAATCGTATTTTCAGGTCTTATCCAACACCTTCTCGATGACTTTCCTGAATTGTTCGAGGGTGTAGGGCTTGGCAACTACCCCCGAGAACCCGTACTCCCTGTAGTCATGCACTATCGTATCATTGACATATCCGCTGGATACAATGGCCTTGACCTCGGGATTGATGGCAAGGATATTCTCCATTGCCTCCTGGCCGCCCATGCCTCCGGGCACGGTAAGGTCAAGTACGATAAGATCGTAGGGCGAGCCTGACAGTGCCTCCCTTCTGAAAAGTTCTATGGCCTCGACCCCGTCCCTGGCGAAATCCACGTCGTAGCCCATGTGTCTGAGTATCTGTCCTGCCACCTCACGAACCTGCTCTTCGTCATCCATGTAAAGGATCTTCTTTTCCTTCCCCGTCCCGGCCGCGGCGGCTCCCCATGATTCCAGCTGCGCCGCCTGGGCCTCGATGTAGACGTAAACGGTAGTGCCCGCACCGGGTTCGGATTCGATGGTGATATATCCGTTATGGCTCTTGACGATGGAATAACAAATGGCCAACCCAAGGCCCATGCCTTTCTCGCTGCCCATTTCCTTGGTGGTGAAGTAGGGGTCGAATACGCGCTCGAGGTTTTCAGGGGGAATGCCTGAGCCGGTATCGGCTACTCCTATACGGACATATTTGCCGGGGGGGAGGGGTATGCCGTCGGATGGGGTGATGTCCGTATTTTTGGCGGATATTGTAATAGTTCCCCCGTCCGGCATGGCTTCACGGGCATTCATGACCAGGTTGTGGATGACCTGACGCATTTGCCCTTCATCGATCTGTGCCTGGAAGAGATCATCGGAAAATTCGTAAACGCATTTTAGATTTGAGCCGCTGACGGTCAGTTCGGCCGAATCCCGAATGAGCTCATCGATTATGGTAAGTCTCTTGACCGGTGCACCTCCGCGGGCGAAGGTCAGGAGCCTGTACGAAAGGTCCTTGCCGCGGATGGTCGCCTTTTCCGCTTCATCGAGCCTCCTGACGGCCTTCTCACCGGGATCCAGAAGCATTCGCGCGAAGGATATGTTTCCGAGGATAACAGCAAGAAGGTTGTTGAAATCGTGGGCGATACCCCCGGCCAGCGTGCCGATCGATTCGAGCTTTCGTGCCTTGAGAAGCTCGTCTTCCATCCGGTGCTGTTCGGTGACGTCGCGGAGTACGATCACGGCACCGATGAGCGCGGCATCTTCGCTGCGGATGGGCGAGGCGCTCCTGGCGACCAGACGTTCGGTCCCCTTGCGGCTGATAAGCGTATGGGGCGCAGATAATGAGGGTCCGTCAGTCCCTTCCAGCATCGCCCTGACGGAACCGTCGCCGCTCGAGGCGGCATCTTCCTGCCCCCTGATCTGAAAGATTTCCGTGAAGGGCCTGCCTTCGGCCTCTTTCTGCGAATATCCGGTAAGTTCCTCTGCGGCCCTGTTGATCAGGATGACCTTGCCGTCGATGTCGACGGTCACTACCCCGTCGCCGATCGACCAGAGTGTGACAGCAAGACGTTCTTTTTCGGCGGCCAGGGCCTTTTCCGCCAACGCCCGGACGTCGATCTCGTGTCTTAGCTCGACATTCGCCTCGCGGAGCTTCTTTTCACTGTCTTCAAGAAGTTCCTTGGAGACGGTGGTTTCGTTGAGACGGGAAACCATTCGATTGAAATCTTCCATCAGCGTCTTGATCTCACCCGACAGAACGGGTTTTACGGATATCCCGAAATCTCCTTCGTTGACCTTTTTTGTGGCCTCGCTCAGGCGGGAGATACCGCGGGAGAAGTACATACCGGTGGCCAGCGCGGCAAAAGAGACGAGAAGGATTCCCATTCCCATGAAGAGCAGACCGTTGTCGCGAAAAGAGCCAAAAAGGACGGAAGTGGTATCGACAAGGTTTCTGGCGGTCTTTTGCTGGATGGCCTGAGCTTCCCTGATGGGCCTCGTGAACTCGTCGAGATAGGCGGTAACGAAGACGCTGAGCTGCCTGCCGTCGGCGGTAGGCTGGGAGAGAGGGACGATGTACATGTATTTTTGTGATTTCGTCCCGTCGGGTTCGATCCAGTCGAAATAACCGCCCGACGGCTTACCTCCGCGGTTCGCATTGATGATCTTCCAGTATGCCGGAAGGGATTTTTGGAAGGCCCTCGTACCGGTGTTCTCCACCTTGCGGTCCCGGTGAAAGCGGATGATGCCGGTGTTTGTCTCGTGAAGACCGGAGAAACCCCTTTCTCCTATTTCCTGGACTGCCACACTCCGAAATCGTGCATCGCGGCGCAGATCGCCAAGGGTCATGTAGGGATGCGACTGAAGCGTGAGGTTGAGCTGCGCGGCAATGTCATATGCCTTCTGACGGATCGATGTTTCGCCGATCCTGGTGAGCAGGGCAGAGCTCTGGGTCCACTCCTCCTGGTATCCTTTCTCGATGGCTCGCTGTATGCTCGATTCGAACTTGCCCCCGAAGATATGGATCAGGACGCTGAAGATCGCGATGGGGATGAACCCCGCTATGATGGTCATAATGAAAAGACGCGATCCGAAACGTTTCGGAAAAAAACCCGACAATCTCATTGTCTAGAAATCTCTCCCTGAGTTAAAGGTAACATAAATGGTATCCTTTACAAAGTCGATGACCATTGTCACAGTGGATGCCGGAGTAAGGGTCAGTTACCAGGTGAGGATTTCCTTGTCTTCGGGAGAATCAATGACAAACCGTATGATGAGCCCTTTTCCGCCCACCGCGTCATACGCAACGGTACTTTGAGAATATATTCCGTCGAATATATGGGTATCGTAGAAATGATCATAAAGATGAGCAGCGTAGACACTGCCCGAGGAAAGGGCCTCACCTATGATGGAACAGGCCTTCACTTCGCTGTGAAAATGCACATCCCGGTAAAGGTCCTCACTGAACGAGCGGGCTTTTTCAAAGCTGGAAAAGACCCCGAAGACGCCCCGGCCCAGTATCGATTTGTCCATCACCACAAAGAGTTCCATGATCTCCTGCTTTTCCTCTCGGCGGAGGCATTTTTCACTCCTATAGAAAATAGGAAACCGGCGAAGAAATCAAGCATTTTGACATTTTGTTGTAACCTTTCCGCGCCGTGCGGTAAAATAACGGCGTTCCAGTCACATTACTGTAAGCGACAGGAGGAGTTGCGATGAACCTGAAAAATAAAACTGCATTGATCACGGGGGCCGGGCAGGGTATCGGCAAAGCGTGCGCCGAGGTTTTAGCACAGAGGGGAGCGCGTCTGGTCCTCCTCGACAAGAACAGAAGGACCGTTCCACACGTTGCCCGGGAACTGGAATCGCAAGGCGCCGACGTTACCTTTCGGATCATCGATCTGACTCATACCCGGCCCCTTCTCAAGGTGATCGATGAGCTTCTTGCCTCGTTCCGGATAGACATCCTTGTCAATAATGCCGGTTTCGACAGGCCCGGCGTCACGACGAAGATTGAAAAATCGGATTATAACGCCGTCCTGTCGATACATCTCGGCGTGCCCTTCCTGCTTTCCAAACTGCTCCTCCCCCGGATGCGCGCCAACAAGTGGGGCCGTATCATCAATGTAAGCTCCATTTACGGACTCATGGGTGCCAAGGGCGAGGTAGCCTACGCAGCGGCCAAGGCCGGCGTGCTGGGTCTGACGAAAACCCTTGCCCGTGAAGGCGGAAGAGACGGTGTGACCATAAACGCCGTTGTGCCCGGTATGATACGTACTCCTCCCATCATGAGGATGCCCGAGAAGTACAGAGACCCCATCATAGCGGAGAGCATGCTGGGCAGGATAGGCGAACCCGAAGAAGTGGCGCGGGCTGTAGCCTTCCTCGCCTCTGATGACGCCTCCTACATAACAGGAACGGATATCAAGGTATCCGGGGGATGGGGAATTTAAACTATTTTTCAGAGTTTTTGCAGGACCTCTTCCAGCATTTTCCCCAGTTTTGTCTCTTCTGTTTCGTCGGCGTACTTGGGGGGTTCTGTGTCCGGGAAAAGGCCGTAAACGGCCTTGGTGATGACCTCCGCGTGGGGAGGGCAGCCGGGCATGTGCGTTCCGAGGCTGGCGTTGTGCTGCTGGCAAACGCCCATAAAGATATTTGTTTCATCGGGGTTGATCGGTTGCGCTGTCGATGGGCCCAGGAAAATGTTGGCCTTTTTTTCGAAGGGCCTGTCAATGAGGGATCGGCTGGGGTCCTGGGGATCGGGCCGCCGCAGCTTGGAAAGGACAAAGTGAAGATAACCCTTGCAGCCCGGGCACGCCTCTTCGGCATGGATCCTGAGGGAGGCTCCACCGCTGACATCGATGGCGGGCTGTATGAATTTTTTGGCCACCTCTTCAACAGGGGTGCCCACGACGCTGATCTTGTTCTTCTCGAGGGGTCCCAGACCCTGCATCCACGCAAGGAAAACAGGGGGTGATGTTCTGGGGTCGATTCCCATGATCTCCATGGCGACGGCATCGACGGCGACGGGGTTTGTGCCGCCCACGAGGACATCCATTTTTATGGGTGTACCCGAGACGGGGCCGAAGTCCTCGAGCCCCGTGAGACCGTCGATGATGGTCAGCTTGGGCTTGACGAGATGATGGATATTGACGAGGCTTTGCCACAGGCCGAAGAAGTGGGACATGTATTTTTCTATCGGCGGCACGGCGCCCTGGAGGCTCTTGATGGCCAGGGATGCGATGGCGGCGAAATGGATCTTCAGCACCGGCACGTTGATGATGACGTCGACCATTTCCAGAGTGGCGGGAATCTTCCGGGAGGACATGCGTTTGCAGCCAGGTACCTGTTTTTCGATAAACCTGTCGGTATTGAGATCCACGAGGCTGACCTTCTCAGGGTCAAGAGCAACTATCTCGTCATAGCCGTAATGACTGAACATCTTTGCCGTCGCGCTGCGGTTGATTGAAGCCCCTTCCGTTATGTAGACATGTGACGCCCCCACGGCGAGCACCATCTCTGTCAGGGCCTTGACCACGCGGATATCGGTGACGATGCCCCCGATTACCTTTCCATCCTTGTAACCGTGATCACTCACCACATTCGGCTTGATGGCGACGGACTGCCCGGGTTTGACGAACCTTCTGACTCCGCCAAGCTTTTCCACGAGATTAATGAGACCCATCTTGATCTCATCGTATGTCTGGGTTGGAGGTATCTTTTCGACGGCAACGCGTTCTTTTTTACGGTAGGCATGGAACGGTTTTCCGCCGAGCGTCTTCTTCATGAGCACCGACGTGCTCAGTTCCATTTTGACAAGGTCGAAGCCGTTGCGGCTCGGGAAGAGGGTGGGCCGGAAACCGTAATCGAGAAGGAAATTGTATTTTTCCCGGTCCCCCTTCAGGAGAGAGGCGCTTACCAGGCTTTCGCGGGCGATAAGCGTGTCGAGCATCGCGCCGCGAGGGTCTTTGCCTTTCCACGTGCTGTCTGAAAGTATCTCTTCAACGGTGCTGGTCTTCTTATCGTAAAAGACCCATCCCACGACTTTGCTGTTCTTGACGGCCCTGAAGATCGCAACGGAAGGGTTCTTTCCCCATTCCTGCCACTTAAGGGTTATATAACGATCATCCGTTCCTTCCTTCAGGTAACGGTCTTTGAGAAGTTTGAAAAGAGTGGGGGTGCGTCTGCCCCTTTTGAAGGATATATCTCTTGCCATCCCGATGGCCTCCTGTTCCGTGAAATCTACGCTGTTGTCCATCCTCGTAACGACCGTCAAGATTATACCAGTTTCTCAGGCAGGTTGTAAGAAAGAAAGCTAAAAGTCCGTTGCTCAGACGTAAATGTCGATATTCGACCCGATTGAGGACGCCGCGCCACCCGGTGAACTCTCCATGATGCGCTGGATATTCTGCGCGGCCTCGATGACAACCTGTGCAACCATGGCTTCGGCTTCCATCCGGCTTTTCGTTATGGACATGGATGCTCGCTCGCGGGCCATGGTGTAACTCATAATAGAAGAAACAGGGTCGATCATGGCTTCCTCCTGAAATGTTATCGGAGGGAACGGGAAGAACTTAAGCAATGAATCAGGGACAAGGTACTACTGCGCGCATTTCCCTCGTCCCTTGACACCCTCGGAAAACATCGTATACACTTTAACAGTTCATATATGAACCAATGATGGAGGATATTATGGGTCTTGTGGAAGAACTGGGGCTTGACCGGCCGATTGAGACGGTGGAGCATGAAAGCCTTTTGAATATTGTTTATACGGGGACTTTGATCGCGAGGGCGTCGTTCAGGTATTTCCAGGGGCACAGGCTCACCGACGCCCAGTTCAATGTCCTCGTCCAGCTCAAGTACGCCGACGGCAGTGCTCTTTCCCAGGCTGCGCTGGGCAGACGTCTTGTTGTCAACAAGGCTGACATGACGGGTATCATCGACAGGCTTGAAAGGACGGGGCTTGTGGAAAGGGTGGCGCATCCGAATGACCGCCGGGTGAATCTGGTGAGAATGACCGCTGAAGGCAAAAACGCCGTGGAGGCCCTGGAGGCGGGCTATCTCGAAGGCGTGGGAAAGTTGATGTCCGGCATATCGCAGACGGACTTGAACAGACTCAACAGGATCCTTGAAAAGGTGCGCCGCAACGTGAAAGAAAAATTATTGCCCCCGGGGCGGAGTGGAGAATGAGGACGGGACGAAGCTTTCTGCAGGCGCTGTTCGAGGTGACGGCGCGGGCCGTATTCAAGACCTATTTCAGGCTTGTCCACAGGATCAGGGTTGAAGGAAGAGAAAATCTTCCCCGCAGTTTCGACAAACTCATTATCATATCGAACCACGCCAGCCTTCTCGACGGAATCATCCTGTGGACGTATCTCGATATGGACATAAAGATCCTGGTCAACCGCGGCAGGGCCCGGGAACTGTTGCTGCGGCCTTTTATGCAGAACCGCTATACCGTGCAGATCGATACGCTCAATCCCTATTCCCTCAAGGGGATTATCGATGAAGTCAATCGTGGTACGCCGCTCCTTGTTTTTCCCGAGGGACGTGTTACGAAGACGGGCAATCTCATGAAGATCTATGAAGGCACGGGCTTTGTGGCATACAAAACGGACGCGGCGATCTTGCCTGCCCACCTCGGGAATACCTATGAGACGATCTTTGCGAAAAAACCCGGCGGCAGGAAGATCTTTGCGCCGATAAGTCTGACGATAGGCAGCGTCCGCCCGGCGATCGATGTGAGTCGTTTCCAGCCGCACGACAGGAAGCGCGAGGCGGCCCGGGTCATCTATGACATTCTTTGCGAAATGTTCTACGAGGCACATTACCGGCCTTCCACCCTTGGCCGCGAGTTTATTCGCATCTGCAGGAAGACGGGCGGCAAGACACTCTACAAGGATACTACGGGTACCGAGGTGAGCTATCGCAAGGCCCTCCTCGGAGGGCTCGTACTCGGCAGGAAGCTTTCTGTCCATGGCGGAAAAAAGACGGGCGTTCTCTTGCCCAACCTGGTCGCGACGGCGCTCGTCATTATGGGACTCGAAATCTACCGGAAAGTGCCCGTCCTTCTCAATTATTCGAGCGGCCAGAAGTCTCTGCGCCATGCCATGGAGCTTGCCGATCTTGAGGTGGTCGTCACTTCCCGGGCTTTTCTGGAGCGGGTGAAGATCGACCCCGGTCTTTTCGTGAATCGAAAAGTCATTTACCTCGAGGACCTGCGCGCCGGCATCCGTGCGGGGGACAGGTTGGCAGCGATGATGAAGATCCTGTTCCCCGGCAGGCTGGCGCGCATTGTTCCTGAAGAGCACAGAGAGCCGGCGGTCATTCTCTTCACCTCGGGATCGGAGGGAGTCCCGAAGGGTGTATGCCTTTCGCATGAAAACATTATAGCGAACATATGGCAATCGCTTTCACGCGTCGACGTGGGCGCCGACGACTATTTCCTTAACGCCCTTCCCATATTCCACAGCTTCGGCCTCACGATCGGTGTCTTTCTGCCCCTCTTCACCGGGGCGCGTTCCTTCTTATACATAAGTCCCCTTCATTACAGGATCGTACCGGAGATCGCCTACGAAGAGGGATGTACGATCCTCATGGGGACCAATGTCTTTCTGAACGGTTATTCCCGGAAGGCGCATCCCTATGATTTCTACAGTATGCGCTATATCTTCTGCGGCGCCGAGGCATTAAGCGAGGCCGTGTTCGAGCGGTACGCAAAGGTCTTCGGTATTCGCGTCATGTCAGGGTACGGCGTCACCGAGTGCGCGCCTATCGTCTGCATGAACAGCGCACTGGAATACAAGTACGGCACCGTCGGCAAGGTGCTGCCCGGCATGCAATACAAGGTGGTGCCCGTGGGAGGGATAGACTCCAAAGAGGGACATGTGGGCCGTCTTTTGGTAAAAGGCAGGAATCTCATGGTGGGATATCTCAAGAATGAGGCCGCAAATCACAAGTACCTTGTTGAGGACGACGGCTGGTACGATACCGGTGATATTGTTGAAGTCGACGAGAGCGGTTTCGTGAAGATAGTGGGAAGGCTCAAGCGGTTCTCCAAGATAGGCGGCGAGATGATATCCCTCACAGCAGTTGAAGAGGCCCTTGCAGGGATTTTCGGTGAACGCAGGGACGTTGCGGTGATGGCCGTCGCCGATGAACAGAAAGGAGAAAGACTGGTCCTCGTGACAAACACGAGGGACGCCGACTTGAAGAAAGTCCGCGAAGTCCTTCGCGAAAAAGGCTACTCCGATCTGACTTTTCCCCGGCAAATAATCTACATGAAGGAACTACCGAAATTAGGAACGGGCAAACCGGATTACGTGAAGCTGAAGGAACTGATAGCTGCGCCGGAATGAACCCTTGACCCGTCTTTGCCCCTTGCTGTATGTACTCACTTCTTGCCGATACAGACGAAGAACACCTCTGAGCTGACGCTGCGCGAGGCCGCGGGTTTGTACTGAGCGACCTTGCTGAAGCGTTTTTGAAGGTCGGTGGTGATCCCTTTCTGGATACCCGTGGAGAAGGACTTGATGATGAAATGGGCGCCGGGCTTGAGCGTCTCGTCGACAACCTTGAGAACGCAGGTGAAAAGCTCTTCGATCCGTGCGTCATCCACCTCACGTATGCCCGAGAGGTTGGGCGCGATGTCGCAGGTGATCGCATCGACTGTGGACAGGGAGAATTGTGATAACAGGCCCTTTATGTCCGTTTCCCGTATATCGGCCTGAATGGCCGTGATGTTTTTCCGGGGCAGGGCCGGAGTGGGAAGGATATCTATACCGATGACGGTCCCTTTTTCGCCGACCATCTCTGAAAGCACCTGAAGAAAGCTGCCCGGGGAGCATCCGAGATCCAGGATGGCGTTCCCTTTCCTGATAAGATGAAACCTGTCCTCGATTTCTTTGAGCTTGTAGGCGCTTCGTGCTCGGAAGCCCTCCTGTTTCGCCTTCTTGTAATAGGGATCTTTGAGAATGAACCTAGCCATAAGGATTGACGATGATACCTCCTTCGACTGATTTCTCCTCTCCGGTGAGGAGACTTTTCTTGAGGAAGAATAGAAGAACGCCGTCAAGTGAGTCACGATCCCCGAGGATCGAGATAACTCCGCGGTAACGGGCATAGTCACCCATACCATGGAAGAAATAGGCATAATCTTCAAGCATGCGTTTGACAAGGGGGACCTGTGACGTGATGCTGCCCCGCTCCATGAGGCCCTTGAGAAAGGCAGCCTTCTTCTCTTCCGTCATGCGCTGAGGCAGAACGATCGTGGACCCGGCGGCCGAAAGGTAGGCCTTGCGGTCTTCTTCGATATTTTCCCAGGACAGGAGGAAGGGTGCGAATATCTCGTGTCTGAGGACATCCTCGGGCGCCAGCGGCGCAATATCCCCGGCCACCGGCAGGGAATAGATGTCCTCGGGCCTGTGAACGGCATCATTCAAGCGGGCGGCAAAGGACATGAGAGATCCTATAGCATCATTGAAACGGCCGGATCTTCTCGACCCCTCCTCCACGATAAAGGCGGCATATGCCGGGGATATCTCGTTGAGGAAGGCGGGCTCCCTTGTGTTGTCCCTGTAGGCCGTTATGATCTGTTCCAGGTTGTTCCTGTCGACGGGCGAACTCATGAGTTCACGCAGGCCTTCCCGGAAATGGATCTCTCCGTTCAAAAAAACGAAGGCATTCTTTTTCATCTCGTATGCCGCCATGACGATCCGGGATTGGGCACGATCGAAGTTCGTCAGGAAACCGCGGTTTATCCGCACCTCCTCGACCTTCCTGAGGATCGGCCGGCCTTCCGGTCGCGGTTCCTCTACTTTTATCCCCGACGATCTCAGGCGGAATATCGCCTTGCGGATGGTCCTCCTGATCTCTTTGTCGGCTTCCCCGGGGTGGATGGCGTTGAGAAAGACGCCGATATCCTCACTCTTTTCTTTTCCCAGCGATTTAAGGAGTGAGAGTCTTTCATCGCCGGTCAGGGTGAAGTAGTATTCCACCTTCTTTTCCAGATCCTGGGCGGAGACTATCGCTTTGATCAGATCATCCATGAATCGTTTTATTGTCCCTGAGAGCCCTTTACTAGGATTTTACCGAAAATCCAGCCTTTTCGACAGCCGCTTCGAGGTCCTTCCGGGTGACTTTACCTTCATCGTATTTCACGACAGCGCTTCCCACTTCGACATCGCTCGAGTCGACTCCCGCGATGGAACCCAGCGCTTTCTTGACGGCCATAACACAATGCTGACAGCTCATGCCGTCTATTTTCAGTTTCGTTTCGGCCATTTGATCCTCCCAAAAGACAGGTTATGGGTTATAGGTAAGGGTGATAGGTGTCTTTCTCGTAACCCATTACCCGTTGTCTGTAACCTCTTTTCCATTATAACACAACAGGGGCAGGTTCCGGGTGACAGGTAAAAGGTAATGGGTGTTTTCCCCATAACCCATAGCCCGGTACCTATAACCCCTCTTCTTCCAACTCATTGGTGAGCTGGGCGATGAGGCGGCAGTGGTTTGATATGTGTTCCAGGTTGACGAGCACGTCCACGTATATGGGGCCGGCCTCCGCCACGCAGAGTTTCTTATAGAACCGGTCGAGGTGGTTTTCGGTCGCCTTCTTGATCTTTACGTCTATTCTTCGCTCGCGTTCGATTACGACACGTATCCGGGCGACGTCTTTCTTCTCAATGAGCGACACGGCGTCAGCAAGATTCTCCAGTACGAGTGTCCCGATATCCCGAAGCTCAACATTGGCTGCGGGGGTGAAATGGGCCTTGCGTTTGAATTTTTGCTCGGCCAGTTCGGCGAGATTGACGGACCGGTCACCAATGCGTTCGATGCCGTAAGCAAAGGAAGAGAAGGCGAAGAGTCGTTTTGTGAGTTGTTGCGAGAGGGTAGCGCAGGAGATCCCCCAGAGGTACGTGGTGATCTCCGCCTGGAGGTTGTCCATGACAAGCTCCATGTATGCAATGTTTTGCTGCTTGTTGTTCTTGTATTTGGCGAAGAGATCGAGCGCGTCCCCAAGCATTTTCTGCGCCAGCGTGATCTGCCTGTTCAATTCATTCCTGACGCAGGCAAGGGCCCGGTCGGGGTCGCCAAGGTGTTTTGTGTCCAGGTACTCCGGCCAGAGAGGAACGATCTCGTTCTCTCCGGGGAGGATCTTCTGGACGGTTTTGGAGAAAGGAACGAGGATGAAGATAAAAATGGCTACAGTGATAAAATTAAACAGGAAATGGCCAAGTGCGATCTGCTGTGCGGTATTCTGCGATGCAGCCTTCAGCAACCCGATGAACGGGACGAGAAAGGCCATTGAGACCAGTGCGCCCGAACATTTGAAGATAAGGTGCGAAATTGCCGTCCTCCTGCCGTTCAAATCACTGGCCACGCTTCCGATCAGGGCGGTGGCCGCGGTGCCGATGTTGGCCCCGATTACAATGGGGACGGCGTTGTCGATGGAGATGAGCCCCTGCAGGCTGAGCATGACGAGCATGCTGATGGGGATTGCTGATGCCTGGACGATCGCCGTAAAGACAAGACCGATGAAAA
Organism: Deltaproteobacteria bacterium UBA5205; assembly: GCA_002412715.1. Lineage (GTDB taxonomy): Bacteria > Desulfobacterota > Syntrophorhabdia > Syntrophorhabdales > Syntrophorhabdaceae > Delta-02. Next base: position 44,947 of record DHVP01000046.1, read on the forward strand.
GACCCATTAAGGGGTTCTGCGTCGAAAGGAAATACCGGGTGAACAGGGGACTGTTCCTGAGCGGGGTCGCGGCGTCTCCGACGAGGCTCAGCCCGTAAAAAATAGTGCCGAAATAGAGGAGCGCCTCACCGATGACCTTTACGCGGCCTTTGCCGACAAAGTAAAGGATGATCCCGCCCAGGAGGAAGAGGGGCGAGATGTCCGTTACCTTCCAGACAACAAGCTGTATCGTCAGCGTTGTCCCGATGTCGGCGCCGAGGATGATGCCCAGTGAATGATAAAAGCTGACGAGGCCTGCGCTGACGAGCCCCATGGTGAGCAGTGTCGTTGCCGAGCTGCTCTGGAACAGAATGGTCGTGAAAAGCCCCATGATAAGCCCGTAAAGGGGCTTCTTGACGGAAAAACGAATATACTCCCGGATCCGGGAACTGAAGACCCGCTGCATCTGCTCGCTCAGCTTAAGCATGCCCAGGAGAAAGAGGGCGAGACCTGCGAGAAGAAGAAAGATGTGCTGGGTCATCCCTTAAGAGATCTTGCTGCCGTTTGGTAGGTCTTTGTCGAGTGTCAGCAGCACCACGGAGGATTTGTCTTCGTTTGAAGCGGCCAGCAGCATCCCGTGGGACATGATGCCCCTGAGTTTACGCGGCTCGAGGTTGGCTACGACGGCTATCTTTTTTCCTATAAGCTCTTCCTTGGTGTAGTACTGCTTGATGCCCGCGGCGATGAGACGCTCTTCGCCGATATCGATGGTCAGCTTGTAGAGCTTGTCTGCCCCTTCGATGTCTTCGCAGGCCTTGATTTCCGCAACTCTCAGATCGATTTTGATAAAATCGTCAAATGTGATGTTGTCCATAACAGCTCCTTGAGATTAAACCCCGGCAGGCAGGCTGTCCGGCGTTCAAAGTATTCACGGGCTCGCGGCCGTGACTGTATTTTTCAGGATCCCGATGCCTTCGATCTCGACCTCCACCGTATCGCCGGGAAGAAGAGCGCCCACGCCTGGCGGAGTCCCCGTAATTATAACATCTCCGGGCAGCAGGGTCATGATTCCCGAGATGAACGAGACCAGATCCCAGACATTGAATATCATGTTGGCCGTCGTCGAATGCTGCCGCACCTGGCCGTTGACCCGGGTGGCAATCGCCAGGGCGGTTGGATCTATGCCCTTCACAACGCGGGGCCCAAGGGGACAGAAGGTATCGAAGGATTTCGCCCTCGTCCACTGGCCGTCCATTCGCTGGATATCCCGCGCGGTGACGTCATTGGCGCAGGTAAAACCGGCGATAAAATCGTCTGCTTCCTCGGCAGGGACAGTCCTTGCCAGCGTTCCGATGACAATGGCGAGTTCTCCTTCATAATGGAGTTCCTTCGTCTGGGCGGGGAAGACTATTTCATTCCCGTCCCCTATGACCGACGTGGACGGTTTCATGAAGATGAGCGGGTATGCGGGCAGTTCCATGTTCAGTTCCCGGGCGTGGTCCCTGTAGTTGAGTCCCACAGCGATGACCTTCGACGGATTGATCACGCCGGTGTGCATATTGATAACGCTGCCGTGCATCGTGCCTCCCTTATGCGCAGTTGTTTTATTTTACGCTTTCCCGGTGTCGGGCTGTCAAGTTATTTCCTTGACTTGACAAAGGACTGCCAGGAACGGGAAAATTAGAGACATTATCCACGAAAGGAGTGTTGTTGTGACACGCACATCATACGTTAAAGGCCTTTTGTGCCTCATCTTGCTGAACGTTCTTCTGATTGCCGGAAGCGGTTGTGCCATCAATCCCGTCACGGGCCAGCAGGAGCTGATGCTGGTTTCCGAAAGCCAGGAGATACAGCTTGGCAAGGAGCTTTACCCCAATGCCCTGTGGAGCGGAGAGGGCGGGGGAGGCGAGTATAAAGACCCCGCACTGAAGTCGTATCTGACGAGTGTTGTCACGAATATCCACCGGGTGTCGCACAGGCCTAACCTTCCCGTGGATTTTGCCGTTCAGAATTCCTCAGTCCCCAATGCCTGGGCCATACCGGGACACGTGGTGATAACGCGGGGACTTCTATCGGCAATCGACAACGAAGCGGAGTTTGTCTATGTCATGGGCCACGAGATAGGTCACGTTTCAGCCCGCCATTCGGCGAAGCAGATGACCTACGGCATGGTCGGACAATTTCTCCTCGCCGGTGTCGCGATTGCCATGTCCGACTCGGAATATTCAGATGCGGCCCTTACTCTGGGGTCGGCAGGCGCCGGACTCATCCTTGCCAGGTTCAGCAGGAACGATGAACTGGAGGCGGACAGGCTCGGCGTCTCCTATATGACAATCCTTGGCTACGACCCGAGGGGGGCTCTCAGCGCCCACAGGAACCTCGAGAAAGCGTCTGACCAGTACGCGCGGTCTGTAGGTCAAAGCAAGCAAGAAAGCAGCTTTTTCAGCGAACTTCTCGCTTCCCATCCCAGGACTTCGATTCGTCTCGAGGAGATACAGAAGATCATCGACGAGACACCCCGAACGGTAATCTCCGGTGACGGTACCGCCAGGCAGCGTTTTCAGGGGGCCGTCGCGAACATCCGGCGCACCAACACGATCTATCTTAATTATTACGACAAGGCCGCCCGTTCCCTGGAGAAGAACAACACCCGGGAAGCCATGACGTACATCAGACAGGCCATAGCTCAGGATCCCGGGCAGGCTCCCTTCTATGCCCTCTATGGGAATATTCTCATCAAACAGAACAATCTTCCCGAGGCGGAACGCTACTTTACAAAGGCCCTGAGCATAGACGGCAATTACCAGCCTGCGCTTCTTGGGATGGGTGCCATCAAGTATGCCGGGAACAGATATGCAGAAAGCGTTCAGTACCTGCACAGGAGCCTCAAGCTTTTTCCCCAGGACCCCGCATCAAACTATTTTGCGGGCATGAGCTATTACAAAACCGGCTACTACAAATACGCCCTCATCTATCTGAAACCTTTTTCAGACGCCGTTCCGAAGCACCCGAGGATCCACGCTGTCCTGGGTCAGTGCTACGAACAGGTTGGCGACTACCAGTCGGCATACAATCAGTACGGAATGCAGCTGCAGGTATCTCCGAACAGCGAAGCAGGCAAGCTTGCGCGGACCCGCGCCCAGGCCCTCAAAATGAAGTAGAGGCGGATTCGGGTTTTACGTTTCAGGTTTTCAGTTTCTTTCCCACCTTTTCTTCCACGGAGGCTATTTTGCCTTCCAGCCTGCCTGAGGCGTCTTTGCGGATGTCGAATTTGACTGTGGAATAGATACGGCCGCAGTCCGGTTCCAATTGTTCATAACATTTCTTGATGATGGACAGTGCCTCATCCATGGTATCGACCTCTACCACCGTGCCCATGGGGGTGAGGCGGTACTGAGACGTACCTTCGTCGATGACCTTGAGGAGTCTCGAGACATATGCGCTGACGCTGGCGCCTTTATCTGTGGGAAACATGGCGAACTCGAACAAAACGGACATAGGCAACCTCCTTATCTTCTTTCAGGTGCGACAAACGCGAAAAAACCCTTTACGGCAACACGGGAAAGACTGCCCCTCACTCAACAGGTCGCTTTTGGACGATCAGACAGCTTCGAAGACTTACATTTCCGCACCTTGTCTTGTATACTAGTATAGAGTACTTTCTGACAGGATGGAATGATGACGGTTCGGGATCGAAAGATTATTCTCTTCTCTGCTGCTGTTGCCTGTTTTCTCCTGGTTCTTGTCCTTTTTGTCGTGAGATATGCCAATACCATCGCGAAGACCGGCATTGAAAAGGCCCTGGGTAAGGATTTCTCCATAGAGCGCATAGAACTGAAATGGGGCAGCGTCCGCGCACGGAACATCGTAATGAAGGACAAGGCCGGGAAAGAGATCGTAAAAGTTGAGGGGCTCGTGGTCAAGTCCGACTTTATGGGTCTTCTTCGGCAAAAGTATATATTTTCGAGCGTTCTCATAGAAAGGCCTTACATGTATGTTGAAGTGGACAAAAGAGACGGCCTTGTAAGCCCCGTTTTCCCTTCAATGGGAACAACAGCGGACAAGCAGAAAAAAGAGGCGGACCGGGTGTTGACACCTCCCGCGATATTCAAGAAGATCGTTGTCGTCAACGGGTCGGTCGACTATCTTGACCGCAAATCCCCGAAGGTCCCGGTTATGACCAGGGTGCGCGACATTAATATGGAGATTCGTGACCTGTCCTTACCTTTCACCAATGATCCTACCCGGTACACACTGAGGGCGTCAGTTCCTGCAAGCGGGGGTACCGCAAGCGTAAAAAGCGAGGGCACGATCAAATTCGCGAGCAGGGACATGGAATCCGCAGCCCAGGTGAGAGGTCTTGATATTACACATTTCAAACATTATTATCATCGACGCGGGAGCGTCGATATCAAGAGAGGGCTCATTGATATCGACGTCCGGGCAAAGGTCGTATCCCGAAGGATCCATGCACCGGGCCGTGCGGTTATCAGAGACCTTGAATTTGCGAGCGGGTCCGGTATGGGTGACAGGTTCATGGGGGTGCCGATCAACCTGGTGGCCGCCTTCCTGAAGAAAAGCGGCGATCAGCTTCCCGTTGATTTTGTCATCGCCGGAGATCTCGACAATCCCAAATTCAACATCACGGAAACCTTCGTGAGCAGGCTCTCCTTCGGAATTGCCGAGAAGCTGGGCCTGTCGGTGCAGGACATAGGGGAATCGGTTTTTGGCGTCGGTGCGGAAGGCATACAAGGCATCGGGGAAGGAATAAAGAATATTTTTAAGAAATGACAGGTAATGGGTAATAGGTTATGGGTAATAGGAAAGACCATTTCCCGGTTTCTTTCTTTTTCCCATCACCTATAACCCATTACCCATAACCTAGTCTCTCCTATACTTTTCATTCAACGCCTTTTTGAACCGGGGGGCATAGATGATGTCGAAGGTTTCGTCCTTGCCGGGGAAGAGCGTAAGGGCTTGCTTGCGCACCCCTTCGACGATACTCATGGCATGGTCATGGGAGATGTCTTGGGTGCGGATGAACTCAAGAGAGAAGTCGACGATGAAACGAAGCCTTCTGAGTTTGCGTTCTTCCTCGAGGAGGTCGTCCATAATCCACCCACTGCAATGCGCTGCCGCCGGGAGCTAATCCCGGGGTTTCTTGCCTGTTCCGTCAACGAACTCAAGGAGGATAATAAGCCCGATACCCACGGAAACGGCTATGTCGGCCACGTTAAAGGCGGGCCAGTGATATGTGCCGTAATAGAAGTCGAGGAAATCCACCACATTGCCATAAAAGATGCGGTCGTATATGTTGCCGAGAGCACCCGCGAGGACCAGGCACAACGCCAGCGTCTTGGTCCCGCTCATGCTGTATCTCACAAGGATGTAGACGAGTGCCGCCGCGACGAGAACCGGTACTATGGTGAAGATGTATTTTGCATACCCGCTCTGGTTGAGTACGCCGAAAACACCACCGAAGTTCCTGACATGAACAAGTGAAAAGAACGAGGTCATCTTTACCTCGCCCATCATGGGGAGGTTTTCCATGACGAGCGCCTTTGTGACCCTGTCGAGTACGAATATGACCGGTACTAGAGCAAAGAGAGCGTATCGGCGCATCGCTTGCACACGTTCGGGAATTTCCCGTCCTTGAGGATGTTCGTATCGTATTGCCAGCAACGCTCGCACTTGTCTCCCTCGGCTTTAAGGACAGTGACATCCAGGACTCTGGCCTTGCGTATTTCTATCTGTGAGACGATGAAGACATCCTTCAGTTCGTCGCCAAGCCCTGTGAGCGCGGCGTATTCTTCATCAGGGGCATCTATGATGATCTTCGTATCCAGGGAATGACCTATCTCTTTTGCGCTGCGTTTTTCTTCGATCTTCTTGTTGGCAAGCTCCCGGATCTTCCAGATCTTTTCCCATTGTTCCTCGATCGCCCCGTTTATGAGGGCCTTGTCGGAGGCGGGAAACTGTGCCAGGAAAACGCTTTCCTCGGCGACGTAGCCCTTCAGGTACGACCACATCTCGTCGGCTGTTGAAGACAGGACGGGCGCTATGAGCCTGACAAGGGCCGTGAGTGCCTCGAAGATGACGGTTTGCGACGCCCTGCGCTTCCGGGCGTCCTTGTGCTCCACGTAGATCCTGTCCTTGACTATATCGAGATAGAGAGCACTCAGATCGACGGTGCAGAAATTGTGGACCGCATGGTAGATCGAGTGAATAGTATAATTGTTGTAGGACTCCCCGACCCGGTCAATAAGCCTCATGAGCCTCGAGAGAAGCCATTTATCGAGCGAGGAAAGCTTTTCATAGGGCACGGTATCGCGGCCCGGTTCAAAGTCATCGTTGATGTTGGCATGGAGGAAACGCAGGGTGTTGCGGATCCTTCGGTATGTCTCGACGAGCCGGTTGATGATGTCTTTCGATATCTTTATATCGTCGCGGTAATCCTCATACGTGACCCAGAGCCTCAATATTTCGGCACCGAATTTATCGATGACCTCGTTGGGGGCAATGACGTTGCCGAGGGACTTGGACATCTTCCTGCCCGAACCGTCAACGACGAAACCATGGGTCAATACCGCCTTGTACGGGGCGTGCCCTTCATTGCCGACGGACGTGAGAAGTGAGCTGTGGAACCATCCCCGGTGCTGGTCGCTCCCTTCCAGATAGAGATCGGCAGGATACTTCAGCTCCGGCCTTTTCTTGCAGACGGCGGCCCAGCTGACGCCGGAATCGAACCACACGTCCAGGATGTCCTGTTCCTTGGAAAATGTAGTATTACCGCAGTGGCCGCACTTCGCGTCGGCGGGCAGGAATTGGGCGGCGTCCTTTTCGAACCAGATGTCGGCGCCTGACTGCCTGACGGCTTCGACGACCCGACGGAAGGACTCTTCGCTCCAGAAAGGTTCCCTGCATTTTTCACAGTAGAAGATCGTGATCGGGACGCCCCAGGTTCGCTGCCGGGAGATGCACCAGTCGGGACGGACGGAAAGCATGTTATAGATCCGGTCGCGGCCCCATGAGGGGATCCACTGTGTTTTGTCGATCTCGGCGAGACCTTTCTGCCTGAGTCCCTGGCTGTCCATGGAGACGAACCACTGCTCTGTCGCCCGGAATATGACGGGTTTCTTGCAGCGCCAGCAATGGGGATAGGAATGCTCGATCTCTTCCGTATGGAGAAGGAGCCCCAGTTCGCGAAGTTTTTCGATGACCTTCGGATTGGCCTCCCAGACGTTCATGCCTTTGAAGAACTCCACTTCGTCTATGAAGGCGCCCTTTTCGTTGACAGGGGAATAGATGTCGAGGCCGTACTGGAGCCCTGTCTCGTAGTCCTCCTCGCCGTGGCCCGGGGCGGTATGGACCGCGCCCGTACCGGTATCGGCGGCGACGTAATCGGCAAAGACGATGACGGATTGCCGGTCGATGAAAGGATGTTTGAACGTGAGCCCCCGAAGCATCTGCGGGGTTATCTCCCCGATAATCCGGTATTCCGTTACCCCTGCGCGCTGCATGACATCTTCGAGGAGGTCCTTGAGGATGATATAGACCTCTTTGTCTGTCTCCACGGAGACGTACGTGAAATCGGGGTGGACGGCGATGGCCAGGTTTGCGGGAAGCGTCCAGGGCGTGGTCGTCCATATGAGCATATAAACGGGTTTGTCGGGATAGCCGGCAAACACCGGTTCCCTCTCACCCGTATAGGGGAACTTGACGTATATGGAACTCGACCTCTTCGTGTCGTATTCGATCTCCGCCTCGGCGAGCGCCGTCTCGCAGTTAAGGCACCAGTAGACGGGTTTTTTCTTCCTGTAGACCTCGCCGCGGAGGAAAAATTTCGCGGCCTCTTCGATTATCGTCGCCTGGTAGTCAAAATCCATGGTGATATAGGGATGGTCCCAATCGCCGATGCCGCCGAGCCGCTTGAACTCCTCGCGCTGTATATCTATGAACTGCCGGGCATAGGCCCTGCACTCCTTACGGGTTTCAAGCTTGGAGACTTCCAGCTTCTTCTGCTTAACGTTCTTCTCGACCTGATGCTCTATGGGGAGGCCGTGACAATCCCATCCCGGGATGTAATCGGCCCTGTGGCCCGTCATGAATTTTGCCTTGATGATAATGTCCTTGAGGATCTTATTGAGCGCCGTTCCGAGGTGGATATTGCCATTGGCGTAAGGGGGCCCGTCATGAAGGATGAAACTGGGGCTGTCCTTTCTCGCTTCGGTCATCTTCCGGTACAGGTCAATCTCCTGCCAGCGGGCAAGCATGTCCTTTTCCTTCACCGGCAGATTGCCTCTCATGGGAAAAGAGGTCTTGGGCAGGTTCAACGTATCTTTGTAATCCATGGCGGAATAATCCTTGCTGAAAAGAAAGTAATCCGGCCGGGGCGGCCAGCTTATGACGTTTTTTTGTAATCGGGAGATCTGTTTCTACGTTTCAGGCTGTCGCAACCCGCTGGATTCTGTTAATCAATTTAACACAAAGAAGGGTATCTATTCAAGAAGAAGGAAGAAAGAAGGATTATCTCTTCGGAATTGTTTCTTTTATGAAGTCTATGAGTTCCGTTTCTTTTCCGGCGTAGAAGTGAGTTGTGTTGATTACCTTGAGATGTTTGTCAAGGGTGGTGAGGTTCTTGTACAGTTCATAGAGGTCGTCCATGGGGGCGATGTCGTCATATGTGCCGCCGACGATGAGAATCTCCTTCTTGAAGGTCTTCAGGTGGTCATATTTATATATGAGGCATGGAAATGACACAAGGAAAAGACTGTCGAACCTGTCTATCTCAAGCGCCGACCGGGTTATGACCCATGCGCCGAATGAGTACCCCGCAAGGGTGATATGGGCGTCGTCGTCAAGATGTTTCCTGAGAACGCCGTAAGCCGCAGTGGCGTCATGGACCTCGCCTTCGCCCTCGTCGTACTCGCCTTTGCTGTCCCCTACGCCGCGGAAGTTGAAGATGAGGGTTGTGAACCCCTGAGCGGCATAGCCGTCCTCTATGGCGCTGACCACGTTATTGTACATATTGCCGCCGTAGAGGGGATGGGGATGGCATATCACAACGCCTGCTTTCCTGCTCTGCTGGCGGAGCATTCCCTCCAGATTCTGGTCGGATTCTATATTGACCCTTTCTATTGACATGGACATACTTATTTTGGTAGTTTTTCAACAAAAATTCAACAGGAAAAGTAATGGGATTATTCAAAAAAAGGGATAAAGAGAAGAAACCCTATCGTGAGATCAATATTCAAAAGGAAATCTCAAAAGCGGAGAAAGAAGAGTCTCTGTGGAGGAAATGCAATTCCTGTCAGGAACTCCTTTACAGGAAGGAAGTTGAACGGAACCGCCACGTATGTCCCAAATGTTTCTATCATTTCCCTATTTCCGTGGAAAACAGGATAGCACTGACTTTCGATAAAGGCAGTTTCGCTGAATTCTACGGAGGTGTGGAACCCGTCGATTTTCTCAGATTTAAGGATATAAAACCGTACAAGACAAGACTGGTCGAGACTCAGGAGACAGCGGGGCGCCCCGATGCCCTGATATGCGGCAGCGCAAAGGTAGGCGGTATTCCGGTTCTGGCTGCCATTTTCGATTTCAATTTCATGGGAGGCAGTCTCGGCAGCGTCGTCGGTGAAAAGATTACCCGAACCCTCGAAGAAGGCGCAAAACAAAAACTGCCGGTTATCCTTTTCTGCTCGTCCGGCGGTGCAAGGATGCAGGAAGGCATCATGTCTCTCATGCAGATGTCGAAGGTCTCCGGGGCAATCTATCATCTGAAAAGCAATAAAGTTCCCTACATAACCGTCCTTACTGATCCCACGCTCGGCGGTGTTTCCGCGAGCATGGGCATGCTCGGCGACATCATCATAGCCGAGCCGAAGGCGATGATCGGTTTTGCCGGGGAAAGGGTGATCAAAGAGACTATCAAGGCCAAATTACCCCCCGGCTTTCAGCGGGCTGAATACCTCCTGGAGCATGGTATGATCGATATGATCTCCTCCCGTAAAGAGCTGAAGCAGACACTCTACACGTTGCTGTCCCTGATTGCATGAATGATGCTGCCTATGAAAACTCTCTGAAATACCTCTTTGGCCTGGAGAAATTCGGATCCGTTTTCGGGCTTGGAAACATATCGCGGCTTCTTGGTGCCATAGGCGACCCGCACGAGTCGCTGAGGACCGTTCATATAGCCGGCACAAACGGCAAAGGTTCCGTGGCGACCATGATCGCATGTATCCTCAAAATGGCGGGATACCGGGTCGGCAAGTACACGTCGCCTCATCTGGTGTCTTTTACGGAGCGCATCACCGTGGACGAGGAAGAAATCACCGAGGGGGATGTGGTCTCTCTGACGGATTATATCCGTACCAGGGCACATCCGGGCGGGTCCGACCCGTTCTACACCTTCTTCGATTTTACGACGGCCCTGGCGTTCGAGTATTTCAGGAGGAAAGGGGTCGACATCGCCGTCATTGAAACGGGCCTGGGCGGCAGGCTGGATTCTACGAACGTGATCGAACCGATGGCGAGCGTCATCACCAACGTCGCCTTCGACCACATGAGCGAACTGGGAGGTACCATAGGAAAGATCGCCGGTGAAAAGGCGGGGATCATAAAGAGGGGCGTTCCCGTGATAACGGGTGCTCGTGGCAAGGCCCTTGCCGTCCTGGAACGATCGGCCTACGGGCTTTCAAGTCCGCTGTATGTCCTTGGAAAGGATTTTGTTTTCAGAAAGAAGGGCAACAGACGTTTTTCGTACCGGGGTATCGCAAAAACCTACGACGATGTTTCCCTGAATCTCGACGGCGACCACCAGCTCTCGAACGCGGCGCTTGCGTTATGTGCCGTGGAAGCGCTTTCCCCGGCCGGTTTTGTTGCCGCTCCCGACCATGTGAGGGATGCACTCGGGACGGTGAAGTGGCAGGGACGGCTGGAGACGGTACGTGAGCGGCCGCTCGTGATCCTGGACGGGGCCCATAATGTTTCGGGCGTTCGCGCCCTGGCGCGGTTTATGCGTTCCCGTTATGGCGACCGCAGGAAACTCGTGGTCTTTGGCGTCATGCGCGACAAGCAGTACGAGCGTATGCTTGACGCGATGAAGGGCTGTATCGATCTCGCGATCCTTACGCAGCCGAAGACGGACCGCGCCCTCGAAGCGGAAAATATGAGATACCTGGCACACAATTCCATTGTTACGAAGGACACGAAAAGTGCTCTCAGGAAAGCGCGACAATTTGCCGGAGAAAAGGATGTCATCCTTGTTACCGGATCATTCTATACGATCGGGGAAGCGAAACGGGCCGTCAATGAGATATTTTAGGATCTCTGTCATCATAGTTCTCCTTGCCCTTCTGTGCCCCTTTATAGTGGGAGGGCAGGAAGTTGGCGTCAGCAGCAAAGAGATCCGGGGCCCGGTGAACATCACGGCGGACCAGATCGAGCATGACCGCGCGGCGAACACCTACACCGCCCGCGGAAACGTTGAGATAAAAGAAACAACCCGTACCGTTCTGGCAGACTATGTTTTCCTTGATGATAATACCAGGGATGTCACCGCTGAAGGGAATGTGGTTTATGAGGACCTCGGGGACCGGATTGAGTGTGAACGAATGCAGCTCAACCTGGAGACGAAGAAAGGGACCCTGGAGAAGGCACGGGTATTCATCAAGACGGGCAATGTCTATATCAACGGGACGGAGATTGAAAAGACCGGAGAATCCCAATACAAGATCAAGAAGGGAAAGTTTACCACCTGCGGATGGGACAAACCGGAGTGGACATTTACCTCCGACGAGGTGGACATAACCGTTGAGGGTTACGCAAAAACAAAGTCCACCACTTTTCACATCCTGGGTGTTCCTGTCTTCTACATTCCCTGGGGGATTTTCCCCGTCAAGAAGGAGAGGCAATCCGGGTTTCTGATGCCCCAGTTCGCCCAGTCGTCGGAGGACGGCACAAAATTCAAGCTGTCCTATTTCTGGGCGATTTCAAAGGACACGGACGCAACGATGTCGGCCGAGTGGATCCAGAACAGGGGCGTAAATCTTGGCGGACAGTACCGATATGCCCTCAGAGAGGACCTGAAGGGTGAAATGGAAGCCAATATCATCGACGACACCGACTTCGGTCACACGCGCTACCAGATAAAGGCGAAGCACGAACAGGTTTTCTTCAAGGACCTCCAGTTCAAAGCCAACATCTGGCATGTCTTCGATAATGACTATCTCAAGGATTTCGGCACAACCGTCCAGGAAAGAAGTGAGAGTCAGCTGAAATCAACGGTGTTCGTCGAGAAACCTCTTAAGAAATCGCTCCTCACCGGGGGGATGACTCAATTTCGCAACCTTCTCATGAGAGACAATGGCTCGATATTCCAGTATTATCCCGAGATCACCTATTTCACCGAGTATATCCCCGTCTTCGGGGGGAGGATGTTTCTGGACCTCAACAGTTCCCTTACTAATTTCTATCGCGATACGGGAGACACCTATACGCGCCTTACTGTCGACCCGTCCCTCAGGTTGCCCTATTCCTTCAAGGGTCTGAACACGCTCTTGAGCGCCACCATGTACGATGCGGCGTATCTCGTCAACCGCAGCGATACTGTGGACGGCAAAACGAAGCATCGCCAGACCGTCCGCCTCGACGGCGACGTGAACATGCAATTCCTCAGGAATTATTTCCCCGGATGGTCCTGGCTCGAAGCAGTACAGAGCGTGATCAAGCCGAATATCAAATACACGTTCATACCGGCCACGGGTTACAAGGACGTTCCGCAGATCGATGCCTATGACAGGATAGGCCAGACGAATACCATGACGTATGGCATCAGTCATTACCTGTACGAAGCGGCGGAGGGTGGAGGCAAACGCGAGGTGTCCCTCCTCGAGGTGTCCCAGACCTATGGCCTGTCGGGGGACCTTGAAGAATCAGAGATCTATAAAGGATCGGGGTCGCGCTTTTCCGATATCGATGTAAGGTTCACCCTCACACCCATAGCCTACCTGAGCTTTGCGCATGAAAGTGTGCTCAGTGTGAGCGGCGAGGGGGCCAAGACACTGAGGAACGGCCTGTCATATCAGGTACCCGGACAATACGGGGTCGCCGTTTCACATAACTACAACACCGGGGTCAACAACGATATTTTCATCGATATGATGGGGGCATATTCAGTCTTTGAAGGGAGCTACCAGATACGGTATACCTTTATGGAAAAGGAATGGATCGACACCGAGTATCGTCTCAAGTACAAGCCCGGGTGCTGGTCCACAACGCTGACAATGAGCAAGACGAAGAGGCCGGAGGACACGACTTTCAGGATCTCCTTCGATCTCACGGGCATCACATCCCAATAATAAGGAGGAGCGATCATATGAAGGGGATAATACTGGCAGGCGGATTAGGGTCGCGTCTCGCTCCTCTCACACGGATCACGAACAAGCATCTTTTGCCGGTCTACAACAAGCCCATGATCTACTATCCCATCGAAACGCTGATCAATGCGGGCATTACGGACATCATGATCGTGACGGGCGGGAATCATGCGGGAGATTTTCTGCGCCTCATGGGCAACGGAAAGGACTTTGGGCTCAAGCACCTTAACTATACGTACCAGGAAGGCGAGGGAGGCATTGCGGACGCCCTGTCCCTCGCGGAATATTTCGCCGACGGCGAACCGGTCTGTGTTGTTCTGGGAGACAACATCATCGAAAGGAACATCATTAAGGCCGTTCAGGATTTCAAGGAACAAAAAAAGGGAGCCAAGATCATGCTCAAGGAGGTCCCCGATCCCGAGAGGTTCGGGGTCGCAGAAATTACGGACGGCAGGCTCGTAAACATTGTCGAGAAGCCGAAGAACCCCCGGAGCAATCTCGCTGTCATCGGCATCTATCTGTACGATGCCGGCGTATTCGATATCGTCAAGACCCTCAAACCATCGGACAGAGGCGAACTTGAGATCACGGACGTGAACAACGCCTACGTGGGAGAGGGCACCATGACCTGGGAGATGCTCGACGGGTGGTGGACGGACGCGGGCACTTTTGAATCGCTCCTGCGCGCCAGTGTCCTTGTCGCACAGACGGGGGCCAACAACAGGTGACCTTGAAGGAGAGGATATGATAGACGGCGTTGCGGCAAAAACATTGAATGTCATCCCCGATGAGAGGGGAAGGCTGATGGAGATCTTAAGAAGCGATGACGATATCTTCACCCAGTTCGGGCAGGTTTACATGACAACCACATACCCCGGGGTCGTCAAGGCATGGCACTACCATAAGAAACAGGAGGACTTCATCGCCTGCATCAAGGGGATGATCAAACTCGTTCTCTACGATGACCGCGAAGGATCACCCACCCGGGGGCAGATCGACGAGTTCTACGTGGGCGATCACAAACCCCGGCTTGTCCGGGTGCCGCGGATGGTCTATCACGGGTGGAAATGCATAAGTCTCGACGAGGCCCTCATCATCAACGCCCCCACCATGGTCTATGATTATAGGGAGCCTGACGAATTCAGGATCGATCCCCACATAAACGACATACCTTACAACTGGGAGAGAAAAGATGGCTGAAACCATCCTGATCACCGGCGGTTGCGGTTTCATCGGAACCAACTTTGTCCGCCATATGCTGGAAAAATACGATTACAACATCATCAATCTTGACAAGCTCACCTACGCCGGGAACCTGGAAAACCTGGAAGACGTGGCCGGGGACAGCCGGTACACCTTTATACGGGGCGACATCGCCTCCCCGGCCGACCTCGAGGGTGTCTTCGGGAGACCCGTCGATATCATCGTCAATTTTGCCGCTGAATCCCACGTGGACAGAAGTATCATGGATCCCGACACGTTCATAAAAACGAATATCAACGGCACCTTCAATCTCCTGGAGATGGCGAGAAAAAAAGGGATAAAGCGTTTCGTTCAGATCTCAACGGACGAGGTCTATGGCTCTCTGGGCAAGACCGGGGCCTTTCGCGAAGATACCCCGCTTTCACCGAACAGCCCCTATTCGGCCTCGAAGACAGCGGCGGATATTCTTGCCATGGCATATTTCAAGACCTACGGGATGCCCGTCACTGTCACGCGGTGTTCCAACAACTACGGTCCCTACCNNTACCAGTTTCCGGAAAAGCTCATCCCTCTCATAATAACCAATGCGCTGGCGGACATGGAACTTCCCGTTTACGGCGACGGCCTCAACGTGCGTGACTGGATACATGTCAAGGACCATTGTGCGGCCATCGATCTTGTGGTCCACAAGGGCGAGAACGGAAACGTCTACAACATCGGTTCCTCCAACGAGCGGACGAACATCGAAATCGTCAAGCTTGTCCTTGAGATACTGGGGAAACCCGAGTCCCTGATCCGCTATGTCAAGGACAGACCCGGTCACGACCGCCGGTATGCGATCGATTCGGGGAAGATAACGGAAAAACTGGGCTACAAACCCGGCGTCGATTTCTCCGAGGGCATGCGCGAAACCGTCGAATGGTACGTGAAGAACAAGGGATGGTGGGAGAGGATCAGGACAGGCGCCTATCTCGACTATTACGAAAAGATGTACAGGAACCGATGAAGATCCTTGTGTCCGGTGGCAGGGGGTTACTGGCCACGAACATCCTTCCGTCTCTGAAGGGGCAATTCGACCTTGCCGTCTATGATATCGATGAATGGGACATCACCTCTGTCTCAGCCGGGAAAAAAATGATGGACCTGCACCGCCCTGACGTGGTTCTCAACCTGGCGGCGATTACCGATGTGGACGGATGCGAGGACAAGGCGGATCTGGCGCAAAAGGTCAACGCGGAAGGGACAGGGATCGTTGCCGGGCTTTGCGCGGCCGCCGGGGTACGACTCGTTCACATCAGTACCGATTATGTCTTCGACGGAGAGAAAGGGTCTCCCTGGCGGGAGGACGATGAACCGGGTCCTGCGTCAGTGTATGGCCGAACGAAGCTTGCCGGTGAGAAAATGATTTTTGAGAGACTTGCCGGTGCGGCTGTCGTGAGAACCCAGTGGCTCTACGGAAAGGGTGGGACCAGCTTCGTCGAAAAAATAGTGAAGCTGGCACGCGAACGGGGCGCCGTACGGGTGGTTGACGATCAGAGGGGTTCTCCCACGTACGCCAAAGATCTTGCGGCACCCATCATTGCGATCATTGCCGGAGGCCTGACGGGAATCTATCACGTATCGAACAGCGGTTCGTGCACCTGGTTCGAGTTTGCGAGGGCGATCTTTTCCATCCGGAAGATGGATGTTGAGGCAACCCCGATTTCTTCCCGCGAACTGGCACGGAAGGCGAAGCGTCCTCAATACTCCGTCTTCGACCTTGCGAAGCTTCAGCGTGATACCGGCATCGGGATGCGCCACTGGATGGAGGCCCTCAGGGAATATCTTACCGCAGGGGTTTAAATATCAGGGACCGACCGCAAGGGAGATGCCTGCCGTGAAGATCGTTTTTTTCTCAGATGTCCATATGACCCGTACGAGCACCGATAGGGAGGACCTTACCCTGCGCTTCATCACCGATTGTTGTGAGGATGCCGATATGGTCGTCGTTCTCGGCGACCTTTTTGATTTTTATCACGGCTATGACGGCTACATATACCCCTGGTACCGTCCAGTAACGGACGGCCTGAAAAACCTTGTAAATCGAGGGAAGGCGGTCTTTTTCCTGGAGGGCAACCACGAGTTTTCCATGGGGAAATATTTCGAAGAATACACGGGGGCTACCTGCACGAAGGAACTCACCCTCGATGTAGAGGGGAAAAAGGTCTTCATCGCACACGGCGACGGGTTTTCGAAATTATCCCTTGCACGTTTTCTCAAACGCCCCTTTTTCTATCGCATCATGGATCTTCTGGGCCCCGCCGTCACATGGGGGGTCGTGACGCTCATGCGTCCGCTCCTGTCGCGCAGGGAAAAGGGGTATAGCGAGGAGGTCCGGAACGTCTTCAGATCCTACGCAAGGACAAAATTTGCCGAAGGGTACGATGTCGTGATCCTTGCCCATTCCCATATACCTGACATTCTGGAGGTAGACGACAGGACCCGGAAACAGAAGTATTTCAATACGGGCGATCTCATCAGATATTCCAGTTTTGTCCTCTACGAAACTTCCACGGGGTTTTCTCTCAAGACGAAAAATTGCGCCTCGCGCTGAGATAAGCCATTGCCAATCCGCCCTACGGACACTATCATAATAGTAGTCTGCCGACTTAAAGACGAGATCGGCTGCAGGCATAACGGGAAAGGGAGGACACTATGAATATCTTCAGCACAGGCGACATACTTCAATTTGCCATTCGAATCGAGGAAGACGGTGAGAGATTCTACCACAAGGCGGCCCTGAACGCGGAAGACAAACAGGTCCGCGACCTCTTCAACTACCTCGCCGACGAAGAGATCCGGCACAAGACGATCTTCCAGGGAATGCTGGGCGGCATCGAGACGAACCCTCCGGCTGAAAGCTTCCGCGGCGAATATGCAGCCTATCTCAGGGACTATATAGACGGCAAGGTCGTATTCACGAAGACGACCGGGGCCGGGGCGATGTCGGACAATCTCGACGCGCCTTCAGCCATCCACTTCGCGATGAGCCGCGAGGCCGATTCCATCCTCTACTATCACGAGGCAAAGCAGTTCATCGACGAAAAACACTATGCCGCGATCGACAAGGTAATTGCGGAGGAACGCAAACACTTCCACAAACTGGCGGAGATGAGAAAGAAGTACGAGTGAAAGTTTGAGCCCGAAAAGCAAAGACAAAGGCCTGTCTCACGCCCGTTCCACCCCCTTCGGGGGGGGTGAAGCGGGCGTGAGACAGGGTTGGTTGTTGGTCATTTAAAGAACATATCGTATCCCAGTTTGGCTATCAGACAGGAAACTACTGCCAGGAAGAATATTCTCACGAAGCGGTTGCCCCGGAGGATTGCGAGCCTGGTGCCGATTAGCGCGCCCAGGATGTTGCACAGGCCCATGAGAATGGCGGTGGTGTAAATGATGTTTGCCGTGAAGGCGAAGTAGAGGACGGCGGAAAGGTTTGTGGCCAGGTTTACCACCTTTGAGGACGCCGAGGCGGACAGGAAGCTGAAACCGAAGATGCCGATAAATACGAAGATAAGAAAACTGCCGGTGCCGGGACCGAAGAAGCCATCATAGAAACCTATGAGGGCTCCGGTGGCGATGCTGACAAGGTATCCTTTTGCACGGTCGAGGCGCGGTGCGTGAAGGGAGCCGAAGTCCTTCCTGATGAACGTATAGATGGCAATGGCTATAAGCATGACCAGGATGAGGGGGCGCATGGTTCCCGGGTTCACGAGGGTGACCGTCCTTGCACCGAGAAATGAGGCGATAAGGGCGGTAATGGTTGCCGGCAGGGTTGCCTTCCAGTCTATCCTGATATGCCGCGCGTACTGGAAAGTCGCAACGGATGTTCCCGATATGGAGGCAAGCTTGTTGGTACCGAGGAGAGTGGCTACGGGTACATGGGGCAGGACGATAAAAAGCGCCGGCAGCTGTATGAGGCCTCCTCCGCCGGCGATGGAGTCGATGAGCCCGGCCATGAGGGCAAAAAAACAGAGTGTGACCGTTTCTATCAATCAACCTCGCGATGAAACAAAGACACCCTCCGTTCCTGATGGGGATATTCGGAGGGTGTCTTCAGGATAGCGATTGAGTTTCAGAGCGTGATGCACCAACCGAACGGGTCGGGTTTCTCGCCGTACTGTATACCGGTAATCTCGTTGTATAATTTCTGCGAGGTCGGGCCTATTTCGCCGCTGTGGATGGTGACGGTTTCCTCCTGGTGCCGGATCCAGCCTACGGGAGAGATGACGGCGGCCGTTCCGGTGCCGAAGACCTCCTGAAGGTTCCCGTTCTTCGCCTCCGACATGACCTCATCGATGGTGATCCTTCTTTCTTCCACAGGAATACCCCAGTGCTTTGCCAGCGAAATGACCGAGTTGCGGGTCACGCCGGGCAGAATGGAGCCTTCGAGTGGCGGCGTCACAAGGGTGTCGTTTATGATGAACATGATGTTCATCGTACCCACCTCTTCAATGCACCTGTTCTCGATACCATCGAGCCAGAGCACCTGGGTGAAGCCTTTCTTCTTGGCCATCTCGCCGGGATAGAGAGAAGCGGCGTAGTTTGCCGGCGTCTTCACAGCACCGAGGCCGCCTTTCACCGCGCGTACAAATTCGCCGGATGTGATGAGCTTTACCGGGTTGAGACCTTCCTTGTAATAGGCGCCGACAGGCGAGGTTATGATCATGAACCGATAGGTATGGGAAACCCTGACACCGAGAAAATTATCCGTCGCGAAGACGAAGGGCCTTATGTAAAGGGAACAGCCGCGTTTGTCCGGTATCCACGAGTCATCGAGTTCCGCAAGCTTCTTCATTCCCTCCAGAAAGAGTTCGTAGGAAATTGTCGGGATACACATGCGCTCGCAGGACATGTTATAGCGCTCATGGTTTTTGTCAGGTCGAAAGAGGCGAGTCTTTCCGTCCACGCCGCGAAAGGCTTTCAGACCCTCAAATACTGCCTGTCCGTAATGGAGCGTCGACAGCGCCGGGTACATTTTCATCGGACCGTAAGGTTCGATGCGGGGTTCCCCCCACTTTCCGTCAGCGTAATCGACATAATACATGTGATCGGAAAAATGGACGCCGAATTCCAGGTTATCAAAATCCACTTCGTTAATAGTTGTTTTCTTGCTCTTCCTGATCTTGATCTTCACAGCCAGTCCTCGTCTTTTTCTATTTTTTATCGCAGGGGCCGAGGCGTTTTCCGCTCATTTTGGTGGCGATCTGCTGGGCCTTCCCGCTCTTGTCCTTGATGGTCGTTGTTGTCGTCCCGTCGAAGGTGTCGCCTTTGTAGGTGATCTTGCCCTTGCTGTCGACGGTGCCGTCTTTTTCCTTGCAGATCATGGACCACGTTACTGAATCTCCGCTGACCTTCTGGTCCACCATCTTGCAGTTAGGATTCTTGTCCTTGCTTTGCTGCGGGACGCTTTCTTTCTTCGTCATGCACTGTTTCGTCACGGTGGGCGGAATGTTGGCCGGCATGCCTTTCATTTCCACCTTCGTTGTGATCTCCCAGAGACCGTCTTTCATGTTCAGGTCCGCAGCCTGTACCCCTGAAAAGCATACCAGGGTCAGAATGATCGCAAGCACTGCAAAAAAACTGACTTTCATGTGTCCTCCTGATGTATCGGCTTAAAATTTCGGTAAAAAAAAGTATCACTAATGGACTGGTCCGGTCAAATAAAAAGAGGGATTAGAGATCAGGGATCAGGGATCAGCAAAAAACAAATGAGGAACATCAGCTGTGGGAGTGCAGGAGCTGAGTTGATTGTTTTTTCTTTCTAATCCCCTGATCTTATCTTTTTTCCGAGCTCTGAGCCCTGGCCCCCGCATCTTTGGTCTGATCTTTCAATATCGTTGTCACCGTTGAGACCAGGCCCGCAAGGTCACCTAAGTTTGCGGGCAGGATGAGTGTATTGTTCGTTCTGGCCAGTTTTCCGAATTCATTGATGTATTGTTCGGCGATGCGGAGGTTTACGGCGTTGATGCCGCCCTGTTCGTTAATGGCAAGGGCAATCTCCCTGAGACCGTTGGCGGTTGCGATTGCAACCCGTTCGATCTCAGCTGCGCGGCCCTCCGCCTCATTGATCCTTTTTTGTTTTTCACCTTCGGAGGTGGCGATCATTTCCTGCTTGACGCCCTCGGCGCGGTTGATCTTCGCCTGTTTGTCACCTTCGGACTCGGCTATCACGGCCCGCTTTTCCCTCTCGGCCCGCATTTGCTTCTCCATTGCGTCCTTAATGCTCTGCGGCGGAACGATGTTCTTGATCTCGTACCGGGTAACCTTGACGCCCCATGGCTCCGAGGCCTTGTCCACGGCCTCGACGATCGTCGTATTGATCGTTTCACGTTCTTCAAACGTCCTGTCGAGTTCGAGCTTCCCGATGACGCTCCTCATAGTGGTCTGAGCCAGCTGCATGGCGGCAAACTGGTAGTTGTTGATCCCGTAAGACGCCTTCTGCGCGTCAATAACCTGGAGGTAAAGGATGCCGTCAACCTCGACGGAGATATTGTCCCGTGTGATACATATCTGCGAAGGGACGTCGATGGCCTGTTCTTTGAGGGTGTGCCGGTAAGCGACCTTGTCGATGAATGGCATAAGGATATGGAGCCCGGCGTCGAGGGTCGCATTGTATTTACCAAGGCGTTCGATGATGATGGCAACCTTTTGCGGAACGACCCGCACGGTCTTGATAAAGGCTATGACGACAATTAAGATGAGACCAAGGATTATTACGGTGAAAAAACTCATTGATCAGTCCCTCCCTTTCCTGAAAGTCTTTGCACGGTGAGCGTCAGTCCATGCTTGCCCGTGATCTCAACGACGGCCCCTTCCTCGATGGGCCCATCGTTTGTTTCCGCGCTCCAGCTCGTACCGTGGAACTCGATTTTGCCCCCGGCGACGGGATCGATCCGCTTCGTCACGACAGCCCTCTTGCCCACGAATTCGGCCATGTCATCGTCGGATGACTTCCCGTATTTTTTATATCCCACGAAGACCGTCCTCATCCATTTGCGCAGAGATACCAGGAGCAGGACCGATGCGACGAGGAAGATGATCAGCTGGATGTTGAGAGAAATATCAGCGAAGAGGCAAATGAGTGCTACGAGCCATGCCCCGACACCAAAGAAGAAAATGATGAAACCGGGTGTTGCGAATTCCATGAGCATCAATATTAGGCCGATAAGAAACCATATCAATTCGGGTTTCATCCAGTCTTTGAGTGCTTCCACGTTTTCACCCCTGCCCCTGCCGCTGCCGGCTTTTTTCTTTGAATCTTAGCAGATTGATGGTTATTCAACAATAGTTTATATGGCGCATGCCGTCGGCGGTCACATATTCACCCGTCCCCGGCGGCGATTTCGCCAAAGTGCGAATGCATTATCCGCAAGTCAAAAGCATGTTGTCAATTATTGGTTATAATTTGGTATTATCTTGACACGAAATGGTCGTTATTTTATATTAAACCTATCATAATGATAGGGATAAAAGTTTGGGAGATTAGACGTGTGTCCACTACTGATGCAGCGGGAAGTTTTATTGAAGAGATCACCTTTTCTGGTTGTAAGGCAGATAAGTGACAGCGAGGTGCGGGTTTACAGCAAACTGAACGGCAATTTAACGACGTTCGGTCCTGAAATAAATGATGTTTTCAGGATGTTCGACCGCCCGTGCAGTGCACAAACAGCGGCGGAAAGGATACCGGGGGTTTGCCGGTGCGACCCGGCGACCTTTATCGGGGAACTTTACGAAAAGCATTTTCTGGTGGAAGAGGGCAGGAGCGAAAGTGATATTTTTTCAGAATACGTTGCGAAAGCCCGGCAGCGGAATGCAATCGCAAAGATCTCCAAGGTCACCTTTCTTATATCCGCCCAATGCAACCTGGCCTGCAGAGGGTGCTATCACGGTTTTTATGAATTCAAAAGCAGTCATATGGACGCGAGCTTTGCGCACAGGGTTTTCGAGGGCCTTTTCCCATATCTGAAAAAGAGGGGAGTTCCCGCCCTGCTGGTATCCTTTCTTGGTTATGAACCCCTTTTGAACTTCGAGACGATGAAGGAGATCTGTGACGATGCTTGCAGACTTGGCGCAGAATACGGCATAGAGACGTCATTCAGAATATTTACCAATGCTTTTTTCGTGAGCGACGAAATATATGAATGGATCGGCCGCAACACGTCGCGGCTGAGCTTCAAGGTAAGCCTTGACGGAATACGTGAGGACAATGACAGAAGGCGGGTGGACCATGCCGGCAAGGGCACCTATGACCGGGTGGTCAGGAACCTGAAGAAGATAATTGCCACGGGCGTCGAATGCGGTGTCATAACGGTTCTCAGCCGGCTGAACCTGGCTAATATCGAGAAATTTGTCGATGAAATGGCTGCCATCGGAACAAAGAATATTACAGCGAACGTATTCTGCGGTCAATCAGAGAATGAGCGGAAGATGGAATTGGCGGAATCGGAAAAGTTCGAAGCCATACAAAGGATGGACATGGCGACTCAGAAGCACGGCATCGAATTTGACGGCGAATGGAAATTTGCCGTGGTGCAGATGATCACGGGCGCTCAATTCACCTGTCCCGCCGGGATAAAGCAGGTGGTCTTTTGCGCTGACGGCGCCATCCATCCCTGTCAAAGATTTGCGGGTACCCGGATCAAATTCGGAACATACGAAGAGGGTTTCTGGGAAAAACTCGGTGAAGGCCGGTGCGAAAGCTATAATTCCTGGACCGCAGATCTTTATGATGGCGTAATGGAAAGAACCAACCAAGACCACACGGACCTTACCGGCTGGAGCTGTCCCTTTGTCCCCTTCATACGGGGGGAGTGCCTCAGCAAGAACGTCGAAAGGGAGCTTAACGAACGCCTCCTCGAGTATTACGTTACACGTCCTATGAACAGGATAATAGCCAAATCACGCATGAATTGCTGACATCGTCAAACCGCACCCCGGGCCACCGGCCGGAATATCGTGGTTTGGCCAGTCGCCTCTTCGGGCCTTCCGGTCGCCTTTGCTTCATCCAGGGTAATGAGTATATTGTGTTGACAGCGCGGGACAGTTATTTTATATTAATCCTATCTCTTAGGTAGGGATTAAACGTATGCCGCAAGAGACATGCAAGGAGGCTACCCATGGCAACAATATTTGAGGACAATTCGTTTTCGATAGGAAGGACGCCGCTGGTCAGGCTCAATAAGGTGACGGCGGGGGCCAAGGCGACGGTGCTGGCCAAGGTCGAAGGGCGCAACCCTTCGTATTCCGTGAAGTGCCGGATCGGCGCCTCAATGGTATGGGATGCGGAAAAGACGGGCAGGTTGAAGCCGGGAATGGAGATCATCGAACCCACATCGGGCAATACCGGCATCGCTCTTGCCTTTGTCGCCGCCGCCAGGGGATACAGGCTGACCTTGACCATGCCCGAGACGATGTCCGTAGAGAGGCGCAAGGTGCTCAAGGCCCTCGGGGCCAATATCATTCTTACGGAAGGGGCCAGGGGCATGAAAGGGGCCATCGCAAAGGCCGAAGAGATAGTCGCCGGCGACGCCTCACGGTATTTCCTTCCTCAGCAGTTTGAGAACCCTGCCAATCCTGCCATCCATGAGGCGACGACCGCCGTCGAGATCTGGAACGACACCGACGGGAAGATGGATGTCCTGGTTTCGGGCGTCGGTACAGGCGGCACGATCACGGGAATAAGCAGGTACTTCAAACTCACGAAAGGCAAAAAGATCGTTTCTGTCGCCGTCGAGCCCATCCACTCCCCCGTCCTCACGCAGGCGCGAAATGGCGAGGAATTGAAACCGGGGCCCCACAAGATCCAGGGGATCGGCGCCGGTTTCGTGCCGAAGGTGCTGGACCTTTCCCTCGTCGACCGCATAGAGACGGTCAGCAATGATGAGGCGGTCGAAATGGCGAGGCGCCTTGCCCGCGAAGAAGGGATCTTAAGCGGCATATCCTGCGGCGCCGCTGCGCATGTCGCGGTGAAGCTGGCGCAGGAGCCTGCATACGCCGGGAAGACGATAGTCGTCATACTGCCCGATGGAGGCGAGCGCTACCTGTCGACGGTACTCTTTGAAGGGTTGCTGGGCGGCCTTGATTCCGCCGGCGCCTCCGATATACCGATCTGACGGGATGGCTTTAGTCTAATGGAACCTTTTGATACGATTATCGGCTACCTCAGGGCAGGCAAGTCGGGTACCCTCGCGACCATAATATCGCGTGTTGGTGCCGCGCCGCGCGCTGCAGGCGCCAAGGTTTTCGTCGGCGATGACGGCCAGGTTTACGGGACGATAGGCGGAGGTTGCGTTGAGGCAGAGGTATGGCAGCATGCCAGGGGGGTCCTGCGGCAGGAAGAGTCGAAAAGACTCCGCTACGCCATGAGCGGCAAGACTGTTGAAGATGAAGGGATGATATGCGGCGGAACGGTCGAACTCTTCCTTGAGCCCGTGACGGCGAAGCACAAGGATATCTATGAGACGATATTCAATTGCCTCCGTGGAGACGGCAGGGCGATCGTGTTTACATCGACTGAAGGCACGCCCTTTCGGAAGTCATTGGTCACCGAAAACGGAGCGATACTGGGAGATTTGTCCGTACCCGATGCCCTGTGGGAATTTGGCGAGCTATCCGGCGGTTGTCCACCGCGCATTCAGGACGGTTTGCTGATAGAGACGGTGGTTTCGCCCGACCGCCTTTACATTTACGGAGCCGGTCACATATCGCAG
Organism: Deltaproteobacteria bacterium UBA5205; assembly: GCA_002412715.1. GTDB lineage: Bacteria > Desulfobacterota > Syntrophorhabdia > Syntrophorhabdales > Syntrophorhabdaceae > Delta-02. Next base: position 70,256 of record DHVP01000046.1, read on the forward strand.
CATATATCGAAAATGGCAAAGGCCGTCGATTTCCATGTGACCGTCGTAGATGACAGGGAGATCTTTGCGAACCGCGAGAGGTTCCCCGAAGCGGACGAAGTCATCGTGGAGGAGTTCAGGGACGTCTTCACGAAGACCCGCCCGCCGCACAACGGTTACGCGGTTATCGTCACCCGGGGACACAAACACGATTCGGTCGTCCTTGAGGAAGTGTTGAAAAGGCCGCCCCGGTACACAGGTATGATCGGCAGCAAAAGAAAGGTGAAGATCCTCTTCGACGACCTTCGCGGGAAAGGGTTCAAAGAGGACACTCTGGGGACCGTGCACGCACCCATCGGCATCGATATCGGAGCTGAAACGCCCCAGGAGATCGCCGTGAGCATCATAGCAGAGCTTATCAAGATCAGGAGCGCCGCATGAAAGAGATCATTGCAACGCCCGACGCGCCTCGCGCCATAGGGCCTTACTCGCAGGCAGTAAAGGTTGCCGCCGGCGGAATGCTTTTCTGCTCCGGCCAGATCCCCATCGATCCGGCGACGGGCCAGATCGTGGAGGGATCGGCCGGGATGCAGGCGCGGCAGGTCATGGAAAACTTGAAGACCGTAATCGAGGCGGCCGGATTTGCCATGGAACATATCGTGAAGACGACGATCTATCTCGCCGACATGGCAGGTTTTGCCGAAGTGAATAAGGCATATGAAACATTTTTTCACGAGAATTTCCCGGCGCGCTCGACCGTTGAGGTGAGCGCTCTGCCCCGGGGGGCGCTCGTGGAGATCGAAGCGATCGCATGCAGATAGACGAGAGACTTGAGCGCAAGTACGACGACCTGAAAAGGTGCGTCAGATCCATGGAAAGGGTTGCCGTCACCTTCTCGGGTGGCGTGGACAGTACCTTGCTCCTGAAGGTCGGCATCGATGTCCTGGGGAGCGAGAATGTGCTGGCCCTGACCGCCGTATCGCCAACGTATCCCCGGGCGGAGAGGGAGGAAGCAGAGGCACTGGCGGCCGACATGGGGGCACGTCTGATCATGTTCGACTCCACTGAAATGGAGGACGAAGGCTTCCTGGTCAATACGCGCGATCGGTGCTACCACTGCAAGACAAGTCTTTTCAAAACCGTCCGCGACATCGCTGGACGGGAAGGCTACGTCTTCATTCTCGAGGGTTCCAATGCGGACGACCTTAAGGACTTCCGCCCCGGCAGAAGGGCGTGTCTGGAACTCGATGTTAAGAGTCCTCTTCTGGATGCGGGGTTGACCAAGGAAGAGATCAGGACACTCTCCCGGGAGCTGGGCCTGAAAACGTGCGAAAAACCCGCGCAGGCGTGCCTCGCGTCGAGGATCCCGTACGGGACCGCCATAACCGTCGGGAGACTTGAGAATATAGAACGTGCCGAGGCTTTCATAAAGGGCCTCGGCGTATCGCAGGTCCGTGTACGGCATCACGGCAATACAGCCCGTATCGAGGTCGAAGAAGATGATTTCCCGCTCGTTCTCGAGCACAGGAACGAGATAGCGGAGGAATTGATGGGCATCGGATTCATATACGTCGCCCTGGACCTTCACGGCTACCGAACGGGCAGCATGAACGAGCCCGGACCTTAAGGAATGATCGTGGCATCACCGGACAAAAAGACGGTCGCCGTCGGTATGAGCGGCGGAATTGATTCCACCGTGGCCGCCTGGCTCCTCAAGGAGGAGGGATACGCGGTGGTGGGCCTGACTATGAAGATCTGGGACGGTTCCATCGCCTGCGATGCGGTCCGGAGCGGCTGCTACGGACCCAATGAGGTCTCGGATATCGCGGATGCCCAAAGGGCGGCGGAGCGCCTCGGCATCCAACATCACGTTATGGACCTCTGCGGCGAATACAGACAGACGGTTCTGGCCTACTTCAGCGACGAGTACGCGGGCGGCAGGACGCCGAACCCCTGCGTTGTGTGCAATTCACGGATCAAGTTTGGCTCTCTTATCGAGAAGGCCCTGTCGAGTGGCGTCGGTTTCGATCTCTTCGCCACCGGTCATTATGCGCGCATATCCTACGACGAACGTACGGCGCGATATTTGCTCATGCGGGGAATCGACAATTCGAAAGACCAGTCGTATTTCCTTCACCGTCTCAGCCAGGAACAGCTCGCAAGGGTCCTTTTCCCCCTGGGCGGCTATCGCAAGGAAGAGGTCAAAGCCATGGCCGTCAAGGCGGGTTTTACGGAATACCTCGAAAAGCCGGAGAGCCAGGATTTTCTTGAATGGGATGATTACGGGACGTTACTGAAGGAGCCTGCCCGGCCGGGGAACATCGTCGATCCTGACGGCAATGTCATAGGCACGCACCGGGGCATCGCCTTTTACACGGTGGGACAACGCAGGACGCTCGGCCTTGCCGGGATGAAGGAACCCTTCTACGTCCTTACGATCAATGCCGAAAGGAATGAAATCGTGGCCGGCCCCAGGAAACATCTCATGAGCGATGGCCTCACGGCGGGTGATATGAATTGGATCGTGCCCGTCGGGCTCGTCCCCTCCCGGCCGGTTACGGTAAAGATCCGGTCGACCGCTCCGCCGGTTCCGTGCGAGGTAGCCGCCGGCCCCGGCAATACCGTGGAGGTCCGGTTTACCGATCCCCAGGAATCTGTCACGCCGGGTCAGTCCGTTGTCTTTTACGCCGATGACATCGTGGTCGGCGGCGGTACGATAAGAAAGACATAGCGGGGCGTTCTCCGTCTCGTCAATTAAATTCCTAACGACGTATAAAACGATTGACGTATCGGGCGGTCAGCATCCCCGATCTTTGCTTGCCTGCATTCTTTCCTTCCTTCGCCGATCTTCGATCGCCGACCTTTCCACCTGGTCGTGAATGTATTGTGCGGGTGCCATCGTCAAGAACAAAAAAGCCCCGTGAAAGAACAGGCTGTCGAAGGGCGCCAGGAGTGCATACCGACAGCTCCGATCGAAGCGAAGTTGGAGACCATGGTTATAATTATAAAATGACAGATCGTGAACGAAATCCGCGCAGTGAGAAAAATATAGCGAGGCTGGAGGTGGCCATGAAAACGTTTTTGACAGTTTCCTTGATCCTGCTTATGACCGTATCCGTCGCTTACGCCAGGGATTATGAGGTGACCAAAAAAGCGGGAGATCTTAACGTAGAGATACGGATAGACAAGAATCCCCCTGTCGCCGGAACCAACAATGTCGAGATCGGCATCACCGATGCCTCCGGGAAGGCAATAACAGGCGCAAAGGTGGTACTCACTTATTCAATGCCGGCAATGACGGGGATGCCCCCCATGAACTACAGGGTCGACGCGGTGCTTGCGGGGAATGTTTACAAGGCCAGGGTAAATTATTCCATGTCGGGTTCCTGGAACAATGAAGTAAGAATAACGCACGGCGGCAAGACCGTATCCGCGAGGTTCACCATCGATGCCAGGTGACGCCGGTTCTCACCAGATAATCACGGCGAGAAGGTTGGCATCGGGAATAATGCTTTTCCTGACCATGATCGTTATCATTTCCGCCGGTTCCTCGCCGCTTTTGGCCGCTGACGCCCCAATCCTGGACCTTGACGAACTTATCAGGGAAGCGCTGAGCAGGAACCCGGAACTGCTCGTGTCCGAGTCGAAGGTCTCCGCCTCGGGCTACAGGATACCCCAGGCGAAGAGCCTTCCCGATCCCATGTTCATGTTCGGTTATCAGAATGAGGGGTTTCGTCAGCTCACCATAGGTGAAGAGGCCAACGCGATGGGGATGCTTTCCCTGTCGCAGATGTTTCCCTTTTTTGGAAAGCTGGACCTGAAAGGACAGATGGCCGCAAAGGATGCGGAAAGTCTGAAGTCCCTGCACAAGGCCGCGCAGCTCAAGACGGTGGCAACGGTCAAACAGCTCTACTATGAGCTGTTCGTCGCCTATAAGAACATAGAGGTCCTGAAGAAGCTGGCGGACTACTCTTACAGGATAGAAGACGCCGCAACGGCACGGTACGCATCGGGCATGGGTTCCCGGCAGGAGATAGTCATGGCTCAGACCGAGAGGTACATGCTCCTCGAAAGGGAAGAGATGCAGCGCCAGAAGATAGAGGTGCTTCAGGGGATGCTCAACAACACCCTCGGCAGGGACGCGAACTCACCTCTCGGCCGTCCCGTCGAGCTTCCTTACACCCCCTATATCTACAGTATCGAAGAGGCCCTTCAGATGGCGAAGAGCAACTCTCCGGAGATCGAGTCGCGAAAGAGAATGGCTGAGGCCGCCGAGGCCAGGGTGAAGATGGCAAAGAAGGAATATTATCCCGATACAACCCTGGGCGTCGGTTATTTCCCCAAGACGAAGGGCATGCTGGACATGTGGAACGTCACCGTTACCGTCAACATCCCCATATTCTACAAGACCAAACAGGAACAGGCGGTTCTCGAAGCCGAGTCGGGTCTTCTTGGCGCACGGCGCGAACTGGCGGCTGCCGAATACATGCTTTCTTCGGGCATAAGAGAGAACCATTCCATGGTACGGTCGTCGGAAAAATTGATGAAGCTTTACAGGGACGGCCTGATCCCGAAGACGTACCAGGATTTCCAGCTCGCCCTTTCCGGCTATGCGTCAGGCAAGACCGAGGCGATAACGGCCATTTCCCGGCTCAAGGCGCTCCTCGATACGGAACTCCTCTACTGGTCGCAGTATGCCCGGCGCGAGAGGGCAATAGCGACGCTCGATGCGATCACCGGAAGGACCACCTTCGAAACGGGGGTCCGGGACCAGAAGGCGAACCATAAGGAAACCGTGGGTCACACGCCGGGAGGAACGACACGATGAACAAAATGCGGGCCATAATCATTGGGTGCATTGTCGTTATTGCAGCGCTGGCCGTCGTCTACACCGCGACCCGTTTTGCTGATCGCAGCGGGACGCACGAGAATCACGCGCAGCCCGCGGCCCCACCGTCCACCTCCTCGCCCCCGGCGGCCGCCCCCAGCCGGGAGGAGGCGCCGGCCGTCGAGATCCCTGTCGAGAAGCAACAGCTTATCGGTGTCAGGACCGCTGTTGCGTCGGTAGTCGCGCTTCAGAGGATGGTGAGGACCGTGGGAAGGATCGAATACGATGAACGAAGGTTGACAACGGTCAACACAAAGGTCGAGGGGTGGATCGAAAGGCTCTATGTGAACTACACCGGCACGTATGTGAAAAAGGGTGACCGGATCGCGGATATTTACAGCCCGGAGCTCTGGGCCACACAACAGGAGTTTATCAATCTCGTACGATGGGCCAAAAAGACCGGTGTAAAGGACTCGAATCAGGCGGCGGACAAAACGCATTCCGGAGATGACATGCCCGATCTCGATGCCATGCTGTCACGGGACGCAGGGGCCATCCTCGAGGCGGCGCGGAAGAGACTCAAGCTCTGGGATATCAGCGACGCGCAGATCAGAAAGATCGAGCAAAGCGAGACCCCGATACGGACCCTTACCGTGTACAGCCCCGTAAGCGGCTACGTGATGCAGAAATATGCGGTTCAGGGAATGAGGGCGATCGCCGGCGAAAGGCTCCTCGATGTCTCGGACCTTTCAAACGTCTGGGTGGTCGCCGATATATACGAGAACGAGTTCCCTCTCATAAAGGTCGGGGAGACAGCCAGGATAAGGCTCAGTTCCCTCCCCGGCAAGGAACTGATCTCGCGTGTCGAGTTCGTGTCTCCGGAGTTGTCGGGCCAGACGCGCACGATGAAGGTCCGTTTCAGCATCCCCAACCCCGGCGGGCAGCTCAGGCCGCAGATGTTTGCCGATGTGGAGATGATAGTCGACCTTGGCAGGAAGCTTGCGGTTCCTGACGAGGCTGTCATAGACACGGGCCTCAGAAAGATCGTCTACGTAGATAGAGGGGATGGCTATTTCGAGCCGCGGCAGGTGACAACCGGCGTCAGGGCGGAGAAGATGATCGAAATTATCTCCGGCCTCACGGCGGGCGAAAGGGTTGCGTCATCAGCCAATTTCCTCATTGATTCCGAGGCAAAGCTGAAGGGGATCGAGGCACCGGGTGCCGCGGCAGCGGGAGCAGCACAGAAGGCCGCGCCGCCTGCGGATAGCAAACCGGGTGTTGCGCCGGTTCAACGCCCAAAGCAAGATGCCGCCCCGCCTGCCGGAGCACACAGGCATTGATAAGAAACACGCAAGGCAAGGTAACAGATGAACCGGAACTGATCCGAAACACCGGAGCTAATATATGATCGCCAAAATAATAGCATTGAGTTCGCGAAACAAATTCATAGTGTTCCTCACCGTTTCATTCGCCCTTGCCTGGGGTTTGTGGGCGCTTAAGAATACTCCCCTTGATGCGATACCGGACCTCAGCGACACACAGGTGATCATATACACCGAGTGGACGGGCAGAAGCCCCGATCTGGTGGAAGATCAAATAACCTACCCCATCACATCCACGCTGCTTGCCGCACCGAAGGTGCAGGCGGTCCGGGGGTTCTCCTTTCTCGGGAGCTCCTTCATCTATGTTATCTTCAAAGAGGGAACCGACATATACTGGGCACGAAGCAGGGTCCTCGAATACCTCCAGGCGGTGAGAAACAAGCTTCCCCAGGGGATAAATCCTGTTCTCGGCCCCGATGCGACGAGCCTCGGCTGGGGTTTCTCCTACGCTCTTGTCGATGAAACGGGGAAACACGATCTGGCCCAACTCCGGTCCCTGCAGGATTGGAATCTGAAACTTGCCATCGAAAGCGTACCTGGCATCTCACAGGTCGCAAGCGTTGGCGGTTTCGTGAAGCAGTACCAGATAACCCTCGACCCCAACCGGCTTGTGGCATACAACATACCCATAACGAAGGTCATGGAAGCCGTAAGAAAGAGCAATCTCGACGTCGAGGGAAGGGTCATCGAGTTTTCAGGTATCGAATACATGGTAAGAGGACGGGGTTATGTAAAAACCATCGAAGACCTCGAGAACATTGCCGTCAATGCCAGCAGCGCGGGGACTCCGGTATATCTCAAGGACATCGCCTCCATAAAACTCGGTCCCGAGATCAGGCGGGGGATAGCCGAGCTCGACGGAAGGGGGGAGGTGGCCGGCGGCATCGTCATCGTGAGGTTCGGAGAGAATGTTCTCAACGCCATCGGAAGGGTCAGGGAAAAGATCGCCCGGGACATCGAGCCTTCGCTTCCCAGGGGTGTAAAAGTTGTCGTCACCTACGACCGCTCCGACCTGATAAACCGGGCGATAGGCACCCTCAAGGAAGAGATACTGAAACTGTCGATAGCGGTAAGCGTGGTCTGTATCGTGTTCCTCTTCCATTTGCCGAGCGCATTCGTTGTTATCCTGACCCTGCCCTTCGCCATCATCATGTCCTTCATCTGCATGTTCTATCTGAACGTCACTTCGAACATCATGAGCCTTTCGGGCATCGCCATCGCCATCGGGGCGATGGTGGACGCATCCATCATTATGGTGGAGAATGCCCATAAGAAGCTGGAGCAATGGGAAGAAGAGGGCAGGCAGGGCAAAAGGACGGATGTGATCATCGAGGCTGCACAGGAAGTCGGCCCCTCGCTTTTCTTTTCACTTCTCGTCATTACCGTCGGTTTCCTGCCCGTTTTTACCCTCGAAGGGCAGGCGGGACGGCTTTTTAAACCCCTTGCCTACACAAAGACCTTTGCCATGCTCTTCTCGTCCTTCCTTGCGGTCACCCTTACCCCCGTGCTCATGACCCTCTTCATCAGGGGAAAAGTACGGGCGGAAGAGAAGAACCCGGTGAGCCGTTTCCTGCATAAGATCTACGGCCCCGTCGCGGAGTTTGCGTTGAGATTCAAAATGCTGGTCATTATAGGGGCCGTAGTAATTCTCGTCATTACCGTCTACCCCTTTGTAAAACTGGGAACCGAGTTTATGCCGCCCCTTTATGAGGGCACTCTGTTCTTTATGCCTGTCACCGCGCCGGCGGCATCCGTTTCCGTTGCAAAGGACGTTCTGCAGATGCAGGACAGGATCCTGATGAAAATTCCCGAGGTGGCATCCGTTTTCGGAAAGGCGGGCAGGGCGGAAACCGCAACCGATCCGGCACCCTTGGAGATGTTCGAGACCACGATCAACCTCAAACCGGAATCGAAATGGAGACCGGGGATGACCGTCGAAAAACTGAAGGACGAAATGAACGACGCCCTGACCATACCCGGCGTCGCCAACTCGTTCACGATGCCCATAAAAGCACGCAACGATATGCTCGCGACGGGCATCAGGACGCCCGTGGGGATCAAGGTGCTGGGACCGAAGATCGAAGAGATCGAGAGGATCGGTCTCGAGATCGAACATCACCTGCGGGATATCCCGGGAACACGGAGCGTCTACGCGGAAAGGGTCACAACGGGCTATTTTCTCGACTTCGACATCAAGCGGCGGGAGGCGGCACGGCTGGGGCTCAGCGTCGAAGACGTCCAGGATGTGGTGCAGACGGCCGTGGGAGGCATGAACCTGACGACCACCATTGAGGGCAGGGAGCGCTATCCCGTCAATGTCCGATATGCACGGGAACTGCGCGATAGCATCGAGCGTCTTGAAAGGGTACTTGTTCCGGTGATGATCCAAGGCCCTGAGGCCGCGGGCTCGGGCCGCATGGCGGCAGGCTCGGGGCAGTCAGGCGGCCCGGCGGGTACTCGGATCGCCCAGGTACCGCTCGCGCAGCTTGCGGATATAAGGATAGTAAAAGGGCCGACGGGGATAAAGAGCGAGCAGGGGCTTCTCGCATCCTACGTGTTCATCGATTTCAGCGGGAGGGATGTGGGCGGATACGTGAAGGAGGCAAAAAAGAAGGTTGCATCGCTTAAGATCCCCCCCGGCTATCGCCTCGAGTGGAGCGGTGAGTATGAGTACCTTGTAAAGACGCACGAACGTCTGCTGATCGTGATCCCCCTTACGCTCCTCATCATTTTTTTGCTCATCTACTTCAACACCCGTTCCATCACAAAGACCGCTATCGTCCTTCTGGCCGTGCCTTTTTCCCTGGTAGGGTCCTTCTGGCTGCTCTACATCCTGGGCTACAACATGAGCATTGCCGTCTGGGTCGGCATCATCGCCCTCGCGGGTCTCGATGCGGAGACGGGGGTGGTCATGCTCCTTTATCTCGATCTTGCCCATGCCCAATGGAAAAAAGAAGGTAAGCTCACCAGCATGGAGGGCCTGAAGGACGCCGTCATGCATGGGGCGGTAAAGAGGATACGCCCCAAGATGATGACCGTTTGCGTCATACTCGCGGGCCTTCTGCCCATCATGTTCAGTCATGGCGCTGGTGCGGATGTGATGAAAAGGATCGCGGCCCCGATGGTGGGAGGGGTTGTCACCTCAGCCATTCTCGAGCTCATCGTATACCCTGTAATTTATATGTTCTGGAGAGGCAGAGAAATTAAGTCAGCCGACAGGCCATAGACGATACGCATGTATTCCCGATCCCCGGCTGTTAATTCAAGCCGCACGGGTATGATCTGCTGTTCGGCAAAACCAATAACTGTTTCAGCAGCAGCAGCTGTTATTCCCGTCAGTTGAACACCCGCAGGTTGGCTCGCCGTTTGTCAGCGCCCCCCTGATTATCGCACTGGCACAACCGACCCCGGCGTTGACGCTGATGGCTGAGAAGGAACAGTTTCTGGCGCAGGCACCGCATTCTATGCAGGCATCCCTGTCGCGGATCTGAACATGTTTTCCATGGAATTCCAGCACTTCGTGAGGGCACACCTCTATGCACATTCCGCAGCCGGTGCATCTATTCTCATCCAACTGAAGGGTAACCACGTTTTTCAGATACTGATGTTTCATCCGGAGACCTCCTTGTCAATGATAAATAAAGAGTCCTGCCAACCATGACGCTACCCCTGCCGATGCGGAAGCGACTATGGCCGGCATGGCGAACCGGATCTCCTTTTTCACACCCGAAAGAGATGTATAGGTGGAGGCGCCGGTAAAGTACATGGTCTGGAAAGCCGATATCGAAGGCAGAACGAGGAGCAGGGCCAGGCTGTTGAATACACTCTCGTAGGAAAAAGACCCCCCCCTCACATAAATGACCGCTAAAGTCCAGAGAAGGCCCAAAAACCAGCCCTTCAAGGCGAAGGCGCGGCCCGGGACCCACGGAAGCAGTGCCGGTGTCACAACCGTACCGATCAGTATCGCACCGATGAAGGGGTACAGGCTGGAAAGAGATATAGTGATCAATCCCGTCAGGTGGGCGATGAAGGCAGCAGCGGCTAATATCACAAGATGTTTCCGGATACCGACGAGTTCAATGGGTGTCAGGAAAAGCCGGTCCAGGAAACCGAACTCAACAATCCGCATTTCCCTGGAGGCCTTCATGCCGGACCCGAGGAATTCCTTGATGTCACGGGCCCTGACGGGTCCGTAGACCACCCTGAAACCCGATAGCCTGCGTACGTCATGCGCCGCCACACCCGGAGCCCCCAACTGGGGGAGTATGATCGTCCGATGAGAAACTATTCGTGATAGATGGACCGCGCCCAGGCGCTTTACGATCTCCGCGGTGCCGAAAGTTCCCTTGCCGGCCGCGCACCAGACATTGATCCCGTTGGTGTCTATGACCATGATCCATGCGTCAAGGCCGGGCAGTTCCTTTCTAAGATTGTCGAAGCTCATTTTGTAGTTGGCAGTGACCAGCACCGGGGATGTGTCGTTCGGATTACCGACGCCATATAGTCCGGGAGGGATCTTGTAATCCATGCGATTGATCCCCCACCGGGCCTTCCATCCGCCCGAAATATCCCGGAACACCAAAGATGTGTCGACGAGTGGAATCCGCCCGGCAGCCGTTTCGACAAAACCCTTGACCCAGTGAGGCCGGGGGGAGAAAACCGGTGGCCCGGATTCCTGTGCGGGGTTGTATAACGGAAACTCCACACCGCCTGTCATTGGTCCGCCGCGGCAGGGCTGTGTCCCGGGAACCGTGGGTGTTTGCTCACCGCAGCACGGGCCTTTTTTATTCTCATTGGACATGGGACACTTCCTCCCTGCCTTTTTCCCGTAGATCGTTCTCGCAACATCGCAGATCACCTTCCAACGCCCTTGCCTCGACAATAGCATGGACAAGGAGGCTGAAACATTCCAGGATCTGCCTGTGTTTTTCCCGCGGGATAAATTCGAAGACCCTTGCATATTTTGAGTTGCAAATGTTTTCAATTGATTGGTAGATCTTTTGCCCCTGTTCGGTCAAAGTTATCGAAACATAACGCCGGTCTTTCGGGTTCAGGATCCTGTTTACCAGGCCGACATTGACCATTCCGTTGATATGTCTGCTCAAAGTGCTGGTATCGAGCCCAAGGATGGTGGCCAGGTCGATTACGGAGGTTTCACCGGCGTTGCCGATCTCTACGATAATGTGACATTGGGCAAGGGTAACCCCGCAGCATTCGGTATCATCTTTAAGCTGCCACCCGACCTGCCTTTCAAGCTGTCGCAATGTTTCCCGGAAGTCCCTGATCATTTCCAGATCCATACTTGTTCCCCCTATACTATGTACGTGTATTATACATTAGTTGTACTATACAGTACTTGTATAGTGCTGTCAATCGCTTTATTGGAATTTATAGAGGGACAACTTTGCCGACTACTTATTCTTCATAACCAGCTCGGGTTTCTTTAGAAAAACGGATGTGTCGGGAGGGACGGATTCCGTGAGCCACACGTTGCCGCCTACGACGGACCGGGCGCCGATTACCGTCTTGCCGCCGAGGATGGTTGCATTGGCGTAGATGATCACATCATCTTCTATTGTGGGATGCCGTTTCTTGTCCCTCAGGAGCGGGCACTCGTCCTTGCTGAGTGAAAGCGCTCCGAGGGTGACGCCCTGATAGAGGCGAACCCGGTTGCCGATGACCGTTGTCTCTCCTATGACAACGCCGGTGCCGTGGTCGATGAAAAAGCTGTCGCCGATGGCTACTCCCGGATGGATGTCAATACCCGTGCGGCTGTGGGCGTATTCCGTCATGATACGGGGGATCAGGGGGACGTCGTTGGTGTGGAGCCAGTGTGCGACGCGGTAAACGGCCACGGCAAAGAGTCCCGGGTAGCAGAAGATGATCTCGTCAAAATGACGCGAGGCGGGGTCGCCTTCGAAGGCGGCGTGCACGTCCTTTGAGAGCATCTCCTGAAGCCGGGGGATCTCCTCTATGAATTTCAGGGAGATCTCCTGGCTTCTTTCTTCGCAGCGGATACAGGGCCGGTTGAAGCGGATGCAGTCGTGGCGTATGGCGTGCTGTATTTGTAATGTGATCATCTCGAATAATTCAGTTATCTCTTCACCCAAGTAGTATTGCGCGTTGATGTCATCGATACGTTTTCCGGAAAAAAAACCCGGAAAGAGGACGGGGACAGTCTTGTATATAATGTCGATGATTGCCTGCCGTGAAGGTATCGGTTCCGGGCCGATATGGTGGAACCGGCCGCCCTTGTCGTATTGCGAGACGACCTTATTGACAAGGGAGGGAATCCGTGCCCGCAGATCGTGGGCGGCCAGGATGTCTTCCCTGCACTGGTCCTTTGAATTCTGTTCTTCGCTCATGTCTGATTCTCCTCACGCGGTGGCGCAAGCGCCCTGGGACGTCGCCCAGTATGGTGAAAGCACCCTGAGTTTTGCAATGATGGGCGGCAGTTCCTTGATTACGAGGTCAATGTCTTCAGTGCTGTTATAGACGCTGAGACTGAAGCGGATAGACCCGTGGGCCATCGTGTACGGCACACCCATGGCCCTCAGGACATGGGACGGCTGCAGCGAGCCGGAGGTACAGGCAGAGCCCGATGAGGCACATATGCCGTACTGGTCCATAAGCAGGAGGATACTCTCGCCTTCGATAAACTCGAAGCTGATATTCGTCGTGTTGGGCAGACGCTTTTCGATAGTGCCGTTTACCTTGCTTTGAGGGATCGCCGTGAGGAGTTCGGCCTCCAGCCTGTCGCGCAGGGATTTGACGTAGGTGTTTTCCTTTTCCATGTTTCCGCCAGCCAGTTCGCAGGCCTTGCCGAGGGCTATGATACTCGGCACGTTCTCCGTGCCGCCGCGGCGCCCCTTTTCCTGGTGGCCGCCGATCAGAAAGGGTGAAAAACGGGTCCCCTTGCGGACATAGAGAACGCCGACGCCCTTTGGTGCATGCAGCTTGTGTCCCGAAAGGGAGAGCATATCTATGGAGTTTGCCTTCATGTGGATAGGTATCTTTCCTACCGCCTGAACGGCGTCGGTGTGGAAGGGGATCCCCCGCTCGCGGGCAAGGTGCGCGGCCTCTTCCACGGGGAAGATGACACCCGTTTCGTTATTGGCCCACATGATGCTCACCACGGCGGTGTCCGGAGTGAGGCTTGCCTCGTATTCGTCCATGTCAAGCAACCCTTCCGTGTTCACGGGGAGCATGGTCACGCGGTATCCTTTCTGTGCGAGGTGCTCGCAAAGTACTTTCACTGCTGGGTGTTCAACCCTGCTTGTGATTATGTGGTTCTTTGTGGGATTATTCGCCAGGGCCGATGTGATGGCCGTGTTGTCGCTTTCCGTGCCGCAACTTGTGAAGATGATCTCCTCCGGGTCGGCGCCAAGCAGCGCTGCAACCCTCTGGCGGGCCTCGGTGAGCTTGCGTGCCACCTGTCCCCCGAAAGAGTGCATGCTGGACGGGTTCCCGTAGTAATCGTGAAAATAGGGAAGCATTTCATCGAGTACTTCCCGGGCCACCATGGTCGTTGCGTTATTGTCAAGATAGACTTCTTTCATGAGGCCACCTCCTCAACGATAAGATCCGGTGATACAAATTCTTTGAGCTTCCATTCCACGAAGCCCTTCATCGTAGCCTGGGATGCCTGGCAGGTGGCGCAGGCGCCCCGCATGGCGACAAGGACCCGGTTGCCTACCACGTCGACGAGTTCGATATCGCCGCCGTCGTGCTTGAGAGAGGGCCGTATCTCCCGCTCGATCGTCTCTTCTATCATACGGATCTTCTGGATATTGGAGATCTTCGGCCTCTGTGCCGGCCCTTCTTCGGGTTTCTTCGTCGCATAGATGCGATCGATGATGGCCTGGATCTTGTCATGGCAATTTCCGCAGCCGCCTCCGGCCTTCGTGTAGTTTGTAACCTCTTCGACGGTGGTGAGGTGGTTCTGCCTGACAGCCCGTTCGATCTCGCCGTCTGTGACGCCGAAACATACGCAGACGATCTCTTCGTCCGGTTTCTTATGGGAAACGCCCCGGTAGTTCTCGATGGCCTTTTCCAGGGCCTCCTGGCCAAGCACGGAACAGTGCATTTTCTCGGGAGGCAGCCCGCCCAGGTAGTCGGCTATGTCCTGATTCGTTATCTTCATCGCCTCTTCGATGGTCTTTCCCTTAAGTATTTCCGTGAGTGCCGACGCGGAGGCGATGGCGCTTGCACATCCGAATGTCTTGAACCGTGCGTCGGCGATGCGTTTGTTTTCGTCAAGCTTGAAGGAAAGTTTGAGGGCGTCGCCGCAGGCGATGGAGCCTACCTCCGCAACACCATCGGGATTCTCGATCTCGCCGGTGTTTTTGGGATTAAGAAAATGCTCTCTCACTTTATCTGTATATTCCCACATTGCATACTCCTTTCCACGATATGTTGTGACGCATCTAACCGCAGGCCTACCTGACCTTGCCCTTATCAGCTATTGTACCTCTTTTCCTATCCATTATGAAAGAGTGGCCCGGTCCTTTCCCTACTCGTCTCCCTATGGCGCTGATCCTCGCAAGGACACAGCCGGCGCACTGGTCCGCAGTTTCGTCCACGCAGGGTTTGCCGGGATAGAGCAAGTAGTCCTTCCTGTGCCGGGCGGGCGTGTCATTGGGCATGAAGATGTTGGCCCCGCGTTCCAGAGCCAGGTTTCTGCCCACGCCGGGAAATACCGCATCAAATGCCGTCGTGGCCGGAATATGCGCGTCGGGGTTTACGATGCGAAGTGCGGCCAGGGCCTTGAAGAATATCTCTTCATCCCCCTGGTACGCATTGTTTTCGTTTCCGAGCGGTGTGTCCGGATGGGGAATATAGGGCCCGATCCCGATCATGTCAAGGTCAAGCTGCCTGCACAGAAGGATGTTGTCAGCCAGTATTTCAAGGGTTTCCCCGGGAAGGCCGATCATGAATCCGCTTCCTGTTTGTACCTCGAGTTCCTTGAGCATGTGGAGGCACTCGATGCGTTCGTCGAAGGAACAATCGGGGTGCAGTTTGGAGAAAAGCTTCCGGTCGCTTGTTTCGAAACGGATAAGATAGCGGTCCATTCCACAATCTTTCCAGAAGCGATATGTTTCATAGCGGCGGTTCCCGATGGACAAGGTCACGGCAAGGGAGGTCTCGGCCTTGATCCGCCGTACCAGGTCTCCGATCTCATTGTCCGTGAGACCCGGCGTTTCCCCCGATTGCAGCACCACCGTCGTCTGCCCCAGGGGTACCATCGACTTTGCCGTGGCGAGGATCTCATCTATGGTCATCGCGTAGCGGTTAACGCGATGGTTGGAGGCCCTTATCCCGCAGTAGAGACAATCATTGGCACATATATTGGAGAACTCAATGATCCCGCGAATATATACTTCGTCACCCATATGGGCCTGCCGTACCCTGTCGGCCCTGACATAAAGACTCTTCAGGTTTTCCCCTTCGCTCGTCAGCATCCGCAGAAGCATATCCTTCGTCGGGTCGTCGGGTAGTGCCTTAAGGGTATTTTTCTTTCCCGTTTCTTTCATGGAGATAATATAATACATGAATCCATACGATATAGATAGGATTAACAATTTTATGAAAGAATGTCTGGACTGCCCGGAACTTGCTGCAAAAAAACATGTTGACACATCTTTACACACTATCTATACTATTCCCATAAAGTTAGTAGGTGATAAAATGAAGATATCCACGAAAGGAAGATACGGATTACGGGCAATGATCGATCTCGCCAGCAATGGCGCGAGCGGCACCCCCGTGTTTCTTTCCGAGATCGCCAGGCGGCAGGAGGTTTCCGAGAAATATTTGGAGCACATCTTTTCGGCGCTGCACAAGGGCGGTATCGTTAAGGCCCAGCGGGGCAGAAAAGGCGGATATCTTCTGAGCCGGGCACCCGATCAGATAACCCTCAGCGATATTATCACCGTGCTTGAGGGGCCCTGTAATCTTGTAGATTGTGTCAGTGATACGTCGGCTTGCTCCAGGTCGGACGGGTGTATCACGCGCGACATCTGGGAGATGCTGGGCAGCAAGATACAAAAGATCCTGAACGGCTACACGCTTGCATCACTCGCCGAGATGCAGCGCGCGAAGAATCATCAAGACTCTATGATGTACTACATTTAGGGCCCCGGGCGGGTTCTCTCACCTGGCAGTTTCGTAATTTTCAAACGTTATTTTAGAAGGAGAATGAGAATGTCGGAATATAGAGCTCAAACTTTAGCCATCCACGCCGGGCAGGAAGCGGCCGACCCCGCCACGGGAGCGCGGGCTGTCCCCATATATCAGACCACATCATATGTCTTCAATGACTCCGATCACGCGGCGAACCTCTTCGCGCTTAAGGAGTTCGGGAATATTTATACGCGCATCATGAACCCCACGAATGACGTTTTCGAACGCAGGATGGCAGCACTGGAAGGCGGAACCGGCGCTCTGGCGGTGGCATCGGGACAGGCAGCGGAAACCCTGGCGCTTCTTGCCATAACCGAGGTGGGTGACGAGATCATTGCGGGGAACAACCTTTACGGGGGCACGTACCAACTCCTCCATTACACCTTTGCGAAACTGGGAAGGACCGTCAAGTTCGTCGATTCGTCGAAACCGGAAGAGTTCAAAAAGGCGCTCACGGGCCGGACGAAGGCGATATACGCCGAAACCATCGGCAACCCAAAGCTTGATGTCCCTGATTTTGAAAGCATAGCGGGTATCGCTCATGATGCCGGCATCCCTTTGGTTGTCGACAATACCGTCGGGACGGGTATCGTGAGGCCCATCGACCACGGTGCGGACATTGTCGTCATATCGGCCACGAAATTCGTGGGCGGTCATGGTACGTCCATCGGAGGGGTGATTGTCGATTCCGGCAGATTCAACTGGGGAAACGGAAACTTTCCCGGGTTCACCGAGCCCGACCCCAGCTACCACGGCCTGAAGTTCTGGGAAACCTTCGGGAACGTGCCCGGCCCGGGGAACATCGCCTTCATCATCAAGGTGCGCGTCGAGTGGCTCAGGGACCTGGGCCCCGCACTGGCTCCCTTTAACTCTTTTCTCTTTCTCCAGGGGTTGGAGACGCTTCCGCTGCGACAGAAGAAACATTCGGAAAACGCCCTCGAGATCGCGAGGTTTCTCAAGGGACATCCACTCGTCACCTGGGTCAACTATCCCGGACTCGAGGAGCACCCAAGTCATCGCACGGCCACGAAATACCTTGGTGGTTCCTACGGGGCGCTCGTCGGCTTTGGTATAAAGGGCGGCCTCACAGCAGGGAAGCGCTTCATTGACTCCGTGAAGCTTCTCTCCCACGTCGCGAACATCGGCGACGCGAAGACCCTTGTCATCCACCCGGCGTCGACGACCCACCAGCAGTTGACACCACAGGAGCAGGAGACTACCGGTGTGACGGCAGACTTCGTAAGACTGTCCGTCGGTCTCGAGGACGTTGAGGATATAAAAGAGGATATAGATCAGGCCCTCAAAAAGGCGGCAACTGCTGCTTGAATCGCTTAAACCATAGGGACGAAAACGGCCTGGTTCCATTGAAGGTTGAAGACATTAAGATCATGGAAACAGATAAACACATCGGTTTGGTTGAGACACAATATTTCACGTTCGCACATCCCCCGGGGGTGTTTGTGCTGGAGAGCGGCGAGGGAATCGGACCTGTCACTATAGCTTATGAGACATACGGTGCTCTCGATGAGGGGCGGTCGAACGCCATCCTTATTCTTCATGCCCTCACCGGGGATGCCCACGCGGCAGGTTGCCATGAGTCAGAGAAGGACCCGGGTTGGTGGGACGACATGATCGGGCCCGGTAAGGCCTTTGATACGGACCGGTATTTTGTTGTTTGCAGCAATGTTCTGGGTGGATGCAAAGGATCGACGGGCCCCTCTTCCGCCAGTCCGGGGACCGGCGGGCCCTACGGCCTCGAATTCCCCCTCATCACCATAAAAGACATGGTCAACGCCCAGAAACTCCTTTTGGACCATCTCGGCGTAGAAACGCTCCTCGCCGTTGTCGGCGGGTCCATGGGCGGAATGCAGGCGCTCCAGTGGGTTGTCTCATATCCGGACCAGGTTGGCTCAGCCATCCTCATCGCCACAACTTCGGAACATACTCCCCAGCAAATAGCCTTCAACGAGGTGGGCAGGCAGGCGATCATGGCCGACCCGAACTGGAATAACGGCGACTATTACGGCGGGGCCCTGCCTGACAAAGGACTCAGTGTGGCCAGGATGATCGGCCACATCACCTACATGAGCGACGAGTCGATGAACGAGAAGTTCGGCAGGCGCATGAAGGACAAGAAACAGCCCTTCAAGTTCAGCCCGGAATTCGAGGTCGCAGGCTACCTCCATTACCGGGGGTATAATTTTATCAATCGCTTCGATCCCAATTCCTATCTCTATATCACCAAGGCGATCGACTGTTTCAGTCTTGCCAACGGCAAGCCCCTGCACAAGTTGCTGCAGGGGATCAGGACGAAGCTGCTTATTGTCGCCTTCTCGTCTGACTGGCTGTACCCTCCTTACCAGTCGCAGCAGATCGTGAGGGCATGTAAAATGGCCGGCAGCGACGCCACGTACTGCGAACTGAGGTCCAACTATGGCCACGACGCGTTCCTCGTTGAGTTTGACGAACAGACCTACCTGTACAAACATTTTCTTAAGAAGGTGCATGATGAGCGTCGCGGCGGATGACCTGAAGAATGGGAAAGTCAGGATCGACCACCGGCTGATCCTCGAGATGATAGAACCCGGGGCATCCGTGCTCGATCTGGGTTGCGGTACCGGGGAGCTTCTCACTCTTCTCGTAAAAGAAAGGAGCGTAAGGGGTCAGGGCATCGAGGTCGATGACCGCGCGATCTTTGAATGCGTCGCAAGGGGTCTCAGCGTCTTCCAGGACGACATCGATTCGGGACTTCCCGAATACGGTGACCGGTCCTTCGACTACGTGATCATGAACCAGTCATTCCAGCAGGTGAAGAGGCCGGATACGGTGATGCGGGAGGCTCTGCGTGTCGGCGGCAGGGTCATTGTGGGCGTTCCTAATTTCGCCCATATCACTTCCCGCTGCCAAATATTCTTTGAGGGCAGGGCACCGGTGACGCCGGCGCTGCCCTATGAATGGCACGATACCCCGAACCTGCATTTCCTGAGTATCATAGATTTTCTCCGGTACTGCAAGAACCGCGGGATAGATGTCGAAAAGGCGCGATACGCCGGTGCACAAAGGCGCGTTGTGATTTTCCCGAACCTTCTTGCCCGTACCGGGGTGTTCCGGCTGAGGAGGGCATCATGAATATGAAAGACGCAAAGAGGGTTCAACTGCCGGGGCCACGATAATCCCCGGCGAGAAGGAGATCTCGGTCGACGACGCGCGTAAGCTCATGAAAGGTCCGAAGGCTGCGGTTTTTGTCGATGTCCGGGAGGCCTGGGAAACCAAACGCGGCGTTATAGAGGGCGCTCTTCACATTCCGCTCGATGACCTTGAGGAAAAAAAAGGGCTGCTTCCCGTGGAGCACGATCGGCCCATCGTGGTCTATTGCGCCATAGGTATGCGGTCCGGCACCGCCGTTTCGCGGCTGGCGGCAATGGGTTATGGCAACCTTCGCTCTCTGTCGGGTGGTATATCCGCATGGGTACAAGCAGGGTACCCGGTCATCAACGAAGAAAGCCCTTTTGGTCAGGAAGAGTATGAACGTTACAGCAGGCACATCATTCTCAACCATATGGGCGAGGAAGGGCAGCGAAAGCTTTCACATGGCCGCGTACTCATTGTAGGGGCCGGCGGACTCGGCAGCCCCGCCGCGCTGTATCTCGCCGCCTGTGGCGTGGGTACTATTGGGATCGTCGATTTCGACAGGGTCGAACTCTCCAACCTCAACCGCCAGGTGCTTCACACTACAGACGATGTAGGCTCCTTTAAAACACTGTCGGCCCGGGAGACGATTGAGAGGCTTAATCCCCATGTCAAAACGGTTCTCTTTAACGAACGCCTCGATGCGGGCAATGTCTACCGAATCCTCGAGGGGTTTGATCTCGTCGTTGACGGAACGGATAACATAAAGACCAAGTTCCTCCTCAACGATGCCTGCTTCTTTGCAGGAAAGCCCTATATCTTTGGGGGCGCAGTTGGTTTCGACGGTCAGGCAAGCGTTTTCTATCCGAAGGGAGGAGGGCCGTGCCTGCGATGCATGTTCCCCGTACCGCCTCCGGAGCATCTCGTGCCCACGTGAAGCGACGCGGGCGTCCTGGGGATAGTCCCGGGGCAGGTCGGTCTGGTTCAGGCTGTGGAGGCGGTAAAGCTCGTTGCGGGAATAGGCAAGCCGATGATCGGCAGGTTCTTTGTCTATAACGCGCTGGAAGCATACTACAAAACGATTGAAGTCGGCAGGAACCCCGCCTGTCCGCTGTGCGGAGACAACCCCCGGATCAGGGAACTCACGCAGGAGGAAGGCGGAGTGTGTTCCAGCAAAAGGTGAAAATGGTTTCAAGATTACAGATGCGAAGAAATGAAAGAACAACCTGTTCAACGGGTTTCTAATGGAGGTTTATATATGGCAGAAGAAAAGAGCTGTCTCGATTATTGTCCTTTCACCCGCAAGGCGTGTACGGAATGCGGCGTATACCGCGGCAGGCACCGTCATATCGTACTAACGGGTCATGAGGAGAAAGCCGCCGATCCTATAGCCGGTTATTTCAAAGCCGTGGATCGGCAGTTGAACCCGTGGACCGGCAAAGGTGAGCAGATGAACGAAAAGCCGACCATCACCCTCAAGGTGGTGGACATGGAAAACAGGCGGACCAGGATCTGCGAGTTTACCGAAGCCAGAACGTGGGACTGGGGAGACCCGACCATGATGCGCCTCATTGATGGCTGGCACGTGAAGAGCTTCGACAATCTCGTTGACATACTCTGCTACAAGGAGCAAAAGGGTCACAGGGAGGCAGAACTCCAGGAATGCCCGCGCTTCATCCTTCTGTCAGGCGGCTAGGCTTAGCAATGAACAGAAATGGGCACAAATATCGTTCCCGATATGGAGATGATAGAAGACCTTGGACTTACCACTGATTTTGATGTAATTTAATAGCAACAATGAAACGAAGAACACCTTTCACCAATGACCTCTATGTCGTGTCCTCCTCTGTGGCGGAACTGAAGCAGGCGGTCGATGACGGCGCCGCCATTGTCCAGCTTCGGGACAAAACGAGCGATGAGCGCACCATCCTGGAAAAAGCCCGGGAGCTTGTAAGTTACAGGCAGGTGAAACCTTTCATCTTCATCCTCAACGATGACCCCTCTCTGGCCCTAAAGGCGGGAGCGGATGGTGTTCATGTCGGCCAGGATATGTCGACGCGGCAGGTGCGCGCCATCGTGGGCGAAGAGATGATCGTAGGCAAGACGACCCACAATCTCGAACAGGGCAGGCAGGCGATAGAGGATGGCGCCGACTATATATCCACCGGACCCGTCTATGCGACGCCCACAAAACCCGGCAGGCAGCCGGTAGGGCTTGCATACGTCAGGGAAGCGGCCGGGCATCTTGACATACCCGCCGTTGCCATAGGGGGCATAGATCTTACCAATATCGATGATGTGCTTGCCGCCGGGGCAAAGACGATCGGGGTCGTCAGGGCCTGTTCGGACGCGGTGGAATTATTGAAGAGAATAAAGAAGGCAGTGAAATGAAGATAACAGTCAACGGCAAAGCGACGGAGATCGATGAAGGCATGGATCTCCACAGGTTTGTCCATTCCGGCAAGGCGAACCCCGAGAAGGTGATCCTTGTCCTCAATGATGGTGTCGTGAAGAGCGATCAATGGTCTCTGACCGTCCTTTCTGAGGGTGACCGGGTTGAATTGGTGTCCTTTGTGGGAGGAGGGTGATCATGGACGATAAACTGATAGTAGGCACCAGGGAATTCACGAGTCGGTTCTTCCTGGGCACGGGAAAATTCGGGAACAAGGAGGCCATGCGTCAGGCTATCGTCAGCTCGGGTTCGCAGCTCGTGACGGTGGCGCTTCGCAGGATCGATCTCGACGAGACAGAGGAAAACATTCTTTCCTTCATCCCGGAGGGCACAACCATCATGGTCAACACGTCGGGGGCGCGCAATGCGGAGGAGGCCGTCCGCATAGCACATATTGCCAGGGACGCCGGTTACGGGGACTGGATAAAGATAGAGGTGATCAACGACAGCCGCTATCTCCTTCCCGATAATCAGGAAACGATAAAAGCAACAAGGATACTCGCGTCGGAAGGTTTTACCGTGCTTCCCTACATGAACCCCGACCTGTACGCGGCGAAGGCCCTTGTCGATGCGGGCGCCGCAGCGGTGATGCCGCTGGGGTCCCTTATCGGTTCCAATCAGGGATTGAGAATGCGCACCCTCATCGAGGTTCTGATCGAGGAAATCACCCAGGTGCCCATAGTTGTCGACGCCGGGATCGGACGTCCATCACAGGCCGCCGAGGCCATGGAGATCGGTGCCGATGCCGTGCTGGCAAATACGGCTGTTGCCGATGCCGAGGACCCGCCTCTTATGGCGGCCGCTTTCGCAAAAGGTGTCGAGGCGGGAAGGATGGCCTGGCTCGCAAGAATTGGAACGGAAAGGAAGGGGGCGAATGCCTCTTCCCCGCTGACGGGGTTTCTGTACGATGAGTAAGAGCCTGCATGGGATAGATCTTTCGCATCTGACCATCGACGCGATCCGCCGCATATTCGATGTCGAGGACAGGGGACTTCTCGAGGAAATGGCCCATGCGGCGAGTGAACTGACAAGGCGTCAATTCGGCCGGACCATCAGCCTCTATGCCCCCCTCTACATAGCCAACTACTGCCAGAACGAGTGTGTCTACTGCGGCTTTCACGCCTCTCAAAAGAGCATGCCCCGGAGCAAGCTCACTATGGAACAGATCGACAGGGAGTCGGCCGCGCTGGCTGCCACGGGGAACCGAAGTGTCCTCATCCTTACGGGTGAGTCACGGTTCCATTCTTCTCCCCAGTACATCCGGGAGGCGGTCAAGATAGCGTCGCGCCATTTCTCCTATGTTGCCCTGGAAGTCTACCCCCTCGAGGAAGAAGAGTACAGGGAGCTGTACCTTGCCGGAGTGGACGGGGTAACGCTGTATCAGGAGACCTATGACCGGGCCCGCTACGACGAGCTTCATCTCGCGGGGCCGAAAAAGGTCTATGATTACCGCGTCGAGTGTCCCGAGCGCATAGCCCGCTCCGGGATCAGACATATATCGATGGGAGCACTCCTGGGACTCACAGATTGGCGCAGGGACGTCGTGGCTCTTTTCGGGCACGTTCGCCACCTCGAAAAGAAATATCCCGGCGTCGAGTTCGGTCTTGCCTTTCCGCGCCTGAGGCGTGTGGCCGACGACGAGCACCATTACCAGGAAGTATCCGACAGGGAAATGCTGAAGATCATGACCGCCGCAAGGCTCTTTTTCCCTCGCGTGGGGATAAGCATCTCCACCAGGGAACTCCCCGAGTTCAGGGATCGTATATTAGAGTTCGGCGTCACGAAGATGTCGGCCGGTTCTTCCACGCGCGTTGGGGGATACATTGAAGGGGAAAACAAGTACGAAGACGGGCAGTTCGAGGTTTTCGACCCCCGCAGCTTCGACGAGATCAAGGCCATGCTCAGCGCAAAAGGCTTCGACCCCGTTGTGACGGACTGGCGAAACATAGTGAACAGCTGAAAAGATAAAAGCCATAAAACGCATTTCAAACATTCAAACTTGAAACTCGGAAGGGTCTTTAAGGGGTTTTTGTGCCAGCTAATTCCCGCCTGTTGCAGCCTGTCAGCATGATCGTTCTTACCGGAGGGCCCTGTTCCGGGAAGAGTTCTTCGCTTGCTTATCTTACGGAAAAGCTGTCTGACCATGGGTTCATGGTCTTTGTCGTGCCGGAGACGGCGACGCTGATCACGGGCAATGGCATCGACCGGCGAAAGATGGACAAGCCGGGTCAGATCGTCGTGTTCGAAGAGGCCATTTTCGACATGCAGATGTCCTTCGAAGATACATACAAACAGGCCGTCGCGCGGATATTCCCGGAACGCAGAAAGGTGATACTCCTGGACAGGGGTATCATGGACATCAGGGCTTTCCTGACGGACGAAATTTTCAACGGGATACTGAAAAGAAAGGGTTTAACCCGGGCAGCGATCCGCCACCGGTATGACGGCGTCATCCACCTTGTCACCGCCGCTGACGGTGCCGCCGAAT
This sequence comes from Deltaproteobacteria bacterium UBA5205, assembly GCA_002412715.1. Taxonomy (GTDB): domain Bacteria; phylum Desulfobacterota; class Syntrophorhabdia; order Syntrophorhabdales; family Syntrophorhabdaceae; genus Delta-02. The sequence continues at coordinate 94,696 of DHVP01000046.1, forward strand.
ACTACACGGGTGAGAACAACTCCGCCCGCCTTGAAACCCCGGAAGAGGCCCTGCGTATAGACTTGAGGACGCAGGAAAGCTGGCTCGGTCATCCCCGCTTCAAGATCATCGACAACAGCACGGATTTCCAGGGCAAGATCAAAAGGACATTCTCGGCAATTGCCCGACTTCTTGGAATACCCGATGTTCCTCCCACGAGGGAGAAATACCTGGTTGACAGGATCGAAACAAGCGCCCTGCCGGCCCATCAAAGGCTCGATATAGAACAGGTATATCTTCGTTCAAAGGATAAAAGGGAAGAGACGCGAATACGCAGAAGAGGACAGGACGGAACCTACTTCCATTTCCTGGCGAGGACGAGGCCCGCAGGCAGCCAAAACGTCCCCGTCGAAGAGGAAGAACTCATACCCGAACAGGAATACCTGAGTCTGACCCGTCTCATGGACCCCAGGACCGAGGTCCTCAGCAAGGAACGCATGTGCTTTCTGTGGAACAACCAGTATTTCGAACTGGACAGCTATAAAGGAAGGCATAAAGGGCTCATGATGCTTCTTGTGGAGTCGCAGGAACTACGGAAACAGGAAAGGGTACAGGTGCCGCCCTTTGTTGCCGTAGGCAAATGCGTCACCCACGACCCCCGCTATACGGACAAGAACCTGGCCCGGCGCAGGTAGCACACGGATAGGGCATATACAGTCTACAAAAGAACATACATCGGTTTTCATAGTGTGATTATGAGACGCAAAAGGATGCAAAAGCCTTACCCGGGTCCCTGCGATATGAACTATGATAAATGCTATTTCCTGTAATGTGTGTGCTCAACGGTTGCAACAATCCTGAAAAACGTATTATCTTTAAGAGCATGACACAATCATCTACAGGCAGGGGGATAATCGGCTTCACCACCACGGTTCCCCTCGAGTTGATCTTTGCCGCGGGATACGAACCCTGCGACCTGAATAATATTTTCGTCACGGACCCCGACCCCATGCGTTTCATCGATCGCGCAGAGCGTGACGGTTTTCCGAAGAGCATGTGCAACTGGATAAAGGGCATCTACGGGATCATCATGGAACGCGAGATGGCCGGGGTAATAACCGTCATGGAGGGAGACTGCAGCAATACCCAGGCGCTCGCCGAGATCCTTCGCTACCGGGGGGTCCGGACAATCCCTTTTTCCTTTCCCTACGATCGCGACCCCGAAGTACTCTCGCGGGAGATCGATAAGCTGAAAAAGGAGCTTTCCACCGATGAGGAATCCCTTGTTGAGGTGGAAACGCAGATCACGGCGGCAAGATCGAAGCTTTCCGAGATTGACGCGATGACCTGGAGCGAGCGCAACGTGACGGGCGGTGAAAACCATCTCTGGCTTGTCCGTTCCTCCGACATGCTCGGTGATGTACGGGAATATACCGGCGCGGCCGAGATATTTATCGGAGCGGCACGCAAGAGGGAGAGGATGGAGGGGATACCGCTGGGCTACATCGGCGTTCCTCCCATCGTCACCGACCTTTACGAGTTCATTGAAAGCGTGGGCGGCCACGTGGTCTATAACGAAACCCAGCGGCAGTTCGCCCTTCCCTACGAGACTGCGGACATCGTCGAGCGATATCTTCTCTATACATACCCCTACGGGATATTCGCGCGCCTTGGCGACATCGAACGGGAGGTTGAACGGCGCGGAATACAGGGGATCATCCATTACGTTCAGGCTTTTTGTTTCCGGGCCATCGAAGATGTGATCCTTCGCGAAACCATACCCGTTCCCATTCTCACCATCGAGGGAGATCTGCCCCGGGCCATCGACACACGGACCAAAATGCGCATCGAGGCATTCATGGAAATGCTTGAAGGAAGGCAGCATTGACCCAAGGTGAACCTGGCCGGAAAGGGGCCGTCATGATCGCGGAGAAAACGAAACGTTTTCTCGTGGACCGTGAGGGCATCGGTTTTTTCAAGTCCGTTCTCGAGTCGTACGAGGACGTTGCCATCTTTTCCGTCATAGACGGGCAGCGGGGACTTATCGAGATCATCTACTCCTCCGGTTTCGAGGAAGACGTGCGGGGCATCGTTGCGGATATGGTAAACTACGGTATAGAGTTCAGGGAGGTTTCCGATGTTCAATGAGAAGAGAATACTCGGCGCGCTCATGGAGCGCTCCGGTGTCTATGCCGATATCTACGTCGACGAAAGGGCCTATACCCTCATCCAGCTGGAGTCCGGCAGGATAGAGAAGCTTGAGCGCGGCGAAGACGCCGGGGTCGGCTTGAGGGTAATCACACCGTGGAAGAATTACTATGCGTCGACCAATTCCTTCGATGAAACCCACCTGGCGGACCTTGCGGCGCAGTTGTCGCGGTACGGGGGAAACGCGGCCTCGGAAACCGTCACGATAGACGGGGGCGAGCGCGCGGCATCCTATCCTTTTTCTATCACACGTGATCCGGGGGACGTTGCCATTGAAGACAAGCTTGCCCTTGTGCGCGGCTTCGAGTCCATGGCCCGCAAGATGGAGTCCCGAATCACCCAGGTCCGCGTCATGTTCCGCGATACCCGTCAGAATGTCAGGATCACGACCACCGCGGATGGCGCGAGGCAGGACAGCCGCATGCAGGTGGTCATGACGGTGCTCCTTGTCGGCCGGGACAACTCCGAGATGCAAACTTCGTACGAGGCCGTCGGCGGCTTCTACGGTTTTGAATATTTCACCGCCGAACTCATGGAGGAGCTTGCAAGAAAAACCGTCAAGCGCCTTCAGGGTCTGCTGGCGGCGCGCGAAGCGCCGATGGGCATGAAGACGGTTGTGCTGGCCTCCGAGGCGGGCGGCACAATGATCCACGAAGCCGTCGGGCATGGCCTCGAGGCCGACCTTGCCATGGAGGGGCTTTCCTGCTATAAAGGGCTCCTCGGGAGCCCGATAGCGTCGCCGCTTGTAAGCGTTGTCGACGACGCGACGATCCCCCATATGCGGGGGACGTACGCCTTTGATGACGAAGGCGTCCCTTCGGAGAGGACGGTCCTTGTCGAAAAGGGAATCCTCACCAACTATCTCTTCGACCGGTTTCACGCCATGAAGCACTCCATGGTGTCTACAGGCAACGGCAGACGGGAATCCTACCGTTTCAGGCCCATCCCGAGGATGAGCAACACCATGATCCTTCCCGGCACTGACGATCCCGAAAAGATCATAGCGTCCGTGGACGACGGCATTCTGGTCGTCAAGATGGGAGGCGGCCAGGTTGATACGGTGCGGGGTGATTTCGTCTTCGAGATATCCGAGGGGTACATTATTGAGAAAGGCGCCGTAGGGCCCATGATAAAGAACGCAACCATGATGGGAAACGGGTTGAAAGTGCTCAAGGACATCGACATGGTAGGCACGGACCTGGGATTCGGGATCGGCACATGCGGCAAGGATGGCCAGGGAGTGCCCGTGGCAGATGCGCAGCCCACATTGAGGATACCCGGGATCATCGTCGGGGGTCGTGGCGGGTAAAGCGATGAAAGATCGTGCGCGAAGCCTGTTGACTGACCGGTTTTACCGCAAGCTCCTCGACAGTCTCCACGAGGGCGTCTATTTCGTTGACAAGGAACGCACTATCCTCTACTGGAACGATGCCGCCGAGAAGATAACCGGCTACAGCCGCAGCGAGGTCATCGGAAAACACTGTTGGGACAACATCCTCATGCATGTCAACAGCCGCGGGACGAGTCTCTGCCAGAGCCACTGCCTGCTCGACAAGGCGATGGAGCAGGGCACGAATATAGATGGCAAACTGTTTTTTCATCACCGTGACGGTCACCAGGTCGCAATCCTCGTCAGGGCGACACCGATCCGCAACCAACGCGGCAGGATCGTGGGCGCCGTGGAGGTCTTCAGCGACAATTCCTCCACGGTGGATCTCGGCCGGAAGGTCCGCGAACTGGAGCGGATGGCGCTGCTCGATCCATTGACCAAGCTAGGGAACAGGCGTTACGGCGAGATGAACCTGGCGGGGAAGCTCAGGGAATTGAAACGCTACGGCTGGCCCTTCGGGATACTTTTTATCGATATCGATAATTTCAAGGTTATCAACGACACGTACGGCCATGACGCGGGCGACAGGATCCTGCGCACCGTGGCTGCTACCATCACCAACGGTTTGAGATCATCGGACGTGGTCAGCCGATGGGGCGGCGAGGAATTCGTTGCCTTTGTCGCCAATGTTGATGAAGAGAAACTGCTTCACGTGGGAGAAAAAATCAGGATGCTCGTTGAAAAGTCATCCATCTTTGTGGATGATACGGACAGGCATGTTACCATATCCATCGGTGCGACCATCGCCCGAAAGAAGGATTCGGCCGCCGCGATCATCAAAAGGGCCGACAGTCTTATGTACCGCAGCAAAAAGGAAGGCCGAAACCGCATCTCGATATAGCAAAGACGGTTTCGGGTTTCACATCTTGAAGGACTTGAGTCTCCTTGCGGCCTCGATGATCTTTTCTTCTGCGATGGTGATTGAGATCCTGAAATACCCTTCGCCTGCGTCGCCGAAGCCGCTTCCCGGCGTGACGACGATGCCCGTTTCCTCTATGAGCTTCTCGCAGAAATCGGAAGAAGTAAATCCTTTCGGTACCTTTGCCCAGATGTAATAGGTGGCCTTCGGTCTCGCCACGTCGATGCCGAGGGTCTTGAAGGCGTCAACGACCATATCGCGTCTCTTTTCCAGCCTGCTGTTGAGTTCCGCGACGGATGTCTGGTCTCCCGTCAATGCCTCTATACCTGCATACTGGATGGCCTGAAAAGCGCCTGAGTCGATGTTGGTCTTCAGCTTTCCGAGATTGTAGATGCCATCGGCACAGCCGACGGCAAAACCGATCCTCCAGCCGGTCATGCAGTATGTCTTGGAGAGGGAATGAAATTCGAGGGAGTACTTTTTGTCCCTGTCAAATTCAAGAATGCTCCTGGGCTTGTATCCATCATATGCGATCTCGCTGTATGCCGCGTCATGGCATACGAGGATGTCGTAACGCTTTGCAAGTTCCAGTGTTTTTTCGTAGAAGGTGTCATCGGCGCAGGCACCGGTGGGATTGTTCGGGTAGTTTATGAAGAGGAGCTTTGCCTTTTTCAGGACGTCTTCGGGGATGTCCTCATACCGGGGGAGGAACCCGTTCTCCTCCGTAAGAGGCATGATGTAGGGGGTTGCGCCTGCAAACATGGTGGCGATCTTATAGACGGGATATCCCGGGGACGGAACAAGGACCACGTCGCCTTCTTCCGCGTATGCCCAGGGTATGTGGGCTATACCTTCCTTTGAGCCGATGAGGGTGACCACTTCCGTCGAGGCATCGAGGTCCACGTCAAAACGTTTCTTGTACCACGAGGCGGCGGCCTGCCGGAATTCAGGCATGCCTTCGTAGCTGGGGTAGCGGTGGTTCTTCGGTTCCTCGATCGCCTCTCTCATTTTAGCGATAATATTGGCCGGTGTCGGGATGTCGGGATCCCCGATGCCGAAATCCACAAGGTCCATCCCCTTCTTCCTGACCTCTTCCTTCTTCTTGTCTATCCGGGCAAAAAGATAGGGGGGGATCTGTTCTACTCTGGATGCGGGTTTTACCATCGACAAGCTCCTTAAGAAATAATCACAGCATCTGAACGCCTTGATATCACGGCCCTTATGCCTGAAAAACTGAATTCGATAGTTACAACATGTTCGCGGGTGCAATGTAAAGTCTTTTTTAAATCCGAATTTGTTTGAAAACGATTTTCCTGATATGTAACAATAGACCACATGAAAGCGGTTTTGAAGGGGCTGCCTTCTGATTTTCCATTAACCGAAAGGCCGTATGAGGATATGGCGGATGCGATGGGAATCAAGGGGCAGGCCCTGATTGACGAACTTACGGCACTGAAGAAAGCCGGATACATCCGGAGGGTATCGGCCATGGTCGCACATCGCGCTGTTTCCTATGAAGGCAACGCCATGGTGGTATGGCATGTTCCTGATGACGAGATGGAAAAAGCGGGTGCCGTCATGGCGGGTTTTGACGAGGTAAGCCACTGTTATGAACGCGACACCGGCGGATACTGGCACTACAACCTCTATACGATGGTGCACGCCAGGACCCGGAAGGATTGCATGGCCGTGATAGAACGGATGGCCTCACGGTCGGGTATTGGAGATTACCGGGTATTGTTCAGCACCAGGGAGTTCAAAAAGACATCCTTTGCGATAAAAAATGATTAAGACGATATCTGATAGATTCTGCGAAGAGGCGAGACAATGCATACCGGGGGGTGTGAACAGCCCCGTGCGTGCATTTATGTCCGTTCACGACCGACCTTTCTTCGTCAGCAGGGCAAAGGGTTCCTATCTTTACGACGTTGACGGCAATGCCTTCGTGGATTACGTCGCGTCCTGGGGGGCAATCATTTTGGGGCATGCTGATGAAGGGCTCATCGCCGCGGTAACCCGCGCCCTCGAAGACGGAACCAGCTACGGGGCCTGTCATCCGCACGAGATCGAACTCGCGCGCATCATTATAGAGGCCTTTCCGTCAATGGATTGCCTGCGCCTCACAACGTCCGGAACGGAAGCCACCATGAGCGCCCTGAGGCTTGCCCGGGGGTTTACCGGCAGGAACGGGGTCATCAAGTTCCGCGGATGCTATCACGGCCACGTGGATAGTCTGCTCGTGAAAGCCGGCTCGGGGCTTGCGACATTCGGCATACCAGACAGCGCAGGCGTGCCCGCCGACCTTGCGAAGCACACCTATGTCGCTGATTTCAACCGCCTGGAAACAGTGGAACACATAATGGACGGCAGTGACGATATTGCCTGCGTCATTGTCGAACCCATCATGGGAAACATGGGTGTCATTCTTCCCGAAGAGGGTTTCCTCAAGGGCCTTGAGGCCCTGTGCCGGAAGCGGGGTATCCTCCTCATTTTCGACGAGGTCATCA
>DHVP01000032.1 GCA_002412715.1 Deltaproteobacteria bacterium UBA5205
CAACGAGATTATACTGGGGGAATCATTTGAACTTGTGGCCGGCCTTCGCGTATGGCTCACGGGTGGCCTCCTGACGGACTGCGTCCTGCTCGGAAAGTGGGAAATACAGGTCCCCGAAGCGTGGACATTCAGGAACTTCCATACGAACGTGACGGCGGAGAACTGGAAGGCCTACGTCAAGAGAACCACGGCCCGTGCCGCAAAGAAGCAGTTTGCCGGTGCGGTGACCAGGATAGAAGGGCAGGTAAACAGAGCGATCGGGAAAAAGATCGACGTGGCCGCTCAAAAGCTCGGAACGCTGGCGATTAAATTGAACGTTGAAGAGAATTGGGTCAATACGGTTGCGAGCAGAATCGAAACAAACGCAAGCACGATCAAGGCCGTCGGGGAGCAGTTGAAGACGACAGGGTCGACCATGGAACAGATCGGAGACAAGATGAACCTGGCCGGCACGAAGATGGAGGAGAGCGGCATCGATATAAAGAACTCCGGTTCGAGCTTAAAATCTGCCGGGGCAACGATAAAGGACTGCGGTCTTTCGACCACGATCGCAGGGGAGACCGTACAGGCATAATATGAAGGTAATCAAGGAATCGGAGCACTGTCTTCTCCTCAACTACTTTGGTCTCGACAACCGATATTATCTCGCCGTGACGTCCATGACCTTTTTCGGGTTTACCGATCCGGGTAATCCACTCAAGGAACAGGATATGTGGCCCTTCGTCCAGGGAGAGCTCGGTAAGGACGCCATCCTCGATATGGCCATGCCGAAACCGAAGGGAGAGTTGCTGGTCTGGGGGAGATGCTTCGCGCCGGAGGGTAAGGTGCGGGGAGCATCACGCGTGAGCGTGAGGATCGGCCCCATAGAAAAGACCCTCTACGTGTTCGGGAACCGTTACTGGAAAAGGAAGGCGGACATGGGCCTGGCGATAAGTGATCCCGAGCCTTTTGCCGAGATGCCCGTGACGTACAAGAGGGCATTCGGCGGCAGCGGGTTCGACAGAAACCCCACGGGCAGGGGCGTGGCGTCGGTCCTTCTGCCATCGGGCGTCGAGGCGCATCCCCTGCCCAACATCGAAGACCCGGACCGCCTCGTCGGGTCCCTCTCCGACCGACCCGACCCGGCGGGCCTTGGCCCCCTCGATTATGCCTGGCCGCAAAGAGCCAGGAAGCTCGGCACCTACGACAAAAAGTGGTTTCAGGAGCGCTGGCCCTTTTATCCCGACGACATGAACTGGACCTATTTCAACGCAGCGCCCGAGGACCAGCAGATGGAGGAGTACTTTCAGGGGAGCGAGGTCTTTGTCGTCGCCGGCATGCACCCGAAAAAGCCGGTCTTGGAGTCCCGCTTGCCCGGTATACGTCACCGCTTCTTTATCAACCAACTCTCTGACGCGAACAAACCCGACGGGGAGACGATCTTCAAGGAAGTGCTCACCCATATCGACACCGTCTGGCTTTTCCCCCACGCAGAGCGCGGAATCGTTGTTTCACGGGGGACGGCGGAGATAAAGGATGACGAGGCTTTGGATGTCCCGCATCTTTATATTGTCAGCGAGGCAATGGCGGAAGAACCAGGCAGTATAGAAAAATACTACGAGCAGTTCAAAAAGCGCCTAGACCGCAAGATAGCGGTAGACATGAGCGCTCCCATGGAGGAGGCCAGAAAGAAGCTGGCCGGTGTGGCGGACATGCTAAAAGACCTCCCTCTTCAGATTAACGACGCCATAGCTCAAAACCTCGGCCGGGCGCCGAAGCCTGTCAGGACGCCGTCCGAAGTAGCCATGCAATCCATGGCGCTCATCGATCAGCAGAAACAGCTCCTTGCTGAAAGCGAAAAGAAGATACTGTCCATGAAGGCCGATTACGGGCACATGATGAAGATCGATACCAGCGGGTTTGCCATGGCGGCGAAGCGCCTCGATGAGGCGAAGGCGAAACTGGCGACGATACCGGGCAAAGTGGAGGCCATAAACCAGCAAAAGGCGGAGAACCTGCAGAAGATGAAGGAGCACTTCAAGAAGTCCTTCGGCAAAATGGATCTTTCGAAATTGAAGGAATCCGGCATCGATATCGACAGCATATTCGCGGCCTACCAGGAAGAACCGGGCAACCCCTGGCATGAATCAGGCATGCATTTCATCGAGCGCTGCCGCGATGAGTTGGGGAAAGACCCCGTTACTCTCGCCGTCCTTTCCGGTCTCGGTTTCAGGCGCTACACGCTGAAGAGGTCCTGGATAGGCATCAACAAGGAAGAGATACGCCTTGACAGGAACGCTTGGGGGTTGAAAACGCCAAATAAAGGAACCGATGACCCTGATGCCCTTATCATCCCTGCCGGCCTCGTCATCCCCCGTTTTGACGGCGAGGCCCTCGAGAGGATCACTATCCGGCCTGTCTTCGGGCAACCCGGTACCGCCGTCACGTCGACCCACATATCGGTTGCCTGCATAGACTCAAGTCGCGACACCCTGGTGGAAGGTTCAAACGGGATCGCCATGGCCCATGGGTCCGGCGAGGGGAAACCCTTCATACGCGTTGCAGACGAACTGGAGGCAATCCTCCTCCACCAGGAACTGGGAGACTTCTGCGCCGTCGCGGCAATGAAAGATCCGTCCATCAAAGCGGACAAAGAAACCGGTGGGGTCATACAAAAGGCGCCTCAATTCCTCGTTGTCTTCTATCCAGACTCGAAGGAGCCCGCTGACAGGGACGTTGAGCCTTGGAAAAAGCTCTGCCCCGAGGCTCAGTCGCTTACTCTTCCCCAGGGCAGGAACCTTTTCGAGGTCAAAAGGGGCGGGGCCGACATATGGCAGTGGGTGGCGGACGCACTGAAGCCAGGAATTGCACCTGCTGCCGAAACGAAACCGAAAGAGATAGATGTATCCGAGCCGGGGGCGGTTGCCGCCCTCATTCCCACCATAGATGTTCAGGCGCTGATCGGAAAGGTGAAGGATAAATTGACGGCGAAGATACAACCCAATCTGGACATCCTGAAGGCGAAGGAGAAAAACGGCCTCGATATACTTCGAAAAGAGTTTGCCAAACAAGGGATAAATCTCGACGAGGCCACGAAAAACACCGGGCCATCCATACTGGAGGAAAAAAACCCCTATTCTGCGGCACAGGACAAATACGCGCAGCATTTTGCCGGACTGCGGCAACAACTTACCGGGAAGGGCGTCATGAACGCCGATATCGACAAAAAGCTAGCCGAGGCCGAACAATCGAGCCAGAAGATTCTTTCAGAGTCGGCAAAACGATACGATGAAGGGACTACCCGTCTCGCGGTAGGACAGGCAAAGATAGAGGCCGGCCCGCCTGACTGGGCGAAGAAACTCATGGCCGGTGCAGGTATCGACCCCGATGACCCGTCGCCGCTCAAAGGGCTTACCCGCGAAGAGATCATTGAGCGGTATTCAAAAGGTATGAGCCTGTCAGGAAAGAACGTGGCGGGGGTTGACCTCTCCAACCTCGACCTGAAAGGGGTCGACCTCCGGCGGGCCAATCTTCAGAAAACGAACTTAAGCGGTTCAAACCTCGATGGTGCAGATCTGTCGCGGGCGATAGCCGGTGAGGCGGACTTCTCAAAGGCCTCCATCAAGAACGCAATAATGGTCAAGGGCATATTCCAGAAGGCGAAATTCCCCGGGGCACACCTTTCTGGTTCCGACATGACTCAGGCCGTAATGTCTGAGGCAGACTTCACGAAAGCGGACATGACGGGCGCAGTCATCGTCAAAACCCTTCTCGAGAAGGCTGTACTTAAGGATGTCCGGGCTGTCGAAGCCTCGGCCTCCAAGGCCTATCTTCTTTCAGCGGACATCTCCGGTGCGGATTTCTCGGGGGCCGACCTCACAAAGGCGGTGTTTTTGAAGACAAAAGTGTACGGTGTCAATTTCTCCAAAAGCAAGGTACGCGAGGCCACCTTCATCGAGGCTAAGGGAGAAAAGGTCAACTTCTCCGGGGCCGACATGCACAATACGAGGATACTGCAAGGGTCGGTGATGACGGACAGCGATTTCACCAACACCAAGGCGGACCGTGTGAGCTGGATGAAATCCGACCTTTCGGGCAGCGATTTCAGGGGTTCATCGATCGAGCGGGGCCTTCTGCAGGAATGCGACCTCAGAGGAACGAACTTTTCCGGAGTCATGGCAAAACAGGCAAGGCTCACCAAGTCGAATATAAGTGACTCCAATCTTAAAGAAATCAATCTCTTCCAGGGCTCCTTAAGGAAATCGAAACTGGTGAGGACCGACCTGAGCCGCGCAAACCTCTACGGGGCCGAGTTCTATCGTACCGGTGTGGGCGAGACGAAGCTTGACGAAGCCAACCTGAAGATGACGAAGCTCCACAACAGGGCCGACCTCCTGCCGGAGCCACCGAAGGAAAAGAAGAGATGACGAAGGATCCTTAAATTGCACTCGTAAAGTCTTGCCTCCTCAACTGTAACCTATTTTGCAACTAATGACCCCTCTCAAATACCTCGCATAATCCAACATAATCCAAACATCGAGACACTTAACAAACCTTTGATATTACTCATAATCACCTGATATTACGAGACATTTGCAGACCAGCTGTCTTGAACTTAGGATCCAGCGGGTAACACCAGGTTCAAGTCCCCTCTCTCGCATTTAAGATTTCAATGACTTACGGCTTTTATTCATAACCTTAACTCTTTCGTCTTCCGACCATTGTAACCAAATTGTAACTGTCGGCGATCGCAGTGTTTTCGCTCTTCATGAACCTGAAACACTTCCAGCTGCAATTCTGCAATCCTCATCATTCACCCCTTCTTGCCTTTGGCGGAATATTGAGCCGTAGAATCCCTTTCCTAATTTCCCTAAAAGAAGACCTGAAGGAATAAGATTGGGTAACCCCGTGCTTGAAAACAGTGGTAGCGCTCATGGTCAAAACGACAGGCCAAAAGCCGCCGTGGCAATCCAACCCGCCGTGCCGGAGATAAGAGCATAGAATAGAGAGATAGGGAGGTTGATCCTGATGACGAGGCCCTCCTTCCCAAGAAGCCCGACCGTGGTCAGGACTGCCACCACATTATGGATACATATCATATTGCCTGCGCCGCCGCCCACCGCCTGCAGGGCCAGGATAGGAGCCACGGGCAAGCCGACCTGACCGGCCGTGCTCACCTGGAAGGCGCCAAACATGATGTTCGATACCGTATTGCTTCCCGATATAAAGGAGCCGAGGACCCCGACAAGGGGTGCGACAAGGTACCAGACCCTGCCTGCCGCGCCGGCCGCCGCCTGCGCCATCACAAGCAGCATGGAATCCTGTGCCGAGGCATGTCCGGAGTTCATCATCACATAGACCATACCCAGGGCGAAAAAAAGCGCAATTGCGGCCGGCGCGACCATCTGCACAGTTTCACGCACGGCCTCGATTGCTTCCCGCCGGCCGATGCCGTGCATCAAGGGCACCAAAAGAGCCACGGGAAGGAACGGAAGGATTCCGGGATTATAGAGCGGTTGAATTCCCTCGCTCATACCCGTTCCGAGAATATTATGCCAGGTGAACGAGACTGACTGCAGGAGCGATGTCAACCCGAAAAACGGCAGTCGGGTGAAAATAAGTATAATACCCACGATGGCATACGGCAGCCAGGCCCTTGACCGGCTCAATTGCCTCCGCTCAACGATAGCACCATGGCCCGCTTCCACCTCTCCCTCCCATTCTGCAGGCCATTTGTCATGTGCAGGAAAGTCCCATGTTCTTTTCGGAGCCAAAAAACCCCGCCTGAGGGTAAAAAGAAAGATGCCGAAGGCAACGAGCGATCCGAGGAGAGAAGGTAGTTCATAACTGACGAACACGGCAATAAGAGCCTGCGAAACCGTATAAACAAAGCCGGCAAATAATGCTGCGGGGAAGATCTTGAGACCCTCCCGAAACGAACCGGAGGTAATTCTGGTCATGACGCTTACCATGATGAGGGGAATAAAGATCCCCGCCGCCAAATGATAAATGGCTGCGAGGGACCCGACAGTCCCGAGCAGTTCGGCAAAATTTATCCCAGGCGGCAGGCCGGCCATGTTCCTTAACGGTTCAAAGCCTCCCCAGATCGGCACCCCCACTGCCCCGAATGTAACGGCTGTGCTGTCGCCTATAAGTGTGCATATGACGGCCACGAGAGGGGGGAACCCCAGACCGACCAGGAGTGGTGCCGCTACAGCCGCGGGAGTTCCGAAACCGGCGGCCCCTTCCATAAACGAGACCATAAACCAGGCTATCATGATCGCCTGCATTCTCCGGTCTTCTGAAATAGATGCTATTGAAGCGGAGATAGCCTCGAGGGCGCCGCTTTTCTTGAGCATCTGGAGTATCATAAGAGCGCCCAGTATAATGAGAAGGATGTCCAGGGTATTTATTACGCCGGCAATAGTGGATGCTGCGACCCACCGGACGGGCATCTTCCACCAAAAAGAGGCGATCAGGACGGAAGCTGTCCACCCAACCGGCATTGCCCATTTTGCCGGCCAGGAACGGAAGACCATGAGTAAACCGACGATAGCTATGGGAAGGGCTGCCAGAGCAGCCAAGGGCCAGTCCATGTCCGTTGTTCCCTTAAATGCCTTTAGGCTCCTTTATGGCTGAGGTCGACTTTCTGTGGTTTCATTATCCCTTTCCGGACTTCTTTCTTTTTGAAGCTTCGCGTTTTGCTTCGGCCTCGGCAACCTTTTCAAGTACAGTCAGAACGCTGTCCGGGTTCACGGAAATTGAATCGATACCAGCCTGTACCAGGAAAGCAGCGAAATCGGGGTGGTCGCTGGGCGCCTGGCCGCAAAGACCCACCTTCCGGTTTTTTCTGTGTGCCGCTTCGATGAGGTCCGTTATCGCTTTTTTGACTGCATCATTTCGTTCATCAAAAAGATAAGAAAGCTCCTCAGAATCACGGTCAACACCGAGTATCAGCTGGGTCAGATCGTTGGAACCTATTGAAAAGCCGTCGAAGAAATCGGCAAAGACCTCGGCCAGAATGATATTGGACGGTATTTCGGCCATAACGTAGATCTCAAGGCCGCCCTCCCCTCGCTTAAGACCATTCTTCTCCAGTTCGGAGATCACTTTTCCAGCTTCCTCCGGCGTCCTGCAGAAAGGTATCATGATGATCACGTTCGTCAACCCCATGTCTTCGCGCACCTTCTTGAGCGCACGGCATTCGAGGGCAAAGCCCTGGCGATAGCGGTCGCTGTAGTACCGGGATGCCCCACGAAATCCGAGCATAGGGTTCTCTTCGTCCGGCTCGAAGTTCTTGCCTCCGATCAAGCCTGCGTACTCGTTGGTCTTGAAATCGCTCAAACGAACGATGACCGGGTCGGGGTAGCGTGAAGCTCCTATCTTCCCGATGCCCGACGCGAGTTGGTCGACGAAGTATTCACATTTGTCCTCATATCCCCTGGCGAGAACCTGTATCTGCCGCCTCACATCACTATCATTGATTTCTTCGAAGCGGACCAGGGCCATCGGGTGGATCTTTATCACATTATTAATAATAAACTCTATCCGCGCGAGCCCGATCCCTTTTACCGGAAGCTGCCACCACTTAAACGCGGCGGCAGGACTCGCAATATTCATCATCACATGTGTTTGCGTTTCAGGCATATCTTTCAGGTTTATGTCCGAAGCTTCGAATTTTAGTCTTCCTTCATAGATGATCCCTTCGTCACCTTCCGCACACGAGAGTGTTATCTCCTGATCGTTCCTCAGGGTTTGCGTCGCATTGCCCGTTCCCACAACTGCCGGTATCCCGAGTTCCCGGCTGACTATGGCTGCATGTGATGTACGCCCGCCGTGCTCGGTTATGATGCCTGAAGCTCGCTTCATTATGGGTTCCCAGTCGGGGTCGGTTGTACCCGTCACAAGGATGGCGTCGTCCTTGAAACTATTCCTTTCCTCGGCACTTTTGATAACCTGCGCCCGTCCGGCGGCAATTGCCTGCCCGATGCTTAAGCCCTTAAGAAGGACCTTCCCTTTTTCTTTCAACCGGTAGGTTTTCAGGGATGTCGGCTTCTTGCGTGACTGGACCGTCTCGGGCCGCGCCTGTACAATAAAAAGTTCTCCGGTCTCACCGTCTTTTGCCCACTCGATATCCATGGGCGTGCCATAATGCCGCTCGATAACACACGACCATTTGGCAAGGTCGAGCACCTCGTTATCTTCGAGAGAGTACGAGTTCCGCTCCTCGCCTGATGTCTGTGCATCCCGCGTAGCGGCCGTCCCGCCCCGGGCGTACACAACCTTTTTTTTCTTGCTGCCCAGGGAACGGCCGATAATAGGAATATGTCCCTCCTTTTCCAGCAAGGGCTTGAACACCACGAACTCATCGGGATTGACCTGCCCTTTTACAACACTTTCACCAAGCCCCCACGAAGAATCGATCACGACCACATTCCTGAAACCGGTCTCCGGGTCAAGGGTGAAGGCTACACCGGCGGATGCCTTATCCGCTCTCACCATCTTCTGGACACCCACCGATAGTGCGATCTTCATATGCTCGAAACCCTGGTCTATCCTGTAGTTGATCGCCCGGTCGGTAAAAAGGGATGCGAAGCATCTTTTGCAGGCATCGAGAAGCGACCGCAGGCCAACGATGTTGAGAAAGCTCTCCTGCTGGCCTGCAAAGCTGGCCTCCGGCAGGTCTTCGGCGGTGGCGCTGCTTCTCACCGCAACCGCAACGTTTTTATCACCGTACCGCCGCCCGAGTTCTTCGTAAGCCTCCCCGATGGCGCGAGAGAGGTCGCCGGGAAATTCTGATCCAAGCATAAGTTCCCTTATTATTTCTCCAACCTCATGGAGGGGCCTGGCAGCATTTCTCAGATCGTCAAGTTGCTTCTCGATCTTCTCATTGAGCCGGTTCTCTTTCAGGAAGGTCCGATAGGCTTCAGCCGTTGTGGCAAAGCCGTCCGGCACCCTGATGCCTTTATCTTTGAGCTTCCCTATCATTTCACCCAGAGATGCATTCTTCCCTCCGACTCTCGCAACGTCTCCCGAACCGACTTCTTCAAACCAGAGTACCTGCTCCATCGCGGTTTTCATGTATCCTCCCTCATGCTCGCCGTTCCCCGCTATTCGCAGGCCGGCCGGATTCGTCCTATTTTCATAATTCCTTCAATTCGCGTTTAGCCCCGCCTCAAGGTGCTTCTGCATATCCTCTGTTTTTCGTGAATATTCCCGTGCATTCAAAAACTACATCGATGCCGAGATCTTTCCAGGGTATTCGTGAAGGGTCTTTTTTTCGGCATCCGCCCCGTACTCCTGGTTACTTTCGATGATGCATGACGATCTTATTCGAATATATAGCTGAAAAGGATTTAGTCAACTTCGACATCACCATCGAGGATGGAAGCCCAACTGAAGGAACGTAATCGATGGCGTGTTAAGTTAGCTGCTGCAGCAGGCGATAATGATAAACCGGGTAACCGGTATTTAACGGAGAAACACGACCGCGCCGAAGCGGGGGCACGTTTTAAACATTCACGGAAGTTCCGAAGCACGATCAGAGTATAAATGATCAATTCCGACTTTCAGTCCACCGGCGCCCCCGGAGAGAACCCGTATGCCGGCCCGGTTGAAAAGTCCGATGGAGAGCCTTAGGTTTGTAGAATAAATTATAAGGCTCATTAATCTAGGAGGTACGAGCACAATGCGAATCCGGGCACGAGTCCATGAGAGAAGGAGGCCTCTCAAGCGTTTCGTCGCCCATCCTCTCCGAGCCGCCCGTTTCCATCTGAAACAATTCCGCGGGGCTACGCTCCTTGCCGTCGCACTCACTGGTTTGCTAATCATGGCCTTTTCACCTTCGGAAGGAGGTGTCTCCCCGGCAACCAA
Organism: Deltaproteobacteria bacterium UBA5205; assembly: GCA_002412715.1. GTDB lineage: Bacteria > Desulfobacterota > Syntrophorhabdia > Syntrophorhabdales > Syntrophorhabdaceae > Delta-02. The sequence goes on from DHVP01000032.1 coordinate 9,853, forward strand.
CGAAAGCACCGTGGTTGAACAAAGGGGCGGCGAAAAGTCGGTTCAGGATAATACGGAAGAGTCGGTCAGGACGCTATATAGCCTGGTCTACAGCTTCTATGGAGCGTTGCCAAAGATCCTGATAGCCATCGCTGTCCTTTTCATGGCATGGCTCCTGAATAAGCTTTTTCGTGTTTACCTTCGCAGAATAATAAGTCGATGGGAGAGTCTCAAGGCTTTTACGGTTATCGTCGGACTTGCCGTCTGGTTCCTGGCTGTCGGCATCGCCGTCAGTGTTCTTGCCGGCGACATACGAGGACTTGTCGGTTCCCTGGGCCTCCTGGGTCTTGCCCTCTCCTGGGCACTCCAAGCTCCCATAGAGAGTTTCACGGGATGGCTTCTTAATTCCTTCAAAGGTTACTACCGGGTCGGGGACCGTATCGCTGTCGCCGACGTTTTCGGTGACGTCTATCGCATAGACCTGCTCACTACTACCTTATGGGAGATTGGTGGGCCCTTCAGGGAAGGTTTCGTCCGGGCCGAGCAGCCGACGGGACGGCTTGTAACGTTCCCCAATAACGCGATCCTCACCAGTACTGTCGTCAATCTCACGCGAGATTTTCCTTATGTATGGGATGAACTGACCGTGCAGGTCTCCAACGAATCCGATCTGCCCTATACCATGCGCTTACTCCAGGATTGTGCCCGGACAATCTTCACTTCCAGCATGGCCGAGGCTGCTAACCGGTATGCGGAAATGCTCGACCAGGAAGGCCTCGAAGCCTCCATATCGGAGGAACCCCGCGTCTTTGTCTCATTTTCAGAATCATGGACCGAGGTAACGATCCGGTATCTTGTCGGAGTGCGCGAACGGAGGAAATGGAAGAGCGACCTCGCCGTATTGATTATGGAAAAGTTGAATAATGAAGATCACGGCGGGCGTATTCTCCCGGTTTACCCAAGACGTCAAGTTCAGTTCATCGACTCCGCAGGAGTGCCGAAAGATATTTCGGAAGCATCGAAGGAGGCCAAGAGAACGTGAGGCGCGGCCAGACGAAACACGTATGGATTACCCGGGAGCGACAGGGACCGTGGAATAGGTCAACTATATCAATTACCGGGATACCGGGACGATTACCGTAGCCGTAAGGACCTTCTGAACGGCGCTCGTCAGGTTGTCGTAGACGATGGTGGGGATGTAGTTTGGGCGCTTCAGTAACCGAAATGTACCCCTCCAATTCGTGTTTCACACCTGTTGTGGCTATTTTGTAACCAATGAACCCTCAAAAATATTGACAATTTGTCAAATGGACCCCTGGCCATTTTCGTGCAAGCCGCGTTGCCGCTTTATGAGTTTTTCGACCTCCACGGCAAAGAAAACCACGGATGATAGCACGAGAGTGAGTATTAGCTCATTCAGTGTCAATGGTGCCGTTTTGAAGATGGGGTTCAATTGCGGTACATAGATGGTTGCCATCTGAAGAGCGAACGTTAACAGAAAGGCGCCCGCCAGCGGTTTATTTGAGAGCAAGCCCAGGGTGAAGACTGATTCACGTTCAGACCGTATAGCAAGAACGTGCCCCATTTGACCCAGGCACAAAACGCTAAATACCATGGTTTGCCAGCGAGCAGGCTCTGTCTCGAGAGACCACGCCTGTGTAAACAGGGATGTGGCGCCCATCAGCAGTCCGACCCAGATAATATGAACACCCAGACCATTGGCAAAGATGCTCTCTTTGGGCTGCCGCGGAGGTCTTTCCATGATGCCCCTTTCCGCTGGTTCAGCGGCCAAGGCAAGTCCTGGAAGGCCGTCGGTCACGAGATTGATCCAGAGTATATGAATTGGCAGCAGGGGAATGGGGAGCCCTAAAAACGGCGCAAGAAATATCGTCCAGATCTCGCCAGAGTTGCTCGTCATGGTGTATTTGATAAACTTGCGGATATTGTCGAAGATACGTCTGCCCTCCTCCACCGCCTTCACTATGGTGGCAAAGTTGTCATCCAGGAGGACCATATGGGATGTTTCTTTCGAAACGTCAGTTCCTGTAATGCCCATGGCAATACCGATATCGGCCCTCTTGAGTGCGGGGGCGTCATTCACGCCGTCTCCGGTCATGGCAACAAAATGGCCCCTTTCCTGAAGCGCCTTGACGATCCGTAACTTCTGTTCAGGTGCAGCCCTCGCGTACACGCGTATATGCTCGACTCGCTCGACAAACTCCTCCACTGACAGTTGATCGAGTTCTCTGCCGGTGATCACTGCTCTGGAGCCATGCTCGAGGATCCCCAGTCTTTTGGCGATTGTCGTTGCTGTAAGTGGATGATCGCCGGTTATCATCACCGGCTTGATCCCCGCTGTTTTGCATAAGCGTACAGCCTCCTTTACCTCTTCCCGAGGGGGGTCCATCATGCCGACAATCCCCAGGATGGTGAGCCCCGTCTCAACATGCTCCGGAGACACATCATCAGGCAGGACGTCCCAGATCCTCATGGAAATACCCAGAACCCTGAGTCCGTCAGCGGACATCTTCTCGTTAACCAGCCGGATCTCATCCGCGTTAACAGTCTGCATCTTTCTGCTGGTCAAGATACCAGTGGACTTGTCCAGCAGAACATCGATTGCCCCTTTTGTAAAGGAGACGAATTTTCCATCCTGCCGACGATGGAAAGTAGTCATGCATTTTCTGTCGGAATCGAAAGGAATTTCAGCCACCCTCGGGAGGTCTTGCTCAAGCGTTTTCTTTTCGAAGCCCTTGCTTTTTGCTATTGCGTACAAAGCAACTTCTGTCGGGTCGCCGATCGCTTTGTCTGATGTATCCTCCTCGACATCATTACTTATGGCAAGAGCGGTGAACAGGTCCTTGCCCGTCCCGGACTCCAATTCCTGATCTGCTGTCATCACCCTCCCGTTCACATAGACCTCTTCCACAGTCATTTTATTCAAGGTCAACGTGCCGGTCTTGTCAGAACAGATATAGGTGACTGAGCCGAGTGTTTCTACAGCCGGAAGCTTCCGTATCAGGGCTTTCTGGCTGACGATCTTCTTTGCTCCGAGGGCGAGGGCGATGGTGATCACCGCGGGCAAGGCCTCAGGAACGGCGGCAACGGCAAGCGAGATCGCCGTCAAAAGCATGAGCAGCGGTTTCTCCCCTCTCAATACGCCAACGCCAAAAACGATTAAACAGATGGCAAGCACGGCAAGAGCGAGTTTCTTGCCGAAAACCGCAAGCCTTTTCTGGAGGGGCGTCTTTACCTCCTCTTCCTCCTGCAGCATGGTGGCAATCTTTCCAAGCTCCGTCGCCATACCCGTTGCTGTGATTATTCCCCTGCCGCGACCATAGCTCACGATTGTGCCTTTATAAGCCATGTTCTTCCGGTCACCGATGGACAGGTGCTCGTCGGGCAGCAACTCAATGTGTTTTTCAACGGGTAGAGATTCACCGGTCAGGGCCGCCTCTTCGATCTTCAGCTGGACCGTTTCGATCAATCGCATGTCGGCGGGAACAATTTTCCCCGCTTCCAGAATAACGATGTCGCCGGGGACAAGCTGCGACGCCGGGATGTTGACGGGGCTTCCGTCCCGTATTACTGAGGCGAACTGCGCGGCCATTTTTTTGAGCAATGCCATCGCTTTTTCCGCCCTGTATTCCTGAACAAAACCGATGACAGCATTCAATACCACGATCACGATGATAGCTATGGTGTCGGAGACATCTCCGATGACGCCGGATATGATTGCGGCGGCAATGAGCACAAGAATCATGGAGTCCTTGAACTGGTCAAGGAACATCATAAACAAGGTTTTTTTTCTTTTCTCCGCCAGCTCATTGGGGCCGTATTCTAAAAACAATTTTTGCCAATCTGCCGCAGAAATCCCCTGGAGAGACGACCCGAGTTCTCTAATAACCTCTTCGATGCTCCTTTGATGCCAATGCATTACTTATGTCTCCCGATATTTCGAACGCCCCCCCTTCCATGAGTCGGGTCATTGGCATAAAAACAACGGTCTGTCGGCATTTCGGATGACATACAAAGATGTTTCCCCCAGGGCCTGTTTTATCAGTAGATTGCGCGCACTGTTACCCAGCACGATCATATCCGCCTGCCAATATGACGCAATCGGTAAAAGGAAGTCTTTGGGAGATCCATGGTTCCATTCATGGACAACCTGGAATCCGTGTGCACGACAATAATCGGATGCATCATACAAAAGTCGTAGTGCTTTATCTTCCGAGCCGTGAAACGTCACGATTTTTAGCTTCACATCAGTCCACAAGCGCAACTGTACGAATCGCTTCATAGTCTTTGCCGACTCCATGGAGCCGCTGTATGCAATGAGAACTTTCCGAATTGGCCGAAACGTATCTGATACTGCAATAATCGGCCTCACTCCTGCCGATACGAGTCGTGCCAGTGTATCTTTGGGTTCCTCGAAAGAAATATCATATTCAAATATGCTCCGCAGGCCCAATATCACTAAGTCGTGGTAACGGGCAAGAGATATTATCGTATCGAACGGTTTCCCCTTTTCTTCCTGTTTGACCTGATATTTGATCCCTTCGGCGGCGCAGGCGGACGTAAACTCGCCGATTGCTTTCTCGATATCTTCTTTTGTCAAACTAACTCGCTCGACCGTCGTTTCTGATCGTATCGGCATAGTGCTGACGTTGGTCAGGCGTTCGACATCAAACATGGTCACGCCTGTTATTTCTGCCTCAAACCTTTTTGCAAGGGATACTGCACGCTGAATAGCAACACTCGTATATGGTGTACCCCCAACACCGAGAAGTATTCTTTTAATCATCTGTCGAAACCTCCTCATCTGCTGAACTGAAGGCTGCTACGCTACAACCTTATTGCCGGCAGTACGTTTTGTGGGATCATCCTCTTCCTCCGTTTTTTTTTGCCGGTCTTTGGGTTGTTTTTCTCATATATTACGAGATAAGAATAAAACAATTAATGTCAAGGGCGGTAACCCGTCACCCACCAGTTTTCATGTGGTACCCGGCGAACCTTTTGATCCCGTTACCCGGACACAGCTGCTGTATCCCAGGGTAGGGCGTTTCCGGGAGTGGATTAGGCTATTGGTACATAATCCGGATATAATCGAACTCAGGAAACACGGTTAAGAAAATGAAATTGAATGCATTCGCAGGCGAAGCTGGTCCGGTTTGTTGATTTACTTGGGCCAGTTTTTGCCTGGTTTTGCCCAGTCGTACTCGTCGTATGTCCCTGTCTGGTAGTCGTAAGTGGATTCCAATGTCAGGAATTCCTCGTCGCCACCCAAATCGACCCCCTCCCAGTAAGTCTGCTTTACTCCCGGGCGAAACCCCATTTCTGACTCGAGCCTGTCGGGAATATCATCCGCATCGCCATCTTCGCTGCTTATCCAGCCTCCGGGCCAAAAGGTGTGGAAATTATTGAAGTGGGTAAACTCATGCATGATAGCAATGGCGAAGGTATCGATGTAGGTATAACTGAAGAAATTCCTTCCGGAAAGCGTCGACGGTATTGACCGTTTAACCGCCGGCAGTTCTGCATAGAATGTATCGGGATCCCACGTGTTTGTCTTGAGGTTGCATACATTAATCGTTTTGTAGCCGGAATAGTGCGGATTGTATTGACCTATGACGCCACGGTGGAGACAAGCGCATTTATCGATCGGAATCCCCGTGCAGTGGTATTCAATTCTGACATTCTGTCCAAATGGTCTTGCCGCCGGGGTTTGCTTCCAGTAATAAAACCAGTTGGGATACCTTCCCTCGGGATTATTTTTTTCATCCCTGGGATAGAAGAGACGCACCTCTCTTGTCTTTTCTATTCTGCATGAATCCACTTTCAGGGTCGCCTTCACCGTTTTCCTGCCGAATTGGTTATTGTCCTCGGGCAGTCCTTTATAGACGACTGTGAGTTTTCGTCCTTTTGGCGTTGATGATGTCGAAGCGGGAATAATCGTCCGATTGGAGCCTTCTATCTCGGGAACGGTCCATTCGACTGAATCGGCATAGCGCTCCGGCACTGTTCTGGCCTCGAGTTCCAGGGTAAGTTTGTTGGAATGTTCGCTCAGGAGGTACTCGTCGCTGAAGACATGCCTGCCCTTGTCTTCCGGACTGACAATTATCAGTTCCACGGATCCCATGTTTTTGCATTCCTCGGCCGGCTTTTCCTTAACCTTGAGATATAGCGTCATCGTGGAGGCGGGACGGCAGCCAGGTGACGGCCCCATCGGCCTGCCGATATCCTGCCGCAATAACATTTCACCCTGTTTGAGGAATTTTTCCACCTCTGCTTTGGTCAGCGTCCATGTGGCATTAAAACATCCCATCGCCAGATTCGTTTTGCCGTCATCCCCTCGAAAGATAACCTTAGGCGCACTGGCCTCGACTTTAATCCTGCCATTTTCAGTGGGGGTTGCGCTCACCACGCCGGCATGGAATTGTGGGTAACGTTCTCCTTTGTCAATTTCGTAGCGTAAGAAGTGAGCCCAGCGGGTACAAACTGATGGTGATCCGGAACTCCAACGGGCGCACTTCTTACCCGCCACGCCAGCCACATTGACCTTCGTTGATAGAGATTGAATTTCATATTCCTTTTCCCTATCAAATTGTCCTCTTGTCGCATCGTAGGTATGCAGGATAGCCAGATTACCAACAAAGCTCTCTTTGATCGTGTACAGGAGATCCGTCTTCACTTCATTATAGAAGAGCTCCTTTTCCCCTCCATTGACGAAAATGTACCCTTCCACGGGCACAGCTTCAGGAATTTGCGGTTTCTCTTCACCTGCGGAAAAATTACCCGTCATGTTTTTTATCTGGCGGAACTGGTTATTGATGATCTCGCAACGGCGATCCATCTCTTTCTCCGGCGTTTCAGCCGGCTGGACTGACATGGCCTGCGTACCGGTGACCCCACCGGTTTTTCTGTTTGCCTCGCCCATAAGTTCTATGGCCTCGCGATATGTCTCCATGAGGTTATTCAGGTTGGTCGTGCCTTGCAGTTGCTGCTCAAGGCGATTCGCCCTTTGCTGGATATCCGTTGGAGACTGGGCGAACACCTCAAAGCAAAATAAAGAAAGGGCTATCGCCCCGATTATGCCTATCCATATATTTCTTTGTTGTATGCGGATTATCATTTATATCCCTCACAAACAGGCAATGTGCTCGCTATATGATCACATATGGTTTTTCCACGGCCATGCCGTCTTACATTGTCAATATTATGGAAGTAGGGTAATATTTTAACAAATAATTTACAACAAAATTGGTGATTACAATAACGTGTGCGGTGGGCGTTTTAGGTAAAAGGAGTTTTGGAGCAGGGATGAGAGATGTCCGGGTCAGGATCACGTGTTCATGGAAAGGAGAAAGGCACAGAGGTTGTGGCTGTTCCTGTTTATTTTCAGTTTCTTTCTGATATTGTATCGGTGAACCTCAACGGCCCGACGGGATATGTGAAGCGATTCGGCGATCTCTTTTGTCTTCCTTCCATCTTTGATCAAACCCGCAATGTGCATTTCGGTGGGTGTAAGACCAAAGTGGCCGATGGTCCTCAAAAACGGTGAGATGATATCGTTGAGGTTTTTTTCAATGACCTCCATGAACATTTTTTGCCTGATATTGAGACTCGATTTCTGCATTTTCTCGATGTACGGGAAGACAAGCGTTCTCAGGTTGAGGACGATATTCTTCTCAAGTTCCAGCTTGTTCTCTTCAATATGCCTCGCAAGAGCCTTCAGGGCTATGTTTGCTTCTTCAAGATTTCGGGATTTGGACCGCAGCTCCACTTCTCTTGTTTTCAGTGCTTCTTCTGCCAGCTTGCGGTCCGTTATATCCCTGAGGTAAGAGAGAAGCGCGAAATCCCCGAAATACGTTATAGCGGAAACGGATACGTCGATATGTATCGCGGTCCCGTCTTTCCGGATACCCGTGAATTCGTATCGCGATGGGCCCGCCGCCCCGTTGCGCCGCCCTTTGTTGTAGCCGGCGACCATTTTCCGGTCATCGGGGTGCGCTATGACAGTTACCGGCTGTCCTGCGATCTGCCCGATATTCTCATATCCGAACATTTCCAGGAATTTCTCGTTGACATAGAAATGAAGACCATCCTTGATCACGGCCACGCCGTCATTTGATTTTTCGATGGCGACCCGGTAGCGTTCTTCCGATTCCCTCAACAGCGTTTCCGCTTCTCTCCGTTCTGTTATATCGAGACCTTCGGCGATCAGGAAGATCACTTCGTCTTCTTCGTTCAATACCGGCTTCAAGGAGAAATCAAAGTAATGAAGGCGGCCTTCAGAAGAAAGGTGGGTTGCTTCAAAACGTATAAGTCTTCCACGTGCGGCATCGCTCACTGCATTCCGGAGAGTATTCATCAGTTTCCTGGAGTGAGACCACCATGGCGTCACCCAGAACTTGCTCCCCGTGACGTCCTCTTCCCGGGCACCGACAAAGAGCAATGCGGCCTTGCTTGCCTCCAGCACGTCGCCGCCAGGCGTCAACAGGGCCATGAACTGAAACGTATGATCGAATATCGCACGAAATCTCCGTTCCCTTTCAAGAAGAGCTTCCTTTGACCTGTGGTTTTCAGTGATATCATGCATAATCCGGGTTACGCCCTCCATTTCCGTACGTGATTATGACGCGTTTTGAGTCCACAGAATAATAGTCGAACAATATTGTGTTTTACTTAATAAAAGGCCCGCTCCACAATCGTGTGAACGGTTTTCAGCTTCGCTTCCCCGACGCAACAATACTAGTAATTCGTACGTATTCCATAGTAAGTTATTTGCTATAGTATTGTTCTGACTTTTTGCATACAATTACAGATCGCAATTGCAGGAAACCAGGGGCGTCCGGAAAGCTCGGGGTGTCTGAGATACAAGGGCTTCCTTCGATCAGGGCATTAAGACGGGTAATCTTTCATCATCGGCCAAAAAACATCCTTGTCATACCCTCCAGCCCGTACGGCCAAGAAGGCTATTCAGACATTTCGTGAAAAGATCCTGGCACACCAGGTCCGCCCGCAGACAGAACAGATGAAGCCAGTCAAAATGTAACTGGAAGATCACGCATGTTCGGGAGGACGTATCTCTTGAGTGAAGACCACTATCGTTCCCTTGTAGACCTGAGTCCCGACATCATTTATCGCCTGGATAAAGAAGGACGGATACTGTTTATTTCCAACGCCGTCGGACAACTCGGCTACGACCCGGAAGAGCTTACAGGGAAACTCTTTGAGGAGATAGTTCATCCCGACGATCACGGGAAGATGCCCGCTCATTTTGTGGAAAGACGCGTCGGCGGCAGATCCACGCGAAGAATGGAGATCCGCTTCATCAAGAAGAACAGGACGATCCAGAACTATTCCCTTGCTCAGGTCACCGTCGAACTGACTTCCAGAGGGAAATGGGATGTTTCCGACGCCGACATTGCGAATCCGCGAAAACGTTTTTTGTACTCACAGGGTGTCGCCCGGGATATTACGGAACGCAAGCTCATGGAAGAAGAACGGGAGAAGCTCATTGTCGAACTCAAAGAAGCCTTGTTCAGGATCAAAACATTGAGCGGATTGCTTCCCATATGCAGTTCGTGCAAGAGAATACGCAATGAGGAGGGTCGGTGGGAACCATTGGAGGACTATATAAGAAAACATTCGGAGGCGGAATTCAGTCACACCATTTGTCCGCAGTGTGCAAAAAAGACATACCCAAACTATTTTAAATGAGACAGTCCCACGATCCGTCGCGTTTTACTCTGAAGAAGTCCGCGCCCGTTCTTGCCATCCTTGAAAATCTCCCGCTTGGCATCGTACTCGTCGATCATTCAAGGGTCTCCAGGTATGTGAATCCGAAATTTACACGTATTACCGGCTACACCATCAACGATGTACCCACCGGCAGAGATTGGCTGGTAAAGGCATACCCCGACCCGGAACACAGGAAGAAGATAGTGGCGGCCTGGAAGAGAGATTGTTCACCGGGAGGCACGTATGAGGCGGTGGAAAGCCGGATCGCGTGCAAGGACGGGCAGAAGAAGGTCATATCGTTCCAGGCGACCTGTCTTAAGGACCTCACCGTCATAGTGGTGAGCGACACTACGGCACGCAAACAGATAGAATCGGGGGTTTCCCTCAACGCCCGCGTGGCACGGAACAGAAGCGGCGAGATCATCTATTATGAGGGTACCACCGAAGATAGCCGGAGGCTGATGGAAGAGGAGAAGAGGGAACTTGAGGCGCGGCTGCGCCAATCGGAAAAGATGGAAGCCATCGGAAAGCTGGCCGGCGGTATTGCCCACGACTTCAATAACATCCTTGGTGTGCTTCTCGGACATTGCAGCATTCTGAAGATCAAGATCCCAAAAGACGATCCGCTGCAGACACGTGTGAGACAGGTCATCGATACGATCGAAAAGGCGGCGAGCTTTACAAAAAGTCTCCTTGCCTTCAGCAAGAAACAGGACGTTGTCCTTGAACCGGTCCGGATCAATACAATATTCACGAGGAGCACGTGCATCCTCGAAGGGTTGCTGCCGAAAAATATCGACCTCGAAATAGCCCTTGACGATGAGGATGTGACGATCCTGGCGGATATATCAAAGATCGATCAGGTGATGTTGAACTTGATCACAAATGCCCGCGATGCCATGCCGCAAGGCGGGAAGATCACCATCCAATCGAAAAGGGTCACACTCGATGAGAAGTTCCGCCAGGCCCATGGATACGGTGTCCCCGCCGAGTATGTCCTGATCACCGTGGCCGACACCGGCACCGGCATAGAGAAGGATGCAGGGGACAAAATATTCGAACCCTTCTATACCACGAAAAAACCGGGAAAAGGAACGGGTCTTGGCCTTGCCATCGTCTATGGCATCGTGAAACAGCACAACGGGTACATTAATGTCGCCAGCAAACCAAAGAAGGGAACGACCTTCCACGTGTATTTGCCCGTATCAAAGACAGAGAAGCCGCAAGGGTCGACGGACCATTCCTTGTAATATCGGTGAGCTTCCGTGCGCAGGTTCCAGGCGATCTCTCTTACGACTTGATGAATGCGAGCAGATCGGAGTTAACCTGGTCTTTACTCGTGTCGGCCAGACCGTGTGCACCGCCCGGGTAGATCTTTAACGTCGAGTTCTTCACAAGCCTGGCTGACTGCAGCGCCGAGGCGCCGATCGGTACGACCTGATCGTCGTCGCCATGAATGATCAGCGTCGGCACGTCGAACTTCTTCAGATCCTCAGTGAAGTCTGTTTCCGAGAATGCCTTGATACAATCATAGGCGTTCTTGTGCCCGGCCATCATTCCTTGCATCCACCACGAGTTGACCAGACCCTGTGAGACCCTGGCGCCCGGCCGGTTGAAGCCGAAGAAAGGGCCGCTTGCCACATCCAGGAAAAACTGTGCCCGATCGGCCAGGAACGCTGCGCGAAAGCCGTCGAAGACCTCCATGGGCAGCCCTCCCGGATTTGCCCCGGTTTTGAGCATGAGCGGTGGTACCGCACTCATCAGCACGGCCCTGGCTACGCGCCCGGTGCCGTGGCGCCCTATGTAGCGTGCCACTTCTCCGCCACCCGTGGAGTGGCCGACATGGACCGCGTCCTTCAGGTCGAGTGCCTCGACGAGGTTCGCGAGGTCGTCGGCGTACGTGTCCATGTCGTTGCCATTCCAGGGCTGGCCGGAACGTCCGTGACCGCGCCGGTCATGTGCGATGCAGCGATAGCCGTGGGAGGCAAGGAAAAACATCTGTGATTCCCAGGCATCCGAACAGAGCGGCCAGCCATGGCTGAAGACTACGGGTTGTCCCGTGCCCCAATCCTTGTAATAGATTTGCGTACCGTCTTTGGTTGTGATGATGCTCATGACATCTCCTTTTTCTTATTGGTGCAAAGTTATTGTTTTACCTGTTTTCGCCCTTTTTGACCCTGCATTTTTCCAGACAATCCGTGACTTGACGATAACATTTGTCCATGCAGGCCGCCGACTCTTTACCGTCTTCTTTGACCGCTTGATCGCACATTTTCACACATTCCAGGAATGGTTTGTCGCAATCACTGTCGCAATCAGCCAGGGCAACACCCGATGCCAGCATTAGAAGAACAAAGACCGCGACGAATACAGAGACTGTCTTTTTCATTTCGTTACCTCCGGGGGAGATGATTAAGCAAAACGTCCCAAATGCTATAGATTCAATATAAACAGTTCCGCGTTTTTGTCCATTATGTGGACCTTGCCAATTGTTCAGGCGGCCGCTGTGTTCAACGTTTCCCCTCTCAAGTTGCAATTCAGGTTAAAGTGCATAAAATGAACATTATGGATAAAGAAAAAAATGAGAAGATCTAATAAAAGATGAAACGGCAAGGCATGCGCAGCAAATAAAGGAACAAAGGAGGCCATAAATGCCCGCATCGTATACGGCAATAATGATGGAATCAGAAGATGTTAGATGGCGCGCCAAAACCAATGAAAGCGTCTCCGACTCCGGGCCTGACGACCGCAGATTGATCATCGAGTTCGAAGGTGATCTTGAGAAGATGCCATGGATAAAGGATATATCCTGTGGAAACGTCATGGTAGACCTGAATATGCTTGCTGCTTCCGTGCCCGATTTATTCGACAAAGCGTGGCTTCGAGGCCGAGGCCCGCAGGAAGCCTCTGTTGCCGTCATGGGACACCACTACATAATCGATATGCAGCTCGAAACCCCCGGGGGCGTTGATGCCGGGAAGAGATAACAACATGGAGCACCCGGGGCCACCTGTATAAATAATCTCGTGCCGGCTCATCTGAAATACTGCTTGAATTTACTCATCGTTGAGTTAATAATATTTCCTACAGTAATAGCAACAGGACTGTATACCGCCGTGTTATGGTTGAGGAGAAAACCATGAAGAAAGCCTTATGGATGGTGATTGTCTTTGGTTTGTTGATCGGGTTTGAAGCCAATATCCTTGCACAGGACGCCACGGACAAGAAACCGGAGGAAACGAAATCGAATCAGGTCAAAGAAAAAAATGCGTCGGCAGCAAGCGGTGCCTTTGATGAAACAGCAAAGCAGTATCTTGCAAAGCTCAGGAGCATCGATAAAGAACTTGTGGATGCTCACCGCGCACTTGCCAATTACAACAACCCTCAAAGAAACCAAAACCTGGGTCTTCCTATGGATGAGATTTTATCGAGTGATGGCGGGTCGCGTGAAAAGTTTGCAGAGAAACAGACGCTGAGGAACAATATAGCCAGGACAGAGGATAAAATAAAAAGTCTTCAGAAGGATATTGAAAACCTGAAACTGGACGCATTCAAAAACTATAACGGGAAAATGCCCAAAAATGTATCGGATGCGTGGAAAAGCGAAGAAGACTTCACTGCGTATTTAATCTCCAAGACTAAATAGCAAGGCGGGTCCCATTCGCTTTGCCTGTCCTTTGGACGGATGTCTCCACGATGTCTATGACGCATCGATAGGCAAGATCACCGGGCTGCGAGTCTTCTGTTGATTCCCTTAATTCACCCTGAACCCGCTCATCAGCGTCTGCAGTTTGCCGGACAGACCGAGCAGCGTCGAGGCTGACGTTGCGGTCATCTCCGAGCTTGTGGACGTTTCGTTTGCTACCTCCGCTATGTTGACTATTTCGCGATTGATCTCCTCGGAGGTGGCCGACATTTCCTCTGTTGCCGAGGCTATCTGGGTCACCATGGTCTGCAATCCTTCCGCGCTGTTCACTATCTCGCCGAGGGATCCGCCGGTCTGGGACACGAGTTCCACTCCCGCGATGACCTTATCGGTTGCTTCGGCCATGGCCTTTGTGGCATCGAGTACCTCTTCACGCATGCCCTGGATGGTCTTGCTGATTTCGAGCGTTGCGTCGGCGGTCTTCTCGGCAAGTTTCTTGACCTCTTCGGCCACGACTGCGAAACCCCTGCCTACCTCTCCGGCCCGGGCGGCCTCTATTGCAGCGTTGAGCGCGAGAAGGTTGGTTTGATCGGCAATTTCGTTGATGAGACTTATAATTTCCCCGATCTGGTCGGATCGTTTTCCCAGCGACTGGACGAAGCCGGCCGATTGTCTTACGACTTCGGCGATGCTCTTTACTTCGTTAATCGACTGATTCACAATATCCGCACCGCTTTTCGCGGTTGCCACGGCGGTATTTGCCGACGATGCTATTTCGTTGGTATTGCGTGCAATATCGACTATGGTCTGTGCCATCTCCTCGGCCGAGGACGCGACCTGGGAGGATTTTGCCGCCTGCTGCGACGAACCGTTTCGCATCTGATCGGCGTGGGCGCTGAGTTGCTCGCTTTCACCGGTAATGCGATCGGCGGCCTGTTTCACTTCATCGACGATTGACCGCCAGTGCAGGACCATGTCCTGCATCCCAGCCAGGAGCTGGCCTGTCTCGTTATCTCCCCGCGAGGTTATGTCCACCGTCAGGTCGCCTTCGGCCAGCCGCCGTGCGGCACTGACGCACTCATTGAGCGGCAGGGTCAGATTGCGCATGTAGAAATAGGACATGGTGCTCACTGCGCCGATAAGTACGACGGCAATGGCGATCACGAACAGTACGATACGATTGAAGGCCGCGAAATAATCGCCTTTCGGTATTCCGACATAAAGAACGCCGATTACCTCGCCCTGCTGGTCTTTAATAGGATCGTAAGCAACGAAATATGATTTGCCAAGTATATCGGCGCTGCCGCGATAGGACGTTTTTTTCTGAAAGATGACATCGTGAACGGGGCCCTTCAGCTTTGTACCCACGGCGCGGGTACCGTCAGGGTTGAGTACGTTTGTGGAGATACGGGTATCCTTCATAAAAATGGTCGCCGTGCCGCCGAAAACATCCTTGATCTTGTCGACCAGGACCATATCGCCGTTCAACGCATAGGCGCCGACCACGAGCTTGTCATCCTGGATAGTGAAAACTGCCTTTTGCCTGGTGCCACCGCCCACGGTCTCCGTGGAGGCCGATGATTTTGCATTAAGCAATTCCCAGAACACGTTCAGCCGTGAATCGAGCGTCATATTCGCCTGTTTTATAAGATCTTTCCTGATCTCCCACAAACATGCCGATGCCGTTATAGCTACTGACACGGCGATGACGCAGGAGATAAAAACCATAAATTTGGTACCGAGTTTCACATTTTTTCCCATGGAACCATCCTTTTCCCTGAATAAGGCGATACGATGCAAACGATCGGCTCTGACATGGTGCGTATCTTTCCTGATTATCGAAAACCCCGGCCTAAAACTTAAATAGCGCTCGATACAATAGCACTCCACCGAAACCCTGTCGGCGGTCTTTAAACATCCTATGACTGCATCGTTACTTTTGCTTTACAATTCAGGAAACCACTGGTACAATCGGAAAAATTTTGAGGGAGGTACGTCATGCGCTGCGAGAACTGTGGTCACGAGAATCCGGAGGGATCAAAATTCTGTATGAAATGCGGAAAAGAACTGGGAGGGTCCGGTCCCCGGATTGCGGCCTGTCCTCAATGTGGCGCTGAGGTTGCGCCCGGAGCGCTGTTTTGCGCCTCATGCGGCAAATCGATCGGCGCCCCTTACGGGGAGATAGGCCAGGCCAGGACAATCGAGCCCCCGCCTGTCGAGGCCGACCCGGGATCTTTTACGTCCAGCATTGCCCTCGATATTGTCCTTTCCGTCATCACCTGCGGGATATACTGGTTGTTCTGGCAGGCGAGGCAGATGCGGGCGATCAATTACCTTCTGGGGCAGCAAAAGTACAACTTCTGGATGTGGTTCCTGCTGACGATCGTGACATGCGGCCTGTATAATATCTATTATGAATACTATATGGCCCAGGGTCTCGTTGAGGCCCAGGACAATCACGGCAGGCCCAGATCGAAGGACCTTCCCGTGCTGAGTCTCGTTCTCACGATAGTCGGCCTCAATATCGTAACCGACGCGATCCAGCAGAACGAGATAAACAAGTTCTTCGGAAAATAAATGGAGCATTATCTCATTCCCAGGAAACCGGCCCTTGCCTTTGCGGGACTTCTCCTGGCACTTGTGTTCGTGAACATGACGGGGATCGTCTCCGCCGACCGGATAGTCGGCGTCATCCCCGTCTTCTGTCCCTTCGAGGCGGCCACGGGCATCCCCTGCCCCGGCTGCGGCATGACCCGAGCAATCCTCAGCCTCATGGCCGGCAACTTCGGGGCCGCCGCCGTGTACAACCCTTTTTGCTTCTTCCTCCTTTTCATGGTCATAGCCAGCATCGCCCCCGCGCGCTTACAGAAACAGGTACCCGCAAGGATCGCCAGACTCCTTCCTTATTGCTATATGTTTATTCTCGTCCTCGTTATCGCCTTTTGGATCTTCGACAGATTGCTGCCGCACTGGGGCATCTAAAGAATCGAATCGCCCACCCCCTTCCCACCATGGTCTTCTTAAAGCCCGACCTGTTCCGACAGCCTTCTCTCCCGATATGACAAAGAAGTAGCGCGACAGGATTTGCCTTTCCGGGTGCCGTCTGCGAACTCCAGCGAAGCGGGCGCGAGACAGTTTTTTCCTGCGATGACTCAAATATGACGGGTTTCCGTTATTGACCGTATAACAATTGCACTAGAAACTTAGACTAATAGTAGTGAAGAAGAAGATCTCCCTTACCCTGCCAGGGAGAAAGGCGCCATGAAATCCAGGAGGATGCCATGTTGAAAGGAATGAAAGGGGTCAACCATATCGGAATGGGGGTAAAAAACTTGCCCGCAATGAAACAGTTTTTCGGGACAACCCTTGGAATGACGGAAACATATCTGGAGTTCCCCGAGGTCTGGAACCCGATGGTCGATGTATTCCGAACCTCATTGCATAAATTCGCAGGCACCATGCTCCATCCGCCGGCAGGCGGTATTGTGGTGGAATTGATCGAGATGAGCCTTCCCCATCCGCGGCCGATCAGAAAAATCAAAAGATACGGCGACATTGGGGTCAACAAGATCACCCTTGCAGTATCTGATGTCGGGAAGTTTTACGGGGATTACCAGGATAGAATCACGTTTCTTTCCGAGCCCAGATCGACAAAACTCCCGGGATGGGGTGGGGGTGAATACACCTTCGTGTACGGTCGCGATCCGGAGGGGAATTTGCTGGAGTTTATCTCCGATTCTGCAGCGGAGATACAGGAAACTTTGGGCGGTGCACGCTGGCTTGGGGTGGCCGTGACCGATCTGGAAAGATCCGTGGCCTTCTATCAGTCGGTAGGTTTCGATGCCGTTGTGGTGAAACCGCATGAAGCTTTTTCCGGCCTTGTTGATGAGGCCGCCGGCGCAAAGGAGACCACGGTTCGTTCTTGCCTCCTCGCGAACAGCAGGGGTGGAGGCATGCTTGAGGTCTACGAATCCGTAAAACCACGCGGTAGATCGATGCCATTTAACACGATGTGGGGGGACTTTGGCTATTTTGAGGTATGCATCGAGACGGACGATTTTCATGGCGCAGCACAGGAGACACGGGAAAAGGGAATGGATCACCTTCATTCGCCCGCCATAGCCTTCGACATGGAGGACAGGCAATTCTGGTTTGAATATGTTCAGGATCCGGACGGCATTGTGGTTGAAATAATCGGTGTTGTTGAAAAGTAGGAATCAAACATAGGAGACGAGAAGGCGAGGCACTGCGCTTCGCCTCTTCATCGAACAGGGGTTTACCCCTTCGTGTGTGCCCGTTTTTCGCCCGAATTGAATGCTTTTTCCCGGGTCAGGTACCCGATATCCCTCGGGGAGTTATTCTGACAAAAAATGACGGGTTTCCGTTATTGAACAACCCCCACCAGAATAATAAGCTTGAAAACAACCAAACTTACAGAAACAGTTTCCGATTCGATTGGGAGGTGGACATGCAACGAAGGCTCAAAACCAAAGAACCAGTCAGCGGCGTCTGGAAGGGGTTTGCCGATGACGGCGGACGGCGGATCGGATTTGTTATTCCTGTACTTCTATTTGTTTTCCTGGCTGTCGGCCTGATTTCCGGTAATGTTGCCCTTTGTGCGACTGCCGCCCGGGCGAGGCTGCAGCACGACCTCTTCTCCGTAAGTTTCGCGAATGAAAATCAAGGCTGGGCAAGCGGCCGCTGGGGCACGATTCTTCACACCACCGATGGTGGCAAGGCCTGGACACCTCAGGCCAGCGGTACCGACTACACCCTGGCGTCCATATTCTTCGTCGACATGAAAAATGGGTGGGCAGTTGGCGACCGCGGGACAATTCTCCACACAAAAGATGGCGGTTTACACTGGGAGAAACAGAAGAGCCCCGTGTCCTTATTCCTTATGGGCGTTTGTTTTGTAAACGCTCAGCAGGGTTGGGCGGTCGGGGAGAGGACGAATATCCTGCACACCACGGACGGAGGGAAGACCTGGATCGTTCAGTTTAAAAGCGACGACTACATACTCAAAAGCGTTTCCTTTGCGAACGACCGCACCGGTTGGGCAGCGGGTGAATACGGGCTCATTTACTACACCGAGAATGGCGGCACCACATGGACCAAACAAGCCGGCGGGGTAAGTTTTTCGGAAGAGACGGGAGACCTTGTCGCGGGTAATATCCTGTTCAGGATTGTTGCCGTGAATCCCCGGACGGCATGGGCTGTGGGGATAGACGGGCACGTAACGATGACAACGGACGGCGGTGCGAGCTGGCGGCAGGTCGAAAAGGGTGTTCCGAAGGTGCATCTCTTCAGTATCGCCCGGTCGGACAGTGACATTTTTGTGGTGGGTGGTGATGCATTTCTTCTGACGAGCACGGACGGCGGCGCTACCTTTAAGAATGCCAAGGCCGAACCGGCGGTGACCTACGGATACATCTACGGCATTACCCCCGTGGGGAAGAACGGTTTCGTTGCAGTTGGAAAGGGCGGGTGGATCTACCGGTCCGATGACAAAGGCACAACCTGGCACCTCGCTGAACGGAGATAGGAGAAGCTGCGAATGAAGAAAGAACACGCTATGGAAAAACCGTCAACGGGAGGAGCAATCGATAAATTTGTATCATTTGTTGTTCGCTTCAGGATTTGGGTTTCCCTCGTTGTCCTTATTGTTACTGTTCTGGTCTCTCTTGGTACTGCAAGACTCAAGACGGAGGTGATCCTTCAGCATCTCTTTCCGCAGCAGCATCCCTACCTCCAGCTGATGGACAAATTCAGCAAGGTATTCGGATCCGGCGGCTCCGGTGTAGCTATCGCGGTCAATGCAAAAAAGGGAGATGTATTCAACGAGAAGACCCTGACCAAAGTGAAGGGCATCACCGATGAGATTGTCCTCTGGGATGAAGTCTACAGAACACTCACCATGTCCATGGCGACTTACTCTACCAAGGTAGTAAAAACTTTGGCAAAAGGTGAGATCCGCATCGAGCCTCTCATGTTTCCCGATGTACCGAAGACCCCGGAAGCCATGGCGGAGCTGAAGAAGAACGTCTTCTCCAATCCCGCATATAGCGGCACACTTGTCTCCGACGACGGGAGCGCCGCCATGATCCTGACGGAGATGAAGGATAACATCCCCTACGAACAGATGTTCGGGAAGCTCAAAGGTGTGGTTTCGAAATACTCCGATACCGATACCTCAATCCATATCGTGGGTTTCCCCATGCTTATGGGCTGGATCTACAGCTATAAGGCCCAGATGTATACGGTATTCGGCATCAGCATGGTCATGATGCTCATCATTCTCTTTCTGTCTTTCCGAAACCTGATGGGGATGGCCGTTCCCATGATCGCAACCCTTATGTCCACCTTCCTTGGTTTGGGTTTCATAGGCTGGACGGGGATCAACTTCAGCCCCCTGCTTTATGTTCTTGCATTTCTTGTGGGCGCCCGCATGATCAGCAACGCGGTGCAGATCACCCACCGCTATATCGAAGAGTTCAACACCAGCGGTGGGGACAGGAATACTGCAACCCGTGTAACGATGCGTGCGATGCTCGTGCCGAATGCGATAGCCGTGGCCACAGATGTGGCGGGGTTTCTCGTACTTTTCCTCGCAAAGATCATTCTCATGCAGCAGCTTGCGATCATTATGAGCTTCTGGATGGCAACGATCGCCCTTCAGGGCCTGCTCGTACCCATCATCTGCAGCTACCTCCCCTTGCGCGCAGGCAAGATCAAGTCCCGTCCGGAAGCGATGGGGGTGATAGCCAGTGTCAGCACGGCCCTGGCCCGTTTCTCTATCGGTACCGGGAAGTATGTCATCGGCGCGGTTGTTCTTCTCATAGTGGTACTCGGTGCATGGCAGACCGCGGATATCAAGGTGGGCGACGCCACCCCCGGTTCCCCGGTGCTCTGGCCCAATGATACCTACAACAAGGACCAGGCTCTTATCAACAAGAAGTTCAAGGCATCTTCCGAGAACCTGGTGCTCTATTATGAAGGTTCCCGGGAGTCTGTCTATGACCCTGAAGTGCTCGAGACATTTGAAAAATTCTCCCAGTACATGGAGGAGAGGCTGCCCGACATCTATAAGACCTCCAACTCGGTTATCGATATGGGTAAGGCACTGAACCTGACTCTTCACGACGGCGATCCGGTGTGGTATCAACTTCCCCGCAATGAAGAACAGATGACGGGAATCCTCGGATATATCCGCAATACCATCGGAGTTGCGAATTTGAGCCGGTTCATGGACAGCGATATCGAGCGTGCACAGATCACGTTGTATTTCGCCGATCACACGTCGGATAACGTGGCGCGCATAAAAGACACCATGTATGGATTCTTCAAAGATATCCCCATGAAGACGAAGAACGGCGAATTCAAACTGGCCGGCGGACGTATCGGCATGGAAATGGGGCTCAACGACGAGATGAAACGGTCTCATGCGAAGATGGATGCGATTGTCCTCGGTGCAATCTTCATCATGTGTGTCCTTGCATTCCGCTCCGTCGTTGCCGGGCTGATGCTCGCGGGTCCGCTCCTTCTCGCCAATCTCATCGCCTTCTGGTACATGTCCTCGATGAATATAGGACTATCGGTGAATACACTGCCCATCTCCGCCGTCGGAGTGGGCGTGGGAGTCGATTTCGGCATCTATCTGTACAGCAGATGCACGGAGGAGTATCCCAAAAGCAAAGACTTCCGTGAGACCATCCTGACGGCAGCCAGAACAACCGGGGAGGCGATTGTCTACACGGGGTTGACTATCATACTGCCTGTCATTACCTGGTACTTCATTTCCGGCCTGAAATTCCAGGCAGAGATGGGTTTCTTCCTTGCCATGATTATGACAACGAACATGATTGCCGCACTGACATTGCATCCGCTCATGATACTCCTGATAAAACCAAAATTCATGAACAGGAGCAGTATCGCGGCGGAGACAATAACAGAAGCACGTATCGCGGATGAACTGGCACCAAGAAACGGGTAGATACATCTGTCTCAAAAGGGAGGGCAAAAAATGAGAAGTGGTCTTTCATCGATAGGGAATGCGTTGCCGGGAGTTTTTGCAGTGATTGTGGTCTTTGCGCTATTTTGCTTCTGCGGTCCCCCGCAGGCGGAGGCGATCGAAACCGATGTACCCGGCCTCAACGTCACGGGTTATCTCAACCAGAGCGCTTCTTACGCTCTGCACACCGGCAGGCCTGACAACAAGGACGGGTTCAATTCCTTCCTGATGCAGGGTGTGCTCGAGACGCGGTACGAGGCGGCACCGAACATGGTCATGTTCAACAGCCTCAAGCTGAATGCGGACTGGGCGTACGGGATCTATTCCGGCAATAACGAGTGGAATGATAAAGGATTCGGCAAGGCCCGGGACCGCCTTTTCGTGTACAACAAGTTCCGGGATGTAGTGGGCGAGGCCCACATTACGTGGAAACCGAGTGACAGGTGGTACTTGAGGTTCGGCAAACAGATCGTGCAGTGGGGGCAAACCGATGGTTTCCTGCTCATGAACCAGATCAACCCTGTCGACTCGCGGCGGGGCATCAGTGATGTGGAGTTTGAAAGCACCATCATACCCATCTGGCTGATACGGGCGGAATACAAACCGCCACTCGAGTCGACCTGGCTGCGCGACCTCAATGTACAGTTTATCTTTAATCCAAACGCTGATTTTGCAAAAAACGAAACTATCGAACTCGGCGCGGACTACTCGGGTGTCTGGAACCCGTACGTCGAGGCAGTTCCGAACGTTGCGTACCTTGGTCGATACAGGGACCAGGTAAGCGAGCCTGATGCCTGGGACCCGCAGGGCCACGCCTTTGGCCTGAAGGTATCCGGGACGGTGGGAGACGCGATGGTCAGTCTCAACGGGTATTATGGCCGGAGTCATGACGTGGCCAGGTCCGGGGCACTAGGTGCGGATTTGACACCATTTAAGTGGGATCCCGCATGGATGATTCTGCATCCTTATTATGACGCGTACTATCCCTATTTCAGGTTTGTAGGCGGTACATTTTCGAAAGATCTGGATTCCCTCAGGGCATCGGCTCTGGGAGGCGTAGCGCCGGTTCTGCGATTTGAAGGAATGTACGCATTTAACAGTACGTTTTCGACGAACAACAACAATATCGCGCAGTACATGCGGGAACAGGACAACACCTACTGGACGAGCGACGAGTATCGCTGGATGGTAGGCATGGATTGGAAGGTAAAGATCGATGCCCTGAACCCGAAAGCGTTTTTCATGATATCCCCGCAGTTCTATCATCGTCATATTGTGGACTTCCCGAAAGAGGGCTATGTAGGTACCCCTACGACCGACATCCAGTACCAGAACACATATACGACAACCCTCATGATAAACACGACTTACCTGCACAATAAGCTCCAACCCTCCATCTTCTGGCTTCGCAACTGGTCCACGCGGTCGGAGTTTTACAGGCCGCAACTCAGTTATGAATACAGCGATAAGTGGAAATATACGATTGGAGCCATTATCGTGAGCGGTGAAAAGCTTGCACAGGATATGCAGCCGTTCAACTACAAGGATCACATATACACGACGGTGAGCTACAAGTTCTAGGTATATATGGAAACAAAGAGTAAGAAAAGGAGGTAGTGAATGAAACGTCTCAGAGACTTCACCCTGTTTTGTTTGATATCTTTCATGGCCCTGTGTTTAATGCCTTTCGTCGCCGGGTCTCAGGATATACCGCATCCTTCCACGTACATACCGAAACTGCAGACTATCGAGCAGCATAAGAAATTTTATGACGACCCCAGGCCGTATCTGACGACCTATGGACCGAAACAGGTCGTCCCGCCGGCACTCTACCAGAAGCTCAGCTACAATGTAGAGGAAATGAAGAAAGAGTGGTCGGCGCTGGTCGGATTCAAGGCCCCCGACGTAGTGGGCAAGATCGCGCCCGAGATTAAACCGGGAAAGTACACGTACAAGGACGTTCAGAACAATGCGGCCTTCAAGAAACTCCTGTGGCCGGACCTTTACAACAGGATAAAACCGGGCGGTCCTCCTTTTGTAGGCAGTATCCCGGAGTTCGAGGTCGTCCCTACGAGGCAGTACTACTGGGCCCTGCCGATCGCCCAGGCAACAAAGGAAAACCAGGGAAAGACGAAACTGGACGGCAAGGGATACCTGGTCCCCGACAGCTGGATTGCCGGCTATCCTTTTCCGAGACCCTCCGGAAATTTCAAGGCACAGCAGATCATGTACAATGTCGAAAAACGGTATCTGTCTTATGGTCTGGATTTCTACCTCATCGGGCGGGTTATCGGATTTAACAAGAATATGAAGATGGACTTTGATGGTCAGTACCAGGTCAGGCACGCCCGTTTGGCGGGAAGGACCCAGGCGGGGCCGTTAGGCTACCTGGATGATCGTGCAAAGAACAGGGGGGAATCAAAGACGTTTGTGATGGATTTTCCCGCTCCCCGGGATATTGCGGGTACCGCACAATCGGCCCTTTATTACGCAGATCCCTCAAAAGCAGACATGCTCATGGTGTATGTGCCCTCGATGAGACGGGTTCGGAAAATGACGTCGACGGATACACAGGACCCGATCATGGGAATGGACCAGATCTACGACGACAATGAAGGATGGATGCAGAAACTGTCGCCTACACGCTATCCCTACAAGTTTGAAGTCGTCGAAGAGAGGGAGTTTCTTGTTCCGGCTCCAACTCTGGACGGGGCGGAATACATCTCCAAATCCGGAGAATTCCGCAATGTCAAGCTGGAGCGGCGGCCGCTTTACGTGGTCAAGCTTACCCAGCTGGATCGGAACTATGTTTACAAGTATCGTCTATTCTATATCGATAAGGAAACCTTCAACTATTATCATGTGGAAAACTACGATTGGAAGGACCGGCTCTACAGAACGTGGGATGGGAACTACTCCTTCTTCCCGGAAATGGGTACGTCAACATGGTCCGGTTCATTCATACTCATGGTGGATCATATTGACCAGCATTCGAGTGTTGAGCAGCCATATCAGCTTCCGGCGATATGGGGCAGGCGAGACCTGAGCCTTGAAGGCTACATGGGTGCGAAATAACGGCAAAGGAAGAGGTGACCGTGTATCCGAATGAGATCGAAAAAGGCTTGCGCCCGGGGAAAGTGGCCCAGGTAGGTTTTGTCGTGGGCAATCTTTCCGAGTCTGTGAAAAAGTACGAGGAAGGCATTGGTATAGGCCCCTTCACAGTGTTCCGCTTCAGGCCTGAAAAAAGCTTTGTCGATGGACGCGAATCGCCTATCGACCTCATGATCGGTACGGCCCAGTTGACCCCGGAACTGTCCATAGAATTGATTGAGGTTGTAAGCGGCGAGACGTATCACAAGAAGTTCCTGGAGGACCATGGAGAGGGAATCCAGCACCTTGGCTGTATAACCGACGACTACGACGGCGTTTTGGAGAGAGCCCGAAAACTGAACATTGCCGTGTTAATGAGCGCAGAGACGGACGTGCCCGGCATGGGGCACGTCCGTGCCGCTTATCTCGATACGCTCCCGTTTATGGGAACTCTCCTTGAGGTGATTGAAGTGAACTGATCCAGGCCGGGCCGTGGCATGCCTGCGGGCGGTTTTACGGCAGGCGGCCCGCACAGATGGAAGAAGGTACGACCCTCGGTCCGCCTCTGGCGCCTGCCGGGGGTTAGTCCATCTGGAGTAATTGACACAAGAGCATGAGTGTGGTTTAAATTTATTTTTACTCGTTTGATGAGTTGCAGGGTCTTTGGATCTTTGTTAAAATGTGTGAGTAGCGCAGAAGGTCGGAAAGGCCCAAAAAAGGGGTGGGAAAATGGGAATGGCTTCGAAGGATCTTCAGGATATCGTTGAGATCGGACGTATTGCCCTGGAATGTGACGGTCTTGTCGAAATCAGGCGAGAGGTTTTGAAGTGCCTGAAGTCGGCGTTTGGCATAGAGAAAAGCAACTTCTGGATGTTTCGACAGTATCCCTACCCCCACATTGATCTGAACGACGTGGTCTACGATGATATTGAAGATGAGTTTATCACTCGCTATGTGCGGTATTACCGCAAGATGGATCCATATAACAGGGTTATCGGTGCGAACAGAAGCGTATGCTCGTTGAACTCTGAGGAGTTGAAAGGTTTTACGAAGGGGGAGTATTACAACGATTTCCTGTCGCCTCAGAAGATTCACCATCAGCTCTCCGTGTGTTTATGGGCTCACGGCAAATTGCTTGCTGTTCTGGGGATGTATCGTCCAAAATGTTCCCGGCCTTTTTCGGCACGTGAACACAGCAAAGCCCAGGCGATGGCCAAGTATGTGAGCGCGGGTCTCGAGCGGGCGATCCTCAACCAGAAGGTAAGAAAAGTGGAAGATGTGATCAATGCCGTTTGCCCTGATCTGCCCTACAACTGGGTGATAGTCCTGGACGAGTGTCTGGAGCCGATCTACGCAAGCGGCGAAGCCCTGAAAGCATTATTGGGAGGAGAAGCGCAGGCGGCACAGGAGACAGGTGCGTATTTCCCTTTGCCGGAAGCGCTGAGAGCAAAGTGCAGGGAATTCTCAGAGGCTGCCAGGAAGTCGACCGACCCTATGAGCCAGGCGGTTATCACGTGTGATAATGGTGTATGCGGCCAGGGGATTTCGGCCAACATACGATCCGTGAGATCTTCGGAGGATTCCCGGTTGTTGTTTATTGTCGTTGGGGACGCAAGGGCGAAATCATCGGAAGCTCTGAAGAAGTCCGGTCTCAGCCGCCGGGAGATGGAGATCGCCGGTCTGATCTGTGATGGATTGAAGAACAGGGAAATTGGTGAAAAACTGTTTATCAGCGAATATACCGTCGAAAACCACCTCAGGTCCATTTATCAAAAGATGGACGTGTCAAACCGCACGAGCCTTGTAAACAGGATTACCTTCGCGAGAAACGAGCGGTAAAGTCGCCGTTGTACATATATTACCCATCCATCCGCTCACGCGTAACACGCAATCATTATTTTTCAATCTGATCTAAGTCTAGGCAATGCCTGCGCTTGTTTTGCGCCGAATTGAGAAAGCCGCAAAATGACGGATTCCTGCTATTGAATGAGTTTATCGAATATACGAATATTACTTCCATGAGGTTCGGAAAGCTCGATAAACGGCGCATTTCCATGAACGGTCGCCGCAGAAAAGGGGCGCCGATGAATAGGCGCAGCGGCGTGAAGCGCGCGTCGGTACCTTGATGAACGCTACTATAAGGTTGATAGCACAGATCGAATAAATGGCGAGGAGGAGATGAAGCATGGAGAAAGAAACCCTTCTTAATCTGTACCGAAAAATGCTCATGGTCAGGTTCATAGAAAAGACACATGAGAGGCTTCTGATGGAGGGCAAGATTCAGCTGATGTCACATTTTGGCACCGGTCAGGAGGCCGTGGCCATAGGGGTGACGGGGCCGCTCAGGAAAGAGGACATCCTTTTCGGGACACATCGCGGTGTGGGTGAGTACATCGGCAAAGGAATGAGTGCCGCGGATATCTGGCATGAATACATGGGTAAGAGGACGGGGCTCAGTAAAGGCAAGGGGACATTACACCTGACGGACAAGAACCTGAACATCCCCTTTGTCGTCTCAAGCCTCGGATCCGATTTCTCTATTTCCGTGGGAGCCGCTCTGGCCTCGAAGATGAAGAAAACGGATCAGGTTACCATGGATTTCTTCGGTGAAGGAACATGCAACCAGGCCGATTTTCATCCTGCCATCAATATGGCGGCAGTATGGAAGCTGCCTATCGTTTTTGCAGTGTGCACGAACCATTTCTGCGAGATGTCCTACTACACCGAGTACTACCCGACCGAAGACGTTGCAATAAGGGCGAAGGGATATGCCGTACCCTTTGAGATCGTCGACGGCAATGACATAGAAGCCGCTTACGATGCAACGGAGAGGGCCGTGAACCATGCGAGAAGCGGCAAGGGGCCCTATCTTGTGGAATACAAGACATTCAGGATGTCGTTGCATTTCTCCGGCGACCCTGGCGGTTACGTGAAACAGGAGGATTTCGATTATTGGGCACAGAGAGACCCCATTGACCTGTGTCAAAAGAAGTTGTTCGAACGAAAGATCCTCTCGCCCGAGGAGGACAAAAAGCTCCGGGCGGAAGTACAGGCGGAGGTTGACGCAGCCGTGGAGAGCGCTCTTAAGGGCCCCGATCCGACCCCGGAGGACTTTATCTCAGATATCTACGAACAGACGGGGGTGCTCTAATGGGAAGAACTATCAGCTACCTGCAGGCTTTGAATGAGGCGATGGCGGAGGAGATGCGCCGCGACCCCGCGGTATTTATTCTTGGAGAAGACGTGAGGATGGGCGCCTTTGGGCAGACATCCGGCCTGGTCAACGAATTCGGCGCGGAAAGGCTCGTCAATACGCCCATAGCGGAAAATGCAATAACGGGTGTGGCCATGGGAGCGGCAATGTTCGGACTTCGCCCCGTACTGGAGCTGATGTTCTGTGACTTTGCCATGCTGGCCATGGACGAGCTCTGCAATCAGCTCGGCCAGTGGCGTTACGTCAGCGGCGGCCAGTACTCTATTCCCGTTACCATACGAACGGCCACGGGAGGGGGATTCAGAATGGGATACGGCCATTCTCAGTGCCTCGAGTCCCAGATATTTCAGGCGCCGGGCCTTATCCTTGTGGAGCCCTCCACCCCCTACGATGCAAAAGGGCTACTCAAGTCCGCTATCCGCAGCAACGACCCGGTCCTGTTCTTCGAACACAAGAAGCTCATCCTCGGCGGCGTTATGGGTGAAGTGCCGGAAGAAGAGTATACGATACCCTTCGGTGAAGCGGTGATCCGGAAGGAAGGAAAGGACGCGACGGTAGCGGCGCTCGGTTTCATGGTATACGAAGCCCTGACCGCGGCCGCCGAACTCGCCAAAGAAGGGATCGATATCGAAGTGATCGATCTCAGAACCATAGTACCCCTCGACAAGAATACCATTTTCAAATCAGTAGAAAAGACAGGAAGGCTCGTGACCGTGGAGGAAGGCAGGATACGGGGCGGTATAGGGGCCGAGCTTGCAGCCCTCGCAGTCTCCGAGTACTTCGATCTTCTCGATGCACCCGTCCAGAGGGTCGCAGCCCCCATGGTACCAATAGGAGGCAGTGCAGTGCTCGAAGACATGTACATGCCGAACAAGAATTCCGTTATAGCTGCCGTTAAGAAGACACTGTAGAAAAAAACGGAGGTCTTCCGAAGATCCCCGGGAACGGAATACGCGGTGAAGATCAGCAAAGGAGGACAGTATGCGGCTAAAGGATAAAGTTGCAATAGTAACGGGAGCCGGCGGCGGTTTAGGCGAAGGTATCTGCCTGTGTCTTGCCAGGGAGGGAGCACATGTCGTTGTGAGTGATGTAAATGCCGCGGCGGCGGAGAAGGTGGCAGTGAAAATACGTGAAGCTGGAAGCAAGACCATTGTTGTAAAGACAGATGTCCGTGTCGCAAGGGAATGTAAAGAACTGGCGGATACCACCGTGAAAGAGATGGGTAAGGTTGACATACTCGTCTGTAACGCCGGTGTGAGCGGTTTTGTCCACAGACGGGAATCCATGGAACCACCGATTCTTGAGACCATCTCCGAGGAAGACTGGAGCCTGACCATCGACGTGAACCTGAAAGGGACATTTCTGTGCAACCAGGCGGTAGTTCCCTATTTCAAAGAGCAGAAGAGCGGCAAGATTGTAAACATCTCCTCCATCGGCGGGCGAAAAGGCGTTGATTTCATCCCCCATTACTGTGCGAGCAAGGCGGGCGTCATTCTTTTCACCCAGGCCATCGCATTGCAGCTCGCCCCGTATAACGTAAACGCAAATACGGTCTGCCCGGGACTCATATGGACGCCCATGTGGGAGGAAGCCGCACATGTACTCGCACTTTCCTATCCGGCTTTCAAGGGATTGACACCGGACCAGGTGTTTGAGGGCGCGGTGCAGAACATGATCCCTCTCCGGAGACCCCAGATGCCGGAAGATATAGGGAATGCCGTAGTTTTCCTGGCCTCGGACGAAGCGAAGCAGATTACGGGCCAGGCACTTAACGTGGATGGCGGGGCCGTGTTCAACTAAGACGCCCGGACACGCCACAAATGCGGAGGAAACGAAACTATGAAAGTGCCTGTTTTTACCGAGTTGCAGAAATTGGAGTTCAAGGAGAAACCGAAACCGGAGATTCGCGAGGCTGAAGTCCTCATGAAGGTGGAATACTGCGGGATATGCGGCTCCGATGTACATGGTTATCTGAACGGGATAATGGTCCCCCTGGGAACCGTGATGGGTCACGAGTGCTCCGGAGTGGTTGCGGAAATCGGTGCGAACGTGAAGAACTTCACCCCCGGGGACCGCGTGGTGGCGAAACCCATACCCGAATGCGGTGAGTGTTACTGGTGCAGGAAAGGCCAGTTCTCCCTGTGCAACAAAGCCTTTGAACGGGCAATCGGTATAAGCCCCGCTCACGATGGTGCCTATGCGGAACATGTCAGGATCGAGTATCCCGATCAGATGCTCTTCAAACTGCCGCCGAATGTGAGTTTTCAGCAAGGTGCCCTCGTAGAACCACTCGCCACTTCACTTCACGGAGTTCGGGTGTCGTCATTCAAACCGGGGGATAACGTGGTGGTCATCGGCGCCGGTATGATCGGTCTCGGTACCATCCAGTTCCTGAAGATTGGAGGAGCAGGTCAGGTGATCGTCCTCGAGGTGTCCGAGAAAAAGGCGCGGCTGGCCCGCGATCTGGGCGCGGACGTGGTGCTCGACCCCACTGTGGAAGGCGAAGGGTTGCGGGAACGTATCTTCGGCCTTACCGGAGGCGTGGGGGCGGATATCGTCTATGAATGTACCGGAGTGCCCTTCGGTTTTCAGAACGCCATGTTCTTTGCGAAAAGCGGCGGACAGGTCATGGTAGTGGGAATCAACGACAAGGATGTCGCCATCAACCCCTTTATGCTCGTGCTATGGGAGATTGACCTGAAAGGCGTCCTGGGATACTACGATGAATTCAACCATGTAATCCGTTTCCTCGAACAGGGAAAGATAAACAGCGATCTTTTCATCTCCGGCATAGTTCCTCTTGCTGATATTGAAGAAAAGGGGTTCAGGCGGCTGATTGCATCAAAAGATGAGGTGAAGATCCTGGTGAAACCTTGAAGAGAAGTGAATAAGGAGGCGCAGTGTACCCGAAAGATCTCAAGTATAACGAGGAACATACCTGGCTCCGCCTTGAGGGGCCGGCCAAAGGGCGGGTGGGCATAACCCAGTTTGCCCAGGAGCAGTTGAAAGAGGTGGTCTTTATCGAACTGCCCGAAACAGGCACGGAGGTGGTCCGCATGGATCCTTTCGGTGTTATCGAGTCGGTGAAGGCGACGAACGACCTCTACAGTCCGGTAACGGGTATCGTGACGGCGGTGAACGAAGCATTGAAGGATGATCCGGGCATAGTAAACCGGGACCCGTACGGGGAGGGTTGGATGATCGTGGTCGAATTGAGCGACCCGACCGAACCGGAATCCCTGATGCCGGCAGATGAATATAAGGTCCTCGTTGAGGGATAGACGGTGCTGGGCTATAACGCGCAAGAGGTGATAGGATGGCCGTAAACATAACGATTCCCAAGCTTGGAATGAGCGTGGACGAAGTTAATCTGGTGGAATGGAAAGTTGAGGAAGGTGACCGGGTCGAACAGGGTGATGTGGTCCTCGTCGTTGAGACTCAAAAGACCGAGTGGAATGTCGAAGCCGAGGGTTCGGGCTTCGTGCACATTCTTATTGAAGGCGGCAACAAGGCCGGGATAGGTACGGTTGTGGGATTGATCGCACAGACGCAGGAAGAACTTGCAAGCCTGCAGACACATCCGGGACAGGACAGCCAGACAGGGGCGCCCGTCGCCACCACCTATGTTACACCTAACAAGGCCGTCAAACAGGAAGGAGCGGTCGAAAGCGGCGGCGGCGAAAGCGTGGGAGGGAAGATCCGCATAACGCCCGTCGCCCGCAAACTGGCTGAAGACAAGATGGTGGACGTCACGAAAATAAAGGGCACGGGTCCCGGAGGCCGGATTACCAGGGAGGATGTTGAGAAAGCTCTGGCTGAGAGTCCGGCACAACCCGTTAAAGAGGTAAAGGCATTACCGGAAAGTTACCAGGGCAGGACGCTGAAGGAATCCATACCTTTAAGAGGCATGAGGAAGGCGATAGCGGAACATATGTACCGAAGCTTGTCGGGCACGGCCCAGATGACTGTAATGGGCGAATTCGACATGACAGAGATGGTGAAGTTCCGCGAGGGCCTTGTCAGGAATGAGAAGCTCATCGGCATAAGGATAAGCTTCAGCGATATCCTGGTTTTTGTCATATCGAGAGCCTTGACCAAACACTACGACATCAATTGCAGTTTCATCGATGACGAGTTGAAGATATGGGAGAACATCAACATCGGTGTTGCCGCCGCGATGGGTGCTGAAGGCTTGATCGTTCCCGTTGTGAAGCATGCCGATCAAAAGTCCCTTACCGAGATTTCCCGGGCCGTACGGTCCATGAACGACAAGGCGCAGTCAGGCACGCTGGTGCCCGATGATGTCAGCGGCGGAACTTTTACGCTCACCAGTTTAGGCAAGGGCGGGGTGAGTTTGTTCCAGACACCCATCATCAATCAGCCGGAATCGGCAATTCTCGCAACGGGACCGATCAACGACAAAGCCGTGGTGAAGGAGGGGCAGATAGTGATAGCGCCCGTAATGCCCTTCAGCCTGACCTTCGATCACAGGGTAATAAACGGTTTTGGTGCGGAACAGTTTATGGGAACGATACGGTCATACCTGGAAGAGCCCTGGCTGCTTCTGGCCTAGCCGTGGAGGAAAAGGAAGAACGATGGAAAAAAGGGACGTGATTATAATAGGCGGCGGTCCGGCAGGATATGGTGCGGCGATCCGGGTCGCGCAACTCGGCGGAATGCCCATGCTTATAGAAAACGACAGTCTGGGAGGCACCTGTCTTAACCGGGGCTGCATCCCCATGAGAGCGCTGACACAGGCGGTTGAACTCCTGGAAGCAGGAAAGGATGCGAAGGACTACGGCATCACGTATAAAGGACTGTCCCTCGACTACACCAGGATGATGTCCCGCAAGGATACCGTGGTAAAGACACTGGTGGCGGGCGTGAAGCTCCTCCTGGCGGGGAACGGGGTTAAGGTTATGGAGGGAAGGGCACGTATCGTCTCTCCCTCTCTGGTCGAGATAGGGCAAAAGGACGGTGCGAAGAAGACCATCGAGGCGCGGAGGATCATCGTTGCCGCGGGCTCACGATGCAGGAAACCATCATCGGGCAACGGGTCGCCAAAAATCCTTGATTCGTCCCAGGCGTTCGAGCTTGCCGCGATCCCTCCTTCGCTGGTGATTATTGGAGGAGGAGTTGTGGGCGTAACCTTTGCCACGATATTCTCAAAACTCGGCTCTTCCGTCAGCCTCATCGAAGAGTCACCGGGAATTTTGAGGGATATGGACAGGGAAGCCGTCGCAGTAATTGAAAAAGAACTGAAAAGGGCAAAAGTGCGGGTGTATACGGAAGCCCGCGTCCCGACAATGGAAGAAGGCGAAAACGATACGTTGAGTGTGACCATCGAAGCGAAAGGGCAGGCAAACACGGTCAGCGGCCATTACGTGATAATGGCCGAAGACAGGGAAACAGATGTGGACGCACTGGGTCTTCGTACAATCGGTGTGGCATTGAACGCGAAAAACGGGGTTGTTACCGGCCCTACGATGGAAACGAACGTACCGGGTCTTTTCGCCGCCGGTGACGTGACCATGGATCATATGTGGACATCGGTTGCCTATGCTGAGGGGATTACAGCTGCGAATAACGCCATGGGCGTCAACGACGAAATCGACTATTCCGTCATCCCCTACTGGGTGAGCAGCATCCCGGAAGCCGCGGGCGTTGGGCTAACGGAAGACGAAGCCGTTGCGCAGGGTTACAGCGTAAGGGTAGGAAGGTTTCCCTTCGCGGCCAATGGCATGGCGACAATCATCGGGGGACGCAACGGTTTTGTGAAGGTTGTGACAGATGAGCGGTATTTTCAGATACTGGGGATACATATCGTGGGCCCCCGTGCCACGGACCTTATTGCCGAAGCCGCCCTCGCGCTTAAACTAGAAGTGACGCCGGAGGATATCGGCAAGACGCTTCATGCGCACCCATCCTTATCCGAAGCGCTGTGGGAGGCGGCAAAGGATGTGAGCGGCGAGGCAATTCATTTCATTACCAAACGGTGACATTCGGGAACCATGTCAGAACGAGGAGGTGAGTCCTCTTGAGCACTACAAGCCTCATCTGGAAACTTGGGTTGATCGAATACGGAAAGGCATATGAGCTGCAAAAGAACCTGCACTATCAAAGGGTCACCGAGGAGATTCCTGACGTGCTTCTCCTCCTGGAGCATCCGCCTACCATCACAATCGGAAAATCAGGCACCGTCGAAAACGTTCTGGTGGCAAGGGAATACCTCAATCGCGAAGGAGTGTCCCTTTTCTTCGTGGACAGAGGAGGGGATGCCACCTATCACGGGCCGGGCCAGATCGTGGGCTATCCGATAATGGACCTGAGACTGCGGAGGAAGGATATCAGAAAGTTCGTTCACGACATTGAAGAGGCGATCATACTCACGATGAGAGATTTTTCCATCTATCCGGGCAGGGACGATAGTCATCCGGGGGTATGGATAGAGAAGGAAGAACTCGCTGCCATCGGGCTTGGCGTCAGACGATGGGTGAGCATGCATGGATTTGCCATCAACGTAAACCCGAATATGCGGCATTTCAGCCTCATCAATCCCTGCGGTTTTCCAGATAGGAGGGCAACCTCCATGTCTGAGATCCTGGGCAAAACCATGCCGATAAATGCCGTCCTGGAAAGGCTCATACTGAATTTCTCAGAGGTATTTGATTTTCCAGCCAGGTTGATGACGGTCATGCCGGGGGTCGCATGATGGCGAGAAGACGGTTGCCCGCCTGGTTTACGCAGAAGATCCCCAGACCGGAGGCGATGCGCGGTATGGAGGCCCTCCTCAGGGCAAAGAACCTCCACACGGTATGCGAAAGCGCCCTCTGCCCGAACATGGGGCAGTGTTTCATGCAGGGTACCGCAACGTTCATGATACTGGGAGACACCTGTACGCGGGTCTGTACCTTCTGTGCCGTAAAAAAGGGAGTCCCCCTCCGTCCGGATGAGAAGGAAGCCCAACATGTGTGCGAAGCGACGAGGACCCTGGGCCTTACATACGCGGTCATCACCTCGGTGACCCGGGACGACCTCCCCGATGGCGGCGCCTTCCAGTTCGCCCTGACCATCGCATCGCTTCATAACCAGATGCCCGAGACCCGGGTGGAGGTCCTCATCCCCGATTTTCTCGGAGACATCGGGGCCCTGGGGGTCGTCGTACAGGAGAAACCCCAGGTGATCAACCACAACGTGGAGACAGTCCCCCGCCTCTACGCCACGGTGCGGCCGCAGGCGGTGTACAGGCGCTCGCTGGATCTCCTCTTAGCGGTGAAGGACCTTGATCCCGGCAGTGTCACCAAATCGGGATTGATGGTCGGGCTGGGGGAGACGAAGGAGGAGGTGGTGGAGGTCATGCGCGATCTTCGCGGGGCACGCTGCGATCTCCTTACCATCGGCCAGTATCTCCAGCCGTCCGAGAGGCACCACCCGGTGCGCTGTTTTGTCACACCCGAGGAATTTGCCGAATACGGGCGGATCGGGATGGACATGGGCTTCGCCGCGGTGGCATCCGGTCCTCTCGTCAGAAGCTCGTACAGGGCCGCCGATCTCTATAAAGATGCGGGACGATCATAATACCCTTTTCATAATACCCCCCACTACACCCCTTCCTGCCTTCCCCCGTCTGTGGGGAAGGCAGGAGAAAGGTGCGAGGGCATGCCAGAGGACACGGGAGAAATGGACACAGGCACGATAGAGAGAGACCTTAGAGAGATCGTCGGCGAAAGGGTGACCACCAGCGGGTTCGAGCGATGGTTCTATGCCGCCGACTTTGTCCCCATCCCCCGCTGGGTCACGTCCCTCTTCACGACCATGCCCACCGCTGTCGTCAAGCCCCGCACCGTGGAGGAGGTGGGCCGTCTTCTGCGATACTGCAGCGATAGGAACATACCCGTGGTGCCGCGGGGCGCGGCCACCTCGGGCCTCTTCGGCGCGGTACCGAAAAAGGGCGGTGTGGTACTCGACCTTCGGGGGATGTCGGCCGTGACCGAGATCGACGCCGCGGCCCTTCGCGTGACGGCGCAGGCGGGACTTACCTGGTGGGAACTCGACCTGAGGCTCAAGGAGGAGGGACTGGCACTGAAGAGCTACCCCTCCAGCGCACGCTCCGCCACGATAGGCGGCTGGGTGATGGGCAGCGGTCTCGGGATAGGGAGCCTCGCGTACGGCCCGGTGTGCGACCACCTCCTCTCCGTACAGGTTGTCTTTGCCGACGGCACGGCGAGGACGCTTTCCCGGGAACAGGGGCTTGACCGGCTCTGCGAGACCGAAGGGATACTTGGTATTGTCACCGCTGTGTCTCTCGCGGTCCGGAGGGCCCCCGCGGGTGTCTCCTCGGACCTCGTCTGCTTCGGCGACATGAAGGACCTCTTCGATTTTGTCCGGGCCCTTGCCGGCATGGAGGAACTCCCCTACGCGCTGGAGATCTTCGACCACCGGTATCTCTGTCTCGTCAGGCAATCGGGCTACGAGGTGGCCGATTTTTCACCCGGGGGAGGCACGGTGCTGGTCACCCGGGACAGCGAGGGAAAAGGTTCCGGTGCGGCAACGAAGACCGTTGAGATCCTGGCCGCCCGGTATCGGGGCGAGATACGGGACGGAGCGGAAGAGGAGTGGAACCAGCGCTTCAACATGCTGAGGATCAGAAGGGCCGCCCCCACCGTCCTGCCCGTGGGTGTCCATGTCCCCCTTGAGGGGCTCGACGGGTTCTACGCCGGCCTCGGGAGACTGGGGAAGAGGTCCGTGGGGTTCCTGGGCCACGTCGTCTCCCGGGACGACTGCATGGTCATGTCCATGCTCGTCACCGACAAGGACGATCCCCTGGAGTTCGGGTTCGCCCTCACCGTGCCGGCCAGAATCTTTGCCCTCGCTCGCTCTGCCGGCGGCAGGCCGGCGGGGGGGATAGGCGTGTGGAACGCACCCTACAGCAGGGAGGTGTTCTCCCCGGAAAGGGTCGACGAGATCGAAAAGCTGAAGAAGGAGCTTGACCCAAAGGGCATCCTTAACCCCGGAATGTGGTCGGGTGCGCCCCTGCCCTTCAAGCCGGTCATCCACGGCACGGCCATGAAGATAGCCGCCCTGCTGGACAGGATCTACCCGAAACGCCCTGCCCCGTCGGGCGCCGACACCGGCTTCAGTGCCTGTGTCCAGTGCGGCTACTGCATGAACTACTGCCCCACCCGGGGGGAGTGGGTCTCCTCCACCCCCCGGGGGAGGATCCTCATGACGAACGAGGTCCTCGGGAAGGGGTCCCCGGACAGCGCAAAGGCGACCCCCGAGTATCTGAAGAGCGTCTTCGCATGCACCCTCTGCGGCAGGTGCGCCGTCGACTGCAGTGTCTCCATCAACTCTCCCGGCATGTGGATCGACTTAAGGAGCGACCTCGTCGGGAAGGGCATGGAACTCGACTGCCTGAAGGCGGTGGCGCAGGTGGTGAACGCAACCCACAACACCGCGGGGAAGCCCAACGACCAGAGGACAAATTGGGTGAAGAGACTGAAGCTCCGTCCGGACGCGGAGAAGACGCAGGGAAAGATCATCTACTTCACCGGCTGCGTGACCTCCTTCTTCCCCATGGTGCAGGACATCGCGCGTTCCTTTGTCAGGATAGCCGACGAGGCCCGCTTCGACGTCACCCTTCTCGGGGGTGAAGAGTGGTGCTGCGGGTATCCCCTTATCTCCGCCGGCCACAGGGACGCCGCCGCCGCCGCGATGAGGCACAACATCGAGGCGGTGAAGGCGACGGGCGCGAAGACCCTGGTTGTGACCTGTCCCGGGTGCTATCGCATGTGGAAAGACGAGTACTTCCATATCACGGGAGAGAGACCCGGTGTCGATGTCCTCCATTCCACGGAGTTCATCATGGGGCTTATACGGGACAACCTGATATCCCTCTCGGATATCGACAGGACGGTGACGTACCACGATCCCTGTGACCTCGGGAGGGCGAGCGGGATATACGATGAACCCCGCTCAATACTCGCGAGCATACCGGGACTTCGTGTCAATGAACTGCGGGACAACCGGGAATACTGCAGCTGCTGCGGTTCCGGCGGGGACCTGCTCGTGTCTAACCAGGACCTTTCCCTGGGGATCGCGAAACGCAAACTTGACGAGGTCCTCGCAACGGGCGCGGCAGCGGTGGTGACCGCCTGTCCCTCCTGCGTGAGGTCCCTTACGATGGCAAAGAACGCGAACAGGATGCCCATCGGCGTGGCGGACATCACCCAGCTGGTCCTCGAGGCCATGGTGAAGACACAAGGGGACCGGTCATGAGTGAAAAGACACCCTATTCCTCGTACCGGTGGCTTATTCTGAC
Source organism: Deltaproteobacteria bacterium UBA5205 (assembly GCA_002412715.1). GTDB lineage: Bacteria > Desulfobacterota > Syntrophorhabdia > Syntrophorhabdales > Syntrophorhabdaceae > Delta-02. The sequence goes on from DHVP01000032.1 coordinate 47,858, forward strand.
GGTGTGCTGCTTTGCCCTTATCGCCTATGCGATCGACATGATCGTCTACGCGCCCATCTTCGGTGAGGTCGCAAGCGACCTGAAGGTCGACATGGGGACGGCGATCAACCTTTCCATGGCGTTCGCCCTGGCGGTGGCCGTGGCGATGATGTTCGGGGGGATGATCGTCGACAGGTGGGGGCTTACCCCCGTGTTCGTCCTCGGCCTCGCCTGCGCATCCTTGCCCGCCACCCTCATGCCGTGGATCGGGCACAGTTACACGACCGTGTTCATCGCGAGGCTCCTCCAGGGGGTTGTGGCGATCATCTTCGCGGCAATCGGCCCCATCCTCGCCCTGTGGTTCCCGCGGAAGGAGCACGGCATTGCCGGGGGTCTCATGATGTGTTCGCTGTCCCTCGGCCCCGCGGTGGGCGTGATCGTGTCACCGGAGGTCCTTCTCATGGCCGGCACCTGGCAGAAGACGGTAGCCATACTCTCCCTGCCCGGCTGGGTCGCGATGATACTCGCCGTCATTATTACGAGAAGGCCCCCCAACCCTGAGATAGCCGGGGCGATGGTGGAGGATGCAGGGTCCCCGGCGGGCAGGATCACGTACGGAAAGATATTCGCCATGCCCATGACCTGGGTGGGGACGTTTATCGCCTTCTTCAACTCCTGGGGGATCTACAGCCTGTATAATCTCATACCTCCGTACTTTGCAACCGCCAGCCCGACGGGTGTGGGCCTGGGCCCGGTCGCGGCGGGGAAATTCTCCCTGGTCCTTGTCCTCGCGGGGATCCCCGCATTCATCTCGGGAGGCATATTCTTCGACAGGGTGGCGAAGGGAAGGCACAGGCCAGCCATCTTCATCGGTTTTGTGATGACGGGGATATTCACGTACCTGCTCCTGCTCCCCGCGGTGTATCAGAACACGGTTCTTCTCGTGGTCTGTCTCGTGATCGCGGGATGGGGGATGTCGTTCATGGCCCCCACCCTGAGCGCGTTCATCGCAACGAATTACCCTCCCAGCTATGTGGGAAGCATGATGGGCTGGTGGTTCGGTTTTGGGACGTTCGGAGGGGCCATGGGGACATATCTGGCGGGGGTGGCGACAAGGCAATCAGGAACGTTTTACTGGGCCCTTACCCCAATTTCACTTGCCGCGTGCGCCGGGTTTATACTGGGATTCTTTCTTGAGTCCCGGCGGAAAGGTGGTACAGAACAATAAATTCCGTTTATTATGGGAGGAACCAATGAAGAAGTTGTTAAGGGTTGATCTCACCAGGAAACAGTTCAGGTATGAAGATATCCCGCCGGTTTATGCCCGTCTGGGCGGTAGGGGGCTTACATCGAAGATTGTAAGCGAAGAAGTCCCGGCTAAGGCCGATCCGATCGGCGCAGAGAACAAACTGGTATTCGCCACGGGCATTCTTTGCGGCACTCCCGCACCGAACAACGGCCGCCTTTCCGTTGGTGCGAAGAGTCCTCTCACCAAAGGCATAAAGGAGGCGAACGCCGGAGGTTCAGCGGGTCAGAAGCTTGCGCGGCTTAACATCCAGGCCGTTGTTGTTGAGGGCGTTGCAGAGGAATTATTGGTGGTAAGAGTATCGAAAGACGGCGTTACTTTTCTTTCGGCGGCGAATTACAAGGAGCTAGGGAATTATGAGCTGTTTGACCGCCTCAAGGAGAAATATGGCAATGGCATTTCCATTATAAGCATTGGCCCCGGAGGAGAAAGACTTCTTAAGGCTGCGTCCGTAGCGGTTAGTTCGCCCGATTTCAAAATACGCATGGCTTCCCGGGGCGGACTTGGCGCCGTCATGGGTTCCAAGCATCTGAAGGCTGTCATCATCGACGATGCGGGAGCAGAACGCCTGGAGGTCGGTGATTCGGCAAAGCTCAAAACAGCTGCGGCCAATCTTACAAAAGGGATTCTCGCCCATCCGTTCGCGGAAGGCCTGAGACAGTTCGGAACCCCTCTGCTCGTCAACATGATCAATGCTCTAGGGTGTTTACCGACAAAGAACTACTCTATCGGACAGTTCGAAGGGGCAGAAAAGATATCCGGTGAATTTATGGCGGAAACCATGGCAAAAAGGCCGAATAGCCAGGCTGTCCACAGGTGTATGAACGGTTGTGTTATCAGTTGCTCGAATGTCTATGTCGATGAAAAAGGCGAAGAGATAGTGTCCGGATTGGAGTATGAGACTTTGGGCCTTACGGGCTCCAATTGCATGATCAAGGATCTTGACGATATTGCCCGCATCAATCGCCTTTGCAACGACCTCGGTCTCGACACCATGGACGTCGGTGCGGCCATTGCAGTTGCGATGGAAGCCGGTATTCTGCCCTGGGGCGATGGGAAAGCGGCATACGCTTTGATTGAAGAGTCAAGGAAGGGGACCCAGAGAGGAACGATGATCGGCAACGGTTGCGAGGAAACCGGAAAAAAGCTTGGTGTGGTACGCATCCCTACGGTGAAGGGACAGTCTCTCTCTGCTTATGATCCACGTGTCTTAAAAGGTACCGGTGTCACGTACGCTACTTCACCTATGGGGGCTGACCACACCTGTGGTCTTGCTCTCCCGAGCCCCACGAATCCTGATTACGATCCGACTGCATCCACCGGGCAAGCTTCTGTGTCTGCTTTCCTTCAATGGTACTTCGCGGCTATCGATAGCCTTGGCATTTGTCTTTTTGCCTCACTTCCTCTTCTTGACATGCCGGAGCTGCACAAGGATTTGATAGAATGCGCGATTGCGGTTACAGGTCAAACCTTTGATGAGAACTACCTGATGAACCTGGGTATCTCGGTTCTGACGGTCGAAAAACGTTTCAACGAGGCTGCCGGCTTTACCGGTAAAGATGATCGTTTGCCGGAGTTTTTTAGAAAAGAAGCCCTGTCGCCTTCGGGTCTCGTGTTTGATGTACCGGAAGCAGAGCTAGATACGGCGCTCCGTTATCATGAACAGTAAGGTGGTATCCAACTTCTCCAATGGGTTCGGTTACGGCACACAGGTCTCTGCTTGGCGCCGAGGGACGAGTGGTTTTACCTGGGCGCAACCCCGGGAAGGTATTCCTTACGGATCTTTGTCAAGCTTCTGAAGATGTTCTTTTTGACGTTGCGGTTGTGTTTCTTGAGGTCGGCCACGATTCCTTTGACGAGGCTGCGTTTTGAGATGTCGCCGCGGGGGCACGATGAGGATATTACAGGCAGGTCGAGGATCGTCGCGAGGCGGGTGAGTTCCTTTTCCTCGACGTAGGCCAGGGGGCGGATGATCGCAAGCTCGCCGTCGAACATGTCCTGATAGGGCATCATGGTGCCGATTTCGCCCTGGAAAAAGAGATTGAGGAGCATGGTTTCTATGATGTCATCCATGTGATGGGCAAAGGCGATCTTGTTCGCTCCGATCTCACCGGCCAGATCGAAGATGGCCTTGCGCCTGTTCCAGCTGCACCAGAAGCAGTCGAAATCCTCCTTTTCACCTTTCCATTCTTCGGAGGGCTTTGCAATGATGTAGGGAACACCCTCTTTCTCGAAGTGCTCGGCGAGGATGTCGGTGTTGACCCAGGAGAAGCCCATGTCCACATGGCAGGCAATCAGTTCGTAATTGATCGGGACGAACTTGAGACGTTCCTGCAGTATCTTGAGGAGGCACAGGCTGTCCTTGCCTCCCGAGACGGCAACAATGACCTTGTCGCCGTCACCGAGCATCTTGTAGTCCCAGATTGCTTTACCGGTCTTTTTTGTTATGAAATAGAATGGCCCGCGGATGTTCATGCCAGTGATTCGGCCAGTGCCCTCGTCTTGTCGATGTATTCCCGCTTGACGCCTCCCTGAGGCTGGCAGCCCGGTGCGTCAATGCGTCCCGCGTAGGCAACCTTGAGGAGGTCGAAGGTCTTTTCAAAGGTTTCGATGGCAGGACGGCAGGAATCCATATCCTCATCTCCGAACGTGGTGAGGGTAACGGCCTTTTTCCCTTCTATGCGCGAGCCAAAGTTTTCATCCATGAAGGCGATGGACCGGTCCATGACGAGCTTCAACTGCCCCGAAGGTCCGAACCAGTATATGGGCGTGGCGTAAACGATGAGGTCCGATTCCATGATATACTTGCGGACATCCTTCATGTCATCGTTGATCCTGCAGACGCCGTCAGGCAGGCAAACATAGCAGCCCTGGCAGGGCCGGATGTTGAGGTCATTGAGATAAAGTGTTCTCACACCCCATCCCTTTTCTTTCAACGCCGCTGACATGGCCCCGGCAAGCTCGACAGTATTGCCTTTCTTCCGGGGACTTCCAAAAAGGATTACCGCATTCTTCATCCTGTCCTCCTCGAACTTTGTTTAAAGACAGGCTATGGGCGATAGGTAATGGGCCAGGGGAAAAACACAATTCATGTTTTTATTGCCCATTCGGGATATGCACATAGCTTAAGCTTTCTTGCCCCTTATTATATGGATATTTGATGATGGCGGTCAAGGAAGGAAAGACAGACCTTTTTTTCTACATTGCACCGATGTGATACAATGGTTATAATGTAGAAAGTTCTTTTGCCAGGATACATCTGGAGCCCGCATGGGCTTTGGAGTCGATCTCAGGAGGGGGAGGTGCTATGAATAATATTTTGCTGGGTATTATTACCCTGGCGGCGATCGTCCTTGTTGCCTATGTTATTTACATGATAGTGAATTTGAAAAAGACGATCGCATCGCTCGACCGATTCATCGCGACCGCGGAAGAGAACCTCCAGCCTACCCTGGAAGAGTTGCAGCTGACGCTGAGAAGTGTCAGGAAAATCACCGATGACGCTGGTGTCGTGTCGGAAGATATTCGATATATTTCGGGTTCGGTCAGGCAGATCGGGGAAACCGTGGAACAGGTCAGCTATGCAGTGCAGAAGGCCGCAGCGGGATCAGTCTGCGAAACAAGGGGGCTGAAGGCAGGGGTCAAGGCGGGCGTCAGTTATTTTTTGAAAAACGCGTTTTTCAAAGGCGGCGTGCAGCGATAAAAAAAGGAGGTAGTCTATGGGACAGCAGGATAGCGGTTTTAGTGCCGGTACAGTTCTTCTTTCTTTCTTCATCGGCGGTATAATAGGTGCTGGTGTGGCGATGCTCACCACGCCGAAGACCGGAGAGGAGACAAGAAAGTTGATCAAGGATTTCGCTGAAGATGCACGAGACAGGGCGGAAGAATATGTCGGTCATGCGAAAGATAAAGCCTCGAGCTATGTCGATAAGGGCAGGGAACTCATCGACAAGGAGAAGAACATCATCAGCAAAGCTGTAGAGGCGGGTAAGGAAGCATACGAGAGAGAAAAACAGGGTTAAATAACGATTATTGCACTGACACCAATTCTAAGGCTGTCCTCCAGGGTGAGGACGGCCTTATCTTTATCGGGGCGGATCAATGGACACTGAAAACCGGTTTTACAACCTCGTCCTCATATTCATCGTCGTTGTGCTCGGATATCTGTCGTACAACATCTTATCTCCCTTCCTGTCTCCCATTATGTGGGCAGTGGTTCTCTCCCTGGTGTTCTATCCGTTATACGCCTTCATCCTGAAGCATGTGAAGTACAAATCCCTGGCATCCATTCTGACGCTTCTTGCTATCTTTCTTATATTGATCGGACCTTTCTCATACTTTGCGTATCTCCTTACCCAGGAGATGGTCAACCTGGTCAACCGCATTCAGAACGGTGGCGATCTGCTTCAGGGTTTTCTTACCCACCCCGTCATAAGCGCCGTGATCCGGAAGCTTCTTGTCATCCTGCGGATGACGGAGACGGAATTCTACAAGGCGGTCAGCGACGGGATCGTGGGTATAGCGAAGGAATCTACGGGCCTTATAAGAGCCGGTTTCGGCAACATCGTCGCCGGCGGGGTCAATTTTGTCTTCATGCTGTTGTCGATCTTCTTCTTTCTCGAAGACGGGCCGACCTTCATTAAAAAGGTGGAGAGCTTCATGCCCTTTTCGCGGGGGCAGCGCGACAGGCTTCTCAAACAAACGAAAGATATCGTCGTCTCCACCATCTACGGCGGTGTCATAGTCGCTATGACTCAAGGTGTCATAGGCGGTATCGCATTTGCTTTTCTTGGCATACACTCGCCGGTGGTTTGGGGTCTTGCCATGTTTGTGGCGTCTTTTGTGCCTGTCGTCGGTACCTTTGCCGTATGGGGACCCATGGTCATTTATCTGTTTTTTGAGGGTTTGTACATAAAGGGTGTGATCCTCATCCTCATCGGGGTCGTGGCCATAAGCTCCGTCGATAATATCCTCAGGCCGCTTATTATTAAAGGCAAAATGAAGATGCCCACCGTGGCGATCTTTTTCAGCATCCTTGGAGGCATAAAACTCTTCGGGTTTATCGGGTTTATCCTGGGTCCCCTCGTCCTTGCCCTCTTTGTGTCCGTCTTCGATATTTTCCGCTATTCCGAAGAGGACAGATGCAAGGCGGAGAAGGCGGAGGAGTAGAGGTTCGATTTCTATTCTTCATCGAGGTCGGCCTCAAAATTCACTGTGATATCGATGTGCCGTGACACCATGAAGCCGCCGTTTTCTATATCCAGATTCCAGACCATCCCGAAATCCTCACGGTTTATGGTTGACGTGGCATGAAAGCCGAAGGTTGTGTAAGTCTTATTCTCATCAATGAATTTAGATGGCCCCGCATACTCTACGTCAAAGACAACGGGATGGGTGAACCCATGGATGGTCAGGTCTCCGGTCATTTTGAGGTTGTTTGCCGCGACGACTTCAACCTTCGTGGTTTCAAACACCATCAGGGGATACTTCTCCACATTAAGAAAATCGGGGCTGCGCAGGTGAGTGTCCCTGCGGTCGACGCCGGTATAGACGCCTGCAACGTTCACTTCCACCCTTGCCGCCGTATGGGAAGGCTCGGCGGGATCGAAAAACACCGTACCGGAGACCCCGTTGAACTGGCCGTGGACAATGGTGACCATCATATGGTGTGCTGTAAATTCCGCTGCTGCATGATCGGGGTCGATCCGCCACTTCGCCATAAACCCTCCTCACAGAAAGATTGTTTCAGGTTTCACAAATCGCCTTAGTCAATGAAGCACTGCGGGTCCTCTTCCAGGAAATCATTCCTCCCGCGGGACAGGGCATATGCATAGGCAATGGCCCTGCATCCCCTGCACCCCGACCACCGCTTGCAGGTCCGGCACTTTCCCTTGTAGGCGCTTTTGTCCCTGAGGGCATCAAGAACGGGTGATGTTGCCCATATCTGCCTCAATGAATCCTGCTGTATGTTGCCGATAGGGATACCGAGCCGCCTGCAGGGGGTCATCGTACCGTCGGGGAGCACCGTGATCCCCGAAACCCCGGCGGCGCAGCCTCCTGAGGCCGGCGCGTCATCGTCGTACCCGGTCGTTTCGGAACCCAGTTGCGCTGCAACGGGATCACCCGTTACGATCTCAATCCCCGGGACGCTGATCGAGAATATTCTTTCATAGACTTCTTTCAGCTTTTCTTTCCCGAGCATTCTTTGAAGCAGGGACAAACCTCTTCCGTAGGGCACAAGTCTCGAAAAACCGAGGCGCCGGACACCGAGATCTGCCGCAAGCGACACCATATCCGGGAAAAAAGCTTCATTTACTTCAGAGAGGGTGATATTCAGCGTTACCGCTATCCCGGCATCGAGAAGGTGTCGCACTCCCCTTAAGGCCGAAGAGAAGCTGTGCTTGCCCCTGATGGTTTCATGTATCGCCTGAGGCCCTTCAAGACTGACCTGCACACCCGAGATGGGAAGGTCGGCAAGCATCCGCGCATCTTCCTTCTTTATCAATACCCCGTTGGTGAGAAGATAGGATTTGAAATTGTGCGCCGAGATCCTCTGAAGTATTTCCGGAAGGTCCTTTCTCAGAAGCGGTTCCCCGCCTGTTACGTTGAAGCTTGTGATGAAGGGGATCTCATATGTGTCCGACCACTGCCCGATGGTGTCAGAGATATCGCGCAGGGCGCCATCTATCTCGGGGAGCCCCATTTCTGTCATGACCCTTTCTTCCTGATAGCAATGGGTGCATGAAAGGTTACATCTCTCCGTAAGATGGAGCTGGACAAAAAAATCGAACATATCCTCTGTGCTGGCAGCTTTGTCGGTTCTCATGGTTAATTACGTAGAGAACTGGCAGCGAATGCACTCCCGGGCTTTCGCTGCCAGTCAGCTGTAGCGTTGCAGACCTGCAACGTTAAGTCTTTCAGCTCTTTCATTTATGGCATCTCTTCGTGGGATCTTTTCCCAGCGTTTTCTTGATGCCATGCCAGAATAAGGCCTCTTTTTCGAGCGTCTTTCTGTCTACCCCTTTCTTCATTGCCCTCACCTCCTTCTTGTCATGCTATCGCTGCTGTGCATGTATCAGTAAAAAATTATAGCAGTCTTCGATGGAGTGTCAACCACTGACGTGCATAACTAACCGATTTGACAGGAGGTTTGGCGCCAGTATTGTTGACAGGTTTTTTGAGCATAATTAAAATTAACATGCCGGGTACACTCAACCGGCCTGTATGCTGTGCTCGACGAGTATAATGATGGGTCCTGTGAGGGGGGAAGGGGAAAACAAAGACGATGTCAAAAGAAGGGTTGATCGGAATGGCACCCTCTATCTGGGCCGGCCTCGACGAACATTATGGCTGGTTGAAGAAAATGGGAATGCCGGACTACATAAGAGGCCAGCAATAATAAATCTGGTATATTATGTAATATAATTGTATACTCATACAAGAATAAACTGTACCCACCCGGGAAGATGTCGCTCGCTCCCGATATTCTAATAAGCGGGAGTCCTAAACTACCACCATAGCACCATTCCGGCCCTTCAGACTCTAGCAGCAAGCAAGGAGATTCCAGTGAAGTACCGTAACAAGACCATTTTGGGGAGGAACCGTTGCACCATGGACCTGACAGGCGGGCGAGCCGACGATGAACGGCCCCTGCGGTCGGAACTCTTCAGTGTCTCTCAGATGCAGCAGCACGGAAAGAGTCTTGCCGGGCTGCACGTTCTGGGTGAGGACCATGCCCCCGAGCGGTTGTTGAACAGGCTTGCCGCCAACGAAGGTGTGCTCCTTGAGGTCCGTGACCTGGTGACCGAGGCCGTGAAGACAAGCCGCAGGATCACTCCGGCCGGAGAATGGCTGCTCGACAA
>DHVP01000035.1 GCA_002412715.1 Deltaproteobacteria bacterium UBA5205
ATCCTCGATCCTGAATCGGACCACGCAGTCGCCTGTCTCGCCCGGTTCCACGGCGCAGGAGCAGCAGACGTGGCCCGAGGGGGTGACGCTTAATCCTCAAGAAACGAATTTCTAAGGTACTAAAAATGCAGAGAGGGAAGAATATTTCCTCTTTTTTTTGGCACACGTTATCTTTATATAAATACAGCGAGAAGGAGAGTTGAAAATGAAAAATGGTCTTACAAAGAAGATGCCTGTATCGGCAGGCATTATGCTGGCATTACTGACACTGCCACAGGCAGGCATAGTCAGGGCAGAAACTACGAAGGATGCAGCAAGCGTCTTCACGCTGGGTGAAATTGAGGTCAGCGGCAAGGCCGATGACAACAAAAATATCACCATCGACCGGATCGACGCTGAAGAGATCCGTGATTTTAACCGGAATAGTGTTGCCGATGCCGCCAATATACTGCCCGGCGTGACTGCCTCGGTAACAGGCGCGCGGAACGAGCAAACCCTCTATGTCCGCGGCTTTGACATTAAACATGTGCCTCTTTTCCTGGACGGCATACCGATCTACGTCCCTTATGACGGGTATCCCGATCTCTCCCGTTTCAAGACCTTTGATCTGTCGGAGATTATTGTTTCCAAAGGATTTACTTCAGTACTTTACGGCCCCAACACCATGGGAGGGGCCATCAACATGGTATCCCGGCGGCCGGAAAAGACATTTGAAGGTAATGTCGGCGCGGGCTACAGCTCAGGAGATACCTATAACACCTATATAAACGCCGGTTCAAACCAGAAGACCTGGTATATCCAGACAGGGGCATCCTATCTGAACAGTGATTATTTCAGGCTCTCTGATGACTTTCAACCTGCCAAGTCCGAGGATGGCGACCATCGGAACAATTCCTATCAGCAGGATGAAAAAGTCAATGTAAAGGTGGGATTCACGCCCAACAAAGATGACGAATATGCCTTCAGCTATATCTATCAGCATGGCGAAAAAGGCACCCCGCCCTATGCCGGATCTGATCCCAGCGTCACCGCCCGCTACTGGCAATGGCCCTATTGGGACAAACAGAGCTACTATTTTACCTCAATGACGAAATTCAATGACGTAGGATACCTGAAATCCCGCGCCTTTCATGATATCTTCAAAAACTCACTTTTTAGCTATGACGATGACACCTACACGACCATATCCAAAAAGTATGCCTTCAAAAGCAATTATGACGACTACACCGATGGCGGCTCCATTGAAGTCGGCACCCCGCTTATCCCCCACAACCTGCTGAAGCTCGCCCTGCACTACAAGCTCGATGTCCATCGGGAGAAAAACAGCGAAACCGCACCAGTCCAGACCTTCAAAGACCAGATACTTTCCGCAGGACTTGAAGACACCATCACTTTTACCGATGCAATCTACGCCATTACCGGCATCAGCTATGATACCATCAAGACCCTTGATGCCCAAAACGTAACCTCTTCCGGACAGATTACCGATTTTCCGGCAGGGACGACTTCCGGCGTTAACCCCCAACTCGGCTTCTTCTATCAGCCATCCAAAGATAGCACAATACACGTTTCCGCCGCCCAAAAGACACGACTCCCTACCATCAAGGACAGGTTTTCATACCGACTTGGCAGTGCCATTCCCAATCCCGATCTGGATCCTGAAAAATCCGTTAACTATGAAATAGGATATGAAAACAAACAGATACAAAACATTTACTGGAAGAGTGCTCTCTTTTACAACGATGTTACCGATTATATCCAGTCAATCAAAATCCCTGCCCCCAATATCTCTGGGGCAACCACCCTGCAAAACCAGAATATCGGAGAAGTGAACCTGGCCGGTTTTGAATCTGAACTCTCAGTTTCTCTCTCCACCTCTCTCCAACTCGGCTGTAACTACACCTTTACCTCTGCCGAAAACAAAAGCGATGCCAGTGAGCTGATCAACATTCCCCAGCATAAACTGGCACCCTACCTGAAATACACCCTGTTTGACAGGTGGAGTGTCCTGGCCGACGCCGAATTTGACTCGAAACGCTACAGCTCAACAGACGGAGTACAGGTTGCCTCGGGNNTCGGCTATGATTTCGGCAACGGATTCCTGGCCGAAACCGGGATAAAAAACATCTTTGACAAAGATTATGAGCTGCAGGAGGGCTATCCGGAAGCTGGAAGGACCCTGTTCGCCAATGTCCGTTATTCATTCTGAGAATTGGAGCGCCAATGAACAACTATCCACAATTTGAAAAACTGCTGGAGGAAGCGGTTGACTTCCATGGCCATCTCTGCGCCGGTCAGGTCATCGGCGTTCGCATCGCCATGCTCGGCCTGCGTGAACTCGGCATCAAGGACCCCAGAGGCCTGGATCGAAAAAAACTGATCGTATTTGTCGAGATTGACCGCTGCGCCACGGATGCGATCATGATTGTTACCGGCTGCCGGGTCGGCAGACGAAACATGAAGGTCATCGATAACGGCAAGATGGCCGCAACCTTCATCAATATCGAAACCGGCAGGGCCGTGCGCATCGTCTCACTCATGAACGCCAGGGAAAAGGCGGCAGCCAGATATCCGGAGCTGGATGAAAGCACGGTCCAGGTACAGGCGTACCGCGAAATGCCGGACGAAGACCTGTTCAGCGTCCAGGAGGTTTCCGTGGTCCTGAGCCCGGAAGACCTGCCGGGCCGTCCGCTTCGGAAGGCCCAATGTGCAGTCTGCGGGGAAACAGTCCTCGACATGCGTGATGTGCAGCAGGACGGCAAAACCCTTTGTCGGACATGCGCGACTGGAAAGAGCTTTTACACGGTGCAAGCGCCGCCGCGAACACCGATTGCATGAACAACTCATTTGCCTCAACGGAAATCATGAAAAATATTGACTGGAATCAAATATGGCGCGACTCCCAGCGTCAACGCAAGGACAAACGGGAAGGCAACGCCTTCTGGAACCGCCGCGCTCCCGCCTTTGCCGACCATGCCAAAAAAACCGCGTATGCCTCGCATTTTATTCAGCTCATGAATCCTCAACCGGACTGGAGCATTCTTGACATCGGCTGCGGAGCGGGCACCCTGGCTATTCCCTTGAATCCCCTGGTGCGACGGATTACCGCCATCGATTTTTCAGATGTGATGATTGATCTGCTTAACCAAAAATGCTGGGAAGACGGTATTACCAACATAGATCCCCGCGTCGTTTCCTGGGAGGAAGACTGGGAAACGGCAGGAATAACCGAGCATGACGTGGTGATCGCCTCCCGCTCCCTGGTGGTGGAAGACCTTCAGGCGGCAATATCAAAACTGATCGCCAAGGCCCGCCACAAGGTCTTCATCTCTGCTCCTGTGGGCGACGGGCCTTTTGACCGTCGTATTTTTGAGGCCATAGGGCGGGATATGCAGCGGGGCCCGGATTATATCTGCCTCTATAATTTGCTGAATCAAATGGGGATCTTTGCCGATGTCGCCTTTGTCACCAATGAGACCGGCAACAAAACCTACAGCGATATCAATGAGGCAGCAGAAAAATTCCGCTGGATGATCGAGGATTTGACCGTTGAAGAAGAATCCCTGCTGAGGACATACTTGGAATGTCACCTGGTCAAACAACCTGAGGGCTGGCTGCTTGATTATCATCATCCGGTCCGCTGGGCCATTATTTCCTGGAGCAAATCATGAGCAAAACACCTGCAGGCTCCATTCTGAAGACCGGTCCCAACAACACGGCCACCGACCCGAAGCACCGGACCCTCCTTTCCATCCTCCTGCTCCTGTTCGCTCTTCTTTCCCAACCCGCCCAGGGAC
>DHVP01000019.1 GCA_002412715.1 Deltaproteobacteria bacterium UBA5205
ACATTCGAATTCTTGATATTAGTATTGGCAAGTGATACGGTCAAATGAGCGACAGATCATCGTCACAGCGCAGGCACTATGCGCCAGGGGAGGTCTCCGGAATTGTGCTTGACAATAAATCAAGAAAGTTTATACTAATATCATAGTTCATCCCCAGGCGGCAGATATGCTCCCTGGCCCCCTTTGGGTTACGACTCAAAGGGCTTTTTTTTGTGACCCCATCCAAAATGAACAGGACGACATTCCTTATCGACGGGTTTAACCTGTATCATTCCCTCAATGATGCCCACTGGCGTCTGCGGAAGGGCGGTATTAAATGGCTCAACATCCACAAACTGTGCAGAAGCTATATACCTCACATAACCCCCCGGGCCACCCTGGAACAGGTTTATTATTTCAGCGCCTTCGCCTATCACCGCCAGCGCAAGGATCCGAGCCTAATACACCGCCACGAGCTTCTCATTGAATGTCTGAAGGCCACGGGTGTTAACGTCGAAATGGGAAAGTTTAAAGCGAAACAGATCCGTTGCAACGGCTGTAAGCAGGATGTGACTCATTACGAGGAAAAGGAGACTGATGTCGCAATCTCGGTGAAGCTCCTCGAAGTATTCTTCAAGGACGAGTGCGATACCGCAGTCCTCGTGACCGGAGACACCGACTTAGGGCCGGCGATTAAGACCGCGTTCCAGCTCTTCCCTGAAAAGCAGATATACTGCTTGTTCCCCTATGGCCGAAAGAACAAAGAACTGGCCCAGCTCGCGACCGGCTCATTTGTGATCACGACAGACCGTTACCAGGGGTGCCAGTTCGACGACCCTTTCGTCACCCACGAAGGAAAGAAACTAAGAAAGCCTGCTTCCTGGTAAAATTCTAGCTACCCGCACGGTCATTGTACCTGCGGTGCGGGGCCGGGCAACCGGTCCCTGCCTCCTTCAATCCTCTTCCTATCATGAAGTTCTGCAGCACCGGGAAGCTCACTCCGTAGATCGCGTCATCGGGAGACCCTTTACCTATGGCGTCTCCAATCCTTTCGGATCCCCAGCATCAATTATACATGTCTTATATGCTGGAAAATGGTGCCGTGCGACTTTCGCTGGATACATATCCTGCCAGGAAACGGCTCGACATCGATTACGTGAAGCGACAGGGTTTGCTTGCGTGAAGTGCCGGCGATTCATAATACTGGGTTGCTTCAGTGAGCGGTCTCTTTTTTAGATTTGTTCTTGGTGACCCTCTTCTTAGCCTGTTCTTTGGTCGCTTCAACAAGATTGACAGTTGGCAGGATAAACTTTTCATGCATGGAGTTCGCTGTTGCCTGGGCCACAACGCCTCTTGCAATCCCGTAGAGAATGGCAAGACCGTTCAGTGGGATCATTTTTTCGATCGTCTGCTCGTCAGTCCCCTTGGCAAAACTAAAAAAACCAGTGATCTTTAAGAACACGTAGTACGGATTGGCCTTGAAGTCTGCTTCCGACTTGTTGACATGCAGTTCAATAGTAATCATGAACTCTGGAAGCTTTTCCCTTCGTCTTACGTTCATCGAAGCGGTCAACTTCGCCTCACGAGTACCCTTCTTTGGCTCCTGGTACTCCGGGTTGGCCTTCACATGGATCTCATCGACGAAGTACTGGTCAATCTTAAGCGACGGCGGTGAAGAATTCATCATCAGGCTCCTGCTTCACTGTCTTATATACCTCGGTGAACCGACCCGGATTGAGGTCTTTCCGCTTCGGAGACGTTTTGTAGAGTTTGACCAGTTCGACATCCTTCGGGCAGACATCAATATTGACGTTGCATCCAAGAGACTTCGCGAGGGAAGCCATAGTTCTCAGGGTAATGTTGGTGTTGCCGCGAAGCAGTTTCGTTATAAACGCCTTAGACACTCCCATACGGGCAGCAAGTTCCGTTCGGTTCACGCCAAGTTCCTTCATGGCAACAACAACCTGTTCCGTCAGATCCAGGATCAACTCCTCCGCATAAAACTCAGCATCCTCTCGAAAGGCTTCCAGTTTATCTTTGAACCATTTCTCGGTGTTCATTTCTTCTTCCCTTTCTCATCTTCAAAATATTCTTTCTGTATGTTTACTGCCCTATCAATCTCACTTTTCGGTGTGCTGTCACCTTTCTTGATGAACCCGTGCGTCAGTATGATCAAGCGGTCCTTGTCCCGAAAACAAAGTAATCGCACCTGGAACGATTTAAATTCGCAAATATCAACACCTTTAAGCTTGTGGAACCTCTGCGGGTTAACCGGTAGGCCATGGTCTGCCGATTTACGGAGCAGGGCGAGAACTTTCCTCTGATCTTTCTTCTGCAGGTCATCAATGAAGTCAGTAACACGGGACCGATCACCATGGGTAACAGCGTATATGTCATACTGTTTGCCTTTATATATTATCGTGGTGTCCATAGAATAATTAACTTAAAGGTTAATATTTGTCAACAACAAATGTGAAAAGTCCCACAAATTAAAGAAGAATCATGATGACGAATTGTGAGTAATAAATTACTTCTTCTGTATCCTTTTTGCAATAGTTGCTTTCTTTTTTTCCGTTCCTTTCCGAAACAAGCTCCTTTTTTTAGTGAAGCAGAATCAGGATTCGCCTGCGAGAGTCTCCTGCCTGGCGAAGTGCGAGGAGGCCAGGAAGAGGTACCGCGCAGACTGCAACAAGAGCCCTGATCCTGTCGAGGCAGTAACCCCCGATGACCCGTTCCGCAATTGCGTTTCCTTGGCACAGTGAAAAGGGAATGTATCTGGCACCACCGGTTCAAAAACCTTATTGAGGCAGAGGACATCCTTGCTACCTCCGTAGATAAGTACAATACAAGACGGCGTCACAGCAGCCTGGGCATGGGCTATATGACACCGGCACAGGCTTATAGAGATTTAATGAAACTGCAAGAGGTGGCTTAAATATGGTTCCGGAAGATTCTATAGATTTTTGTCCTGATTAATCGGGGTCAGTACACTGCGACACTGTTGGTATTGTCAACAAGATGCGCGGCAAGGTTACCGCCAAGCCTCTCGTCAATAATCTCGGGATGAAAGAAAGGACCGTACTGAGGAATATCAGACGCCTCGAGGAAACAAATTTTCCAATCGCGTGGCTATTGGTTCAGCGAGGGATTGACCCTCCCGAAACCCTTCCATCGGAAAAGCGTATAAGAGGGCTGGTTCCTTCTTCAAAGGCATCGCTATTATGGTAGCCAATATATCGTATATGATTCATTTCTTTGCCTCTTCATTTAGTTTCTCAAGTAGTGCGGTTACTCGTTCATCTTTTCTGAATCTGTCGATTATGGTTGAAACCTGTGCTATCATGTGATCCGTTTCCTTGTATGTATAATAAGCAAGGCGTTCCTCCTCGGGCCTTCCATAGTACCCCTCGAGCTCCCAGCTCAAGTTTCCTTTCACTATGTAGCCATCAACAAAGCGTCCATCGATGTTGCCAAAAGCAGTTAAGATCGGCTGGAAACAGGGATCGGTATTCAACAGTTCTTTTGTCTTATCAAGATTGCATGTGTTCGCATCAGCCCACATATTCAATTGAAAACAGCCCTCAAACCAGATACCTATCGAGAGAGGGCCATACTTGCTCAAATACCATACGTACGTATTGTAGGTTTTTGCATTGAACGACCATCCCGCAACGATATCGTCCTTTAGGAAGCGATTCTTCATTCCCACAAACAAAGCGGAGTACCAATCTTCCACTATTTCACGTTTCAATTTACAGAGTTCCAAGAAGACATCCCATTTCTCAAAAGTGTCAAACATCGCCTTCGTTTCGACAAGCAACCTCTGCATCATCGACCTCCTTCGCACCATAATTCAATGTATTGTCTGACGTATTCCCTCATTCTGTGATTACACTCTGGCAGTATTCTCAACGAGTCCTCCAGCCAATCTATGATGTCTTTTTTGAATTCCCAAATAGTTGGTCGAATGGGTACTGTCTCAGGAAGAGGATGCTTGAACCGAACAGGTCTCTGTAAAGAATTATCTGAAGGTTGTTTCCAATTGGCGGGTGTAAGATACAGAATCTTGTATCTTGTTGGAGAACTATGATCCTCTTCGCTCCATCGCCCTTCCTTTTGGAGAATGGGGGTATAAATTTCTTGATGCCAATAGCGATATAGCTGGTTCTCCTGATCCCATGCATAATTTGACTTATTCTCAATGATCACGACACTATGCGGTTCGTTTCTCTTTAGCAGAACATCGATCCTTCCCTTCTCTGCAGTAACAACCCAATGGCCCATATCTGGTTTCTCAATACCAAGCCTCTCCAAGAATACTTTCAAGAACAGGTCTCGCTGGCCATGTTCAGCATGAGGGTCCAACAACTTGGCTATAAGGAAGCTGTGCATTGGCTCGTTGATAGCAAAAAAGCTTAATGCATTGAAGTCATAGCTATAATGCCTATTGTCTTCCCTTGCTTGCTCCAAAATAGGTCGAAATCTATTCTGTAGTTCGGTCGCTACGGAGAGAAAATACCTTTCATGCATCAAGCCATTGTTAACCATTCTGTCGCACACGTCCAGGGCAAACCCAATACACCTATCTCGGTTGGCAAGCGTCCGACAAATGAATCTCTCGCGGTCGAACAAAGGATTCTCCTTTCATCGCACAACTGAAGCACGTGCTGGTGATGAGTCTATTATAATAGTGTGTCTAGTATTAGGCAACAGATTACCGGAGAAGGTTCCATTTGTCGTTTCGCCCAGCGGCGTGAGGTTCATGGGTTGCTGCAACATTTCGTAAGTCTCTGAGAGCGAAACCAGTATTGATTTCCCAGTCGCTCTTATTGTCAGCTTCGAGTTGCCTGCCAGAACACCGATGTCGACATAAGGTGTTCGCCGATGCCATTTGTCCCCTTGATTGACTGGGTGTGATACACCTATGCATCGAGCATTTCTGTGCCACCGCACGGGTGCCACCCGTGATATACGCGGAGTTTCTTTCTCAATTCTTGTGGACAGGCGTTTGATTTCCGCAATGCTCTTGCCGTTCTTCACCCCGCTCAGCGTTTCAACAAGACGGTCCAGATCATCGAAATCTATAATGCTGGGCCAGATATGTACGGCATGACCGTCCTTTCTGATAACATATCCATCGGCATGGTTTTTGGGCGTCGCATAGGGAATGATCGACAGCGCGAACCGCAGAAAAAAACAAGGAGAGCCTCCTCGGCTGAATCCGTCGCGCCGCATTTCAGGAACATTCGGGCGATGTAGAAAAGATCTCTCGGGCTGGCCACATCGCCATTCCCTGAAGACTGTCGGGCTCTTTTCAAGATCTTCCAATGCGCGTTCTCTCATCCCGAGTTCCAGGAAGAGTCCTGCCCGGTTGAATCAGGAGTAAGGGATCATCGGGTTCCAGGCCGCATGCCCTGTCATAATCCCTCAGTGCTTCACCGTGTCTCCCCAACGCCATCCTTGTGTTGGCACGGTTGTTGAAGAACTCATGTGCCCGGGTGCAGGCTGAATCGGTCGTTTCCTTCAAGAAGATTTCATATTCTGTTTCCACTTCTGCATCTCCAATGATTTTCCCTTGCCCCCGGCATTCATCTGAACCAAATACCCAACTGGAACGCAATCTGCCAGCCAGATCTTATCCACGGGACAATAGAATTTGTAGCCGTCCTCATCCATGCGTTTGGAGTTGATCCCGAGGACCGCTGGTTTCCCATGCCGTTTCGAGACCCTCACAGCGGTTTCAATATCCGGCGACAGATGAACATAGCGACGGCCCGACGGCCTAAGACCCTTTTTGAGAATAGACGGGATAGTCCGTTCCGCGGTTCCGTGGTAGAGCACGGGAGGCGGCATAACCGGTTCCAGGCCTAACTCGATGTTTATCGAGTGGCCATAATTTGCCCGGATACGCTGCCCGTCAGGTGAAAGACTGAACCGCCCCTTGTCATTCCTTACGATAATTTCCTTCAATTTTTCCAAGTTGAGGTTCCATCTATCCCTGGCCGCGCACGATATCAACTCATCTACGGACGCCCACCCTTCTTTATCTAGATGAAGGGCAATGGCACGGGGATTATGACGCAGTACATAACTAAGGAATTTGCTTATCCTGATCGATTCCTTTTTCATTATCGTATTCCAACCTTAACAATTCCTGATAATACTCCCGTGTAAAGTAAAGCTGATGTTGAAACCTTTCAGCAACGTATCGGTCATGGCGTTTCGCTCTTAGTCACTGTCTTCTCACTTGTCGAACTGCTCGAGTCGTTATCTTGCTGGTAAAGATCGGGGATTAGTTCCGTATTCAATGCTCTCATCATATTCGACATCCCAGTGCAGGCCAAAACGCCAGGCTGCATCGCAATACAACTCCCGCAGACTGGGTAACCATTGCCGGTGTAACGTCCTCGTTCATCTTCATTCCTTTCCCTTTATGCTTCCGCCGTTTTTGGCTATCTCCTGTAATCTCTCCAGTATCCTGACCATGCCCAGGGTATCGAGGGCACAGTATTTCAAAAGATTTGACCGGATTTCGGCGATCTCCTGAGGGTCCTTTGATTCGCACATCGTGAAATAGGCATCCATCGCCATCATCCCGTCTGCAACTTCCATGTTCGCGTAGGAAAGCTCGGGAACCAGGAGGGGCAGGACCACCTTCTGGGAATATGACCCGTTCATTTCCCAGTGATATACCTGTCTCGATCTAAAGGGGACGGCGAGGTCGATCGTATTGTCTATTATCCTTTCAAGCTTTGCCTTGTAGCGGGGGAAGGTCCCTGCCAACTCCCGCAACACCCTGATCTCAAAAGGCGCATTGAAGGCAAGCACACAAGCATTGTCTGGAATCTCCCTGCAGAGATTCGCGGCCACGTCTTTCTTGGGATCGACGTTCGGCTCGGCGAGGAATTCATAATGACCCAGTACGGTACCCTCATGCTCCAGGTAGTGCAACGAATACTGGTAAGGCACCTGCTGGTACGGCGATGTGCCGTCATATAGGGGGATTGTGACCATATAGGTTTCAAAATCGAGAAAGTAGAGCGGGTACAGGATCCTATCCAAGAAGCTTTTCAGAACCTCTGCGTCTGTGAACTCCTTCTTCCCGAGAAAGAACTCGGCCTGCTGCCTCTGCCTGGAATTAAGCGTGTCGAGGGGTACGTCCTTCAGCCGCACGATCCCGTTGCGGTACAGCGCAAACTTGTCAACTCCCCTGTCTCTCAGCGTAAACACTGAATCTTCCGGGATATCCCGCCAGCAGTGTCCTTGAAAGTCGCAGTCGAAGGGATCGGTACAGTAAGGCCCTATATCCGTCGAGGGTATCTCGCCTTTCAGCGTCTCTCTCATTTTTGCGAGTTCAGCCTTTACGAAATCCCCCATCTCCACGACCGTGTCAGTAAGATCCTCGATGGTGAAGAGCTTGTCGGGCTCCAGGTCACCGTTCCTTACGTACTGGTTGTTGATATGTACCAGGCAGACGCGGGAAACGGCAACCCCCGCACCCCTCAGGACGTAGTACTGCACCGCCAGGTCGGGGACGTGGTAGTCCTTTACAGACCCTGAGCTTTTGACCTCGTACAGTTCCCAGCCGTATCGGCCCAGCCGGAGGATATCGGTCTTCACGAAGACGTCGTCGTGACTGAATGCGGCCTCATAAAGAACCTCGGTCCCCTTTTCCATCTCCGCTTTCGTCCGGGCGACCTGCCCATCATAGTTGTCGGGATCATAAGGTATGAACACGCCGCCCGGAAAAAGGCCCTGGGCCAGTTCGCCCACCTCGAAGCCAACCTGAAAGGCCGCCTCCCGGGATGGTGGCACAGGATCGGCCAGTTCGGGGTTGTGGGTATGGAGATACAAGGCTTTGTGACACTGCAACCCCTGGATGAACCTGGATTTACTGAGAGAAAATATTTCTCTTTCCTGAGTCATGTATCCTCCTGTTTATCGTATGAACGAACAAAAATGTATTACAAGTACCTCCGAATCTTACAGGGAGGGATTCCTTTATTTTAGGTTTACTCTTCCCGCCCAGTCCTCGGAGGATTCCTCGGTAAGCTCAAGGGTGTTTATGCGCTCCTCGCCATTCTCGATGAACTTGCCGCAAAAGGTGACCGTATCAGGTTTGCAAGCCGTGAGGATACTGGCCCTTTCGGGCGAGAGCTTTCCCCAACCGAGAACCTTCCTCAAAGGCGAAAGGCCGACTTCATACGTATTGTCCCCCGGCACGTTTACAATGGCAATGTAGCCTTCATACGTCCTGCCACCATCATCCCACGACTTCGTGATGTGTTCAATATATCCGATTCTTTCGTCCACTCTTGCCTCCTTTCAATGGTGATCCTTCAAGCATCGTTCTTCGTGATTACCGCTGCCGCGTCTTCCCTGAGTATTGTCTTCAGTTCCTCCGGCGCGATGACCTCCACATAAGGGATCCACTGGTACATCCATCGCCGTATTCCATCCATGCCATTCACCGTAAAGGAGACCTCTATTCTGCCGTCCGGCAGCGCCTTGTTCTTCTGGCTGGGGTGCCACTTCTTCCTGCGGATATGAGCTGAAGCATCGTTGTCAAAACGCAGGGTGATTCCCACCGGTTCGCCATCAATGTACGAGCCAAAGGCACCCTCCATCTCCTCATCCATCGATACGGAGTGCGGCACGAAATAGTCGTCGAGAGGCTTAAGGATGGCTATTCTGTCAACGGCGAATGTGCGGTATTCTCCCCGTAACCGGCAATATGCCCTGACGTTGAAGAAACCGTCACGAAAGAAAATATAGCAAGGCTCAATGACCCGCTTCGTCAACTCGTCTTCCGACAGCGAATCATAATGGATCTCTATCCGCCGGTAGTCCATGATTGCTTGGAGAATTATCCCGAGATTGGCGCTTACCTTCTCCGGCACGGTCGGTGCGGACGCGACAATTCTGTCCGGCAGACTGGATTGTTTCTCGAATACCGTCTCCTCGATCCTGCTCAAGACCTTCTCGATACCCGTACCGTAGCTGGCAAGGACCCTCTTTGCCAGGGCCAGCGTCAGGGTTTCTTCGAGGGAAATTGACGGCTTGCGCAGGGTAAAACCATCGGCGAAGGTATACCTGTTCCGTTCCCGATCGTGAACAACGGGAAACCCGGCGTCCTTCAGGCTTTTGATGTACCGCAGCACCGTCCTCTCCTTCATGTCAAGGTCATCGATAAGCGACCCGACGGTAACGTTCTCATTGCCATGTATCTTGTTGAGTATCTTGAGCATTGAATCAAATTTGTTCGACATGTGCCCTCCCTTCTGTCCACGATACCATCCTACACCCTCCCACTGCCACATGTGTGGCAGTCCCAAAAAATTCCCTGATTATGGGCCTCTGTGATGAATAGACCTCCCCGTCTTTTGGAGAACGCTTTTAGAGGTCAAAGTTTGCTCACTTAAGTGAAAAATAATTGAAAAAAGTTTTCCACCATACCAGTTACAGGGGTTTATGGTACAGAAATGACTATGGATTAGTTCGAAAAACACTGTGAAGAATCTTTGAGGTCTTTCAGTAAGGCATACGAAGAAGTGCGTCGCTGGTTAGACAAGCCTGCAGGAACTGAGAAATACGGCATGAGGCACCGGTAGATACGCCAGGGACGCTCTTCATCTCTCTCCATTCCTGCCCTGCCACAGAGTTGGCGGGGGTGTATGTTATTCATATAGAAAAGCGATACGGGAGGTTAGATGTATGGAAGCTTTTCTGTTGGAAGATTTGCATGAGAAGTTGGTGAATATCCTTCAGCACAGGATGAACAGGAACCCGGCAAATTATAGGTTCATGATGGGAACTGGAAGCCATTCAGGCAATTTCTTGTATAAGATTGGAGTCTTCTTAAAAAACAACACTATCCCGTTTTTTGTTCTTGGCATGTCGGTCAATACCGAAGGCCTTCTTCCGGTCCCGGCGACAGTCGTCGAGGACTATGAGGATGGAATATTTTTACCTTCGGGTATGTTCTGTATCTACCCCGACAGCGACGAGGAAATCATTATCTGCCTCTATCATAGAATAGAATCTTCCGGGTTTGGGTCTCGCACCATTGAGGAAGGATATATAATAGGCTATCGTAACCAAAGTACATTTGACGGGTTGATTTCGAATCTGAAAAGATTCCGTGCCGACGAAATACGAAAAGACGGGAAGGTAATCGTCACAGATGATGACAATGTGGAGAGACCGAGACTATCCTGGGACGACGTCATTCTCCCACCTGCGCTCAAGAATGATGTAAGGAACAATATCGAATACTTTATGCGAAGCGAGATGATGTACCGGAAACTCGGGATCCCTTACAAACGCGGACTTCTCTTTGTCGGCCCCCCGGGGAACGGGAAGACCATGCTCCTCAAGGTCATTGCTTCGCAATACACCGAATGGCAGATGATCATCTTTACCGTAAAAACCAGTTCGGATAACTATGACCTGAACAAGGCGTTCCGGGCTGCGAAGGAATATGCGCCAAGCATAATTTGCTTTGAAGACCTCGACAGCCTTTTCAACAGCAACTTGACCATGAGCCATTTTCTGAATAAGCTTGACGGGTTCGGGAAACATGACCGCGTAATGGTCCTTGCAACGACGAACCATCCCGAAAACATCGATCCTGCACTGCTAAACAGGCCAAGCAGGTTCGACCGGGTATGGGTGATAGAAAACCCCGACGTTGAATGCCGCAGGATGTTTATACGAAAGAAGTTTACAGGCCCATTGTCAGAGGATTTCATCGACAACTTGGCGTACGGCACAGATAAATTCTCCATGGCATATATGGAAGAATTGTATATCGCATCTTCCCTTGCGGCGATAAACAGGGGAAAGGACCTGCCCGGTGAAACCGAAATATGGGAGTCCCTCGAACAACTCTCCTTGCAGGTCCGCGGCGCATCGCATCAATTCGCGAACAGGGTGACAAAAATAGGTTTCATATCCGGGTGAATTGGCAAGGGGAGAAAAAGATATGCCGGCACGAGAAGACCTCGAGAAGGCTTTCCGGATGATGGAGGAGAAGTAACGTCCAGCAGAGTGCCCCATGCGTGACAGGATGATCAGGACCCTGCGGAAGGCGGAAGGAATCCTTTGCAGAGGATGCCTTGCTGTGATAGGCGATGAGAACGAGGATGCCCGCAACTCCAATCCTTTTCTCAGTCTTGGAAATGTGGATTACATCGTGCACACTTATAATGAGCATCAAATTTGACGTCTGCCGTTTCCAATCCAAATTCCAAAAAGATGGTCTCTAATTGCTTCTTTTTTAGACATCTGTCCACATACACACAGAACTCCCCCGTGTTTGAAAAGAAAATCACCCTTCCCCTCGGATAAGCATCATATGCGCGTCCCTTGAATGCTCTTTCGACATCACTGCGCGGGATAAGTAAATCCCAGAAATTGTAGTGCTCACCATACTGAATTGCATCCCCGTAGGGTTCGCCGTTTTCAACAGAAACAGCATCCATGAGGATCTTGCTATTGATGAAAAAGAATATGCCTACCTTTGCCATAGGTTCCTCTATATTATGACATTCATTGTGAGTGCTTCTTCTGTACGGAATAATCAGTATTCCAGCCTTTCTTTCGTGATGCTTACAGAGAGAACCGTCCTTTTTCCATGTCTGTTTATTCCAAAGTGTCATCGAGGTAAAAGGCATCGACGGTGCGGTATTCCAGTCCGTTTATTTTAGGTCTATATCTCGGCAAGATAACCATCCTTAATACAAGTTATTATACCATGTGCCCATGACAGCAGTGTGTCGGGGCTTCGCGGGAAATCCTTGGCGAAGACAAACAATCGTCTCTCGATCAACTCTCCTTCCCTGCCGACCTGCGCGCCGTTTCCGCCATGTCGAGGACATCCTCCCCGGTATAGTCCTTCAGGAGGCCCTGTACCTTGAGAATCTTGAAGTACTTCTCAAAATGATGCTCCAGGCTCCCAGGGCCCCCGGATGATCCCTCCCTGTTCGACTCTGCAAGTTCTACCGCCCTGGAGACGCTGAAGATCTTCTCCCTCAGCGACGCGTAGACGAGAACGATTGATGAGGCGGCATACACCATGTCCGATGTCTTCCCGGCATCGCGGAGGAACTCCTCTATCCACTGCGGCAGTTCCCATCCGTGCATGCTCGTGTCCTGGACCGACCGCCTGACTATCCTCTCAGCAAGGGCATCGATGGACTCCGGTGTCGGATCGATCCCCAGCATCTCCGCGATGTCGATGGCGACGTCAACGTCATCCAGCCAGCTGAAGATCGTGAAATAGAGATGAGAGCTGTCCCGGGACGTGAAGAGCCTCTGCATATATGTTGAGCTCAGGTACTCGACGCCGTCACCCTTCCTCACCGCTCTCAACTTCGCAAGGATGAGGTCCTCACCCAGGGGGTGGTCGATATCTGCGTACGGTCCGGCAAGAGCCTTTGCCAGGGCACTGATGTACTCCCGTCCCGGCCGTGCGTAGAGACCGTAGCGCATCCTTCTGGCGATGGCGAGGCAAGTGTGCGGAGATACCGCCCTGCCCGTGATCTTGAAAGCCTTGACCAGGCGCTTTCCCATGTCGTAGTAGGTGATGGGCCAATCGCCCTTTTCGGACTGGAACAGGCTGTAGACGCGCAGCATCCTCAGCACATCGTACGGGTTCCTCCCCGGCCTCCCCCGCTTCGCCATGCCGCCCTCCTTCATTGTCTATTACCGTTAATGTAATATATGGGTCATTATAAGCATATTTGACTATTCACAAGTGAATACTATAGTATATGACCGTAATTATAGATAATCAAGCATATTGTTGAGGATGCAAGGGAGGAGGCGGTCATGGGGAGAGATACGTCCATGTTATCCAGGGGTGACCTGATGACACTGTGGATGGTGGCGAACACCGCCGACACCGCGAACATGACCGCCGGGGAGAAGGAGGAGGCGCAGGAGCGGGGAAAGCCCGACAGGGCCTTCATGAAGGACACCCTCATGCCCGACGAGAGCGTGAACGCCCCCGGCCTCCTCGAGTACATCCGGGGGGAGTTCGGTTCCCTGAAGAACACCTTCGACCGGGTGAGGTTCGTGGACACGGCCATCGCCGCGGACGTGGCCAGCGTCTCCTACCAGGAGGGGGACTTCCCCGTCGCATTCTTCAAGCTTATGTCGTACTTTGGCCGCACCCCCCGGCAGATGGCGCAGAGCCTGGAGATGTACTTTGCCGCCATCGGGATCCTCAGGGCCGACCTTGCGGACAGGAAGCGCCAGCGCAGGGTCGCCGAGAAGGAGGAGGACATCACGGGCCCCTTCAATGCCGCTGAGCTTCAATATCTCCGGAACGTTCTCGACACCCTCGACACGAAGGGGCGCCGCTTGGACAAGGAGCGCAGGGACGTTCAGAAACGAAGCCCCGCCTGGGACGTGCGCGACCCCGTGGACAATGACGTGGACCTCTCCGAGGTTCTGTCCCTCCTTAAATGGGAATTCAGGTCCTTCGGGACCATGGAGGAGAGGCGGCGCTTCGTTGCGGCCGCGATGCGCTTTTCCGACATCATGCCCGGGAAGAAGGGCTACTGGGAGGAGGCGAGGAAGCTCCTTATCATGTACGCGAAGCTCCTTGTCTATTTCGGCCAGGCGGGGCAGGACGTGGCGCAGGGGATCAGGACCCTCGCGTCCTCCGTAGGCAGCGACGGGCAGAAAGAGGCGACGCTCTTCGAGACCGTCACCGCCCTTCCGTACGGCGTCACGCGAAAACAGAACCTCGATACCCGGTCCGTTATGGAGACCCTCGACAGGAGACTGTACGGTATGGAAGGGGTGAAGGAGCAGATCCGGCTCGAGGTCGTCCTTGCCGGGTACGCGCAAGGGGCGGCCACACCCGCGCCCTTTCTTCTCGCCGGCCCCCCGGGGACGGGGAAGACCTCCGTCGCCGGGGCCCTCGCCGGGGCCCTCGGCCTTCCCTTCTTCAAGGTGAGCTTCTCGGGGAACGCGGACATCATAACCCTGAAGGGGAGCAACCTCGGGTGGCTGGGGGCGGTGCCCGGGGCCTTCACGAGGATTCTTATGCAGGCGGGGTGTTTGAACCCCGTCATCCTCCTTGACGAGGTGGACAAGACGGGTAGATACAGCTCAAGCGGGGACGTCGTCACCGTCCTCACCGAGGTCCTCGACACCGGCCAGTCCATGCGGTTCTCCGACCAGTTCCTTGCGGGCATCCCCGTCGACCTGTCGAAGGCCCTCTTCGTGGCGACGGCGAATGACATCACCCTCGTCCCCCAGTTCCTTCTCGACCGATGCCGGGTCATCGAGGTTCCGCTGTACCGGGAGGAGGACAGACGGGTCATTATCAGGGACTATATGGCGGAGCAGGTAAGGACCCAGAGGAAACTCCCTTTTGCCATCGAGGTGGGCGATGACGTGGCGGCGCGGATCGCGGCGGAGACGGACTCATTGAGGGTCGCGAAGGAGATGCTCACCGTCCTTTTGGCGAAGAAACTGGAAGGGATGACAGGGACACCGGACAGGGTGGTCCTGAACAGATGGGAATCTGCGGTGGCGGACAGGTTCCTGCGAAAGGGCAACAGGGGGAGGACGATCGGGTTCGGGCTGCCCGCGGGGGTGGGGTCAGCGGGTGTGACCCCGTGAAAGAGGGATTGAGGCAATTACTAAGAAAAAAACAGTTCCTGACATATTCGACGAGTTGATGTGGGCCAAAGTCATGCCGCCGGCCCCTCTGTGCCAATATAAGTGAGACACTTTCCACCCAATAGTTTAGACTCTAAGGGCGGGAAGGAGAGAGCAGATTGGAAAATAAAGATACGACAGCGGCGCGGCGGCAATGACGGAAGGTTTGCCGATCACTTCTTTTTCCAGCATCGTCTTGATGCTTTTATACCGGACGTTGCCATAAAGAAGTGCGCGTTCCGCCACCTTCTCGATAATATCGGTGTATTTCCCGGCGAGCCGCAGTATCGCCTGGGCCTTCCTCAAGTTCCGCATGGCATGCTCCTCGAGGACGGCGTTCATGAGGGCCGCCGTGTGGGGGCCGTAATCGGCGGCCTTTTTTCTGCACCATGTCGGTGTCGCCATGAGGAATGCGAGTTTCTCGGGAGGGTAGTCCGTCTGGTCCGTCATGAAGGTCCCGGGCAGCGCCGCCCGGGTGTGCATCTTGATCCGCTCGTGGTCTAAAAAGATCTCCACCGTCTTATACGTTCCCTTGACCCATACCCTCTTGCCGATATATCGTGTCGGCAGGGAATAGTAGGACTTGTCGAAGACGATATGGTGGTCCGGATGGACAGTGCCGGGGCGTTCAAAGGGCATCTCCGGGAGAGACCTTAAATGATGTTTCTCTTCGGCAAGGAAGACAGGATAGGGTTTTTGTTTCGTTGTTCCATGGACCTGCTGGCCGATCTCTTCCTTGCACCAGGTGAGTGCCCGCTCGTTGGCATCGTTGATGTCGATAAAGGTCCTGCCAGCAAGGAGCTGTTGCTTGACGATCGCCACGGCCCTTTCGACCTTTCCCTTCTGCTCGGCATCGCCCTTTTTCGCGGGGTCGGCGACGAAGCCGTAGTGGCGCTCGAGGTCGGCATAGGCGTAGTTGACGAGAGGGTCGTAGATGTCGGGTTTGACAACTCCGGATTTTAAGTTGTCGAGCGTGATCCTGCCGGGCACCCCTCCAAACCATGCAAAGGCACGTTCATGGCAGTCAAGCCAGGTGGGGATGTCCTGGTTAAAGACGAAGCGGACAAAGCGGTGGCGGCTGAACGAGAGTGTTATTATGAAGGCCCATGCCCTGCGTTTCTTCTGCATCACGGGGTCGTACATGAGGCCGGCGTACCCGAAGTCGACCTGCGCCTCGTCGCCTGCCGGCGTCTCTATGCGGACGGTCACGTGCGGAGATACGCGGGGGAACTCCTTTCTCACGTACCGTTTGACGGTCGTGTAGGCTACGTTAATGTGATAGTTCTCTTTTAGAAGCCGCCATACCTGCTTGGCCGTCATGTTCGAATCTTCGAACCACCGCTTGATATCATCCCGGTACCGGTTGACAAGTTCGATGCCCGGCGCCTGGCAGGTGGCAGCCCGCTCAGCCATGATCTCCTTGACCCTCCCGATGAGTTCCTGTTCGTCGGGCAAAGGGTCGCCGCGACCTATCGTTAACTCGTTCAAAAACCCGAGATATTTGCGCACCGTCTTGCGGTCGATGCCCAGCGATCGGCTTATCTGCTGGATCCTTCTTCCTTCATGCCACTGGTAGATTGTCTCCATAACCTCGTTCATCGGTATATCCCTCCTTGCCATGATCCCTCCGTTCCTTATTGTTGCCTTAAGGAATGCAGGATCATAATCGGTTTGTCCACCGACATCCGGCAAAAAAGTGGGGAATTAACCTGGCCCCGCCAAGTGGGGAATTAACCTGGCCCTAGTGGTGGGGAATTATCTTGGCCCTAATCGGCGTTTAGTGGGGATATACCATGGCTCTCGACATCAGTGGTTAAGGACCACACGATCACCGCTCCATTATTGACAATATACCACGTAAATACTAATATTTAGACGATTGTTGCATGAGCAAACTGATTCTAAACACGCGAAGTTTTGATGATAAAGGACAAATGAACAAATCAGATTTCGATCAGATGATGGAAGAAATCGATCAGAAACTGACGGACGAGGGCGTTCCCATTTATTCGCGGCCACTCCATGCAGTTAGAGATGTGTCCGAACGTTTACACGTTGAAATCATCTTCGCGCCTGAATGCTCTACTGCAAATTTGGGGCATTATGACGAACTAACGTTAGCGGCCCATATCAACAACTGGTATAAAATCCGCTATGGCGACCGCCTGAAAGTCCATCTTGGACCTGGTAGCGTCGCCTTGCTGATTAGGGGCGTCCCTTGGAAGATGGTGTTTCCACGAATTTATGGAAAGGTGACCTTCAATTGTAACCCGGATCTTGCAAAGTATCGAGGTGCACCGCGCATCGCGACTGGCCTTCAAGAGCTCAGCTACAGCGTCCTATGCTGCATTGAGGATTTTTCCGCTGGGTTGGCTAGAACTCTGACCCAAAATGAAAGGGACGAGATTTTACAATTTTTCATGAACTCGCTCGAGGTTCTGCACAGTATTGAGAATATATCGTCCAAACCTTACGTCAATGAGGCGAGTGCCGATCTTCAGTTAGCGGTAGCACTAATCATGGCGAAGAGACCTCAATACGGACTGTCAAAGTGGTCTTCTCTGCAGTTCGTTGAGAAACTGCTGAAATCATTCCTTGAGTTGAAAAAGACATCTATACCAAAACACCATAACTTACAGAAGATCTTCCGAGCCGCCGAAGCCTTTGGGCTTGTTTTACCCAACGCTGCTCAACTCCCGTTGGTCCAGTGCGTCGCAGGTGTCAGGTACGGGGAAGTGCAGGTGACGCTCAGCGAAGCAATTTCAGCCCATCACGCATCCTTGACTTTGGCAGGGGATTTGGCAGGACAAATCAAAGGGGCTTGATGAGTCTGCCAACCGAGCTCAATCCAGACCGAAGTCGCCAAGCCACTCATGCTTTTCGCGGTTATGCCTATCAGGCGTATCAGACGATACGAGCGTGGCTGAAAACATGCCCTGGTGAAGAAGTGCTCGTCGAGTTTGCTGAAGACATTGACCTCGTGCGGCGAGACTCAGATGGGAATGTCACAGACGCTGAACTCTACCAAGTAAAAAATGAAAAAGGGAACGTAACCCTCAATAGTCCGTCTGCATGTGATCTCATTAATCATTTCTTCGATCACCGCCTGAGAAACCCAGGGATCAAGCTGAGTATCCATCTGTGTACAATATCAGACCGCGGTACAGAGATGGAGATGGTATGGGGGTACTCCGATAGAGGGCTCGATCTGTGGGACATGCTGAGGGAGCGTAAGTTATTACCTCGAGATCTTGATGAGGCCTGTTCGATTCTTCGGAAATTTCTCAGGGGGTCCACAAAGCTTGAGAGGCGAACCCAAACCTTCTTGGATTCCTGCGATAATTCACTTTTTCTGACTGATTTTGTCGACCTAATTTTCTGGGATACTGGCCAGCAGAGTTATGGCGCAATACAAAAGGAGATTGAACATATCTTGGCCGTTAGGCCTCGCAATATTGTTGATCCGATGGAGGTCGGGCAGGTGATCGATCGACTTTGGAGGTACGTGACGAGCGCGATTGCGGGCGATTGCAAGAAGACACTCTCATTTGAAAGTCTTGAAAAGCTATTGGCCCAAGAGACATCAGTTGTTGTCGACCGAAAGACTATCACGGATATGCAGTCTGGCATAGTTAAAGTAGAGCACTCGATGTCTGAAGTGCAGAAAGACGTTCAGGCTCTTGTTGCGAGAACGATTTCTGGTGTTTTCCCCCAAGGAGGTGTGGCTATACTGCACCAGCAGGTCTTCAGTACTAGCTTACCTCCTCTGCCTGCACGGTATTGCAGCCGAGAAAGTGTTTTGGATGGACTTTTTACGGCCAGTAAGGCTAGGACCATGCTATGGATTTGGGGATCCACCGGATATGGGAAATCAATCTTGGCCAATCTTCTTCTTCGCAGATGCGAAGGAACCACGAATTGGTTCAACCTGAGAGGTTACAGTGACTTTGCCCTCGCATCGGCCCTTTCGGACCTTATCAATCGCTATCAGGCTTCTGATGAAACTGGCCTCTCTGTTGCTTTGGATGATTTGAAAATCGAAAACCAAAGCTCTTATTCTATAGATCTACTCCAAGCGCTGGTTCAAATCTTGAAGGAGAAAAGATCGACCGTTGTTGTCACAAGCCAGTTGAAGCCACCGACTCGACTCATGACGGGGATAGCAGACTCGCTCTTTGTGTTTGATGCCCCAGCCATGACCCTCCTCGAGGTTACCTCTCTGATAGATACCACGGCCGTTTTGAGTGATGAGCTAAAGGCCTTTTGGTCAAATTATATTTGCGTAATGAGTCGACGCCATCCCCAGCTGGTAAGCGCATATGTGAGCTGGGCGGCCGAGAAACAATGGGTAGTGCGAGAGACGGAACTCTTTCAACGGCCCGCTTCCGTTGAAGAAGTGATCGTTGATGCTCGTAAACTCTTGGCAGACGCCATACCATCGCGTGAGGGCCGCGAATTGGCTAGGCGACTCTCACTTATTGCCGGGCATTTTACGAGGGACTTCGCACTCGATTTGGCTCTGGGCGGTGCTGGCATCACGGAACCAGGCAGAGCCTTCGATACACTTGTCGGACCTTGGATCGAAATAGCGGGAGACAACATTTATATTCTATCCCCGTTGCTAACCGATTATGCCAAATCGGAAGTGGGGGAAAGGAATATGGTGTCCTACTACACTATTCTGGGGCACGCGTTTCTTAAACAGATTTCTCTTACGCCTCTGCAGGCAGTTCAGGCTGTCGGTACCGCTATATTTGCTAAACTGCAACCGCTATTAGCAAAAACATGTTGTGCGCTCTGGACATTAAGTGACGAAGTTTTTGAGGCGATATCAAGCGACTTGTTTCTCCTAACTTTCTACGTCGGTGATCAGACCACGATGTTCTCTGGGATCGATCCACACTTGACATTCATGCTTCGGATGTTACAGCTTAAGATAGCCCTATTAAATCAAAACCATAGTATTTATCTGAAGATAGATGACCTGATTTTACGGGAACTTGACGTGGAATTTCGCAGGGGGCAAGCTCTGCTGTACTACATCGAAACCGTTATTCGTTTGGACAATCCGATCCAGAATATAGAGAAGACCCGTCGTGCCATAGAAGCCCTCCGGATTCAGAAACAGGACGGCCGGAAGTCAGATCCTTTCGATGAACTTTTTGAAGGCTTGCCTACACAAGGCATCCTCGTGCTAGCATGCTCGACCATTCAGACGAGGGAGGAGCTTCAAAGTTTCTTCGAAATGCTGTCAAAGCAAACAAGCGAGGTCGTTTCACTTGCTTTGGAAGATTTTGAAGTAGATGTTGAGAGCATACCACTGCTGATTGATCGTGTGTGGCTCCACGAAGGCACTTTGACCAATCCCAATTGGACTCAGTGTGACCAGTTGTTTTCTTCAATTGCATCGTTTGCGGTCAACTATAAGCACAACTTACTTTTGGCCAGTGCATTGCGGGGAAGGATGGTCATCCACGATGAATATCTCAACGATCCGCATACAGCTTTGAGAATTGCTACCGAGGCATCCCAACAATTGGCGAAACGACACCCACTAATCATGCTGCAAGAGTCGACCGTCTACTACAGGATGAAGAATTATGAGGAGGCTTTATCGAGAATAATTCAGCTAGAGAAATCGTTGCCCGATAATGCTCTTGCCGTTGAGCGACTGTTTATGCTACGCAGGGGTTTGCACAGCGCAGAAAACCTAGAGGCATGGGACGATTTGATTTTTTGCGCGAGAAAAGGCCAAGTGGTAAGCCGAGCCGTATTTCAGCCTATGTCGTCTGTCGCAAACATTGCTTTTCGGGCCGAAGAAGGGTGGGGTATGCACCAAACTGGTCATATAATTCCCGCGGCACGCTTATTCATGGCCGTTTTGGAAGATATGCAGGCATATCCGGAGCAGCAAAACCCTCTTTTCCACATCCTTCGGTTGCGGTTCGGCCACATGTTGAACTGGATCAGTAAGGCGTCAGGCGAAACACTACTGAAACCCTCTGCTGGAATGCTGGCCAACTTCGAAGAACCTCCTATCGAGAGCAAAGACAAGACAGCTGCACCCTATCCTCTTGCATGGAGTTTTCTTGGCAAATACGTGGAGTGGCTCCCCGGCAAGGACCTTATTGCAATTGCAACTGACCAAGCTATGATGGCTATTGAAGGTAAACAGGACTATCTGGCGGTAATGACCGCAAGAGAGGCGCTTTTTGGAGCCTGCTTGGTAGTCGGGGACTATGGAGGGGCTTTGGCCAATGGTTTAGAGTACTCCCGACTTTTCGTAGGAGGAGGTATCTTACGCGAAGAAGGAGGAGGTAAATGGACTGTGGGGCAACTGATAAATATCGACGCAGCGCTTGGCGAACACATGGACAAAGTGCATGAGAAATGGCAGGAAGTTGCCCTCTTTTTTGTTTTTGAGCCTCTTCTAATGGCTATATGTTCATCACTGAGACCGACGAAACCGGATATGCCCAAGCTAGCGGCCATAGTCCATCGAACCATAGGGACCCATTCGGAAATCAACGAGGCGCTGAAATGGTTGGAGATGACGGCAGGTGCGATGCTGGGTGGTGAAAATGAGAAAAGAACAATTATTGCATATATCTCAGATTACAAGTCTTTACCTGCTGCTATCCAACGGTTTCCCATGATCGTATGTAGCGGTATGTTCGACCTCGGGCCAGCCATGGTGCTCAGCTGCCAGGGAAGCCTTCTGAAAATCGCACGCGATCTGTCCGGTAACACGTGGGCTGTCATGTTCTGTAGAATGGTCGCAACCTATTGGCGACGCTTTGCAACTGAACGGCCCTTTGCGCTTCTCCACCCGCGTATCTCTGTTTCCGCCATCAAAGAACAAGCATCAAACGAATCCCCTACGGTCAAAGAGTGCGCTCAGCTTTTGTTGCTAGTCTCTGATGCTATAGGGCTGCCTTTCCCACCAGAAATGCTTTCATACATCCGCGCAACCGCAGAAGAAGCCCAGAAGACTTAATCCGCAGTTGCGTCTTTACGGCACTACACTCTGTTTTGCGCGGTAGGGCCAAACCGAAAGACTCCGCCGGATGCAGCTTTGTAGGTATGATCCCGTCCCAACAGAGGTTAACCAGCAATATTTGATTGATCTCAACGGTAGTTTTTTTGGTTACCACGATGTTTGTCCGGGGACAGTTTGGGGACACAATAATCACCAATAAAAAACCCACAACCTATTAATATTGCGGGTTTTTGAATGGTGGAGCTGAAGGGGATCGAACCCTCGACCTCTCGGGCACCAGATGTGTCGAGCGGTGTGTAGCGTGGACTATCCCCTACCCTCTCCCGTATCGTGGCTGTCAACTACCGGTCGGCACTTGAGGGTTGAGGGAGGTCCTCACCCCGCTTTGTCAATCTGGGCCGCAGTTTCGGTCAGTTCCCGCCTATGTCTCAGTATCCATTCCCCAAGATATTCGATGAGTTCTGTCCTAAGCTCGGCATTCACCATCATCTCCCCGCCTTCCTCAATCTCTGAGATCGCTGCATCTGCTGCGACCTTGCCGACGAACCGCAAATCCCCTTCTTCCTCTTCATCAAGGTATCCCCGTAGCTGCGACGGCATCAGCACCAGGGGCTGCTCATCCATCAGCACCTGGAGGGATTTATGTTGGGTTTCCCCAGGGGCCTCCCCGGCCTCTTCGAAGTGGCGCCCCACATCCTCGGGCTCGGGTGCCTCTTTCCCGGCTTTGATCTTCGCTTTTGCCTTATTTATTATCTCCTTCATGTCGCTATCGTTTCCGGCCTCGGCCTTGATCTCCTCGACAACTTCCGCGAACTTGCCCGCTCGCCGCACGGTCCTCTCATTGACATCGTGATTCCGAGCAAGGACCTCGGCAGTTTTCAAGTGGGCATTTTGTCCACTTGATCTGTCACCGCCGTGATGTTTTTTTTCGGTGTTGTACAGTATACCCAGCAAGTAGTTTCGCTGGTCTGCGGACAAGTTGCGCCTGGCCAGCTGGTTCTTGATAATCCAACCTTTAGCCTCCTCCTCGTCTGCAAATTCCTTTCCACCTACGGGGTAATCTATGGCGTGGCGCCGGCAGATATCGTATCTGTTATGTCCATCGATGATGCAGCCCGTACCTGTCCATATCACTATGGGATCCCGACACCCCTCGTTGATGATACTCTCTTCCAGCCGGGTGCGTTCGTCCGCCGTCAGGGCCGGTACGAGATCGCGGAAGATGGGGTTGATGTTCAGTCCTGACTCAGCATGCAATGCCTGGTCGTTCTTCGTATCGCTCATGTCGCTACCTCCTAATTTATTTGATGATATTTGTACCATCCGTTGCCAATCTTCTCGTTGCCTGCAGCCCATCCCCGATCAAGGCCAGGACCCAACTGGAGTGATCTGGGGCTACCGTAGTGCTGTAATGGAGGTAAGAGGCAGTGGCCTCAGAGCAGCGCCTTTCCATTACAATGGATAAATAGCATCCAGAAGCGTTTCTTTGTCCTGATTTGAGAATATTTCTTGAAGATTCGGCGATATTACGAGTTCGTTGTGCGGTGAGAGGAGATTAATGGAGGTGCAGCAGGTACACGGGGGACCTAGTTCCAAGAAATGCACAAGACACCAAGTGGGCGAGATCCAAGGACATTGCCACGCGCCAGTTAATCATGCGGCCTGTGTTGTGTGCAACCTCGTTGCCTTCCCGCCCAGCGTTGTCAATGCGACGAGAACCCTGCAATGGTCGGTTTGTCCATGCGCCTCCCACGGCGGCGACAACTACTCGCTATTATTTGGGGCAGCGTTGCCCGTCATCACGAACCCTTTTGAAGTTCGTTCAGCACGATTTCATATACTGCGTCGTCCCAAGACATGCGCGTGTTCTTGATTCTTTCGTTTACCCGTTCCTTCAAGTCCGCGGGAATGGAGAGGCGGTTCCCGTCAAAGTGTTCCTCGGCATCCCGTAGCGCCTTCTCCAGGTATGTGATTCGATGCGCCCGGTTCCACGCTTCCGTAAGAACAGTTTCGGAAGGCACCACCTTCTTGACACCGGCCTCCTGCAGTTTTTTCTCCAGAAAAGCCACAAACTGCGGTGAAGTCATCGCGTTCAATTCGATCCGTGAGCCCTTCCATTGACCTGGAGTCCCGCCGCTTCTCAGGAAGGCCGCTTCTTCATCGGATGCACCGCTCTCCTTCAATGAGATCCGCGGGTCTTTTTTGGTGTCATATTCAACGGCCTCATCCTCAAGGTGCATTTCCTGCGAGTCGTGAAGCCGGAGGCCCAAGTCTATGACATGCGGCTCGGTCTTGTATCTGTACCGCCTCCCGCTGGTCTTCAATGTGTGGACTATACTGAAACCGGCCTTGTCCAGGTCGCGCAACACCAAAATGGTGACGCCCCGCTCGCTCAGTTCCTCTACCAGTGTCCGTGCCGCCGTAACGCTCATGCCCTTCGTCGACATGACCGCAAGGTCGTAACGTTCGGCGACGTTCATTCGCTTCAAGAGTTCATCGAATCCCTCCTTCTCTATAAACATGGCGTATGAATAGCGGTTCGCCGGGCCGGTCGTGTCAAGCCTGCAGGGAATGCCCCCAACATCGAGGGCTCGAACCGAAGAGGTCCAGGCGGCCACATAGTTCCGGACGGCCAGCGTCCCTAGGTCAACCCGTCGACCCGTATGAGGCTCGACCAGTTTTCCCCTCGCATCATAGACAACATCCCACGTTTTCGTCTTCTCGTGATTTTCCTCCATATAGTCTGGGAGTAGGATCTGGGTGAAATAGGCGGTGTTCTTCCATGGAGGTATCTTCCTGGTCAATAGTTGCACCAAAGGCCGGGCGACGTACATGATCTGCCGGGCATTAGCCGGGTAGCTACCGTTGCCGCTGGCTTTCTCATAGGCTTCCTCCATGCTCGCATAAGCTGCCTCCTTCGTGGAAAGCTGGCTTTTCCTTTTCTGTTTTGTAAGTTCGGCAATCTGCCGTTCTCGGAGACGGCCATTCCGATCGGCTTGGCGTTTGGCCGCCGTGAAATCTTTTGTTACAATCCCGACAGCTGTTTCCAAAGCCTTCATCATTTCCGCCGACAGCCAGAGCCTGCTCTTACCAGAGTCCGTGAAATCAAGGCGCGGACAGGCTATGTGAATCGCCATGGCTACCGGATCCTCGCTATTGACGTACGCATCCCCCAAGATGGACATCACCTGTTCGATCGGCCCTGAAAGACAGGGAGACCAATTGATTCCCATAACCACCACCCTCTTGTAACGCTGATTCCCTTGGTCATAGATCCCGAACACGACCTCTATCACATATGGCAGTCCCTCCGTCGTGCCGGCGATCCTCTTGTATCGAATGCTTTCGTGATCGACATATGGCAACGTTCGTTTGAGATGTCCCTCGCCGATCTCGCCCAGCAGCTTGGGTTTCAGCGGCTCTGAGCATTCATTCATGGCTACAAGAATACTCTTTACTTTGGCAAGAGATATATCGCCTCCGACCACCAGATCATGTAAATAGGTTCGCTGCATTCCCAAGAGATCCGTGACCGCTTTTCGTTTTCTCGAAGCGGCCAGACCGCGGAACTCCGAAACGAAATCCCCGACAGTTCTTGCCTGCTCGCCTTCCTGTTCCAAGGAGACAAATCCCGCAATCAGACCCCGAAGTCTTTCAACTCCATACCAGTGAGACGAAGTGGGATTGCACGGAATCCACTTATTAATGGTGTCCAACGTCCTAGAAATTCTCCCTTCCACCCGTCCGTGATGGGTAAAACTGGCGTGGGGGTTAAAAAGGGCGTAATTGATCATCAGGCTGAAGGAGTCCAAAATGTAAGAATCTGCACCAGAAAGATCGCAAAGATATTTTTGAGCTTGCTCATAGATTTTTACCGAAGTGCCGATTTTTACAAAATCGCCTTCTGTTATGGTGCGAACTATCCTCGGAGACTGACGTATCCGGTCGAGCGTAATTTCAATGTTGTGCAATTTTCCGTGGGTTTCTATTTCAACCCTGCCGTATTCCCCATGTAGTACAAAGGGGATCGCATACAGACACTTAAAGGCATTACCGAGCTGCCCGCGGGATGGAGAGGTGTAGAGGCTCTTGTCACTCACATGCACCTCGTAGTTGAAGGACCCTTCAATGACAGAATCCTTCAGCCCTGGCCCATTGTCCCAAACCTTGAGATAATCCTTGGCAACCTCGATGTCTATCTCAGGCAAGATTCGCTCCGACTCGCAGGCGTCCAGACTGTTGTCTATCAACTCCTTCAAAATTGCCAGAAACCACAGGTTCCTGTCGGCTCCGATCCGCGTTTGTAGTCCAGTCTCGGAGAAGAACTCCATACCCCGGTCAATGGTAAACAATGATCGGGTCAAAGTGTGGTCCTGTTTTATCCCCATTTATCCATTCTCCTCGCTCCTCGATGTACGGGTGATCATTGTCGTATGCCGCGTAGCATTTTTCCTTGCCTGCCCTTCCCCAGACTCCTTAAATGCATTCGTTATCCGCAACGGTGGGTTGGATCATCGCCTTGCAGAACGTGTTCATCGCAAAGTCCGGGTGATAGCTGTGATACCAGTCGATATAGGTTCACCGTCGGAGTTGTCCTTGGGCATCGATGTTTCTTCGCTTCCTTTGTCACACCCTTCTACTTCTATTTATCGACTTTTCTCACGAATTCTCAACCTCCTCAGGCAATTGTCGTACCTGCATTCGCCTGGCGTCGCAAGGATCAAATAACGCTTTACATAGCCTGTCGGAGACTTTCCCTAAAAAAATGCTATTTAACAAGTGTGGACAAAAATACGCCATGTTTGGTGCAGAATAGCCAAAATGGGTTGACTTCCTCGCCGGGTGGATACTACAATCCGTTTATGTCCCTCAGAGGAACGATCACCTGCCAACGTTGTGGCAAGAAACGCAATCTTTTGTCAAAACTCTGTTCCTGCGGTTATGACAACGTGTTCCTTAAACTGGACTATAAAGGACAGAGGTACCGTTTCTTTTACGACAAGGAAGGCCGGTCCTTCACCATCACGACCGCCATGTCCGCACAGGTACAGATCGACAGCGCTATCCGGCAACACACCTTTGACCCTTCCGAATGGATGCCCGCCAATACGAATGAAAGAAGGTTCAGCGTATTGTTCGAGAAGTTTCTAGACCAGAAGGAGAAGAAGCTCCACCCAGGGACCCTTCACGTCTACAACGTTTACTACAGGCTCCATTTTCCCCCTCTGCACGACACAGACGTGCGAGACATACGGTTGAAGCACCTGCAGGGCTGGTATGACGCTTTACCCCGCAAATTGTCCAGCAAGTACCGAAAGAACATGACCGACTGCCTTCGGGCCTTCTTCAACTGGCTTGTCCGATGGGGCGACCTTAAGGAATGCCCGATCCTACCCGACATCGACTCGCCAGACAGTATCCCTAGGTCAGCTCTCGAAGCGGACATACAGATTGAGCAGCTCAAGTTGATCCCTGAACCATACAGAAACTTCATAGAATTTCTCATGGAAGCCGGACTGAGGCCGGCTGAAGGGTGCGCTCTGAAAATAGGAGATTACCAACGTGGACGATTGCTCGTTCAACGTACATACAGTCGCAACGTACTCATCGAGACAACAAAAGGGAAGAACAAAACTTGGCGCACACTGTCGTCACGCGCGCTTGAGTTAGTTATGCAGTCAATCGGCAATGACATAAACTCCGAGAGGTTCATCTTCATCAATCCTGCGACAAACCGTGGATACCTTCCAGAGTTCTGCCGTAAACTGTGGAGGAAATACACCACAGTACCTGAAGATCTATACAGCAGCACCCGCCACTCCTTGGGTACTCAGTTGGCTGAATCAGGTGTACCGAAGAAGTATATCCAAGAGATTTTGGGTC
This sequence comes from Deltaproteobacteria bacterium UBA5205, assembly GCA_002412715.1. GTDB lineage: Bacteria > Desulfobacterota > Syntrophorhabdia > Syntrophorhabdales > Syntrophorhabdaceae > Delta-02. Next base: position 27,539 of record DHVP01000019.1, read on the forward strand.
ACAAGGATGGTAGGAGCACGGACGTTTATATGCACCCTTCGGACAGCCGAAAGAAAGAATATCTGGACAATCGGAACAAGGTTGTGGATATTCGAAAAAAACAAATCGACAGATGATCGACAGACGCACCAAGGGAGTCGTACAGTATCAACGGTTGCCGTGGGTTCGAATCCCACCCTCTCCGCCATAACTAGTCAATAATATCCAATAGTTATAGACGTGCAATAGCCAATATTTCCTCAGATAATCCTCAGATAGATGGCTATAATTGTCAGATTGCAACGATACGATTTTTTATAAGGACGCACGCGCATAGCAATGTATGTGCCAATTCCCCGGTCCGTCGGATTCGAAGCTCGCCCTGTCTCTGAGCAGATCCATAAGTTCAGAAACCTTGCTGTCCAGTTTACTTTTGCCGATATTCCCCGGGGGTCTTCCGGTTATTATTCCCTGGCTTCGCTTCGCTTCCAAGGCCCTTCGGGTCCTCTCCGAAATGAGGTCGGACCAAACAACGATCAGTAACCCCATTGCTAAACAAGTTGGCTTAATAAATCTCTCCATGGATTTTAAGTCCATGTAGCATAGAACAATGACACCCTCGTGCGTGAACGCACTACAAAAACATTGTTGGTTCCTGCGACAGACACGGGAGATTCTCTGCTGTATCATATATAAAAAGGAGCAACGAGGAGGAGGAATGCCATGGATCGAGTATTAGGGACAAGGCGGAATAACAGGAGGGAATTGCCATGAGTA
>DHVP01000001.1 GCA_002412715.1 Deltaproteobacteria bacterium UBA5205
GCGCATGTAAAAAAGGGGGAATTCGGACTATACGGCGCTGAGAGAAAGAATGGTCTACCCGGAAGAGTGGGATAGCATTTCTGCCAGGTTTGATACGCTTGGAAATGAGATGGACAAAGCGATGGGCCGACCCCCAAGTCGGGCACGAAAGGAGTAGGATCACATGTTGTGGACGATTGCCGTAATACTGATAATTCTATGGCTGCTGGGGTTGGTGACCAGTTACACGATGGGAGGACTCATTCATGCCTTACTGGTGATTGCCATTATTGTTGTGATAGTTGGCTTTATCCGGAGGCGGTGAGTGTGGCTTAAAGCCAGGGAAGCGGGGGTTCGATGAGACCAGAGATAAAGGTCCTGTGTTCAAGGATTTCCCCACCAAATTTATTAAAGGAGGACTACAAACCATGAAAAAAACAAATATCCTTATCGGCTGCCTGGTTGCGCTTATGTTGATCACCGCTGCGGCCTGTGCGTCTTCACCGAAGCAGGAGAGCACGGGTGAATACGTTGACGACTCGGTCATCACGACGAAGGTGAAAGCGCTGCTCGCGGCGGATGATTTTCTCAAGTCATTCGAGATCGGCGTTGAAACACGCAAGGGCATCGTCCAGTTGAGCGGTTTTGTTGATTCTCAAAAGGCCATCAACAAGGCAGTCGAGATAGCAAGAAGCGTGGGAGGGGTCAAATCCGTAAAGAACAGCCTGATCGTAAAATAGGCGATTGTTGGCCTTGTACGGCCGGAGCATGGCGGTCCCGGTAGACATTCTACTCGTGCCTGGCAGGGGCATGTGGCCGACCAGCTCCGGTCGGCCGTTGATGCGCCGGCACTCAGGATGCCGAAAAGGGAGAAAAACGATGCGATCGATTGGCAACCTGCTCTGGTTTATTCTCGACGGGATATGGATGGGGTTGGCGTTGGTGGCTTGAACCTCGACGCCGCACTGTTGAAGGCGGCTTTGACATCCGACCAGAGGTTATCTGCGCCTATTTTGAAACCCTCCCGCGTTAGCCGGGAGATATCTTTATCGAGGTTGTGACTTTCTTTCTCTATGCTCCTACGTGCTATCAAAATTAATTCTTTATCATTACAATGTTCAATGAACCTATAGAACTTTTATGAAATATCTTGGACATCTTCCCAAGCAAGACCCCCTTTACGGGTACCTGCGCTGTGACATTCTCCCGCAAGTCGGTGTCAGCGGTATCTCCCCAGAATTTCAGGTGTTTGGCATGCAGGCATCCAACCGCGTTTACGTTTACGAAGAACTGAGCAGTCGGACGCGCATTGTGGGAAAGTTTTTTGATGGCATCATCGACCGCTCGCATGAGACTGCCTGTCATCACATGGAACGGGAACTCAACAATCTCAATTATCTGCGCGACATCGGATTTACCGGCTACCCCTATTACATTTCCCGTCCTCTCGGTTGCAATGCTGGGCTCGACTGTGTTCTAATTGAGGAGTTTTGTTACGGGACTCCGCTTGACACCTTTATCGTTAAGGCGATAAGGGAGGGTGCGAGGGAAGCCCTCTTTGAGAAGCTCACCGCCCTCGCCTGGTTTCTCGCCATCCTGCACAACAGGACTGCTACCGGGGACCGGGTGGACGTCAATCGGGACTGTTCCTATTTCGACCGGATTATGGATCAGTTGAAATACCGGGGTTACATCAGCTGGGATGAGGCTGAGGATTTCCACCGTCTGAAGGAACAGTGGCGGGCAAAAGAGTTTATGTGGGAGGACAACCAGGTCCTTGTCCACGGCGACGTGACTCCCTCCAATATCCTCTTTGGTGACGGTCCCTGGGTGATGGCCATAGACGTGGAGCGCATGAAAACGGCTGACCGGGTTCTTGACGTGGGACGGGTGGCCGGCGAGACCAAACATTTTTTCATGCAATATGCAGGTGACAAATGGCTGGCGGAACCTTATATCGGTCACTTCCTCTGGGAGTATACCAGCCACTTTCCCGACCGGGAGAGCGTCTTCCGTTCCATCACCCGCCGCGTTCCGTTTCATATGGGGATGACCCTGCTGCGCATCGCCCGTAATTCATGGATCACCAATCATTACCGCCGACAGTTGCTGGATGAAGCAAGAACAACATTGAGGTAAATATACAATGGCAATCAAGGGAATCCTGTTTGACCTTTATGGGACATTGATCGATATCGATACCGACGAGTCCAGGGATGACATATACCGCGGGATCGCCCATTATCTTACCTACCATGGGGTATATCGGCATCGGTGGGAGGTGCGGGATCGTTACTACCAGATCATGAAGCAACAAAAAGAAATACGTGGTGAAAAATACCCGGAAATAGACGTAGAGGGCATTTGGAACACTTTCCTCGAGGAGGAAGGCGTAAGAGCAGACCATGAGCGTCGGAAACTTGCCTTGATTTTTGCCCAGCTCTACCGGGGCATATCCCGGAATCGTCTCCAGCTTTACCCCGACGTGAAGAAGGTACTTGACGAGCTGCGCCCCGCCTACCGCATGGCCCTCGTTTCTGATGCGCAGCCCTGCTACGCTCTGCCGGAAATAAAGGTCGTAGGACTGGACGGCTACTTCGATCCCACCATTATCTCCGCGCATTACGGATTCAGGAAACCCGATAAAAGGCTGATTGAAATGGCGCTCAACATAATGAAGCTCATGCCGACCGAGGTGATCTGCGTGGGTAACGACATGTACCGTGACATTTTCGGGGCGAAAAGGCTCGGCATCAAGACCATCTTCGTCGACTCCAATCAGGGAGACAAATACCACGAGAATACGACCCCTGACTACTTCGCCCACCGTTTTGAGGATGTACTCAAGGGATTGGAAACATTACGAGTTTAATTTGTACTAGTCAAGAAAAGCGTTTACAACCACAAGCTCAATAGTTGAAGAGCCATGGTCTTCCGGTTAAGATTGTTTTACCACAAAACATTTTAACCAAAGGAGGAAGTACCATGACTCAAGCACAGTATATCATCAATCGGAAGTTAAATATCT
>DHVP01000044.1 GCA_002412715.1 Deltaproteobacteria bacterium UBA5205
GATGCGAGGTGAAAGAAGAAGAGAGTTGGTAGACGATAAAACTGTTGACTTTTATCATAGCAGGCATAAAGGAGAGGATGAAGAGAAAGACAAAACCTTCCCGGGAATTTGAGAATACTGAAATTCCCGGGAATCTTCGATCCCGCTACGCGGGAAAAGAGACCCGACTCGATATCATGTTCACGGGATTCACGGCCAGTCGGCTGTGACCGGTTAGCCGCTATCCCCCGGAGGCGATGCAAGTGCGGCCTGATCCCGTCTTTCTAGGGATCTGGACGCAATTCTTTAAGGCTTCCTCCCTATACTCTCTTTTATGCCTCCAGTGGAACCCCCGAAGGGGGTGGAACGGGCGTGAGAAAGTCTTTTGGTGGGTTCTGTTTCAGGGGATCAGGCGTTCGGGATGGCTGAAGACGTTTCCCCGATCGTCTCTTAAAGATCCGACCAGGGTGATACCTATCGCTTCAGCAACCTGTATGGCAAGTGAGGTGGCAGCTGAGACACCGGTCAGGATTTCGGCTCTTAGCCTGGCTGCCTTCATTACCATTTCATAGCTGAGCCGTGAACTCAGATGGACGATGGCTGCCTCGCGGATCTTTCCCTCCAGGAGTATCTTGCCGATGGCCTTGTCGAGGGCGTTGTGCCTGCCGACATCTTCGGCGAAAGATAAAAAGTTGCCCTCTGCATCGAAAATCGAGGCTGCATGAGTACCTCCCGTAGAGCGATGAGCAACCTGCCTCTCGACCATCACCCGCTGCATCGGGAAAAGTCTTGAGAAGTCGATGGTTATCGTCGTCTCTATTCTCTCTACGGATCTCGTCAGGTCATCGATCATATCCGAGCCGCAAATGCCGCAGCTTGAATAACTGATGAACCGTTTTTGCTTCCCGGGAAGCGGTCCTTTCTTTCTCTTTGCTTCGCTCAAGTAGATGTTGATCTTGTTGGCTGAGATATCACTGCAATAATTGGCACCGTCCACGTCATCCATGGACTGGATTACACCGTCAGTAAAACAAATCCCGAGAGCAAGAGGTATCTCCTCTCCCGGCAAGCGCATCGTCATATATAACGGCTCATTGTCGATATATATCTCAAGCGGTTCCTCCATGGCGACCGTCTCACTCACGGGGGTCTTCTCATGACGTGAATACTTCACCACAGGAACCTCAAGCACATTCGTCACCGTGAACCTCCTAGCCTAGAATATAAGAAAAGTGTCAAAGTTTCAAGACAGAAGAAAGTCGCGGGTTCCCGGTTGCAGTGAATTCCTGCACCCATGACCTATAACCCATAACCTATTACCGGCTTCTAGTTCAGGTAGTTAAGAATACTGATCGACTGCATCTTTGAAAAGGCTGCCAGAAGTGTCTGGTATGTGTTGAGAAGCACCGTGAATTCCGTGCCCAGCTGGGCGGTGTCGGCGCCGGTGAGCAGAGATTGTTCTTCCTCGATGCGGTTCTTTTTCGTTGTATTGTTCTCGATGAGCATCTCCGCCTGGGTGCCCTCGAATGCGACAATGGCATTGTTCTTTATCGTCGATGAGCGGGCCGCATCGATGTAGCCGATGTTTTTGGAAACCCAGGTTGAATTCCCGGCTTCGAAGGCGTCTTTGAAGTTCTTGAGGACTTCGAATATACTGAGGTCTTTTACCTGGAAGGAGTCATTTGCCGTAAGGGGGGTGTCCGCGGTGCCGAAGGCGATTTTTATGCGGTTGTTTGTTGCATTCGGCACACCTGACCCGTCTATGAACATGCCCGCGTCATAGTCGCCTGTATCGGTAGTGCCATTGCTCACCACGGAATCGGCATTGTTGAAACCGAGGACTCCCGCCGCGGTCGAACCGGCGTTCGACCAGTTGAGAGTGACGACTGCACCGGTGTTGTTCGTAATGGCGAATTTCCGTGTCGAGGCATCGTAACCGACTGAATAGCCTGCGCCGAGCTGGGTCTGGATCTCCGTTGCAAGGGCTGCTCCCGTGTATGTCCCGCTTGCCAGGGTGACCGCCGTACCGTTTCGGTAGAATGTGTTGTTCGTCGCGTCTATGACGATGTCCCCGGTTGTGGTATCCGCTCCGCCCGTGCTGACGGACATTGCCGCGGACCATGTCGTGCCGCCGTCCGTCGAATAGGAGTACGTCGCCCGTGATGCCAGTGCTCCCGTCGTGGCTCCGCCCGCGGCGATCTTCACCATGTAGGCCTTTCTTCCCGTGTCGAGATCGCTCAACTCCGTTTCACCGGCACCTGTAACAGAATCGACGGCGTCGAAACCAAGCACACCGGCTGCCGTTGCGCCTGCATTCGACCAGTTGAAGGTTACGGGACCCGCCGTATTATTCGTAATCACAAACTTGCGCGTACTGGAATCGAAGGCGACCGAATAATCCGCTCCGAGCCGGGTCTGAATCTCCTGTGCAAGGGTATTGCCCGTATATGTTCCAGCCGTCAGATTGACGGCCGCACCATTGACGTACATCGTTCGGTTCGCCGCGGTCAAAATGTAGGCGAAGCTGTCCGTGTTTGAATATATGTCCCCCTGGTATGCATTGCTGACGCTGCCGAAGGCGATCTTCGAGGTGCTGTAGAGGGCCTCCCTGCCGGACAGGCCGAATTTCCCCAGTTGAGATTCATCGACATAAATGCTGTTCGCATCCTCGCCGTGGGCGGAGACGTTGTACGTCACCGAATAATCGTTGTTCAGCCGGAATGGTGCGCTGTCGGCCTGCTGTCCTCCGAAGATGTACGTATTGCCGAGCTTCGTGTTGCCGACCGTTACGAGATGTTCGATTACGCCCTTTAGCTCTTCAACATAGGACTGGCGCAGACTCGTATCGGCCGTACCGTAGCCGTTTGCCATCTGACTGAGCGTCGAAAGCTGGCTGTCAATGCTCGACAGGGACGTATCATACATCCCGACGAGGGTCTTCAGGCGCTGCAGGTTGTCATTGAACTGGGCACCCAGGCTGAGTTGCGCATCATACTCAACGGACCGTGCAAAGATGAGGGGATCATCAGAAGGTGTGTTGATATTCTTTTGCGTGGCTATTTTCTTTTCAATGTCCGTGACCTGCTGGCCTACCTTGTTGATGCAGGACTGGAACAGCCTGTATCTCATGTTCTCCGATATTCTCATCTTCCTATCTCCATAAGGGCGGTCATCAGGGTATCGGCGGTGTTGATGAGGCGGGCCGCGGCCTGGTAGGCATACTGAAATTTGATAAGATTGGACATCTCCTCATCTATCGATACACCGGAGATGCTTTCCCTCTGGTTGGATACCATATCCATAAGGTTCTGATGATATTCGGAAAGGTTCTGCGCGTTCTGCGAAAGGTTTCCGATGGTGCTGGCAATCGATGCCGTGTATGTCACGTAGGTTGTTGTCGCACCTCCGATTGTCACGTCGGCACTGCCGAGATCGGCGATTGCGAGGGCTATGTCGTTGTTGGTCAAGTTTGATGCCTGAGATGTCGCGGCGATATAATTCACATCCGTTTTGATCTCGTCGCTGAGATCGAGATTCGCCGCGTAGTCCCGGGTCATGTTCTCGAAGAAATTGACCCCTGTCGTCCCGCCCGCATTGTAGCCCGTGCTATGAATGGCGTTTACTTCCGTCATGAGGGATTGGGCGAGGTCGTTGACGTCGTCAATGAAGGTACCCAGCTGGTTGTCCCTCAGATCAACAAGGCTTTTGAGTGTTCCCCCGCTGATGTTACTTGTGATATCGACCGAGTAAACGGAATTGCCCTGCCAGTATACGTGATAGAAATTGTCCGCGCCGGTCTTTTCTGCGGACAGTTGGTAGACGTTTCCTTTCTCGACAAGACTTTTCCCGTCCGTCGTCATGACTGTCAACCCGCCGTTTTCGTCTTCAAAATACTGCAGGTTCAGTTTTCCCGAGAGTTCCTGCAGCGCTGACAGCCTCTGGCTGGCAAAGCTTGCGGTTTCGCTTCCACCCGCCGAGGATTCATAGGTTTTCTTATTCAACTCGGCAATGGAGGCAAGGAGATTATTGATCTCGGTAACCTGATTTGCCACGTTGTTGTCTGTTTCGATCTGCAGCGTCCTCAATTCGTTGTATGTATTGCGGATGCTCCCGCAGAGGTTGGTGGCCTTCGTCGCCACATCCAAACGGGCGACACCGCTCAAAGGATCGGCGGACAGACTTTGCCAGGAATTGAAGAAGGCGGTAATGTTCGATGTAAGCTGGGAATTGTTTTCGTCGAGGACACTTTCGATTCGGGAAAAGAATTTTGCGTATGTCTTCTGTTCTTCCATGGACGTGCATTGCTTCGCGACGGAGTATTCGAGAAATTTGTCATAATAGCTTATCACCTTCTCAATTCTGACCCCATTCCCCATGATAAGCCCGGAATCGGTCATTACGGCATCGGCTTCCGTGAGCACCGCCTCCTGGCGTGCATACCCTTTCGTATTTACGTTTGCAATATTGTTCGACAAGACCTGCAGCGACGTCTGCTGGGCAAAAAGGGCGTTTCTAGCGATATTAAGGATAGAGGTGATACCCATATGCTGCCTTTCTCCGGACTAGATTACTTTTGAGAGGAGTACGGAAGAGAGGTCCTCTCTCTTTTTCCCGTAGCCCGTACCACCGATATGGCCGATAACGTTCTCTATCGACGACCTGACATGATCGATGGAGAAGGAGAGAAGCTTCATGTTCTTGTCCATGGCGGTCTTGATCTCTTTCATCACCACGGCCAGCTTGCCGTTCAGGGATTGCATGGTCACGTCTGAGACAATGGCTTCCCTGTCTTCGGCACCCTCCAGCAGCTTTTCCTTTTCCGCTTTCAGGTATTCGAGTTTTCTCAGTATCTCTTCCTTCTTGTTGTTGCCCGCGATTATGCCATCCAGTGAAAAGGAAATGATGGCGTCGCGCTCCATCTGAAGGGCCGTCAGAAACTCCTTCAGAGTCTTTTCCTCTCTCTTCGTCATCTCGATGATGGCACTGATAACCATTACAGTAACTCGTCCAGAATATTGCTTTTGAGTATGCTTCGGGCGACGATCTCGCCCCTGGCGTTGTACGTCCCGTCCTCGATTGACTGCCTGAGGCTCTCGACGCGCTCTTCCCGGATGGCAGGCTGTGCCTTGGCCTTCTGTGCCAGGCGGTCGACCTCCTGCTTCCTGGATGAAAGCTCGACCTTGTCGTAGCTCGCGCCCTGGTCCTTTCTCTGTTCTACGGAGAGATCCTTCTGCGGCTTTACCTGGGAAGTCTTGACAAGGCTGTCAAGCAGGTCGGGCTTGTTGCCATTTTGGATTTTCATGGTACACCTCCTCTATCGCTTACCGGTATTATCGCCGCTTCGGGAAATAACTTTAGCACTTTCCCTTTCGGAATATTTCATCAGCATTTCCTTGATTCCCACACCTTTTTCGGCAAGGAAATCGGCCACTTTTTCATAGACCATGGCCATGTATGTCTCTTCGGCATATCCCTTCTTCGACATCTTCGTCGTTTTTTCCAGGTGCTTAAGCATGCTGTACAACATAAAGGATTCGAAATTCTGGCAGACTTTCTCCCTGTCGGCCTCGGATGAACCGGATAGATTGCGCTCCATTTTAATATCCCCCGTAGAAATTGTCGGCTGCAGCCCCATCGTAACTGATTTTATGCCTTCAGACATGTCGAATGATCCCCCTATATGACCTCAAGTTCTGCGTGAAGAGCCCCGGAGGCCTTGATCGTTTGCAGGATCGTTATGACATCTCGGGTTGAAATCCCGGTTGCATTGAGGGCGTTGACCAGTTCACGTATCGAGATACCGGACTCCAGGAGATAGAACTTCCCCCGGTCTTCACGGACCTTGATCTGGGTATCGGGCGTCACCACCGTCTGACCCTGGCCAAAAGGCATCGGCTGGCTAACGCGGGCGTCTTCCTTAATCTGGACACTGATGTTGCCGTGAGATATGACGACCGTTGAAACCCGGACGTTCTCACCGATTACCACGGTTCCCGTCTTCTCATCGACAACGATCTTCGCCTGCATATCGGTCTTAATGTCGAGGTTTTCCACAATGGACAGAAATTTCACGGGGTTGTCCCTCATTTCCCCCGGTATTCTGACGTTGATCGTCCCTGCGTCTTTCGCATGGGCCGAACCGCGGAAAGTCTCGTTTATCCGGTCGGCCACCCTGCGGGCATTCGTAAAATCAGGCATCTTCAGAGCGATCATTATGGCCTCGCCTTTGTAGTCTTCCGACAGAACCTCGCGCTCTATGGTCGCGCCATTGGCTATCCTGCCTGCTGTCGGATGGTTTTTCTGTACCGAAGCACCCTGCCCCGATGCCAGAAAACCGCCGACGACGATGGGACCCTGCGCCATGGCGTAGACTGCGCCGTCGGCTCCCTTGAGCGGCGTTGCCACGAGGACGCCCCCTTCGATACTCTTTGCATCTCCTATCGAAGCGATGGTTACGTCGATCTTGCTGCCTATCCGGGCAAAGGGAGGCAGATTGCAGGTGACCATGACCGCGGCGACATTGTTGACCTTCGTCGATTTGGGGTCGACCCTGATTCCCATGGTTTCGAGCATATTGGCAAGGGACTGGTTCGTAAAGATCGTGTTGGATTTATCCCCGGTACCGGCAAGACCGGTGACCAGCCCGTAACCTATCAGCTGATTGCTCCTGGCACCGTTGATGTAACCCATCTCCTTGATGCGGGCCGCATCGGCCATACCAGCCATGAACAGAAGGAAGGCAACGATGAAAAATACCATGCATACTACTATCGTGCTGCGATGAACACGTTCGCGATAGGTCATGTTTGTCTCTCTCAGAATGGCCATACCGCATCCACCATACGCGCCATCCATCCCGGCCTCTGTTTTTCTCCCAGCACGCCTACGCCCGTGTAGATGATCTTGGCATCGGCGATCTGGGTTGAGTACACGGAGTTATCGTAGGCCAGATCTCTCGGCCTCACGATGCCCTGGACAAGGATCTCTTTCTTCTCGTTATTGATGCTGATCTCACGCTTGCCTTCAATGGCGAGATTGCCGTTGGGAAGCACATCGACAACCCGGGCCGTGATCGTTGCCGTCAGGGAACCCCCGCGCGTCGTCTCGCCGGAACCGTCGAAATCATTTTTCGTGTTCGCGTTGATCATCTTGTCGGGAGTGATACTCGATGGATAGACGTTATTTTCAAATCCGAAGAAATTGGGGATGCCGGCGGTGGTAGCAGAACTCCTCTTGGTGCTGGTGCCCGCTTTTTCCGTCGCGTTGGTCACCTCGATGATATTTACGGTGATGATATCTCCGATGCCCCGGGCCCTGTGGTCCCCGAGAAAACTGCTATTACTGGTCACACCGCGGTAGATCGATCCGGGAGGGGGCTGCGGGGCGGGCTTTACTGTCCTGTACGTGTTGTCTATGACAAAAGGCTCATCTTTTATCTTGGACATGCTGGTGTTCTGGCAGCCCGTGGAAAGAGCCGCGGCAATGATCGTGATCAATATAAAACCACAGGTCTTCATGACTTCACGCTCCCTAAAACTCTACTTTCACCGCGCTGCCGCTTACAACTCTGGCAGTCAGTTCTTTTCCGGAGGCGATATTTTTCACGCGTATCGTGTCGCCGATCCTGCCTTTGTCGACGGTCTTGCCTTTGGCCTGAACGACAAGTTTGCTGCTCTCCGCAATTATCGTGACTACATCACCCCTTTTGAGAACGACCCGGTCATCCAGTATCCGGTCGGTAATGAGCGTATTTGCCGGCACGTCACGCTTGAGGACCTTGCCGACGACATCTTCCGCCGCTCCCGGATAGCCGGTGCCATTGCCGTTCATGTAGGTCTCACGAACCAGGATGTCATTCATGCCTATGGTGTCGCCCTTCTGACCGGCCTGTTTCAGCATGAAAAGTGCGCGCTTTGTGAAAACCTTGAAGGGAATCTGAACGGTCCGTGTCCTGCCCGGGGAATTCTCTATTTCAACGGCACATATCCCCTCACCGCTGACGTCCGGTATACGCGAAAAGCTCAGGTTCACGATCTTCGCGTTACTCCTGAGCTGGGAAGGCATCGAATTGAGTCTCACCCGAACAGCGTCGCCTTCGGGATAGATCTGTTTTATGAACCTGATTATCCTGGTCTCTGTGGCGGATTCTCCCGCGGCATACAGCCCGCGGCCGCTTCCGGCAGCTGCCAGAAGGAACAGAAGAAAGAACAATGCGATCAGGCCCACATAACATGCGACCGTCATAACCGGCTCGCAGGAAGTATGGCGGCTTTCAGGTCCCTCGGTCACGGTACCCATCTTATCTCCTTAAATTATTGGTCAGCTGGAGCATTTCGTCCGCCGCCTGAATGGCCTTGGAGTTGACCTCATATGCCCGCTGGCCGATGATCATGTTGATCATTTCCTGCATGACATTGACGTTGGACATTTCAAGGAAACCCTGGAGAACCGTACCCATCCCGTTTTCTCCCGGTCTGCCCGTCGTTGGTGTTCCGCTTGCGTCACTTTCCATAAAAAGGTTCTTCCCGATGGCGCGAAGGCCCGTGGGGTTTATGAAGTTTGCGAGTTCGATACGGCCTATCTGCTGCGGAGCGGTTTGACCCTGGATCTGAACGGTCACCGTCCCGTCGCTCTCGATGGAAACACTCGTCGTCTTTGCCGGTATGGTAAGGTTGGGCTCGACAGTATACCCGTCGGACGTAACGATTCTGCCTTCGGCGTCAGTCTTCAGGGCTCCTGCCCGTGTATAGGCCTTGTCGCCGGACGGCAGGTTGACCTGGAGGAAGCCGTTGCCTTCTATGGCAATGTCCAGCTCGTTGTCAGTCCTCTGATAGTCACCCTGCTGGAAGACCTTCTGCACCGAGGAAAGCATCGCCCCGAGGCCTATCTGGATGCCGGTGGGAACCATGCCGCCGCCTTCGGTCCGGGCTCCCTGGAGCCTTAAGGTCTGATACATGAGGTCCTGAAAATCAGCGCGGCTCTTTTTGAAACCGTTTGTATTGACGTTGGCGATATTGTTGGCGATGACGTCCAGATTCGTCTGCTGCACGTTCATGCCCGTTCCCGCTGTCCATAACGCCCTTATCATGTGTTCCTCCTAGAATTTCGCCAGCTCCGTCAGTTTGCTGTTGATATCAGAAAACATCTGATCAATCTTCGTGTAGCATTCATAGGCCCTCATCGTATGGATAAGTTCCACCATCTCGTGGACCACATTGACATTCGAGGTTTCGTACGAACCCTGCTTGATGCTGTATATCTTCGGCGTTTCTCCGGCGTCAGCGCCGGAGTACGTGAAATTACTCTTGCCCGTGGGCTTCAAGTCCTTCATATTCTTGAACTCGACAACCTTGATGATATCTACCAGATCCTTGCCGAGATACACCGAACCGTCGGTTTCGATGAGGATCTCTTTACCGTCGGTCACATTGATGGTAATATCGCCGCCCTTGCCCTGAACGGGGTCTCCCGCCATGGTGACAAGTCGGCCGGCCTTGTCGAGCATAAATTGACCGTTGCGGGTATACTGCATCCCTGTTGCAGTGGAAACGGCAAAAAATCCGTTTCCCAGGATCGTCATATCGAGAGGTGCTCCGCTATCAACAAGCGAGGCGTCAGAAAAATCTATATAGGTGTCGGAAAGGTTGACATAGGCATTCTTCAAGGGCGCCTGCTGACCTGAGGAGTCTTCCGTGGCCGATACCATCCCGAAAACCGGCCGCGCCGCCTTAAACCCCGCTGTAAGCGCATTGGCAATGTTGTTCGAGATAATATCCAGCCTTTTCTCGTTTACGAATTTTCCGGCGACTGTCACAAAAAAGCTCATGCCGGGAAATAATGCAATACATGTGCCAGAAGGGACACCTTGAACCGCTTAAGCCGTCTCAACGGAAATGCGCCTTGAAGATACCGGCCTACGCCGGCATGACGGAGATAATCGCGACACAGTCTCTTCGCCGGAATGACGAGGACCTATTATTGACCCCGCTTTAGATCTTTCATGAATCCCGGCCAGCGGAATGACGGGAAACTGCTGACTTCGCGAAATCTGCAAAGACCATGGACACACTTTCACCCTCGGAGGCAGGGCATTTTTCCGTTTTGGGGGGAAAATTTTTCCGTTGGGGAAATTTTTTCAGCGAAAAATCGGTTTTCTAGCCGTGAAGATCAAATGACCGCTTTCTCGTTTATAAACCGGGACAGCTTCTTCACGCCTTCCTTGAAGGGCCTGGTATGGAATCCGCTTATCCATTTACCATTAGTAAAGACATCGGAGACGACCAGGAAGGCGACGGCTTTTAAGCCCTTCGATTTACAGACGGCATAAAAGGAGGCCACCTCCATCTCCACCCCGGATATGCCCCGCGCGGTGCAGGCGTCGATCTTGTTCTGTGTTTCCCGGTAGATCGCATCGGTGGTCCATATGTCGGCGAGGTGCACACCTTCCGCCTCAGCGGCTTTCGTCCACTGATCTGCCCAGTCCGCCAGGACGAAGTCGTCTTCGTCTTCCAGGTAATGGTAGGAAATGCCATCCTCGCGCAGTGCTCCCCTGGCAAGATAGAGATCCCCCGCCCTGCTGCCGGGCGCCATACCCCCGCAGTACCCCCAGAGAACGAATTCTCTGACACCGAATGCGGAAAGTTCCTCGACCAGAGCGGCGATATTCGGGCCTCCGAAGGAGGATTTTGTCGCCGCCGTTGCGGTCCCCGAAAGGAGATAGATCGTCCTGAAGGGCACCCATGACTCTACGAGGGACGCTCCCCTCAATTCGGTCAACCGTCTCAAATCCCCGCCATCAAAGGTAATAATGGCCCTGACGGGCAGTGCAAGCTCATGGGTTTGTTTTTTTGTAAAGGCCCGGACTATTGCCTGAGGGTCAAGAACAGCCTGAGAGGGGTCAAAGAACCTTTTCAAGAAATTTTCTCTTTAATCTCTCATAGGACGTCAGGAGATGTTCCGAGATTACCCTGGTTTCCCCCGTGACAGCCATGAAATTGGTATCTCCGAACCAGCGCGGTACCATATGTATATGTATATGTTCCTCCAGTCCCGCCCCGGCGGCACGACCCACGTTGATGCCGATGTTGACGCCTTCGACATTGAATTCTTCCTTGTAGACCGTGACCATGATCCTCACAAGGCGCATCACGTCAAGGGACTCCTCGTCTGTTAAGTCTTCAGCCAATCCGGTATGGCGCAGGGGAACCACCATCACATGACCGTTTGTGTAAGGGAAGCGGTTCATGATGACGAATGCCTTCCCGAGCCTGCCGATTACGAGGGACTCTTCGTCCTGCCCTTCTTCGATGCAGAGAAAGCACTTCTTTTCACCGGGCTTTTTTGTAGCCGTAATGTATTCCATTCTCCAGGGAGCCCAAACTCTATCCATATCAATTCCTCATAAACATATAGTCTCGCCAGTACTCCGGCGGCACCTTGACGCCAAGATTAAGCATAAACAGGTAAAAGCCGTTCGGCCGCGACGGTCTCTTTCTTGGATGCATCTTCACTTCGTCGGGAAGTTTATCCCCTTTCTTCAGATTGCAGGTGATGCAGGAGGTGACGATATTCGTCCATTCGGTAACTCCGCCCCGGGACCTGGGCACAAGATGATCGCAGGTCAGATGTTTCGGGTCGAACTTCTCGCCGCAATACTGACAGGTATGATCGTCGCGAAGAAAGACATTCTTTCGGGAGAACTTTACCCTGGCGTGATTGCTCCTGACGAGGGTGAGGAGGCGTATGACGGCAGGCTGCCGCATGGAAATGGAAACACCGTGGATTTCCCGGTCGTATTCCTTAAGAACTTCGACTTTTCCGAGATAAACGAGAGTGATCGCTTTCTTCCATGACAGGACACTGATGGGTTCAAAAGTTGTGTTAAGCAGGAGGGTTCGGTCCATTTAATCATTTGAAAAATAACCCGTTTTGACGTCTATTGTCAAGGTTTCAAATGCTTTAGGCGCGAGCCCTGGGTTCCATCATGGCGAGGACGTGGACAACCAGCTTATACCGTTCCCGGATATCGAGGTCGAAATAGAACCGGCTGCTCATGAGAACCCTGACCACCTCTTTCAGTTTCTCCGTTTTCATAAGACCCTCCTGAAGGTGTTTATCGGACGAAAAGGGGGGAAACTAAAGACGCGGGTGATGGGTGATAGGAAAAGAATTACAACAAGTTGTCAGTCTCTTAATTTCCCATCACCTATCACCTATCACCTATCACCCATCACCTCCTTTTTCTTCCCCCATTTTTTCTGGTCTTTCGCTATGTTCTGTGGTAAGTATGAAGGAAATACTCAAGCTGGAAGGAGTCAAGAATGCCGGTCTTCGATGAGAATGGAAATCAAATCAACAGAGACGAAGAATTCCCCAAGATGAACGATCCGGAGGAATCTGGCGGCAGCTTTCCACCACCCCCGAAAAAACAATTTCCCGTACTTCCGGCGGTTCTGGGTATAGTCGCCCTTATACTCGCCGTTGTCGCCGTTATGTTCTTTTTGAAGGCAAATACCCTGGAACAGGAAGTAGATATCCTGAAGAAGGCGAAAACGCAGCTTGCAGCGGCAGAAACCAAGCTTCAAGACACAGCGAAAGAAAACCAGAAGGCCCGGACCGAACTGAGCCAGGTCAAGAACGAACTCGACGCAATGAGAGCCAGAAACCAGTCGCTGGAAGACCAGCTTGCAAAAAAGAAGGCTGCCCCCCCTGCCCCAAAGAAGGCCGCGGCACCCGATAAGAAACCTGCGCCGAAAAAACCTGCGCCGAAAAAACCGTAAGCATTACTTTAATATGAGAAGAAAGATCCGGCGATGGCCTCACAGGTCTTCGCCGGATCTCTATGTTTTAGTGTGAATCGAATCAAGGTAGTCTGGAATCGATTTTCATGTTATCGATATGAAAACCGGCCAACCGTATACAGCCTCGGGAGATACAGTTGCGGCCCGTCCGGACGGGGCTGTAAAGTTTATGTGTATCCAAACAAGGGATAATCCGGTATAATATCAGCACTTACCTTTGAAAGGATTGGGTCAATTATGAAAAAAGCACTATTGATCGTTTCGGTATTGGCATTTTTGGCTGCAACCGGCCTCATTTCATTTGCGAAAGAAGGGAGCGAAGGAAAAAATATGAAAACATCATACCCATCGATAACCGCTACAATTAAGACAAGCAAAGGTGATATAAACGTCAAGCTCTTTCCCAATCAGGCGCCTCTTACGGTACTGGGCTTCGTGAACCTGTCAAAGAGGGGGTTTTATGACAACCTCACCTTCCACAGAGTTATCCCCAACTTCATGATCCAGGGGGGCTGCCCGCAGGGTACCGGCACGGGTGGACCGGGGTACCGCTTCAAGGATGAGTTCTCGCCGGACTTAAGGCACAGCAAACCGGGCGTGCTGTCGATGGCCAACGCCGGACCGAATACGAACGGAAGCCAATTCTTTATCACCCATGTCCCGACCCCGCACCTTGATGACAGACATTCCATCTTCGGCGAGGTTGTGGGCCCCAAGGATCAGGAAGTTGTCGACAAGATCATCGTTGGAGACAAAATAAGCACAATTCTGATCCAGGGAGACTACAGCAAACTGGCTGAGGATCATAAAGAAGACCTCGATCGCTGGAACCAGGTGCTGGACAAAAAATAACCCGTTCAGATCCCTGCAGTTATTGTGAAAGTTGCCTTGTACCCGCGGTAATATCGTGGTATGCTTGGCTACGCCTTACTCTTCACGGCTTTTCACTCTTCCTGAAAGGAGATGCACGATATGTCTGTTGCCAGCAAGCTCGTCCTGACGAAGGGGGTCGGACAAAACAAGGAAAAACTGGTGAGCTTCGAGCTCGCACTTCGCAACGCCAAGATAGCTCCCTTTAATATCGTCAAGGTATCGAGCATCTTCCCGCCAAAATGCGAGATCGTCCCTGCAAAACAAGGACTTAGAGGCCTGACGCCGGGACAGATAGTACACGCCGTCCTTGCCGAGGCCTCGACCGACGAACATCACCGCCTGATAGCCGCTTCCGTCGGTGTTGCCATCCCAAAAGACCGTGACCGCTTCGGATATCTTTCGGAATACCACAGTCACGGGGAAGACGACAAGACCGCCGGTGACTACGCCGAAGATATCGCGGCCCAGATGCTGGCGACGATCCTCGGTCTCGAATTCGATGTCAATGAAAGCTATAACAAACGACTCGACCTGTGGAAACTGAGCGATGAGATAGTCCATACACGCAATATCACGCAGACCAGCGTCGGAAAAAAGGGTGTCTGGACGACAGTAATCGCAGCAGGAATACTGATACCCTAAAGAAAGTTCAGGGTTTAGAGTTCCTTTTCTATCGGTCCCGATCAAATTCCTGATCCGATCATGGTGTCTGCGATAACTCGCGGCGTTTGAGTTGGGTTTTCGGGGATCCGGCCGGACGCTCAACCCCCGACAGTCATCCTTTCAACAGACCTGACACGAGGCCTGTCCCGCCTCTTTTCGGCACCGGTGTATTATAATTGAAAAATGATCCGTTACATCACTCCACCATGGAGGTCGCCATGAAAAATACCGTTGTCGTTTCAATCGTCTCGATCTGTCTTCTGGCTGCGGCTTGCGGGAATCTCTTTCCGACAAAGATCGGGGACATCCTCAAGAATCCCCGGGAATACGCCGGGAAAGAGGTGACCGTCTCCGGCGAGGTAAAGGAGGTTCTCGCCCTGATTGTCTTCAGATCTTTTGTTCTGAAAGACGAAACCGGAGAGATCGTTGTGATAACATCGAGGACCCTGCCGGCGGTCGGCCAGAAACTGAAGGTGACGGGCACCGTCAAAGAGGCCTTCTCCCTTGGCACTCAGAACCTCCTCGTGATCAGGGAGAAAGGAACACCGGAATAACGGGAATCGTCCCGTCGGGTGGAGGAAAAAACAGGAAAATTGCTTTAGAGATCGGGTCACGATGACGATATTTCTTCCAGGGACCGGTGATGCCGGCACCAAAAACTAACAGGAGAGTGCATAATGAAGAAAAGAGTCACCGTGTTATCGATCGTTTTCCTCCTCATCGCCGCAGTTTCCTTTGCGGCTGACTACAAGAAAGACATCGTGGGCAACTGGACCTACGAATGGTCCGGAGCTACTGCACAGGTAGATCACAAGGCCGACGGGAACTTCGTTCTTGTCATGAAAAACGTAACCGTTAAAGGAACTTATGCAGTCGACGGCAAGAAACTCGCTCTGACAACGTCGGACGGGAAAAAGACCGTCTACACCATCGAGTCCCTCGACGGAAAACAGATGACCCTTAAACGGGACAAAGATGGACGGGTTATAGTATACAACAAGAAGTAACCGCGCAACGACCCGTCCTGTTCGCACCGGCTGAAAACGAAGAGGCGGTGCGAACAGGACGGGTATTTCCCCTTATCCTGCCTGAGCATACATCCGCCCGTCCACCACAGCAAAGGATCTCATTGTTCGTTTCTATTTGACAAAACATGAACCCGGAACGGGAAGAATCTACGCCAACATCGACACAGTGCGCTGAGAAACATGATGCAAATCTTAAAAATGATTTTTTTCGTAAGTCTCCCTGCTGCTTCTAACCATAATAATGACGAGCTATCGCACGATATCGACAGAGATACTTCTTGAACGCACAGCCGTGGAATGGTTTAATCGATACTTAGGCTCAAGCGGGCCCGGACACTGTATTCTCGTTTTTGGAAGGGCGTATGTATAGAGAGTATTTCGGATTAAAGGAAACCCCTTTTTCCATTTCACCGGATCCCCATTATTTTTACATCAGCGAGGGACACCGGGAGGCTCTCGCACATCTTCTGTATGGTATAAATGTCGATGGAGGATTCGTTCTTCTTACGGGTGAAGTGGGAACGGGCAAGACGACGGTATGCCGCTGCCTTCTCGAACAGATGCCCGAGAATTGCCATATCGCATTTATTCTTAATCCCAAGTTATCATCAGTAGAACTTCTTGCTGCTATCTGCGATGAATTCCAGGTCTCGTATTCCAGGAGTTCAAGAAACATCAAAGACCTTGTGGACCGGCTCAATCATTTCCTCCTTAAGACCCACGAAAGGGGGGGAAGAGCCGTCCTGATAATTGAAGAGGCGCAAAACCTTACCGTGGATGTGCTTGAACAGGTGCGACTGTTGACCAACCTCGAGACAAGTCAGCGTAAACTCCTGCAGATCATCATGCTCGGACAGCCGGAATTGAAACAGGTACTCTCCAGGCCTGAACTGCGCCAGCTAAACCAAAGAATCACTGCCCGATATCACCTCGGTCCTCTGGCTAAAAATGAAATTTCCGATTATGTGAATCACCGGCTGTCTGTGGCGGGACTGGCCCGGGGAGAATTATTTCCTCAACCGATGATAAAGGAACTCTTCCGGCTGACGGGAGGAGTGCCGCGATTGATTAACATCATATGTGACAGAGCACTTCTCGGCACATATATACAGGGAAAAGAAAAGATCGACAAAA
The DNA here is from genome assembly GCA_002412715.1 of Deltaproteobacteria bacterium UBA5205. GTDB lineage: Bacteria > Desulfobacterota > Syntrophorhabdia > Syntrophorhabdales > Syntrophorhabdaceae > Delta-02. The sequence goes on from DHVP01000044.1 coordinate 16,478, forward strand.
GGACGCTACTACACGCTGCAATGGAGGTTTCCGGTAAACAGGCGGACAAAGGCCGGCTGAAAAGAGTTTATCTGGGGATTATCGGCATTCTTCTGCTCAACGTTTTAGTTGGCGGCGGCATGTTGTACTACAGGAACAAATCAACTCCTGATCCGAAATCAAGCTCCAATATTATGCTGTCGCAAACCGATCGACCAGGGCAGGAGAGCACGTCAACCGTCGGTAAGACTCGAGTACAGGAAACCCGTTTCATCGGCACTCGAGACAGGGCATACGAGACTCTTTTTAACGCATGGCAGATACGGTACGACGTAATGAGCAATACATCACCCGACAAACAGGCACAGGCCGCGGGCTTGCACTGGTCCGAGGGAAGGGCAAACCTCAACATCCTCCGACAGTTGAACAAGCCGGTTGTATTGAGATTTATTGAAGCCACGGGTAAGGAGTTTTACATTGCGCTCATGCGGCTCAGCGGAGACATGGCTACCTATACCCTGGATGGTGAGCTCAGAACGGGTGACATTGGAGAAATAACCCAAAGCTGGTCCGGCGATTATGCGCTCCTGTCGCGACTGCCCACAATGGGCGGAGACACGGCACCATTCCGGAACAGCAAAGAGGATACCCCTCACACAAGTAAATTTGCGAAAACAGTGACGGAGAAGATAAGGGCGTTTCAACTGGCAGCCGGGCTTAAACCGGGTGGTAGTGTCGATCCAAACGTTATCATCAAAACACACGCGAAGGACCCGGTACTTCTTGACCCCGCAGAGGGTGGCTAGACATGTCGTACATTCTGGAGGCCCTTAAAAAACTAGAACAAAAGCGCCAGCAGGAAGAAACGCCCAATCTTCTGACCCTGCAGAACCGAATTACGCAGGCCCCCGGGAAACGGAGCCTGTGGCCTTACGCGATTGGCGGGATAATTCTTCTGAATATTGCCGCAGCACTCATAATGCTGCGGATCGTTCTTTGGAGCCCGGCAGAAAGACATCCTGCGGTTCACGCACCGCCGGCATCAGCAGACATGTCATCACTACCCGCTGCCGTGCCGGTTTCGAATAGACAGGATCGGGAGGCTGAGGGCGCAACAGAGAGTGCGCGCAGACTAAACCGGCCTGCACCTTTGGTCACAGGCGAGCGAACCTCAAAGGCGGCTCCTGTCAAACCCGCGCTTGCGCTGCCTTCCCTGTCTGACAAAGCGATTCCGAACCTCTCCCCACCGGCCAAACCGCTGCCGCAAAAAGGCAAAGCACTGAATATGCAGGAACTTCCCGACAGCATCAGGAACAGTCTGCCGGAATTGAAGATGACGGTACATTCCTATGATCAATCGCCTCAAGCGCGATTTGCGATCATCAACAACAAGATGATCAAAGAGGGACAGTTCCTTGTCCCCGAGCTTAAATTGGAACGAATAACGCCGAATGGCGCGATCCTTAATTACAGCAGTCATCGTTTTCTTCTTGGGATCAATTAGAATCGTCACGACCTGGAATGAACGAATAGCAAACTTTAGGTGGAAAATGGGGTGACCATCATTCTCCTTTCACCAAGGGGAAGAACCGGTCTAAAAAAGTCCGAGGAAATACAGAGATCAGGTGGTATGCAGGACAGTTATATGGTCACATCAAAAAAAAGTGTACTAGTCAAGAAAAGCGTTTACAACCACAAGCTCAATAGTTGAAGAGCCGTGGTCTTCCGGTTAAGATTGTTTTACCACAAAACATTTTAACCAAAGGAGGAAGTACCATGACTCAAGCACAGTATATCATCAATCGGAAGTTAAATATCTGATTCCTGAGAAGCAACTCGATTAG
>DHVP01000014.1 GCA_002412715.1 Deltaproteobacteria bacterium UBA5205
TGACGCGTATGCGTTTGTTACGGGATAAACGTGAGACAGTCTTTCGTCTTTTGCCTCTCCGGATCTCAAGCGGTTCTCGCTGCTGCCGGCATTTTTAGAAGTGCACCAGCGGCGGTTTGCCTATGGGGTATACGTTGAAGCCGATGGTGTGGAGAAGTTTGTGGTTGAGAATGTTGCGGCCGTCGAAGATGAAGGCCGGTTTGGCCATCGATTCGTAGATGCGGTTGTAATCGAGTTCCGTGTACAGCTTCCACTCCGTCATGACGGCCAGGGCGTCGGCGCCGAGGGCGGCCCTGTAGGGGTCCGGTTCGTAGGTTATTCCTTCGAGGTCAGCAAGATCGATCTTTGCGTTAGCGAGGGCCTTGGGGTCCGTGATAATGAGGTCGGCCTTTTCCTCGACAAGCCTTCGTGCTATGGTGAAGGCGGGGGTTTCCCTGGTGTCGCCGGTGTCCGCCTTGAAGGCGAAGCCGAAAAGGCAGACACGCTTTCCCGCCAGGGTGTTGAACATCGCATTGAGGATGCCCAGGATGAACCGTTCCTTCTGGTATTCGTTGATATCGACGACGCTCTCCCAGTAATCGGCGACGGCATCGAGGCCGTAGTTTCTGCATATGTAGGCCAGGTTGAGAATATCTTTCTTGAAGCAGGAACCGCCGAAGCCTATGCTCGCGTTGAGGAACTTGCTTCCCAGCCGGCTGTCGAGACCGATAGCCCTCGACACCTCGGCGACATCGGCCTCCGTCTTTTCGCACAGCGCGGAGACGGCGTTGATGGATGATATCCTCTGGGCGAGGAAGGCGTTGGCGACCAGCTTTGAAAGCTCGCTGCTCCAGATGTTGCTTTCGATGATCTTCTCTCTCGGCACCCAGTTGAGATAGATGTCGACGACGGCCTTGCGTGCCTCCATGCCGTTTTCGGTCTCACGGGAACCTATGAGGACGCGGTCGGGGAATTCAAGGTCCCGTACGGCAGTGCCTTCCGCAAGAAACTCCGGATTCGACAGGACATCAAAACGAACATTGCCGTCTTTGGACGTAAGGATGCGCTCCATTGCCAGGGCCGTCTTGACGGGAATGGTGCACTTCTCGACGACGATCTTTGGGGACTTGGAGGCTTCCCGGATTTGCCGCGCCGTCTTTTCCCAGTACTGAAGGTCCGCCGCCTTGCCGGCTCCGGCGCCGAAGGTCTTGGTGGGCGTGTTTACCCCGACGAAGATTATTTCCGATTCCCTGATGCCCTTATCGATGTCGGTCTCGAAAAAAAGATTCTTCCCCCGCGTCGCTCTGATGATCTCGTCAAGACCCGGTTCATATACCGGAAGATCGTCTGAATTCCAGCGCGCGATCTTCTCGTGGTTGATATCGACCACGGTGACCTTATACTGGGGGCATTTGTAAGCGATCATGGCCATAGTCGGTCCACCCACATAACCGGCGCCAATGCACAGAATATTTTTACGCTCCAAGAGAGATCCTCCGTCCAGATATTTTCAGTATTGTACCATAAACGAGTCCCCATCTGGAACACCTGATGACAAAAAGGCCTGTCTCGTGTCCTCTGCGGAGTTCCAGTCGCGTCCCATTTCTCTTTACACCGCCATACAGACGTGATGTGATACAAAGACAATGATGCTCATTAACCCCCCGGTAGCAAAGCCATGTGAACCTCCTGCGGGCATAGCCCGGCTTGCGGGCGCGATCGGTGAAGCGGGATATCGGTGCGGGATCCTCGACATGAACCTCGGGGGGATGTTCTGGGTCCTTGCCCATGCGGGCCCGGGTGACGACAGGTGGTCCTCGCGGGCGGCGCGAGGCCTGTCGCGAAACCTCGAAGCCCTCCGGGACGAAACAACCTACCGCAACTTTGACCGCTACAAGAGATGTGTCAATGACGTCAACCGCCTGCTTTCCGCCGGCGCAGCCGGGAATACGAGACTGACTCTCTCCGACTACGAGGACAGGTGCCGGTCGCCCGTGAGGAGCGTTGACCTCATGGAAGCGGCAAGCAACCCCGAGGACAGCCCTTTCTATGAGTATTTCTCGGGGCAGTTCCGGGAGGTCTTCGCGTGCGGCGAGACGCGATTCGCAGGATTTTCACTAACCTATCTCAGCCAGGCGCTGGCTACCTTTGCCATGATGGGTTTTGTGAGAAATGAATTTCCATCGGTAAAGATCATCCTCGGCGGGGGGTTGGTGACGTCGTGGATGAGCTCCCCCGGTTGGAAGAATTGTTTCGGCGGGCTCGTCGATCATATCGTCAAGGGCCCGGGAGAGGATTTTCTCCTCAATCTTTTGGGATCGCCGCCAAAAAGGGGAAGGAGGATATCTTCGTCTTATAGGTACGACGCGTTTCCGGTCGGTGATTACCTGGCCCCGGGAATGATTATGCCCTACAGCACGTCGACGGGCTGCTACTACGGCAAGTGCAGCTTCTGCCCCGAGACAGCCGAGGGCAACCGGTACATACAGCTCGCCCCGGGAAAGGCGGCTGCCGAAATCGCCCGGCTTGCGGAGAAATGTCGTCCCGCGCTGGTGCATATCGTCGATAACGCGATAAGCCCTTCCGTCCTCAAGGCTCTCGTGAATGAGCCGCCGGGTGTTCCCTGGTACGGCTTTGCCAGGGTGACGGAAGAACTGACGGATAAGGATTTCTGTGCCGCCTTGAAACGTTCCGGATGCGTGATGCTGAAACTTGGCGTCGAATCGGGAGATCAGGATGTCCTAGACGGCATGCGAAAGGGGATCAGGGTCACACAGGTATCGGATACATTAAAGGCGCTTTCTGAGGCGGGCATCTGTACTTACGTCTACCTCCTTTTCGGGACCCCCTGGGAGGATGAAATCGCGGCGCAAAAGACCCGTGAGTTTGCCATCAGTCATCATCAGTTTATCGGTTTTCTCAACCTTGCCGTTTTCAATCTCCCCCACGGCAGCCCCGATGCCGCCGGGCTCACGGCGAAACCCTTCTATGGCGGCGATCTTTCGTTCTACACCGACTTCGTCCACCCCCGGGGGTGGGACCGGAAAAAAGTCAGGCGCTTCCTCGACAGGGAGTTTACGCGGCATCCCGCCATCAGGGAGATCGTAAAAAGGCAGCCGCCTTACTTCACATCAAACCACGCGCCATTCTTTGCCGACACTTTTTGTTGATTTTTGCCGCGGTATGGCTATTATTATGAGGTATCATGAAAGACCTTCTGAAGCGCACAATGCGGCACCATCTGGCACTGGTCGGGTTGATTATACTTGTGCCCATGTTCTTCTGTGCGATCTTTGCTCCGCTGATCACTCCGCACGATCCCATCGAGCCGGACATCAAGAATATCCTTTCCGCGCCGAGCTTTTCTCATCCCTTCGGCACGGACACGCTGGGGAGGGACGTTCTATCCCGTGTCATCTACGGGACGAGGATATCTCTCCTGGTGGGATTTGTTTCCGTCGGCATCGCCATTTTCATCGGGTTGATCCTGGGGGCGATCTCGGGTTACTTCGGGGGGATGATAGACGAGGCCATCATGCGCTTTGTCGATCTCATGATGTGCTTTCCGACTTTCTTTCTCATTCTTGCAGTCATCGCCATCCTCGAACCGAGCATCTGGAATATAATGATCGTTATCGGACTTACCAGCTGGATGGGTACGGCACGGCTCGTCAGGGCCGAGATACTAAGCATCAAGGGCAAGGAATATGTCATGGCGGCACGGGCACAGGGGTTCAATTCCATGCGGATCATCTTCCGCCACGTCCTGCCCAACGCCGTGACCCCCGTATACGTGGTCGCAACCCTCGGCATAGGCGGAGCCATCCTCACGGAATCAGCTCTTTCTTTCCTTGGCATCGGCGTCCAGCCGCCGACACCCAGCTGGGGCAACATCCTGACCCAGGCCAAGGACAACATCGAGGTAGCCTGGTGGCTCTCAGTCTATCCCGGCCTTGCCATCTTCCTCACCGTCATGGGCTATAACCTCCTGGGCGAGGGCTTAAGGGACATCTTCGACCCAAGGAGAAAAGGGGCCTGAGAGACTGAGAAGTTTGAACCACTTGGTCGGGAAAGAAGAAAACAAAAGACTGTCTCACGCCCGTTTGTTACGGGATAAACGTGANNACGTGAGACAGTCTTTTGTTCTTTGCCGCTTTCTCAATACATGAAACTATTTCTCAGGAATGATCGGTGAGGAATTCTCCGTCTACCATGGTTAATTCTCGCTCGCCTAAGGCGCCTATTTCGGGGTCGTGGGTTACGAGGATGAGGGTTGCGGAGAGGTTTTTCTGGATTGCCAGGATCTGGTGCATGACGCCCCGGCCGGTCTTTCTGTCGAGGTTGCCCGTCGGTTCGTCGG
>DHVP01000049.1 GCA_002412715.1 Deltaproteobacteria bacterium UBA5205
ACGTGTCGAAGCTGTTCCCGGTCGCTGTCGCGGTATAGTTGGCGCGCGCCTGCAGCAGGATGGGACTCAGTCCGTACCAGGTGACGCATCCACTGAAGATCGCGCCTACGGCTTTTAATCCCCGGGCAGCCACGCTACGGATCACACCCGTTATGTGCTTTCGGGTCGCTCGATGTTCATTGCGGACAGAAGTTGGTGCGAATGGGTGAACCGGAGGTCCCCCCCAAACTGTGCCAGCCACTGTGTTAGTCTTCCGGGCTTTTGGGCGTACCTCCAGTTCTCAATCAGCGACAAGCGTGGAGATTTGCGTCGGATCCAACATTGCTTTCCAAAGATCTTGGAGCATATTCTTAACATCTTCTGAAAGTCGAGCAACTTCATCTTCCACAACCTGTTGTGCTGTGGACCAGTCCCATCCTGTATAATCAAAATAGGGAACTGTCTGAAGTGCTAGGATCAACTGCGAGAGGTCGCTTTTCAAAGATTTTATATCATGCCGCTGAAGTGATTTGATTAGCACGATAAAGTATAGCGACCAAACGCTTCCAGGCTGACCAGCAAAAAGTCTAAGACTTTCCTGCGCAGAGGAAAGTGCTTCGGGCCATTGCTTACTAGCCAATAATGCAGTACACAGGGTCAAATAGTTCTGAATGTGAGTATGGTTTAATGTCACGCTACGCCTGGCTTCATCAACGGCTTTGGACGTTTGCTTGGAAAACAAGTAGAGACGTGAAATCTGATTTATAAAGCGAGGGGCTACGCTCTTCTTGGAAATTGTCTCGCCATGGCGGAAGCATTGCTCGGCAGCTTCAAAGTCGGTGGAAGAAACTAGGCCTAGCTTATTCTGTTCTAGGTATTTATGTAGATGAGCCCGTCCTTTATAATACCAAAGATCCCAATCAACGGGAGAAACCCTCTCTGCCTCATCGAATTGTTCCAGGGCCTTTTCCCAGTCACCGGGCAAATCCCTTTTCACATAAGCATTGGCGAGAAAAATATGGTATTTACTGACATGAGTACGATTCGAAATTGCTACTTGGTACAGCGCAATTACCTGATCAAAGTCCCCTTTATTGAACAACAACTCTGCTTTATGGTTGATAGCTATCGTGCTACGTGGGTTATCTGCGATCATCTTATCGTAAAGAGCCAAAGCTTCATCAAATCTTCGTAAGTATTTAAGGGAATCTGCTACTAATAATTGCGTTTGTTCCTTGGAAGGATAGCCCTTGATTTCTGCTACACGGGCGGCATCGATAGCTCTTGTCCAATACCTCAAACCGAAATAAGCTCGTGCAAGGTCGAAATGGATATGTGCATCATTATGAAAAACCTCGTTGGAAATGGCCACCTCTAAATCTGCCACTGCTTCCCTAAGGTTTTCCGTACCTAGTTGAATTAAACAAAGACCGCGAAATTTTCTTACTTCAGGGTCTTGATTATCAAAAGATAAAGCGGTATTTAGAACCTCTAGAGCTCTCTCAGGTTTACCGGTCCAGAATAACACTTTTCCAGATAAGAGCAAGTCTTGGCTAGTACGGGTTCTCGATAAAGACTCGAACGCTTGACTGATTCTACTCTGAAACCCGGATAAGACAGCGCGAGAATGTTTGTCAATCTCCAGTTTTGCGTTTTCAACCTTATTATTCAACGTCTCGATTAATCTTCGCGTTTTTTGTTCAAGCCACCAAGCGAGGCCAAGGAAGGCCAAGATAATCGCGAATTGAATGCCTAAAAGAATATGTACTAGCGTGCGAGTATCTGCTATCGACTCCTTCATTGCCGTTATATTCCGCTCCACCGTTTCAGTTCGCGTCTGGACAGGCATTAATGATTGCCGGATTGAATCACTCTGAGATTTGTTCATAGATATATTGTCTGATGAAGGGCGAACTGCTTTATTTCTTGGAGTGTTGGAGCCATTAAGTTCCGCAGCAAGTAAGCTTGGAAAACCGATCGCCACTTCAAAACATGTCAACAAGATAACTGCAATGATAGCAGAAGAAAGCCTTGCCAATTCCTTACCTCCTTAATCCTCCCCCGTTTTCACGGACACACAGTTAAGCTAGCATGTGCTGTCTTTCATATTCGGAACGTGTCAATGGAAATGAGACACTTCCAGCAAATATTTAGCGTACCTCGCCATCGCTCGTTGATAGCTTGTTGATCCAGACGGCGTCAGGCAGCGACGCGGGTTTCGGTATCCTCCCCTTGAACCGTTCCGGATCTTTTTTCAATCCTAGAATTGTCCGGACTGGCGGAATCGACCGTATAAATCGTTTCCTTGAAAAACGTCTTGTAGTTCGTGCTCAAGAAATCAATAATGTCCCCCTTATACTTAGTCTCCTGAGAAAGAAACCCCGTCATGATATTTTTTGGATTGTTTGCAGCAAATTCGCAAGATATCAAGGCATCTTTCCTAGCCGGGTCCAAGTCCATGATGAATTTCTGCAAGGACGCAAGGTTGTCCTTTTCCTCATATTCTATGAATATATTTAACTCAATTTTAGGAATTAGTGATTTGTAATACTTTTCTTTTTGGAAAACAACTTGTTCTTCTTCCGGCTTCGCCCTTGCTTCTTCGCATTCCTTATACTTACCAACGGCTTTTCTTAACTTATCGTAAGTACTTATTGAAAAGTCTTCAAACCTAAATAAGGATTTTTCAAAACCGACAAATTTGTAGAATATTTCCGTTAGGGATGTCTTTCCGCTGTTGTTTCTGCCCACGATCAAAGTGACGGCATCGTCCAGATATATTTCGGGAGATTCTAAAAATCTGAAATTGTTTATTATTATTTTCGTAATTTTCATATGGTAGCTTTACGCGCGTGTCGCTGCCTAGGATCTCCCACCTTATACCGAGACCCAACTTTGGGTATTAGGCGTAGTCCTCGATGTTATTGTTATCTTAACCAGAGTAATTGTCAATATGTTATATCTTTTTTGTCAGGTTCTAGTAACCCCGGGCGGGCGACTGGACCGCTCCCCAAAAACTCCTATGATAAAAGTCAATACGTTGTTTCAGGGGAAGCCTCCTGCCCGCTTTCTCTTTAGTAATCCGCTGTATCAACTCATGGGTCTTACCTCCGGGACCGACCCTTACGCAGATCCAGGTCAGACATTCTGACGAGCACGAGGCCTATGGTGCGATGTTGCGTCCGTGGCCGATGTGCGAGTCTTCTCATGGAAGGAAGAGGTTCTTCACAATCTCCTATTCGTGGTCTGGCCACACGGTGCTGGCTGCGAAAAGAGGGAACTGACGTCAACAGTCTGTACATCTTGGATTTCCACAGTTTTTGGGTCGTTGTACGCCATCGTTCCGCACCTTGATGAGCTTGGCTTCCCCCGATGAAATATTCCGTTACTGAACCACACCTATCCTATACGGCGTCCCGAGCACCATGCACGCTCTGAGACGTACAATGAGCATACGGGCCACCCCGACAATCGCTTTGTTCTTGCTCCCGCTTGAGGGCAAGTCCCGGCACCGTCTCCAATCTTGACGCGAAGATATACGCCACGATCGAGGACTGGAGAAAGAAGCCCATTGAAGGCGACCATCCCTACGTGTACCTTGACGGCATCGCATTAAAGCGCAACTGGGGCGGTGAGGTCAGGAGCGTATCGGTCCTTGTGGCGATCGGTGTGAACCATGAGGGCTACCGGGAGATCCTTGGTGTGGCGGAAGGAGCACGGGAAGATAAGGAGAGCTGGACGTCCTTTTTGAGATATCTCAAGGAAAGAGGCTTCACAGAACTCTTCATATCCGACAAATGTCTCGGTCTCGTCGAGAGCCTGGGGATGTTCTATCCCGACGCCCTGTGGCAGCGGTGCATCGTTCACTACTACCGGAACGTGTTCGCTGTGGTCCCTAAAGGGAGATAAAGGAAGTCGCCGCCATGCTCAAGGCGATCCATGCCCAGGAGGACAGGAAAGAGGCACAGGCAAAGGCCGAGACCGTCATTAAGAAGCTCAAAGACATGAAACTCACACGGGAGTTGGTAAAGGAAGGGATCCACGAGACGCTCGGCTATTACAGCTTCCCCTGTGAGCATTGGAGAAAGATCAGGACGAACAACCCCCTTGAGCGGATCATGAAAGAGATCAGGCGGCGCACAAGGGTTGTCGGGTCCTTCCCTGACGGTAAATCGGCGCTCATGCTTGTGGCTGCCCGGCTAAGGCATATAGCGGGAACGAAGTGGGGGATGAACCAGTATATGAAAATGGACCGACTAGAAGAAGAGACCGCTGAAAGCCTTAAGGCATAACCGGATGTATGAGGTTGCTATGGAAAGTGCGAAAGATTCTTGACACTATCATCGGATCCGGCATAAATCCTGTGGGATTTATTTGTTTTCTTGCTGTTGTGTTCGCCCGAGGCCGATACGTAAGATTCCCCGCCTTTCATCCAGCGCGGGTTGGATCGGTGTCGTCGTTTCCGGATGGTTTATCTTCAGAAGGTCCGGGAGGTACCGGACAGATAACCACCGGTCGAACCCACAGGGTCAATGAGGCCGTGAGGTTACGCCGCTTATTCCTGAGCGAGAGCCGTGTTTCCCATCGCCATGGTCCCGTTCTTACCCCGGTAGCCCATTTCGTGCGAAATGCTGTCGGCTGTCTTCAAAACCTCCGCAAGGAGCGCTTCCTTTCCTCTTGCATCGACGGAGGAAGAAATAAAGCTTACACCCACCGCAGCAGCGGCGGATCCGGTGAAGTTATAGATGGGCGCCGCAATCCCGGATATACCTTCGATGGCCTCCCCTTCCTCGATCAGGTAGCCCTGTTTTCTTATCCTGGCAAGTTTTTCCCTGAACTCATAGGGATCGGTGGTTGTTTTCTTGGTGTGGGCGGTTAGAGGTTTCTTTTCGAGTATCCTGTCCACCTCATCCTCGGGCAGGGTAGACATAAGGACCTGGCCCAGCATGCCGAAATGGGGCGGACGGATTCGGCCTATCTGGGAAGCGAACCTGATCGGATTACCCGGGCTTTCTCTCTTGTCCAGGTAAATGAGTTCGTCATTCTCGATAATTCCCAGAAATGTGGTCTTTGCCGATCTGATCTGGAGCTGCTGCAGGAATGGCGATGCGGTTTTTCTTAAAGACAATGAAGCGTACACTATGCTTCCCAACTCGAAAAGCTTGATGCCAAGGGAATACTGCATGGTCGAATGGTCGAATTTCATGAAGCCGTACTTCATGAGCGTAGAGCAAAGTCTGATGGTGGTGGCCTTCGGCAGTCCGACTGCCTCCGTCAGTTGCGTGAGGGTGTAGGCACTCCTTTCAAGGGTAAAGGCACAGAGGATCTGAAGGGCCCTTTCGAGAGACCGGTTGAAAAATCCTTTATCGCTTTTTGTATCGTTCGTACTTCTATTCATTGCATTTCACCTCGTGAGCGACTAGTTCATTATATGAAATACCATTGTGTGAAATATGTCAAGATAACTTCTTAGTAAAGTCCTGTGTTCTATCTTGAAGGTACATATTGTATATAAAAAAATCTCTCCTTCTGTCGATAACAAATCTCTTGACAAGGGTTATTTTTCGTTGATAGAATCACAGAATGAAATGCATGACCATTATGTGGAACAATGTTCACAACCAATCGTATTCTGACGCGACTATTCGGTTACATGACTGCCGTAGATGAAGATGCGAACCCATCAGTGTCCGGCGACGTCGGAGATGTTCAACAAACGGAATAAAAAGACTGTCTCGATATTTTTGAGGAGGTTCATATGAAGGCATTCCTTAAGGGTGTTCAAAAGGTCATCCTGTTCATGCAGGGCATTTCAGGCGTCGTCCTGACCTTCGTGATCTTGTTGACCACGGCAGACGTTGTTTTGAGGATATTTGGACACCCGGTACCCGGGGCGGTTGAGATCACCGCAATGTGCGGAGGCATCATAGTCGGTTTCATGGTACCCATAACCTCCTGGATGAAGGGGCATATCGCCGTCGATTTCGTCCTGAACTCCTTCAGTGAAAAGGTGAAAAACGCGATCGAAACCGTCACGAGATGCGTGGGAGTCGTTATGTTTATCTTCATCGGCTTCAACGCAGTCAAGATCGGGCGGAATTTTCAGCTGGCCGGTGAGGTGACCGGCACGCTTGAATTGCCCCTGTATCCTGTTGTGTACGGAATAGCGGGAGGCTTGTTTGTCCTGTCGGTCGTACTATTTTGCGACATCCTGAAGATCTACGGAGGAGAAGGTCATGAATGAGGTTATGGTTGGGTGCATAGCACTGCTTGTACTACTGGCACTGTTTTTTACCGGGCTTGAACTGCCCTTCTGCATGATACTTGTCGGCTTTTCGGGATTTGCCTACCTTGTAGACTTTACGGCGGCGTCCCACATAGTGGCAAGCGACATTTACGAAACCTTCGCATCCTATGCGTACACCGTCTTTCCCCTCTTTATCTTCATGGGTCAGATTGCCTTCGTTTCGGGTATAGCTGGAAAACTCTATGACAGCGCGTACAAGTTCTTCGGCCACATCCCCGGGGGTCTCGCGCTGGCGACCGTCGGCGGGGCCACTGCCTTCAAGGCGTTGTGCGGCTCGGCCGTCGCCACGGCAGCCACATTCTCGAACCTCGCCATCCCCCAGATGAACCGTTACGGCTACTCGAGGACGCTAGCAACGGGGCTTGTGGCGATCGTCGGGACCCTGGGCTGTCTCATGCCCCCCACAATCTTCCTTATTATATACGGGCTGATCACGGAACAATCGATAGGCGCGCTGTTCCTCGCCGGCATCTTTCCCGGACTCGGTATAGCCTTCCTGTGGATCGTCACGATTTTTGTCTGGGCCAAACTTAACCCGAATCTGGCGCCTGGCGGCGAGAGGTCCACCTGGAAGCAAAGGTTCGCATCGCTTCCTCAGGTGGCGGTGGTTATCGGAGTCTTCCTCCTCATGATCACCGGGCTTCTCAAGGGATTCTTCACGCCCACGGAGGCGGGCGGCATCGGTGTCGCGGCGGTCCTGATTATGGTCATCGTCGGACGACAGTTGACGTTCAAGAGCTATGTGACGGCCATGGGTGAGGGTCTGCGCACCGCCTGCATGCTGCTCATGCTCATCGCCGGTTCCGCGGTTCTCGGCCACTTCATCACTGTCACCAATATTCCCATGTACATATCGGAATGGGTGATGAATCTGCCGGTCCACAAGAACGTGATCCTGGTAATAATCTTCTTCGTCTATCTCGTCGGGGGGTCCTTCATCGACGACCTTGCCTTCATGATACTGGCGACTCCTATTTTCTACCCCGCGATCCAGAAGATGGGCGTCGACCCCATATGGTTTGGCATCATGATCGCCATTACCGTTATGATAGGGATCGTTATTCCACCGGTCGCCTCCAATGTTTTTGTGGTGCATAAACTGACGAACACCCCCATGTCGCAGGTCTATAAAGGGGTCGTGCCCTTCCTGGCCGGCATCGTGGTTTTCGGCGCTATACTCTTCGTATTTCCGCAGATCGCGACATGGCTTCCGCAATACCTGATGGGCAAGTGATGGATACGGCGATAGGAGCGCCAATGCTCCGAAAGAATAATCAAGGAGGTATGGAATGAAAGTAAAATGGTTTTTGGTGATGCTGGTGGCAGTTGCAGTGACGCTCACAGGTGTTTCGGCGGGCATGGCTCAGGGCAAGGATGTCATCAAGCTGAAGTTCTCCAACCCGCACCCGATGACGTTTTCATCGGCACCGGTTATGGCGGCGTTCTGCGACGAGGTCAAGAAGCGGACGAACGGCAGGGTTGAGATCACCCACTATTCGGGCGGTACGCTGACCACGTTCCCGAAGGCGTACGACGGAGTGGTGAGCGGTGTCTCTGACATTGGACACAGCCACATCGGCTATACCAGGGGACGTTTTCCGGTGACCGAGATACTTGATCTGCCCGTTGGCTACACCAGCGGTTTCGTGGCCACCCACGTGAAATGGGATTACTACAAGAAGTTCAAACCCAAAGAGTGGGACAAGGTACATGTCCTCTATTTCTGGTCTGTCGGTCCCCAGATCCTTGCCACAACGAAGAAAGAAATCAAGAAGTTTGAGGATCTGAACGGCATGAAGATCCGCGGTACGGGAAGGCCCGCGGATATCATCAAGGCCATGGGCGCGACCCCCGTCGCGCTTGAGATGGGTGACGTTTACGATGCTTGCCAGAGAGGATTGCTTGACGGTGTTTACGATGCGATGGAAATATGGAAGGGTTTCAGGCTGGGCGACGTGCTCAAATACGGTTACCTCTCGCAGCGCGGCGCGGGTTCGATATTCACCTTTTACGTAGCGATGAACAAGAGAAAATGGGATGCCCTGCCTCCGGACATCCAGAAGATCATGACGGACACGGCGGAAGAGTGGGTCGATAAGCACGCGGTGAAGACGCTTGAAGCCGACCAGGCGGGTATGGATTACCTGCTGTCAAAGGGCGGCAAGGTCATGACCCTTCCTGAGGCCGAGATCCAGAAGATGAAGAAGGCTGTCCAGCCCGTCATCGAGGACTACATGAAGTCCATGGAGGGCAAGGGCCACAAGAAAGCCGAGATGCAGGCACAATTGAACTATATCTACGAGCGCATCGATTACTGGCACAAGCAGGAAAGACAGAGAAAGCTGAAAAGCCCATACGAGAAGTAGCGACGTCCTCTATGAATCTCCAGGGGGGAGGGGCCTGCAAGCTCTTCCCCCTTTTTTGCCCCATTGGCTGAAACGGTGAACTACCTTTTGCGTCTGATCCCGGGTAAACATGTCTTTCGCATCCGAGTTGTTATTCCAGTACATGAACTATGAGGTCACGACATGACTCTCGGGCTTCGATGTGGAACCGGTTACCGGATCACAATAATGTCGGCCAGAGGCAAAAAATATGAGGACATCTTGCTGAAAGTAAACTGGAAAACAAACTTTTACGAAATATTCTTGACAATATTTCTCTGTGTGATATATTTCATTACATGAAATCAGCTTCCATGAGGTGAAACAGATGGACGAACAAGACATCCTATACACGAAGCAAGATTCCATCGCATTTATCACTATCAACCGGGTCGAGGCCCTCAACGCATTAAACAACAGTGTATTGACCAAACTGGACAGGATTCTCGATGACATCGAGCATGATGATGCCGTAATCGTCGCCGTTATCACCGGCGCCGGAAAAAAGGCCTTTATAGCGGGAGCCGATGTAAGGGAGATAAAGGAGGCGGGCTCCGGAAGAACCGCCTTCATCACCGGGGGTCACCGTACCATCCATAAGATAAAGACGACAAGCAAGGTCACGATCGCCGCCATCAACGGTTATGCGCTGGGCGGGGGGTGCGAGCTTGCGTTGATGTGCGATTTCAGAGTCGCCGCCGAAAATGCAAAACTGGGACTTCCCGAGGCAGGACTTGGAGTAATGGCCGGCTACGGCGGCACGCAGCTTCTGCCGAGAATCGTAGGCCCCGGCAGGGCTAAATACATGATCCTGACGGGCGCCATACTGACTGCCCGTGAGGCATTTGAATTCGGGCTTGTCGACAAGGTTTCTTCGCCGGAGAGCCTCATGGAAGAGGTGACGGGTCTGGCGCAGAAGATAGCGGCAAGCGGTCCGCTCTCCATCAAGGGAAGCAAGGAGGCCATCGATCGGGGCCTAGCGGTGTCCCTGGAAGAGGGTCTCAAGATCGAATTGGAGATATACGACAAAGTGGCAAACTCAGAGGATGCGGAGAACGGTTTGTCCGCGTTCCTGGAAAAAAGAAAGCCTGTGTTTAGAGGCAAGTGATTGACCGGCTGCAGGCAACTAACGAAAGTAGGAGGAGCACAATGAGTTATACGAATCTGTTCTCACCAGTTACTTTGAGAGGCGTGACATTCCCCAACAGGATCCACAGGACATCCATGGTGTCGGGTCTTACGACTGAGGATGGAATGGTCACCGATGAGCTGATCAAGCGGTATATAAGAGAGGCAAAAGGCGGCGTAGGTTCCATCGTTGTGGAAGCGGCCGTGATCATCTCCTCGAAAAGCCCTTTTAACCTGAGGATCAGCAGCGACGAATACGTGCCGGGCCTGACGAAACTCGTGGCGGCAATGCGTGAAGCAAACAAGGAAGTAAAGATCGGCGTCCAGATCATGCAGCATCTCAAACTCGCAAAGAGCGGCTGGAGACAGAAAGTTGAAGATTTCAAGACCGAAGAACTTCCGAAGATTGTGGAAGATCACGTCGCGGCGGCAAAACGCGCCATGGCAGCCGGCTTCGATTTCATTGAAATCCACATGGCACACGCTTACGTGCTTTCATCCTTCCTCTCGCTGTGCAACACGAGAACCGATGGTTATGGCGGCAACAGCCTGAACAACAGGATGAAACTTCCCATCGAGGTCTATCAGGCGGTTCGCAAGACAGTCGGCGAGAACTTCCCTCTTGGTGTACGGATCAACGGTGAAGACTTCTGTATCCCCGGCAGCACCCTTATGCAGAGCACCAGGATTGCGAAAAAATTCGCGGAACTTGGCGCGGACTACATCAGCGTATCGGCAGGAAGCCGCTTTGAAGACGCCGTCACACCGGCGGAAGGCAACCCTCCCGACCCGATGTCAGGTTACAGCGGACACCGTATGAGCCCGATGTACTGGTGGCCGGACGGAACGCACGTATTTCTGTCAGATGCCATCAAGAAGACCGTCAACGATGCAGGCTACAAGACCCCCGTCATTATCGCCGGTAAGATCCGCGATCCGAAACATGCGGAAGAGATACTTGCCGAGGGCAAGGCAGACATCGTCGGCCTCTGCCGCGCGCTTCTTTGCGACCCCGACTGGCCGATAAAGGCGAAGGAAGGTAGAGACAAGGAGATCGTGAAATGTGCGGCCTGCAACTGGTGCCTCGAGGCCGACTCACGGTACGAACAGGTCAAGTGCGTCCGCTACCCCGACGGCTACACCAGCGCACCCGAGCCTTTCCTGCCGAAGATGGCAAAACCCGGCGCGATCAAGCAAGAGCAGGAATAAAGCCGGTCCAAAGTCGAAAGGGGCATAGAGATGAGCACACCCACATATCCTAAACATAAAAAGAAAGACGCGGACAACTATAGCAAACATGGCTGGTGGACGGGCGTAACGCTTGGCGACGTCATCGACAAGACCGCGGATGTTTTTCCGAACAAAGAAGCGGTCATCGACGACAGGGTCAGACTTACGTTCTCGGAGCTTCGCGCCAACGTCGACAAACTGGCCCTGGGCCTCCTCGAGATAGGGATCAAGAAGGGTGACGCGGTGCTTCTGCAGCTTCCGAACTGGGCCGAGTACGTCTATTCGTATTTTGCGATGCAGAAAATCGGCGCCATCCCCGTCATCCTCATCAGCGGCTACAAACAGCTCGAGGTCGGGCATCTTGCAAAACTGACCCAGGCAAAGGCATGGATCGTGCCTGAGAAATACAGAAAGATAGACTATACATCGTTCATGGGAGATGTCAGGGCCGCCAACCCGCAGCTCAAGAACATGATATTCGTGAGATCCGACAACAAGGCCGGAGGCGATGTGATAAACTTCGAGAGCCTTCTGGATCGTGAAGTGAGCAGCCAGGACAAGAAGAGGCTGGAGCTGGCAAAGCCCCTGCCAACCGATGTCTGCCACGTCGTTCCGTCGGGCGGCACCACCGGTCTTCCCAAGGGCATTCCAAGAACACACAACGACTACATCTGCAACGTGGAATATCTCCACAAAGGGTGGGAAATGAACACCACCGACGCGTGCCTCGTGATCGTCCCCGTCGGGCATAACCTTGCGGTCCTCAATGTCGTGGGGTCACTGCTCTTCGCTTACAAACTGGTCCTGTCAGATTCGACACGGCCGGGGGACATCTGCAAAATGATCCAGGATGAAAAAGTTACCTATATGCCGAGCGTGCCGAGCCTCGTCAGGCGCATCATGGAAGCCCCGGAGATCGGCGATTTCGACCTAACGTCGCTCAGGAAGATCTCGGCCGGCGGAGAACCCAGTACACCCGATCTGATCATGGAGGTCTACAGGAAGCTTCATTGCACATATATAAATGAGTTCGGGATGACGGAGGGCCTCCTGTGCAGGTCCACCCTGACCGACGATATCGAAACCATCTGCACCACCGTCGGAAAGGCGACATGCCCCTACGACGAGGTAAGGATCATCGACCGCGAGGGCAAGAGACTCCCCGCAGGAGTTGATGGTGAGCTTGCCGCAAAGGGCCCGGGCATTTTCGCGGGCTACCTCCTCGCTCCCGGTGCGAAGGACTCCAGCTTTACGAAAGACGGGTTCTTCAGGACCGGCGACCAGGCACAGATGGACGTATCCGGATATATCAAGATAACCGGAAGGATCAAGGACATAATCATACGCGGCGGGGAGAATATCAGCCCTGCCCAGGTTGAGGAGATACTCTGCAGCCACAAAGAGATAGCCGACGCGGCGGTCATTGGTGTGCCCGATAAAGATCTGGGCGAAAGAGTCTGTGCGTTTGTGCGGCTGGTCCCGGGTGCGAAACTGACCCCTGAGGCAATAGTGGAGTACATGGAGGCAAGCGGTGCCTCGAAACTGCTGGTCCCGGAAAGGTTCGAGTTTGTAGACGGCTTTCCGATGACTCAGGCCGGAAAGCACGATAAGAAAGTCCTGAAAAAGGAGCTCATAGCCCGGTTGGGACTTTAATGGAAGAATGCAAAGAATAATCTTTAGGAAGTATGAAACCCCGGAGGTGATCTCCCTATGACGAACAATGTAAAGAAAGTAATCACCGACTGCACCC
>DHVP01000022.1 GCA_002412715.1 Deltaproteobacteria bacterium UBA5205
CGAGTTGATCCAACTCCTCAAGCAGTTCCTCCTGAAACAAGAACCCTCCCCTGCCGTCAGGCAAGGGAGGGTTCTTGTTTCAGGGCGGGCAGCGGCGGGCGGTAAAACGTGGATCGTTCGACCTGAAACCGTTATAATAGGTCCAATAGGTCGTATAGGTCTTATGAAAAGCGTGGAATTTGACAGGACGAATAGGAGCAGGGCCGATAGGACCCATAGGACTCTACAGGACGTGCGGATTGGCGATATGGAAAAACGGCTCCAGAAATACTATACTCAATTAAGAGTCGGGCCATGGAGGTGAGAGAAAATGTTTGGTAAAGAGTACGAATGCAAGGACTGCGGTCGTGCCTTCCGGATAGACGTAGACGAAAAGCGAGAGCCGAAATGCCCGGGTTGCGAAAGCGGGAATGTGGCGATACGAGAGGCCCGGCCGCTGCCGCCGTGGTTAGTGCTCAAAAGTAAGACGGGCTCAAGCTGAAAGTAGAAGGAGGAATGGCGTCGCCATTCCTGCAACCCCGTTCGAGGGAATCGGTCTCACATCCCCGGGGAATGGCCGTATGGCCCCGGCCAATAGCCGCTTTCCATCGTTTCCTGTGCCGCCAATCCGTCTAAGAGGTCCCAACCCGGACCCTGGGAACGTATCTTCATCGAAATATCATCCAGCAGGTTCCGGTCATTTCCAAGTTCTTTGAATATCGTGACGCTTCCTTCCGCGGTATAGGCAATCTTAGCCTGGCTGTTAAACATATAGCCGGTCGCACCCTCATGTCCTCCACGTTTTACCATCACATCGTGCACCAGGTCGCGGCAATCGCGCTGTCCAAAGACATATGAGAGGTCGCGGTTTTCCCAGTTGTCTATGACGCGCTGCATTTCCTGGTATTGGGTTTTGGTTATGTCGTATTCACGGTATAGGGTCCATTGATGATCGGTATCATCGTTGACACTCCCTTTCCATGCAGGCAGGTATGCCGCTGGAGCAAAGCCTCTGGTATTCGTAGTGCCGTCGGGCGCCGAAAGTTGAACCCATGTGTGGGGTATTCCTTCCAGATCGTAATAAACGCGTGCTTTATGGCCGTCCATAACCATCTCTCCTCTCTTTATAGCCGGTCTGTCGGTACATCATGGCCGATGGACATACCACTGCCAGACTATCGGGTACAGTGGCAGCAATACAACCAGGGTGCAAATCCCGGTGCCGAGGATTGCGAGAGTTCGATGCGGTTCGCGCAGCACGATGGCCTTTATGCCCTGATAGAGTCCCAGGCATCCCAGCACCCATGCCGGAATGGCAAGGACCCATAAGAATAGAAACATCCCGATGGGATTTAGCCCGATGAAGCATAAGAGGACTGCCCAAAGCGCAAAAAGCATGGAACGAAAGGCGCGAACTTTTTCCACGAATTCCTCCTGCCGGATTCAGTTATGAGACTATTACTTGTGAGAAGAAAAAAAGTCCCCGGAATTTTTCAGGGCCTCGGGGAGGGCGGACTAACCTTGTGATATTACAAATATCATATGATATACCATGAAATATGCGAAATTCTCGAAGAAAAGGAGGTTCGATACCGGGTATTGACAGAGTGATTTACGTTTCGATTGATGGCGAACTGTTAAGCCTCATCAACCGGGGATCGAGCACGCGCTCAACAGAGGCAGGTACCCGCTTTGCTCCCACATTTCCGCCGCCTCGGCGATGGAGATTCCCTCCGGTGTGCAATATCCGTCGTCGGTGTCGCGTGGCCGCAACATACGGCAACCGTAAGGCCTTTCCACGAACTGCAGTTCGCAGCCATTGGCCTGGTGGAAAATACAGCCTGCCTTCCGGCCATGTTCGCTGTGGTGCGGCCGGACTACGCGTGCCATTATCTGCGAATCCAGGAGCAGCACGATGGTATATTTGCCGCTGACAACCGCCTCCCTGACGGCCTGCGCTGATTCGAACTCTGACGGCAAGCAGTGGCCCGGCTGCCGCCGGCAGCAGCCCCCGCCGCAGCGCACGCACATCTCGGTTTCCCTGTGGCCTTCCATACTTCTCCTTCGACACACATATCCAACACGCGGCCGCTCAAGGCAAGGCCGCACAATATAGTTAAGTCCACCAACCCGCAGTTGGTCAAGGCAAATATCCATACAGGTTTCTCTCCTTGAACGCACGGACGATTTGGGTCTATATTAGTCTTTGAGGATATTCGAAATGGAGATAAAGATTAAAAAAACAGGTTCGAGAATATTGACGGGTAATGTATCGGGGACTGTCAATACGTACACGGTTATGGAAGACGGAAGGGAATTTCTTCTTGCCCGCACGTCGCATACGCATGGCAGCAGCATCGGCATAGCAGGTAAGGAAGGCATTCTCTATGTGGAAAGTGATGACGGCAGGGTCCACCATCAGACGGCGGTGCCAGGCGGTGCCTGCGGGTTGAATACCGACGACCAAGTGGTGGAAGGGCTCTCACCGCTTGCCCTTCGTGCGGTGCTTATTGCAGACCAGTGCAATGAGTCGGCTGAAATCACGATAACAACCAAGGAAAATGCAGACCACATAAAACCGATAACCATCAAAGCGCCGATACGAAGCTGAGTGTCACCCGCGTTATATTTGCTGTCTGCAATTTACACCGCGTTCTTTAGACTCCTCAATTCTAATGAAGAATACGTCCAGGCTGTGCTGAACGATATCGTCCAGCTCCGATCCTCCGCTGCAGGGGTCAAAACCAGTTGGGCGAGATGAAGCGGAAGACCCACGTCTTTGAAGAACCGGGCCGTAGGCGGTCCGGGATGGGATATGTGCCAGGCGACGTTTGCTCGCGGGATCAGAATTGGAGTATACTTGGAAAAGTTTCAGGACAGATAACATGGATCAAAAAGACTATTATCAAATTCTAGAAATAGACATTCAGGCCACGCCCAGGGAGATAAAGGAGGCGTATCGCAGGCTTGCGTTTCAATATCACCCGGACAGGAATTCCGGAGATCCCGGTGCGGTCGAACATATGAAAAACATAAACGAGGCGTATGCGGTTTTATCCGACCCGACAAAAAGACAGCGATATGACAGCCTCAAACAGACCTACGGTTATTCCGCTTATGACAGGTTCCGGGAAGGCTATTCCGAAAATGATATTTTCAGAGGATCCGACATTAATCAGATCTTTGAGGAGATCTCGCGGTCGTTCGGTTTCAGGGGTTTTGAAGATATCTTCAAAGAGGTCTATGGCTCCGGCTACCAGACCTTTCAATTCAGGCAAGGCGGCCTTTTCGGGCGGGGTTTTATATTCACCGGCCGCATGAACCAGGATGCCGTTGGTCATGGTGCGGGGCAGGGGATGTTTTCCCGCCTTCTGGGCAAGCTGGCAGGATATGCCCTGAAAAAAATGACGGGTGTCGGGGCCAGGGACAGGTATGATTTGTTGCGACTCACCCCTGCCCAGGCGAAGAATGGGGGAAAAGTACCTTATACAGATAGAGGTAATTCCAGGAATATTCTCATTACAGTCCCTCCCGGTGTCACCGATGGGCAGATGATCCGTTTGCGAGGATTGGGAGCTCAGGACCAACCGTCCTTTGCGCCGGGAGATCTCTATCTCAAAGTGGAGATCGCCAGACCTTTCCTGCAGACTATCAAGGCTTTTCTTAAAAAGAAAACGGATGTCGCTAAGAGATAGCGGCCTAAACCGGTCGGGTCTTCAAGAACAGGTATAACTGGTTGGCGAAATCTTCTCTGGACGATAGTCCTTTCTCGATGTCAGCGAAGTCCCGCTCGTTGAAAGACGCGAGGAATTCCTGAAGGTGTTCCTGGTTTTTGACCCGATCCAACAGTCTTGAAAAATCCTCTACCACCGAAAAGTCGTTGTTTCCCAGGATAAAGCCCTTGCATTTATTGCATACATACGCCTCGAGCGAGTAGGTGTTCACGTGCTTGTCCGGATCGAAGTCGTGCCAGCACCAGCCCATTGCCTCGGTGAGAAATCTATCCCTTTCTTCGTTCATGTTCACAACCTCCCGGCTTCACTATATCATGGAACAGGCGATTCATCGACTGGATTTGGATTCCGGTTAAGCTGTTATTTTTGCTGCAGCTGTGCAGGCTGTCATAAGGATGCTTTTTCCGATTATTTTTTATGTTGTGTTTTTTTCGGACGCGGTGGTATCCTCAAAAAATAGATCGCCGTACAAGCCGTAACAACAGCACATGATTAAATGAAAAAGGGGGGTATTAGACATCACAAACTAAGTGGTCCTCGGCAACTCATTCGTTGGGCTTTTATGTATTCCGTCGCAGGTTGTATTCCGGTGCTTTCGTGTATCTATGTCAGTCATATCAAAATCAAAAGGGGAACGAATGGAAGACACGAAGAAGACGAAACAGCAACAAACGGAACCAGCTCAAAAAAGAGAAAGAAACAAGACTGAACATGAAACAAATCCATTTATCGATTCCATGACACTCATCAATAAGTCGTACGTGTATGAATTTGCAAGTGAGACTTATTGCAGGGACCATGGAAGGACCAGAAAAGAAGTGGTCGGCAATTCAGTTGCCCAGGTCTGGGGGGAGACAAGCTTCAAGTTTATCAAGAAACATCTGGATCAGTGTTTTTCCGGCAATGTTGTACGATATGAAAACTGGCTGGAATTTCCCGGCGAGGAGCCAAAATTTTACCGCGTTACCTATTCACCGTACTTCAATCCGGCAGGTTACGTTACCCACGCAGTAGTGGCATCCGAGGACATTACCGATTTCAAAAGAGAAGAAGAATCCCTGGAGAAGAGTGATCCAGGCTTCAGGGCTATCTTAAAGAACATGCATTATGGAGTTTTCACGTTCGATCCGGAGGGACGATTTACCTTTGTTAATGATGTAATAGTGAAAAGATCGGGATACCCACGGGAGTGGTATGCAGGGAAAAACCTGTTTGATGTGGTGCGGCCGCAGGAAAGAGATGCGGTTCGGGAGCATTTCCAGGCGACGCTGCGCGGGGAGCAGGTAGCCCCATACGAGTTCTCCTTTCTCAAAGCCGCCGACGAAATCGCATGGGCCCATATCAGCACAACACCGATACGGGAGGGTGGCCAAATAGTAGGAGTTCTCGGTGTCATGCTCGACATTACGAAACGTGTCCAATCGGAACACGCGCTTATAGAAAGCGAAGAGAAATACAGGAGACTTTTCGAGGAGTCACGAGATGCCATATTCATTACCGATAATGAGGGAAGGCTTACCGATGTGAACCGCTCTTTTCTGAAGCTGTTTGGCTATGAGAATGACGAGATAGATGGATTACGTGCTATCGACACATATGTAAGCAGGGACGAGTGCATAAAGTATATGAAAGAGGTTGAAGAAGAGGGTTTTGTCGAAGATTTTGCGGCAAAATTGAAGAAAAAAGATGGAACGGTAATGGAGTGCCTTCTCAATGGAACACCATTGCGTGGCGCTGACGGGAAGATCAGAGGCTATCAGGGCATCGCGAGACAGCAATTGAGATAGCCGCATATAAAGCTCGTAAGCTGGAGAGCCGCATATGAGCGGCTCTCCGACGGACGCTATCATCAACTGTAATTAGTATTGCGGTACCGTATCCGGAGCAAATAACCGGGTGTTGGATCTAAAGCAAAGGCCGGCGTGCATGGTCCGTCGCCGCGCAGGACCGAGTTCCACAGATATCATGACGAGGATTCCTTGTCTCTCTTCCATAGGACAAATACAAGCCATGCCACGAATATCCTCACCGGCAGTGCCATGTCGGTCGGCAGATCGATTAGTGCTTTGCGTGTCAAAGCATGCTCCGGTTTGATGGTCCCGATCGGATGGTTGTTTTTGCTCAGGACAAAGGTGCGGACCACCGGGGAAGCAGCCTGGAGGACATATTCCTTGCCATTATGCCGGACCACGAACGACCGAAACAGCGCGCTCGGTTTTTCGGCCCGGGCCACTTCTTTTCCGTCCTCTTCGAGGACGAAGGCGCCTCCAAAGAGGTGCTCCCGGTAAATTCTGTACTCTCTTCCGTCGAGACGCACTTCGCCGGCTTCGCGCACCCACCTGATATCGATCTCGGCGATGTTCCGGTTACCTTCATCGAAGATCGTGAATTTCCATGAAAAAAAACCTTTGGGTTCAGCCCTGAGCATGGGATTGGAACCTCCGTTTCGCGCTCCTGTTTTTCTCGGGCAGCATGTCCCCTGTGTGGCTGCCAGACATATTGAAACCCGGAGTCCGGGCTAATGTCACTATTGATGTTTTCTGCGTGAATTCGCTCATTGTCTAACGTAATATCATAACCGCAAAATCAGGAGAGTGTGGCAGGAAATTCGTCAGCGTCACAGTCGTAGCCTTTCTACATTTTGTGTTGCGAGCCGAAATGTTGTGACGCGAATCCAGCGTTGATGCTAGAATAATCGGAAAGCTCCCAAATGCTTTTGCCGGAGGGGGAACAGAAATTGCGGGGAAGAACCATCTTGCCAGGGAGCCACAAGGCCAGGGAGGCGACAGGAACATGAGGAAGGGAGGACACATCGATACCGCCGTCAAGATCATGGAACGCTTTGCGGAGCTCACGGGACTTTCGCCGGAGGGAAAATCCCCGAAACGCTACCTCTGGACCGACGCCTACGCGGTCTGTAACTTTCTCGGGCTTTATGGGGAAACCGGCGACATGAGGTACAGGGACCTGGCGCTTCGGCTCGTTGATCAGGTGCACGCTGTGCTCGGCAGGTATCGTGAAGGCGGTCCGCGGTCCGGTTGGATCAGCGGCCTTGCGGAGGAAGAGGGGACAGCTCATCCCACGAAGGGGGGCCTGAGAATCGGCAAAGCGCTCGATGAGCGTGGTCTCGCGGACCCCATTGACGAGCGCAGGGAATGGGACAGGGATGGGCAATATTACCATTACCTGACGAAGTGGATGCATGCACTTAACCGGGTCAGTGTTGTTACCGGTGATCTCAAGTACAACAGGTGGGCGATGGAACTGGCAAAGGCCGCTCATCCTGGATTCGTCCACACCGTTTCGGGGACGGACGTAAAGCGGATGTACTGGAAAATGAGCATCGACCTGTCGCGTCCTCTTGTGGCCTCCATGGGGCACCATGATCCGCTCGACGGCCTTATAACGTGCATTCAGCTCCAGGCGACGGGGATGCAGGATTCCGAAAAGCCTTCATCCCTTGACCTTACCGCGGAAATTGATGAGTTATCAGGTATGTGCGAAGGAATGGACTGGCAGACGGATGATCTGCTCGGTCTCGGCGGCCTCCTGGCAGATGCGTTCAGGATAGCGCAGCTTTTCGTCGGGGGAGCGCTTGAGGGGTCTGATTCGCTGAGGGTGATCCTCGACGCGTCCCTGCCAGGGCTGAGATACCCGGACAGGGAAAATTTCCTTTACGCTCCTGCACGGTTCAGGCTTGCCTTTCGCGAACTTGGGCTGTCGATAGGGTTGCATGCCCTTCAGAGACTGGAGACACTCATCAAAGAAAACCGGCCCGTTTTTGAAGGTGATAAAGATATCGCCATTCTTCTGAAGACCCTCTGGAAATTCCTGCCGTTGGGGGAAAAGATCGAAGCCTTCTGGCTTGACACTCAAAATCAAAGAACCGATGCGTGGAAAGAGCACCGCGACATCAACATGGTCACGCTGGCGACGAGCCTGGCGCCGGACGGGTTCCTGATGATCCGGTGATCGGGGACCAGGGAAAATACGTTATTATCAAGAATCGCCCGGATAGTAAGACGTAGTCCTTTCCAAATGTTTAACACAATATGGTACCATGAGCGCATCCGCGATGAACGAGATGAAAAGAACAGGCTTGCGGTGCGCGGCCGGGGACGTTGTCCTGTGGGTGCTACTTCTTTTGCTCCCGCTTTTTATTGTTGTTTCAAACTCCCGTGCATCGGCCTTCGAACAAAAAGAACCTGTCGCTTTGACGGAATACCTCTCCCTGGGCGCGAAGGTAAAATACCTTTTCAAAAGTCACACATCCTATGAGTTCGGAAACCCCTTTCCTCCCTATCAGGCCCCGTTGAGCCGATTGGAATTTCCCCTCGACTCATGGTGGGGCGGACTTGAAATGAAGCTTAACCTTTCCCGTCTCTCACTGGGGATGGAGGCGCTGACTAACGTGTCTCAGAATGCCCACGGGGAAATGGAGGATTCTGACTGGGACGATGACACCCGGCCCGATGTGAAGACTATCTACAGTCAATCGCAAATGCGCGTCGGTCCCAGCTATATGGTCAGGGCCGATGCGGACCTTGAAGTCTCTGATTGGCTCGGGTTGCCGAAATGGTTGAGCATAAGGCCGGTGACAGGGATACGGTGGCAAAGGTTCAACCTCGTAGCGCACGATGGCGTACAGTACTCGTACCCGTCCGGAGATCCCCCGCTGCCCCTGCCGGGGGAATCGATTCGTTTCAAACAGGAATACTGGCAATATTTCATAGGGGTGCGTTCGGATATCGATCTGACGAAGCTTACAGGCATAGCCTCTTTGAGGTTTCTAGCACAATTCGACTGGGCATACGTGGAAGGGAATAACGAGGACAATCATCTGCTCAGGGCGGGTCGGCGGTTTACGTACGAAAATACGTACGGCCACGCCTGGCATGGCTCCGTTGGTCTCAAAAAAGACCTGTCGGAGCATCTTACGCTGGGTTTCGACGTCGATTATCTCGCCATATCGACCACCGGCAATCACCGCCTTCTCAACGAAACCTTTGGCGTCGACATGAGCTTCACGCATGGAGTCAAGGTATGGTCGGACCAGGCAAGCGCCTGCCTGACCCTGGAATACCGTTTCTGATCTGATCGAGTTCGGACCGCGGTTTAATCGTTATCCATTTTTTCTGTCATGCGTGTGCCTTAAGCGAACCGGAAGGGCGAAGCGGGTGGCGAACGTGTAATGTTTAAAGACCCGCGGATTCAAACCGATAGTGTTCCAGGTGATGCGCCGCGCTGCAAAAAAGCCTGAACGATGGACCTGCCGCGCGGCGCATGCCTGGAAAGTCGAAGACCCCTACCCCCACTACCACTGCTTTACCTTTGCAGGGTTCCCCTTCTTGGTTTGGTTGGCGATCGATTTTCTGTACTGGCTTCCATACTTCTCGATCAGTCTGTCCACCGTCCCGTTATCGATAAGTTCATCGAGCTTCTTGTTGATTTGCGGAAGATATTTTACATAGGGAGATTTCCTGGAAATCCCGATATACCAATTTTCCACGCAAACTTCCTTGGGAAGAAGTTCCACCTTGTCCGTTATACCGAGTTTGTCAGCCTCGAAAAGACCTGAGTACATCGCGTAAATAAAATAATCCACGCGCCCTTTTGTCAGCTTTGCAAAGCTTTGTTCCACATTGGGCGAGCGGGTGATGGTGAGCTTGTCGGAAAGAAAACTGTCAAACGCCTGGCCGAAACTGTCGCCCTTTGTAGTGATGCCTTTTTTCCCGATCAGATCGTCCCATTTAGAATAGGTAAATCCCTTGCCCCGTGCCACGAATACCACGACAGGGTCCTTGGCATAGGAATTGGAATATTCAAAGAACGCCTTCCGGTCCTCTGTCATGTACAGGCCGACGAGCACGTCGACCTTGCCCTCTCTTGCCTCTTCCTGGACCTTGCCCCAGTCCCCCCGGTAAGGCGATTTCACCGTCACGTTGAGACCCTTAAAGAGCAATCTGACGAGCTCCGGGCCGGCGCCTGTGATGGTGTTGTTTTCCTTCCACATGATCGGCGCATATTGAGGGTGCCCGGAGGCGATGAGTGTATCGGCAGCCCGAACGGTGCCTGCGAAGAACAAAGATACTGCCAGGACTGCGAATATAAGAGAGCTTTTCATGCCACACACCTTTTCCTGAGGTTGCACAAACGTATCTCGCCGGACCGGCCGATAGATACTACCACAATCCTGGAAAAGTTTCAGGGGTAAAAATCAGGTTCAGGCTCCCGGGGTCCCGCCTGCCTGGCAGGAAGATGCGGCCTTCAGACCCCTCTGCCGGGCTATAAACTCTTATCGTCCAGGACATTCCGTACGATACGGACGAATTCGTTCCTGTCTACGGGTTTGGAGAAGAACTCCCTGATTCCCACCTGCCTGATCCTGTCCAGAGGGACCGGCTCGTGAAGACCCGAGCACATGATAATACGAATACCGGGTCTTATCCGGAGCAATTCCCCGGCTAATTCCAGGCCTGTCATGTCGGGCATGAGGTGGTCCGTGACAATAAGATCATAGGCGTCGGGATCGTTGCGAAAAATCTCCAGCGCTCTGGCGCTGCCTGTGACGCCCGTGGCCCGATAACCAAAACGCTGAAGCCTCTGTATGCTCATTTCGACAATCAGTTCTTCGTCATCGACAATAAGGATCGATTCATTTCCACCGAGGGCCGCCTCGCCTTTTTCGGTCTCGTCCGCCTGGGCTGTCTGGATCCGGGGCAAATACATGGTGAATGATGAGCCTTCCCCCGGTTCGCTCGACGCTGTTATCACGCCGTTATGATTTCTGACAATCCCGTGGACAACAGCAAGACCGAGCCCGGTCCCCTCTCCGGCAGGTTTCGTTGTGAAGAAGGGCTCGAATATGTGCTCCAATATTCCGGGTTCCATCCCATCGCCGTTATCGGCGACGGTCAGTTTCACGTAGGACCCCGGCTCCAGATCCTGATGGGGTGAATGTTCCGGTGATATGATCTCCACCGCAAGAGATATCTCAAGGACCCCGCCCCTTTCACTCATGGCATGTGCGGCATTCGAACAGAGGTTTATTACGACCTGGTGTATTTGCGTGGGATCGGCCAACACGAGGTCGGAGGTCGCGGAACTGGTCGTCTTGATCTCGATTGTTGCCGGCAGTGTCGCTCTCACAAGGGAGACGACTTCATCGATAATCTGGCTCAGGGAAACCACCTTCTTCTCCTGTTCGCTTCTGCGGCTGAAGGCAAGGATCTGCTTGACGAGGTCGCGGCCGCGATGGGCTCCCTTCAGGACATACCCCAGTCGGCGGTGCGCGGGATTATCCTCGGGGATGTCTTCGAGGACCATCTCGGTGAAGCCTATGATTCCGGCGATGATGTTGTTGAAATCATGAGCTATGCCCCCCGCCAGGGTGCCGATGGCCTCCATCTTGTGCGATTCGCGAAGGTGTCTCTCAAGCCTGTTCTTTTCTGTAATGTCCCGGGCGGCGGCAAAGATGCCAAGGGTCTTTCCTGTTTCGTCTTTGTAGAGCGATGCGTTATAAAGCACGGGTGTACTGTGGCCCGACCTGTGGCGCATCTCCAGGGGGTAATCCCGTATGAAACCTTTTTCGAATGCCAGTATGTGGCCCGCTTCTACCCTTTCAGGCTGCGTAAAATACCTGGAGAAGTCCGTTCCGATCAACTCTGTCCTCGAGTACCCGGTAACGAGTTCTGTCGCGGAATTGACGTCTCTGATTATCCCGTCGAGGTCGATAGTCACAAGAGGGTCAAGGCTTGCCTCGATGAGACTTCGGTTGTAAACGCTCGCACGGCGAAGGGCTTCCTCTGTCTGTCTTCGGGTAGTGATATCGGTATTGATCTCCAGGATCTCCGGAGGGCCGACCGCGGTGCCCTGGCGCATCGCCCAGCGGCTGAGTACGACGATTCTCCGTCCATCCTGTGTCGTCTGGACGAGTTCACCCTCCCAGCGCCCCTTGCTCTCAACTATGGCAAGGATACTCTCAAGGGGAATAGGAAATTGAGTGTCCAGGAGTTTATGATGATCCTTGATGCCAAGGTCTTCTCGGGTAAAACCGTAGGTGGCGATGGCTCCCGGGTTCCAGAAGAGGATCCTTCCCTTTGTGTCCGTGACAATAATGGCGTCATGGGCGAGGTCGAGCAGGTCTGCCTGCCTGCGTATCTCGGCTGTTCTTTCCTGGACGCGAAGCTCCAGTTCATCGTGCGCCATCTTGAGCGCCTGTTCCATCTTTTTTTGATCCGTGACGTCCTGGACTGTTCCGAACCCCGCAAGCAATGTGCCTTCCTCGTCGAAATCCAGTTCCGCCACTTCCCGTACCCATTTTACGGAGCCGTCCACGATGATCCGATGGGTGAGGTCGTAATGTTTGCCTGGGAGGGCGAGGGCGTCCTCCCACCTGCGCATTAGATTATCACGATCAGCAGGGTGTACGATGGCGAGAAACGTCTCATACGTCATGGGCGCTTGCGGTGCGACTCCAAAGATACGATACGTCTCATCCGACCAGTATAGTTCGTTGCCGTGCTGGAGATTCAGCCTCCAGCTTCCGATATGGGCCACCTCCTGGGCCCGGTTCAAATCCTGTCGACTGTCGGAGAGGGCCCTTTCTGCTAGACGCCGGTCGGTCGTGTCGCGAAAAACGAGTACAACTCCCGTCATCTTCCCGGCATCATCGAGTATGGGCGATCCACTGTCGTCGATGGGGATCCTGCCTCCGTCCTTTGTTATGAGTACGGTTTGATTCGCAAGACCGACTGTCGTACCGGCATTGAGGACCTTGCCGACGGGGTCCTGAACGGTCTGGCGGGTGTTTTCATCGACTATCCTGAATATGTCGGCAGCCGGGCGGCCGGCGGCGTCGATATTCTTCGACTGAGTCAATTCCTCCGCGATGGCGTTCATGAAGGTGATCCTACCGGCCACATCGGTGGCAATGATCCCATCGCCGATACTTGCAAGCGTGGTGGCCCAGCGCTGTTCGCTTTCCTGCAGGGCGATCTGTGCCCGGGCACGTTCGGTGATGTGAGCCTGAAGGGATGCATTGATCTCGGCGAGGTCTCGTGTCCTTTCCTTTTCTTCCCGTGATGTTGTCCTGCGCACGACCAGCGACAAGGCTACAAGTGCCATGAAACCCATGATTGCCATGAGCGAATAGATTCTGACGCGCCCGCGCCAGTCGTTCAAGACCGAATCGATGGGGATCCCCGTCGCGACAACGAGGGGCAACCCCATGATCTTGCTGTAGCCGATGAGGCGCGGGAGGCCATCGATCATGTCGGATTCGATGATCCCTGAAGGCGATTCCTCAAAATTCTGGGTGAAGAGCTTGAGGTTCTTGAAGTTCTCGCGGAGGTATTTGTCCTCCATCGGTTGTCTCAGGAGCAGTGCTCCATCAGTGCGGAAGACGGTGACCGTTCCACCCTCACCGAGGTCTATACGGCGCAGGAAATCAGCAAAGGCATCCGTTTCTATACTTGCCAGCACGACCCCCAAAAATCTCCCGCCCTTGCCATTGATACGCTTGCTGATGGTAAAGGCGTACTTCTTTATGATCCTTCCCTTTACGACCGGCCCGATATACAGGTCGACCCCCTTGTCTTTGTGGAAGGCGAAATACTCCCTTTCGGAGAAGGTGACCGGTTGCGAGGGATATGTCGTGGAATCCATAACAAGGTTGGCCCGGTCATCCAGAAGCCAGAGCTCTCCCGAATCGGGCAGTGTCCTTGCCGCTTTCTGGAACCTCTCCCATTCCTCCCTGGAGGAGATTGTGGCTTTCAAGCCCTTCTCCTCGATCCTTGAGGCCCTGTTTTCCAGGATCGCTTCCGTCGCAGTGACGACCCGGTCCATTCTTTCCTGCAATGATACAGCTGTCTTTTCAAGCACGACGCGGGCGTGTTTGAGACTCCTGTCACGATCGATCTTCGTCGCAAGCAACAAGGCAAATCCGTCGAGAAAGAAGAGAAAAACAAGAATGAACAAGAGATAGGATTTGGATGAAAACCAGTATGGGTGTTTTGGTTTCATAGTCACGTTCTAACCGGAAATTCGAAGCAACCTACGAACTGATTATCGCACATACATATCCTATGCGCAACCGGGGGAATCACCACCCCGGCAGCTCTCTTCAGCGCTCAAATACGGACCACTCACAAGAGAACACACAGTGAAACCCTGTCGATGGAAGTGCAAGCCGTGGTTTTTCACATATGTTTTTATATCATAATAAGATCATTAGTTTACTACTACATATAGAAATATAGGGTACAACAGACGTTGATACTGCCGTAAACTTACATTTTTAGTCTCAACGATTGTCTGTAACCTTGTGAATTATTTCATTATTTTGCCTTGACAAGTGATGTTGGCACTTGTTAATTTATGAGCGAGAAATATAAACTTCGCCGACTCATATCAGGATGCGAAGATACTCTTGGAGGAGTAAAGATGAGGTACGGAGAAAATGGATATAATTTAGAAATTGACTTAACAACAGGAAACATCGAAAGGGTAGAAACCGACCCCAGGGATACGGAACTTTACCTTGGCGGTTTGGGTACGAATGCAAAGATTTTGTATGAAAGAGTGCCCCCTGAAATTGATCCTTTTGACCCCGCAATTCCACTGATCTTCAGTGCCGGCCTTTTTGGCGGAACACCTGCTCCCGGAGCGAACCGCACGATCGTTACCGCTTATTCTCCCCAGACGCTGTTGATGGGATATTCAATGATGGGGGGTTTCTTCGCGCCTGAACTTAAATACGCCGGTTACGATAAAATAATCTTTCGCGGCAAGTCACCCAGCCTGGTGTACATATGGATACACAACGACAAGGTGGAAATACGGGATGCCGCTCATTTGAAGGGAAAAGGCGCCGTCGAGACACAAGAGATCATCAAGAAAGAGTTGAACCAGCCCGACGCCCAGGTTGCCGCCATCGGACTTGCCGGTGAGAACAGGGTCTTTATGGCGTCTATCGAGCAGGGTCGTTCCAGCGCAAGCCGTCTCGGACTCGGTGCTGTAATGGGAGATAAAGGCATAAAGGCGATAGCCGTGCGTGGAACCAAGGACATCAACCTTGCCAAACCGGCCGAATTCATAGAGCTGTGTAATCAGGTTCTGGAATATATAAAATTCAGGAATGCCAATCCCGTACCTAACGTAATGACCATTCTCCAAGGGCTTGGATCGCCCCAGGAGATGCTGCACGTTGACGAGAAATGGCACACGGAGAATTTCGTTTGGGGCAACGCCCGCGATCGAAGAAAGGACTTCTGGAATAAGGAGATCGAAGAGAAGTGGAAGGCGACCCAGTTAAACGTCAGGAAACGGCTTATAAGCTGTTATAACTGTCCGATGAAATGCGGCGCCATAATCTCCGTGCCGGGAATCTCCACCTACATGATGAAATGTTTCTCCAAGCTTACTTACTCAATGGCGGCCTACGTCGAAGATCTCGACTTTGGTTTCAGGATTGCTCAGCGTGCCACGGAATATGGAGTCGACGGATTCTCGGTGCCGCAGGCGATGGCCTTTGCCGTTGAGCTTAAAGACGCCGGTATCCTGACCGACAAGGACTTCGAGGGATGTCCTACGGATAATGAGGGAAGATTCTACTGGCTCCTTGACAGGCTGGTTCGGCGTGAAGGGATAGGTGATATTCTGGCCGACGGTACGTATTGGGCTGCAAAGAAGATAGGTAATGGTGCGGAGCAATTTGCCCACAACAATATAAAGAAACACGAGCAGCTTCCTCTCAAATTGGGAATGCTCAACCCTATTTATTTCCTCATGTATGCCACGGGCGAGAAAATAAACATTACTCAGATCGAAGGGCAGTTCCCTCAGGAACCTTTCCGCACCATGGAAGAGAGGGAATCCTTCATAAGCGATTGGATTCAGGTTCCTGATGAAAAGTTCAAGCAAATAGTACTGGATTGGGAGCCACGCGGAGAACGCGCGAACCCGAACTACCCGACGCCTCAGATGGCCACAGAGATTGTAGACTGGCAAGAGATGATGCACTTCACGGATGATGCCCTCGGGGTATGCGCCGGGTTGTCGTCATTCCCTCTGAAACCGCCTTATCACATACACAATTACCCGAAATTGATCTCGGCGGCCACAGGGATGGATATTGATGAAGAAGGTCTCAAGAAGATATATAAGAGAAATAGGAGCCTGGTCAGGGCCGTCAATGTGCGAAGAGGCCTGAGAAGGGCTGATGAGGTACCGCCGGAAGACCACTGGAAGAAGAGATTCCCCGAACTCGAAGAGAAGCTCCTTGATGTTTATTACGATTTCAAGGGTTGGGACAAGGACGGCGTTCCCACGAAAAAGTCCTTAGAGGAACTGGATCTGGGTTACGTTGCCGAAGACTTAGTAAAGAGAGGGATAATTAAAGATGGCCAAGATTAAGAAGAAAGTCAAAACGATCAAGATCGACCTTGACAAGTGTAATGGCTGCAGGGCATGCGAGGTGATCTGTTCGGCCTTCCATGCCAATCCGAAATATAGCAGCAATAACCCGGCAAGGTCCCGTATCCGCATGATCCGCGATCCAATCAGAGACGTCTACGTTCCTGTATACGCCGGCGAATACACCCCGGCGGAGTGCATGGGCAGGGACAAATATATCATCGACGGCAAGGAATATGATGAGTGCGGTTTCTGCAGGGCTTCCTGTCCTTCGCGGGACGCGTTCAAGGAACCCGATTCGGGCCTTCCCCTGAAGTGCGACATGTGCGAGGACGATCCGCCACTTGAAAAACCCCTGTGTGTTCAGTGGTGCATCAATGATGCCCTCATTTATGAAGAGAGGGAAGAAGAAGTTGAAGAAAGCGTGGAAATGGAAGACGTGGAATCGGGTCTTTCCTCCATGATCGACAAATACGGAATGGATAAAATAGCTGATACGATCACCCGGATGTCCCAGAAGAGCTCAAACTGAGAGCTAATGGTGAATAGCCGGGGATTATAAAGGAACATACTTGATGCCCTGGCCCGGATGTCCCAGA
>DHVP01000027.1 GCA_002412715.1 Deltaproteobacteria bacterium UBA5205
TAGGGAAGGATGGAAGTAGGGAAGGCGAGGTAACGTGATTGTATACAAGGGTTTTATCCCTTATATAAAGACGCTCTTCCGTCTTTTTTGCGTCATTCCGGCGAAGGCCGGAAACCAGGAGATACAGTCTCGATAGAATCGCCTGAGATCAGGGTCCCAACCCGGGTCTTACGACAGATTGTCATATAGATCCTTCCATTCGGGATTGGTCGTCTCTATGGCATTTAATTTCCAACGTCTTTTCCATCCTTTCATAGCTTTTTCCTTCATGATTGCCGATTCCATCGTCTCATGGAGTTCATACCACACGAGGATATGAACTCCGTGTCGTTTAGTGAAACCGTCAACAACGTTGTTCTTGTGCTCCCACACGCGCTTTGCGAGATCGGAGGTTACTCCTGTATAAAGGGTACCGTTCTTTCTGTCGCAAGGATATACACACATGGTTGTTTCTGCATCTTTCAGCCCTCCTGGTTGTCGCTAAGCGAGTGAAGATACCCGGCCTTCGCCGGAATGACGAAAAGAAATCGGGTCGCGTTTACTGCGTCCGCTATGATATTACTTTTCAGGATCAGAAGATGGAGGAACCACCGGCATCCATCACCTTAGAAAATCTGACCCGGTGTTTCATAATGGAAACTCGAAAGTCCGATTAAGCTTGATAACCTGCGGGGAGGAGGGAATCTATGGTTCGTGCAATGCCTCAAGACCGGTCGGCATGGATAATCGATGTCATAAGGGAATATGCCCGCACGGCGGAGAACAGCCTGCGCGAGATCGACAATGAGCCTGCGTTTGGGGAACCCTTTGCGGGATTTTACGCGGGATGACCCGATATATGGCCGGATCAAAGATGACATTGGTGATTTTTACTGGACGCCCTTCGATGACAGTTCCAGGGTTTCAGGTTCCAGGTAAGAGATGAAGCTTTTTCCTTACAACCTGAAACCCGGAACCCGGAATTTCAAACGGTTTACTTTTTGTTTCCGCTGTTTGTCTGATTGGTGTTGACCGGCGTCGGTTTTGGCACCTCGGGGACCTTGACATCCTCGATTTTCTTGCCTGCCTCCCTCTCCAGTTGCTGCAGGGCCGGCCCCTTTTCTCTTTGCTTTGTCTGGGCATGCGTAGTGCTCCAAACGCAGGTGAGGGCTATGATCGTCAATACCACCAGGATTCCTTTTACCATTCTCTTTTTCATTTGCTCCTCCGGACTTTTGTTTTTTTGGTTCATAATACCTGAGACAAACCATACGTTGAAAAGGTTCCGCCTTTCTCTTAAGATTTGTAAAGCCCATCGTCACCATACAGGATTTTCCAATCACACGACACCACGATCCCGGCAGGATCATTACAAATCACTGAGGTGGTCTTACGGAGAATTCAGATACGAGGTTAAAGATGATTTTAAACCGCCCGGAAAACAGGATGTCTTACGTATAGCACCTGCAAGCCGAACAAGGAACCATCTTCATTGCCTCGCGGCGGCAATTCATGCGACGGGCATTCAGTAATGCAGGCCGATCGTCAGATCCAGGTTCTGCCCGTTGTACAGGAAGCTGGCGGCAGAAAACGAAGGTGCACCGAACAAGGCTGTTACGTCATTTGAGAAACCGTAGCCTTCCGTTGGGATCCCCAACCAGTTAGTGTCAAGTTTGCCATTCATATTTTCATCATGAACGACGGCAAGCGCATACGTTCCGGGAGCGATATCTAAAAAGTCACAACGCGCCTGCGCACGGCGAACTTTTATGACCATGATATTGGTTGCGGAGCTCAGATACTCGGCAGGGAAACCAACCGGCGATTCGAAAAGTGCGCAAGCTACGTTTCCGGTGCTGTTTCTAATGTTCAGAACCGTCACGTGAATGCCGGAGCATAGCGACTCGGCGAAGGCGATATCGGAGAGGTTTGCAAACACGAGCACTGCCCAAAATACTATGCAGCGAACCCACATGAGGACCCGCATCTCCGGGCCCTTGGCCGGGGAGGCAACAAATTTCCGAACGGCTGACGTATTCATAGGCATCCTCACGGCTCCAGGCTGCATGGCCCGGGATTTACAAGAGGCTCGTCAATGCAGGTGTTCAATCGTAAACGCAATTTTTGTTACCCTTGCATTGATGATACACCAAACGCTTGCTCGCGTCTGTCGCAGTACCAACAATTATTTTGTAGCACTTTTGTGCACCAGTGTGTCGTCATGCTTACCGCAGGGATTCGACTAATTGCCCTTGACATCGTCGCCATACGATAATAAACTGGAGTTTCTATGTACGAGGCCATGAAAAAACTCTCTGAAACAAATCTCAGCAGACTGAACGATACCCTTGCGCTCGTCGTCGTAGTCGTCGTAGTCGTGGTGCATTTGCTTGCACCGACGGGTCCAGGGTAAACCCTTAAAAAGGAGCTTTGGAGCCCCTGGCGGTGCAAACCGCCAGGGGCTTTTTTTATTCCATACTGAGGAGAATACGATGAAACACAACGGCGCCGAATTGATCGTCGAAGCATTGGAGAGACAGGGGGTCAGAATTGTCGCCGGAATCCCCGGCGGAGCGAATCTCCCCATCTATAACGCCCTCTACAGGAGCCACATTCGCCACGTCCTTGCGAGGCATGAGCAAGGGGCAGGCTTCATAGCCCAGGGGATGGCCCGTTCTACGGGCAAGGCGGGCGTTTGCCTTGCCACCTCGGGGCCAGGCGTAACCAACCTCATCACGGCTATTGCCGACGCAAAACTGGACTCCGTCCCGCTTGTGGCCATAACCGGCCAGGTACCGACTTCCATGATCGGGACCGACGCGTTTCAGGAAGTCGATACCTACGGCATGACGATGAATATCACCAAGCACAATTACCTTGTAAAGGATGCGGCGGACCTGCCGCGTGTAATAGCAGAGGCCTTCCGGATTGCCCAAACAGGGCGATGTGGTCCCGTACTCATTGACGTCCCGAAAGATGTCCAGCTGCAGGAGGTCGAATTCGATGCCTGGCCCGAAGTAACGCCGGCATCCCCCGGTCACGGGATGGACCCCGATCTGGCAGGCGAGATAGCACGCATGATAAACGATGCACGCAGGCCTCTCATATACGCGGGTGGAGGGATAACAGCCGCCGGGGCCGCCGCTTCCCTTCGCCGCCTGGCCCACAAGAATTCCATCCCCGTCGTGGTGACGCTCATGGGGCTCGGAACAATGAGCCCTGCCGATCCCTTTTATCTCGGAATGGTCGGCATGCACGGAGCGCCTTATACGAACTACGTTCTTGATGAGATTGACCTCCTCATTGCCCTGGGGGCCCGTTTTGACGACAGGGCAATCGGCAAGGTCAAGGAATTCTGTCCCTCCGCATCCATAATCCACATAGATATCGATGCCTCGGAGATCGATAAGATAAAGCGCTGCCGCATCAGTGCCGTTGCCGATGTCGGGGACGCCCTGGATCGCATCATCCCCCTCGTGAACGATGACAGCCGCACGGAATGGAATGAACGGATCGCAGCCATAAGGACCGAACACCCTCTGCCGCCGTGTCAGTCTCCAGACCCGTTGAATCCGCTCACCATCATCAGGAGGATCAGTTCGCTGGCCCCTGCCGATGCCATCATCACCACCGATGTGGGCCAGCACCAGATGTGGGTTGCGCAGGCTTATCCATTCCATCAGGTCCGGACGCTGCTCACCTCCGGGGGCCTGGGAACCATGGGTTTCGGTTTGCCCGCGGCCATCGGAGCCGCTCTTGCCCATCCCGACAGACAGATAATCTGCATCAGCGGGGATGGATCGGTACAGATGAACCTGCAGGAACTGGCGACCCTCGCGGACCTCAATCTCCGTGTGGCCCTGATAATCATGAACAACCAACACCTGGGCCTGGTCAGGCAACAGCAGGAGCTGTTCTTCAACGAAAACTACATCGCGTCCAGATTTGAATCACAGCTCGATTTCGCAGCGATAGGCCGCCAGTTCGGTATTCGGGGCATGAATCTCAACGACGCCCTGGACCCCGGCATGTCCATCGAACTCCTGCTGAAAGAACAGGGCCCGTGCATCATCGACATCCCCATCCACTATGGCGAGAACGTCTTCCCCATGGTCCCCCCCGGCGCGGCAAACAGGGAAATGATCGTAAAGCAGCGGGTGATGTCAGACGGGTAACAAGCAGGCGGGGACCCAAACCCCCAACCGAAAGACAAAAGACTGTCTCACGCCCGTTCGTCGCCTTTATTTTCCCGCGTAGCGGGATCGAAGATTCCCGGGAAAGTTTTTGTCTTTCTCCTTATGCTCTATTCTATGCCTCCATCGATGCCTGGCGTATTACCATCCTGTCACAGCGCACGGCAAGCTTCCACGTCTTCTTGGAATCCTCGAGTCCCACAAAAATCTCTTTACCTTTGACCACAAAGTCCTGTATTCTGCGTGTATTCATCTGGCTACCTCCCTTTCTTTTAGTTGTGGTGTTGGTGCACCACTTTTAAGATCCAAGAAAGATGGTAGCCTTTTAACTGTCTGTCGGGCAAGACACTTTTATAACATAGTCACTCCAGCGAACCCCCAAAGGGGGTGAAGCGGGCGTGAGACAGTTTTTTTTCTTTGCCAGGATTGTCGACTGGTTCAATCTTTCCGTCAATCAAGTTCCTTCAGGCGGAGAATCAATGTGCTGGACAGCGCCGTGAGGACGCCGAGTATTATGATACCCGCCCTGAAGCTGTACAGGTCCCCGGAGACTCCCAGCAGCCAGGGTACGATGCCGCTGCCGACGACCATACTTGCGGCAAGGATCATTCCCGTGGCTAGGCCTCTCGTTTCGCGGTTGAATATCTTTGCGATCGCCACGAGCCCGACAGGGAAAAAGCCCGTTATAAAGACCGCCTGCAGGAAAAGAACGATCCCCATGTGCCTCACGGAAACGAGGCCCATGAAAATGGTAAACACGCCCGCAACGGCCATCATGGGAAACATGATCCTTTTGAGGTTAAACCTGTCGATGAGAAAGCCGCAGGAAATCGCGACACCGACCGATCCCAGTCGCGACACGCCCAGCACGCTGTTTGCGTAACCGATGTTCAGGTGCAGTTCCTTTGTCAGGTAGAGGGGTATGATGGAATAAATCCCTAGGTTTGCGCCAACCCCGAAGGCGAAGAGTACGGTCATTATCCACAAGGACCGCATCTTCACGATGTCCCGGAACATTGCCCGCGGAAGGTTGACGATCTTTACCTCGCTGCATGCGAAGCACAATACGATCGCGCAGGCGAGAAAGATGCATGCGAACACGACGAATATCCCGCGCCATGGGAGGAGGCCAAGAAGCGCGATGGCGACAAAAGGGATGGCAAGAATGGAGATCGAGGCCCCGGTGTCATGGATGGAGATGGCCTTGCCCCAGTCCTTTTCAGAGTAGTACTCTGTGATCAGCGGGATAACGGAGGGTATATAGGTGCCGACGGCAAGACCGAGCACAAAGGCAAAAAGGTACAGCAGGATAAAGGTGTGGACAAAGGGGATCAGGAAGGTCGCGAGGCTCAAAAGGGCCAGGGAGACGACGATAGACCTCTTGTAGCCGAACCTTCCGGAAAAGAAACCGGAAAGGATCACCGAGACGCCGTATCCGACGGACAGGAACATAAAAATGCCGCTCGCCTGTGCGTGCGTCACCACGAACTCGTCTTCAATCACCGGCAGGATGGGAGACAGGATTATCCTGACGGAAAAGTTGAGAAACCACAGGAGCCAGAGGAAAAGGAGGAAGAGAAGCGCTCTGCCCCGAAGATTGGAATATCGCCCCACAGTTGAACTATAACCTGATGCGAAATTTTGGAAAACAGAAAAACGAAAAAAACCTGTCTGACGCGGTCCATACGCCCCTTAGGTCCGGGATACTCCGCCCCGGCCCGGTAACGCGGTGCAACTTGCGCATCCCCATGTGATATACTTTATATTTATCGAATGCCGTGCTTCCCTTCGTTCTTACCAGGTAACAGTCGCCCGGTAAAAGACACGGCAGATGTTCACAATTAAAGGAGATGAAAACATGGGTCTGCCCAAAGTCGCCTATTTTTCGATGGAGATAGCGATTCAGAACGTGATGCCCACCTACAGCGGAGGCCTGGGGGTGCTTGCAGGCGACACGATCCGCGCCGCCGCCGACCTGCACGTGCCCATGGTGGCCGTGACGCTCCTCCATCGGAAGGGCTATTTCCGTCAGAGGCTCGATCAGAAGGGAACACAAAAAGAGGAGCCCCTGGAATGGCCCGTCGAGGAATATCTCGAAGGGTCGACCACGCGGGCCGCCGTGACCATCGAGGGGCGCGCCGTGTATATCCGTCCCTGGCGGTACGACGTGGTCGGTGAAGGCGGTTTCCGGGTGCCTGTCTTCTTCCTCGACACATTTCTCCCCGAAAATGATGAACAGGACCGGAACCTTACAGACTTCCTTTACGGGGGTGACGAGCGCTACCGGCTCTGTCAGGAGATCATACTCGGGCCGGGCGGCTTCAGGGTACTGAAGAACCTCGGTTATTCAGCGATAGAACTATTCCATCTTAACGAGGGACACTCGAGCCTTCTCACCATGGAAGTCCTGCGCGAGGAAGCCGCAAGAGCGGGAAAAAAGACGGTGAGCAAGGAAGACATCACGGCGGTCCGCAGGCGCTGTGTCTTCACCACCCACACCCCCGTTCCCGCGGGGCACGACCAATTCTCCCTCGACCTGGTATCGGAGGTTTGCGAATACGGTCCGGACATTGTGAACTTGAAGGATATCCTGTGCTACCAGGGGCGCCTAAATATGACGTACCTGGCCCTGAACCTCAGTGGTTTCGTCAACGGGGTGGCAAAAAAACACGGCGAAGTATCTACCCTCATGTACGCCGGATACATCATCGACTCCATCACCAACGGAGTCCACGCGGCTACCTGGACAGCGGCCCCTTTTCGCAGGCTCAACGAACGTTACATTCCCAGCTGGAGGGAAAGCGCCCTCAGTCTTCGATACGCCCTGAGCATTCCCGGCAGCGAGGTCTGGGAGGCCCACATCGAGGCGAAGCACGATCTCCTCGAAGTCGTCCGGCAAAAGACAGGGCTTCCGATGGATGACAGTGTCTTCACCATCGGTTTTGCGCGACGTGCCACGGCCTACAAAAGAGCCGACATGTTGTTCGATGACAAGGAAAGACTGCGGGCGATCGCCTCCAACGCCGGCCCTTTTCAATTGATCTTCGCGGGTAAGGCCCACCCGAAGGACGAAGGGGGCAAAAAATTGATCAGGCGTGTATTCGAGGCGCAAAAGGAGCTTAGCCCGCATATTCACGTAGCCTACCTCGAGAACTACGATATGGAGCTTGGACGGATCATCACGTCCGGCGTCGACCTGTGGCTCAACACCCCCGAGCCGCCGATGGAGGCGTCAGGCACAAGCGGTATGAAGGCGGCCATCAATGGCGTTCCCAGCCTGAGCATTCTTGACGGATGGTGGAT
Source organism: Deltaproteobacteria bacterium UBA5205 (assembly GCA_002412715.1). Taxonomy (GTDB): domain Bacteria; phylum Desulfobacterota; class Syntrophorhabdia; order Syntrophorhabdales; family Syntrophorhabdaceae; genus Delta-02. The sequence continues at coordinate 7,476 of DHVP01000027.1, forward strand.
CGAGGGGTGCCTCGAGGGAATCACCGGATGGTCCATCGGAAGTAACGGCCCGGGGATAGATGTCGATCGCTCAAAAGACGCCCTCTCCCTTTACAATAAACTTGAAGACACCATAATTCCCCTCTTCTATCGTGACCGTGAAGGCTATATCAAGGTCATGAAAAACGCGATCGCCCTCAACGGCTCCTTTTTTAATACCCACCGCATGATCCAGGAGTACGTGCTGAAGGCCTACTTCAGGTAGGCGGGGTTTAACGCACACATCAATGGAGCAGAATTCAACCCATCGGAGGCGACAGCCATGAAATGGTACCAATTGGACGCAAAGGCGGTCTTCGCTGAATATAGCACCCGTCGCGATGGTCTGGCGGCCTCAGAGGTCGAGGAACGGCTGCATCGCTACGGCCCCAACAGTCTGCCCGAGGAAGAGGGGCTCAGCCGCCTCGCAGTCCTGCTCCATCAGTTCAAAAGTCCCCTCATATACATCCTCATCGTCGCCGCGGTGGTGACCGCTATCCTCAAGGAATATATCGATACGGGGGTGATAGTCGCGGTGGTGATCCTCAACGCCCTTGTCGGCTATTTCCAGGAATACAAGGCGGAAACAAGCGTCCGGGCCCTCAAGGGCATGGTTGTCGCAAAGGCAAGGGTTGTCCGCGACGGAAAGGAAGAGGAGATCCCCAGCGAGGGACTCGTACCGGGCGACATCGTGCTGCTCGCGTCGGGGGCAAAGGTACCGGCTGACCTGAGGCTCGTTGAAGTCAATGAACTGCGGGCCGACGAAGCCGCCCTCACCGGGGAATCACTTCCCGTCGAAAAGACAGCGGGTCCCATAGCCGAGGAACACCTCACGGCCGGCGATCAGACCAACATGGCCTTCATGGGAACGAACATCGTGAACGGCCGTGCGCGTGGCATCGTCGTCGAAACGGGGAGAAATACGATGCTCGGGCAGATCGCCCGGGACGTCAAGGAGCTCTCCGTCACGGAAACCCCCCTGCAGAGGAAGATCGTCAGGTTTGCCCAGTTCATCGGGCTGGTGGTGCTGGCAAGCGCCGCCGCGATTATTGTCCTGGGTCTCTTCCTGGGAATAGCCCTTAAGGAGCTGTTTACTATCGCCGTCGCCGCAGCGGTAGCCACGGTCCCGGAAGGTCTTCCCATCGTCGTGACGGTCACCATGGCCATAGGCATCACCCGGATGGCGCGCCGGAATGCCGTCATACGCAAGCTTGCCGCTGTGGAAACCCTGGGAAGCACCACGATAATCTGTTCCGACAAGACAGGGACGCTGACCAGGAACGAGATGACCGTCAAGGTCGTTTACGACGGACACCATTCCTTTGAAGTGACCGGCAGCGGCTACGACCCCGAAGGCGAGATACTCCATGACTGGGAACCCACCGACGAGGCATCGCTGAAGGGATTGCATACGCTGTTGAGGATCGGCCTGCTCTGCAACGAATCCGGATTGATCCGGGAAGAGGGTTTCTTCCGGGTCGATGGTGACCCGACGGAAGGAGCCCTCATCGTGTCGGCCACGAAGGCGGGGCTGGATCCTGAGGGCGAGAAAAAGAAGTATCCCCAGGCGGGCATCATACCCTTCGAGTCAGAACGCGGTTTTATGGCAACCCTCCATGAGCATGAGGGAGGGAACGTCATTTTCGTAAAAGGAGCACCGGAATGGGTCCTCGACATGTGCTCGCACCTGCCGTCCGGGGAAACCATTGACAGCACGAAGATCGTGAAGACCGCGGAGCGTTTTGCGGAGGATGGGCTGAGAGTTCTGGCCATGGCATACAAGGAGATGGACGAAAACACCGCCGCGGGGAAATTCACCCATGATCACGTCGGCAGTGATCTTGTCTTCGCAGGTCTCCAGGGCATGATGGATCCGCCGAGACCGGAGGCTATCGAGGCCATCAGGGGATGCAGGGAGGCAGGCATCAGGGTGGCCATGATCACCGGCGACCATGCAGTCACCGCTTCCGCCATCGGCAGGATCATAGGCCTGGGAGAGAGAAAGGGCCCGGCCATCACCGGCAGGGAACTGGAGACGATGAGCGACGACGGACTCTTCGCCAGGGTCCAGGATACCTCTGTTTACGCCCGTGTCTCGCCGCAGCACAAACTGCGGATCGTTCAGCAATACATGCGCCATGGGGAAGTTGTGGCGGTCACCGGCGACGGCGTGAACGACGCTCCGGCATTGAAGGCGGCTCACATAGGGGCCGCCATGGGAAGGACGGGAACCGACGTGGCCCGGGAGGCCGCCGATATGATCGTCACCGATGACAATTTCGCCTCCATCTTTCATGCCGTGGAGGAGGGAAGGATCGTCTTTGACAATATACGGAAAGTCACCATGTTCCTGATCCCCACGGGGTTTGCCGCCATTATTGCGATCCTTGTTTCCATGTTCCTTGAAATGCCCGTCCCCTTCGTGGCGGCCCAGCTCCTCTGGATCAACCTCGTTACCAATGGCATGCAGGACGTTGCCCTGGCCTTTGAACCCGGGGAAAAGGACATAATCAGAAGAAAACCGCGCAGCCCCCGGGAGGGCATCATATCGGGTCTCATGTTCCAGCGAAGCATCATCGTGGGCATTCTGATCTCCGCCGGTGTGGTCTACAACTTCCATGACGCCCTGTCGGAAGGCTCCTCTGTCGAACACGCCAGGACCATCGCCATGACAACCATGGTCTTCTTCCAATTTTTCCAGGCATGGAACTCGCGATCCGAGACAAAGTCGGTTTTCCGGATCAATCCCCTGAGCAACCCCTTTCTCTTCTACAGCATGGTCGCGGCATTTCTCGCCCAGATAGCCGTAATCTACATCCCCGGCCTCCAGTGGGTCTTCAGGACCGATGCACTCTCAGGGGCCGAATGGATGAGGATCGTTGCCGTGGCGATCACGGTAATAGCGGCGGTGGAGATCGATAAGCTGGCACGGAGACACCGGGCATCGCAGGCATAGGAAAAAGGCCGCCTCATGTCGGTGGGTCCGGCAGCCGCACCCTATCCTTGCGACTGTCTCCAATCGGTTTCTACGAATTCCAGTATTCTTTTGGCCCTCTCTGAAAAGACATGGATCCCTTCCCAATTGGGCCGCGAGATCGTTTTCTGCATGAGGAGGCCGTCCTGCCCAAACCACTGCGGCAACACGCCGCCAAAGAAGTAGCCCTTCCTGCTCAGAATACCGGCGGCCTTGCCGACCCACGGCCATGAAAGCTTGAGCCATACCTGAACTACCTCCATATCCCGGCGAAGGATACGCTCTTCCTGCGAGGCCAGAGCGCTTGAAAAATCCCCTCCCGCCTCATGGACAGCCAGGCGGGCCACGCGGGCAGAGTCGTATATCATCGTATCGATCCGGGTTCGCTCTGAGGCAGGAAAGTCGGCCGCGGACGGGGCGAAGGACCGTTTGTCGTCAAGGCCTTCATAGATATACTCAAGATAGGGGGCATACATATCGGGAACGTGGATGACATGGGAATTCCCGACAACGGTTATGAACATGAGAAGTGTCGCTACCCGTCCCGATGCACTCTTCTCCTTGTCGTACGCCTCCGCAGGCATAAGGTCCACTTCGAGGGCTGTTTCCACGAAAGGCAGATTGGCAAGCGCGGCCTTTTGAATATATACGTGATTGCAGACAGGCTCGCCGAAGAACGCCTTTACGCCTTCCATGCCGGGCACAACCCTGCCGACATATTGAAAGATCTTGCCCATAACGCCGGCATTCCGGAAGTCGGACAGGACCGCTCCGTTGCCTTTCTCGTAAACCCCCCTGTCGGGTGCCGCCCGGAACAGGGAACTGTACCCGACGACCCTGTCGTCCGGGGTCCGCACAACGATCGGTATCTGGTCGCGTCTCTCAAAAGCCTCGACGAGCCCTTTGGGGTCATAGATGATCTTCGCAGGATAAGCATCACCGTAAACTTCGGTAAAAAGTTTCGCTACGCCTTCGGCGTCTTCCGGCCTGAAAAGACCGGCGGTCAATTCCTCGTTGTCCATTCCGCACCTGCCTTTGATGTTTTGGAGGCGGCAGCTCCCCGGGGAAAAACATTACTCAGTCTTCGGGATTTGCGCGTCCTCTTTTGGGGATACCTGTTTCAAGGTAAGCTATTCCGAGTTAAAAATCAAAATCATACCTTTAAGCCCTGCTCCAAAAGGTGCCGTCCGCCCCCCCGCAATCATTCCCACGTGGGCTCCCGATGCAACCTCCCCATTATCTTCATTGACATGGGCCATAGCCGGGAATAAGATTTGTGGCATGTCCCCGAAGCTCTATATCGTAAAAGTCGGGAGCACGTATCCCTCAATATCTGCAACGCTGGGTGATTTTGATACCTGGACGTTGGCAGCCCTGGGAACGGCTGCGGTGGACATCCGCGTCCTCGACGCCGAACATGGTGCCGAGCTTCCAGCCGCAAATAAGTGCGCGGGCATCATAGTGACAGGGTCCCACTCGATGGTGACCGATAGCCTCCCCTGGAGCGTCAGGCTGGAGGACTGGATCCCATCGTTGCTCGAGGCGAATGTTCCCTTTCTGGGCATCTGTTACGGACATCAACTTCTTGCAAGATCGACCGGCGGCGAGGTCGGTTTTCACCCGGGCGGAAAGGAGATCGGCACCGTGCCGGTCCGCCTGGCTCCCGGCTGTGCCGATGATCGCCTGTTCCGATCTCTTCCGCAGACCTTTTCCGTTCATGCAGCGCATTCCCAATCGGTGCTGCGCCTGCCCCCGCTCGCCGTACGCCTGGCAGGCAACGCCTGCGAGCCCAATCATGCCTTTCGGATTGGCACAAGAGCCTGGGGAGTCCAGTTCCATCCGGAATACAATGCAGAAATTATGAAATTTTACATCATGGAACAGGGGGCGGATCCGGCGTCAGACTGCTTCAACACAGGAACACTTTTGACCGCAGTTACCGAGACACCCGTCGCGGCACGAGTGCTCGAAAATTTCGCCTCCATTGTCGAAGGGCGGTGAAGCACCCGAATTCTAGACGGCTACCTGACGCATCCCGCTCATGGCCACTTTTGCCGGGGTAATCAGGCGGAAGCGTCTTATCATTTCGTCGCCTATCAACCGCGCGGCTTCCTCGTATGGTACGCGGTCCGTATTGATGACGATGTCATAGAGCAACGGATTGTCGATATCCTCGTCAAAGTTATCCTTGAGGTAGCGTTTACGGCCCTGATCCTTCCTCTTTATGTAATCTCTGGCCGATTTAGAATCGAGACCGAACACCTTCTCTGCCTGCTCGACCCTCTTTTCAAAAGCTCCAACCAGGCGCACGTGAAAGACATTCGGGAGATCTTTTGTGACGACGTTGGCTCCCCTGCCCACCAGGATGACGTTGCCTATCTGGGCCAGGCGCAAGATGGTTGCATTCGTACGTTCCACAAGCGTCCAGGTGGAGGGATGCAAGCCCAGAAACTCCTCGATCGCGTCAGACACCATGCCCTTACGGTCTTCCTTCATGAACTCACCGACACGGCCCTTGAGATCGAACACCTCGAGCACTTTCGCCACCAGCTTCTGGTCGAAAACCGTCCATTCCTCGTGGGCCGGGACCTGTTTCTTCAGGTAACTGGACAACTCCGAGGAAACCGTCAGCCCCCCTGCCCCTTCAGCTCGTGAGATTGTTATTGCAGGTTTTCCGGGCTCGCCTGTCTTCTTGCCTTTCTGACCAAAATGGCGTTCGATGTAAGATTCACACTTATCCGAGCCAATGTTTTCCCACATATCAGGCCCTCCTGTGGTTTAAGTGCTAATTGCTGCCCACACGCCAATGGACTTATCTCGTGGCACCGTCACCCCTATTTTATACGTATAGCCGACAGGTTTAGCTTTGTCAACCTGACCCGGGAAAGGTGGTCAATGGGGGTATGGAAAGACAAAAGGCCTGTCTCACGTTTATCCCGTAACAAAAAACGGGACCCGCTTCACCCCCCTGGGGGGGGGTTCGCTGGAGTGACTATGTT
>DHVP01000003.1 GCA_002412715.1 Deltaproteobacteria bacterium UBA5205
AAACGAATTTCTAAGGTACTAAATTGCGAACACTATGCTTGCTCTAAACCATCGTCTGTCCCGATAACTTTTATTACTTTCTTTTCACCCCATCACCAGATTGCTCCAGTTCTTCTGCCGAGATCAGGCGGTAACTTGTACTTCGTCCCCCGCCCGGATTTTGAATCAGAATGTTGCGGGCGACGAGTTCCCGCATATCCCTAAGTGCGGTGTCGGACGAGCATTTGGTACACTTAGCATATTTTGATGTGGTCATGTGTCCCTTAAAATTGTCGAGCATGCGATTAATAATGAGGCGCTGTCGCTCATTCACCGGATCAGGATTAATCCGGTTCCACAGTTCCGCCTTAAAGAGAACCGAGGATAGTGTCTCTTCAGCATTAACAACAGCGCGCGAAAAGCAATTTAAAAACCAGGACAGCCAAGATGTAATATCGACACTGCCTCTTTGCTGTCTCTCAAGCTGAGTGTAATAAGCATTGCGTTCCTGCTCAACTTGTCTGGACATAGAATAGAAGCGACTGGATGTTTTATCTGCCCTTGCCAAAGCCATATCCGCAATTGCACGCGCAATCCGCCCATTGCCGTCTTCAAAGGGGTGAATAGTGACAAACCACAGATGGGCAATACCCGCTTTAAGTACAGGATCAAGCTTCAAATCAGTTTCAAACCATGCGAGAAACTTTGTCATTTCCGTATCAAGCCTGGATGCTTCCGGCGCCTCATAATGCACACTCTCATGCCCTATTGGACCAGACACAACCTGCATCGGACCTGCTTCTGCTGGTCGCCAAGCACCAACGGTAATGCGGTGCATACCGCTTCGACCTGTCGGAAACAAAGCTGCATGCCAGTCGAACAAGCGTTCCGCAGTCAAAGCCTGATCGAAGTTTTGTGTCGCATCCAGCATCATCTCAACAATGCCTTCAACGTCTCGACCAACAGGCTTGTCGTTTTGTAGAGGAATACCTAGTCTTCGGGCAATAGAAGATCGGACTTCATCCGTATCAAGTCTTTCGCCCTCTATGGCCGACGAGTTCACAACATCAGTTATGAGGGTATTCAGGCTGGCCTCCTGCCGGATCGGGAAACCTAACGCCTCCATCTTACCCAGTAAGCGCCCCTGCCGGTGCCGAGCCTCGGCGAGCAATGACGCAAGGGCTTTGTCGTCCCAGATGAAATTTGGCCAGTCTTTCTTATCATAAATCCACATGTATAATCTCCGTATTATATGCGGTGATTATAGCAAGTATTTGCCGCAATGGCTATTGAAAGCCGCATATCATGCGGTGAATGGCAGCCTTAACCGCCGCAAATACTCTCCATTATCAAACTCAATACCCGGTTCGACTTGTTGGCTATACCATTGACGACAAAACCTACTGGATTGCCACCGACCGCAGAGCAAGTAGCCTTTATTTATTAGCTTCATTGGGACATCGAGAAATATCACGCGCCGCCGGGAATTCCTTACCTGCTTGCGGCAATCAATTCCCTGATCGCCTTCCCCAGTCGCTCGATGCCGATGGCAATCGTCTTCTCATCTACACAGGAGAAGTTCANNAAAGATGACCTTGTCCTTGACCGCAAGGTCGAACAGATCGAGGGCTGCCAGGTTCTTCGGCAGCTCGACCCACAAAAACATGCCGCCCTCGGGTTTCGTATAGGTGATGTCTTCCGGAAAAAAATGTTTCATGGCGGTGAGCATTGCTTCGCACTGTTTGCCGTAGACCGCACGAATTTTTTGGATATGTTCATTAAGGGGGTTGTCTTCCAGATACTGATAAATGATGCACTGGGTAAAATGGCTCGTGTGCAGATCGGTCGCCTGCTTGGCGATAATGAGTTTTTTCATGATCCACTGCGGAGCGACAACCCACCCCAGCCGGAAGCCCGGCACAATGATCTTGGAGAACGAGCCGAGCAGGATTGTGTTGTCCGGCAGCAGTTTTTTGAACGAGATCTTGTCGTTGCCGGAAAACCTGAGGGCGCCGTAAGGATCATCCTCGATGAGCAGCGTCTTCGAGCCCGCCAGCAGCTCTGCGACCTCTCTCCTGTTATCGTCGGAATAGGAGATGCCCGACGGGTTTTGAAAATTCGGCACCGTATACATCAGCTTAGGCTTCTCCGAGTTCATGACGCGGCGCAGTTCCTGAATATCCATACCCTGCTCGGACACGGGCACGGGCAGAAACTTCGGGCGATAGAGCGAGAATGCCTGGATCGCCCCGAGATACCCCGGTTCTTCCATGATCAGGCCGTCGCCGTTGTTCAACAGGGTCTTGCCCAGCAGGTCCAGCGCCTGCTGGGATCCGCTGGTTATCAGGATGTCCATGGGATCTACGTCAATGCCGTGTGTTCGGTACTGCAATGCGATATATACCCTCAGCTTTGCATATCCTTCAGATGTGCTGTACTGGAAAATGTCCCTGCCGTAGTGATCGAAGACCTTGTTCGTGGCTTGGCGCAGCTCGTCTGCCGGGAAGAGGTCGCGGTTGGGCAGGCCGCCGGCAAAGGATATGACCTCGTGATCGAGCGCGACCTTCAGAATCTCCCGGATGAATGACCGGGGGACATCAACAATTCGGTCGGAAAATATGCTATCCATTGTGTTCTCTCTTTGTTATCGATATTTTCATTTTAGTACCTTAGAAATTCGTTTCTTCTTTTTTGAAACGAATTTCTAAGGTACTTATCCCGTTTACCGGGGTTAGATGACATGTCCGTTCCTCCTGTAAATCACCTCTGAAATCAGCCTGCCAGCGGCTGGCGAACAATGGTCTTCCATTTTTCCGGGGTCGCCTTGCGGATGTCGCTCAGATAGATCTCATGGTGTTTGCCGGAGAGCGTACCCCCCGAGGCCTTGATATGGTCATGCACTTTCTGAATGGTCGGGCCTTCCGCTGAGAAAGGCCCGACATGCATGATCTGGGCGGCCTTGCCTTCGGTAAAGGCCTCGA
>DHVP01000020.1 GCA_002412715.1 Deltaproteobacteria bacterium UBA5205
GACGAGGAAGACAAAGACCTTCCCGGGGCGTGAGACAGTCTTTTTGTTCTTTGTTTATCAGCCGTCCGCGAAACCTGAAACCTGCCCCTTGCTGCTCCAATACAGCAACACGCTCTTGTACTAATCTGGCAATATGCTACAATCCAAAAAGGACATATCCCCAAAAAGGAGGAAACATGAAGATTCCGGAATATATCACGAAAGAAGAAGTTCAGAAGTTCTGCAGGGCGCTGAAGATCAGGGACTGGACCAAACTGGATAATGCGAAGGTCACGCCCAAGGAGGCAAAGATCATCCTCGCGGCGGTCAATGACACAAAGATGAAAATAGACCCCGCAGAGTTCCGCAGGGGGCTCGAGGTGGAACTGGAACACGGCATTACATTCAAGGACGCCAACGTGACGAACAACCATCCCCTCGTCACCGGCAAGATAGTGATCGCCCATCTCAAGGAATTTCTTGATTACTACAAACTCCTGGAAGTGGCCGAACTGGAAGGCGATCTGCACAAGGCGATTGTTGGCGGGGACATGAAAAAGATCAAGAAGGAGTACAAGAAGCTGGCGCTGGCGAAGATAGTCCTGGCAAAAACGGAAGCGGCGCAGGTTAATTAAAGCGGCGAAAGGACGAAGACCCGTTACCGATTATGCCTATCGGTGTAATATCTGTATGCGCATTCGGGTATGTACTCTTTGTGAACAACTCCGTCTATCACAAAACATGCGACGTAATTTTGTCCGTAGAAAGCACCTTCCTCGGTGGCCAGGAAAATAGGATCCGGGCGGGCCTTGACATTGTACGCACAATTCATTGAAGCGCACGACGCAACAGATATCAGAACTACAAGCACCAACCATATTCTCAATGACCCGGTAGACATGTTCCACCTCCCAATATTCTATTGTATCAAATCTTCAACCCGGAGGTAACTGCAGGCGCCCCTGTTTCCCGTTGACGCCGCCTGGACTCATGGTGTACAAAGAACGGGTACGTGGAACGAAATACACCCTGTGAGTTTGCATATGAACGCCGCTGAACTTGAAAGAAAACTCCTGTGTATCATCTCCGATATTGCAGAGGGGCGGTATTCAGACGACATCATGGAGCTGACCAGAGATGACGTGCCGGACACCGTCCGCACCATAGCCGAGGCCGTGGCTCTGATGATGGTCAAGGTCGAGGCCCGGGAATTCCAGCTTCAGCAGCTTGTGGACGAGCTCAAGGAACTCAATGAGAAAATCAGGAAAAACACCATAGCCGCGGTCACCGCCATGGCACATGCCCTGGCGGCACGGGACACCTACACCGAGGGCCACACGTCACGGGTCGCGGAACTTTCCCACGCCATCGCCCGCGAGCTCGGTTTGGAAGGCGAGGACCTGGAATACATCCGCTTGGGCGGGGCACTTCATGACATCGGGAAGATCGGCTTCCCGGACGCTCTCTTCGCCGACCATGAGGGGAAGCTTCCGTCGAACCTCGTGAAGGAGATAAACCGCCATCCCTCCATCGGCGTGAAGATCCTCAAGCCTCTCGATTTCCTGGGGCCCGCCATCGACTACGTCTCGGCCCATCACGAACGGCTCGACGGAAGAGGCTATCCCCGGGGCCTCAAAGGCGACCAGATCCCCCTCGGGGCCCAGATCGTCTCCGTTGCCGACATCTACGACGCCATCACATCGGAACGCCCCTACCAGGAAAAAAGAACACCCCACACGGCCCTTGCCATTCTCTACGGGATCGCGGGCACGCGCATCAGACTCGAGATCGTCGAGGCGTTGGAACGAGTACTTGCGAACAACGATACGCCTTAGGGGCTTATCGTTACCCGATTTGCGGGGGTATCCAGCACGCGACGGATCGCTTCCGCCAGTTCATGCCTGATCAGGGGCTTCATTAGAAACTCTCTAATACCAGCGGCCTCGGCCGTCTTCGGTGAAACGGCATCGCTGTGTCCCGTGCAGAGAATGATGGGTATATCCTCCCGTATCACGAGAAGCTCACGGGCAAGAGTCAGGCCTGTCAGGTGGGGCATTGTCTGGTCCGTAATCACAAGATCGAATCGGGAGGGATCCAAAGAGAACAATCTCAATGCCTCATCACTGTCCGTCAGTGCGGTTACAGAGTAGCCGAGCCTTTCAAGCATATCCCGACCCAATTCCACCAGAAGTTCCTCATCATCGATAAAGAGGATGCGTTCCCGACCTCCCTGACGCTCCCTGGTCGGTAAACCTTCCGATACAACGTCCGGCTCTGCCTTCGGAAAGAATACACGGAATGTGGCGCCCGTGCCGGGTGTACTCTCGACAGTGATATCGCCGTTTAAGCCTTTCACGATTCCGTAGACCACGGCGAGCCCCATGCCCGTTCCTTCACCCACCTGTTTTGTGGTAAAGAAGGGTTCGAATATCCTCTTCATCGTTTCCTGATCCATACCCGCCCCCGTGTCTTGCACCGTCAGGCGTACGTATGCACCCGGGGACAGTCCTGATCCAACTGTTGAGCCGGGGCTGACATTTACATTATCAACAAGTAAATGCAGGGTCCCGCCATTTTCCCGCATGGCATAGGCGGCATTGGTGCAGAGGTTCATGACGATCTGTTGAATTTCACCGGGATCTGCCAGGATCGTATCATAGGCAACGGCCTTATTTACCTGTATATGGACGGAGGTTGGGAGGGAGGCCCTCAGGAGCTTAACTGTTTCTCTGATAAGCGGTAAAAGGGAAAGAGACTTTCGCTCGTATTGGACTTTGCGGCTGAAGGCGAGAATCTGCCTCACCAGGTCCCTTCCCCGGACAGAGGAATTCATAATGTGTCTCAGTTTCCTGTCCAGTGCGCTGCCCCGGGAGACATCGTCAAGAGCCAGTTCGGCAAATCCCAGAATGGCCGCAAGGATATTGTTGAAGTCGTGGGCGATGCCGCCGGCGAGGGTTCCGATGGCTTCCATCTTTTGAGCTTGACGGAGTTGTTCTTCAACCTGTTTCCTTTCAGCCACTTCCGTTTCCAAGCTTGAGTAAGCCGTCTGGAGTTCGGCGGTTCTCTCCCGGACCCGGAGTTCAAGTTTGTCATGAGCCTCCTGCAAGGCCTCTTCCGCCTTTTTGCGGTCGGTGATGTCGCGAGCCTCCGGTATCAGCAGAACAACCTTGCCGGCTTCATCCGAGACCGGTTTGAGAGAAAAATCAACATAGCGGAGATTCCCATCGGCGGCACTATGAGTTGTCTCAAATCGTATGAATTCGCCTTTTGCAGCCTTCTTAACCGCACGATAAACCCTTTTCTGCAGTCCCGGGGAATGCGCCCACCAGGGGGTTTCCCAAAAGGGTTTGCCGACGACATCCGCTTCTTCGACTCCGACAAATCTCAGGGCGGTTTCATTCGCTTCCAGTACCGTGCCGTCCGTTGATATTAGTCCGATTAACTCGTAGGTCTGATCAAAGATGGCGTGGAACTTCCGCTCGTTCTCACGAATCGTCTCGTCCGCCTCGATTTTTGAGAGCGAGTGCTCTGCAAGGTCAGAAATGAAACTTACCAGCGCCTTATCATATTCAAGTATGTAATCGACCTTTTCACGGCTGAAGACCGGCACTCGATCGAGCGCCGCAAGGTAGTGATCAACATGAAAACCAAATTCGTGCGCAAGCTGGATAAAAAACTCCCGATCCGGGCTCTCGCCTTCATAGAAAAATTGTCCCAGGAACATGGTTGCCAGATGATGGCCGGCAACCATAATCGGCATCCCGATATCCCAGAGCCCATTCTGGCATCTGTAATGGCAGGCCTCGCCTTCGACAAGGTGCTCTTTGACGTAATTGTCGCTCTCCTGGCAGCGCTTAAGGGAAGCCGGATCGACGCGATGGAATTTGACACAGATATCCTGCCAACCTGATTTTACAAGGATCGAACCGTCGATGGCATCAATGATGCCGAGCGGCATACCTGCCGCGCGATAATGTGCATCAGCCATCTTCTGGACGATGGTCAGGTCAAGCAGATCGGAAAGCCGGTAATCGCTCATTGCACTCCTGATAAATGCTCCAAACCAACCTCACCAGACTGGAGCTCTCGTTGGTTCATTATGCTTCAGTTTCGCTCCGATTTCAAGAAAACGGCCCGGTCGCGAGTCGTCACACTCCCCTCCCCTCGCTCCGCGGAAACTCTGGTATGCCCGTTCAGGTTTGTGGCTTATCTGTGGCAAATGTTTTCAGCTTGTTCCTGAAAAAGATTTCCGATTTTACGGTGGTGCCGTCTGCAAGCCGAATCAGATAAGGCTCGCCCGTTATAGAGGACCTGGAGGCGCAAAATTCAATGAAGTCCTCTGCCGTCTTCACCTTATTGCCCGCCGCCTTGAGCTTCAGGCGCAGGTGGCTCGAAGCCGCCCGGGCATCATACTCGTGCCCGTTCCTGATAAACTTCCCTCCCTCCAGTGCTTCGACGGAGGCTATCAAATACTGGATTTTGGCCGTCTCTGAAAGATCCTGGGCGCAAACACGTACCGCCACCAGGGAAAGAAGAACCAGGAGCGCTACGAAGATGTTTTTCATATAAGAGCCACCCTTAATCGCGAAAAAATGCCTCATGACTCAGCGAAGGGCCGCTGATGAAACCTTGGATCTGGCCGATAGGATAATACGTCTTGTCTGGCGGTGACAGTGATGCATTCAGCGTGGGAGATATCTTAATGGCCTGCCCAAAAACGGGCGCGACGAAGGCGTCAGCTGCCAGGCTATACTCCTTTAATGATGCAGCCAGTACATCCGGGGCGTCATTGAATCCCTCGACTCCCAGCCGAAATACCCGGAAATGGGCGGCGATGCTCTGCGGCTCTCCCAGGTCCCTGTGTGCTTTGACTGCCTCGACCGGTCCCATATGGACGACGGAGCGACGTTGCGGGGCCGCTTTCCCGGCCTCAGGCGGGCGGAATGGTGCTATCGGAAGGAGCGCCACCCTGATCGGTGAAAAGCGGCGTGCGATCTCACGGAAATGGGGACCGTACCCCGTGTCTCCGGAATAATAGACGTTCCCTGATGGCCCCGAGATAACAAAACCTCCCCAGAGGGTTTGATCCCGGTCCCAGAGCGTACGTCCCGAAAAGTGCTGCGCAGGGACCAGGGTTACCGTCACGCTTGAAGACAAGCGGACCGACTGCCACCAGTCAAGTTCATCCACCGCAGGGATTCCCGTGCTCCGCATGAGATCGAGATTGCCGAGCGGCACGACGGCGCGCGGCATTCCTTTTTTTGCAAGACCCTTCAGGGTAGGAACATCAAAATGATCGTAATGGTTGTGAGACACCAGCACGACATCGACAGGGGGAAGGTCTTCAAAGCGAATGCCCGGCTTGCTGTAGCGTTCGGGACCCACCCATGATACCGGGCTGCAGCGTTCCGACCATATGGGGTCAGTGAGAATATTGACCCCGTCCATTTGTATGAGGAAAGTGGCGTGACCGATGGGTGTCACATAGATCGAGCCTTCGGGGGCACGAGCGACAGGCCGCAGTCCGGAGAAAAACTCGCTTTGCTTCGGCCATTCAGGCCAACCGGTGCGGAAGATCCAGTTCCAAACCCACCACGCAGAGCCGCGTTTTGTCGTCTGACCCGACACAGAAGACGGGGTCTGAGGAACACCGGGATTCAAATACCGGACGCCATCAAAGTGTTCCGAGACCTGTTGTATTTTTCCGGCCTGTATATCCGGTCTTGTCACACAGGCAGACAGTGACAGGAAAGATGTCAGCACCAAAAACAAAACAAACAGGCTCAGTACATTCTTTTTATTTCTTTTCATCTCAGCTCCTAATCAATGACCGACTTACAAAGGAATAACTCTTTGGTTCATTCGGAAACGGATAGTTTACTATATTCCTGGAAACCATGGCAACTCTCCTACCCACCTGCGCTGACGAACCTGCCGCAACAACCTCATAGCAGGCCCCGGCTAGTGCTCGAGAAACTCCTGGGGCGGAAGAGCACATGCCATGTTATTTAACGTTCCTGTGGGGAGTTTTGTGCCTTTTGGTTTACACTTGGTACATGGGGGGCCCGCGTGGGGTCTCTTAGCCGGGCAGCCACGCTACGGATCACACCCGTTATGCATTTTCGGCGCGCTCGATGCTCATTGCGGACAAAGGTAGTCACAAAACTGTAAACTGGCAGTCCGCAGAAATAAGGTATTGGTCAATCGCCAACCTGGTGCAGTCAGACGCATCGGTCCCAGTCATTTTATGACCGGTCCACGCACTCCGAAAACGCAACGGGTCCCGTGATCCTTCGCTAACGGCTGCCCGGCTAAGAGACCCCACACTCCGTGGCATAGTGAAAAGGTTAGAGGAGACAATTGAGGAAACCCGCATTGCTTCATGTGGCAGCTGAGGGCAACAACAATTTTGTTTCTGTGGACTCGATGGAGATCAAGTCATCAATCGATCCTTTTAAGTTTAAGGTTCTTAAAGGTTACTTCCTGAAATCCATGCAGTGATATTCCCACTGAATATGCAATATTTCAATCAGTAATCAACAATACAGTAGCTCAACATTATCATTGACAGCATAACTCTGCGAATACTATTGTTTAACCGAAGTGAAATCAAAAATTCCTATATTAAGCCTATTTCTAATCGCCTTTTTAATATCCTCTCTGTGTTTTGCGGAAGACCAGGATTATTTTTCCTCGGTAAGAACAAGATTTGGCCTGGTTCAAATTGCTCAATCATTTACAGCCAGCCAGTATGACACCATAAAGTATCGCGGCAAAAGAATATTCTATCGTCCCGGATTGGTTATCGCTCTCCGTGGATATTTACAGATGAAGGATTTTGACGTGGTTTTAGCGCATGTAGATTGTGGTAGCTCTCGCTGCGTGACTTCAGAGGAGCTCTATTTGATTATCCTAAAGAAAGCTACAAGTGCAAAGGTTCTTACACAGAAGAATTTTACGTCCGAAAATGACACTAGACGGCTTTATAAGAAAGGGGAAACAGTCTTTGTTGACTTGGGGTTTCATAAGAAAAAAAAGAAATACGCAGAGCTTCAGTCAGATAAAATTATAATTCACATTGAGCCATCTCCAATTGTTCCGATGAAACCCTCAAGTTGTGAGTTTCTCTTCGAGTACTCATTGAATGAATGCAGTTCCCGGAAAAAATACGATGGAGATTGCAACCATATAACCGACGTAACTTTCTCCCTTGCTCTTATGGGATCAATAGAGTCCCTCTCGAATCATCCTGGCTTCAATAAAGACAAGTGGCATAAAAAGTGTGTCGATTTGTGTGAGGGTAAAAAAGTATCATACGACGATTTCAAGAAAAACGCCTGTAGTATCAAATAGCCCTAATAACATGCTCCATGAGATCTCAGTAAGTTTTGACGTCATGCTCTATTTCTGCCCGTAATCCTCAGTTCTCAATGATACGCCAATCCCCAGCTTGCAGGTGTACTGCCAATCCTCACTCCCCGCCCCTTTTTTACGCCGCAACCTTCAGATGAATTAAGATGATTTGATCTGGATTGAGTCCCCTGGCCCACCCCCTGAACTTGAGACCGGCGTACAAGATTTGGTGAGGTTCTTTTCTCCCCCAGAGTGCTTGAGGGCGATATGTTCATTGACGGAGAGAGCACGAAGGAAGAGGAACGAGTGGCATAACGATGGCTGCGAAGGATACGTCGGGAATAATCCCGTACACAACTATTGACAATAACTCTCTTCTCCCGTCCGAACTGCAAAACTTTGGGGTGGTGTCTTTATTGTATTTCTCCGTTAAAGCTTTTACTAAACCATCGAGCGGGGGGTCTTATTCCCCGGGCAGCCGGTAGCGGAGGATCACGGCACCCGTTCCGTTTTCGGGGCGCGTGGACCGGGCACGAAAGTGACCGGGACCGATGCGCCTGACTGCACCGAGTTGGCAACACGCTGATAGCTCATGTCTGCGGATTTCCAGCCTACATTCCGGGACCACTTCTGTCCGCAATAAGCATCGAGCGACCCGAAAGCGGTTAACGGGTGTGATCCGTAGCGTGGCTGACCGGGGGATAAGGCCCCCCGCGGACCTTCCGTAACGAGAACAAGGAATAAGAAATACACGCGAGGTAATCTTTTGTCTTTCCTACTTTATCATCTCCCATGATTCGCATCAAAACCGGGTGACGGATGCCGCCAGAAATGTACCTAAACCTTCGACTTCGGACTGGTCTCCTCGGCGTAGTCGATGGTGTTCACCTCACGCACTTCCGGGACCGCCTCTCTCAATAGCTTGTCAGCCCACAGACTGAGGGCGTTGTGACCACATCAATGAAGCCGGCCGCCAAAAATTCTCAGGATGACTGTGCCTGTCTTTTCGTCGACAGAGATCACTTCGACGTCTCCCTCGGCCAGTTCTCGCAGCCGGGGATTCAAACGATCGATCTCCTCTTCAACCCTTTGTCTTAGTTCCACGTAATGCCTCCTCGAACGATAGCCTGGGTATTTATCGTATTAAAGCGGAA
This sequence comes from Deltaproteobacteria bacterium UBA5205, assembly GCA_002412715.1. Lineage (GTDB taxonomy): Bacteria > Desulfobacterota > Syntrophorhabdia > Syntrophorhabdales > Syntrophorhabdaceae > Delta-02. The sequence goes on from DHVP01000020.1 coordinate 8,487, forward strand.
TATAGGCACAGGGGAAACTGATGTCAAGAAAAGGTACGGGGGGCCAAGACGTTAAGCTCACTGACCGGCGTTGCTTTCCGTCAGCTGCACCATCACCGCTTCGCCTTTTGCCCGCAGCTCGCCTGCCGCGAACAGGGCTGTATTTACAATTATTTTCCGGGTCTTGATCTCTTTGATCCTTCCCCTTATCTCGAGGACCCCTCCCATGGGGGTCGGCTTGAGATAATCGACTCTTAACGAGGCGGTAACGAAGCGGGGAACGGGGCGCCGGTCGTCTGCCGTATAGTTATCCTCCCGCATCCTGGCTGCTGTGGCGGAAGCGGCACTATGACAGTCCATCAACGAGGCTATAAGCCCACCATAAATATTTCCGGGAAAACCTCCCGAATGGTAGGACCTGGGTGTGTAACGACAGACGGTTTCTTCGCCATCCCAGTAACTTTTGAGTTGCATTCCATCCTGGTTAAGGCGTCCACAACCATAGCAATGGGAATAATTATCAGGATAGTAATCCTGGAACGCTTTTTCGGACATAGCATCTCCTTTCGGCCCGTCTGTGTTTGTTGCAAATGATTGAATACCTTTTGCAATCTTGCATGTTTTTTGATTCCGATCAACTGAAAAGTACGGGAGGGAAGGAATACATAATTATATTCTTGACAGCGATCACTTACGAATATACATTCAGAACTGAATAGAATGGAAAAGAGGTTAAGCTGATATGCCACGACCAACATGCAAGCGTAGAATTAGTTTCCAGCCAAAAGCTGTCTATTTTAAGCCGGCCGGCATCCCGATGAACGAGATGCAGGAAATTGTCATTCACCGGGATGAAGTCGAGGCCATGCGGCTTAAAAATCTTCTCGGGTTCCCGCAAGAAGAAGCGGCAACACAAATGGGTGTCTCTCAACCAACCTTCCATCGTCTCATTAATGCGGCGCATCAAAAGATAACCGATGCCATTATAAATGGCAAAGCGCTCCGGATAGAGGGAGGGAACGTATCGGTACACGCGGAAATAACACGGCCATGCCGCTGGAGAAAGGGTTGGGGACAGGGATGTGCTTCAGCGGATGCAGCAGCAGATGCCGCACAATCCATCACGGAAAACACTGATAAAAGAAACTCCATGAAAATAGCGGTAACGAGTGCGGATGGCACATTCGATGGAATGGTGGATGAACGTTTCGGCAGGGCAAAAAAACTCATTCTTTTTGATGCCGGGACAGATGGGCAAGAAACTATCGATAATACCGGGAACATGGGTGCAGCCCAGGGGGCAGGTATCCGGACAGCACAAAATGTTATAAACGCCGGCGTAAAGGCAGTTATAAGCGGTCATCTGGGACCGAACGCGTTCCACGTTCTGTCCGCAGCCGGTATCGAGGTATTTACGGCAACAAACATGACTGTTCGTGAAGCTCTCGATTCATACAAAAAAGGGAAGCTTTCCCGGCTTGCCGGTGCCGATGTCGACGGGCACTGGTAAAGAGAAAATACGAAGAAAACGAAAGGAAAACATAATGGACAATATAAAACGCATTGTTGTAATCGGCGGATCGGCTTCAGGTCCCAAGGCCGCGGCTCGGGCGCGCAGACTGGATGAGAACGCTGCGATAACCATCATCCAGAAAGACCCGGATCTATCCATGGCATCATGCGGATATCCTTATTATGTGGGCGGCTTTTTCGATGACAGGAACATGCTCCTCAGCACCCCGACCGGTGTGACCAGAGACCCCAAATACTATATCAATGCGAAGGGTATAACCGCAAAAACGCGTTTTGAGGCAATCCGGATAGATAGACAGAACAAAATTGTTACATGCCGGAATCTGGCCACAGATGAGATCGAAACAATCGGTTACGACAAGCTTATTATAGCGACCGGATCAACCCCAAAATATCCCCCGGTCCCGGGGACTGAACTGTCCGGGATAACGACTCTTCAATCCATGCACGATGCCGATTACCTGAGACGGATACGGGATGAGCGGAAGATCAAAAAAGCTGTGATCATCGGCGGCGGGCTTATTGGTATGGAAACCAGCGAAGCTCTTGAGCTGGCTGGAATAGAGATAACGGTGATCGAACTCTTACCTCAGCTTTTGACATTCCTCGATTGGGAGATGGCAAAACTTGTCGAGAATCATGTAAGAAGCAAGAATGCCAACGTGATAACCCGGAACGGCCTCGCCGCATTTCTGGGGGAAAATGGCAAATTATCGGCCGTCAGACTCAGCAACGGGACTGAGCTTCCATGCGAACTTGCGGTCGTGGCGATCGGTATAAATCCAAACGTAAGTCTTGCGAGGGATGCGGGAATTGCAATCGGTGAAACCGGAGGAATTGCCGTTGACCAGCACATGCAGACGTCCGACCCCGATATCTATGCCGTCGGAGATTGCATTGAAGTAGACAACCTTATCACCGGGAAAAAAGTTCTGGCGCCATATGGCGATCTGGCAAACCTCCAGGGGAGGGTGGCAGGAGAAAATGCGGCCATCGGTAACAGCGCAAAGTTTCCAGGAACGATCCAGACGGGGATATGTAAAGTATTCGATTTCACCGCGGGGTCTACAGGATTGTCCGAAAGGGCCGCACGACATGCGGGATTTGACGACATTGAAACCGCAATCAACGCAAGCCCTGATAAACCGGCTTTCATGCTGGGCAAGCCACTGGTAACGAAACTGGTTGTCCAAAGCTCATCCGGACGCATACTGGGTGCACAATGCGTCGGATTGGGTGACGTCAGCAAGCAGATAGCACAGTGGGCAATGGCGATCAAGGGCTCGCTCACGGTTGATGATATGGTCAATGCCGACCTTCCCTATGCGCCGCCTTTTTCGCTTGCAATAGATCACTCAATCGCGTCGGCTCATATTATTCAAAACAAGATGCGCGGACTTATGAAAGGAATATCCTGCGCCGATGTCAAAGAGAAGATAGACAATAAAGAAAACGTGTTCTTCCTCGATGCCCGGGGCCCTGATGAATATGAGCAAATGAGGCTCGGGATCGGAGAGACGCTGATTCCGATCGGGATGCTGCGAAAACGGCTCCATTTGATACCGCAGGACAAAAATACTGAGATCATCTGCTACTGCAAGATATCCCTTCGGGGCTACGAGGCCGCCCGTGTGCTTGAGGCTAACGGATGGAAAAACGTTAAGGTTATGGAAGGCGGGATCGTCGCCTGGCCTTTTCCGCGAGAAAAGTAATTATACCGGGGATCAACAACGGGTCTCTTCTCGTAGATGGCCAGACCTACATGTCGCAGCATCAAGTCCAGGATTATAAGCGGTTTCTCCTTTTTCGGGGCCTCCAGGGCACGCCCCCATCTCCTGCACTATGCTCAGCGAGCATTTTTTCTGAGAATGTTCCTGGACTATGTGAATAAGAATATGCGGCTTGAAAGGTCTGAGCTGCTGGTAACCAATATTACGCGCTTTATCTCCCTCCTAAAGATGACTTGATCGAGATCAAGTCATCAATCGGTTCATTTTGAGCTTAAAGTTGTTAGCAGTTACTTCCTGCTATACGTAACATATCCTGCTTTTCTTCGTGATATTGGTTAGTTACACCATGTTTTCCTTTACCCGTTTTTCGGGTGGTTCAAAATCATCTTTACCATGGATCTGGGCCCGTTGCAATACCACTTCAATGGCCTGCACCCTGCAACTACGATATGAAGGCTGATGCCCAAGGCCGACGATTCATCTGTAACAAAAAAAGATGACACTCCCGCATACAAAAACACTAGAAGATAATTGTTGGTTCAGCGACAGACACGAGAAATTACTTGTACTAATTTAACTCAGGTAGAGAAACACAAGATGCTAAAAAGGTGTTCAGACGATGATGGAGCCTGCAATGAATCCCTCTATCACGAGAGGAGCTTCTAAAAGGACGGCAAATCATAGTGACTCTCAAGCGCTTATTCTGGGTCACTACGTTTTGTATACTCTCAGACAGGTGAATAAACGCTTGCAACGATGGGAACAAGAAGCAAAGCTCTGTCAGGATAAGGAACTCCGGAAGCAAGCTCTTGCAAGCATCCGAGAAAAGAGGTTTCACTGCCAGGGTGGGGCTGTTTTTACCGTTGCCTATCCGGAATGGGAACGCTTGCTGTTGGATTTGATTGTTGCTTATCTGCACTAGTCAGTATTTGCGTTGAC
>DHVP01000024.1 GCA_002412715.1 Deltaproteobacteria bacterium UBA5205
GAGGATTAAGTTGACGCGTATGCGTAACAAACGGGACCCGTTCGTTACGGGATAAACGTTAGACAGGTCTTTGTTTTTTCCCGCCGTTACTGTCTGTCCAGTACTTCCCGGATTTTTGCAAGCAGCGTCCCCGGGGTGATCGGTTTTCCCAGGAAGTCGTATTTCTTGTGCGGCATGCCTTTTTCTTCGAGGATGTCGTCGGTATATCCACTTGTATAGATGACCTTTATTGAGGGATCAAGTGCCCGTATGGCGTCGAAGGCCTCTTTGCCGTTCATTTTCGGCATGACCACATCGAGGATGACGAGGGAAATAGCGCCCTTGTGTTTTCGGAAGGTTTCAACGGCCATCGAGCCGTCTGTTGCCGCAAGGACCGTGTAGCCATGGTCCTCCAGGACACTCACGGAGAGCTTACACAGTTCGGTGTTGTCTTCCGCGATGAGGATTGTCTCGGTACCGCCTGATATGCGGTCAGGTGCTTCTTCGTTTGCCGGTTCGAGCCACACGAGAGGAAGGTATACGGAGAAGACACTTCCTTCCCCCGGCAGGCTTCTGACATCGATATAGCCGTTGTGCTGCTTGACGATGCCGTAGACGATGGCAAGCCCGAGGCCCGTTCCCCTTCCCACACCTTTGGTAGTAAAGAAAGGTTCGAATATCTTTTCCAGTATCTTCCTGTCCATGCCGATCCCGGTATCGGAAATGACGATCACTGCGTATTCTCCCGGCTTGCCGTAACCCTGGGGGGTGATGAAATCACTGCCGACAGTGACGCGCTCGATGGCGATCGTCAGCTTCCCTCCGCGAGGCATGGCATCGCGGGCATTCGTGACAAGATTCATGATGACCTGATCGAACTGTCCGGGGTCGGCCATGGCGATAAGCCGTTCCCTGCTTCCTGCGATCCCGAACTCTACGTCTTCCGGTATGAGGCGCTTTAGGAGGCGATGGACCTTTTCAATCGTGTCGTTTATCACGACCGGTCTGAGGTTGATCACCTGCTTCCTGCTGAAAGCCAGCAGGCTCTGGGTGAGCGTCGCCGCCTTTTCAGATGACGTCAGTATGTGCGAAGCATAGGTAAAAAGCGGGTTGTCTTTGTCCAGCTTCATCTGAAGAAGACTTGCATATCCCATGATAGCACTGAGGAGGTTATTAAAGTCGTGTGCCACACCCCCGGCAAGGGTGCCAACGGCCTCCATCTTCTGAGATTGAAGGAGTTGTGATTCAAGATGCTTGCGCTCCGTGACGTCGCGGGCGATGCCGCACAGGCCCGTTATTTCGCCGGCGCCATTTCTCAAGGGAGCCTTGATTGTATGAAAGATACGGTCCATGTCGCGTATCGGCCGTGCCAGTTCTTCTTCGATCGTCTCCCCATGGAGTACCCGGCTGTCAATTTGTCCGATATGTTCGGCCACGTTTGGGGGGAAGAGATCCCGGTCCGATCGGCCAACTACGTTTTGCGGCGGAATGCCGAAAAGCTCCGACATGGCCCGGTTGGCCACGACGTAATGCAGGTCCTTGTCCTTGATGAATATTGTATCCTTTGCACTGTCAAGGATCGCTCTCAATCGTGCCTCGGAGATACTCAAAGCCTCCTGGGCGGTCTTTTGCTTCAAAAGTCTCACCATGCCCTGGGCCATGAGAGTTATCTGATTGATATCCGTTTCGGTATACCCTTCTTCCTTGTTGCCGACTCCCACGACGGCGACGATCTTCTCCCCATCGAAGACGGGCACTCCAAGGTGGCGCTTTACCTTTACGTGGCCTTCCGGGAAACCTTTTCTGGCCACATCCGGTGCATCATAATCATTCGTGATCAGAGGCCTGCGCCGCCGCACGGGATCCCCCCAGATACCCGTAGTCTCCAGGGGATAGTTTATGGGTTTGTTTCCGATCGTGCAGTCTTCCATGGCTTTTCTGGACCACGAATGCATGGTGAGAACCGATTCGTCGTCGTTAAGAAAGGCAAGATAACCCAGGGTACTGCCCGTGAGCCGGATGGATTCTTCGAGGGTAAAACCGGTTATATCGGGAAGGGGTCGATTTGCCATCTGGTTGATCCTGAGCAGGGCTTCGGTTCTGGATTCATCGAGGCGAAGCCGCTCTTCCGTTTTTTTATGCTCGGTAATATCCGTGTGCGTTCCGATAGCCCGCATCGGCTTGCCGTCCCCGGCCCGGGTGATGACCTTGCCTCTGTCGAGAATCCACTTGTAGGTGCCATTTTTGCACTGCAAGCGGTGTTGGCTGATATAGACCGATGACGTGCCCTTAAGATGCCTGTCCAGTTTCGCATACACACCGTCCCTGTCATCGGGATGGATGCGCCGGTCCCATTCGCCGAGGGAATCGCCGATCTCATCTTCGGCAAAACCGAGCATTTCTTTCCATTGCCGGGAAAAATAGACCTTTCCCGTCAGCGCATCCCAGTCCCACAGGCCATCCCCGGCTCCCTCCAGGGCGAACTGCCAGCGTTCTTCGCTTTCCCGGAGGGCCTCTTCAGCCTTTCTGCGCTCGGTGATGTCCCGGATGAAGGCGCAGATGTATTCGAGTTCATTGTATGAAAGATAACTTAAACTTACCTCTACAGGGAATGTTGTGCCGTCCTTTTTCCGATGTGTCGTCTCGAACTGGCCGGAGCCTTTTTCGACAATACCCTGCCAGAATTGGGACCACCCGGATGCGGCGTAATCTGCGTCGATCTCCTGGATCGTCGTTGAGAGGAGTTCCTGGCGGTCGTAGCCTGTGGAGAGGCACGCGCTGTCATTGGCGTAGGCGATTCGGCCCAGGCTGTCGATCCAGTAGACGCTGTCGCCGGCGCGGTCAACGGAAAACTGGGTGAACTTCAGGGCATTTTCTGCGAGTTTCAGCCGGGTTATGTCGGAAGCGGTGTAGATATAGGCGTGACTGTCGGCGGGGGATACCTGGAGCAGGATGTCGCGCATTTCCCCATCCTTCTTGACCCACTTTGTTTCCACCTGCCCGTCGCGGTAAAGCTCCTCACCAATCCGTTCATACGCGCCGCCATCCTCATACAGGATGCGGCTGCGTCTACCGGTAAGCTCGTCAATGGTGTATCCTGTGATATCGCACATTGCTTCGTTTACCCACTCGAAGACCCTGTCCCGTACACGGCCGATGCCGATGGGGGAGGCGGCAAGGATGGCCCTCAGCGACTGTTCCGATTCAATGACCTGACGTTCCGCTTTTTTGCGTTCCGTTATGTCTTGCAGGACGCACATCAGGTAATCGGGCGAACCATTTTCCTTAAGGACGCAATGGGTTGAGATGATGACATCGATGATGCCTCCATCTTTTCTACGATACCGTTTTTCCCGGGTACTGACCAATGTGTGGATATCCTCCAGGAACGATCGGTAAGCTTCCAACTCTGAAGGGAGATCCTCGGCGGGAGTTATGTCGTGCCACCTCATCCCAAGGAGTTCCTCCCGTGAAAAACCCACCATGTCACAGAACTTGTCATTGACTTCAAGCCATTGTCCTTCCGGTGCTACTATGCAGACACCAATAAGGGGCACTTCGAAGTACCTGCGGAATCGGTCTTCGCTCTTCCTCAGGGCCTCTTCCGCCCTGGTGCGCTCGGTGATATCGCGGACGAAGCCGCCGACACCCACCTTTCCCCTGGCGATCTCCACGGGGAATTTCAACACTTCATAGGTTTTGTCTCCTATTTCCTCTTTGCTGACCACTACGCGGGCGGCCTCAAGCGCCTCGCAGTCCGTCCTGCGCCAATTGGATGCCGCCTCGGGGGGCATGAGGGTAAAATCCGTCGCGCCAAGGACCTCCTGTTCTTTCTTGCCGAAAAAGCCGAGAAGGACTTTGTTCGCCAGGACATAGTGCAGCTTCTCATCCTTGAGGAAGACGATGTCCGTTGTTGAATCGAAGAAAGTACGGTACATCTTCTCGCTTTCTTCGAGACCCTGCCGGGCCAGCTTCTGCTGGGTAATGTCCATGTATGAACCAACGATGCCCGCCACCGTGCCGTCGGAGCATCGGTATACGTTCTTGTTGAATATGACGGAGCGCTCGTTGCCCCCCCTGTCCGTGATCTGCTTTTCGTAGACCCGGGGTTTGCCGGTTTCCATCATTGCCCGGTCCTCGCGCTGCAAGATGCCGGCGCTTTCGGCGGACCACAGGTCGAAGGCCGTCTTGCCTTTCATCTCTTCAGAGGCAAGACCCATCTGGTCGGTGAATGCCTGGTTGCACCCGAGATAGCGTCCCTCCTTGTCTTTATAGAACACCGGGGTTGGAATGGCGGCCAGCAGGGCATTGAGAAAGCTGTTGCGGTCGTCAAGCTCCTTGTGGGCGCGCCTCAACTCTTCTTCAGCCTTTTTTCTTTCCGTTATGTCGATGATGATGCCCCGGTAGCCGGTAAGCCTGTCACCGTTCATGATCCTTGTGACATAAATGAGGACAGGAAAACGGCTTCCATCCTTCTTGAGGGCGGTGTATTCGTTCCCCGGCGACCTTGCGCCGTCGGCTACCTTGCGAAGGTTCGCCATCATTCTCGGGAAGTCTTCCGGCGTAATGTGGGCAAAGCAATTGAAATGTGGCGGGAGATCGCTTTCCTTATAGCCGAAGAATTCAAAGGCATGCTTGTTGACGAACACGACTGAGCCTTTATCATCGATTTCGAAGATGACCTGGGTCATGAGCTCGGCAATGTCACGGAACTTTCGTTCGCTTTCCTTGAGTTTCTCCTCTATCTGTTTGCGGGCAGTTATATCAAGGAGCATTCCGTTGAATCTCACGGTATCGCCGATTCTTGCGGGACGCGACGTGCCGGCAAAGGATATGATCCGGCCCGACGGCCTCGTGAATTCCCCTTCGAATTGCCAGTTGCACTCGCCTGCGGCAGCCTCCTTGATGGAATTGACAAACCCCTCCTTGCAGGACGGAGTAAGACCCTGAAGGAATTTTTCAAAGGGTTGAGGTGTCTCCATGTCGATCCCGAAAAGCTCTTTCGAAGTGGCGCTGATATAGGAGAGGCCCATTTCCCCGTCAGCTCTCACGTAAAACTGGTATATTACGCCGGGAATGCGGTCGGCGATATCCTGGAGAAACCGCTTGCTTTCTTTGAGCTCTTCTTCTGCCTTTTTTCTTTCCGTGATATCGACGATCATGCCCCTGAAGCCGCTGAGGTGTCCGTCTTTCATGATCCTTGCGACATGGATGATCACAGGGAATAAAGAGCCGTCTTTTCTGACCGCGTTGTACTCATTACCTGCAGATTGCCCGCCTTCAGCTATCTTCCGCAGGTTCGTCTTCAGTGTCGGGATCTCGTCGGTGCTGAAGAGGGAAAGGTACTCGATGCCTTCCGACAGGTCCTGCTCATCATATCCGAATATCTCGAAAGCCTGTTTGTTGGCAAAGGTGATCGTCCCTTTTTCATCCATCTCGAATATGACCTGGGGCATAAATTCGGCGATATCACGGAAGCGCCGCTCGCTTTCGCGAAGCTTTTTTTCGACTTGTTTTCTCTCTGCGATTTCTTTCTTCAGTTCCTGAAGGGTCTTCGTGGATTCTTGACCCGCTGTTTCGAGGATTTTGCGGCCGGTCGAGGTGCTCTTCAGGCGGGCCTGGCGGAAAAGGGCCCATAAGAACCTTGTCTCTTCGGCGTCGAGCTGCCACTCCATGACCAGCTCTTCCAGGACGGCGATCATATCGGGAAGATCGCCCGAGCACCCGGTGATTGCATCCCTATGGGCATCGATGGAATTCAGGAACCTCCCGGAATCTCTCGTTTCCATGCTTTCGGCCAGCGCCTCGAAAAGACTGCGGGCCATGACGGCATACGTACCGATGTCTTCAGGATCCCCTTGGGTTATTTCCTGCATGCGTTCAACGCATTGTCCGGCGATTATTGCGAGGTTTTCGCGAAGAGACAGAACCAGGTCTCTCATAAACACCACTAGCGCTCTGGATGGAAAAGGCTAATCGGCAGCGATGAAATCGACAGAAAACCATTCATGATTGTCATACCCACTTCCTCCCGGATGTAAACGCAAAGCTGCTTAAGTGTTATCGACGAATCCTTGAAATTGTTTAACTATAGCACAGCGAAAGGAAAGAGAAAATAGCACAGGGGAGTGAAGAAAAAACAGGTCCTGCAAGACGTATTCGACCCGCAGGACCTGTTAGGAAACAAATCGCAGTGACGCTATTTTTTCTTCGCCGCCTTCGCGGGTTTGGCCTGTTTTTCTTTTATCGCTGCGCGAGCGGCGGCCAGTTTTGCTATGGTAACGCGGAAAGGCGAGCAGCTTACGTAGTCAAGGCCTGTCCTGTGACAGAACTCAACGGAATTCGGTTCGCCGCCATGTTCACCACAGATGCCTACCTTGAGGTTCTTGCGGACACCCCGGCCCAGCGCGACTCCGATTTCCATGAGCCTGCCCACGCCGCCTTCGTCGATCCTCTGGAAGGGGTCGAAGGCGTAGATCTCTTTTTTCACATAGTCACTCAGAAACTTGCCTGCATCGTCGCGGCTCATGCCGAGGGTCATCTGGGTGAGGTCGTTGGTTCCGAAAGAGAAGAACTGTGCCTCTTCGGCAATCTCGTCGGCGGTGATGGCCGCACGGGGTATCTCGATCATGGTGCCGATCATGTAGTCGATCTTCACCTTGTTCTTCTTAAGGATCTCGCCTGCAATCTCCTCGACGATCGCCTTCTGGAGCTTCAGCTCATTCACGTTGCCCACAAGAGGTATCATGACCTCTGGCTTTACGTTGGTACCTTTCTTCTTGACCTCGCAGGCGGCCTCGAAAATTGCCCGGACCTGCATTTCGGTGATCTCAGGGAAGACGATGCCAAGCCGGCACCCGCGGTGGCCGAGCATGGGGTTCGCCTCGTGGAGGCTCTCCACCTTGGCAACGACCTTTTCATAGGGGATACGCATCTGTTTGGCAAGTTCCCTCATCTCTTTTTCGGTGTGGGGGAGGAACTCGTGAAGGGGCGGGTCCAGGGTTCTGATGGTCACGGGGAGGCCTTTCATGACTGTAAAGAGCCCAACGAAGTCCTTCTTCTGGATGGGCAGCAGTTTGGCCAGCGCCTTCCTTCTTCCTGCTTCGTCGTCGGCGATGATCATCTCCCGGACGGCGTCGATGCGGTTGCCCTCGAAGAACATGTGCTCCGTTCTGCAAAGACCGATGCCCTCAGCACCGAAGGAGACGGCTACTGCCGCCTGATCGGGCTGGTCGGCGTTCGTCCTGATGCCGAGCCTGCGCGCCTCGTCGGCCCACTTCATGAGGAGGGCGAAATCCTGGTAGATCTGTGACTTTGCAGGTTTCAATGTCTTGTCTAGCATCACCTGGAGCACTTCGGAGGGCTTTGTCTTGATCTGGCCCGCGAAAACCTCTCCCGTTGTGCCGTCGATGGATACGTATTCACCTTCCTTGATGGTCTTTCCGTTGACCCTGATGAGTTTCTTTGCATAGTCGATATCGAGATCTCCGCATCCCGCCACGCAGACTTTTCCCATCTGTCTTGCCACGAGGGCCGCATGGCTTGTCATGCCGCCGCGGGAGGTGAGGATGCCCTGGGAGGCGTTCATGCCCCGGATGTCCTCGGGGGAGGTATCGATGCGGACGAGGATGACCTCTTCCTTCCGGGCCGCCCAGGCCTCGGCGTCCTGCGCGTTGAAGACGATCTTGCCGGCAGCCGCTCCGGGGCCTGCGTTGAGACCTTTCGACACCAGGTTGCCGGCCTTCAGGGCCTTTGCCTTTTCACTGGGATCGAAGATGGGTCGAAGGAGCTGGTTGAGCTGGTCCGGTTCGACCCTCATCAAAGCCTCTTCCTTTGTAATGAGCTTTTCCTTGACCATGTCCACGGCGATCTTGAATGCCGCGAAGGCGGTCCGTTTGCCTGTCCTTGTCTGGAGCATCCAGAGTTTCTTGTTCTGGATCGTGAATTCCACGTCCTGCATGTCGCGATAGTTCTTTTCCAGGGTTCCCCGGATCTTTATGATCTCTTTATAGATGGAAGGCCACACTTCTTCAAGTGACTTGACCGATTTGTCGGTCTTCTGTTTCTTGTTGATGGGAAGGGGTGTCCGGATGCCTGCGACGACGTCCTCGCCCTGGGCGTTGATGAGATATTCACCGTAGAATTCGTTGTCACCCGTTGAGGGATTTCTTGTGAAGGCGACGCCCGTTCCGCAGTCCTCGCCCATGTTGCCGAAGACCATGCACTGGACGTTAACCGCGGTTCCCCAGTCGGCCGAAATGTTGTTGAGTTCGCGGTATGCGACTGCCCTGTCGGTGTTCCATGATTTGAAGACGGCGCCGATGGCTCCCCAGAGCTGTTCCAGAGGATCCTCGGGGAAGGTCACGCCGAGCTTCTGCTTGATGGCCTTTTTGAACTCTTTCACGAGGTCTTTCAGGTCGTCGACGGTCAGGTCCGTGTCGAATGTGATCTTTCTGGCTTTCTTCTTCTTGTCGATGATAACCTCGAAGGGGTCGTGCTCTCCTTCGTGTTCCGGCTTGAGGCCGAGTACGACGTCTCCGTACATCTGCACGAAACGGCGGTAGCAGTCATAGGCAAAGCGGGGGTTTCCCGTGAGTTTTGCAAGGCCCTCGACGGTCTTTTCATTGAGACCCAGGTTGAGTACGGTGTCCATCATGCCGGGCATACTGACCCTGGCTCCGGACCGGACAGAAAAGAGAAGAGGATTTTTCGGGTCGCCGAATTTTGCGCCCATGATCTTCTCCACCTTCTTGATGTTGTCGATCACTTCTTTTTCAAGCCCTTTGGGCAATTTCATATGGGCCTTGTAGAAGAGGGTGCAGACTTCCGTGGTGATGGTGAAGCCCGGAGGTACCGGTATGCCGAGGTTCACCATATCGGCGAGGCCGGCGCCTTTTCCGCCCAGAAGGTTCTTGAGCTTGAGGTTGCCTTCAGCTTTTTTGCCGCCGAAGAAGTAGACGAATTTATTACTTTTTGCCATGATTCCTCCTTATTCGAAGCGTATCTTTGAAAAATCAGCAAAGGTCAAGAACATGTTCTTGATATGCGTGAGCAGTGCCAGCCTGTTTGTCTTGACGGCCTCATCCTTGTCCATGACGAAGACCTTGTCGAAAAAGTTGTCTATGGTTTCCTTGAAACCGACGAGGACGGCAAGCGCCTCAGCGTAACGGCGCTTTCCCATGAGGTCGAAGAAGATGTCCTTTTTTCCTTCGTAGAGGCTGAAGAGTTCTCTTTCTTCGTTAAGGACAAGAAGGGAGGGATCGATGGCCGTGTCTCCGCTCAACTGTTTCGTGATGTTGAAGACGCGTCTGAAACCGACCATAAGCCGTTCGAAATCCTGCATGGATCTTTGCGTTTCCAGGGAGACGAGGCGAAGATATCCGTCGTATATGTCCACAGCCACCAGGGGGAGGACGCTTTCAACAAAATCCTGGTTGTGGTTTTCTTCCAGCATGGAAAATTTGAATCGCGTTGCTATAAATTCTGTGAGCGAGGCCCTGACATCTTCGAAAGGCAGCCTCTTCGCTATATGCCCTCCCGCCTCGAAGGCCTTTTCGATGAGCGCCTCGAGCGGCAGATGGAGTTCCCTGTCAATGGTCGTCTTGATGATGCCCAGCGATTGCCTTCTCAGGGCATAGGGATCGAGGTTGCCTGTGGGTGCTATCCCGACAGAGAAAAAGGAGACGATGGAATCTATCTTATCGGCGATCCCCGCTATCGAACCCGTGGACGTGCGAGGCAGGCTGCCGTTTCCCCCCGTGGGGAGGTAGTGTTCCTCGATAGCCAGGGCCACCTCGTCATCCTCGCCTTCGATCCGGGCGTAGATCCTGCCCATTGTCCCCTGCAATTCGGGAAACTCGCCGACCATGTGCGTTACGAGGTCCGTCTTCATGAGGGGTATGAGTCTGTCAAGTTTCCGTGCAACGGCGGGGTCGACGGTGGAAGCGAGATATCCGGCAATCGCCTTTACACGCTCCATCTTGTCCTTGACCGTGCCCAGTTTGACATGGAAGACGATGGAAGCAAGACGCTCGTAACGGTCTGCAAGCTTTATCTTGCGGTCTTCATCGAAGAAAAATCCCGCGTCGGCAAGGCGGGCACGGAGGACCTTTTCATTTCCCCGTATCACGTTTGCGTCATCCTTCGGGATCGTATTTGCGAAGAATATGAACCAGGGCATGAGGTGCCCCGAATTGTCCTCGATGGGGATATAGCGCTGGTGGCTCTTCATGACATTGACGAGGACCTCTTTCGGGATGCCGAGATAGATCTCGTCAAATGAGCCTTTTAACGGATAGGGACATTCGGTGATGTAAAGGATCTCCCTGACCAGGTCTTCATCTCTGACCGCCTTTCCACCCGTTTCTGCCTCGATGCGGGCGATACCGTTTCGTATGATCTCCATCCTCTCGTCTTCATTCACTATGATGTGATTTTTTCTGAGCGTGTCCGCATATTCGAGGGGATGGTGGATTTTCACCGGGCCCGCTGAGAGGAACCGGTGACACCAGCTTATCGGGGCGCTTGTGACATCAGCCACCGAAAACTCCACGGCGGTGCCGCCGAAGAGGCAAAGGATCCACTGGATCGGCCGTGCGTATTCAAAACTTCCGGTCCCCCAGTGCATCTTTTTCTGAAAGGGGATTCGGGAGATGATATCGGGAAGAAGCGAACGAAGGATTTCCACCGTGGCGACGCCCTTCTCCAGTTTTTCCACGGTGATGAATTCAACTCCGTCCTTGATGCCTTTCGTGAGATCCGTGACCTCGACGCCCTGCGATTTCGCAAAACCGAGGGCTGCCTTCGTGGGATTTCCCGATTCATCCCATGCGCGGTTGGAAGGGGGCCCGAATTTGATGGTGACCGTCTGTTCCTGTTTTTCCGCGACGTTCTGAACAAAGAGCGCCATCCGTCGCGGTGCGGCCTGTATGTTTATGTCGCCGAAAGCGATCCGCGCGTGCGTGAAGGCTTCGCGGATGAGGCTTGAAAGCCCCTCTTTGGCGGGTTCAAGAAAACGCGCGGGGATTTCCTCCGTGCCGATCTCTAACAGCAGAAATTCGCTCATGATTTTATTTCCCTTCCCATGATCCCGCTGCCCCGGCAAGGGGTATGTCATCGCTTGAGCAGGGGGAAACCGAGTTCTTCACGCTTCAGCACGTACAGCTCCGCGCACATCTTCGCGAGGTTTCTCACCCGCGCAATGTAGTTGGCGCGTTCGGTGACGCTGATGGCGCCGCGGGCATCGAGAAGGTTGAAGACATGCGAGCACTTCAGGCAAAAATCGTAGGCCGGATAGATGAGCCCCCGTGTTGTGATAAGTCTTTCCCCTTCACGTTCGAAGGTATCGAAGAGGTTTCTGAGCATGACGGGATCGGATTCTTCAAAATTATAGATGGAGAATTCCTTCTCCGGTTCAAGGAAGACATCTCCATAGAGGACATCCTTGTTCCACTTCACGTCATAGACGTTGTCCACGTCCTGAAGGTACATTGCGATGCGCTCGGTGCCATAGGTGATCTCGACACAGACGGGTGAAAGGGCGATGCCCCCCGCCTGCTGGAAATACGTGAACTGGGTGATCTCCATGCCGTCGAGCCAGACCTCCCATCCAAGGCCCCACGCTCCGAGCGTCGGAGACTCCCAGTCATCCTCCACGAAACGGATGTCGTGGTAGTCGGTATCGATACCGAAGCTCTTGAGGCTGTCTATGTAAGTATTTTGAATGTCTTTCGGGGACGGTTTCATGACGACCTGAAACTGATAGTAATGCTGGAGACGGTTCGGATTCTCGCCGTAGCGACCGTCGGCTGGCCGCCGGGAGGGTTGGATATAGGCGGTGTTCCAGGGTTCCGGCCCGAGACAGCGAAGCAGGGTGGCAGGGTGAAATGTACCCGCGCCGACCTCCATGTCGTAAGGCTGCTGGACGATACAACCCTTGTCCGCCCAGAATTTTTGCAGTGCAAATATGAGGTCTTGGAAGTACATGCCAAAAAATCCACGATTTCTATACCATAAAAGGGAAGGATTTGCCAATGATTTTAAATAGGGACACGGTGCAGGGTGAAGAAAAAGGAGACTCGGGCGGGACATGTTTGACTCTCTCTCGGCTAAAGCATAGAATAAGCGATGCTTGCAATCGGCAACATCAGGCTTCCCGTTCCCGTCATGCTATCGCCGATGGCGGGCGTGAGCGACCTGCCGTTTCGTCTCATTACGCGTTCCTTCGGGTCGCCCCTTGCCTTTACCGAGATGATTGACATAAACGCCATCTCCCAGAAGGATAAAAGGACCACCCACATGCTCTCCTCTTCGTCGGATGACAGTCCGCTGGGTGTCCAGTTCCTGGGCAGCAGCGAGTTCCAGATACCGATGGCAGTGGAGAGGCTTTCCGGACATTCCTGCGACCTCATCGATTTCAACGCCGCCTGTCCCTCCCCCAAGGTGACGCGTAAGGGCAAAGGCGCAGCCCTCATGAGGGAGCCGAAGAAGCTTCGCGATATCCTTTCGGCGCTCGTGCGCTACAGTTCGCTGCCCGTGGCGGTCAAGATCCGTGCCGGCTGGGATGCCGATTCGGTCAATGCCCGAGACGTGGCGCTTTACGCACAGGATGCGGGTATCAGCGCCCTTTTCATCCACGGACGGACGAAGACCCAGGGGTACAGTGGCGCCGTCGACTACGGGATCATCCGGGAGGTCAAGGAGGCATTGAGCATTCCTGTCATCGCCTCGGGAGACAACATTTCCGTTGAACGGGTCCGCACGATGTTCAAGGAAACCGGCTGTGACGGCGTCGCCATCGCGCGCGGGGCGCTTGGCAATCCCTGGATATTCAGAGAGATCACCGGGTTTTTCAAAGATGGCACAATACTGCCGAAACCCGATGTCGCCGAACGTATAGAAGTCATGAAACGCCATCTTGAACTGTGCGTCGAGCACTGGGGCGAGAAGAGGGGTGTCGGCATTTTTCACAAGTTCTTCATATGGTACACGAAAGGCCTCGCCGGATTGAGACCCCTTCGCGACAGAGCCTTCCGGACAGGCACGAAAGCGGGCCTCCTCCAGGTCGTCGACGAGCTCGCCGGAAGGCCGTGGAACTCCGCAAAATCGTCCGCGCACAGCCGTCCGCGGCCTTTCGATACCGCGTCTCTAAATTGCCTTGACTGACCTTCGACGGGTTGGTAGCATTGACCATATTTTCTGAAATCGCATATCCGAGGGGAGGATGCATGATGATCCGTAATCTGCAGACGGGTAGACTGCCGCGCACGCGGGACATGCTGAGGGTCGCCGTTCTGATCGTGGCGGTGTGTGTTTTTTCCGGATGCATACAGGACAACATGTCGATCAATGTAAAGCCCGATGGTAGCGGCACAATTGAAGAAACAGTCCTTGTCGGCAATGGTTTTCTGGAGATGATGCAGGGCATGAGCAAGAGCATGGGCGAAGAGGGCAAGGACAGCCCCGCGGCTGGTGATGTAAAGAAGGATCAGACAATTGTAACGGAGATGATGGAGAAGGCAAAGAACAACGCGGAGGATTTCGGTGAAGGCGTTCGGTTCGTCTCGGCAAAGCCTGCAAAAACTCAGACGGCAAGCGGGTATACCGCAGTCTACAGCTTCGATGATATCAACGGCGTCATGCTTGACCAGAATCCTGGAAAAAAGACCCCTTCGAAAGACAGGAACAAGGGTGACGACAGCAAGGGTGCGTCGGAAAACGACATGATAAAATTCGTTTTTACGAAAGGGTCGCCGGCGAAGCTTGCCGTCCATATGCCGCCCCCCAGGCCTGCGGCCAGGGATGAAAATACAAAGGACAAACAGCCGGCGGCGGACGACCCCAATGCCATTGAGATGATAAAGACCATCTTCAAGGAAATGAGGATGAGCATTGTCCTCACCATGGAGGGCGATATCGTGAAAAGCAATGCCACGTACCGGTCCGGACGGACGGTAACTCTCATAGATATGGATTTTGGGAAGCTGATCAGCGATCCCGAACTCCTGAAAAAGATCAATAAGGAACAGCCGCAATCCGTGGAAGAGATGAAGAAGATGGTAAAAGGCATCGAAGGGCTCAAGATGGAGTTTACCAATCCCGTGATCATCGATTTCAAGTAAGGATGTGCTCGAAATACAAAAAATATGTGAGGCGAAACAGGGACTATGAAAGGGACTTTATGGCTTTTGGCGGCTTGTTTTCTTCTGACCGGGTGTGCAACGGTTTACACAAAGGCCGGCAAGACCGCCGAGGATTTTGAGAAGGACAGGAAAACCTGCGAGACCTCGGTCAGGAAAGAGCTTGCAGCCAAAGGGGTAACCGACACCTGAACGGCGGTCAACGAAGGGACAAGGCGTTGTCTCGAAAAGAAGGGCTGGAGGGCGACAAATTAATATGCATAGGGGCAAACGAGTTTGCCCTGCATGTTAACGGGTGCACGAGGCAACGCATACGGGCACACGGGTCTCAGCTTCGCGCAAACGGGCGGACAGGATGGAGGCCGCCTGTCTGCGCGTCTGCTCAATCCTTGACTTTACTATCGTAAACCATTAATTTAATAATTGATTTTTTTAGAGGACTGCAAGGACTGCATAAGGAGGGTTCGAAAGATATGGTCAGGGCAAAATTGTGGTTCCGGTGCGCAGCAATGCATGATCCTGTGACCCCCATGGTCGCCCAGCCTGCCCTCGTCGGATGGGAAGCCAAGAGACGCAAGGTGGACTTGACAATCGAGAGGTCTTTCAACGGCGAAGAGCTGGTCAAACGCATGAAGGGATGGGTGACGACGGACCCGAAAAAGGTCATAGAGATCGTCAGGAAGTATGGGAAGCTGAAGGTTCTCGACGACAGGGAGCTCGTCATCGAAGCCGACAGGGAAGAGGATATGCAGAACCTGAACATGGAACTCGCAGAGGTTTTCAATGGAGAGGTTGACGTGGAGATAATAAAGAGATCGCGGTAGTGCGTCCTGCAAAGGGGCTGCAATTTAACTCCCCTTGTTTTTGATGATGCCCGCGGATTGATAGAGACGATTAACGATATATGAAACATATCAGGAATTTCAGCATAATAGCCCATATAGACCATGGCAAGTCGACCCTTGCTGACCGTCTGATCCAGTATACGAAGCTCGTGGACGACCGGCAGTTTCGCGATCAGATACTGGACAACATGGACATCGAGAGGGAACGGGGCATAACCATAAAGAGCCAGACGGTGGACCTGCCATACGTCGATGAAAAAGGCAATGAATACGAACTGAACCTCATCGATACGCCGGGACATGTCGACTTTTCGTACGAGGTGTCCCGGGCGCTTGCCTCCTGCGAAGGCGTGCTTTTGCTTGTCGATGCTTCACAGGGAGTCGAGGCCCAGACGCTGGGCAACCTCTATGCCGCCCTGGAGCACAACCTGGTCATTATCCCCGTCATCAACAAGATAGACCTTCCCGTGGCAGACGTGGAACGCGTCAAGACTGAAATCGACAACGAACTGGGGCTGGATCCGGATACTGCGATACTCTGTTCCGCCAAGGAGGGCAGGGGTATCGAGGACATTCTCCGGGCCGTTGTGGAGAAGATCCCGGCGCCATCAGGAGACCCGGAGAAACCCCTCACGGCACTTATCTTTGACGCCCATTACGATTCGTTCCGCGGAACCATCGTCAGCTGCCGTGTCTTCGACGGTACAGTCAGGCCCGGAGATACCATACGGCTCATGTCCCAGGGCACGACGTACCGCGTCGAGGAGGTCGGGATCTTTCGCCTTGCGCGGGAACCTCAAAAGGAATTGACGGCCGGAATGGTCGGTTACATCATCGCGGGGATCAAGACGGTCAGCGACACCAGGATAGGGGATACGATCACCGTGGACTCAAGACCCGCGCCGCAGCCTCTCGGCGGCTTCAAGGACGTGAAGCCCGTTGTTTTTTCGTCCATTTACCCCATAGCGTCCGACGATTACCAGTCGCTCCTGGAGGCCCTCGAGAAATACAAGCTTAACGATGCATCCCTGGTTTACCAGAAGGATTCATCGGCGGCCCTGGGCCAGGGTTTCCGCTGCGGATACCTGGGGCTTTTGCATCTGGAGATCGTTCAGGAGCGTCTGGAACGGGAATTCGACCAATCCATCATCATGACCGCTCCCAGCGTGCAGTACCGTTTCTATCTCGATGACGGCAAGGTCCTGGATGTCGACAACCCCTTGTATTATCCGGATCCGGGCACGATCAAGTCGTCTGAAGAGCCCTATATCAGGGCTAACATCCTCATACCGGAGCGATATGTCGGTGTGGTCATGAAGCTCTGCATGGAGCGCCGCGGCGTTAATTCACAAATGAGCTACCCGACGCCCGGGCGCGTCGAGGTCGCCTTCGATATGCCCCTTGCCGAGGTGATCTTCGATTTTTACGACAAACTCAAGAGCATCACGCAGGGCTACGGTTCCTTCGATTATGAGATCACCGATTACCGGGAAAGCAATCTTGTGAAGCTCGATATCCTGGTTAACGGCGAGAAGGTCGACGCCCTTTCGATCCTCGTCCACCGCGACAATGCACGCGAACGCGGGGTCAGGGTCTGCGACAGGCTCAAGGACGAGATACCGAAACAGCAGTTCAAGATCGCCATACAGGGTGCGATCGGGGGAAAGATCATTGCCCGGTCGACCATCTCGGCATACCGCAAAGACGTGACGGCAAAGTGCTACGGCGGCGACATCACGCGCAAGAGAAAACTCCTGGAGAAGCAGAAGAAGGGCAAGAAGCGGATGCGTATCGTCGGAAACGTCGAGATCCCCCAGAGCGCTTTTCTTGCCGCTCTGAAAACAGACGATGAATAGGACGGCGCTTCCCGGACTCTACGTCCACACGCCTTTCTGCAAAACGAAGTGCCCGTACTGTGATTTTTATTCCGTAACGGAGACGGCACGCACCAGGAAATGGGTCGGCGCCGTCCTCACGGAAGCATCCCGCTACCGCGATGCGTTCCCGCTATTCGATTCCCTCTATATCGGCGGGGGAACCCCGTCTGTGATGAACCATGACGAGATCGAAGGACTCCTTGAAGGCCTCAATGACATCTTTCACTTCGATGATACGACGGAACTGACCATGGAGCTCAACCCCGATGACGTAACGAAGGAAAAGCTTGCCTTCTACAGATCGCTCGGGGTCAATCGCATCAGCCTTGGTGTCCAATCCTTCAATGAACAGGAAGTCCGATTTCTCGGAAGGCGTCACACCGCCAGGCAGGCGCAAGCCGCCGTCAGTCTTGTCGCGGAGGGAGGTTTTGCGGAGTTTGGCCTTGACCTCATGTACGGGCTGCCGCGCCAGAGTACCAGAGCCTGGCTGCAGACGCTTCGAAAGGCCCTTTCCTTCGGACCGGCGCACCTGTCGTGCTACCAGCTTACAATCGAAGGCGACACGCCTTTTTCCCGTCTGTCGCGGGGAGGGAACCTCCCGCTTCCCGATGAGGCCAGACAGGCGGCACTCTTTCTTGAGACGTCGAACTATCTTACCGGGGGCGGTTTTATCCATTACGAGATATCCAACTTTGCCCGGAGTGAAAAGACTCTGTCCCGCCACAACGTGAAATACTGGCAGCATACGCCGTATCTTGGCCTCGGGCCTGCCGCCCATTCCTTTACGGGTACTAAGAGATGGTGGAACGTGCGCAGTCTCGACGGCTATCTCAAGAACCTCGATGAAAGCACAGCACCTGTCGGGGGCTCGGAGGAGCTGTCCGCCGGTCAGATGCATCTTGAACGCATGCTTTTTGGTTTCAGGACCAGATGGGGTTTTGAAGCCTCAGAGATATCCTCGGAGGCTTCACCTGCGACTCTTGAAGGTCTTTGTGATTCAGGCCTCATAGAGCTTCATGATAAACGAATTTTCCCCACGGTTAAAGGCTACCTCTTCGCCGACAGGCTGCCATTAATGGTTTCCGCCTAGAATTTCTCATAACGATTTTTTTATTGACAAAAAGTGCGTAATACATTATTCTAGGTCAGCTATGTTAAATAATTCACATATACAGACCACTAATCACCTGAAAACAGTGGCATTTAACGGTGGTCAGATATCATTGCGTGAAACAGTTGAGTTTTTTTCCTACGCAACGTGCTTTATTTCACATAGCATAACTTAACGCGAAATTCACCTCCACAAGCTTCTCATAATAACCCCCCTTCCCCCTGGCACCCAACCAGGGGGTTTTTCTTTACAACAGGAAGGTTTTGTTGTAATCTCTACACGCAAAATGGACGTTTCAAGCGCAGACATGTACACAGGCGGGATTATCGGCATGATTCTCTCTGCCGGACCGATGGCCAAGGCCGTTATGGTCATCCTCTTCTTTTTCTCCATCGTCGCCTGGACAATCATTTTTATGAAATACCGTCAATACAGCAGGACGGAGGCTGAGGGCGATCGGTTTTTCCGGGCCGTGAAAGACGCGGATTCATTCAAGAAGCTCATATCGGTTTACCGGGACAGCCAGGACAACGCCTTTTACCGCCTTGTGCTTGCGGCGTATAAGGAAGTGACCTCGAGGCAAAAGGACAACCCGGGCAGAATTCATAAAGACGATATGCCAGGCATCGAAAACATGCTCAGGGTAGCTATATCGGATGAATCGGCCAAGCTCGAAAGAAGACTTTCTTTTCTCGCAACGGTGGCGAACACGGCGCCATTCATCGGGTTGTTCGGTACCGTTTGGGGCATTATGGATTCTTTTCGTGAAATAGGGGTCCGGGGTACAACAAGCCTTGCCGTCGTAGCTCCCGGCATAAGTGAAGCGCTGATTGCCACGGCCCTGGGCCTTGCCACTGCAATACCCGCGGTTCTTGCCTACAACTACTTTTTGGGAAGACTCAAAAGGATCCTGTCGCGCATGGAAAACGCAACGATATATCTTATCAACATCCTGGACAAATGAAAACACGGGGCGATTCAAAGGGGCCATTGTCTGAGATCAACATTATTCCCCTCGTTGATGTCATGCTCGTCCTTCTCATCGTCTTCATGATCACCGCGCCGATGATGCAGCACGGTCTCGGCATCGACATCCCCAACGTGACGGCCAGGGCGCTGCCGGCGAAAGAAGAGCCGCAAATCCTTAACATCACGAAGGACCAGCGGCTTGTTCTCAATGAAAAGAAGATCGAGTACAAAGACCTTAAGGCTTCTGTTCAGTTTCTTTTTGCCAACAAAGACAAAAAGGAAATATTTCTTCGGGCTGACAAGGATGTGCCCTACGGGTTCGTTGTGAGGTGCATGGGGACTATCAGGGAAGCCGGAGTAGATAAAGTCAACATAGTGACCAAGCCACTGGATAGAAATGAGTGAAGAAACCTGGTATAAAATGCTTGCTGTTTCCCTGGCCCTTCACATTATCGTGCTTGGCGCCTTTTCGATCCCCATAAAATGGGGTTCTTCCAGGAAGATCGATCTCTCTTCGGCGTATTCCGTCAATCTTGTCGGGAGTGCAGGAAACCTGGGCGGCGGATCCGGCGGGCCAAAGGTCGCGGCGCAATCGAAGCCCGAACCCAAACCGGATAAACCCGCTCCTGCCGTCAAGGAAAAGAAAGTTCCTCCTTCAAAGAAGCCTCAACCCATACAAAAAGAAGACGACGCCGTATCCATTTCGAAGAAGAAAGCGCCCCCGAAGAATAAGGCCACCAGGGAAGAAGTGGACCGTCTGGAAGAACGCATTAAGAACATCAGGAAAAAAACGGATTATATCGATGTGGCAAAGGCCGGTTCGGGAGGCTCGGGCAAGGGCACCGGTACCGGTGCCGGTATGGGATTGCCCGGTTCCGGCGGCGGTTCGGGCGCTCCTCTGGATCCCGCTATGCAGAAATATCTTCTCGATATCTATGAAAAGATAAAGAATGCATGGAATGTACCCGGAATGGCTCAAAAGAAAGACCTGGAAACAATCATAACGATCAAGCTAAGAAAAGACGGGCGCATTGTCGATGTGAACATCGAGAAACGCTCGGGAAACAGGGTATATGATGAATCAGTTCTTCGCGTCCTCAGGGCGGTGGAACCTCTGCCCCCGATCCCGTCGTCGCTCAACACCGATTCTCTTGAAATAGGCTTCCGCTTCCTGCCGGGAGGACTTTCGTGACGGCGCTGCATAGCATCATCATGGGTGCGGTGCAGGGCATTACGGAATTCCTTCCGATCAGCAGTTCGGCACACCTTATCCTTATTCCATGGTTTTTCAAGATCTCCGATGGCAATGTTAACGCCCTGACCTATGATGTCATGCTTCATTTCGGGTCGCTTTTGGCGGTTCTTCTTCTCTATGGAAAGAGATTCCTTCGCGTTGTTGTCGAAGGCCTTGTCGATTTCAGAAACGGTCGCGGCGGGCAATCGATGCTTTTCAAGATGGTTGTGGCCACCATCCCGGCGGTTGTTGCCGGCCTGCTTGGCAAGGACATCATAGAGACCTACCTGAGAGCACCTTTCGTTGCAGCATTCATGCTTGCCCTCGTATCCATTCTGATGATAGTCTCCGAGCGCATTACAGTAGACAGAAGCGATTTAACTATGCCGATCGCCATCGCCATCGGCGTCGCACAGGCTATCGCCCTTGTACCCGGCACGTCGCGAAGCGGCATAACGATCACAATGGCTCTTCTTCTCGGCCTCAGGAAGAGCGAGGCAGTCGATTTTTCCTTCATGCTTTCCATTCCCATCATCCTCGGGACGTCTCTATACGAGATGCGACACGTCCAATTCCAGGGAGACGCGACTGTGCTCTATGTCTGCGGGATGGTTTCGGCCTTTGTTTTTGGTGCTCTAAGCCTTAAATTTCTCATCGGATACCTTAAGAAGCACACCCTTGACCTGTTTGCCTATTATCGTATCGGACTTGCCCTGCTTATTCTCGTCGTTTCGCTGGTTTCGCCCCTTTGACCGGTAGAACATGAACATGCAAGGCGGCGGAAATGACCGGGAGAGAAAGACTATCGAGGATAGTTTTACGACCTATGATCCCGAGAAGCTTCCCTATACGAGGCTTTGCATATGCGACATAATCCGGGACCTGCCCGAGCTCAACCCTGAAGATATTGCCGAATTCCAGGATAAATAAAGTTTCCCCTCCACGCGGGACAGGGGAGTGGCCCGCCGGCGGTGATCTCTGCGCAGACCTCCTGGCCATGAAGGCATTCCGGCGGAAAATTATCTCATTCTACAGACGCCGAAAACGGACGTTTCCCTGGAGGGAAGAGATCACGCCGTACCGGATAGTTGTCTCCGAGATTATGTTGCAGCAGACCGGGGTCGAACGGGTAGAAGAAAAATTTGAGCCTTTTGTGACGAAACTGCCGGACTTTGAGTCTCTGGCGGGCGCTCCGCTTCGGGAGATCATGGAGGCATGGCAGGGCCTGGGTTACAACCGAAGGGCGCTCTCGCTTAAAAGGCTTGCTCAGGCGGTGATCGAGAGATACTCGGGGGAGCTTCCCCGTGACCGCGAATCGTTGCTCGCTTTGCCCGGGGTTGGGGAGGCTACAGCCGGGGCCATAATGGCCTTTGCTTTTAATGTGCCCCTGGCCTTTATCGAAACGAATATCAGGAGGGTTTTTATTCACCATTTCTTCACAGGCTGCCAAAAGGTGTCGGACAGGCAGATCATGCCTCTTGTCGAGGCGGCCCTTGACCGATCGAACCCCAGGGACTGGTATTACGCCCTTATGGATTATGGATCCGCGCTGGGCGGGACAGCGAACAATCCAAACAGGAAGAGCTCCCGCTATGCAAAACAGGCACCTTTTCATGATTCCGACAGAAAGGTTAGGGGTGATATGATCAGGCTTCTTCTCGGGGCGGGTTCCATGGCGATTGATGACATCATCGATGCCACGGGTCACGGCGCGGATCGATTGGTGCCCGTACTCTGTGCTATGGTCAGGGACGGTCTTGTCACCGAAGAGGCGGGTCGTTACCGCATCGCCTGAGAAAAGGCAGGCAGGGCGGGATAGATAACCTGGAGCATTCCATAGTATACCGCAAAGAAGACAATATGGAGCGCGAGCTGTTCGAGCCATGTCGATCGCCCCGCCTTGCTGCCGATAAAACCCTGTCCGGCCAGGGGCAGAGCGATAAAGAGCATGGCGAGCCACAGCAGAAGCACATAGAGTGCCGTCAACCACGCGGAAAAGGTTTGAAGGCCGGCGAGCGAGGTCGACGCCGTGTAGAACGCGCCGAACACACTGCTTGTAGCCAGGTGCATGGGAATACCGGCGAGATAGACAGCACGCGGATTGCTTTGGATGCCAAGCGATCTCAGGAGGAAATTCCCGTCAACGACAAACAGGCTTGATCTGAAAAGCCGTAACCGGGCGGCAATGTCGGAAACGACGCCCATGACAATGCCGGCCGCAACACCGGCCAAAAATCCCGTAAGCCCTTGCATGACAGAGATGGTCAACATTCAGTCACCTCCCAGGAAAGGATGTCTTTCTAATTATAGCTCATTACCCCGGAGAAGTTCACCGTGCGCCCAACGCTTTATACCTTTGGTATTAAATGGTTATGGCTTGCTTCTTGACAAAAAATTAATTGTGTATATCTTAATGGGACATGGTGCCGATTCTTGGGTGCCCAAGTTCTGGAGAAAGGAGCCTTTATGTTTGAAGTTACAGAAAAAGCCGGAGAGGTGATAAGGAAGCTTCTCGAAGGCAAAGGAGATCCGCAGTCGGTCAGGATAATGATGACCGAGGGTGGTTGATCGGGGCCCTCATTGGGCATGGCCCTGGATGGGCCATTGAGCAGCGATGAGATATTCACGGAGCAAGGAGTGAAATTCATCATTGATAAGGAACTTTTTGAGGAAGCCAAGCCCATCAGTGTCGATTTTGTAGAATCGGCAATGGGAGCAGGATTTCTGTTGAAGTCTGCGCTTGCAAGGAAAGGCGACGATTGCTGTGCCACTACGAGCGGTGGTTGCGGATCCGGGTGCAGCAGCTAAAAGTTTTTCGAGTCAAGAGGGCCGCGTGTCGCGGCCCTCTTCAATTACCTGGTGTCATGCAGGGCTATTACCAGTCCCAACGGCCCATTACCCCGATAGGACTTGTTCTTCGTAATGTTCCGCGCCGTTGCCTTTCCCTGGTGCATGACGTACTTCACCGTCACGCGGTCGCCTTCCTTAATGTTATTAACGGTCTTGTAACCATTGAGCCTGGCACCACCGATCTCAAAGGTCATGCCCGCCTTCATCGACTCGACGACCATTTTCATATCGGAAGTACTGATCGATGTAACCCTTCCTGTAAATCTCTCGATCTTTTGTCCCGGCTGCTGCTTTGCAGTAAGCGAAAAAACATGGGGGACAAGGACCAGAAACACCACCACGACAAATATGGATGCAATCACCCTTTTCATGGCCTACCTCCTCTAAAAGGTTGAGGGCTTGGGAGCCCGGATTCAAGGGGCCGGAAAAGAAGAAGAGCAGGGATCTTTTCTGACTTTGAATGTATACTCAGCATTCCCATTGATAGCACACCCGTGGAAAAGAAACATTTAAAAGGCAGGGGAGCAACGAAAGGTTCGGATGTCCAGAGCCCCGGCTCTTCACACATGATTCCTGAGCATGAGTTCCACGGGATGGGGGTTGAGGTAGTACTGGCCCTTAAGATACGGTTCATCATAGTTCAGGACGTAATGGTTAAGGAGCGTCACGGGCACCACGAGCGGTATCAGGCCCCGGTGATATCGATCGATTATCTCGAGAAGTTCCTTTTTTTCGCCGCCGCTCAGGTTGTTCTTGAAGTAACCCATGATGTGATGGAGAACGTTAGTGTTCTTGCGGATTGTCGCAATGAGACGGAGCCCCTCCATAAGGGTTTCGATGTAGAGGTTCCGGACATCAGGGCCGAACCCCTGTTTCCCCGCAACCAGTTTGCCCAGCACTGACAAGTGTTTCGGGCTATGGGCCATGATGAGGAGCTTGTGTCTGCCATGGAACTCGACGAGATCTTTTACGGAACCCTTTTTTTCTGCAAATTCCCGCCACCTTGCGAAGGCGAATACGCGCTCGATGAAATTTTCGCGCAGCCCCGGGTCGTGAAGCCGGCCCTCATCCTCAACGGGTATGAGGGCAAACCTTTTCATGAAGGCGGCCGCAAAGATGCCCACGCCGCGGTGGACCGGCGGAGCAGAGCCCGCATAGACTTTGACCCCCCGCATGCCTGAGCTCGGCGATTTGCTCTTGAATATGTAGCCGGAAAGCTTCTGTGGCGCCAGCTCCTCAAGCTTGTTTTCCGCCCACTTCTTCATCCCTTCCGTGTGGTCCACGCCCGTACGGACCGTGACAAGCCGGGGGTTATCGACGTCGCCGGCAAGGTGCATTGCTTCCCGGGGAATGGGGAGGCCATATTCGACCTCGGGGCATACGGGAACGTAGTCAAAGAATTGCCCCAGGGTGTCCGTTATATAGCGGTCATGCTTGTGTCCCCCGTCGTACCGCACCTTCTCCCCGAGAAGGCAGCTGCTGATGCCGATGGTTATCTTATCCATAAAACTCTCCTGGTAAAGGTCCCTTCAGTTTCGAGTGTCAGGCAACAGCCAAAAACCCCGGCCGATCGTCTGGAAAATTATAACAGGATCGATAACCTTTTTCCCGAACTTTGAAACCCGCAACCCGAAACCGCCCTAAAAGACCCCGCCCAGGGTACCGGCGTAGCCGGTGAGCTCCACGTATCCCTCGACGGTCACTGCTTTTCCCTTCGAGGTTCCCTTTCCGTCCACGGCCCCCTCCCAGTAGGTGATTCCCGTCGATACCGTGTTGACGAGTTCCTGATCCGCAACGAGGGGCCTGATGGTGACATCGATGCCGGCCGTGGGTATCCGGATGCGCCATCCCGCCGGATATCGTCCGGCTGTCCTCGTGCTTTTCCAGTGGACCAGGACGGTGGTTTCCATGTCTGAAAGGGTGAGGTGCCGCGAGGTCCCGTCGGGTTCGGCGAGGGTGCCCGATGATTCCTTTTCTATTGTGCCGTCCTTTTTCCTGAGATAGTAGACCATGAGGTCGCGGCCGTCACCAAGGTGCAGCGCAAACCAGTCCCAGCCCTCCTGCCCGGGTGAGAGCTGGTTGGAACCGAATTCCTGGTCGAACCAGCTTATACCCCTGACTGCGACAGGGCTTTTCATATCCGGGGTCTTGAGGGTCCCCCGGGTCCTCAAATCCGTAAACGAATAGTAGTATGAGGCTTGCCCGGGCTCAGGACCTTTCCTGCTGAGCCCCTGCCGGCCATGGAGGACAAGGGGTTTCGCGGGCACAAGGCTGAGCGACAGCTCCATCCCGTCATGGGCGGCCTTGAGGTCGATCTTTCCATCTTTCATGACGGCGGACCAGTTGAGGACATGGACATCCATAGCGTCGTTGCCGGCCCCCGCAAGTCCCGGCCCCTTCCGGGAGGCGCGGTCGCGGAAGTGGAAAGTGCCATTCGACGCATCGGTAATGGCAAAATGGGCGAGGTGGATGTCCCGCACGGACCATGGATTGGCGGGAATCTTTGCCTGTGCCGCAAGGCCGTAGCGGAAGAAGGTAAGCTGGTATCCGTACCTTTTTCCCTCGTTATCGGTCAGGTTCCCCGTAAAATACCACCATTCGGTCCTGTATTCCCCGTGGCTGCCATGGTCGCGGGGAAAAGACCACTGCCGGGGAGCCAGGGCCATCTCCCAGCCTTGTGCGGAAAGACCGAGGGGTATTGAGACCGTGCAGAGAAGGGTGAGGATAACAAGAGCGAAGAATGGAGTAGACAGGTCGTGCAGGGTCCTCATCTGTCTCATTCCTCCCTGATCTGCATGACGGGGTATTTGCGAATTACCGACCAGAGCGGGTATGCACAGGCAGCGAGGCTTGCAGTGAGCGTCGTCAGTGCCGTCACCAGGTAGGGCCGGGCGGTGAAATGATAGAAGATGGTCCAGTTGAAGCTCTGGAGGTTGATGACCTTGATGAGGATGACGGCGAAGACGGTTCCGACAACGGTGCTCATGAGAAAACTTACGAGCCCCAGCCCCAGGCTTTCCGCGATGGTCATGCGGGCCACGTCACCTGTCGAGAACCCCAGGGCACGGTAGATGCCGAACTCCTTCTGCCGTTCGACAAAAAGGGTCATCAGAGCTCCGGCGATGCCGAAAAAGGCGACGATGATCGCCAGAACACGCATCGAGCGCGTAACCGCGAAGGTGCTGTCGAAGATATCGAGTATCCTTTTGTGGAACTCCTCGCGGGTGGCGAAGGGAAGGCCAAGGGAGCGGGCCCTCAGTTTCACCTGATCGATGATCTTTGCGCGATCGGGATTCCCTTCGTCGATGAAGATGCCCAGACTGTTTATGGTCCTGTCACCAAAGAGTTTGAGATAGGTAGACCGGTCCATCATGATGACCCCGTGTTCCGAAGCGTAATCATAGAACACGGCGCCTATGGAGAGGTCCGCGGGGCCGCGAGCCGTCTCGATGGTGATCCGGTCACCCCTTTTGACGTTGAACCGCCGGGAGAAACTCTCGGAAACGATGGCCCCGCCTTGTTTAACCGGTTCCCAGTTCTCGTCCCCGCCCTCCAGCCAGCCGAACCGGTCGTATCGCTGAAGCACGGACGCGTCTATGGAGGTGATGGAGGCCGGTTTGCCCCTGAAGGTTATCGGGACGTTGCGAAAGACGTCGATGCCGCCGATACCCGGTAACCTTTTCAGTTCTTCATAAAACTCTTCCGGAACGTTTACATCGGCCTTTGTGGAGATGTAGAGTTCGCCCCTCAGTTGACTGTTCATCCACCACACAAGGGATTGGCGAAAGCTGTCGATCATGGAGCCGAGGCCGATGGACATGGAAAGGGTGATCATGAAGGCGGCAACGGCAACGGAGGTCCTGCCCAGGTTCTCCCTGATGTTCCCGATGGCTATCTTGCCGGCGAGTCCCATGGCACCGGAAAAAAGACGTTTCATGACGGGTACCAGCAGGATGATCACAAACCCCGCGAACAGGCTGGCACCGAGAAGAAAGGCAAAGGCACCGGCGAAACCGATATACACGTTCAGAAAAGACAGCCCGAAAAGGGTGAGGGCCGCCGCCAGGCAGACCAGCCCCGACAGTGCTATCGTCTTCATTCTTCTTGATGCGCCGCGGGAGGCGATCCTTCCCCGCAGGACCTCAACGGGTTGGACGCGGCGAAGCTCGAGAAGCGATGGCAGACAGCCCACGATGCTGGCGGCGCAGCCGAGGAAAACCCCTCCCGCCAGGTTCCAGAAAGACCAGGGGAGTACGGAGGGTTTCAGAAAGAAGTAGAGCGTGCTTATGGTATTACCGACAATCTTCACAAGAAACCCGCTCAGCAGGTAGCCGAGAACCCCGCCGAGGGCGCCCCCGGCGACCCCGAGAAGGAGGACCTCGACAAGAAAAGCTGCCGTGACCTGGCCGCGGGACGCGCCCATGGCCAGCAGGATACCCGCATCCCTGCGCCTGCTTACCACGGCAAACATGGCCGTGTTGTAGATGAGGAAGACGCCGACAAAAAGGGCAAAGAGCGATAATGCCTGAAGATTGAGCCTGAAGGCGCCAAGAAGCGCCGATAAGGTTTGCGCCTTCTGGGTGTTGGATTCGATCGTGAAACCCGTGGCCCATCGCCCGCGAAATGCATCCTCGTCGGTGACGACAAGGTCGGCCCGGTCGACATATCCCCTCATGCGAAAGAATTCCTGGGCATGGCCGATATCGATGATGAGAAGGGGTTCTCCGGAGGGATTGGGAAAGACGTGAACGACCCGCAGAGGTCCCTGTATGGTTTTGAAAGTGCTGCCCGGGGAAAGGTTCAGCCTTCTGGCTACGTTCTCATCGACGAGGACCGCCCCGGGATCGAACAGGAAGGATGAAAAGGCCTCCTCTTTCGCATTATTCCTGGCGGAAGAGGCTATCCGGGCAGTAAGGGTACGGACATCCTTGTCAAGAAAGGGGTCAACGCCGAGCATGCGAACTTGCTCGCCCCCCTCCAGTCTTACCTTCCGGTCGATGACGGGAGCGAAATATTTTACCGCGGGGTCTTCCATGACTTTGGCGAGCAGCCCTTCTTCCATTGGCCCGGCCGGGCGTGCAATGGTATGGGTTGTCCCTCCGCGAAGGAAATCTACGGCGCTTCCCAGGCTCTGAAGGGCCGACCGGGAGGCCAGCGTCATTCCCACCGCGGCAGCCACCCCAAAGGCGATGCCGAGAAGTTGGAGGACGCTCAGGCTTTTTCGCCGGACCAGATACCGCAGGAATGACCGGATGACACCGTTCAAGGGGCAAGGCCCTCGCACGAGCTTTCTTCAAAGATCCTGCCATCGCTCATGCGCAGGACCCTGTCGGCATATTCGCAGGTGTTGAGGGCGTGGCTCACCATCATGAGAGTCGCTCCGGCTTCACGGCACCTCCTGACAAGCAGATCCAGCACTTGTGTTCCCGTAACGGAGTCGAGATTGCCCGTGGGTTCGTCGGCAAGGATGATGGGAGGGCTTTTGACAAGGGCCCTTGCTATGGCGACCCGCTGTTGTTCGCCGCCGGAGAGTTCATGGGGGAAGCGCCCTTCCTTGCCGGACAGGCCTACAAGCGCCAGCGCTTCCAGGGCGGGCCGCCTGTCGGACGCACCCGCCAGTTCGAGGGACAAGAGGATGTTCTCAAGCGCCGTGAGCGTCGGCAGGAGATTGAAGAACTGGAAGACAAAACCCAACTTCTTGCGCCGAAGGAGGGTTCTGCCCCCTTCGCCGAGTACCGCCAGATCCTCGCCGTCGATCTCAATACGGCCTTTCGTCGGCGCGTCCAGACCGGCGATGAGATTGAGGAGCGTGGTCTTTCCGGAGCCGCTCTTTCCGAAGAGGGCTATGATCTGGCCTTTTGTGATCTCGAGGTCGATACCTCTGAGCGCCATGCCGCCGTGCCCTTCGTCCTCGTACTCTTTCCACAGGCCATATGTCCTAATTATCGCAGGCCCCATATCCCAAGTCCTTTCGTTCTTACCGATGCGGCAAGGTTTCACTTCGTCGTTCGCATCGCGGAAGCCTTTAAAAAAGCGTTTGCGATGGAATTCAATATATGCCTGAAACAAGAAAATGTCCAATGAATGGAGACGATATAGAGATCGAGACGATACAAGCTGTCAACGTGAAACGCGACGCATGGATAAGAGGTTTTATCGACAGGGTCATAATAGACGAGCCTTGGTTGCTGTATCGCCCTTCCTTGTGTTATTTCTGCCTCTTCGGCGGCAGGAATATTTCGAAAGGCGTGTAAGGAACCAAAAGAAGGTCATGTGGTTGCCCGATCTCTTCGGCGCTGAGAAGGCCCAGGTGTTCGAGGTGGGGAATGTCAACGCGGGCGGCGCGGCAGACCCTTGGCTTTAAGGGTTCGTGAAATATCTCAAGCCTGAGAAGGTTTCCCCATGCCGTGTAGAAACCCGCGACGGGGTCCATGAGATACTGAAGGGCATCGGCGGGGCTTGAGAACGGGTCGAGGGCGGCAAGCGACGGCGCGGTTTCGACAGCACGGACGGCCAACGGCCCGTGCCAGTTGCCTTCCACGCGGTAATCATCATAATGTCCGTCGGGGCCGGTGCCGCTGAAGATATCGAAGGAACAGCTTTCCACGGGCATTCCAGAAAGGGTTTTGTACAGAAAGGTGATGAGTCTGCCCCTGATCCCGCATTTTATGAAATAGACCGCCGGTGCGCCGGTTTGAGGGTCTACGACATAGGTCCTGATATTGATCTGGTCGAAAGGGATGGGCGGGGCAGGGATATGAAAGGCCTTCTTCGTGTTACCCTTGAATATTACAAGGGAGAGGAAGGCATTGTCGCCGTCGACCGTCGCGGGCGTGAGAACGCGGGGGATATGACGCGCGATCCGCGCCGCGGGCAGCAGGTAAGAGATGTAAAGCATGTCTTTGAGGGCCATGACCACGGAAGGTGCGTGTTTCATAGTGAAACTATAGTATGGGGGCCGACAAAAGGCAACCCGGCTGTGGATATGGTCACGGGGGAAGAGACGATCCCTATCGCGGAGGACGACGAAGGGTTGCGCCGCTTTGTGCGCTGTCGCTGAATAGCTTTATCAACAAGATCCGGGAGGTGCTGGACAGGCGGTAGGTTTACTGTCCCCTGCCCCTCTTCCCTGCGGTCCTAAAATCGATGAGTACCTTGAGGGTGTTGCGCTTTTTCGCAGAAACGAAGGCCTTCTTTGCCTCTTCGGGGGGAAAGACCGCCGAAATGAGCGGTTTGACGTCGATGCGGCCTTCAGCGAGGGCCTTCAGAGCTGGTTTGAAAGGGCCGCAGCGGGAGCCGACAACGGTGATCTCGTCGATGACCAGGGGAGCGAGGTTGATGGGAGCGCCATGAGCCACAGTGCTTTTCAAAACGATCGTCCCGCGCGGTCTTGTGAGCTCCATGGCGGTCTCGAAGCCATTGGCGCTGCCCGTTGCCTCCACGACGATGTCGTATTTGCTGTTCGGCGGGAGGTCTTTTGTCAGCACCACCGGCACACCCTGATCCCGGGCAATGCGCAGCTTAGAAGGGTGTTTTCCCGCCAGGGTCAGCTCGACCCCGGTGAGCCTGAGTGCGAGGGCACAGAGAATGCCGAGCTTCCCGTCCCCGAGGACAAGAACCTTATCGGGGGGCCTTATCCTGATTTGCTCCAGTATCTCGAAAGCGGCGGCGAGCGGTTCGGCGAAGACTGCCTCGTCGTCGGTGAGGCCATCGGGTATCTCGTGGAGGTTTCGCGCGGGGAGCGTCATGTATTCGGCGAGCGCGCCCTCCCTTCCCAGTATACCGAGGGTTGTCCTGTGGGGGCAGTGCTTTTCCAGACCTGCGAGGCACAGGTCGCAGCAGCGGCAGCCGCAGTTTATCTCACCGACGACCCGTTTCCCGATCAGTCTCCTCGACCTGCCGCCCACGGCCTCCACTATGCCCGTGAACTCGTGGCCGATGATCCCGTGAAACCCCAGGTAACCCCTGGTTATCTCCATGTCGGTATTGCAGATGCCGGCCATAGTGACTCTGATGAGGGCCTCCCCGGACACAGGCATCGGTTTTTGTCTGTCATGAGTGAACGTGAGACCCCCGTCAAAGACTATCGCTTTCATTTATATTCCGTTCCGGTGTTTTTCGATGAACCAGTCTATGAGCCATCTGGCGATGCTGACCTTGTCGGGTATTTTCGGCAGGTCGGCGGCGGTGAACCACCGCGCCTCGGTGATTTCGTCGTTGTCGACGGCGACTTCGCCAGCCGCCCAGGAGGCGGTGAAGGCGATCATGAGAGAATCGGGATAGGGCCAGGGCTGGCTGCCGAAGTAGCGGATATCTTTGACTTCTATGCCGACCTCTTCCCGGATTTCCCTTCTGACGACATCTTCCAGGGACTCGCCGGGTTCCGCGAACCCCGCCAGGACGCTGTAGAGATTTTCGGTAAACCTGCTTGCCCGGGCGAGGAGGACCTTGTCGTCCCTTTCCACGAGAACGATCACGGCCGGAGAGATCCTGGGAAACATGGTGAAGCCGCAGGCGTCGCACTCCTTGGCAGGGATGACAGCATGCCTTTTCAGCCTGGAACCGCAGGCGCTGCAGAATTGGCAGGTCCTGTCCCAGTTGAGAACGGCGAAGGCCCTGACGGCCATTGCATATTGACCGGGATCCAGGACACCAAAAAGCTTTCGGAGGCCGAGAAAATCCATACCCCGAGGGGAACCAGTCCGGCTCGAAACTGAAAAGGCATGGCAGTCGAGGCCGTTCCGGGAACCGAGGCGATACCCGTCGGCAAGGCAAAGCCCCATGTCTTCCGCGGTACCCTGCATCGGAATAGTAGGGGGTTGCGTTGACAGGTCAACGAGTATTTTCTGATCGCGAAGCACAAAAATGCGGCAGGGGTTTGAATCGCAGGTCATCGCAAGAGTCCTTTCTTTTATGTATGAAATCAATACTGCACGGGGCCGGGAAAGTCAAGAAGGAAGGCCCGGGGCTGACATGCGGGCGGAACGGAAGTTTTTCTCGTAGAAAAAGAAAAAAGATGCTATTATATCCCAATACAGGTGAACGCCATCGTTATATCGACAGAAAACATAGAGACACGTCCGCAGGTTCCTGTTATCTCCGAGGCGCGAAGAGGCGAAGACGCCCGCCGGGATAGCGGAGGCGACGCGGAGTCAAGAAGGGCCCTGCCCTCATTTCTTTCTACTTTTGACAGAGTTGCGATCAGTTCACATAAGAAAACGGTGCAGGCAGCAGACGATTGCGTCGTTGCCTACGTGCCCGCAACGGTAACACTCAAACCGGTCACGACAGAAAAAAAGACCAGTTCAGAAATGGCGGTCAATCATTCCGCGGCGGCCACCGGCAGCGAGATCGCCCGGGACGGCAGAGCTGCCGGTCCTTACGACCTCAACGTACAAACCATGGCAATGAAACGGTATGGAGAAGCGAGTTCATACCGGAATTGGCATCCGACCACCTTCGAGATCGTGATATAGGATCGAAAATCTACCCCGGAGAGTCTTCGTACAGGCTGTGAGATTTGCCGTTTCTCTGTCGGCGGAATCGGGGAACGCGGAAATTCTCTTGCGGCGCCAACGGGGGGCTATCGCCATTTTCTTGACAAAGACAGGCCAGATAATTAATTTATTGTATCAGAATGAAAGGGTTGCGGGAAATTTTGAATGACCGTGAGAAGTCTGTGTTGGAACTCATCGTCGAGAATTACATTGTCTTCGCTGAGCCGATAGGTTCCATTACGATCTCCAAAGCAATGAAGAAGAAAGTCAGCTCCGCCACGATTCGCAACACCATGAGCGAATTGGAGGAGCTGGGTTTTCTCTATAAGCCCCATGCGGTGGCCGGACGGGTGCCGACTCCAAAAGCATTTCGCTATTACGTGAATAGCCTGCCGGCTTCGGGGGTTCCGGGAAAAAAGGAACTGAAGGCCCTGGAGACGCTGTCCCGGCTCCGGTACGCATACACGGAAGAGGTAATGGCGGATGCGTCGCGGGTGCTCGCCGCCATTTCGCGATGCCCGAGTATTGTTGTCGAGCCCAGGGTGGATACGATGCTTTTCAAGGAAGTTGAGTTCGTCAGACTTTCCCGGGACACCATTCTCATCGTCCTCGTTACGACATCGGGCATGGTGCACAGGAGGTTCGTCGATACCGGCGAAGACATCGAGCAAGGCGTTCTTGACGAGATGAAACACTATATGAACGAACGTTTCTCCGGCATGCCCTTTTACGCGCTGAAGGAAAACATCATCAAGGATATGCGAAAGGACAGGGAAAACTTTCAGACCCTCTATCGGAAGATACAGGATGCCCTGGATGTGCTTGTGGGTGAAGAAGAGAAGAGGGAGATTTATATAGAAGGGGCGTCGAAAATGATCGGCATCCCGGAATTTTCCGACGTCGAAAAGCTCAAAGACCTTTTCAAAGCGCTTGAAAACAAGGAAAGATTGATACAATTACTTGACAGGTATCTGAGCGAAGAAGGGATTAATGTGATTCTGGGAAGCGAAAGTGACATGAAAGGGATGGAGGGTATGAGCATCATAACCTCCGCCTACCGGATAGGGCAGAACAGCTACGGTTTGCTCGGTATCATCGGGCCGATGAGGATGAATTATTCACGTCTGATCCCGATAGTCGATTATACGGCGCGGGCCGTCACAGATCTGTTTAAATTGATGTGAGGATCCTGAATGAACGAAAAAGACAAAGATCAGCTTCTTGACGAGAAAGAAGAAAGATGCGAAAGCAAGGCCGAAGAAAAGGGAAACGGGCATAAACACGAGGATCACAAAAAGAAAAAGAAAAGAGATGATGCCTCCGTTGAGCTGGAAAAAGAAATCGGCGAGAAGGATGCAAAGATCAAATCCCTCGAGGAAAAGCTGCTCTATCTTGGGGCTGATTTCGAGAACTTCAAGAAGATCAAGACCAAAGAAAAGCAGGACACCCTCAAATACGCAAACGAGGTGATTATCAAGGAGCTGCTCCCTGTCATCGATCATCTTGAAATGGCCTTGAAACACTCTGAATCTACTGAGGATTATAAATCCATCTACGAAGGGGTAAAGATCACCCTTAACGAGTTCCTGAAGGTGCTTGAGAAAGCAGGCGCCAGGCCGATAGAAGCCGTGGGCCAGAAATTCGACCCTAACTTTCACGAGGCTCTCTATCAGGAAGAGCATGAAGACAAGGAGCCCGATACGGTGGTTTCGGAATTCCAGAAGGGGTATCTCCTGAACGAAAGACTCATCAGACCATCACGGGTAGGGGTTTCCAAAAAGCCCGAGATCCAGTAAACGACAGAAAGGCGCATCATGAGAGGCAGGCACGTGGACTATTACGAGGTCCTCAACGTATCGCGGGGGGCCACCGACGAAGAAATAAAGAAGGCATACCGCAAACTTGCCCTTCAATTCCATCCCGACCGCAACCCCGGAGACCATCAGGCTGAGGAAAAATTCAAGGAGATCAATGAGGCCTACGAGGTTCTGGGAGATGTCCAGAAGAGAAATCATTACGAGCGATTCGGGGCGGCCGGCGACATGGGGTCGGCCTTCGATTTTGGATTTCAGGGGAATTTCGATTCCGTTTTCAACGACCTCTTCAGTGATTTCTTCGGCAATCAACGACCCCGCCAGAGAAAGGGCGGCGATCTCAGGTACAATCTCACCATAGAATTCGAGGAAGCGATATTCGGTGGAGAGAAAGAGATCGAGATCCCGAAGGAAGAGAGATGCCCTGTCTGCAATGGTTCGCGGGTAGAACCGGGCTATGAGCCTGTAATATGTAAACAGTGCGGCGGGCGTGGCCAGGTCCGCCAGAGCCATGGTTTTTTTACGATCAACAGGACCTGTGAATATTGCGGTGGTGAGGGCCAGGTCATAAAGCACCCCTGCAAGAACTGCAAGGGGAAGGGGACGGTCAAGACTAAAAAGAAGCTGAAGGTCAGGATACCACCGGGTGTCGACAACAACAGCCGCCTCAAACTGAGGGGCGAAGGAATGCAGCAGCCCGGCGATACCGTTCCCGGTGACCTTTTTATCGTATTGCAGGTAAAGGAACACGCCATATTCGAGCGGGCTGGTGACGATATCATCGTTCAGGTCGACGTCGGTTTTCCGCTTTTGTGCCTTGGGGGCGAGATTACGATCCCCACTATCGAAGGCGAATCAGTTCTCAAGATACCCGCCGGAACACAGCAAGGGAAAGTGTTCAGGCTCAAAAACCTCGGCGTCAGCAAGTCGAACGGCTACGGCAGGGGGGACCAGCTCGTATATCTCA
Source organism: Deltaproteobacteria bacterium UBA5205 (assembly GCA_002412715.1). Taxonomy (GTDB): domain Bacteria; phylum Desulfobacterota; class Syntrophorhabdia; order Syntrophorhabdales; family Syntrophorhabdaceae; genus Delta-02. The sequence continues at coordinate 35,282 of DHVP01000024.1, forward strand.
ACATCGTTATCCCCTCGGACCTGACGGACCGGCAGAAGACCCTCGTCGAAGAACTGGCGACGGAATTCAAGGACTCCTCACCGACAACACGCAAGGGCTTCAAGGAAAAATTCATGGAGTTTTTTGAGTGAAGAGAGGTCATGGGTCATAGGTAATGGGTAAGAGGCTATTTATCTTTCCCATCACCCATCACCCATCTTCATTTCTTCTCTGCGTTTTCCACCATCAATTGTGCTATTGCCTTTGAGAAAGCGGCGGGATCTTTGGGTTTCGATCCTTCAAGAACCAGCGCCTGGTCGTAGAGAAGCCGTATGTAGGCCTTCAGCTCCGAGCTGGCTTCCTCTTTCTCAAAGATGCCGTTCATTGTTGCAAAAAGCGGGTGAGAAGGGTTTAACTCCAGTATCCGCTTCATGGGCGGCAGGTCCTGCCCCATCGCCTTAAGCAGGCGCTCCATGGCGGGGTCGAGATCGCCTTCGTCTGCGACAAGACAACACACCGTGTCGGTGAGCCTTCCCGAGAGTCTGACGTCTTTCACGTCTTCGGAGAGTGTTTCCTTGATAAGGTCGATGAGCTTTGCATATCTTTTCTTCGTTTCTTCTATCTGGCCCGTCTTTTCTCTGTCCAGAGCTATGTCGCCCCTCGTAATGGAGTGCATCTTCTTTCCCTTGTATTCGAAACCATTGAATATGAAGTCATCGATGTCGTCGGTCATGTAGATGACTTCATATTCCTTCTGTTTGAAGGCTTCCAGGTAAGGCGAATTGGCGGCGTCCGAAAGGGATGAACCGACGATGTAATATATCTCCTCCTGCCCTTCCTTCATACCGTCCACGTAGTCCTTGAGCGTCCGGAGCTTGCCGTCCTGGGATTTCGTCGACGCAAAAAGAAGGAGATCGGCGATGGACTCCCTTCGGGAAAAATCGAAATGCACCCCTTCTTTCAGGACTCGGCCGAATTCCCCGTAGACCTTGATATAGTTGTCGTAGTCATTGTCCTTCATATCCTCCAGGGTTTCGAGGACCTTTTTGGTGATGGAATTCTTTATGATGTCCACCTGCCTGTTGTTCTGGAGGATCTCTCGGGAGACATTGAGCGGCAAATCGGAGGAATCGACGACCCCCCGTATGAAACGCAGGTACTGAGGTATGAGGTCTTCACAGTGGTCCATGATCCTGACCCTTTTCACGTAAAGCGTCGGACCGAATTTGAAATCCTTGTAGAGCATGTTCACGGGGGCTGTCGACGGTATGAACATGAGTGCGGCGAATTCTGAGGTCCCCTCCGCCTTGTAGTGGATGACCTTCGCCGGGGGGTGAAAATCGTGGGAGACATGCTTGTAGAAATCGTTGTATTCCTCCGTATCGACCTCCGATTTTTCCTTGAGCCAGAGGGCCTTCATGGAGTTAAGAGTCTCTTCCTCGCGCACCTTGACCTTTTCGCCCTTCTTCAACTCGCTCTCAACTTCTTTCTCCACGTCCATGACGATGGGGTGCTCGATAAAGTCGGAGTACTTTTTGACGACGCTGCGGATCTCCCATTCGCTGAGGTACATCTTCTCTTCCTCGCGCAGGTGGAGGACGACATCGGTGCCCCTTGATTCCTTTTCCGCCTCATCGACAGTAAAGGTGCCGTCGCCGATGGATTCCCATTTGATGCCCTGTGCTTCTTTTGAACCGGCACGGCGGGATATGACGGTGATGCTGTCGGCAACCATGAACGAGGAATAAAAGCCCACGCCGAACTGCCCGATGAGTTCGGGATTGTCCTTGACCTCCTGCTGCTTCAAGGCCTCAAGGAATTCCTTCGTCCCTGAACGGGCTATCGTGCCCAGCGATTCGATGATCTCGTCATGGGTCATACCGATGCCGTTATCGCTGACCGTAAGGGTTCCTGCATCTTTATCTATGATCAGTCTTATTTTCCATCCGCTGCCCGCCTGAAGAATCTCGCTGTTCGTAAGCGATTCATAGCGGGCCCTGTCGATGGCGTCGGAGGCATTGGATATAAGCTCCCGCAAGAAAACTTCCTTGTGTGAATAAAGAGAATGAATCATGAGGTCGAGAAGCTGCTTGACCTCGGTCTTGAATTCCATCCGTTCGCTTGTCATGTCCAGATCACCTCGAATTTAGTTGTTTTTCCCCAGAAGAATAAGACACGGATGGAAAGGAGTCAAGAGAACGGAAGAAGAAAGAAGGGGCAGGGCACCCCGACCCCTTTTTTGACTTCCGATCGGTGAACACTATTCTCTAATCTTTATCGCCGTGCTATAATGTGCCATGTTTTTAAAGGTCATACCGAAGAAGCTCCTCAATATCATTGGGATTATTGTCGCTGTCGTGGTCATCGGGACGGTGGGGTTCAAGATCATCGGCGGTTCCGAGAAGAGCGTGCTTGATGCCCTTTACATGACAGCCATTACGATTACCACCATAGGGTACGGCGACGTGATCGGTCTCGACAACAAGCCACTGGGGAAGATCTTCACCATCATCTACGTATTCCTGGGGGCCGGTACCATCGCATATCTTTTCACGACTCTTGCCGCATATATCATCGAAGGCGAATTGCGGAGGGTTTTCAGGAGGAGGAAAATGGATAAACGGATCGCTAAGATGAGAGACCACTATATCGTCTGCGGTATAGGAATGGTGGGTCTTTACGTGGTGCACGAGATGTACCTCACAAAACGGCCCTTTATTGCCATCGATAATGACGATACCAAACTCGACGTTTTCAAGGCAAACAATATTAACGCCGATCTCGTTGTCGGAGATGCGACGGAGAACGAAATACTCTGGAGTGCGATGATAGAGCACGCGCAGGGTCTTTTCGCCACGACGGATTCCGATAATGACAACATCGTTATCTCCCTGACGGCGCGGCAGCTCAACCCGTCCCTGAGGATCGTTTCACGGTGCAACGATACGAAGAACATCGACAAGCTCCGAAGAGCCGGGGCCGACTCCGTCGTGGCTCTCAACTTCATCGGGGGTCTCAGGATGGCTTCGGAGATGATACGGCCTCATGTAACCTCCTTCCTTGACATGATGCTCCGTGACAAATATTCGCCGATGCGGGTGGAGGAGGTCCATATTCCAGCCGATTCGCCCTTTGTAGGCAAACCGGTGAAGGATATCGATTTTAAGACGATCGGCAACATCATGCTCATCTCAGCCCGAAAGCCCAGCGGGGAATGGGTCTATAACCCCTATCCCGACACGATCGTCGAAAAAGAGATGAGCCTGATCATCATCGCGACTCCCCAGGAAAAGGAACTTCTTGTCGAGCACGTATCCGGCGGCGCGGACAGTGAAGTGTAATCCCCGGTGTTCTCATTGTTTAGTCAATATTGACAACGCTTCGCAAAGGATGATAGTGTTTCACCATAGGAAATTATGAAGATAGCCGTCTCAGGAAAAGGTGGTGCGGGGAAGACAACCCTCGCGGGGGTCATGGCCCGGATACTCGGCGACAGGGGCAAGAAAGTGATCGCCATCGACGCCGATCCTGACTCCAACCTTGCAAGCGCCATCGGCATAGATGAAGAGAGCCTGGCAGCGGTAAAACCTCTGGCCGCCATGGAAGAGTTCATCGCTGAACGGACAGGTACGAAAAAGGGCCAGTACGGGGCCTTCTTTCAGTTGAACCCCCGGGTCGACGACATACCGGAGCGTTTTTCCCTTGCGAGGGACGGGGTGAAGCTCATAATCCTCGGCAATATCCCCCAGGGCGGGGGAGGCTGTTTCTGCGCGGAGAATGCCCTTTTGAGGAGCCTGCTTTCTTATGTCATTATAGAGCGGGACGAATACGTCATTGTCGACCTAGAGGCCGGACTCGAGCACCTGGGGAGAGGTACCACGGAGTACATAGACGCCCTCATCGTTGTCGTGGAGCCGGGGAAAAGAAGTTTCCAGACTGCCCGCCAGGTCAGAAAACTTGCCGACGACATAGGAATAAGGAACGTGTACATCGTGGGGAACAAGATTGCAGGTCCCGAGGACGAGGCCCTTGTCCGCGGGAACCTTGAAGGCTTCCCCCTCCTCGGATTTCTCTCCCATAATGAAAAGATCATCGAGGCTGACAAGAGGGGTGTTTCCCCGTACGACCTCGACGAGACGATCAGGAATGAAGTGACGGCGGTGCTGGATGCTCTCGGGGATATTTCTCGATGAGGAGGGCAATCGTCCTGTGCTGTCTCGTCGTTTCAACGATCGTTATCTCCCTTATCGGCCTCGCCGTAGCTTTCTTTGGGAACCGGGAGGAAACCCTCCATCGCATGGCCCGCCTCTGGGGAAAGATGAACCTTGCGGTAGCGGGAATAGAGGTCAGGATCCGGGGGCTCCAGCATTTGTCCTCGCCTCCGTACGTTTTCATGTGCAATCACCAGAGCGCTCTCGACATACACGCGCTTTTGGCCGAGTTGCCGTTGTCTTTCAAGTGGATTGCCAAGAGGCAGCTTTTCAGCATCCCCATTTTCGGCTGGGCCATAAAAAAGGCCGGCTACATAAGTATCGACAGGGAAAATGCCAGGGAGGCCCTCAAGGCCATCGAGAAAGCGGCGATGAGGATCCGCGAAGGGATGAACATCATCATCTTTCCCGAGGGTACCCGCAGTGCCGACGGAAACCTCCTTCCTTTCAAGAAAGGGGGTTTTACCCTGGCCTTCCGGGCCGCGGTGCCCGTCGTTCCCATGGGTATCTATGGCTCAAGCGCGCTGCAACCAAAAGGGAGTTTTGTTCCCTTAAAAAAAGGGGTAATATACATTGAGGTCGGGGAGCCGATAGTCCTTGAAGGGATGGAAAGATCTCAGAAGACACGAGTGATGGACGATGTGAAGCTTTGTATTGAAGAGCTCATGGCGAAAGGGGAGTCCTCGAGTGCAGAAGGAACACCGTGAGGCTTCTGCCGGAATGATGGATGGTGGATGGATTTGTCTCAGGAACTAAAAAAAGAGATGCTGGGGATTGCGTTCGTCGGCGTGTTTCTCTTTCTTTTTGTCAGCCTCGTGTCCTACCATCCGCTCGATCCCTCATTTCACACCGTAACAGACGGATCGGCGCGCAATCTTTGCGGCAAGGCAGGGTCGTATCTGTCCGATCTTTTCATCCAGCTTTTTGGATTTATGAGTTATCTCCTCATTTCTTTTTGCCTCCTCTTCGGCATCTTTTACATCAGGAAGAAGGATCCGCCCAGCATCATCGTCTTCTCTTCGGGACTTGTCCTCTTCTTTCTCTCTGTTGGAACTCTCATGCAGGCTTTTATGGAAAAGGTCTATCTGCGCGGAGTCCAGATTGAGTTTTCGGGATTCCTGGGATCAATCCTGGAGAAGGCGCTGAAGAATTTTTTTGGGAATTTCGGGACCATTCTGATTGCTCTTGTTCTTCTTCTTATCTCCGCGTTCCTCATAGTCCAGGCGCCTATCCTTGCGGTGATCGAGGAACGTATTGCCAGGCGAAAAAAGGCCGAACGCCGCCGCGAGATCAAGGTGACCCGGGAGAAGAAAGAGGAGGAAATCCCCAAGACGGTCGACAAGAAAACGCCGGCCGTGCAGGAGACCTTCGAATTCTTCAAGGAGATCGGGCCCTACAAGGTTCCCGATCCTTCTCTTCTCGATAATGTCGAGAAGAAGGAAATGAAGGTGGACAAGGAGTCGATCCAGGCGAACGCCTCAATCCTCGAGAAGAAATTGAAGGACTACGGGATAGAGGGCAGAGTAATGGAAGTAAAGCCCGGCCCCGTTATCACCATGTATGAATTCGAACCTGCGCCGGGGGTCAAGGTAAGCAAGATAGCCAATCTGGCCGATGACCTCGCGATGGCGCTCAGCGCCGTTTCGATCAGGATCATCGCACCGATTCCCGGCAAGGCGGTGGTGGGTATCGAGATACCCAACAAGGAACGGGAAACGGTCTATATCAGGGAGATCATCGAGTCGAAGGTATTCACCTCGTCGCCCTCCTATCTCACCCTCGTACTGGGAAAGACGATAAACGGGGATTCCTACGTGGCGGACCTTGCCAAGATGCCCCACCTCCTCGTGGCAGGTGCAACGGGTTCGGGCAAGAGCGTGTCCTTGAACAGCATGATCCTCAGCATCCTTTTCAAGGCCACCCCGTCGCAGGTCCGTTTTCTCATGATCGATCTCAAGATGCTGGAACTGTCTTTTTATGAAGGCATCCCTCACCTCCTTCTGCCCGTGGTTACCAACGCAAAGAATGCCAAGACGGCGCTGCATTGGATGACGGACGAGATGGAGCGGCGCTATAGCATGATGGCGCAAAAGGGTGTGCGCAGCATAGAGAAATACAACCATAAGGTCATGCGGGAGGAAGGCGAGACGATACCCTATATCGTCGTCGTTATCGACGAACTCGCCGACCTCATGATGGTCTCCCCGAAAGAGGTGGAGGAATACATCGCCCGTCTTGCCCAGATGGCCCGTGCGTCGGGAATCCACCTTATTCTTGCCACGCAAAGGCCTTCCGTCGACGTGTTGACGGGTATCATCAAGGCCAATTTCCCTGCCCGGGTCGCCTGCAAGGTTTTCTCGAAGGTGGACTCCCGAACCATACTCGATACAAACGGGGCCGAGAGCCTTCTGGGCTACGGGGACATGCTCTTTCTCAGTCCCGGAATCGGCAGGCTTCAGAGGCTCCATGGCTCGTACGTTTCCGAGGGGGAGATCAAGCGCATCGTGGAATTCTTGAAGCAGCAGGGCGCGCCGACATATCATCACGAGATCCTCGAAGAAAAAGAAGAAGAAGAGAGTGGTGAAACGATAGATGACGAAAAATACCAGGAAGCCGTGGAGTTCGTATCGATCAAAGGCGAAGCCTCGATCAGCATGGTCCAGAGGAGGTTCAGGATAGGCTACAACCGTGCGGCCCGCATCATAGAGCGCATGGAGCAGGAAGGCATCGTCGGCCCTTCCGACGGTGTAAAACCGAGAGAGGTCTTAAAAAGATGATTCCGATTCAGATGTGTGAGTCAATGAAGAAAGCCCATGACAGAAAAGTCAACCTTCCGTCGTTGCTGGCTGTTTGCTGCATGCTGGCGATAGTTTTCGTGGTACCTTTGTCGGCCGGTGCCCAGAAGGCCGCGGCACAGGAGGAGCCCCGGGCGCAGGCACAGAGCGACGTAAAATCCCCCTTTGATTCCATTAAGAAAACCTATGCCGGCATCAATTCACTGGAGGCTTCCTTTCGCCAGAAGATCTTCGTCTCCGGCATCAAAAAAATTCGCGAGTTCGATGGCGATTTCTTCTTTAAGCGGCAGAAAGGCTTCCTCTGGAAATATACGAAGCCCAAAGACAAGACCTTCCTTTATGACGGCCATTATATGTGGCAGGATGAAGAAGGCAAATCTTTCGTCCTCAAGAGCAAAGTCAGCCGGGAAAAGACCGGCGGTACCTTTTTCGATCTCATAGAGGACATTGCCCACATAGACAACCTTTTCACCGTAAAACAGCACAGTATTACGACGGGCATGCAATACTTTGAACTCATCCCCAAAAAGGATTCCTCTGTCACGATTGCAAAGCTCTGGGTTGACAAGAACAACCTCCTGAGGAAAATAGAGATCGTCGAGTTCACCGGCAACGTCAACACCGTCGAATTTTCCAACATCAAGGTCAACGCTCCGGTAAGCGACGCCAGATTCATCTACAAGTCCGACGGGGCGAAAGATGTGGTGGAAAGGTGATACATAGGGACTAGTCGCCGGTATTTACAGAAATCTTTTCTTCAATTCCTTTACCAGCGCGATGTTCTCCACGTGGCCTGTTTGGCGGGCGGTGATTTTGCCTATTATGGGGCGGTTCAGCAGATAGATGTCACCGATGAGGTCCAGCACCTTGTGGCGAACAAACTCATCCTCGAAGCGCAGTTTCGTGTTGAGTACGCCATCTTCGCTGAGGATGATGAAGTTGTTGATACGCCCTCCGGTTCCGAGCCCCATCTTCGCAAGTTGTTCAAAGTCCTTGAGGAACCCGAACGTCCTCGCAGGGGCTATATCGGAGACATAGTTGTTCAGGCTGCCCCGGAAGAGATACTGCTGGGTCCCGATCGGTTTTTGTTGTTCCAGCAGGTAGTCGATCTCGAAGCCATCCCAGGGCTCAACGGCGAGGTACTTTCCGTTGTTCAGATTTCCCAGCTCCACCTTTTCCGTGATGACAAGCGGTTCTATCCCGTCGGCCTGTTCCACCGTACCCGCCTCGTCGATCTTCTTGCAGATCTCTATGGCGGATCCGTCGAATATGGGTATCTCTTCGCTTACCTTGACGAGGAGATTGGTGATCCCGTACATGTGGCAGGCGGAAAGGAGATGTTCGATTGTGCGGACGACGCTGTTCCTGCCCTTCACCGACGATGCATATCCCACTGAAAAGACGTAATCGATATACGCCGGTATCCGTTCACCGTCGGGGATGGTTTCGAAGACGATGCCCGTGTTTTCCGGCATGGGCAGGAGGATCATGCCCGTCTTCACGCCTGAATGAAGGCCCACACCGTATACGACGGTGCTCTTTCCGATAGTTTTCTGCTTCGTCCTCGTGAGTCCCGGTGATACTTCCAGCCTGAAACGGGCCACGTCCGGATCGTGCTTCGCCCCCGCGCCGATGCTGCGGGAGACGACCTCGAGGACCTTGTCGATGGAAAGGGGCTTTTCCAGAAAATCATATGCACCCATCTTTACGGCCTCGACTGCCGTAGAGATCGTGCCGTGCCCCGATATGACGACGACCTTCGCGTCATCCTTTCGTGTTCGTATCTCCTTGAGAACCTGTATCCCGTCGAGTTCGGGCATCCAAACGTCAAGGAGGACGACATCCGGTGCCTCGCTCTCGAAGATCGCGAGGCCTTGCTTTCCGTCGGAGGCTTTCAGTACGCAAAAACCTTCGTCTTCAAGGATCACCGACAGGGAATCGATGATGTTCTTTTCGTCATCTATGATGAGAACCTTATTCATGACTCAATATTCTATACGAAATGCCCGCTAGTTACAAATACTTGTGGACTGAAAATGTCATCGTCACGGACAGGCGACTTTCGACAGCTTGTCGATGATGGTGCCTTCAGGGATGTCTTCCCAGTCTTTTTGGCTCCCTGCCTTCCCAAAATCGAGCGTCTTGCCGTCCCCGGATACCTCGAAGACCTTCATGATGGTGTACCGTTTAGGCTGCATCGCGCATTTGAGATCGTAGAGTATATACCGGTATGCGAGTGTTTCCATCCCCGTCAGGAACATGCCGTTCCTGCGGCGTTTTTGTATGTAATTGTCCCGGCCTTCCCTGGAGTATGTCAGCCTGTCCCAGACACCGACGATCTCACCATTGCCGTCAGTTTTCTTTTCGACAACGCAGTGATGTTCGCCTTCCGCATCGATTGACAGGCTCTGCCAGCCGCTTTTTTGTTCCATTCTGGGAAGGGTTCCCTCAACGGAGGCAGTGAGGGTCCTGCGTTGCTGGAAGTGAATGGCGATGACGGCGATGACGATGACGGCTATTCCTATGACTACCCCCATGATCAGTACTGTCTTGAACGATAGTGTCTTCTTCGGCAAACGGCCTTCCTTCCCGAGAACAGGGTGTCCGGTTCTCCGTGGCGATTTTTTCCAAACGATACCATCGAATAGGGGTCTTTGCAATAGTGGCGGCGAAAATTCTTACCTCTTTTGCAAATTACCGTTTTATGATATATATTAACCTGTAAAACAGGAGAAAGAGAGGATTGTTGGACGAGAAGACCGATGAAGGGTTGCTGCGGCTGTCCTTCGATGATATAAACGTGGCGCGAAGCCTCTTCGGGCCGCGGGAAGAAAACATCAAGTATCTCAAAAAATACTTCAATATCAAGGCAAGCATCCGGGGCAATCACCTGACCCTTATAGGAGGCAAGAAAGATATCGAAGATACGGGTAAGGTGATAAACGAACTCCATGGTATCGTCAAAAAGGGCTTTCCCGTGAATGTGTCGGATATCGACCACGCGGTGCGGTTTGTCGTAAATGCCCACGAAGCCGCCGGGGACATCGAGAAAGACCAGATATACATCGCCGGCTCAAAGAAGCTTATCACTCCCAAGAGCACCAACCAGAAACAGTACGTCCATGCGATGAAGAAGTATGATGTGGTCATCGGCATCGGCCCCGCGGGGACGGGCAAAACATATCTGGCAATGGCCATGGCGCTGGCGGCTTACTACAGGCGCGAGGTGTCGCGGATCATCCTGACCCGTCCCGCCATCGAGGCGGGCGAAAAGCTGGGGTACCTGCCGGGCACGATGTACGAGAAGGTCAATCCTTACCTGAGACCTCTTTATGACGCCCTGTACGACATGGTCGATATGGACAGGGCCACACGGCTCATCGAGCGAGGCATTATAGAGATCGCACCCCTGGCGTTCATGCGCGGCAGAACGCTCAACGACGCCTTCATCATTCTCGACGAGGCGCAGAACACCGCGTCGGAACAGATGAAGATGTTCCTGACCAGGCTGGGATTTTCATCGAAGACCGTCATTACCGGAGACATTACTCAGATCGACCTTGCTGACAAGAAGACAAGCGGTCTTGTCGAGGTCAGAGGTATTCTGAAAGATGTCAAGGGCATCAAGTTTGTCTATTTTACCGAAAAGGATGTCGTGCGCCATCCCCTGGTGCAGAAGATAATCAAGGCCTACGAGGCACGACGCGTGGAATTGGAGGAATCCAGAAATGCAGAACGGAAAGGATAAACCTCCCTCGTACCTCAACTACGGAAAGCTGCTTATTCTCTTTTGCCTTGCCGTGGCCCTCGCCCTCATAGTCAGTACGAAGAACCCGTTTTTCATCGTGGAATATCAGCCCGGTGATATTGCCCGGGAAAACCTGCGGGCGCCCGTCGACTTTTCCGTCCCCGGGACCGATGTCACAGTGAAGAAGGGGGAAATAATCGTACGGGAGGGCGAGCGGGTCAATGCGGACCATCTTGGGAAGATCGCCGCGTTCAGCTCGCTGGACAGGCGTGAAGTTTTTACGATCAAGAGATTTATCGCCGTCTTCATCCTTCTTTTCCTTCTTATCGTCATCCTTTACGAATACTCCGAGAAGAACATAAAGAAGTTCTACCTGTCGAAGAAGGACCTTCTTTTCTGCTCTATCTTCACCGTTTTCTGCGTGCTTCTGGTGAAGTCTTTTTACCTGATCTTTGAAAGCTATGCCCAGAGCCGTCTTGAAGACCTTTTTTATATCATCCCTGTTTTCGTCTTTGCCATGGTAGTGCGAATCGTACTTTTTTCGGAGATAGCCATCATCTTCTCCCTTGTGTACGCGGCCACGCTGGCTTTCTCCTTCGATAACAGCCTCCGTATTTTTCTTTATACCTTTACCGGGTCGATACTGGGTGCCTTCTTTTCAGGCAAGTGCGAGAACCGCAATACCATCCTGAGGGCGGGCCTGTATACTGCGTTCCTGATGTGTTTTTTCATGCTCGCCAATGATCTCTTCACCGCCCGCTCATCGGGAAGCGTTCCTCTCAGGATCGCTTTTGTGCTCGTAAATGGAGTTGCCGGCAGTTTCATAGTCCTCGGGCTTCTGCCGGTCATTGAAAGCGTTTTTGATTATACGACGGACATAAAGCTGCTGGAACTCGCCAATCTGGAACATCCCCTGCTGGGCGACATGATGCTCAACGCTCCGGGGACATACCACCACAGCATTGTCGTGGGCAATCTGTCAAAGGCGGCCGCCGAGAGCATCGGCGCCCATCCCCTTCTAACACGGGTTGCCGCATACTACCATGATATAGGCAAGTTGAAGATGCCCCATTATTATATCGAAAACCGGACCGGTTCCGAAGATTCCCATGAAGGCATCACCCCGAACATGAGCGCCCTCATTATCATGTCTCACGTGAAGGAGGGAGTGGAACTCGCGAAGGACTACAAGCTCGGGCGCAGGCTGACAGGTATCATCCAGGAGCACCACGGGACATCTCTTACAAGTTTTTTTTACAGCAAAGCCAAGGGACAGGAAGATCCGTCCCTGCATGTGATCGAGGAACAGGATTTCAGGTACCCGGGACCGAAACCACAGACCAAGGAGGCCGGCATCATCATGCTTGCCGACGCCACGGAAGCCGCCTCCCGTGTGCTTGACGACCCCACACCCAAGAGAATAGAGAACCACGTGCAGCATATCATCGAGGGCATATTTCTCGACGGCCAACTCGACGAATGCGAACTGACGCTGAAAGACCTGTACGCGATCCAGAGGAGCTTCATTGCGATCCTCATCGGCATATTTCACCACCGTATCGAATACCCCGAAAGGACACAAAATGGCGGTACTGATAAAAAATTCCCAAAGACTGATGAAGCTCAATCGAAGCGCGATCGGCAGGGTGACAGGGGAATTACTGGCCTCTTTAAAGCTTGACGACAGAGACCTGAGCATTCTTTTTGTGGACGACAGGAAGATCGCCGTCATGAACAAGGATTTTTTCGGGAAAGACCGTCCCACAAACGTGATCTCCTTTTCCTATCTTGACGGAATGCCCGGCGAGGCGGTCGGGGACATCATCATCTCCGTGGAACGGGCCGACGATGAGGCACGCGAGGCGGACATCCCCTTCTACGAAAGACTCTTTGGACTTATAGTTCATGGTCTTGTCCACATCGTGGGCTACGACCACGTAAAGGGAGCATCCGGGGCGAGGAAGATGCGTTACCGGGAGAAGAAACTCATGGGGCTTGTTCTCGAGCACCCTGTTTTCCGGGCGCTTATCGAATAAGCAGCACTGATGTGCAATACGAAGGATGTGAAAGGTTCTTGAAAGCTGTCGCTGACAGGAGAAACCGTCTCTCATGGCTTGTCTCGCGGTACGGGTATGCCTTTGTATCGGGAGTGATGCTTATCCTGATACAGCCGCCGGTGTCCCTCTACCCCCTTGCCTTTATTGCCCTCGTGCCCCTTATACGTTCCATCGACAGGGACGACCTTCGGCTATCCTTCCGGCAGGGGTTTGCGGCAGGGGTGGTTGCCTGGCTAGGACTCATCTATTGGGTCGTTGTGGCCATGAACCAATACGGGGGTATTAACGTCCCTGTCAGCATATTGATCCTCATTCTCTTCGTTCTTTATCTTTCCCTTTACACGGGGATCTTTACGCTTTGCTGCGCCGTCCTGGAAAAAAGGACCGGAGTTCATTCCTATCTGCTTGCTCCCGCCGTATGGGTCGTACTGGAGTATGCCAGAGGCGCGGTGATGACTGGTTTTCCCTGGTCGTTCCTCGCTCATTCTCAGTATGGTTTTCTCCCCTTCATACAGGCGGCCTCTGTCACGGGGACTTCCTTCATCTCCTTCCTGATCGTGGCCGTAAACGGCATCATTTGTGCCGTATGGGTCCGCAGAAGAGTATCTCCGGTATGGACCGGTGTTATCCTTGTCCTTGTTATCTCCTCTCTGGCCTTTGGTTTCGTGAGGCTTCAACACAGGGATACAGAACCCCGCAAGGTGGCGATAGTCCAGGGAAATATCGGACAGGACGTCAAATGGGACGAATCCTTCAAGATGATGACGGTAAGCAAATACTACCGGTTGACCTTCGCCCTCGCGCAGGGCGCCGATCTCATTGTCTGGCCGGAAACGGCAATGCCCTTCATCATCGAACGGGAGATCCCTGCCTACAAGTATGTGAAGGCGGTACCCGCCATGCTCCACTCCCGGCTTCTCTTCGGGACGGTGGGCCTCGGCGGCAACGGAAGCCTTCTCAACACCGTGTACTACATAGATGGGAAAGGCCGGACTGCCGGGGTGTACAACAAGGTCCACCTTGTCCCCTTCGGGGAATATACCCCCATAGTCTCCTACTTTCCCTTTCTTGCAAAGATTACCGCTATAGGTGCGGATTTCATGCCCGGCGAAGGACATGCGCCAATTTCAACGGATGCGGGCAGGATCGGCGTACTTGTCTGTTTTGAGGGTATATTCCCCTATATCACGAACGAGACCGTCAGAAGGGGCGCCCAGGTCCTTATAAACCTCACGAACGACGCCTGGTACAACAGGACATCGGCGCCATTTCAGCACTTCGCCTTCTATGTGTTTCGCGCCATCGAGACCGACAGGTACCTTCTGAGGGCCGCCAACACCGGTATAAGCTCCGTCATCGATCCCAGGGGCCGCATCAGGGGTAAAACCCCGATCTTCACCGAAGAGGTCCTGAGGGGCAGCTACGCCCTCAAGGATACGATGACGTTCTACGTACGATACGGGGACTACTTCATCGTTGTGTGTCTTGTCTTTCTGGCCGGTATGGTTATCGCAGGGATGTATAGGAAGAGAAAAGGGCACAAAGCGAGGAGGTAATACTCTTGTGTTCTTTCTTTGATCCCGGTCTCCCTCTATCTTTCGTCTATCTCCGCGAGGTATTCCAGGAGGTTGCGGGCGGCGCTCTGTTCCGCTTCCTTTTTGCTTTTTCCCGTTCCCCTCGCCTTGTGGTCCTTTCCTATAAATACGATGACGGCAAATCCGTCCTTTGTCCTGCGGGGGAACTTGTACCTGGGCAGGACTCCCCACTTCTTCTGAGAGAGTTCCTGCAGGATATTCTTGGGATTTTTTTCGGTAAGCTTTTCTTCGGTAAAATAGAACGAGAAGAGTTTTCTGATCACCTTTGCGGTATTTCGGATCCCGCTGTCGAGATAGAGCGCGCCGATCAAAGCTTCGACCATATTTGACAGCACCTTCGACTCCTCGGGTACGACACCGTCTCCATTACCGTAGCTCATATGCTGATCGAGGTTGATCTCCTTTGCTATTACGGTCAGGGTTTCGCGCTTCACGAGGCTCGATCGGGCGTTGCTGAGAAAGCCTTCGTCCCTGCCGCGGAAACGCTTGTAGAGGATGATGCTGATGACGGTATTGAGGATTGCGTCACCAAGGAACTCCAGCTTTTCGTTGTCCGAGCGGCGAGCATCTCTTTTCTCATTGAAACAGGAGCTGTGCGTCACTGCCTGATTATACAGTTCTCTGTTCTTGAATACATAGCCGATGGTTTCTTCGAGGGTGGGCTTCCTGTGAGACACGTTCTAAGGCACCGATTCTCTTCCGAACGAGGGTTTTTAAAGGAAGGACCGGGATGCGCCCGGTCCTTCCGTACCTTACGTTCCTTATTTGATCTTGAATGCCTCTTCCATGCCGGAGTACTGCTTTCTTAATTTTGGTTTCTCAATTTTACCCGTGGGGTTGCGCGGGACATCGCCGAAGAATACTTTTCTCGGCCTTTTGTACCGTGGAAGGGGTTCACAGAACTTGATCGCTTCTTCTTCGGTCATGGTCTCGCCGGGTTTGAGCTCGACAACGACGGTGACGATCTCGCCCAGGCGGTCATCGGGAATGCCGATGGCAGCGGCGTCTTTGATCTTGGGGTTCGTATAGAGAAAATCTTCAACTTCGACGGGGAAGACATTCTCGCCGCCGGTGATGATGATGTCTTTCTTCCTGTCGACGAGCCAGATGAAACCATCTTCGTCCACCCGGGCCATGTCGCCGGTGAAAAGCCACCCGTCGATGAGGGTCTTTTTCGTTGCTTCGGGGTTCTTGTAATATTCGCGCATGACACCGTTGCCGCGGACAACAAGCTCGCCGGCCTCGCCAGCCTTGAGGGTGACGGCGTTCTCATCGACGATCTTGAATTCCCAGTTGAAACCGGGGACGCCGATGGCGCCGATTTTATGTTCGTTGCCCATTCCGAGGTGCACGCAGCCCGGGCCTGTCGATTCGCTGAGGCCGAAATTGGTGTCATAATCCATTGTCGGGAAGTATTCCTTCCAGTGTTTTATCAGTGCCGGTGGAACGGGCTGGGCACCGATGTGCATGAGACGCCATTGCTCGAGCTTGTAGTTGGAGGGTTTCAGTTCGCCCTTGTCGAATTTCATAAGGATGTCCTGTGCCCAGGGGACGAGGAGCCACACGATGGTGCCGCCTTCCTCGCTGACCGCCTCGAGGGTCCATTCCGGGGATACGCCCTTGAGGATGACGGCCTTGCTGCCGACGATGAAGCTGCCGAACCAGTGCATCTTGGCGCCGGTATGATAGAGCGGCGGGATAAGGATAAAACAGTCGTTTTTCGTCTGTTTGTGGTGCGCGTTCTCGGTGACACAGGCGCAGAACATGTTGTTGTGGGTGAGAAGGATCGGTTTCGGCTGGCCCGTCGTGCCCGAAGTGAAGTAAAGGCCGCACTCATCCGTGGGAATGATCGGGATGTTGAGGTTGGCGGTGGATTCGGAAGCCATGATCTTGTCGTAGGACTGGGCCCACGCCGGGACTTTGTCGCCGACGCAGATGTAGTTCTTCACGGTCGGGAGGTCGCCCTTGATCGCTTCGATCCTGTCCGTGAACTCTTCATCAAAAACGATGATCATCGGCTCCGCGACATCACTGCAGTACTTCACATCTTCCGAGGTAAACCGGAAATTGAGAGGAACCACCCAGGCCCCCGTTCTTACGATGCCGAAATAGGCAACGAGCCACTTTGTCGAGTTGTTCATGAAATGGACAATTTTATCGCCTTTTTTTGCGCCCATCTTTGCCAGGGCGTTGGAGAACTGGTTCGCCTGATCGTCAAACTGTTTCCATGTCACTTCGACTCTTTTCTTTTCTGCTGGTGTGCGCTCGACGAGAGCAACGTCATTGGGGTACATGCGCGCGTTGCGTGCCAAGATTTCACCGATGTGCGTGAAGACTTCTGCCATGGCAAGACCTCCTGAAGGTATTTGGTTTTACTTTACTGTTGACAAAGAATCCTAAATCTTTTTATCATGCTGATGGGACCTAAAGCAATAAAAAAAAAGCGTTTCTACAAGGAGGGTTATTATGAATTTTGCAATGTTTTCGGGGCTCAATGCGAGCAAATTTCCAAAGCGAGAGTTCATCATCGAAAGCTTCCCGTCGAAGAAGCAGCGCCGGAGCCTCACGTGGAAGGAGTTCGACGACCAGGCGAACAAGATCGCCAACTACCTGATCAAGGATTGCGGTGTCAAGAAGGGTGACATAATCGTCCACCTTATGATGAACTGCATGGAGTGGTATGCCAGCTATATAGCTGTCCTCAAGACGGGCGCAACGGTAACGCCCCTTAACTTCCGTTTCGCCAGTGCCGACATCAAGTACGCCGCTGACGTCACAAAATGCAAGGTCTTTATGTTTGGCGAACAGTTTAACGCAAGAGTCGAACCCATCATGAAAGAGATGGACTATTGTAAGAATTTCATTTGTCTCGGTGATACCGTGCCAGCCGGTACAAAATCATATAAGGAAATCCTGGAAAAGGGCGATGCGACACCGTATTGCCTTGAGACCGCGGATGACGATATGGCTGAACTCATGTTCACGTCGGGAACGACAGGGGCACCGAAACCGGTTTCCCACACCCATAACAGCCTTTTCTACATCGGCATCGGCAACGCCCTGACCTACAACGAAGGGTACAACAGCGTGTATCTGTCGCCTCACCCCTTCTATCACAGCGGCACCCTGTTCCTCTCCTTCCCCTGTTACATTGCCGCAGGCAAGGTCCTCATGGCAATGGAGACACAGCCTGAATTCTATCTCAGGAGCATGGCGGACGAGAAGTGCACCGGAGGCTGGAACACGGTCCCGACCTGGTCGGACGTGATCAACGCCCTGAAAACGGGACAAATAAATCTCAAGGATTATGATCTTTCCGCGCTGCGCCATATCGAGATCGGCGCCCAGCCGGTCCCTTATATCCTTCTTGAGGATTCCAAGAAGTTTTTCCCGAACCTGCCCATTGCGAACATCTACGGCATCACTGAGGGCGGCGGCGGTGGTCTCACCAACTGCTACGACGAAGATATCATGAGAAAGCCCGGTTCCATCGGCAAGGCGACGGCCTTCATGGACGCAAAGGTTATCGACAGCGATGGGAAAGATCTGCCGGCAGGCGGCGTAGGCGAACTGATCCTCAAGGGACCCCGCCTCATGAAGGAATATGCCTTTAACCCGGAGATGACCGCAAAGACGATCAAAGACGGATGGCTCTATACGGGCGACCTGGCATACATGGATGACGAGGGCTTCATCTTCTTCGCCGACCGGGCGAAAGACCTGATCATCAGAGGCGGCGAGAACATCTTCCCCGCGGAGATCGAGGACGCCCTGCGCAAGCATCCCAAGGTCATGGACGTCGCGGTCCTCGGCTACCCTCACCCCAGACTGGTCGAAATAGTCATGGCGATTATCCAGCCGAAGGAAGGCCAGACAATCACCGATGAAGAGATCATCAGTTTTGTCAAAGAGAAAGGCCTTGCAAAATACAAATGGCCGGAAAAGATGGTCTATACGACGATTCCGCGCAACCCCGCCGGAAAGATCGAAAAACCGAAACTTCGCGACATGTACGTAAAACCGGCTAAAGAGGCAATGGAGAAGGAATTCAAGAAACAGTAACGACAAGATGAGTTACAGGCGCCCGGCCAGGCAAGGTCGGGCGCTTTTTTTATCTCACGCGGGATGTGAAGCAGTCTTTTGTCTTTTTCTCCAAAGCGTCAGTTTTCCAGAACTATCAGCGGTTTCCTTGCGGGGTCCAGCCAGCGGATCAGTTTCAGGATATTTTGCTCCGAAAGGGCTACGCAGCCGGCGGTCGCGGTATTTTCGTCCTTCCAGATGTGGATGAAGATGGCGCTGCCTAGCCCGGGAACAACTGGGTTTGTGTTGTATTCGACAACGACGCCGTACTTGTAGCGATTGTCGGGCAGGACCATGTCTTCGAAGGAGCGTGCCTTCGTCCCCTCTTTCCTCTTCAGTCTGTTGTAATCGGGCGAAGCGGGGTCGTCAACCCAGATGTCCTGCCGCGTCATCCGGCGATAGGGCATTGCGGATGTGACCGATGAGGGATAACCAAAGACGAGACCAAGGGAGTATATCCCCGCGGGGGTCATGCCGTCGCCTTCACGCTTGCCGTCGGCGGCCGCAAAACCGTTTCTGCCCGTCGTGGCGCGCACGGGACCAAAAACGGGGACCCATGTGCCGTTCTTCTTCTCAAATGCGCGTACGGTTGAAATATGAGGCAATGAACCATCATTTCTGACGACAACGAGCTGTGAAGAGGCAGGCCAGTGTGTTTCAAGAGATTCTTTCGTGGACGCGGTGAGTGCCGCCGGTGCCAAAGCCGCCTCCCTGGATTCCCCGGCATAACAGTCTTTTGTCTGAAGGATAGAGTGAAGAAGGATCGCACAGAGAAAAGGGGCACCCAGCGCAAAAAGGGAATAAAGTCCAACCCGCTTCAAAGGAAGATGCCGATTCACGTTCCTCCAGGGAGGATCACTGTTGACCTTTTCCGTGCCCGCCGCCAATTCCCTGATCCCTGATCCCTTCTTTTCTCACATCTCAAATTCCATCTTCTGGACCTGAAGGCCCTTAACCGCTTTCAACCTTGATTCCATTTCGGCGACTGCCGCGTCGCCTCCATAGACCTCGAGCAGAATGAGACCGCCGGGAGCGCAGAGATTGTCCGAGACCTCGTGGAGGCCAAGGCGGGTCTTTATGTAACAACCGCATTCCGTGAGGATCTTCTGGAATTCGGAGGCATTCTCGACCCTGTTGCTAAGACAAATCCCCAGAACATAACGCTTTGACATGGGAACATCCTCCTTTAAAGAAAGTTTAACGTTAAAGGTCAAAGTCTCTAATATGTCCTATAGGTCGCATCGGTCTTATTGGACCTATCAGAGACTTCAGCCAGCATTCGGATGCTATATGTGAATAAAAGCTTTGGTTACCGTTTCCTCCCGGACCGGGCGCGTGACGAGGGATACGACTATGAAAACGATAAAGGATATCGGCAGCGCGATGATCTGCGGGTCGATCATGTTCCACGGGTGGCCGGCGAGGCTCTCCATGTTGAAGATCTTCCTGCACAGGCCGAGCGCCCTGGCTTCCTCTTCGTGGAAGAGGAGCATCCAGATAAGAGACACAAAGAATCCTGAAAGTATGCTCGCCTTGGCCGCAGGCTTTGTTCCCCTCTTCCAATACAGTCCGAAAAGATAGACCGGGATGAAGGTTGCACCGCAGAGACTGAAAAAGAACGCCGTTGCCACGGCAACTATGCTTTCGGGCAGGACGAGGCCGATGATGAGGGTGGCAAAGATACTCAGCACGATGCCTATCCTCGTCACTATCGTTGTTTCCGCAACCGATTTTCCTTTCAGGAGCGCCTGTTCGAAGATGTCGCGGGACAGCGACGTACCCAGGGCGTGAAACTGACTGCTGCCCGCGCTCATCGCCGCCGACATCAGGCAGACGAGAAAGAGGGCTACGAACCACTGCGGATAAAACCGGTCGATATACAGGGGGATGATCTTGTCCAGATTCCCCTGTACGGCGTGGAGCGGCAGCTCGGTGTAGGTGTTGTAGAAATAGACGTTTGTCAGCGCTCCCACGGCATATGCGACCCCGGTCGTGCAGAGTATGAATATAGCAGCGAACGGCACGGACCGGTTGAGTTCTCTGTCGGATTTGAGGGTCATGAACCGCACGTTCAGCTGAGGTTGGCCGATGACACCGATGCCGACACCCATGATCATCGTTGTTATTACGTACCACCAGATCGAGGAGAAGGCTTGCGGCATTGACGCAAAGCCCCTGTGGCCCGCTTCCTGGAGATAATGCGGGACCATGGGCGTGATCGCTTCAAGCGATCTATGGGCTTGCGATATCCCACCGAGAGAATAGTACGTGGAGATGCCTATGGCGACCATCGAAACGACCATAATGATTCCCTGGAAGGCGCTGGTATAAAGAACGCCCTTAAGCCCTCCCCAGATGACGAAGCATGCGGTGATCAGAAGGAATGCGAGAAACGCCGTTGAAAAAGGGATGCTGAGGTAGACCTCAATGAACCGCGAGATGCCTATCAGCACCGCGGCCGTGTAAACGGGCATGAAGATCACAATGACCAGCCCCGAGAAACCCTGGATGAACCGCGATTCGTAGCGCCTTCCCAGAAGCTCAGGGAAGGTATGGGCGTCGAGGGCCTTGCCCATCTTCCGCGTTCTCTTGCCGAATATGACGAAAGCGACCCATACCCCGATCATAATGTTGAGAAAAGAAAGCCATGTGAGGCCGAAACCGTAGAGTGCGCTCACTCCTCCGAAGCCTATGATGGCGGAGGTGCTGATATAGGTCGCGCCGTAGCTTAAGCCCATCGTAACGGGATGGACCTGTCTTCCGGCGAGAAGATAGTCAGAGACGGTCACTGTTCTGCGATACCCGAGATAGCTGAAATAAACCGTTATGGTTAGGTAGATGAGGGTAAAGGTTATAAGATAGAACATAAGACCTTATGGGAGCTTTTCGATGAGTTCAATCTCTTCGCGCTCCCACTGAATTTCTTCCCGATAGTCCCCTTCCTTCTCCATGCCGCCCTTCCTCCAGTTGAGGATACCATAGACAACGCAAAAAAGAGCGGAAACTATCGTAAAGGCGAAGCCTGCGAAGACCCAGGAATCGGAAAAGCCCAGCATCATGCTATTTGATTAGCACGTCATTTTTTTGACTGTCAAGCAATTAATGTGCGAAAAGGGGGTTGACATATGAGGAAAGAAAAGTAAAATAGAACTTATAAAAGGTCATATAGCTCGGGTTCAGAGACGTATCGTGGTTTCTGGAGGGTTATACGGGATGGTCGGGCCGCCACCTGCACGTCAGGTGACGGCCTTTTATTATTCTCACTAAGGAGGGGTTTTATGGGAAAAGCAGTGATCTTGACATTGTTTGTGGTTGTTGGAGCTTTCATTTGCCTGCCCGGTGGTGTTTTTGGTTTCAATCCCCAGGACGTTCAAAAGCTCAACAGTACCAACAAGTGCAGTAAGTGCGATCTCTCTCAGGCAAACCTTGCCGGCATCGATTTTTACGGGGCCGACCTCAGCGGGGCCGACCTCAGCGGGGCCAACCTCAAGGGGACCCTTTTCAATGATGCGGACCTCAAGGGTGCCAATCTGAAGGGGGCATCGGTGGACAAAGAGACAAGCTTTGTCGGGGCCAAACTTTCCGACGCGATCTGGGTGGATGGCACGAAGTGCAAGTCGGGCCAGATAGGACGGTGCAAGTAGAGCCCCTGTAAGGTTCCCCTGTCCGCGCGGGATGGCCCTGGTGAATATAGGTTTGGACTTCAGGAGGGACATTCAGTTAGAATGATGGGGTCTCACATCACACAAACAAATGCGAGGCCCCATGAAACATATTTTTTCACTTGTTCTTTTGTCGACCGTCATTATTCTGGGTGGTTGCTCCGGTGGCGATAGCGATTCGACCGCGAAGGATTACTACAAGAAAGCCTATCAATTTATCGATGCGGGCTACCCGAACGAAGCCATCGATCTTCTCAACATTGCCATCAAAAAGGACCCTAACTACTTCGACGCCTATTACAACCGCGGTGTTGTGTATTATCTCATGAAGAACTACCGGGCGGCGGTAGACGATCTATCAAAGGCCATATCGATCAACCCCGACAGTTCCGCGGCCTACGCAAGCCGGGGAGAGGTCTACGAGATCATGAATGATAGAGAGAAGGCTTTTAGAGATTACAGAAGGGCGGCGCGGATGGGAAACAAAGGCGCGCAGGATTACCTCAGGTCGAAGAACGCTTCTTGGTAGTTTTACTTTTTGATGAACGTGCTGTAGATGAAATACGCCAGGATTCCCACTCCTGCCGCAAGCCACGCAACGGTGTATATCTCCACGTGTCCTCCATAGTCATCGTCCGATAGTGTATGGTCCTGCAACTTTTCCAGAGAGAATAAAAAGAGGGGCTTTTAAAAGCCCCTCTTGTTTTCGGTTCCTGCAATATCAGTTTTTTGCCGGGAAGAGCTTGTCGAGCAGCTCTTTCGAAGGCGCTTTCGTAACGGCGCTAACGACGAAATAGATTATGCCGCAACCGATGACGAGCCACCACTCGAATGTCCCAAGGCCGATCTCTTTCTTGTAGAGGACTTTATAACCGCCATAGATGCTCATGCCCGTACCATAGAGAACGGTAAAGAGCGCGCCCCACTTCGTGGCACCTTTCCAGTAATAGGAAACGGCGGTGACGAAGACGAATATGGCACCGAGGCCCATCGCGGCGAGACCCATGAAGATCGACAGAAGCGGCGGCGGGTTGACCAGCGTCCAGTAGAACGGCAGGAAGAGGAAAAGGGCGATGAGGAAATATCCCAGATAGAGCATCGACTTGTCGGATACCTGAGGCCACCAGAGCTTGATAACGTCCCTTGTGATATTGGCGCTCATGATGAAGACCATACCGGCAAGGGTGGAGAGTGCGGCGGCGAAAAGGCCCATGACATAGAGGGTCATCATGGGAACGCCGCCGACGGCAAAGGCGAGTTCAGGTGCGGCGAGGTCGGCTGCCCAGGGTTTCACTTTCAGAAGGTTCGTTCCGTAGATCACCCTGGCGACAAGACCGTTGCTTGAACAGTCGAGCATGATGGGGATGCCGGCGATGAGGAATACCACGGTGATCAGAGTCCAGTAACCCTTCTTACTAAGCGTGCCCATGCCGAGGAACCGGCTGACATTGTGGGGGAAACCGATGGCCATGGTGAAGAATATGACCGGAGTGGCAAGGATACCGACGAGGCTCGAGAAGAGCTGTGTCGGCCCCACCTTTGGTAGTTCCGGCCTCATCAGCTTGATGAGGGCGGGCCCCACCTTCGGTTCCATGTACAGCTTTGCGGAGATTTCGTAGAAACCGCCGGCCCATATGATCGCCCATATACCGAGGAGTGCCCCGACAAAGCCGAGGAAGGCCCCCTGGAAGGCCATGGACCACTGGGTACCCACGTAACCGCCGAGGACCATGTAAAGCCATGCGATAAAAATGGATAGAAGAAGACACCACACCGCGGGCAGACCCGTTGTGGCATACCACACGCCGCCTGCCGCCTTGAGCTGGCCAACGGAATACATGAAAAGGAAGTAAAGCATGCAGAGGGCGACAACGGTCTGGAGCATCTTGCTTTCAAATCTCCTGCCTATCGTCTCCGGCAGCGTCGCCGCGCCGAGCTTTTTAGAGAAATCAGCCGTTTTCACTGCTGCGAGCCAGCAGCAGGGGATAAGGCCGAGCAAGCTCCAGATGCCGGCGAACCACATGCCGGAAAAACCAACGGCGTATACGACGCCGGTGCTGCCGGCAAAGGCCCAGCCTGAAAGGTATGACGCCGCCAGCGCGCAGCCGGTGACGACAGGGCCGATGTCCCGTTTGCCGACGAGGTACTCGTCAAAGGAGCCTTTGGCCACCTTTTTCTTGCTCAGAAACCCCAATATGATGGAAATAACGAGCAGGATCGCCACACCGATACTGCCGTATACTGCCATCTCAGTTGTTGGTTTTTGAAATTCAAGGTAGGTTATCGGGTTCATTCTTTCCACCCCCTTGTAATAAGCCAGGTGCCGATAAATGTCATAAGAAAGAGTCCGATGACCAAGACCCACCACACATACCATGGTGCCATCAATACAGATGCATCAGGAAGCGTGACAGGCGGTAAAGCTGGTACTGTTGGCTGCATAATAACCCCCTTTGCGTTTTTGAAAACACATTTCCCTTAACGAAGGTAAATCCCACCTCCTTTCACAACATTTTTTTAAAAGAGGATACATGAAAACTTGAAACCGTTGTTATTACAACGGTGCAGATATAGTGATAGAATCGATGTTCCAAACGCCCCCTTCCCCTTTATAATATTAAATGATAGTGTTCTAAGGAAAAAAGTCAAGAAAAAAAATCCCGCCCTGCGGCCCGCAAAATAAGACCAGTAAAGGAACTTTGCAACATATCAACGGGATGTGGCGACATTGTACAAAAAGGCATTTGCGAACCGTCGGCGAATCACCGCTGGTCTAGAGCCTGACGGAGACGGTCTTTGAAATGCCCTGTTCCTCCATGGTTATACCGTATATCATGTCCGAGTACTCCATGGTGATCCTGTTGTGGGTTATGAAAACGATCTGTGTTTTGAGGCTCATGCCCCGTATGATGTCGAGAAGACCCGCGAGATTGGCGTCGTCGAGAGGAGCGTCTATTTCGTCCATGAGGGCGAAGGGGCTCGGCCTCGTGTCCATGAGCGCGAGAAGGAAAGCGAGAGAGATGAGGGCCTTCTCGCCGCCGGAGAGAAGTTCCATCCGTGTAACTTTCTTGCCGGGAGGCTGAACGAAGAGGTCGACTCCGGCCTGTTCCGTGTTGATCGCGAGGTAGCCTTTGCCGCCCTTGAAGAGCAAATCGGTGAAGCGGATAAAGGCGTTGTTGACCTTGTCAAAGGTTTCAGTGAAAAGTTCCCTGGTGAACTGGTCGATCTTCGTAATCGTTTTCTTCAGGGACTCCATCGCGGTAAGAAGGTCTTCCTTCTGCTTGTCCAGAAAGGCGATCCTCTCCTTGAGTTCAAGATATTCCTTTTCCGCCCTGAAATTTATTTCGCCCATCGCGGCTATCCTGCCCGTGAGCGATTCCCGTTCCTCTTCTATGTCGGCAGGCAGCTGGACCGAAACATCGCCCGGGTCTTCGATATTGTACGTATCGCGCAGGTGCTCGATAACGGTCAGGCGCTTTTCTTCGAGGACCGCCAGATCCTTTTCGGCGTTTTCTTTCCTGGCACGTACTTTTTCCATTTCCTTGCCGGCAGTTTCGATCGATTCCTGGAGGGCCTGTTTCTGACTGTGAAGGTTGCCGAGCATTACCTTAAGCTCTTCGAACCGCGCGACGTGTTTTTGTTGTTCCGCCTGGAGTTCTTCGTAGGAACGCTCAAGGTAGCTGATCTTTCGTGTCCTGCCATCGATGTCCCGGTTTATGGCTTCGAATTTTTCCTTGAGGCCCTGCTTTTTTGCGGTCAGCGCGGCGATGGCTTCTGTGGAGCGCTCGCGCATTTCGCCTATCGACCTGAGCATATTCGTCTTTCGTTCGATCTCGATGGTAATGCCGTGCCAGGTGGATTGGGCCGCTTCATA
Source organism: Deltaproteobacteria bacterium UBA5205 (assembly GCA_002412715.1). Lineage (GTDB taxonomy): Bacteria > Desulfobacterota > Syntrophorhabdia > Syntrophorhabdales > Syntrophorhabdaceae > Delta-02. Next base: position 61,283 of record DHVP01000024.1, read on the forward strand.
CTCTTTTTTCAACCTGCCCAGCGTCTCTCTCAGATGGGCCATGGATGACTCTATCGCCGTTTTTTCCTCCTCGTGGCGGCTGCGCTCGGCCGCGAGTGCGGCAGCGTCATCCGGTCCGGCATCATCGAAGGATTCCGCGACCGCTTCCAGGTCGGAAACCCTGTCAGCGGCACTCTTCCACTGCGCTTCGGCGATGAGGAGGTCCTTTTCGAGGGCCTTGATCCTGCCTTCCTGCGCTTCGCGGGCACCGCGGGCGGAACGGTACTTTCCGTCACAGGCATCGAGAGCCGGCCTCAAATCCCTGAGGGTACCGGCATGGCGTTCAATATCGGACGATAGTGTCTGCAGTTCCTTCTCGAGTTTCAGCTTCTCTTTGAATTGCCTCACGTCGATTTTTTTCGAACCCGTCCCGCTCAGGATGATGCCGCGGGAATCGACATAGACGTCATCGTTGATGAATATGCCCTCTTCGCCGCCGGCTACCCTGGACAGGGCCTCTTCTATATCGGCTGTCCAGGAGATATCGATCTCCACGTCGCCCCCGGACGTCTTGAAGATCCCCTTCGGAGAGAAGAAGATGCGGTTGCCTTCCCTCGCCCGCACCGCTGCCGCCACCGATTCGGCGGAGTCGTCCCTTATGACCTCGTATTCCAGTTCTTCCTGGAAGAATCTCTCCAGGGCTTTTATCTTCGGTTCTTCCACCTTGATAAGGTTGACAAGGCGGTCCTCGGCGGGAACGGCATCGGGAGAGCCTTCGATGTATCCGCCAAGCTGTTTGAGAAAGTCCTCTTTCAGGCGTTTTTCACTTCGTGCACTTTCAACGAGCCCCTTGAGCCTTTCCATCTCCCGCGCCGTCTTGTCGCGCTCGGCAAGCAGCGCCGATTCCCGCACGGAGAGGGACTCCTTTTCACGGAGCGCGTTTTGAAGCGAATCGTGAAGCGCCTGACGCTTGCCGTTGAGGGAGGCCATCAGTGCATCAAGTTCGCTGCGCTCGGCTGCCTGCCTTTCGATCCGTTTCTGTTTTTCCTTTGACAGTCTTTCAATTTCAGCTATTTTGTTTCTTGTCTCCGTAAGCGAGCTCATTGAGACGAAGAGCCGTGTCCGGGAGTCCTCAAGCTTCTGTTCGTTCTCTTCGATGTCTGTCTTGAACGTCTGCGCGACGTCCTGCGCCCTGGTCTCTTTCTCCTTCTCCTGTTGTAATTCCTCTGTCAGGATGCCGGTTTTCTCCCTGAGGGCGTTGATTTCACCTTCATGCCGGGATATCTCGCCTGCAATTGAGGATTCTTCCTGGGAGAGTCCTTTGACGGAAAGCTCGAGACGCTTGATTTCCTCACCCAGGTACTCGATCTCAAGAAGACGGCTCTCCATGTCTTTCTCTTTGCTTTTTAAATCGACTTCCATCTGCCGGATAATATTGTCGGTGAGAGAGAACTCACTTTCCTTCGCCTCGAACTCTTCCGCCAGGGTGGCCTTTTCGGCTTCCTTCTGCAGAATCTCTTCCTCGAGGTCCGCCTGTCGTTCCCTGACTTTTGTCATCCGTTTGCGGAGCCTGGCGTAGCCGTCAAGGAGGAGCTGCCTGTCGATCTCGTGGAGCCTGTCGGCCAGTTCCTGGTATGCCTTCCAGCGCTCCCATTCCTGCTCGGCTTTGCCAAAGGAGACAGTGACCTCCCGGTATACGTCCTCGATGCGCTCGAGATTGGCGGTGGTTTCCGTCATGCGGGCGACGGCATCGCGTTTCTTCTCTTCGAACCGCGTTATGCCGCTTGCCTCTTCGATGACGATGCGCCTCTCGGGGGGTTTCATGGAAATGAGGGCCTCTATCCGGCCCTGTTCTATGATGGCGTAGGAATTGGTGCCAAGGCCCGTTCCCAGAAATGCATCCTGCACATCCTTGAGCCGGACGATCTTGCCGTTCAGGGAATATTCATTTGTACCGTCCCTGTAAATACGTCTTTTTACAATGAATTCCTTGTCGCCTTCGGTGAGGTCGAGGGTTACCTCGGCGATATTGACGGGCCTCTTGCCGTTGCTGCCATGGAAGATGACGTCGCCCATATCCTTGACCCTGAGGCTCTTTGTACCCCTCTCGCCGAGGACCCAGACGATGGCGTCGACTATGTTGCTTTTGCCGCAGCCGTTGGGCCCGACGACGGACGTAATACCTTCACCGAATTGGAAGACGGTGCGGTTAAGGAATGACTTGAAACCGAAAATTTCGAGTCTGGACAGTTTCATTGAATCGATTCAACAGCTCGCGTGAGTCTTTTCCCTACTGTCTCTTTTCCCAGGATAGCGACGACTTCGAAGATCCCGGGGCTTACAGTTCTGCCGCACAGGGCCACCCTGACAGGCTGGATGACAGCGACAGGTTTTGCGTTGTATTTCTTCGTCAACCCTTCGATAAGCACCTTGAGGGCCTCCTCTTCATCCATGGAGGTGATTGCCGTGAGGCCTTCGGCAAAATCAAGGAGGACCGGTTTCGTGGCGGCTGTGAGAAACTTTGCCCGTGCGGCCTCGTCGAAGGGAAAGTCGTCACGGAAGAAATATTCCGACATCCGCGCCATTTCCTTCAAGGTTCTGGCCCGTTCCCGGAGACTGACGACGATCCTGACAAGCCTGGCATCGCAAGAGGTTTCGATTCCCAGACCTTTGAGAAAAGGCAGGAGCCGACCTGCGATTTCTTCTTCAGGCAGCGTCTTCATGTAATGGCCGTTAAGCCAGGTGAGTTTGTCCATGTCGAAGACGGAAGGCGATTTTCCGACGGCGGGAAGGTCGAATTTCTCTACCAGTTCTTCCTGCGTAAATATCTCCTGGTCGCCGTGCGCCCATCCGAGCCTTGCCAGGTAATTCATGAGTGCCTCGGGCAGAAAGCCGTCGTTGCGATACTCGAGAAGCGATGTGGCACCGTGTCTCTTGCTGAGGCGGGCCTTGTCCTTTCCGTGGATAAGGGGAACATGGGCGAACTGCGGGACGGGGTATTTCAGCGCCTCGTAGATGAGTATCTGCCGCGGGGTGTTGTTGATATGATCGTCGCCGCGGACAATGTGGGTGATGCCCATCAGAGCGTCGTCGATGACAACGGTGAAGTTATAGGTGGGTGTATTGTCGGTGCGGAAGATGATCAGATCGTCGAGTTCTTCACATCTGAACGTAATGGTGCCGCGAATGAGGTCGGTGAAGCTTACCTGGCCTGTGATGGGACTCCGGAACCGAATGACGAAGGGCTTGCCTTCGTTGGAAGTGTCATCGGGCGGAAGGTCACGACAGGTCCTGTCGTAATGGGGTTTGCCGCCCTCTTTCAGGGCTTTCTTCTTCTTTTCCTCGAGAACTTCGGGGGTGCAATAGCATTTATACGCATGTCCTGCCTCGAGAAGCCTGAAGGCATGTTCGCGATAGATGTCCATCCGGTCTTTCTGATAGTATGGACCCTCATCCCAGTGAACGCCCAGCCAGGAAAGGCCGCCCAGGATGTCGTCGACATACTCTTCTTTCGAACGTTCGACGTCAGTGTCCTCTATTCTGAGGACAAAAATACCGCCGTGATGTTTTGTGTAGAGATAATTGAACAGGGCGGTTCTCGCGCCGCCAATGTGGAGGTTCCCCGTTGGACTCGGCGCGAACCTTGACTTGACCATTATGATGTCCTCCAGATTAAAGATTGTAGTGATTATAAAGGAAAATGTCGTCGGCATCAATCCATTTTTCAAAGGGGCCGTCCGCGGACTTCCATCGTAGACGAGCCCGTTTTTTGAAAAAAATGAACTTTTTTTGTTTCGGTAGTATATAATGATTTAAATGGACAACAGATTTCTTAGTGAACTGATCACGGTGAGCGAAAAGGGCGACCTGGAAAGCGTGGTCCAGTTCATCGGGAAGGGCGCCGATGTCAACGGGACCGACCCGAACGGCAATACTCCGCTCATGTATGCGTCGATGCACGGGTTTACCGATACGGCACGATTCCTGGTCGATAATGGCGCCGACGTCAACGCCGCGAACACCAAGGGCGTAACACCCCTTGCCTACGCCTGCAGGAACAACCAGGTGGGTGTCCTCAGGTTTCTGGTATCCCGGGGTGCGAACGTGAACGTCCCCGACAGGGACGGCGGCACGGCCCTTACGTTTGCCTGCAGGAGCGGCCAACTGGAGATTGTTCGCCTCCTCGTCGAAAACGGTGCTGATCTCAACGCACGGGACCACGACGGCAATACGCCTCTCATGTGCGCCATTTCCAGCAAGTTCGCCGGGATAATCAATTTTCTCATCAACCGGGGCGCCGACCTGATGATAATGAATAATCATAACAAGACGGCCCTCGATCTTGCCAACGAGAAAGGGCTCCTCAGGATCGTCAACGACATAAAATTCAAACTCCTGGAACGGCAAAAACAGGTATCCTGAATCCCTGAGGCATTTTCCCCGGAAAGCAGGGATGACGCCTTGAATTCTTTACGGATTACTGCGTAAAAACAATTACTTATTTAATTTTTCTCAATATTATGCTACAATATGGCAACCTAGCCGAAAAACGATTACAACTATCGGAGGCGTAATGTTTGATGTAGGAGAAGTTGCTGTATATCCAGGGCATGGTGTCGGCCGGATCGAGTCCATCGAGGATAAAGAGTTCTCAGGTACAAAACAGTCATTTTACATTATCCGTATCCTTGATACGGACATGACCATCATGATACCCATCGACGGCGCGAAAAATGCCGGTCTCAGAAGCGTTATCGATGCTTGCGATGTTTCAAGGGTTTATGACATCCTGAGAGACAAGAATATTGTTCATGATAACTCCCCCTGGAACAGGCGGTACAAGGAATACATGGAAAGGATCAAGAGCGGCTCCATTTTTGAAGTGGCGACGGTCCTGAAGGAACTTTACAATCTGCGATACTGGAAGGAGCTTTCCTTCGGTGAAAAGAAGATGTTCGAGATGGCGCGGAACCTTATCACCAAGGAATTGTCCATGTCGATCGGAACCGAAGAAGTAATGGTGGAACAGGAGATCGAAGAGATCTTTCTCGTTAACAACAGCAATCAAAAGGGCAATACCGCAAATCACCATAAGGGCTGATTGCTTGGATATATTTGTTCAGATAATTCTGCTTACCGTTACGACCCTTACCGGCTATTTCATACTCAAAGAACTACTATCGAGCGGCGTCTGGGGGCTCGTCGGGGCAACATGCGGCCTCATCCTGGGCTATGCTATCCTGAAGATCGAGCTGAAGCTCAGGGATATATCGCTGAAGATCATTCTCGGAAGCCTCACGGGGGTGGTCGTCAGCCTTTTCGTTGCGAATCTTTTCGTGTCCCGTCTGCTTCTGGCCCTCATCAAGGACATCCCCATCACGCTTCCCATTTACATTCTTTTTTACTTCATAATGGGCTATCTCGGTTTCGTCCTTGGAAAAGAAAAGAGCAAGACCCTCGACCTCTCCAGGGTTCCGCTGTTTGACAGGCTGGAAGAGGACAAAGACATCAAGCTTCTCGATACAAGCACGATCATAGACGGGCGCATAGCGGACATTTGCGAAACGGGATTCTTACAAGGAACACTGGTCATACCTCAATTCGTCCTTTACGAGATACAGCATGTTGCCGATCATCAGGACCCGGTGAAAAGGACCAGAGGCCGCCGCGGCCTCGATGTCCTGCACAGGCTGCAGAAACAGACTTTTTTGAACGTAAAGATCGTCGATTATGATTTCCCTAAATTGAAAGATGTGGATACGAAACTCATTGCACTTGCAAAGCGGCTGGGGGGCAAGATCATGACCAACGATTACAATCTCAACAAGGTGGCTGAACTGCAGGGTATCGAGGTCCTCAACATGAACCAGCTTGCCATGTCGCTCAGGCCTGCGATGCTGCCGGGCGAACAGATTACCATAAAAGTGCTCCGTGAAGGCAAAGAATACGGTCAGGGGATCGGATACCTCGATGACGGGACCATGGTTGTCGTCGACGATGCCAAAAAGTATCTCGGCAAATCCGTGGACGTTGTGGTGACGAGCGTACTGCAGACGACCTCGGGGCGTATGATTTTCTCGAAGCTCAAGGAACAGGCCGACAAGGACTATATCTTTCCCGACCAATACCAGTTAGAAGAACAGGCGTGATGACAACATGAGAACAATCGCTATTATTCTTGCGGGCGGCGCAGGAAAAAGAATGGGGACCGCCACCAACAAGCAGTTCCTGCTCATAGAGAACAAGCCGATCATCGTCCACACACTGCAGATCTTCGAGGACTGCAGGGCCGTGGATGGCATCTACCTCGTTGTGAACCAGAAGGACCTGCCCCTCATTCAGGAGGAGATCCTGGAGACGTACAAGTTCAACAAGGTCATGAAGCTCGTCATCGGGGGCAAGCTCAGGCAGGATTCCGTGAGAAACGGGCTGGAGGCGATCGACCAGCCCTGCGATGTCGTCGTCATACACGATGGGGCACGGCCCTTCATCTCGCCCACCTTCATCGAAAAAGGGATCTTTCTCATGGAGATGTACGATGCCGTGATACCGGCATTGCCCATGAAGGACACCGTCAAGGTCATCTCGAAGGAAGGCTTCGTGGTGAAGACCCTCGAGAGGGATTCTCTCTGGCATGTGCAAACCCCGCAGACTTTCAAATATCCCCTCATCATCAAGGCGTACCGGGAGGGGATGGCCAAGAAGCACTACGGTTATGATGATGCTACCTTTATCGAGCATATGGGCAAGAAGGTAAAGGTAATCGAAGGTTCGCCGTACAATATGAAGATAACGACTCCCGAAGACCTGACGATAGCGAAGGGTTTGCTTTCTCAGCTCAAAGGAAACCTATGAGGGCGGGGATAGGGTTCGATGTGCACCGGCTTACAGGGGGCAGAAGGTTAGTTCTCGGCGGTATCGAAATTCCTTTCGAGAAGGGCCTTCTCGGACATTCCGACGGTGACGTCCTCCTTCATGCCATCAGTGATGCAATACTGGGGGCCGTCTCGGAAGATGATATCGGCGTCCATTTTCCGGATAGTGACAAAGATATCGAAGGCATCGACAGTGCGTTGATACTTGAACGGGTCTCGGGGATAGCCCGCGACAGGGGTTACCGTGTCGTAAACGTGGACAGCGTTGTCGTGGCCCAGATGCCGAAGATCGCGCCGTACCGCGAAGCGATGAAACAAAGGATCGCCGGGATTCTGTCCATCGATGCCCGTATGGTCGGTGTAAAAGGGAAAACAACCGAGGGATTGGGGTTTACAGGCCGGGGCGAAGGAATAGCCGTCCACGCCGTCGTGCTCCTTGAAGAAATATAGAGCCATAATGTATGCGGAATCTTCAGGATTTATGAAATGGTCAGGGTAAGGTTCGCTCCAAGCCCGACGGGGTACCTTCACGTCGGGAATGCAAAGACAGCCCTCTTCAACCATCTCTTCGCGAGGAAGAATGAGGGTGCCTTTGTTCTTCGCATGGAGGACACCGACGTTGAACGCTCCGATGTCTCCTACGAACAATCAATCATAGACGATTTGCGCTGGCTTGGGATCCAGTGGGATGAGGGTCCGTTGCGCCAGTCGGACCGCCTGAATATATACAGGTCCCATGCGCTGAGCCTTCTTGACAACGGACTGGCTTACAGGTGCTTCTGTTCCGAAGAGGAGCTTTCCGCGGCCAGGACGAGGTCGCTGTCGAGGGGCGAACCCCCGCGATACAGTGGAAAATGCGGAAGACTCTCCCATGAAGAGGCTCAGAGGCTCGTGAGCGAAGGGCGGCCCTTTACCGTTCGTTTCCGTTCCGACGGCAGGCCGATCGCGTTCCACGATGGGATACGGGGAGAGGTTTCTTTCCCGAGGGGCCACGTGGACGACCTCATTATTCTCAGAAGGGACGGCACACCCACCTACAACCTTGCGGTTGTCGTCGACGATATGCTCATGGGCATTACCCACGTCATACGCGGCGCCGATCATATCTCCAACACCCCCAAGCAGATAGCCCTCTTCGATGCCTTCAAGAGCCTGCCGCCCGCATATGCCCATCATTCTCTTCTCACGGGTGCCGACCGCAAGCCTCTGAGCAAGAGACACGGGGCCACGCGGGTCATTGATTTCCGCAGCGCGGGCGTGGTCAGCGAGGCCCTGGTCAACTACCTGTGCACGATGGGCAGGAGTGTGGCCACGGAAATAATGGACATGGACGAACTGGTCCGGACCTTTTCCCTTGACTCCGTCTCCGGTTCGGACAATATTTTCGATATGGAAAAGCTTCTCTGGTTCAACAGGGAATACCTGAAGCACATGCCGCTATCGAGGCTTATCGAAGAAGCAGGGCTTGCAGCTCCCGACGCGGTGAAGATATCCGCCGTTCGAGAAAACGCCGCGACGCTGAACGACCTCAGGGATTACATGGAAATATTCAGTGCGGCGGATATAAAGGAAAATGCGCTCCGCTACCTGATGAACACGGCGGCAGCCGCGGAGACAGGACGTGCCGTGAAGGAATTGATGGGCGGCCGCGAAGGACTTTCCTTCGAGGAACTGACACAGACATTGAGGCGACCTGCGGACCTCAAAAAGAAGGATTTCTTCATGATCCTCAGAGCCTTCATTACAGGACGGTCCGACGGCCCGCCCCTCAAGGAGATCTTTCCCCTTGTGCCCGTCGATATCATCACAGGTCGCATCGATGCCTATCTCAACCCCAGGCATAAAGGATAACACCCCGATGGATGCTGACGGCAGGCGCGGCGTGAAGGAGGGGGCGGCAACATTGTATGCCCTGGTGAAGTCCATTTTTCGCAGCCTCTCCTTGAGGACGCAGCTCCTTCTTATCCTTCTTCTTCTCCTTCTCATATCCATCGGTTCATTGACGATCATCTATACGAGGGCCGAAGAGGCGCTTCTCGACAAGGTCGAAGAAAATATCGATGACATCACAAAGGCCATCCAGATAAGTGTTGAAGAACTGACGTATCGCGGGGATTCCACTGCCCGCCTCAAGGGTTACGTGGACATGCTCAACAAGAAGGGCATCAAGGAGATCTCAATCGTCAGCGACAAGTCGGAGGTCATCGCGAGTTCCGATCCGAAAAAGATCGGTACAACCCAGAAGATGACGGAGAAGAGACCGGCCGGCCGGAAGAAGGACCTCATGATCACCGCACGCCTGGGCGACGAACACCGCAGCGGCACGCAAAGGCTCTATAACGTGATCATGCCTGTCGCGATCAAGGGTCAGAATATCGGGTACATTCACATCAATATGGCCCTCGACGACTACCGACTTCTGCAGAACCGCAACCAGATCAAGAGAATACTCAGCATGATCTTTGCCTTTACCATCGGCATCATCGTATGTCTCGTCATCGCCGAGAAATACACCGAGCCGATCAAGAGGATTGCCGTCGCAAGCAGGAAGATAGCCATGGGAGAGCTTGTCAAGATCAAGGCGACGGACAGAAGGGACGAGATCGGGACACTGGTGAGCAGCTTTAACGAGATGGTGGACAAGCTCGATGAACGAAAAGAGCTTGAAGAGAAGCTGAAAAAATCGGAACAGCTTTCCCTCATAGGGCAGCTGTCGTCCGGTATCGCGCACGAGATAAGGAACCCCTTGAATTTCTTGACGCTCTCCATAGGGCACATCAAGGAGAGAGTGACTGAGGAACCGATCTCGGACAAGGAGGAACTGACCGCGCTTCTCGACAGTCTCCTCAAGGAGATTTACCGGGTAAACGAGCTCATACACAATTTCCTCTTCCTGGGAAAATCGATCACGCTTCACAAGGAGGAGGTTCCGCCCGCGGTCCTCGTCAATGAGGCCCTCGTGATGGTGAAAGACAAGGTACGAAGCGGTGTGGAGATCAACCTCGCCTGTCTCGACGGAGCGGATGCGCTATACTGCGACAGGGAGTATATGCGGTTGTGCGTCATAAACCTGGTCGTTAACGCCATCCAGGCCATTAAGGATTCCGGAAACGTCCGTATTGAATGCGGGGGGGACGACGGCGTCACGTACCTGTCAGTAACTGACAACGGGGAGGGTATCGCGGAGGATGAGCTTGAGAAGATTTTCGAGCCCTACTATTCTACAAAAAAACTCGGCATCGGCATAGGCCTTGCCATAACCAAGCGGTTTGTCGAAGAACACGGCGGGACCATATCCGCCGTCAGTGAGATCGGAAGGGGAACGACCATGACCATAAGGCTGCCACGCCATGAAGGATGACAACAAGGGAACGATTCTTGTCGTTGAGGACGACAGGAACCAACGTGAGATCATAAGAACGATCCTTTCAAAAGGGGGCTTCTACGTGGAGGCCGCGGATTGCGGCAGAAAAGCGGTGGATGTGCTCAAGAACGGTAATTTCGACATCGTCCTGACGGACCTCAAGCTTCCCGACATTGACGGTACGGAAGTGCTCAGAGAGGCCAGGGCGCTGGGAAGGCCCTGTCACGTCATCATCGTCACCGCCTTCGGTTCCATACCGTCGGCTGTGGAGGCGACAAAACTCGGTGCCTTTTACTATCTTGAAAAACCGCTGGAGAAGGACCAGCTTCTCCTCGTCATCAACAATGCGATGAATCAGGTAAAACTGCTCAAAGATAATATCATGCTGAAAGACCAGCTGCGCGACCGCTTTCACATCGATAATATCGTCGGCGCCCACGGCGCCATGGAAGAGCTTTACAAGATCGTGAAGAAAGTCGCTCCGACGAATTCAACGGTTCTCATTCACGGAGAAAGCGGAACGGGCAAGGAGCTCTTTGCGAAAAGCATACACTACAACAGTCCCAGAAAGAGCAAACCCTTTTTTGCCATCAACTGCGCGGCGATACCTGAGACCCTGCTCGAGAGCGAACTCTTCGGGTATGAGAAAGGTGCCTTTACGGGTGCGTTTTCGAGACACACAGGTCTCTTCGAACAGGCCGACGGAAGTACGCTTTTTCTGGATGAGATAGGCGATCTCACCCAGAGCACCCAGGCAAAGCTGCTAAGGGTACTCCAGGAAAAGGAAGTACGACGGATCGGCGGAAAAGACACCATCAAGCTTGACGTCCGGATCATCGCGGCCACAAACAAAAAGCTGGAACAGGAGATCGAAGCCGGAAAATTCCGTGAAGACCTCTACTACCGGCTCAACGTCATCGCATTCACGCTGCCGCCCCTTCGCGAAAGGCTTACGGATATACCTCTTCTCGTCGACCATTTCCTCAGGAAACTGGATGTTACCCACCAGAATAAGAAAGGCCTGGCCGATGATGTGCTGCAATGTCTCATGCACTACTCCTGGCCGGGCAATGTCCGGCAGCTCGAGTCGGTGCTGGAGCGTTCCTACATCATGTGTGAGACGAGTTCGATCACCATGGAACACGTCCCTCGGGAAGTCAGACAATACGCACGGCCCGAAACCGCCGTCGACAAGATCACCTCGAGACTGGACGAGCTTATAAACGCAAAGCTTACGGCCGCCGAATACCGCCTCTATCTATACCTCGCCAGGCTTGACCCCCGGGCCGGCACACCGGATCATCTCCTGGAACCAAAAGAGATCGCGGAGCACCTGGGGATAAACAGGGACACTTTTTTCGTCGGTGTATCCAAGCTCAGGGAACTCGGTCTGTACGACTACAAGGCCCGAATGAACGAGTTGAAACACTCGGCGCAGATCAAGCCAGCAAGAAAGGCATCGTCGGATATTTCCGATTAGGCGGTCGTCAATGAGTCGGATATTTCCGATTATTGAAAGGTTGCCCGAAGGCTGTTTTTGAGCATCCCTTTTATTATCAATCCGTTACAACCATGGCATGGCAAATGCATCTACAACCCTCATGCAATTCAATGTAACCAATAAAAGGGAGGGAGGTGAAAAGAAAATGAAGAAAGGATTAATGATCGTTCTCGCGATTCTCATCAGCGTAGCGTTTGTTACGACCGTGCTGGCACAGGACAAGAAAGCCCCGGCCCCGGCCGCAGCAACCGACAAACCCGCGGCAGCAACAGACAAGCCCGTGAAAGAGAAGGCAGTCGACAAAGCCAAGAAAGCCGGCGTTAAGAAGTTTGCAGGCGAATTCGTCAGCATGGACGAGGCAGCGAAGACAATCGTCGTAAAAGGCGAAAGTGAAATGACCTTCGACGTTTCAAAGGTTAAGAAGATGGCAAAGTTCGCGGCTGGCGACAAAGTTAACGTAGTCTACACCGAGGCAGACGGCAAGAACGTTGCCAAGGCAGTGGCGAAAGCCGGCGCAGTGAAGGAAAAAGCCAAAGAGAAGAAAGAGAAGAAAGAAGAGAAACCGGCAGCGGAGAAACCCGCAACGGAGAAACCCGCAGCAGCACCGGTTAAGAAGTAAATCTGCATTTGCAGACAAAAAAAGGAGGCCTCAAAACCTCCTTTTTTTTGTGCCCATCTTTGGGGTAGACAAGACGTGTCTCACGCCCGTTGCGCCCAAGTACTTTAGGCCCCTGATCCCGTCTTTAAAAACTCATCGGATCCGCTTCTATCTCGACCCCGGGGATGTCGTAAAATCTCTTAAAGGCCTCGCCCAGGAGGTGTTCGTCGCCCTTGAGTATCACCTTCCAGATATGGAAGGGGGGTTTCTTCAGGGGCAGGGTGCCGAACAGGGCCGCCTCGAGGCCCTCTTCGGCAATGACGTTCTTGATCTTCTTCAAGGCGGCGTCTGCTCTGGCCGGGGTTTTTGCGCGTGCCTGAACGAGAAAGACCCTGACAAAGGGCGGAAACTCCGCTTCTTTGCGTTTTTGCAGTTCCTCTACGCAAAAGTCTGAGATGGCGAGATACCGGGCGGGATCTGCGGGTTCCCGCTTGGTGGAATGAATGAGGATCTCATCGGGAGTCAGCGCGTCGATGAGGTTGGCAATGACCTGGTGCGTCTTTTCCTCGGACCTGTATCCTCCCATTTTTCTCAGTTCTTCCCAACCGGCAAGGATGAGCTTGTGGACATGGAACCCGTAGAGTTTAGAGAGGGACTGCGTTCCAACGAGAGTGACACCGTCGCGGGAACTGAGTTTCCGAACTGCCGAAATCTCCTTCTTCAATGAATCGCCGGTGATGCGTATGATTGAGTAACCGGACTGTGTTCTGCGGAGGTGTTCCTCGATAAAAAGAGCGCCGATACGGGAAAAGCCGATCAGGTTACTGCCGCAATGGGGGCAGGTGGTTCCCAGGGGAAAACGGGCCGCGCATCCCGGGCAATACAGGTTGTCGCCCTGTTTGTCGTAACCGAGGGGTTCGCCGCAGGTCGGGCAGGATAATGCCTCCTTGCAGACATGGCATTTCAAATAGGCTCCGTAATCCTTTCGCGGTGTGTAGACGGCGAGGCGCAGTCCACCCGAGGCTGCCTCGGCGGCTTCAAGACCCAGATGCTCCAGGATCTCTCCGGCTGACCGGGACCCCGGGCTTTTTGTGATCTTTTGAGTGTAACCTTCCGAGCGAAGCCATTCGTTACAGGTGACCGTAAAGCCCTTTTCGCCGGCAAGGTGCATAGCATCGATCGACGAGGCGGCCGAGCCCAGCACAAGAGAGATATTGCTGCGTTCGGCCCTTTCCACTGCCACCCTTACGGAGTTGAACTTGAAACCTTCTTCATTCTTGTACTCATCGTCGTCGCTTTTCTCTACGATGATCAGCGACAGGTCAGTGAGCGGAAGAAAGACACAGTTCTTGTTCCCGAGGATGATGTATCCGCCTTCAGAGCGGGTTTTGAAATATGTTTCCATCCTTTGCTTTACCGGTGTGCCGGAAGCAAACCAGAGGACCCGGGGGCCGTGGATATCCTTCAACCTCTTTGTGAACCATGCCCCGGCCGCATAGTAGTCGGGCAAGAGAAGAAGAATATTCCCGCCGCCGGTAAGATGACGCGATATAAGCCCGTTGTAGTACTCCAGCCTTTTTTCGATGGAATCGATATAGAGGACCTTCTCGCCTTCATTCCCGGCAACGGGTTGAGACCCTGCTGATACCGGAGCGAAGGCCCGGTCCGTAAGCGTTTCACGCAGGTTCAGGACCCTTTCATTGTAAAGCTGCAGAATCTTCGTCCTGCCGAATTTGCGGATTGCCTTTCTGAGAGAGCTGCCGTTTATATCCGCGAGGCTCCCGGACTCGACAGTGAGAAAACGTTCCAGGTCCTTGACGGGCGGCAGGGCATATTTGAATACCAACCCCGGCGGTGTAACATAAAAAGAGGAAGACCATTCAACGAGTGCGGGGAGATCTTCACCGATGAGGGGAAAGAAATCCAATACACCCGTAATCGATTTCAGCCCCGCATTGTCGCCCTGGCGGACCGAGACGACGACGCCGGAGGCCTCCCTGTAACGAAAAGGGACGAGAACCCGCGACAGCCTGAAGACGTAAGTGGCCAGTTCTTCCGGTACTGTGTATGAAAAGGATTTACCGACCGGGATTGGAAGGGCTACATCGACGATCATGAAGAAAAAAGAAGATCCCGGTAGTTCAGGCTCTTCAGAGATTTCACGTGGGTCAGCGCTTCTCCGACGATTCTGCCCCCTATATCGTGGAAGGACTCCGGGCTATCGGTCACAAAATACTCATATTTGCCGCGGCCCCGCTTGTTGAAGAGATCCCTTTCCTCGAGGATATTGAAGGCCTCCTTGGCGGTCTCTTTTCCCGAGTGCACGATCTCAACGCCGCTCCCCATGGTCTGTCTGATCACGTCTTCGAGGACGGGGTAATGGGTGCAGCCCATGACGAGGACATCGATCCCGGTTTCCCTGAGGTCGCCCAAATATTTCTCGGCCATGAGGCGGGCGATCTCATCATGCTCGAGACCTTCCTCAACGATGGGCACGAAGAGGGGACAGGCCCGCGAAAAAACTTCCATATCCGCATTGAGCTTTCTGATCGATCTTTCGTAGGCCATGCTCTTGATCGTCGTCCTGGTGCCGATGACTCCCACTCTGCCGCTCTTCGTGTGTCTGACCGCCTCCGTGGCGCCGGGGCTGATGACGCCGATAACGGGGACGGGCATTCTTCGCTGCAATATCTGAAGGGCGAAGGCGGAAGAGGTGTTGCAGGCAATGATGAGGAGCTTGATGCCCTTCGTGAGCAGGAAGAGGGCGCTTTCGAGGGCGTATTTCGTCACCATCTGGGGCGACTTGTTCCCGTAGGGAACTCTCGCGGTATCACCGAAATAGATGATATGTTCATGGGGGAGAAGTTCTTTGACCTCTTTGAAGACGGTCATGCCTCCGACCCCGGAATCGAACATTCCGATGGCGAGTTTTTGCATGGGTACAGATTAGGAGAGATGGGATGAAATGTCAAGGCAATAAGGGGAGCCTTTTTCCTTGCCTTTTTCCGGCCATTATTGGTAAATAGAAGAAGAGATTCCCAGGACAATTAGCCTTTTTTTCCACAACTGCTTAGTGCTGCATCGCCGAAACCGGTAGTCATCGGGGCATAATATCCGGCGGCGAGTAAAGGAGACGAAGGAGGCTGAAAACTTTGGGCACGACGAAGATTGGTATTGCCTGCGAGGGCGGAATGGTTCAGGCCATATCGGGGAAGGTTATGGCCGGGAAGGCGATGACGGCGGGGGACATAACGAGGCCCGGTCTGGTCCTGGCTTTCTGTTCCAACAAGAGCGGCCCGGAGGAGTTCTTCCGCGGCATTCGTGAAGCCGTCGGTGCCGATGTCCCGATTGTCGGAGGCTCGGCAATCGGACTGATATCCAGCGAGTTTCTTTCTTACAAGGACCCCGTGGCAGGGGTGATGGTGCTGGAGTCGGATTCGCTCGGATTCAGGCTGGTATCCGCGGGGGAAGTTGACAGGAATGAAAAGACAGCCGGCAGAGAAATGGCCGCTGGCATAGCACATGAACCCGATGACAAGCTGCTTCTCGTTTTTTATGATTCGATCAAGGATCCGCCGGCCGGTAACTCTCCTCCACTCATGAATTCATCGACACCTCTCATAGCCGGAATCACCGAGGTCCTTGGCGATGCGGTGCCCGTTATCGGAGCGGGGCTCATGGGTGATTATGACTTCAACGAAACCGTCCAATTCTGTGGTTCTTCTACGGGATCTCAACAACTCCTCGGTCTTATGCTTGGTGGGGATTTCTCGGTATACCATCGGATAACCCATGGCTGTACCCCTCTCGACGGCGTGTATCACAGGGTGACGAAGGCAGCGGGTCCGCTTCTCTACGAAATCGACGGCAAGCCGATCGTCGAGATGATAAACGAAATGTTCGACAGCGAGGAATGGCAGACGGAGCGCCCCCTTGATTTCCTGACCCTCGGGGTCCATTGCGGTAAGAAGTATGAGGGCTATAAAGAAAACCACTATGTGAACAGGTTGATAATGGGGCTTATTCCCGATAAGACGGGCGTAATGATGTTCGAATCCGATCTCAAGACGGGCGATGAGGTTCAGTTCATGGTCAGAGACGCGGGCCGCATGGTCGAATCGGCGAGGAACAATTCCCGGCTGCTCGTTGACACAATAATGGGGGAGGGTAAAGTGCCCTTCCTGGCCCTGTACATCGATTGCGCGGGCCGGGCGAAGGGATACTCCAACACGGTTGTTGAAGAGGCGGCCGAAGTCCAGAAGGTTCTTGGCGAGCACGACATTCCTTTGTTCGGTTTTTACTCGGGAGTGGAACTTGCTCCCTTGCTGGGAAAAACGAGAGGCCTGGACTGGACGGGAGTTCTTACCGTCCTGGCAAGGAACCCTTAGACCCATGGAGAAAGACCTTCGGGACGAAAACGTTACTGCGTATTTCAGGGATATTGCCCGGGAGACGGGCAGGAAATATCTCAGGGAAGTAAGCAAGCTATCACGAATTATCGCCAGGGCCAGGAAGGCGGAAGAAGTCCTGGACCGCTACCGGGTCCTTGTCGAGAGTTTTTCCGATGCCATTTTCATGCTGGACGAAGACAGAAAGATACTCTCGTGCAACGGTGCATTCCGCAGCCTCTTCCAGCTCAGGGAAGATGAGATCGAAAAGAGAACGCTCCGCATTATCACCCGAAGTGACGAAGACTGCGACCGGCTGACCGCTCTCATCGACGACATCATCGCCGGAAACAACACCCATGTTTTCCCCTGGGAGTTCGTGAGGAAGGATGGATCGCCCGTGGTCATGGAGGTCACGGTCTCGAAAGTACGGACCTCTCTTGCCGGTGACGCGGCGCCCCCGGGGGGCTGCGTTTCCATTCTCCACGATATCTCGGAGCGCATTGAGCGCGAAGACGCCCTTAAGACAGCCGAGGAAAAGTACCGCAATATCTTCGAGAATGCGGCGGAGGGTATTTTCCAGGTGGCTGCGGACGGCCATTACCTGAGTGCGAACCCGGCTCTTGCAAGTATCTTCGGATTTGATTCACCCCGTCGGATGACGTCAAACCAGGATCTCAGTGCCAGGAAAACCTTCGTCAATCCCGAGGATTACCGGCGCCTGATCACAATCCTGCGGGCGCGGGGGTTCGTAGAGAATTTCGAATCGGAGCGATTGAGGACGGATGGCACAAGGATGTGGACGTCAACGAACGTTCGCCTCGTAACGGACGGGAAGAGCGGTTCCCACTATTTCGAAGGAACGGTCCGGAACATTACCAGGCGAAAGAACCTCGAGTCTCAACTCAGGCATTCCCAGAAAATGGAGGCCATCGGCACGCTCGCCGGCGGCGTCGCACATGATTTCAACAACCTTCTCACCGCTCTCATCGGGTACGGCAATCTTCTCCAGATCAAGATGGAAAAGGACAATCCGCTGCGTGTCTATGTGGACCACGTTCTTTCTTCGGCAAAAAGGGCGGTAAACCTGACGAACAGCCTTTTGGCTTTCAGCAGGAAACAAGCCGTGAACCTTGAACCCAACGGGATCAACGAGATCATAACCGGTGTGCAAAAGCTCCTGGAAAGGCTTCTCCACGAGGATATAGAACTTTGTGTCCAGCTCTGCCCGAAAGACATTACGATAATGGCCGACCGCACGCAGATCGAGCAGATTCTGATGAACCTATCCACCAATGCCCGGGACGCAATGACGAAAACCCGCATCCTGACCATCGCAACCGGGCAGGCATCGATCGATAAGGCCTTCATCGGCAAACACGGCTATGGAAAGGTGGGAACCTATGCCCGGCTGTCGGTGGCCGATACGGGGCACGGAATAGACGATAAGGTGAAAGAGCATATTTTCGAACCCTTCTTCACCACGAAGGAGGAAGGCAAAGGTACGGGGCTTGGACTTTCCACGGTATACGGTATCGTGAAACAACATGACGGGTATATTACGGTGGATAGCGAACCGGGCAAGGGAACGACATTCCATCTTTATTTTCCCTCCGTACGGGTCAAGAGGGAAAAAGCGAGACAGATCGAAGCAAAAATGCCCTCAGGCACGGAGACGATCCTCGTGGCTGAAGACGACGCCGTGACACTCGAGCTGATGAAGGAGATACTCGGGGAATACGGCTATACCGTGATAGGCGCGGCGGATGGGGAGGAAGCGGTCGGACGTTTTGCACAGCACCGCCACAAAATCGGGCTGGTTATTATCGATGTGATAATGCCGAAGAAAAACGGCATGGAGGTATACGCCGAAATAAGCGCGCTGGACCCTTCCGTCACGGTCCTCTTTATAAGCGGCCATGCACACGACATCGTGCTTGACAAGGGCATCATGGAAGGCAGAAACAATTTTCTTTCGAAACCGATAACACCCGACCTGCTGCTTGATAGATTAAGAACACTTCTCGACAAAAAGGCACGCCCCGCGCCTTAATATTCGTCGACCATCCTCTGTATCTGTGCGGGTCTCGAAGTCTTTGTCAGGGCAAGCATTGCCTGTCGCTCTTCACGGTAAGGTTCAGGAAATGGATCCGAATTGTCTCGTCCTGATTGTTTTATTCCACATTTCATGTTTCCGGTGTAAAGTATCGGATAATACAAATCCCGTTCAAGGGGCAGATATGAATTTCGGCATTCTCGTTTTTCCCGGAGTTGAGGAATTGTATGGGATATTCTTGGTATGTGGGCGAGACACGCAGACGAATATCTGAAGCGCAAGACTTGATCGGAGGTGGCTGCCATGAAATGCGTCAATATTCATCACGTCGGTCTATGGGTCAGAGATATGGACGGGATGGTCGCTTTTTTCACCGGGACAATGGGATTTCGCTTGCTGACCCGAAACCCCCGTGGCAGTATGGGGCCCGGGGAACGGGCGATGGTTGACGCGGGAGACGGTCAGTTCGTAGAGCTTCTAACGGAGCCGAATGTTGCGCCTCGCCCCGATTTTCCCGTTCATCCGGCCGGGCATGTAGCCGGGGTCCTCCACCTGTGCCTGAGAGTGACGGATCTTCCCGCCTGGAAAGAGAAGCTGTGTTCCGGGGGGTACGATGTGACGGGGCCTGTTCCCGAGACAGGTTTCGGCAGTACGGAGCTCGGGATGCTCCGGCTCATGTTCTTCACCGGGCCCGAAGGACTGGGCTTCGAACTGTTCGAATTCGAGGAGGAACTCCCGATCAAAAAGTGACCCTTCAGACGGCCCGCGCATGGAAGATTTGCATTCGGGCAGGAAACGATGGACAATATGGCAGGTTCAAAACGATGGTCGTACCGGTCTTTCTCCCCCATTCAGGCTGCAATGAACGCTGTATCTACTGTCACCAGGGATACATCACGGACGTTGGCGAAAAGAGTTTCAAGGCACGGGTCGACAGCGCCCTTCGGGGCCGGGTCGAGCCCTGCGAGGTGGGTCTCTTCGGCGGCAACATCTTCGGGATGGAGCCCGCCCTCCTTGAAAGGCTTTTTTCCTGTTTCGACGAACATCGCGGGGTGGTAAAAAGTTTCCGCCTCTCAACGAAGCCGGTGCCTCTTCGGGACGAAACCATCGCCATCCTCAAGAGAAACGGGGTCGACATCATCGAACTGGGCATACCGACGTTCAACGACGCCATTCTTGCCGCCGTCAACAGGGCTCACACCGCGCAGGATCTTTTTCTGGCATATGAGAGGCTCAGCGGCGAGGGATTCAGGCTCGCCCTCCAATTTATGGTAGGTTTGCCCGGCGAGTCACAAGGCGATATCGAGGAAACGGTGGCGAACATGATCAGGCTCCGGCCGGTCTATATCCGCATCTATCCCCTCGTCGTCCTGAGGAACACACCGCTCTTCGCGCTCTACTCAAGGGGTGATTTCGTCCCCATCCCCTTTGATGAAGCTCTCGACCGGGCCTGTCTTATCTATCTCAATGCGATGAAACACAACATCGACATTGTCAATGTGGGTCTTACGGACAACGAAATGGTCAGGGACATGGTCGCCGGCGGGTTCTACCATCCGGCCTACGGTTTCCTTGTTCAATCACGAATATTCCGCAGGGCCGTTGAGGGCGCACTCAAAAGGCTTGACGGTCCGAAAGGGATCACGGTTATCCTCCACAACAACGATATCCCCCTGCTTGTAGGCCACAGACGGGAAAACCTGTCAAAGTTCGCCGCGATGGGACTTAAATTGCGCTGGGAGCCCTCGGGAGAAAGGCGAGGCACCTTCGAGATCGTAAGCGGGACACAGAGGATCGAAGCATCGGTGGTTGATTGACCAATCTGCCTGATTGAGCCCGGAGTCGGTAAATCGGGACACGTCCCCTTACCATTTGTCTGTTACCAGCCCCGAAACCCCTTCATAGACAATAGGCTCATTGAGTGACTCGGCGGAGACTTCCCTGAAGAGCTTTTTCCTGTCGACGCCGATGAGGGAAACGAGGCGCAGGAAGAAACGGATTCGGTCGCGGGCGGATATACGTCTCGGGATGGTGGTGTTGAGCTGGCAAAAGGCCTTTTTGAGGATATCCGCGGTGACCCTGGCGAAGCGGATGTCCTCAACATCGAGAAACAAGAAGCCCCCGGAGTCGAGGACGAAGATGTTGCAGGCCTTTAAATCCCTGTGAGTGATGTTCCATGTCATGGCATCCAGGAAAAAGGCGGTGAGGGCGTCGATAAAAAGTTTGCGCCGCCTCGTGTCCATGGCGTCATAATTTCTGTCGAGATAACGGTCCAGTTCTTCTCCCCGGCCCGTTAGGTCTTCCATGGCTATGTACCCGCCGGCACCTCGGGCAGGGATGGCCGCGCAGAATGCAGCCGGTGTCACAGCCTTGTGCATGTATTCCAGAACGACGTGATTTCTCCATGCGGTCTTGAGGCGTCGCGTTCCCGAGTATGTTTTTCTCACGTGGCCGGCGAAGCTCTCCACCTTTACCTTCCTGTCACTCTTGAGCGTTGCCACGTACGCGCCGTCGGCGCACTCTTCCCGGCCGCGTATGAAGAGGTCTGTTCCCTGCCGGCGAACGACGGAGGTGTCCCGGAAGGCCCGTGTCATTTTGTTCACTACCCATCTGCCGCGCAAGGTTTCCACGGCATCCGTCGTTTTCTTTCTCATTTCGGGGCTTGCCGCGTACCGGCTGAAGAAGATGTCCCTTTCGCGGGGATTTATATCATAATAGATGGTGCCCAGAGCATGTGTCAGGTTGGCCAGTTCGTCGTTGTCGGAAAAGGACCTCCTGACGCTAACCTTGTGCAGGTCCACGAGATGAAGCTTTTTCCCTGAAACCAGAATATTGTCAAGGTGCAGGTCATCGTGGCGGACTTTCTTTTCCTTGAGCAGGAGGAGGAAATCGGCGAGCTGATTGAGAAGGCCCTCCCGGTCCGGGTCCTTCTTCATGAGGACGAGGAGGGTTGTCCCGTCGATAAAGTCTTCCGCGATGGCAGAGACCCTGTCGCCAATGCCGTATCCCAGCGGAACGGGGGCGGGGACCCCGATCGATGCGAGCCTTCGGGCGATGATGAATTCCTTCTTGCCCCGTGGGGCGAAAAGGGAACGTATGCGCCCGGCCACCCCTTTTTCGCTGAAGGTCTTGATGAACACCTTTTGCCCGTCCGATTCGCAAACCCGGTAGCTTCGCCTTTCGCCCCGGGGATGCGTGAGGTCTTTGAGGAGGGGAAGGAGACGTTCGTTTTCCAGGAACCAGGTGAATTCTCTTGAGGGTAACTCTTTCATATTCTTCCGGTGGTGAGTCCGTTGAAAATCACTATACAACAGAGAGTCACAAATAACCAGAGCATTTGTGGCGTTATTTGTATTGACATCAGGATGCACTAGGGTGAAAATATGGCGTTTTCCATACGATAGAAAATAGAAGGAAGAGGTGCCGACACTTATGGGTGGAATCGTCAAAGAGGCCAAACGGGGAATCAGAAAGGTAAGGAAGTTTCTCGACCAACGCCCTTACAGTAATCCGAAGCTGGAGAAGGACATCGTTACCGGTTTCCACAGGCTGTACTATGACGCGGCCTCGCTGGGAAAGACCTGGAAAAACACCCGCTGGCTCGGTATATATACACAGAAATGCCCTCTTGACCTGTGGATCTACCAGGAGACCCTCTGGGATACCCGTCCCGATGTCATCGTCGAATGCGGCACCGCCGAGGGAGGGACTACTCTCTATCTCGCCTCCATGTGTGACCTCATCGGCAGCGGCAGGATCGTCAGCGTCGATATCGACACAAAGCCGAAAAGGCCTGCCCATCCCAGGATCACCTACTTAAGCGGCTCCTCGACCGCTCCCGACGTCTTTGCCGCGGTGAAGAAGCACATCGCCCGGGATGAGAAGGTCATGGTTATCCTCGACTCCGACCACAGCAAGAAGCACGTCGATGAAGAGTTGAAGATCTACAGTAATCTTGTTTCCCGGGACTGCTACCTCATCGTGGAGGATTCCAACGTCAACGGCCACCCGGTTCTCCCGGACCACGGCCCCGGCCCCATGGAGGCCATCGATGAATTCCTGCAAAAGGATAACCGCTTCATCATCGATGACGGAAAAGAAAAGTTCTACATGACCTTCAACCCGCGCGGATATTTGAAGAGAGTGAAGTAAAGACAGTCCGGGGTTAGAACGAAACGCTTCGGTCGTCCTTCTTTGAAGACGATGGGGATTTACCTTTTTTATACCGAAACCCGAAACTCTAGACTGTCTTCAGGATCTTCACCAGTTTTGGGGCACAGGCTTGGACTGTATAGTCTTTCAGGACCGTTTGTCGGCCCTTGGGGCTCATTTCTTTTCTCAGGGCGGGGTTGGTGATGAGGGTCGACAGTCTCTCAAGCCACTCCTCGGGTGAACGCGCATAGAAGCCGCTTACGCCGTCTGTTACGACGTCTTTGTTGACGCCCACGGGGGTGCAGACGGCCGGGACGGCGACGCCGAAGTACTGGAGGATCTTGAGGCCGCATTTGCCTTCGGACCACAGGTCGTTCACAAGGGGCATGAGGCCGATGTCCATGTCCTGAAGGTCTGCTATTTCCGTCTGTCGCGACCATATCTTTTTGATGACGGGAATGTTGTCACAGTCGATGAATACGTCACAGACGATGCTCAGTTCGGCTTCGGGGTGTCTTTTTCCGAGTTCCTCGAATACGGGTTTCATCTTCTCCATGTAGTGGATGCTGCCGTGGTCGCCTATCCATCCGATCGTGACCCGTTCTTTCTTTTTGGTGTAGTCTTTGGGGATGTAACGGTCGGCGTCTATGGCGGTGGGGATGACCGCCACCCTGTCGGTGAAGGCGCGGGTCTGCTCCATAAGAAAACGGTTGCCGGCTATGACGAAGTCGGAGGCCTTCACCATGTCGGCGAACCTTTTCATCCGTGTTTTCGAATGGGGCGAACCTGCCTTTGAATTGCGGTACATGACGGAATCGTCGAAGTCGTAGACGATCTTCCGGGCCCGTCTCCGAACCAGGGAGAGAATTGGTCCGCTGAAGCGTTTTCGCTGGAGGACGAGACAATCATACCGGGGCAGGCCGCTAAAAAACCTGGCCAATTCCGCCGGGGTGCCCGGGTACGCACTTACCTCGGTTTCGATACCTTCCGCGTTGAGGTACGGGATAAACTGCAGGACACGGTAACGGCTTGCCGCCACCTGTTCTCCCTGGATCAGGAAGAGCACTTTCATACAAAATCCCTGTCGAGGATCGATTCTATGTATTCCGGTGTTACTCTGCACGCCTCTTGGATTTGCCTGCGCTCCCTGAGGATATGGGGCATGCACAGATAGCCAGCCGCGGTACCTCTGAGGTAATGGAAGGTTCTCAGTTTCCAGAAGTTCTTGAGGATTCTCCTCAGAAAGACGTCCATCCGGTTGCCGACGATGGCGGGAAGGTTCTTCCTGATGAGCTCGCCGGGCATGTTCTTCCAGAAAAACAGCGTGGAGTTGCGGTTGTTGAGATAGGTGGGGCGATAGCGCCGCTTTTTTATCGTGGCGCCGACCATGTGGTAGCCCACCGCTCGCGACACGTAAAGGGCCTTGTAACCGGCAAGCTGGGCCCTGAAGGCCAGGTCCACATCCTCGAAGGAGGCGAAGAAGACCTCGTCGAAGAGTCCGATGTCATCGAACATGGTCTTCCGGTACATGGATGCGCCGGCGTTGACGCCGAAGACAAACTGCTCCTCATCATACTGGCCGAGGTCATTTTCACCGGCCCCCACGATCTCCACATGGCCATCGAGGTTGACCCTGATCGCCAGCACGTTGATCCGTTCGCGTTCATGCCAGCGCATCAGCTTGGGGCCCGCGGAGCCCGCATCAGGATGGTTTCGGAGAGAAGTGAGAAGCTCCTCCATCCACCGCGTGTCGAGTTCGATATCGTTGTTGAGGAGGCATACGTATTCTCCCCGGGAGGCTTCGATGCCCCTGTTCACGGGATAGGCAAATCCGTAATTCCTGTCCAGGGAGACAATTCTCACTTCCGGATAGGCGTCGCGAAGGAGCCTCAGGGAGCAGTCGCGGGACCCGTTATCCACGACGATGACCTCGAAGTCCCGGAAGGTCTGTTTGCGAAGGGTGTCAAGGCACATGGGCAGGAGATGCCCGCCGTTGAGATTGGGGATAACGACGCTTACCTCGGGCACTATGCAACCTCCCTTGTCTTTCGCGCGCTGAGAATATACTGCCTCACGAGCAGTTCGATGAGCCTGTTGCCGCAGAGCGTGTTAAACCCCTTGAGCCATCCTGCACCGGAGGGTCTTTTCACGATCCTGTCGACCTCATACCCTGCGTCCGCGACCATCTCCCGAACAGACCGAAGGGTGAAGAAACGCAGGTGTGTCCTGTCCATGATGCCGTCGTCGCAATACTCCCATCGTCCTTTGAAGGCAAGCTTCTTGATGATGCGGTAGTGGCGGATATTGGGTATGCTCACAACGATGCTGCCCCCTGTCCGTAAGAGCCTGTTGTGTTTGCGAAGGACACTCCAGGGGTCCCGAAGATGCTCCAGGACGTCGCCGTAAAGGATACAGTCGAAATGGCCGTCTTCATAGGGAAGGTCCATCGTTTCCACGTCGCCGATATAGAGGGCATCGTAGTATTGCCGGGCCGATCGGGCAACATCGTCCACGATCTCGATCCCTGCCACCTCCGAAACCCCTGCGGCCTTCAGCTCCTTTCCCGTCAGGCCGCCCGCTGAGCCCACTTCAAGGATGCGGTTCGCGCCTTCCTGTACAAGGCCGATCATGTCATGACGGACGCTGAAATAGTAGGGTGATCCGGAAGTCTCCGCCATGTTCACCTCATTCTCTTTTTTTCTTCAAAGGCCTTTACGAGGACGGCTTCCATCTCGTCCGCGTTTCTCTCCATGGTAAAGGATTCCATCTTCCTGCGGGAGTTTTTTCCCATGGCCTCCCGTGTGCCGGTATCGGTGAGCGCGGCGATGGCATCGCCAATGGCCCTGGTGTTCTCGGGCTCATCGATAATGTAGCCTTCATCAGGCGACACGAAGGCGCTTGCTCCGTTCCAGCGGGTGGTGATGACGGGAAGCCCCGAGGCCATCGCCTCCATCGTGGTAAGGGAACAGGCGTCGTAATATGTCGGATGGGCGAGCATATGAGCTGTCCGGTATATCTCTTCCGGTGCTGACTGTTCACCGATGAAAGAAACCCGGTCGTATATGCCCTCCTCGTTAATGAGGGTCCTGTAACGTTCCTGCTTGCCCCGGCCCATGACGATAAGGCGCACGTCCTTTCCCCGGCGCACCACCCCTCCGAGCGCTTTAAGGAGAGGCCCGAGCCCCTTGAGCCTGAAATTGCCCGCACAGAAAAGGACCGTTGCGGGACCGGACGGCATGTGGGGCGCCGGACTGAAGCGCTCCGTGTCGACGCCGTTGTACACGATATCGAAGGCACTTCTATCGATGCCGTAGTGCTCCGACATGTGGTCCCGGACCATATCGGAGATGGCCACTATCCGTTTGAAATTCCCTCTTTTCACCGAATATCCTTCTATCCAGCGCTGGATGGCCTGATTGGGGCTGTATCTTAACAGGAGGGTTTTTATCCTGCGCTCGGCCCCCGTCTGACAGCTCGCGATCTCCCTGTCCATCCAGACGCGCTGGACCCCGCCGTGGCTCTGGTATACATCCAGATCCAGAACGTTGCCATAGCCGAGCATTACGTCCGGCCTGACCTTGCGCAGTGCCTGCCTGTGTGTCAGGGCGAAGGAGAGATTTCGGCGCCACCTGGGATAGGAATCGGGACGCAGGGGAATGAGCGTGACCCCGGAAGCCCTGATGCCGCGGGCGCAGAAGACGCAGACCTCGTGTCCTTTTCCGGCAAGCCTTTGGGCCAGGTCAAAGGTATAGCGTTCGGCGCCGCCTTTCTTCGGGTCGAAATTGTATATTGCCAGTCCGATCTTCATCTTTTTGCCACTGTACGCCAATGGTCAGAAGAAATAAGGAGGGTCATTTTCGCCTGCCCATGGTGAGGAGGGAATGATAGAAGCTCTTCACGGCCTTTGCCTGCAGCCGAAAGCTCCATTCCTCGTCGGCTCGCCTGCGGGCGTTTTCCCCGAGACGGCGCCTTATGCCGGTATCCGTGACGAGCAGCTCCATTTTTTTGGCAAGATCCGCGGCGTCCCAGGAGGTGACATAACCGGTTTTCTCATTTTCCACGAGGTCGGGCAGCATCCCCCTGTCGGAGACGATCGCCGGCCGGCCCATGCTCAGGACCTCGCGAAGCGCCCTCCCGCTGCCGTCGCTTCCTGCGCGCATCATGATGTAAAGGTCGAAGGTGTGTATCATGGAAAAGTAATCGTCGATGCGATAGCCGGCGATGACAACGTCCTTTTCGATACCCAGTTCCCTTAAAGGTTTCATAACGGAGGCCTCAATCTGGGAACTTCTGCCCACGATGACGAGCTTTACTTTGTCCACGCGGGAGCGCAGGGTGCTGAAGGCCTTGAGTATCACATCGTAGCCGCGGTCCGGCTTGAGCCTGCCGATGACGCCTATGACGCACTCGTCCGGTGCTATCCCGAGTTCCGCCCGCAAATCTTTCACGGGGCCGTCATAGGGTTTGATCCCCGGCGGGACGATGCAAAGGCGCTCTTCGGGGAAATGGAAATGTGCCCTGTCAAGCTTTGCGAGTCTCTGGCTGTATGTTACAAGGCCGTCCGTCCTCCCCATGGCCCAGGACATGAACAGGTTGGCCGGGAGACCGTCGCGTTTGTGGTCGGTCCTGACGATGCGAGGGCGCGATCTGTAGAATGTCAGGGCCGTGACCGCGGTGAAATAATCGTGGGAAAGGTGGGTATGGACGATGTCGAATTTTTCCCTCTCGACGTATGGATTGAACGAAGTCAGATCATGAAACCAGTCGCCTGCGGAAAAATACCTGTTGAGTCTGAGACCCTCATAACACCGTATGCCCCTTCTTCGTGCCTCTTTATCGACTGTTCTCTCGGGAAAGTCGATCGGTGTTTTCCGGTAGGCGAGAACGACGTCGACGCCCTCGTTCCGGAGATTTTCGCAGAGCGAGAGCACCGGCTCGGCCGGACCGGTCCATTTCCAGTCGCTGAAGAGGTGAAGGACCTTCATTTCCCGTAGAACTCGCTGATCGTCCGGCATATGTAAGCGATCTCGTCTTCCCGAAGCGATGGATAGAGGGGCAGGGAGATAATCTGCCGGGCGGCCTTTTCGGCCTTCGGGAATGAGCCCGGTCCATATCCCAGGTGGCCGTAAACCTTTTGGAGATGGATGGGCGTCGGGTAGTGGACGAGGGTGACGATGCCCTTTTCACCGAGATAGGTTCTCAGGGCGTCCCTGTCTTCGACGGCGATGACGTAAAGGTGATACACGTGGTAGGAGTAGGGTGCCTCGGCGGGCCGCTTTACGGGCAGGCCTTCAAGTCCCCCGTCGTACAGGGAGGCGTTGCGCCGCCGCTTAATATTCCATTCATCCAGAAAGGGCAGCTTTACGCGAAGAAGGGCGGCTTGAAGTTCGTCAAGGCGGGAGACGAACCCCTGAATATCGTGGACGTGCCTGTCCGACTGACCGTGAGCGCGAAGAACGAGGGTCTTCCTGTAGACATCTTCATTGTCCGTAACGATGATCCCGCCGTCGCCGTAGCATCCCAGGTTCTTCGTCGGGTAAAAGCTGAAGGCCGACACATCGCCCATGGTGCCCACGTTTCTGTCTTTGTAACGCGAGCCATGGGCCTGACAGGCGTCTTCCATGATCATGACGCCGTATCGGGCACATACGTCCCTGATCTCATCGAGAGGGCAGGGCTGCCCGTACAGATGGACCGGCACACAGAGCCTGATATCCTTTTCGGTCTTCAAAAGCTTTTCGAGCGCCGAGGGGTCCATGTTGCAGGAATCCTCCTCGATGTCGCAGAAACGGGGAATAAGGCCGTGCTCGGAGAGGGCCATCGCCGTGGCGATGTAGGTATTGGGGGTTGTGACGAACTTGTCCCCGGCCTTGAGGCCCAGCGCGAGACCGCCTATCTTGATGGCGTCGGTGCCGCTTGCGACTCCGGCGGCATATTTCACGCCCACGTAGGCCGCGAATTCTTCTTCGAGGGCCCGTACTTCCTTGCCGAGGATGTATTCTCCTGACGACAGCACCTTTTCAAAGGTCTTCAGGAGATCCGTCTTGATCGGGGAATGGTCCCGTTCTATATCGAAGATTTTTATATTCATTTGTGATTACCGTCCTTTTTCGCGAATATGATGAGGGTGTTTCCGCCATCGAGTACCGAGGGGCCCGAGGTTTCGTCAAGCCAGTATTCCTTTCGTTTCGCATCGCTCCAGAGATGCCCGTAGAGGCGGATCAACCATACAAACGGTTTCAGGAAGACCTGTTTTCTCTTTTTCCGGTCGTACGTCATGCCGGTTATGGTAAACCCGGCATGTTCAAGGATGAACCTGATGAGGGTGTAACCCAGCGGGGACAGGTGCATGTCGTATACCTCGGAGCCAAAACGATCACGAAATCTGCTCTGCGAGACGGGTTTGGTGAAGAATCCCGTGACAAGGAACTTCAGGCGCCTTTCTATATTGAGGTAGTTGGGTGTGGTCAGGACAAGTGTTCCACCCGGTTTCAACACCCGGGAGATCTCCCTCACGGCATTGTATGGATTTTCCGTATGTTCGATGGCCTCGAGGAAACAGACGTAATCAAAGATGCCCTCTCCATAAGGCAGTCTGTCGTTGAGGTTGCCCTTGTCCACGGTCAACCCGGACGCGGCAAACCTCTCCGCATTGATGTCGCAACAGGATACCTCAAAGCCCATTTCTTTGAGTCTCATTGCGAGCGCCCCCGCGCCGGTAGGGACGTCAAGGAGTTTTCCCCGGGGCTGCCCTTCGAGATGGCCGGCGACTTTCTCGTGGACACCGTCGCGGGCCAGCGCCAGCGGTAACCGTGAATCAGCCATCCTTACCAGTACTCCTTCCTGAATTGCCGGTAGAAGTCTATGGTTCTGGCTATGCCTTCATCAAGGGATGTTGCCGGCTGCCAGCCCGTCGTGTTTGTGATCCGGGTTATATCGGCGTAATAGTCGCCCGGCTCCACCTCTTTTCGTTCCCGGGTGAACTCGGTGAATTTCGTCTTCCCCGTCCCGGCAATGGCGACGATCTTTTCGGCGAGGTCAAAGAAGCTGACGGGAATGCCCGTTCCCACATTGAAAACCTTGCCGTAGGCATCCTCAACAGAGGCGACCTTGATCATACAGTCAACGAGGTCATCAACGTAAAGAAAATCCCTCAGGATCCGCCCGTCGCCGAAAACAGGTATCTCCTCATCGTCGAGGGCCTTGCGGATGAACCAGTTGAAGACGCCATACTCATCATGGGCCATCTGGTGGCGAGGCCCGTAGGTGTTTGTGATGCGAAGGCACGTTCCTTTTATCCTGTAGACATCGTCATAGACGAGGACCATCTTCTCCGCAGTCAGGTTCGTCACGGCATAGATGCCCTTCGGGTTTGTCGGGTGGTCTTCATCGACAGGCAATGTGACGCTGGAGCCATATTCGCCGCGTGTTCCGGCAAAGATTACCTTTGCATCCCTGTTGTTATGGCGCAGGGCCTCAAGCAGCACAAGCGTGCCCTGGCAGTTGATCTCCAGATCCTGGAGAGGATTTTTCATGCTGTCAACGTGGTTGACCTGTCCTGCAAGGTGAAAGACGTACTCCTTTCCCTTGACAAGGTGGTTCATGGAGAGCTGATTGCGGACATCGGAGACATTCACCGTTACCTTGCCGGTTATATCCCTGATATTGAAAAAGTTACCGCCCTGGCGCGGGAGCATGTTGTCTACGATGGTCACGCGGGCGCCTAGTCTCACAAGTTCCATACAGAGGTTGCTCCCGATGAAGCCGAGCCCGCCGGTAACGAGGACTTCCTTGTTATTGAACACCCTTTTTTCCTCCGTGATCTTTCTCGATCTCCCACAAGCGAGCATGTTTCATGAAGACATAATACATCGTCGAGGCCATGATGATGATGCCGGGGACACCGTCCAGGAAACCCATCTTGAAGATGTAGTCCCTGAAAAAGCGATAGATGGGACGGGCTATCATGTTGACCAGATGAAAATGGCGCCCCGCGGCAAAAAGGTCCCGTGCGTATGCATCGGAATAGCGGTCCACGGTCCTGATCTGATGGGCCGTGTCGGCGTAGGGTGTATGGAGATAATGGTTTCTCATGTGTCCCACCTGTCCGTCAACGTGCACCCTGGCATGTATGCCGCCCCGCCAGCCGCCCCTGTCTTTTCTGTACAACCGTATTTCCCGGTCGGGATACCAGCCTCCGTACCTGATCTCCCTGCCGAGATAGATGTTGCGGCGGTCCGCGACATACCCGTCCCGGGCGTTCCCGGAGTCAAGAATCTCCTCAACCTCTTTCCTGAAGCCATCGGTGAGCCATTCATCGGCATCGATGAAGAGGACCCAGCGGTTGCTGCAATGATCCTGGGCGTACTGGTATTTTTCACGCTGGTCCGTCGTATCGTACTGCAGGACCTGTCCTGTGTATTGCGAGGCGATATCCGCGGTGCCGTCGGGGCTGTGTGAATCGACGACGACGATCTCATCGGCCCACCCGGCGACGCTTTCAAGCGCCTTCCCGATGGTGGCGCTGTTATTGAGGGTGATCATATACACGGACAGTGGTAATTTTGTATACTGTCTTCTCTCCATTGTCATGTGGTCCGATGGTGTTACAATACACTAAAAAGTGCTTGAAATCAAATAAGAAAGGCAGTTCACTTCTCTTTCAGATTCTTGATCGTCCTGATGATATCGCGGGTGGAGTGGTCCTTGGGGTCGCCGACTATTGAGACTTTCCCCCCGTAGGAGAGGACGATGTCCCGTTCGGGGACGCTGCCCTCGGTATAGTCGGTGCCTTTTGCGTGGATATGGGGCTTCAGGGTGGAAAGGAGATTCTCCACTGTGGATTCTCCAAAGAGGATGACGTAGTCGACGCAATCGATGGCCGATATGATCTCCGCCCGTTCCGCTGCCGGGGTGACCACCTCTTTACGCTTACCGAGACCCGTAACGGAGGAGTCGTCATTGACGGCAACGATGAGAATGTCCCCCAGTTCCTTCGCCCCCTTAAGATACCGGACGTGTCCCACATGGACGATGTCGAAGCACCCGTTCCCGAAGACGACCTTTTTCCCCGCCTTCTTTTCTTTCTCAATGATCCCGTTGAGTTCATCAAGATCTCTAACTATTATTCCCATTGCACGTGTCTCCTTTCATTCCCCTGTCCGCTGCGTCATTCCGGCGAAGGCCGGAATCCGGGAGAGATTCCGGACAAGGAATATCTATCCAAAGGGACTTCCACCTGTTCTCTTTCGCGCTGCAGGGTGACCCATATGTGTGCTCCGCTTCGTCAAGGGTTCTCCTGGTTGTCGCTGGGCG
Organism: Deltaproteobacteria bacterium UBA5205; assembly: GCA_002412715.1. GTDB lineage: Bacteria > Desulfobacterota > Syntrophorhabdia > Syntrophorhabdales > Syntrophorhabdaceae > Delta-02. The sequence goes on from DHVP01000024.1 coordinate 93,511, forward strand.
AGTGTAGATACCGGCCTTCGCCGGAATGACGGAAAAAGCCCGAAATCCTTCAACCGCCTTTAAATGACTCCGCCGTTTTCTATGGATTTCTTCAACTCCGGTATGGTGACCGTTGCCGTCCCCCGCTTCATGACCACTATCCCTGCCGCGTAATTCGCAATCCGCGAGGCGTCGAGAAAGCTTGCCCCGCTTGCGAGCGACAGGGCGACAGCGGCGCAGACGGTGTCTCCGGCCCCGGTAACGTCCGTTACGTCATCCTTGCCGGATATGGGGATGTGATGTACTGCGCCGTCCTTGAGGAAGAGGGTCATGCCCCTGTTGCCGCGGGTGACGAGGAGGGCGGACAGGTGCATCGCGGACAGGACTTTCCCGCCGATCTCTTCTATCGGGTCGCTTTCCTTAAGACCCGCCAGGGCATATGCCTCGGATTCATTCGGGGTGATCATGGTAAATCCTGCGTACTTTTTCAGGCCATATCGTGAGTCGCCGACGACGATTTTATCGTTAGCGAGTATCTTCATGTATTCGATTACCCCGGGGTGGACGGCGCCGTGCCCGTAATCCGAGACGACCACCGCGTCGACGTGGGGGCAGATGGCGGCCAGCCTCTCCATGAGAAGGGCCTTTTCCTTCGCGGTATGCCTGCGGCCGTCATCCTTGTCTATGCGGATGACCTGCTGTTTCGACACGTGGGTGTCTCCGGCGAGGATCCGTGTTTTTGTCACGGTATCGCCGCTTATGCGTATGATTCCGCCGGTGTCGACAGTCTTCGTCGCGGAAAAGAAATCCATGAGTTTCCCGCCGATGGAATCGCCGCCGACGAAACCGATGGGATAGACCTTTGCCCCCAGGGCGGCGAGGTTGTTTATGGTGTTGCCGGCACTGCCGGGATATATGCTCGATTTCTCGTATTTGACCACGACAACCGGGGCTTCTCTGGAGAGCCGATAGGGTTTGCCGAAGATGAAGACATCGGCAATGATATCGCCGACGACACAGATTCTCTTTCCTTTGAACCGGTCAAGAAAACGCGGCAGGCCGGTCGCTCCTTTTCCCGGTTTTTTTTGCGGTCTCTTTCGACTGTCTCCTTCAGACGGTTTTTTCAAGGATATCCCCCAGTAGGTGAGTGATTTCTTGCGGCTTTATTCCTGTCATGCATTCGTGGTTCCCGTCGCATTTTTTCTTGTTGCAGGGGCGGCATGCCATGTTCTTTGAAACTACATATGTGGATGTGCCCGGGTAGGAGGTATAGCGTTCATCCATCGGCCCGGCGAGGACAATGGTGGGGACACGAAGGGCCGCGGCGATGTGGCGGGGGCCGGTGTCGTTGCTTACAACGAAGGCCGCCCTGGCCAGGCACACCTTCATGTCGCGTAGGTTCATCGATTTGATCCCGGCGTGCTCCTTGCCGCGTATCCCTTCGTAGATCTTCGCGGCAAGGTCGGTCTCGTTCCCGCCGGGAAGCATGTAGACGTTCATGCCGTACCTGTCGATTACCAGGTCCGCCAGTTCGGAGAAATAGCCGGCGGGCCAGCACTTCGACGGGCCGTACTGGGCGCCGACGATCATAATGCCATAGGGTTTTGCCAGATCTCCGAACTCCTGATCAAACTTCTTTTCTTCGTCGGCGGTTACGGCAAGAACCGGCGCCTCTATGGATCGCGGGATTCCGAGGACGTCCATGATCCTGAGGTAGTGTTCCGAGGTGGGCTCAAGACCGGTGTGTTCGTCCACCTTTACATTCAGCATGAAGCCTCGTTTGTTTCGGGCATAGCCTATGATTTCGGGTACCCTCAGGTTGTAGAAGAACAGGACCGACCTGAACGAGTGGGGAAGGGCGATGGCGCGGCTGAAACCGACCTTCTTGAGCCTGTTTGCCGTTTCAAGGAAGAGGGAAAGCCCCTTGCCGTTGGTGGCAACGAAACGGTCGAAAAGATCGAGGCCATTGTAAAGGTGAATGGCGCCTGCTTTCCCTATGGCCCATATTTCGTCTGTTGAGTGTTGTCTGAGCGCATGGAGAAAGGGAACGGCCATCACCATGTCGCCGAGCCAGTTAGGCAGATATACTATCGTCTTTCCAGTCACTTCGTACGCCCATAAAAGGATTGTATCTCACAGTATAATGGAGTCCTCCCGATTTTTCCATGTCTTCGTTGAGTCCCTCCACCGCGCGAAGGATGCTTTCCTTCCTTTGGTGCCAGGCTGCCTCATCCATTGCCTCGATTTCTTCGACAAGACGCCTGAACCCTTCGGTGTGTTCAAGGCCGGAACGGGCATTGACGAAGGCGCACAGAATGGACTTGACCTTGTCGCAGTAAAGGTCCACCTCGGGGCCCAGCCTCATGCAGGTCTCGTCGGTAAAGTTGTCGAGCTTCTCCATCCGCTCGAGATCGATCTGGCCCGACGACCGTGCGATGCTGTAAGCCTTTGTCCCCACAAAGGGGAAGAAGAGGGACCAGCGGAAACGGCCCGGTTTGATCGCAGCAAGAAGGTCCACCGTTTCCCTGATGTCTCCGATCGTTTCATAGGGCAGACCGAGCATCACGAAGGCGGATGTGTGAAGCCCGTACTTATCCGCGACGGCGAAGGCATCCTCGATATGCTTGTTGGTCATGTACCGGCTGAGAACCTTGCGGCGTATCCTGTCGCTGCCGCTTTCGAGCCCGAATTTCACGATGCGGCACCCGGCGCCGCTGAGTATGCGAGCCGTTTCGTCGTCGAAGATCCGGGCGTGGGCGTTGCAGACGAAGGGGACGTTGGTGACGGACGCGTACCGATCGGTGAACTCCCTGAGCCAGGCCTTGTCAAAGGTGAAGATGTCATCATCGAAGATGAACATCTTGATTCTCTCATAGTGCGCGAGAAGATACTCGATCTCGGCGATCATCTGGTCGACCGTGTGCCTCCTGATATAGCCCCTGGGGAGGTGGCCACTTTCCTTGTAGACCTCTATGATCTTGTGGTTGAGGCAATATGTGCATCGGAAGGGACAGCCCCGTGACGCCGTGAGGCCCACCCATCCGTCTTTCGCGTCTATTATCTTCTGGAAGTCGAAGATCTCGTAGTCCTTGAAGGGCAGGGTGGTGATATCTGTGAAAGGTCTGAGCGGTTCGATGACGGGTTTGCCGTTTTCCTTGCGGCCGATATTCGCGACACCCTTCGGGTTACCGGTCGCGACGAGTTCGGCCAAAGCCTCTTCCCCCTCGCCGACGCAGATAAGGTCCACCTCGTCCTGCATGAGGGTTTCCACAGGATCCATGGTGGCATGGATGCCGCCGAAAAGGATGGGGACGTCGGTATAGCTTTTGATGTCCCGGGCGATCTCGAGGGCATATTTATACTGGTTGGTGAGTACGGAAAAACCGATGACATCGGGCCCGAAGGCCAATACGTCTTTCTTTATCCGTTCCCTGTCAAGGGGGTAGCCCAGTTTTTCGTTGATATTAAGGAGTCCCGTCTCGATGCCTTTCGCCTTGAGGAAGCCCGAGATGTACGAGATACCGTAGTTGAAGCCGACCTGTGTATTCAGGTTGGGATAGATGAAGAGAATGCGCATATTTTCATGCCTCGTTTTTCAGGGGAATCTTCCGGAGCGCCTCGAAGACCTCGTCGGGCGATATGGTCATGAGACACTCCCGCGTCTTGCAGTCCTTTTTCTTGCAGGGGCTGCAGGGGATCTCCTTCCTTATAATGACGCTGTTCTTTGAATAGGGACGGTTGACGATGAAATCGGTGGGGCCGAAGATGGAAAGGACGGGGACGTTCGCCGCGGAAGCGAGATGGGTGGTTCCCGTATCGCCCCCGATGTAGACGCTGCTCCTGGCAAGGAGGGCGTAGAGCTGCGCGATGTCCGTCTGACAGGCAAGCTGTGCATTGTTGCCAACCAGCGCAACAAGTCTCTGGGCCTCTTCGCGTTCGCCGGGTCCCCAGATTATGACAACGGACCCCATGCGCTCCCGCCTGATCCTCCCGATGAGGTCGGCGTACCGTTCGAGAGGCCATCGCTTGAAGGCGGAGTCCTTGCTCGCAAAAGGGTTCACGGCGAAGAAGGGCGGGCGGATATCATGAGAACGAAGGAAATCGTCTATGTATGTTCTTGCGTTCTCATGCACGAGAAGGGGCACCTCGGGTATCGGGCCTGCGTCAGTCCACCCCAGATGACGGGCGGCCAGCATGTTGCGCTCCACCTTGTGGATCCTTTTTTGAAATCCGTTTACGCGCTCCTGGTAGAAGATGTGGCTCATGTCCTTGGCAAAGGTTTTGCCGAAACCGATCCTTCTTTTTCCGCGGGCGATCATCATGAGCCCCACGCTTTTGGCAATGCCGTGAAGATCTACGATCCAGTCGTATTCACGTTTGCGCAGGCTCTTCAGGAAGTCTCCCAGGATGTACGCAGTGGTCGAAAGGTGTCCTTTCCTGAGGTGTCTCGTCAGGGCCGCGCGCGGGAAAAAGATTACCTCATCGATGAAATCCTGGTGAGCAAGGATACCCGTCACGGAACCCTCGGCGAGCCACGAGATGTGTGCGTCAGGAAAGCGCTCTCTCAAGGCCCTCACCGCCGGTACGCTCATAAGAACGTCCCCGAGCGAGCTCAGCCGGATGATGAGAATATTATGTGGCTGGGCCATCACGGAAGATTTCTATGACTTTCTGGGGTATCGTAACGGGTTTTTTGTCCGTGTTGACGCAGATATGTTTTGTCGTTCCCTCAACGACCAGGGTTCCGTCTCTCGTTATAACATAATGAAAGGTGATGCCCCGGGATTTCATCTCCGTCACCCTCGTTTTTACGATCAGGATATCGTCGTAGGTGGCCGTATTATAATACTTTGCCTCGAGACCGACGACGACGAAGTGATAGCCCAGCGCCTCCAGGTCCCGGTAGGGGTAGCCCTTCTGGCGCATGTATTCGCTGCGCCCCACCTCGAAAAACGCCGGGTAGTTTCCGTAGTAAACGATCCCCATGCGATCCGTGTCGGCATACCTTACACGTATCGGGATATCGATAAACTCCCCGTCATCTTTACCGTGATCCCGTGTCCTTTCATTCATGATCAGAGAGCCCTCATAAATTCGGGTCTCAGCATGGCGGGATCGCGCTCGTCAAGGACATGGCGGATCGCCTTGAGCGTCTTTTCCTTCTCTTCGGGCAGCCAGGCCTTGACGGGGAGATAGTTCGAGGCATGGTTCGAGGCAAAATAGGTATGTTGCACATTAGTGTTCTCGATCATGACGTACAACTCCTCAAGGAGCATGTACGGATCGGGCACCACGAACGTACCTTTCTTGATCTCGTCGGCGAGGACCGTGCCGGGCACCACGATGACGCTCAGGGCGCCGGCGTAATCGGGCTGGATCCTGCTTAAGAACTTGCCTGTCTCTTCGGCGTGGATCCTGCTTCGCTCGACACCGCCAAGCCCGAGAAGGACCGTGACGGAAAGGAGCATGCCCGCGTCTTTCACCCGTTGTGCGGCCTCGGCTGTTTTATCGAGCACCGTGCCCTTGCAGACCCGGTCGAGAACGACCTGATCGCCCGACTCCACCCCGAGATAGACGATGCCCACGCCAAGCTCTTTCAAGGCCTTCAGCTCTTCGATGGATTTCTTGAGGATGGATTTGGTATTTCCGTAAACGCCTATGCGTTCAAGTTTCGGAAAGGCATCACTGACAAGCTGTACGATAGGCAAAAGCCTCTTCTGAGGAATGATCAACGCATCGCCGTCGGCGAGGAAGACCTTTCTGATATACCGCGCGTACTGCTTCGCTTCCTTGACGTCCTCGGCGATCTCCTCAAAGGTCCGCACGCGAAATTTCTTATCTTTAAAAGACCCGCAGAAAGTGCATTTGTTGTGGGAACACCCGATGGTGATCTGGAGGATAAGACTATCCGCCTCGCTTGGCGGTCTGTAAATTGTCCCTTCGTATTTCATGGTTCAACCCTGTACACCTTTTCCCCTTCTCTCACGAAGCCATATTTCTTTCTTACCATCTCTTCGAGGTACCCGTCGTCCTCCCGGATCCTTCGAAGCTCCCGGGAGAGTGTCGCATTGTTATCTTCCATCTGCATGATAGATAATTTTGCGGTCCTGGTTTTCAGTTTGACCTTCAAAAGGTCGTATATTCCACCGTCCATGAGAATAAGGTGAAAGAAAATGATTGAGAGAAAGACTATAAATCCGTATCGCTTTACGGGATTATCTGCCATGCTTTCTTTATATTAAAGGCACACACACAAAATGTCAACCAGTGAAAAGCCGTATTGAGGAAAACTAACCGGGAATATAAAGACCCATTGTCCGGTGGACCTCATCCATGGTAGCAGCCGCCGTCTTCTTGCAGGCAGCCGCCCCTTGTGCAAGGACGTCCATGACATAGTCCATGTTGCCCTGCAATTCCGCCGCCTTGAGACGGATAGGTTCCAATTCCTTCTTCAGGTTTTCGAAAAGCATCTTCTTGCAGTCGATGCAGCCGATACCTGCAGTCGTGCACCCTTTATCGATCTCGATAAGCATGCTGTTGTCGGAAAAAGCCCGGTGAATGGTGTAAATGTTGCACACCTCCGGGTTGCCGGGATCTTTTCTGCGCACCCGGTTCACGTCCGTCACCGCCGTCCGGAGTTTTTCCCACACGTCCCCTTCTTCCTCCAGTATGCCGATATAATTGCCAAGGCTCTTCGACATTTTTGATTGACCGTCAACACCCAGGATCCTGGGTGCAAGGGAGAGCAGTTCCTCAGGTTCGGGAAATATGGGCGAGAAGCGTGCGTTGAATTTCCGGGCGACTTCCCGGCAGAGCTCTATGTGCTGTACCTGGTCTTCACCAACGGGAACGTAGCCCGCTTTATAGAGGAGAATGTCCGCAGCCTGGAGGACAGGGTAGTCCATGAGGCCCATGTTGATGTTCGCCCGGTGCTGCCTGGCCTTGTCCTTGAACTGCGTCATCCGTTCGACCTCGCCGATGGGGGTGACTGTATTGAAAATCCAGGCGAGCTCGGTGTGTTCCTGGACGTGGGACTGGACGAAAATATTAGACTTTTCCGGTGTGAGACCGCAGGCGAGGAGGATGACGGCCGTATCGAGGGTACGTTTCTTCATCTCCTCGACGGGATATTCTATGGTTATGGCATGGTAATCGACTACACTGAATATGCAGTCATACTCATCCTGCAGGTACACCCAGTTCCTGATGGCGCCCACATAGTTGCCAAGATGTATCTCACCCGTGGGCTGTATGCCGCTGAAGATCCGCTTCATCTATCCTCCAAAAAGACCCGACAGCCTCTTTCTCTGTGATTTTTATCGTGTTTAATCTACACCAAATGGTGGAGCAAATCAAATGAGGAAATGGTTTCAGATATTATAAAAAAATAGGTCCTATAAGTCTTATTCGACCTCCTAGGACCTACTACTATTCACCGGGACAGGGCTAAATAGAGACCTTTTCGTCCAGGTGGCAGCCCTGATTTTTTTTGACAGCTTTTATTTCGTCCATTCTCTCCATGTCAGGCCGGTCTTCTTTTCCCAGTCGGATTCGAACCTCTCCGTGAAGAAGGTATGCAATTTTTCGAAGAGACTCGTCCAGCCGGACTGGAAATCGTGTGTGAGGACGTCTTCGAGGAAGGGGACGATCTCGCCGAGCTTGTCTTTGGGGAGGTAAGCGCGGGCCTTCATCTCGTAGGATTTCTTCAGGGCCTCGGGGCTGAGCGCATGAGCGGTGAGCATGGCGACTTTAAGGTTTTTCTTGACGGCCTTGTCGAGGAGATCGAAGCCGCGCACACCCATGATGTCGAGAACCACGATATCGTAGTCTTTTGACTCAAGAAGTCCGGATGCGGACTCAAAGTTCGTTGCGGTATCGAAGGCGCAATTCGGACAAGCATCCATGATTTCTTCTTCGAGTACCTTGAGGACATCGGGTTCATCGTCGACCGCGAGTATTTTCTTTCCGTTCAGAATTGATTCTGTCATTAATAGCCTCCTTGTTATTTTATAGTTCCGATATCACAGGGGAGGAATGCGTACGGTGAAGCAGGAACCCGCGCCCTCTCCGCTTTTGAGTGATATTTCCCCCCTCATCTTCTCGACAAGGTTTTTCACGCATGAAAGGCCGAAGCCCAATCCTTCGGGTCCGCCTTTTTTGCTCTTCAGGTTAAAAAAGCGTTTGAATATGTAATCCTGCTTCTCTTCAGGGATTCCCTGGCCATCGTCTTCCACGGAGATCACAAGGTCGAGGTCCCCTGCTATTTTTAGCTTCATCGTGGACTTTCGATACTTGAGGGCGTTGGAGATGAGGTTCCTCAAAATCTGACGGATCTTTTTCGTATCATGAGTAAAAAAGGATTCGCCGTACCTTCCGCATACTTCGATAAGAATTCCATTCCGGACAAGGACTTTGTCAAAGGAATCATCGTCTGCCCTGGCGAGCTCCTCGCCGATGGCGGGAGCTACGACCTCCACGGCATCGATGAGTGCCTCCCTCAGAACATCGGAGATGCGGAACTGGTCTTTTCTGAAGAGTCCCTCCTCGGAGCGATAGACCTCGATGATCTCGAGGAGGAGGGCCTTTGCCTTTTCGGCGTTGCGTTGCGCCCTTTTCAGGGTGTCTTTCTGGTATTCATTGTACGGCCCGAGCTTGTCCTCCTTGTTCAGTAGGCTGTTGACGCTTGCCAGTACGATCGACAAAGGACCGGTAAGGTCATGAATCAACAGGTCAACCAGGGGGTCTTTTCGGGTCATATATCAACCTTAATCATGGACCTGACTCGTTACGAATACTGGTTCTAAGATATTCTTTCGCAACGGGAAAAGTCAAACAAAAAGTGGTCCCGCCCGATGCAAGGCAACCGTCGCGGTTTGACACGTGGGGACAATTGGAGATCCTCCCCGGGCAGATATCTCTGTCGGTGGGAATATGGACGCACCGGGAACTCTCCATCGAGATCCCGAAACCGAAACGCCGGCCGTAGACCTTCATCTGGAAAAGGTCGAGTCCCTTTCCCCCCGCGCCGAACTCGTAAACGTTCCTGGAACCGTAGAGATCCGTGTCCTGGGTATGGAAAAAGCCCTCGAAGACATGTTCCCTGTTTTGCTCCGTGATTCCGATCCCGTAGTCTCTGACAGCGATGACGACATTCCTGTCATCCCCCGTGAGGGATACCTCAACGAGGCCGCCATCAGGGGTGTTTTCCACGGCATTCTTTAGAAGTCCCATGAGCATGTCCCGGACAACGACGACGTCCATAAAGATCGAAACATTTTCATCGCCGGTAAGACGGAATTCGATGTCACGGTGGGGCGCATTGCCGCGGGTGTCCGCTATGGCCTTCTGCACCGTCGGATACAGGGGGATCATGCTCTTCGATCTGCTGTCGAGGGGAGCGTAATTGGCCACGTATTCCTTGAGGGTTTTCCAGACTTCTTTTGTGTCGACGGGGATGTCCGTCTCCAGGCCCTCGATCTTCTTCCAGAGCCGCTCGAGTTCGTCGACAAGGTTTTCTTCTTCAATCTCGCGATAGGCCAGTATGATCTTTTCGCATTCCTTTTGCACTTCAAAAAGCCTTGCCATGTAATGTTTGAGGACGTCGAAGTATCCGAGTACGGACGCACCCTCGGGTGTTTTGGCGATCTTTCTCCTGAGGATCCTGAGATACCCCTGGATAAGGGCAAGCGGCGTCTTCAGTTCGTGGGAGAGGTGATCGAGGGCCTTGCCCTTTGCCGCATTGAGCCGCTCGAGCTCCTTGCGGGATTGTTCCAGCGTGTCCATGCGGGCCTTCTGGAGCTGGGCGATCTCGATGAACACCGAGACGTGATTCGTGAACATCCTGAGGAGCATCTCGTCTTCGGCAGTGAACCTTCCCTGGCGCTTGTTGATGAGCTGGATCACTCCGAGGGTCGACCCGGATCTGCTGAAAAAAGGCATGCAGAGCATGCTTTTCGTTGTGTAACCTATCACTTCATCGACGTGGCGGAAGAACCGGGGGTCCTCATGAGCATCTTCGACATTAACGGTCTGCCCCGTATGAAAGGAGTATCCTGAGAGACCCACATGGGAAGGCGTGCGGAACTTCCTGCCTTTTATCTCGAATACCATATTGGTCCAAAGTTCGTCTGTCAGGGGGTCGTAGAGCAGCAGGTTGAACCTGTCGGCATCCATGACCTCTTTGGCCTTCGAGGCTATCTGGATCAGCATTTCGTCGAGGTTAAGGTCAAGGCCGATAAGACGCCCCAATTCCAGCATGGAGGAGAGCTTCCGTTCGGAGGTACCCAGCGCCTGCTCGCAGACGATAAGGTCTTTCCCCGGGGAATTTTGGGGTTCCGTTTCGGTATTGTCCCGGTTGTGTTCAGACACGCGCATTGATCCTTACGATTTCAACGTACATAATATTTGTCAGAAACGCCGATCTGTCAAGGGTTGTCGTTCATTTCCCAGCGCTTCCCTGCAGGGAAAGATTTATGTCGGACACGAGCTTGGCCGAGAGGTCCTTCATGGCTTCACTTAGCGCCGCGGCCAGTCCCTCGGGCGAACGATCGTTCATCGCGGCCGAATGGGCATACTGTTTCTGGAAGACGACCTGCTCCACGGGATTTTTTTGACTCGTATCGACAAGGGTGAACCGTACGCTCAAAAGCGCCTTGCCGGGCGAACCCTCGGGGGATTCACAGAATTGGTCGATATAACCCTCCAGGATGTAGCGCGAAAGATCGGAGTCGTAGTAAGAGTATGTTGCCTTGAATATTCCGGCCCGGGTAATGTCGCGCAGTACGAATCCCGTTAGCATGTCAGCCGGATTGACCCGCCAGCGGCTATAATTGTACGTATCGAAGCGGTACTGCCCTTTTTTTACCACCATGGCCGTGGAGTTAAATGCCGGTGCGACGGCAAACCGTTCCACACGGATCGTCTCCTGTGCCGTTTGAGATACGGATGCGGCCGGCGCTGGATAATCCAGGGTATACTGGTCCATCACGAACGGTGCTTTAGTCCTGCCGAGGCAGCCCGTGATAAGCGTGAGGCATAGAAAGGACAGAAAAAAAAGGGCCGCTGTTTGTCTTGTCTGCTTCTTCATCATTTACCTCTTTTTCGGGGGTGGATCGGAAAACAGGATATCCGATGGGTCCGCTTTGAGCCTTTCGATGAGCTGGTCAAGGTTGTCCGTTGCCCTGCGCAGGTTTTCGCCGGTGAGCTGGATCTCCGTCGCGATCGTTTTCGACCTGCGGGAGAGATCGTCTATCAACCTGTTTGTCTTCGCCGACGTCTCGGCAAGCTTCATCTTCTCCAATTCACTTTTTACCTTGCCGATCGTTTCCTTCGCATCGCGCACGGCATCGCGCGCATCCGTCAGGATCTGGTCGGCCCTTCCGTCACCCACCATTTTTGAAAGCTGGTTGGCGGAATCCGCCAGTGTCTGCGTCATGGTTTCCAGATTCGAGATGATTTTCGTCATCTTTTGGCCGGCGAAGAAGGTGTTGACGCTTTTTGTCGCCGACACCAGTTCGTCGGAGATTGCCTTGAAGTTCACGTCCTGCAGCTTCTTTACGACGTCATCGACGCCCGATACAATCTCCTGGATTTCCGATGGGTTCGAAGGGATGAGAGGGTAGTCGGGTTCGAAGTTGATCTGGGGCGTTCTGTTGATATCCCCCTTTTTCCTATGGTCGAGCTCGACGTACACTATTCCGGTTATGCCCGCCGCTTTCAACTTGGCGATGGTCTTATTGGCCGCGTCGCCGCTGAAGTTGATCTTCATCACCACCTCGATGAGGCGGTAGTCAGGTGCGACCTGAATCTTCTCCACCATGCCGATCTCCACACCTCTGTACTTGACGCTGGAATCGACCTGGAGACCCTGGACCGATTCGTCAAAGTAGGTGACGAAGCGTTCGCCCTTCTGGAGATATTGTGAGGCGCCAAGCCAGATGACGGTTCCGACCGCTATCAGGGCGCCAGCGAGCACGAAAAAACCCACCAGAAAATAGGTTTTCTTCTTTATCATGTCGTCATTCCTTCATGTTTTTTCTTCGTCACCCGCCGGTTGAAAAAGTCCGTGACTCTGGAGTCTTGCGAACTTGTCCTGAGTACGCGGGGATCACCCTCGGCGATGATGCCTTTTGCATCCCTGTCGAGCATGATGATACGGTGGGATATATTAAAAATGGTTTCCAGTTCGTGGGTAACGATGACCATCGTTGTGCCCGTTCCCTCATTAAGCTTTCGGATGAGCAAGTCCAGTTCGGCGGATGTGACGGGGTCGAGGCCGGCCGACGGTTCGTCGAGAAAGAGCATGGCGGGTTCCAGGGCCATCGCCCGGGCAATCCCCGCCCTTTTCTTCATGCCCCCCGAGAGCTCAGCCGGGTAGTGGTTGTCATATCCCGCAAGCTCCACCATTCCCAGTTTCATCCGCACGATGGAATTAATGTCTTTCATCGGCAGCGCCGTGAATTCCGTCAGGGGAAGGGCCACGTTCTCGCCGATAGTCATCGATCCGAAGAGAGCGCTGGATTGAAAGAGCATTCCGATGCCCATGTGAAGTCTTCTGAGTTCACTGTCATCGAGCAGGGCTGTATCCGTTCCGTTTATCCATATCTTCCCTTCCGCCGGAGTCTCGATGCCGATGACGTGTTTGAGCAGCGTTGATTTTCCGCATCCGCTGCCGCCCATGATAACGAATATCTCGCCGGGGTAGACCTGGAAGTCCACACCGTCAAGGACGGTATTATCTCCGTATCGTACGGTGAGACCCTCAACTTTTATGACCGGATCAGCCGTTGTCTGGTTCCCTTTCTCCCCACCGGGGCCTTAAGCCTAGTGGATGTAATGAAGTATTATAGCAAAGGTCGAATCTATTACAATGATCAGAAATATTGAGGTAACGACGGCGGATGTTGTTGCATTGCCCACCGACTCGGCGCCGCCGCGCACCTTGAAACCCCTCTGGCAACCGACGGCGGAGATGGCTGCCGCAAAAACAAACGATTTTACCAGACCCGACACTATATCAAATATGGATATCGCCTTCATTGTCTGTTGAATATAGGTAAAAATGGTGAGGTTCAATCCCGCAACACCGACGATGAGGCCTCCCATGATCGCGAATATGCTGGCAAATATCGTTAAAACAGGCACCGTGACGAGAGAGGCGATCACCTTCGGTATCGACAGGAACCGCATGGGGCTGAACCCCATGGTAGCGAGGGCATCCACCTCTTCGTTGACCCTCATGGTGCCGATCTCGGCCGCAAAGGCCGAGCCCGAGCGTCCGGCCACGATAATTGCTGTCATTATGGGACCCAGTTCGCGAACCATGGCGACGGCGACGAGGGATGCCACGTAAACGTTTGCGCCGAACTGTTTCAGCTGAAGGGAAGACATGAAAGCCATGATAAGGCCGAGAAGGAAACTGATAAGGCCCACGATGGGAAGACCGTCAACGCCCACCTTCTTCATGTATGTCACCACGTCGCCCCAGCGCACCTTGCGAAGGTGCGTCGCCGAGTGGCCGATCTCATAGATCAGCTCCCCGCCGAAGGATACGATATCATACATATCCTTGACGGCAATGATGGATGCATTGCCAAGCTGTTCTATGAGGTTCAGGCGACGTTCCCTGGGCGCCAGGCTGGGTTTGGCGAGCGCCTCCCTGTCTATGAGGCTCAAGATGCCCATTTTTTCGCGTGACAGACCGGAAAGCGCAAAGGCGACGGAGCGGGCGCGCGCCTCATCCTCCAGCTTTACGATGAAGAGGGCGCCGCTTGAGTCGATATAGTCGATGCCGGCCATGTCGACATTCAGGCGCGAAGGCGTATAGGAATCGAATATGGTGCTGATAAGCGGGGTAAGTTCACCGAAGCGTTCAAGATCCATCCTGCCTGACAGCGAGAGCTTGACGACTCCGTCATCGGCGGTCTCTATGCTGTGCTTCGTTGTATCGGGCATGGTTATCTATAACATACCGCAGCGAAAATTACGAGCAAAGCGCCCGTCCTCTCTGCCTGCCCGTATGCCCGTCTGCGAATCAGCCCGCCGGACGGGCTGATTTGACTATGTTGTATTTCTTGATCTTGTACCTGAGCATTCGCTCGGAGAGGCCCAGGGTTGCGGCCGCTTTGGTCTGGACCCAGTCGGCATTGACGAGGGCCTCGAGAATCATCGATCTCTCCAGGGATTCCACCGTACCGCGAATGCCTGAGTCGCTTGCACCCATAGCCTGTTCGGCGAGGTTCGGCAAGTCCTCGCTGGAGATATGGTCGCCGCGGGTCAGCACTACCGCCCGCTCCACGATATTCTCGAGTTCCCGCACATTTCCGGGGTAATCGTACCTGACGAGGACATCTCTGGCCTCCCTCGTCAGGCCCTTTATGTTTTTCTTATGTTTGATATTGTACTTTTTAAGAAAGAAGTCGATGAGCAGGGGAATGTCCTCTTTGCGTTCCCGCAAGGGAGGGACGATTATATCAACCACATTGAGGCGGTAATAGAGGTCTTCCCGGAAGGCGCCTTTCCTGACTTCTTCTTCGAGGTTGCGGTTCGTCGCGGCGATGATCCGCACATCGACCTTGATCGGATGGGTACCGCCGAGACGCTCGATCTCTCTTTCCTGGATCACCCTCAGCAGTTTCGATTGAAGCAGGAGGGGAATATCGCCTATCTCATCGAGGAAGATGGTGCCTTTATCGGCGAGTTCGAACTTGCCCGCCTTCCTCTGATATGCTCCCGTGAACGCCCCTTTTTCGTAGCCGAAAAGCTCACTTTCGAGGAGCGTCTCGGGGATGGCGGCACAATTCACCTTGATGAGGGGAAAACTCTTGCGTTCGCTTAATGCGTGGATCATGTTGAGGACGACTTCCTTTCCGACTCCGCTTTCGCCGCTTATTATACAGGTGGAATCCGTTTTGGCGATCCGTACGACCAGGCTCGAAACCTCATGCATCTTTTCGCTCTGATAGACGAATTCTTCCGATTTGAAGCGGTCCCGGAGCGTCTCGCGAAGCACCATGTTCTCACGGACGAGGTATGTCTTTTCCTCTACCTTGCGAAGCTTGAAGAGGAGATCGTCGAGATCTATGGGCTTTGTCAGGTACTCCGAGGCCCCGGCCTTCAGAGCGCCGACCGCGTTTTCAATGCTCCCGAATGCGGTGATCATGACCACTTCCGTTCCCGGGTTGATCTCCTTTATCTGTTTGAGCAGGGAAAGTCCATCCGTGTCAGGCAGTCTGTAATCAAGAAGGACGATCTCGAAAATCTCCTTTTGAAAGAGTGCCAGGGCGCCGGCGCCGTCAGACGCCTCTCCCACGGTATAACCTTCCTTCCTGAGCAGGCCGCCCAGGAGAGATCTCTGGGCTTCTTCGTCTTCCACGATCAATATGCCAACCCTGTCCATAGCAAACTCCTCTCAGACGTTTTTTGACGCGGTCGGTCCGCCTGTATGTTTGCGGGGCAGAACGATCGTGAAGGTAGTCTCCTGGCCGGCAACGCTCGTTACCTTGATGTCGCCGCCATGGTCTTTTACTATCATATATGATATAGGCAGTCCAAGCCCTATACCCTTGTCCTTGGTTGTGTAATAGTATTCGAAAATCCTGGTGATCGCCTCCTGGCTTATGCCGGAGCCGGAATCCCTGATCGAGGTTTCCACTGTGGCGTCCTTCTGCCTTACCGTTACGGCGATCTTTCCGCCGTCGTGCATGGACTCGATGGCATTGATAATTATGTTGTAGAATGCCTGTTTGAGCCTGTCTCTCTGACATTCAATGTAAATGTCGGTGCTGGTGGCGTTCTCGATGAAGATCCCCTTTGACGACGCT
Source organism: Deltaproteobacteria bacterium UBA5205 (assembly GCA_002412715.1). GTDB lineage: Bacteria > Desulfobacterota > Syntrophorhabdia > Syntrophorhabdales > Syntrophorhabdaceae > Delta-02. The sequence goes on from DHVP01000024.1 coordinate 109,311, forward strand.
TTCTCCCCGACGATTATGATTACCTCTTCGATGATATCGCGCAGGGGCTCCTTGCTGAAGGGGGCCTGTGCCCTCGTCGATTGGAGGAACTCCTCGACTATGCCGTTCACCCGTATAAGTTCTTTCCGGATGATGTCCAGGAAGGTGAGGTATTCCTCTTTCTTTTGCTCGACGGGGACGAATTCCCGTTTGAGGCGCTGAACGGAAAGGCTTATCGCATTGAGGGGGTTCCGAATCTCATGGGCCATTCCGGAGGCCAGCTTGCCCAGTGACACAAGACGCTCCTTTACCTCCATCTCCCGCTCCATCTCCTTCACTCTCTTTGCATACTTGCGCTCCATGATAAAGAAAGCGTAGATGCTGCCGGCGCCGAAGACGAAGAATACCGCGAGGATCAGGATAAACCCGATGGCAGATCTCTGAATGGTGTCCCGGGCAAGGTTCCTGGAGACGAAGATCTGCATGCGAAAACCTGGCAAGAGCTTCGATGGCAGTTCTTGCTCAAGGACAAAGGTGCCGGGTCTGGCTTCGCTCGTTCCCACAAACAGGGCGCCTTTGGCGTCATATATTCTGATGGCGTCGATGTTGAACCTCTTCTCCTCCCTGTCGACGATGTCTCTCAGGATCACCTTTCTCCTGAGTGTTTCCAGTTCTCCCGCGTCTATCCTGACGAAAAGGATGCGGTTGCCGGCGCGCCTTCCGAAGAGCAGGGCCCTGTCTTTGCGGACGGGCATCCTGATGGCTGTCGACTGGCCGCCTGAAACAAGTTTCCTGACTATATTCGCCGGTACGTCACCCTTTCCCTTTTGGGAGATGATATCTCCGCTGAGGTTGTACTCAACGATATTGGCGAACGGCAATCCGCCAAGATCGCCGGGCCGGGGGCTTTTGATGAGATCGGTAATCATGGTGTCAAGCTCGTCTATTATCGATTCATCAAAGGCCAAAAGGTTGAAGAAATACGGCGTTATGATGGCCGGGGACCTGTCGAGGAGACTTAGATATTCGAGGTTGATATCTATTTCTCTCTGGATATGGGCAAAGATGATCTCCGCTTCCCCCGTGAGCTGCCGTTCAATGTTGTTCCTGATGATCCTGATCTGGAAGAAACCGGTCAGGGTGACGAGAATGAGAAACAGCGCGAAAAATAATGGGAAAGCAACAGCCCGCTTATCTCCCATGCCGCCCCGGATTGAAGCGCTGCATGTTTTTCCTGCGTTCCTGGTCACAGAAGCTGTTGTACCGCTCCCGTTGTCTTTCGTTGAGGGACCTCGAAACCTCGGAACGGTACTGCTGGTAGGAATTGTGCCTGGCGGTATCGAGTTCCTGCAATTCGCCCCGCAGCCTGCCTATCCTTGCGGAGTTGGGGCCGGGGTTTCGGTTCAGTTCCTTGAGCTCCATTCTCTTGCGGGCCGTCTCCCGCCTCAGGGACTGCCATTCATTGGTGTACCTGTTCCTTATATCCTCGACCTGTGTTCTCTGTGGCTCGGATAGCTGAAGCCCTCTCTCGAACTCGGAATAAGAATTTTGGGCCCAGAGAGAGGGCGTTATGAACACGCACAGGAGGAGGAAGGATACAAGGAAGGTCATGGATTCACGGGCACCCAAACCTTATGCGCCGGGACCCATTTCCCGCCTATCCATTGTCCCGGTACTTCAACCCACTGTCCCGGGGGTTGGTCCTCGGGCCTGACCTGGCTTGACGAAGGATAAGCCGCCCCTGGCTGTGCTGTCGCAGTGGCGCGCTGGTTCGTCACGTGCTGATCCACGGCATTGCCGCCTATACCGCCGACAAGCGTTCCTACCGCTGCTCCGATAAGCGTCGAGGCGGTATCGTGGCCGATCACCTGACCTGCTATGGCACCAAGACCGGCACCGATGGCGGCGCCCTTCTGGGTATTATAGCCTTCCGAAGCGCAGGAAATGACAAAGAATCCTGCCCCTATCACCAGTAATGTTGCTGCCAGAAGTTTTTTCATTGCTCCCTCCCTTTTATTTCAAGTGACGGACCTGGGAAGGCCCGTCACCTGGATTGCGGTCACTTAGAATCTGCCGCAGGCACCCGGTCCGTTGCCGCCGCCGAAACCACGGCTCCCGCCAAACCCACGGCCGCCGCCGAAACCACGGCCATAACCTGTGTCAGCAAGTTTCTTGAGCTGGTCAGGGGTGTATATCTTTCTCTGATCAAGCTTGAACCGGATCATCTTGTCATGCATTTTCTGTCTCAGCGTGTCGACTTCTTTTTCCTTGGCCAGAATTGCCGTATCGGTTGCCTTGGGATCGGCGTAAAGCGTTCTCAACTCATTGCGTTTCTGAAACATCTCGTAACGCATGGATGACGTCTCGCTGTTGAACTTTTCCCTCAGCTGCCACATCTTGTCTGTCTGCTCCTTCGAGAGGTCCACACCGGCACCCCCGCCCCTGGGTCCTCCTCCGAAACCACCCGGCCCGACGGCGAATACAGTCGATGTCAGTGCTATGAAGAGAACCGCCACTATTACTCCTAAAACCTTTCTCATTGTAACCTCCTGGTATGGTTTTTTGCAAATCATAGCTTCCTGATTGGCAATTACCGTGCCATTCGGCGATGGTACGTGCAACACCCCGAAAGAATGGACGTAATCGCAAATGTCCTTCTGTCTGCTTCAACTTTTCGCGGAAATAAATGTCGATGGCGGCCAGACCCTTCGACAAAAGCGTCGAGCGGGGCTCCGGTGGCCGTCGCGGAGGCTTGAGGGACCTGAACGTTAAGGCGGGGGGCCGTCCCGGACCATGCGGTGTTTCATGTTGTCCTGAACGTTCGGACTGTTCAGGCCCACCCGGCGGCTTTTTGTATAGCTCTGCAGGGGCAAGTATGGTATAGTTTTCAGTTTTAATAACAAAATCGAAGGGGTACAAAATCCCTTCGAGGGTCGGATAGGGCCGATCCGATTGACGATTTGGTGGGAATGAAAAGCTTATTGTCCATAGCGGGTTTTGATGCCTCCTCGGGAGCGGGGATCGTGAGGGACGCTGATACCTTCTTCTCCTGCGGTTTCCATGCCATTACGGTTCCGACGTGCACTGTCGTTCAGGGACCGGGTGGAGTGAAGCGCATTGAACCCTCACCGGAAGAACTTTTTCGGGATACCCTTGACACCGCCACGGCCGGGGTTACGATAAAGGGTGTGAAGATCGGCGTCCTCTGCAACGAATCCCATGTTAAGGCGACGAGCCGCTTTCTGGCGAGACGCAAAGGGATACCTGTCATTCTCGATCCCGTCTTTGCCGCCAAGAACGGTATTTCACTCATTTCGGACGGAGGCAGAGCTGCCTGTATCGAGTCGCTATTCACAAAGGTTACGGTGGTAACACCCAATGCCGATGAAGCATCTTTCATTACGGGCGGGAAGATCCGGACGGTAAAGGCAGCGAAGAAGGCCGCCGAGAAGATCCATTCGCTCGGGCCCCGGGCGGTTGTTGTAAAAGGAGGCCATATAGAGGGTGACCCCGTTGACGTATTGTTCGACGGCCGGGAATTTGTCCTTTACAAAAAGAAAAGGGTCCCCCGATCGATCCATGGCACGGGTTGTTCCTTTTCTTCGACTCTTACCTGCTTTCTTGCATCGGGATATTCCCTGCCTGACGCTTTTATGGCGACGCAGGATTCTCTTGAAAGGCTTTTCGAGTCAAGCTACAGGATCGACAGGAAGGGGTATTTCTACGTCTCTTCGGCAGTGGACAGGATTTTTCGATGCGGCAAGGAAACAGAAAAAATACAAGGGGCTCAAGGGGGAATTAGCTGGAGGACCTGAGCCCGTTGACAAGATGGAGATGATACGACCATGAAAAATCAGCTTATTGCAGCACGGGAAGGTAAGATAACAAAGGTGATGGAGCGTGTCGCGCGGGATGAGGGCATCGACAAGGAAGAGCTTCGCCGGCTTGTGGCGGAAGGAAAGGCAACCATCCTCGCGAACAACAGGCACAAGAACTTTACCCCGAAGGGGGTAGGCAAGGGCCTCTGTGTCAAGGTCAACGCCAATATAGGCACATCCACGGAGCGGGTGAACATCGATGAAGAACTGGAGAAGCTGGCCATCGCCCGGGACGCCGGCGCCGATGCCGTTATGGACCTCAGTACCGGCGGGAATCTTGACGAGATCCGCAAGATCATCATCGATGCCGCACGGATACCCGTGGGGACCGTTCCCGTATACCAGGCGGCCGTCGAGACGGTAAAAAAGAGGAAGGCGATAACGAAGATGGAGGCCGATGATATATTCGAGGTCATCGAAAAACATGGCGCCGACGGCGTTGATTTCGTGACCGTTCACTGCGGTGTCACGAAAAGTTCGCTGGAGCGTCTCAAGAAACAGGGGAGGGTAACGGACATCGTCAGTCGCGGCGGTGCATTCCTCGCGGAATGGATAATCGTTAACGGCAAGGAGAACCCCCTCTATGAAAATTTCGACCGTCTGGTGAGCATAGCGAAAAAGTACGACATGACCCTCAGCCTCGGAGACGCCCTGAGGCCGGGCTGTACCGCCGATGCAACCGACCGCGGTCAGATCGAGGAACTCATCACCCTTGGTGAACTCTGTGCGCAGGCCATCGAGGAGGGTGTCCAGGTCATGGTCGAAGGTCCCGGACACGTGCCCATCAATCAGATCGAGACAAACATGGTCCTGCAGAAGAGGCTCTGTAATGATGCACCCTTCTACGTTCTCGGTCCGATCGTCACCGATATCGCCCCCGGCTACGACCACATTACAGCCGCCATCGGAGGGGCCCTCGCGGGATATTACGGGGCGGATTTTCTTTGCTACGTGACCCCGACGGAGCACCTCGGACTGCCCATGCCGCAGGATGTCCGCGATGGTGTTATGGTCACCAGGATCGCGGCCCATGCCGCCGATCTGGCACGGGGCAATCAAAAGGCTCTGGCCCTTGACAAGGCCATGTCGACCTTTCGCAAGGCCCTTGACTGGAAAGGCCAGATCGAATGCGCAATCGACCCTGAAAAGATAAGGAGTTTCCGCAAAGAGCGCAATCTGAAGAGCGATGTCTGCAGCATGTGCGGTGAATTCTGCTCCATGAAGCTTATGAAGGATTATCTGAAGAAAAAGTAGATGACCCTATACGCACGGCGGGATGAAGGGCTCTTGACAGTGACGGAGCTGACGGCCGAACTCAAGCGGTTTGTCAGCGGCCGTTTCCGCGACATCCGTGTCGAAGGGGAAATCTCCAACGCCAGGCTCTATCCATCGGGACATTTCTATTTTACACTCAAGGACGACCTTGCCATGATCCGCGGGGTCGTTTTCAATTATGCAGCGCACATACCCGGCGGGAGAATCGTGAAGGATGGCGAAAGGGTCCTCTGCAGGGGCAGGATAGACATCTACGAAAAACGGGGCGAATACCAGCTCATCGCCAGCGACATCCTCGCGAGGGGCGACCAGGGTCTCGTCTATCTGCGGTTTCTGGAACTCAAGGAGAAACTTTTGAAGGAAGGGCTTTTTGATGAAGCCTTGAAAAAGCCCCTTCCTCCTTTTCCCCGGTGCATAGGAATAGTCACCTCCCCGGCGGGCGCCGCGATACGGGACATACTGAGGGTAATCCAGGAACGATACGGCAACATCCCCATCCAGGTCTGTCCCGCCACCGTTCAGGGTGCCGATGCGGCCCGTGAAATTGCGGAAGGGATCGAATACTTCAACCGCGCCGGAGAGGTTGAAGTCATCATTATCGGCAGAGGAGGAGGATCATACGAGGATCTTGCCTGCTTCAACGAAGAAAATCTGGCAAGGGCCATTTTTGCCTCACGGATACCTGTGGTCTCAGCCGTGGGGCATGAGGTCGACTTTACCATAGCAGACTTCGTGGCCGATGTTCGCGCGCCTACGCCTACAGCCGCCGCCGCTCTTGTCGTTCCCGGCAGGGATGAACTCACCCGGTACATTGCAGGCATGAGAGATGCCCTTTGCCAGGCCATGGAGAAAAAACTGGAAAAGGCCAGGTACATGTTTGTCAGTGGGGTGATGGAATTCAAGGACAGGAAGGATTTTTTCACCTCCCACCGAATCTATCTCGATGACCTTACCGGCAGCCTTGCGCACAATCTCCAGCTTTTCATGAAAAACGCCCGCGTCAGATCCGAGGCGCTTGTCCAGAGAATAAACGACCTGAATCCGACGGCGATCCTGGCGAGAGGTTACAGCATCACGGCAAAATCCTCTACCGGCGCCGTGGTTACCGACGCCGCGGCAGTCTCTCCGGGCGATGCCCTGTCGATCACGCTCCACAAGGGCGGCCTTGACGTTTCGGTAACGAACAAGACCTGAAAGATCGTCTCACGCCTGTTCCTTGGAATGTTATAGGTCCTATAGGTCTTATACGACTTATAAGACCTATAATTTGTTTTTCATTCTTTTCTCTGCCGCCAAAAAGGCCGCACGCTTTTCATTCATTGCATTCCTTGCCTCGGTGCACTCTATCCCGCTTCAGGCGGGAGGGAGCGAGATAGTCTTTAATACTTTTCCCGTCATTGCCGGCGGAAGAGCGATTCATCCGTGTCCTTCAGCCTGCCGGCCATTTCCTTGAGGATAGACAGGACTATGGGGGCGTTCTCGCGGAGTATGATGTCAAAATTTGCCTGTGATATGCCGATCAGTTCGGTGTTCTCCGAGGCGGCCCGGGCGCCCGCCGATCTCGGGGTGCCAAGGAGCATGGACATTTCTCCGAAGTAATGACCGGGGGCCATGGTCCTGATGTGCTCTCCAGCGCAGTCAATGTCGACGGAACCGGCAACGATATAGAACATGGTACCACCGTTATCGCCTTCGTTGAAGATGACGTCCCCCTGGCTGTAACGGGTGATGAAACTTGTGAGGAGACCCGTTGGAAACGACTGGCCAGGGTGCCCGGCGAAGAGGGTCTTGAGGAGGAGTGCATCACGTTTTTCCGCGTTGATGGCGACCTCGGCTCCGAAAAGGATGGCGAGGAAGCAATAATAGACCCAGACGATCATTACGAAGAGAACCTTCAGAGAGCCGAAAGCCTCCCCGTATGCAGGGTTTGTCCTGATGACGAAGGTAAAGGCCTCCCGCATGCTGATGATGAGCACGGCCGAGATGACCGAAGCGCCGATGAGCTTCACGGCGGTCAGCCGGACGGGTAGGAAGACGGTATAAAAGAAGACCATGCACATGGTGGCGATGCAGACTGATAGGAGGATATTGGCCGCGCCTCTGCCGCCGCCCGACATACCGGCAAGGGCCGCGAACAACACCTCGGCACCGACGAGGACAACGAAAAGAAGAATCATTGCGGCCGCGGTGCGAACGTTGGCGAGCTGAGATAAAACGCAAGAGGCCGGAGAATCTTTTCTGAATATTTTGAGGAAGGTTGTTCTCAGCGAGTCCACCAGGGACATGGCCGCAATAAAGACAACGATGGCAGCCGCAAAGCCAAGGGTGAGGTGATGCCGTGTCGCGACATAAAAGTCAATGCTCATCCAATCCCGGATACGGGGGAAAAGATGATCGATGAGCCCTTCGATGCCTGCAACAAGAGCAGCGGACGCGCTTCCCATCCCCGGGGCGATGCTGACCGCAAAGAAGAGAAGGGGGACGAGAGCGAAGAAACTGTACGTCGCGAGCGCGGCTGACATCTCGAAATCATTGTTGACAAGAAATGACCTCAAGGACTCGCGGATAATGATCCCGACGATATGCAGGGACCGGCCGATCCTTTCGACCACAGGCACTCTCCCGGAAGATCTCATGAATGGTCAATTATATCAGAAGATGGTTTTTCACGATAGAGGATCTATTTCCCCCATTCCCAATTCCCTATTACCTATCACCTATCACCTATCACATACCCCGCTCCCTCTAAAGCCAGCCCTCCGTATTGTCTCCGGTGATTGAGGAAGTGGATGGAGTCGAGGTCGATGTAGTCGAAGGCTCCTGTTCCCATCGCCAGGTTGATGCCTGCGGAAAGACCTGTCATTGTCTCCGTCATGCAACCGGCCATAAGCTTGAGACCGTGTTTTTTCGCCAGACCGAGAATGGCCATAGACTCCCCGAGTCCGCTTTTTGCCGTTTTGATGTTTACACCGTGGCCGAGTCTCTCGCCTGCGGCGAGTTCCATATCGCGTGTCGAAAAGACCGTCTCATCGAGAATGATGGGAATGGGCGAGCGTTTCGTGACCTCTCGAAGACCCCGATGGTCGTATTTCTTCAGGGGCTGTTCGAAAAGCTCCACGGGATACTTCTTTTTTATCACGTAATCCGCGAAGGCGAGACAGGTGCTTTCCGAAAAGCCCTGGTTGCCATCGAGTCGCAACCTGTATTCGATCTGTGCGCCATCGAGGATTGATGTGACGGAGGCAATCATTCTCTTATCGTCTGCCTCAACACCGCTCACCTTGATCTTGTATAGTGTGAAGCCCTTTCGTGCGGCACGGCCCACCCATGGGCGAAGGATGTTCTCGTCGATTGTGTGGGGTATGGTAATGTCCGTTTCAATCCGGCTCAATACCCCGCCGAACCAGAGGCTCTCCGGTCTGCCGGTGTGGGCGAGCCATGCCCGGAAGAGGGCAATCTCCAACCCGGACACGGTCATGGGGCAGGATGGATATTTCTCGCGCAGCGCGCTGACGGTCCCCGGAAAATCCCCCGCTTTCCTGCCTCTCAGGCGGGGACCTTCTTCACCGAGGATCCTCTTTATCCTTTCGGGGGTTTCGTGGGGGAGGACGAAACTGGTCGCACACTCCCCACGTCCTTTCGACCCGTCACTGAGGCGCGCTTCCACGATGACGCTTTGCATGCTGTTCTTATGCCCCAGCGCTGTCGAAAAGGCTGTCTTCAGAGGGCGCATCACCTGTCTGAAACGAATGCTTTCTATTTCATCGTCCGGCATGGTTCCAGCAATCCCTTTCGTTTTCATTAAGCGACGATTTATTCCGATTCATAGATTTCCCTGGAAAGGACGATAGTGTATCCCTGAGGGACATCCATTCATCACGCTGTCTGTTCGATCCTGATTGAGGAGGTGCCTTTTGCTTTCTTCAGGGCCGTCGGGTCTCCGGTGATCCTGCCGATTACATTGACCTCGCTCGCCGGAACGGGGTCAGACCCGCTGCTAAGCGGCGTGGGCCCGAAGAAAATGGCGATGGCGTCTCCCGGCGGCCAGTACCCGATATCACCCGCCTTCACCGCCCGTGTCGCCGTATCGTCGAGGGGCATATGGACAGGTACCTGGAAGTAGAACTCATCGCCCCATTCGTTCGGGGAGGCCGTTATGGGCAGCGCCGCGGCTATCGCTTTGCCGCAGGGTGTACCCTCAAGCTCGGCCTCGACAACAACCGGGCCGGCGATGATACGGATGTTCACGGTCATAATGACTCCTTTCAAGGTTAATGTATCGCCCTTTCGGACCTGATGTCAAAGGACCAAAAATAGTCCTTCCCCATGCGTCCGCATACCAGCGGACAGATCAGGGAGCTGTTGGACAGGGGACGGAGAAGACGGGTCATGGGCTATAGGTTACAGGCTCCTCTTTTCCCATAACCCATGACCTATCACCTATTACCTGTTTCCTATATTTCCAGTATTATCTCGTCGAGGGGGCGCTTCGGGACGTGGTGAACCCTATCGGCGTCGCGCCAGTACTTGATATCGCCGTCCTTCACATCGGCGAGGACTACCTGTTCTTCAGGAACCCCCAGCGCGATGGCAAGCAGGATCTGGTATTGCTCGGGTATTTTGAGAAGACCTCTGAGACGGTCCCGCTGGATATTGGAGAGCATGCAGCCGCCGAGGCCCATCTGCACCGCGCCGAGGAGTATGCTCTGAGCGGCGATTCCGTGATCGCATCCAAAGTCCTTCGTAAGCGATGTGTCGCCGAGGACGATGATATAGCCTGCGGGTCTTTCTCCTTCCTCGGGGCCCGGCCAGTCTTTCAGGTAGCCGGCCCATGCGAGGCAGCAGAATATGCCGGCGTTCTTGCGCGCCTCATGGGAAAGAATAAATTTCAAGGGTTGGAGGTTCCTGGCAGACGGTGAAAGCCGGGCAAGTTCGACGAGGCTCTTGAGCTGCTGCATGCTGACCGCCTGATTCTGATGGAAACGCCGGTAACTCCTGCTTCGTGTAACAAGTTCCACTATCGTCATATCACCCGCCGTACAACAGATTTGAAAACCCCACGTGAGGCCCCCGTACCCGAAACCGCCTTTACAGCTCCAGTATGATCTCACTGAGGGCGCGTTTGGGGACGTGGTGGACCTTGTTGATGTCACGCCAATAGGTGACATCGCCGTTTTTTGCCTCCGTGATGACCGCCCGTTCCCTGGGGACGCCCAGCGCTACGACCGCCAGTATCTCGTAACGATCGGGTATCCCGAGGAGGGAGGTCAGCCTGTCCCGTTCGATGTGCGCAAACATGTACCCGCCGAAACCCATCTCTGTTGCCCCGAGCAGTATGCTCTGTGCGGCGATGCCGTGGTTGCACGAGAAGTCCGTTGTAATTGACGTGTCGCCCAGTATTACGATATAGCCCGCTGGCCGTCTGCCTTCGCCGGGGCCGGGCGAATTTTTGATATAGCTTTCCCAGACAAGGCAGGAAAAGATGGTTTCGTTGCGGGCGGCATCGTCTGAGAGGATGAATTTCAAGGGCTGGAGGTTCCCGGCCGTTGGAGAAAGCCGGGCGAGTTCGACGAGGCTTCTGAGCTGTTCCATGCTTATCGGCTCGCTTTGCTGGAAGCGCCGATGACTCCTGTTTTTTGTGACCAGTTCAAGAAGATTCATACAAAAACTATAGCATAGGTTTATGATGATGCAAGGCAAAAGGAATAGGGAACAGGGATTGGGAACTTTTTGGAGAATGTTAGAATTTTCGTTTAGTGCAAAAGATAAGCAAAGCGAAAAATAGGTCCTATACGTCGAATAGGACCTATAGGACCTATTTTTCAATCTCCAGTCCCTGCTCGAAATAAGGTTTCACATCTTTGCACAGATCTTCCGGCAGGATAACACAAATGGGTTCGGAGAGGATGGCCTGGAAGAAGTTCAGGTCCGGGGCGAAGTCGCGCATGTTCAGAAATGTCCGGGGGACGATCCGGAAGCAAGAGTTGAAATACCCCTGGTTTGCCGGACCAAGGGAAAGCGATGCATTAAAGCTGAATACACCCGCTTCGCGATAGAAGCGGAAGACCTTCTCAAGACCGGCGACGAGGCCCTCGATATGCTCCTCGAAAAGATCATAAATGGAAAAGACATCGGGGAAAATGCAGAGGATGTCCCCGAGCATCCCGAGACATGTAAAGGGGACGAGCCAGTGTCCACTTCCCGTTCTGCCGATATACCTTTTGCCGTCGTCCGTTTCCCGATCTATAAGCGTCCGCCAGTAATTCTGCCCGTGCCGCGCGTAAAAGCGTCGCGATGCCGCCAGTTCGTCCATAAACTGGTTGCCGGGGAAGGCCGTCGCAAAATACTGCTGATGAGGATGGACGAGGCCTCCGCCGGAAGGCGGCATGTAATTCCAGGTCATGAGATGGTAGGGTAAAGACGCGTCCGCGTCGGCTATACGGCGCAGGAAATCGAAGCCCAGGGAAAAGGAGTCCATGAGCCTGTCTTTCGTAAAGTCCTGAAGTCCGACCACGTGGTCGTCGGTCATGACGACGACACCGCTGTGGATGTCGTAGGGAAAGAGATTGGGTATGAGTAATGCCTCACCGCGTGTGAGTCTGCCCTCCGGAACAATATCGGGGGTAAATTTCGGTGTGGACTTTTCGCGATGCTGACCGCAAAAGGGGCAAAAACCCTTGACCTCGGGGCTCAGGTAGGCGGGGAGGTCAAGTCTTTGCGGCTTGATGGCGCCAAAGTGGGAAAAGTGGCAGGTCCTTCCCGTCAGGGGATCGACGCGTACCTGGAAGCGGACGGTGGCGGGGGAGAACCCCTTTCGCGGGTCGAGAAAGGTGCTTTCCGACTCGATGGTTTTGAACTCGATCATCAGCCTGATATCTCCGTGCTGCTGTATTTTTCAAATAGAAACAGAATTTTCAGATCCCCGTCAAGAGGAAGGAATCGGGGACCGGGGAATCGTGTATCTCGCGTTCAGCATCCCTACAGGTGGTGGATATCGTCGCGCGTTTCTTCCTCTTCCCTCCCTTCGTGAACATTTCTTTCCAGGTAGTTCTTCGCTATATCTTTACCACCGAAGCCAAAGGCAATCGCGAGGGCAAGGACTATCCCTCCGAAGAGGATCGCGAAAGCTATGAGCACGGTATCCCGTCCGATGCCGAGTTGCTCCAGTGCCATTGTGGCCGAAAGGACGAAAACGGTAAGTTTCACGAACCTGCCCACCATACCTGCCTGCTTGATCCCCGCGTTGACAGAGGCGATCAGGGCGGCCCGTCCGAAAAAATTGCTGAAAATATAGCCGAAAAGGAGAATCACTGCCGCCGTGAAGACACTCGGCAGATAGAGAAAGAAGCGCTCGAGAAGCTGCTCTACCGTCGGTATTTTCAACGTCTGCAAGGCAACCACGGCAAAGGTGAAGAAAGTCAGCCATCCGATGATCCTGGCAATAAAGGCCGACAGGGATTCTCTTATGCCGCCCCTGACGAGCATCTCAAAAAGGCCGAGGCGTTCGGCCGCCCTGTCCAGGTTGACGGCACGGAATATCCTCAGAAAGATCATCCTCAAGAGGCCTCCGAGGACGATGCCGACGATGAGAAGCACCAGCGAGGTGAGAAAATAGGGCATAAATGTCAGGAACTTTTCGTAGAAACTTTCAAAGGGATCTATGATAATCCTCTGAAGAAAATTCATATAAGGCCCCCTTTTGCATTACTCCCAGCGGTCCGAGAAGGATGGTTTGTTCTTCTCGTATTCCCCGCAGAGGTTCTCGATCTTTTCTTCCACCTCCGGTCCGCTGCTTTCCCATGCCTCCATGACGAATGACGCCGTGCGCCCGATGTACAGCGGGGTTACGGATTTGAGGAGATGCTCCTTGTTGAGGATGTTCTGGTGAGCGGCGAGGGCGAAACTGTATATTATGTCGACCCACAGGCTGTCGGGCATGTGGAATCCGTCCCCTGACGTCCCGGCCAGTCTTCTTAAGAAGTCGAGGGTCTTTCCCGGGAGGATCTTTTCCCAGACAACGGCCAGTTCCTGAGCGCCAAGGGTGAACTTGTCGATCATTCTCTGGATATTCACATTGACAGGCTCGAGCCCCACCTCGTACTGGAACCCGAAGACGGGCACTTCCTCGGACGTCCTGACCTGCTTCCATGTCTGCGCGTACTCCTCCATGAGACCGAAAGTCGCCCCGACAACCTGGTAGAGCATGGCGCTGAGGTCCGCCCCCGGGTCCTTAGCATCGTGGATCTTCGCCCCCAGAAAGGCCTGGCAGACGCGAAAATTGTTGGCAATGGCCGTCGTCGTCATCCAGATGTCGATACCGTAGCGTGCCACATCGGTTTCCCATACGTCCTTGGTGAGATAGAATCCTGCCAGCTTCCCGGAAAAGCCGAAGTCACCGCCTATCGGCTGGCGCACTTTCTTTCCGTAAAGCGCCCTCGTGAGAGGATAAACGATGCTGTTCGTGATCGTCCCGTCGTATTTATGGCGATGGTAGAGTGGCGCCACGTAGTCGTATCCGTCGTTCATGACGGGTTTGATGAGCAGTTCTATCCATTCCGGCGTGATGCTGCGCAGGTCGGAATCCACCACGGCGCATGCCTTCACGTTGAGGGCACGGGCTATCTGGAAAATGGTCCTGAAGGCGCTTCCCTTGCCGGGGATCCCATGGTAGGGGGTTGCGATCTTCGAAAAGGATGCCACCCGGTGGGAAAGGAGGATCGACCGGAAATCGTCGATGGTCGTATCGTGGACAACATCCATTGTACCATCCGTGGAGCCCCCGTCGGAATTGACGAGCACCGTCTTCGTGTCGGGGAAATACTTGGCAAGGCCGGCCTGCACCGCCCTCACCACGTGCCCTATGGACCGGGCGTTGTTGTAGCTCGGGATACCCACCAGGATATCGGCCTCACCGATCTCGGCTACCTTTGCCCTGACATCCTCTCTTTGAATTATGGTTTCCGCCATGACGTCTCCGGGTTTCTAGCTCCCACTAACGGTCATCCCGCTTTTCACTTCCTTCGGAAAGACGGTCCCGGGTTCGAGCAAGGGATCGATGATACAGTTTGTCCCTATCGTGATCCCCCCGGGGATGATCGTTCGCTTTCCGATGACGGTAAGACCCGAATAGAGATGTTCCGGGTGGGTGACGTTGACCGTCTTCGGGTCTCCGCGACCGACCGTGGTGCGTGCTCCCACCACCACCTCTTTATCAATTATGGACCGTTCTATCTCAACGCCCTCGCATATGCGGCAGTCATGCATGATGATGGAATCCCGGACACTGGCCCCGCGTTCCACGATCACACCGGGGGAGAGCACGCTGTTTTCCACCTGTCCCTCGATGGTGCAGCCGGGGGATATGATGGACCGCCTCACCCGGGCTAAAGAGGACACCAGGACAGGGGGCCTGTCGAAGGCCGGCCCGGCGGAGTATATGTTTGTCATAGTTTTCCAAGATCCGGGGTCGATCCCCGATGAAGACTCCAGGAGGTCCATATTGGCATCCCAGTAAGCCTGAACTGTACCGACGTCGCGCCAGTATCCGTCGAAGGGATAGGCGTAGACCACCTTTTCCTTGAGCGCTCTGGGGATGATGTGGTGGCCGAAATCGTCCTCTTTCGACCCGGTGAGAAGCGAAATCAGGTAGTCTCTGTCGAAGACGTAGATCCCCATCGACGCCAGGTTGGACTTCGCCCGCGGTGACTTTTCCTCCCACCGTGTTATCCTGCTGTCGTCGTCGATGATGGCAGTCCCGAACTGGTGTGTCTCCTCCCATGGCACAGGGATGGTGGCAATGGTGACACGGGCCTTTTTTGCCCGGTGAAAGGAGACCATCAGCCGATAGTCCATGTGATATACGTGGTCTCCCGACAGTATCATGATCTCATCGTTCTGTACCGACATGACGAAGGAAATATTCTGCCTTACGGCATCAGCGGTTCCCCGGTACCAGTCCCAGTCCTCCTCCCCGGTCTTGGGGGGGAAGATCTTGACGCTGCGGGAACGGCCCGACAGGTCCCAGGAAGAGCCGTCACCGATGTGGTCCATGAGGGAAAGCGGTTTGTACTGGGTAAGGACCGCGACGTTTGTCACGCCGGAATTGCCGATATTGCTCAGGGTGAAGTCGATTATCCGGTATATTCCGCCGAAGGGGACAGCGGGTTTTGCCCTGTGCCGGACAAGGATATTGAGTCTGCTTCCGACACCGCCTGCCAACAGGATTGCCGCCGGGCCTCTCATTGTACCACCTCCCCGCCGAGGTACTCTTTCTTTGAAAAGGAGCCTGTCTTGAGTTTGGGATGGATCGTAACCCCTCCCCGGATGCGGACCTTTTCGGGGACGATCGTTTCCATGCCTATGACCGTCAGGGCATCCCCGGGGTCTCCGACATCGGCGCCTTCCGAGATCACACAGCCCGTGTCCGCGACGGTGTGCGTCAATACGGCACCGCTGCGAACGGTGGAGTCAAAGAACAGGATGGAGTCCTCGACGACGGCACCCTCCTCCACCGATACGCCGGGGAAAAGGATGGAACGTGCCACGCGGCCCCTGATGGAACAGCCGCAGTGGAGGAATACGTCTTCAAGACTGGCCAGGGGGCCCACAAAGGCCGGTTGCCGGTCGCGGATATGACTGTCGGCCATGTTGGTCCTGAGTTCCCACGAGCGTATGTCCACCCTCGGCCTGCTGCCGAGGAGGTCCATGCTCGTGCGGTAGTATTCCTGTACGGTGCGGGTATATCCCCAGTAACCGCTGTGCTTGTATCCGTAGACCCTGTGTTTCTGCATGAGCATGGGGATAATGTCCTTGCCGAACTCGTGAGAGGGACTGGCCGCATTTTCCTTAAGAGTTGCGATAAGAAGCTCGGCCCTGAAAACGTAGATCGTCAGCGATGCCCATTCCAGTTGCGAATTCTTCGGTTTTTCCCTGTATTCCGTGAGCCTTCCTCCGCGGGGGTCTCCTTCGTCAATGGAGGCCAGCCCGAACCGGGACGATCCCTCGGGGGAGACCCTGGTGAAAGCCACTGTCACATCGGCGTTCTTTTCAAGATGGAACTCGATGAGCTTGCGGTAATCCATGCGGTAGATATGGTCGCCGGAGAGGACGACGACGATCTCGGGGTTGTTGAGACGTATGAAGTCGATGTTCTGGTAGACGGCATCGGCTGTACCCTTGTACCAGTCGGAGGCACCCCGGCCCTGAAAGGGGGGGAGTATTACGGCACATCGCTGCCTTCCCGTCATGTCCCAGGGTTCTCCGTTGGCAATGTGGCTGATCAGTTCGAAAGGCCTGTACTGTGACAGAATACCCACGTTCTCGATATCTGAATGCATGAGATTGCTCATAGGAAAATCGATGACCCGATAAAGACCCCCGTATGGGAGGACCGATTTGGGCCTGAAAAAGGTAAGTACGTCCAGTTCGCCAACCCTGCCGCCTGCGAGAATCATTGCAAGGACCTGTGCCATGATCTACCACGCTCCTTCTTAGTTGATCAATAACCTGTTTCGAGAAGCGCCACGGGGAAATTCCGGAAGAGTTCGGAACAGGCGAGGCCCGACGAGGCCTGCCACGAGGACCTTCTGTGCTCTTCCCCCGTAAAAACGTTTCTGTAGACCCTCTCATCGGGACCTTCAGGCACTATGACCGTCGTGTCTTCCCACATTCCGCTGAAGGTCGAGTCCGGTGAAGACAATATCTTCGCAAGAAACCTCGGAACGACCACTATGATCATTATGGTGAGGAAACGACGCGCAAACGCTATGACTTGTCCTGACCGGGCCCCCGACACTTCCAATGGTATGTATTCACCTTTTTCGAAAAGTTCCCGTATCTCGCCGCGAAGCTTAAGGGTCCTGAATGTTATGTACAGCTTTATTCTGCCGTCTTCCATCGAGCTTGTCAATTCTTTCGCGTATTCCAGCGTATTTTTGCGGCTGAGGTCTTCCTTTATTCGTTCAAGCATACCCATGCGAAGATCGTAATCGACAGGCATCCTGTTGTCGGGGTCGACGAGGCTGAAATCCCACAGTTCCGTTCCCTGGTAAAAATCAGGGATGCCGGGGGAACATATCTTCAGAAGGGTTTGGGCCGATGAAGCGTACATCCCGCAAAGGGATATCGCCTTCTGGAAGGGTATGAAATCGTCGAGGAAGGGGTTGCTCCGTTTCCTGTCGAGAATGGTGTCCACAAAGATCGTCAATGCCTCTTCGTACATCCTGTCGGTGTTTATCCAGCTGGTATTGACCTTCGCCTCCTTGACCGCCTTGACCATATAACCCTTGATCCGCATTTTGTATGCGTCGTACTGTTCGTCGTTCAGGTCATCCAGGGGCCAGGTGCCGATAAGCGTCTGGTACAGGAGGTATTCTTCGTTTCTGTCAGGCGCCTGGCGATTGTTGACGACGATCTTTTTTCTTTTGTTCAGTTTTGCCCAGAGGATTACATGCTCCCTCCACGCACCGGGAATCTCGGACAGGACATTGATCCGGGCCCGGACGTCCTCGCTCCGCTTTGTGTCATGGGTTGAGGAAGCGATGAGGGCACAGGGCCAGTTCTTGATCCGCTCGATATTCTGCCCGTGAAAGGTGTCGGGCAGGGTGCCGAAATGGTCCGGGCTGCCGCCCACCTCGTTCAGGGATACGAGCCGGTTATAGACGTAGAACGCCGTATCCTCCACGCCCTTTGCCATGACGGGACCGGTTATCTGCTGGAATTTCATGGTGAAATTGAGCCATGCCGCCTTTTCCTCATCATCCATGTCAGGACGGAATCCTAAAAGGAGGACGTTCTTCATGAAGAGAAAAATGGATTCGTTCAGAACGGGATTTCTTCTGATAGCCCGAGAGATAGCAAGCTCAATGTAGTGCCTGTCCCTCTCCCTGACATCCGGCCCGTTGATATACGTCCTGTAGACAGGGAAGCAGGCGATGACCTCAATGATGACCTTGATCAGGCTGTTGAGGGTAAAATCGCGGGTCTGGCGGTTCCTTTCGGTGATCATGTTCAGGCGATGCCCGAGCGTGTTGATCTCGCTTGACATGGCTACCCCCATTACGAGCTTCTTGTTCTCGTACAGGATCTCCTGGAAATCCGACTGTGTCCGGGTAAACCTCCTGTAAATGGCATCGAAGGCCTTCGAGTTCTGACTGTCCACAAAGAGTCCGCTCAGTGAATTGAGGAAGACATATCCGGTGGTGCTGAACAATGGCCATTCGGCGGGCATGATCTCACCCCTGCCGAGTATCTTTTCGGCTACGATGTAGAAAGGTTTGAAGTTTTTCTGTGTCTTAAGGGCCTCGTCATAGCGTTCCGATATGACATTTTCGATGTAGCTTTTTCCATAAGGGAGCCGGACATTCTCCCTGACTTCCTCCACGCGGGATTTCATGGCTATTGCGAAGCATTTGCGCTGAAGCCGGTCGAAATACTCCGAGGGGTCATACAGGCCGTCAGGATGGTCGACCCTCAGACCTGTCACCTTTCCCGCTTCGATAAGCTCGAAGATGAAACGATGCGTTTCCTCGAAGACCACGGGGTCTTCCACCCTGATCGCGGCGAGGCTGTTGATATCGAAAAACCTCCGGTAGTTGATTTCTTCGGTGGCCACCTGCCAGTACGACAGGCGATAGATCTGTTTCGAGAGGAGGTCATCGAGAAGGTCGAAGCTCTTGGACTCGCCGGGGGTCCCGTTGAAGACCTCCACGTTCCTGTCCACAAAGGCCCTTATTTCGGGATCATTTCGATAAATCTCGTTAAGCCGTCTTTTTATGATCTCTTTTTCCCGGTATCGCTCGGCGACCATCTCGGGGTCCGTATCGAGACATGCCGGGAGTTTTCCCGCGGACGTGACGATGCTGAGGAGTTCATCGTAACTGCCGCCCGGCTCCCTTTCTTTCGCCTGGAGGTCCTCTATCTTCCAGAAGAGGATATCGGCGTATGTTTCCGGGAGGATCGGCAAGGTAGTGGCATAGACGTGAATGAAGAAGGAGCCGTCCCTGTATGTCAGCTGTATGTCTTTTTTTTCAAGTGCAACACCGTACTGGTCGCCGAGAAAGGGTAGGAGCACCTTGTCGCGCAGCTCTTTCTTGACGGGGTCCCAATCGATGTCAAAAAATGCGCTGCAGGACGAAGCCGGCCCGTTTTCGAGGAGATCCATCCAGTATCGGTTGTCGCTGTCGATGCACATGTGGTTGGGCACGATGTCTAGGATTTGTCCCATATCGTGTTCTTTCAGGGTTTTCGTGAAGAGATCATAGTCTTCGTCCGTGCCTATTTCGGCATTGAGCCTCGTCGGGTCCGTGATATCGTATCCGTGAAGGCTGCCCGAGCGTGCCGCGAAATAGGGAGAGGCATAAAGGTCAGTGATTCCCAGTTCCCGGAGATAGGGGATTATCTTCGCGGCTTCCGTGAATCGGAAATTCCGGTTCAATTGGACCCTGTAAGTCGAAAGAGGTATGCGGAGATTCATATAGGGTTCTGTCACGATCTTTTTCCTCCGAAGCTCCGGCAGGGCTCTTCCCTCCGGTACACCACCGCATTCCAGGGGCCCAGAGAGACCGGGATGCCCTCTGCCGCGCTGACGAGTGCCGGGGCCTTTTCACCGGTTCCGCCCCATTGTTTTGAAAACGTGTCGGCTATCACCGCCCATGTGCCATCAGGAAGCGGTAAGACGACGCTTGCCTCCTCCCCGCTGAAATTGAAGAAGCAGGCGATATCGCCGGCTGAAAGAGGCATCGTGACACAGAGTACGGGCCGGTCGTGCCGGTATGTTACGTCAGGCCGATGCTGCTTCATCTCCCAGGGCTTAAGAGAACTACGCAGCGCGCAAAGGTGTTTGTAGAACCCGAAAAGGAGATCGTGATGTTCTTCAAATCGCAACTCCCTGTTGATCCTGGATCGAATGAATGTTTCCTCGGCCTGCGGGTCGGCCACGTCACCACCGGGATCGAAAGCGGCGAATTCTTCGGCTCTTCCCGCCCTCACAGCCTCGATGAGGTCCTTGTCCTCATGACTTACAAAATACAGAAAAGGTGCCGTCTCACCATACTCCTCTCCCATGAACAGAAGGGGGATGGAGGGTGACAACATTACGGCGGTCGCGGCCATCTTAAGCCTGTCAGGACAGACAAGACCGGCAAGGCGCTCGCCCAGGGGCCTGTTGCCCGCCTGGTCGTGGTTCTGGGAAAACACTACGAACTGCGTCGGAGGTCTGTGTTTCGAGTGACTGCCGTGTTTTCTCCGGCGATATGAAGAGAACTGTCCTGTGAACACGTAGCCTTCGGAAAAGCTTTTCACCAGGTCCCCGATGGAGCCGAAATCCACGTAGTACCCGCTTCGCTCTGTTGTAAGGAGTGCATGAAGGGCGTGATGAAAATCGTCATTCCACTGGGCATGAAGGCCTATGCCTCCGCAGTCCTGAGGCGTTATGACGCGGATGTCGTTGAGATCGCTTTCGGCAATGAGATATGCTGCGCGGTTGCCGTCGTTTGCTGACCTCACCGTTTCTGCAAGTTCCTGGAGAAAGGTCCGGGCGCTGAAATCGTAAATCCCGTGAACAGCATCCAGCCTGAGCGCGTCGACGTGGTAATGTGTGAACCAGTCCAGGGCGTTTTCGATAAAGTAATGCCGCACTTCGTCGCTCATGGGCCCGTCGAAATTGATCGCATCTCCCCAGGGGGTGCAGTAACGGTTCGTGAAATATGGCCCGAATTTCGCAAGATAATTGCCTTCGGGCCCCAGGTGGTTGTAGACAACGTCAAGGATGACGGCCATGGCATGTTCGTGACAGGCGTTGATCATTTCCTTGAGCCCGGCCGGTCCGCCATAGGTGTTCTGGGGCGCGAAGGGGAAGGTGCCGTCGTAGCCCCAGTTCCTGCCGCCGGGAAACTGACCGACAGGCATGAGTTCGATGGCATTGATGCCCAGTTCCTTAAAATAATCAAGACACCCTGCAACGGCTTGAAAGGTTCCCTCCCCGGTAAAAGTACCCACGTGAAGCTCGTATATAGTGTATTCTTCAACGGGAATGCCCTGCCAGCCACAGTCAGTCCATTGAAAAAAAGAGTGATCGACGATCCTCGACGGACCGTGCACTCCCCGGGGTTGAGACCGTGACGCGGGATCGGGGAATGCTTCACGTTCATCAATGATGTACCGGTAAAGATCACCGTCTCCGGCGGATTCCGGTTTTCCTTGAAAATAATCAGGTCCCGAGCGCACGAGAGGCACGATCCGTCTGTCGGAACCCTGTCCCAGCTCAACCGATATCGTCCCGGCAAAAGGCGCCCAGACCCGAAAAAATGTCGAGCCGTCGGGCAATGGCAGTGCGCCGATGTGCCCGGCACTGGTGTCTATCAGATCATTCATATATTATCCAGTATAGCAGAAAGACAGCTCATGAGTTTTGAGAGACAGGTCATGGGAGGAATCCCGTCACTTATGACCTGTCTCTCATTACAGCTCTATAAGGCTTCCTCCGTGTGACGACAGGGTGTGCCATACAGCAAGGTAGTCCCGTATCTGTCTCGTAATGAGGAAATTCTGACGGACATATTCGCGGGCGCGCTCTCCCATCTGCTGAGCCATCGGGGTGTTGTTAAGGAGCTGTCGTATCCTGAAGGCCGCTCCCTCTATGGAATGGACGAGAAAGCCCGTCACCCCGTGGACGATCTGCAAAGGAATACCGCCCGCCGCTCCTCCAATAACCGGTTTGCCTTTCCACATGCCCTCCGCGACGGTAAGACCGAAACCTTCCTTGAGCGATTTCTGGAGGATCACGGTAGCCATCCTTTGCAGGGCGTTGATGTCCTTGTCACTGAAAGGCGGCAACAGAAGGATGTGGATATCGGGATCGTTTGATGCAAATTCCCGAACCTCGTTGAGGACCTCGGCGCCTTCAGGGTCATCCGCTGCAGGGCTCCCGGCGAGCACGAGGACGCAGTCGTTGTATTTTTTTACCATCCTGTAAGCCATGATGACGCCGGTGGGGTCCTTGAACTTGTCGAAGCGGGAGACCTGGAGAATAACCGGTCTGTCCCTTGGAATGCCGAGCCTGTCTGCCGTCTCGGTAATCTCATCATTGCTGAGATCCCTGTTCTTGGTGGAAAGCGGGTCGATCGACGGGGGTATGATGAATTCGTTGCCACTCAGAGCGCCGGCAAAACGGGAAACGGAATAGATCGCCGCGTCGAATTTTGCCGCATATCCTCCTATCCGCTTGACGACATCCTGCTGCGGATTGGAAACGTCGATATGGCAGCGCCAGATCCAGACACTTTCCTTGCGAAAAGTGACAAGCGGAACAGGTTGAGGGTCGTGGATCAGCACGGCGTCGGCATTGAGGTCCATGCCCGCGGCATTCGTCTCGTTGATCTTGAAATGGTGCTCCCACATGTCATTGTCTATAAACTCGGTATTCCCCTGAAGGGCGTTGTGGACCTTCTTCGTCATGTCGAAGAACCTGTCATCACCCGTGATGATCTCCCAGCGAGCCTTGATCCCAAGACTTAACATGATGGGGATCATTCTTTGCAGTATCTCGGCGACGCCTCCGCCCTCCCGTGTTGAATTAACGTGGAGAAACGTCTTTCCCGCAAGGTTGTCGGCAAGTTTTCTCAGCAGGAGAAGGTCTCCCTTGGGTGCGATGCCCGTGTATGATTCTATCATGAATGTACCCCCGCCATTTCCATGTCGCTGCTGACCTCTTCCATGATCATCCCGGAAATGTGAGTCCGTATCTCCTCCGTGGTGTGCATAAAAGGGTCGATGGCCTGTATCTTTTTCGCCAGTTCTGTTTTCAGGAGACTGTCCTCCAGCCAGCGCGAAAAGTCGTCCGTCCCTGCCGTGACGCGCATGCGTGCCTCGTAGAAATGATAGTAAATACAGCCTCGGTCTATAAATTTCAGCGCGATGAGAAATTCGGCCAGGTTTTTGGCCCATACGCCGACGGGAAAGACAAAGGTAATCGTTTCATTGAAGAAGAACTCGTCTCCGGGCAAAGCGTCGCGGGGCTCGGGAAAACTCTCCAGGTAGGAGTCGATGACGCCGACCAGGGCGGCGCGAAGATCGGAGATCGTTTCGCAGGAGTAGGAGTCGATATTCGAGAGCTGTTCGGCAAGCGCCCGCTCCTCCAGGCTTTCTCCGGCCCATTGCGCGAAATCGTTGGTATATTCCAGGATGTGTTCCTTCAGAAAATACTGGTAGGTATGGTGAAATATCGAGTCGTCACTCACGGCGGCGATTATCTCCCGCAATTCCATCAGGTTGGCGGCCTTTCTGCCCGTCGACTTGATGATGCTGATGCATTGCCGGAACTCAAAAGGGAGTCCCTTTTCCTTGATTTCAATTTCGTCCATCATCCACTCCTCCCCTTTACTCCTCCCCCCGCCTTACTGTCTTATTTCGGCTTTTCCGGTTATCCCCGGGGCCGCCTGCGGTCCCTTTTCGCCGGGTGTCTTTTTTTTCCGTGAGAGGCGCAGTAAAAACGATACCAGGATGCCTGCGACCACTCCCAGGACGACAGAGAGAAAGACCACTATGGCAAGCGACGCCTGATATGTCCAGATGAGGAAAGAAAAGGTCACCGGGTGCGAGTTCTGGGTTGAAAAAATGGCCACGAAAATGACGATACATACTATGAGAACAAGAAAACGCATCCTTTCCTCCCCTCCGACCCGTTTTCTTTCAGGTCGGCTCATGGGTTTTTACGAGCGATTGTCTTCCTCAACTGCCTCCCGAATTCTATCGAGCACATCGGGCAAGGCGGCGCTCACCCTGTCCCAGCTGGATATGAGCGGAACACCCAGAGGGTCCTTGGTAATGACCTGGGCAGCCATTTTAATACCGTTGGTGAAGGTTTCAACGGAAAGGCTTTCTTCATGACGGTCGAACCTGAGACCGTTGATGGAAGCGTCATCCTCGTATCGCTTCAGGAGATCCTGGGCGGTCCGGGCATAGGTGGCGAAGAGCGTCTTGAAGAATCCATCGGAAAAGACAATACCTTCGGAGGCGAGTGTCCGGAAGATGGACTTGCAGATATCGACACACATTTTATTGAGGCCTTTGGAGGCGTTCTCGGGTGAGAGTTCCTGGTGTTTGTGTTCATAATTTTCCGCAATATCAACCTGGCATACGCGGTTAATTGAAGTGTTTCTGTATACCTCGGCCAGGGTTCCAACCTCAAGGCCCCAATCCCCGGGGATCTTGTTGACGCGGGCCAGGTTCACGTCCATGGAAAACTCACCGGCAAGGATATAACGAAAGCTATCGAAGAAAACGAGGAGGGGATGAAAGCCGATGATCTTTTCAAGTGCGCGTATGAGAGGGGTTACGAGAAGCCTCGTGACCCTGCCGTGCATCTTGTCCGTGACGCGTGTATAGTAACCCTTGCAGAAGTCGTAATCCAGGCTGGGGTCGGTGACGGGATAGCAGAGCCTGGCCAGCATTTCACGGGAATAGGTAACGATGTCACAGTCATGAAGGGCTATAGCGGTGAATTCCCGCCGTGCAAGTACGTAGCCGTATGCCATCCAGACGGAGCGTCCCTTGCCTTCAAGGCCTGTCGGCAAGTCTTCGGCCTCGATGGAGCGGTACACTTTTTTCATTCTCTTTCCATTGTTCCAGATGACGAAAGTTTTCTGGGGAAGAACGGAGAAGAACTGCCGTGCGTTCTCGAATTCATTGTCCGTGGCGGGGCCGAGTGTTACGACGATCTCCTTGATATATTCGACCTTTTTGAGCTCCTCGACTATTCGTGTAAGTGCCTCGCCGGAAAGCTCGCTGTACAGTGAAGGCAGAACAAGCGCGATGGGTCTCTCTTTGGCATACCGCGTGAGCCTTGATTCGATGTCTTCCAGGCTCGGATGTCCTAATTTGTGGAACGTGGCGACAACGCCTGTCTGATAAAAGTCGGACATAATCGTTCTCCTTTGAATAGTGTATCACTCTATTCGAAAAACCACGCGAAGTATGTAAACTATATTACACTTCCCTCGGGGCTTTCAGGGTAGAATAATTATAGACATGAAATCCGACTGTGTCGATAGACACCCGGTGCATGTGCGTGCCAGTGCCCGGGAAAGGAGCCACGAGGACTTTTAGAATATGAAAAGACCCGTACTCTTTACGGACCTGGACGGGACGCTCCTCGACGCCAGCACTTACTCTTTTGATGCGGCCTTGCCTGCTTTTCGTCTCCTCGGCAGGTTGGACATTCCCGTAGTCATCTGTTCCAGCAAGACCAGGGCCGAGATTGAACATTACCGTGGAAAATTGGGTAATCGCGATCCTTTTATCCCGGAAAACGGTGGAGCGGTTTTTATACCCCGGGGATATTTCCCGGACGACGCACGGGTGCCGGTCCCCGGTGATGAAGTCGGAGAGCATGGCTACCGGGTCATTCGCCTTGGTGCGAGCTATCGGGACCTCCGACGGGCATTAATGGAACTTCGCGAGAAGGGATTTGACGTCCGGGGGTTCGGTGACATGTATCCCGAAGAGATAGCCTCCGCAACGGGTCTTCCCATAAAAGAAGCAGTCATGGCAGGGATGCGCGAGTTTGATGAGCCCTTCTTCTTCCCGGGCGGGGAAGACAGGCAGGAAAAGCTCGTAACCGCCGTGAAGGAAAAGGGTTTTAACATTACAAAAGGACTTTTTTATCACATCCTGGGCGCGAGCGACAAGGGCAGGGCGGTTTCCATCCTTATCGGGATGTATCGGAAGCAGTACGGTGACATTCTTACCATCGCCCTCGGCGACAGCCCCAACGACCTGTCCATGCTCCGGAGTGTCGAGCACCCGATAATCGTGGAAAAGCACGGCGGTGGTTACGACCCTCTTCTCGCGGCTGAAAATTTTGAGCAGGCGGAGGGGGCCGGGCCCGAGGGCTGGAATCGGGCGGTGATCAAGTTTCTGAAAGAAGCGGGATACCGGATATAGGAGAAAAGGCGGGTTTCAATGTTTCCCCGAACTCGTTCGCGTCACCCACACGCCCTTTCTTCACTTCATGAAGACCATGACGATCCGCGGGAACGCAAGGATCAGAGCCAGAGTGAGCAGGTTGCACAGAATGAAGGGCAGGGCCGCCTTGTATATATCCAACATGGTGATATCCTCGGACACGATGCCCTTCATCACGAAAAGGAGGAGTCCGAAGGGCGGCGAGGTGAAGCCGATATCGAGAGCAATGAGCATCATGATGCCGAACCAGAGGGGGCTGATGTTTGCCTGGTATATGATGGGCATGAAAAGGGGAACGGTGACCATCATCATGGCGATCTGATCCATGAAGCAGCCGAGCAAAAGTAATACGGAAAGCATGAGCATGACAAGAAGGACATCGGGAAGGTTGAGGGAGATGATCGATGCGATCAAGCCCGCGCCCGCGCCGGTAAAAGAGATTATCTGGCTGTAACCTGCCGATCCCGCGATTATGAGAAAGATCATACCCGTTGTTTTCAGGGTACTGGCGAGGGTATCAACAAATATCGCCAAGGTGAGCTTCCGGTAGGATATCGCGAGTATCAGGGCCCCGATACAGCCAAGTGAAGCTGCCTCGGTAGGCGTGGCGATCCCCATGTATATAGGGCCCAGAACGAGGGTGATGACGGAGAAGAGAGGCATCACATAGATCAGAAATTCCTTTGCGAGACCCGGAAAGTCAGACCTTTGCACTTCGTAGGCAGGCGCTATCGATGGATTGATGAGGGTACTCGTTATAATGTACGAAGAGTAAAGAAAGGCCATGATGAGCCCCGGGAGTATGCCTCCGATCAGTATCCCCGATATCGATATGTGGGCCACCGAACCGAGAACGACAGCCAGTGCGCTTGGAGGGATCATCATGGCAAGCCCTCCCGTCCCGACGATTGGGCCTATCATCAGCGGTTTCCCATAGCCCCTCTTGCGCATCTCCGGCATCAGGGAAGAGCCGAGCAACGCCGTATTGCTGATTGCCGAACCGGTCAGGCCTGAGAAGAAGGTTGAGGCGGCGACGGCCAGCATGCCAAGTCTTCCGGGTATCTTACCGAAAAACTTGTCGAAGATGTTAAGGACGTTGTATGCGATTCCGCACCTGAAAATGATCTCACCCATAAGGATGAAAAGAGGGATGGGGGTCAGGGTGAAGTTGGCGAGGGAACTGTAAATATTGAGCACGAGTTGTTCGATGCCCCGTGTTCCTCCCATGAAAAGGTAAGCCCCCGCGATGTTGATAAGGAAGAATGCAAAGGCAATGGGAAAACCTGTCAGAATAAGCGTTATGAACCCGCCGAAGAAAACGAGAAGGATGACCCACCACTGCATGGTTATTCACCCCCGCGGAGATCGTCAAGAAGCTTGACGAAAAACTCGGCTGCGACGAGGAACATCCCGGGGGATATGGGAGCGATTACAAGCCATTTGGGTATTTCGAGAGACCTGATGACGGGTATTCCCAGAAGAAACTGTTCGCGTGTAACTATTGCGGAAAAGATGCATAAGGCTGCCGCCACGAAGAATCCGAGGACATCCGTAATGGCGCGACAGAGCTTTTTCCCACCCGGACCCAGTCGGTCTGCAACGATGTCCAGACTTACATGCCCCTTTTTTCTGAGGACCCAGCCGGCACTGAAAAATGCCAGGTATATCTGCAGGTATTCCGATATTTCGACGGTCCACATAAGGGGCCTGCGAAAAAAATACCGGGCAATGACTTCACAGCTTATGGACATGGCCATGAATAAAATGCATAAGGCTGACACTATTGCCGTGACGTCGAGTGCTTTGGAAAGGAGCCGCCGCAGATCACCGCTCCATCAATTTTTTGAGGCGCGCTCCGGTAACAGGGCTTTTAGCCAGCACCTTGTCCCATCCCGACCTGTACGCTGTGTCCAGATAGAGGTCCTTTTCTCCGTCTTTGAATTCGATCGCCCTGACGCCCCGTGAAAACAGCAGTTGCTTTTCTTGCTGAGCCAGTTTACGCGAGAGATCGTAACTTTCCCGCTCCGTTCTCTCGAATATGCGCGCGATGAGCTTTTGTTCCTCAGCGGGGAGCCTTTCCCATGATCCTTTGTTTATGAGGACACAGACATCAGTCTGGTAAAACCCCGGTTCTATGACATAGCGGATTACTTCCTGCCATCCCATTTCATGTATGCCTATCGCCGGCCATCCGAATCCGTCCACAATGGCCCGCTCGAGAGCTACATAAACCTCCCCCGGGGCTGTCGTGACGCCGACCCCGCCAAGGGCCCTGACAAATGGTTCATAGATGGGAGTGATCCTGATCTTGAGACCTTTGAAGTCGGGCTCCGTCAATGGCTTTCTCACATAGAAGTGATAGCTGACCCCGCTCGCTATCTTCCCCAGATAGACGACGTTGAGCTTCTGCTCCATGAGTTCCCTGTAGAAGGTGAATATCCCCCTTTTTCGCTCTTCCATGGGGGAAAGGCGGGACAGCTTCATGGCGTCGGCTTCAGGCAGTTGAGGAACGAAATACGCCGCAGGCAGAAGCGCGACGTCGACAACGCCGCTCCTGACGGCCTCAATTTGCTCGAAGGGGGGCACGGCCTCCGGTCCGCCGACAAAAAGAAAACGGGTCTCTTTTTTGCTCTCCCTCTGCACGGCGTCTGTAAAAAGGTGAAACTGTCTCGCCCATACGCTGTCTGCCGTCGCAAAGGTGACCGTTTTGAGGCGGGCGCAGTACGCCGGCGTCTCAATAAGAAGAGATGCCCCGATGAGGATAAGGCAACACAGGATAGCAGGAATGGAAAATACAGTCCTGCTCATTTTGACCCCACAAAGGATTCCAGTCTGATCCGGTCTATGATGGTGTATTTCAGACGTCCTTTCGTGATGAGGTTCAGCCTGCTCAGATGATTGAGGACATTGGTTACCGTTACGCGGGACAGGCCGGTGATATTTGCGAGATCTTCATGGGTTATCCGCTTCTTGATCACGATCCCCCCTGCCGTCGGTTCCCCTACTTCGTGCATCAGTTTCAAAAGGGTGCTGGCCACGCGTTTCTGCGCGTCGAGAAATGAAAGGCCCTCCACCTGCAGACCAAGGAGTCTGAGCTTTCTGATGATAGAGGTGATAATGAGCAGGGAGATGGCCGGGTCCGTCCTGATAAGGGCCTCGGTTTCATCGATGTCGAAGATACAGATATCGGTTTCTTCAAGGGCAGTTGCTGTGGCAAAGTACGGATAGTGGTCAAAGGCTGCACTTTCGCCGAAAAAAGTGTTGTTCTCCTGGATCGCAAGTATCTTTTCGGAGCCGCTCTCCCTGAATATGCTTACCTTTACTTTGCCGCTCCTGACGAAGTAGAAAGACCGGCTTTCTTCGCCCTGCATGTATATGACCTGGCCGGGCCTGTAGTGCCTGAGTCGTCCGATACCAAGCAGAGTCTCGAGTTCTTCCGTGTATTTGCCTACATTATCCGTTACGTAGGGCGAATCAGAGAGATAGGGAAGCCGGCTCTGTCGTTCAGCGGTTTTTTTCTTCATACTGTTAAAAACTAGCACGAATGTAGCCTGGTTTACAGAAAAATGACCCGGGACCCTGTAATTTATGTTCAACGATGGCAGCTGAAAGAACCCCGTGCGGGATTCAACGAGGGTTCGGGCCATCCGTGATAATGATTGAGATTGCAGGGTAGCTGGCTTGCCTGCTGAATGCCGGGGGAGATTATCCGGGTCTCCTCCGGTTTTTTTACGAAGGGGCGTTTGGGGGTTCAGGACTTCCCGCCTTTTCCGTCTTGACATCCGGGACAGGTTTGTATTATAAAAGACAACACGCGCGGGAATAACTCAGCGGTAGAGTG
>DHVP01000045.1 GCA_002412715.1 Deltaproteobacteria bacterium UBA5205
TAACAGGAGGGAATTGCCATGAGTACTACAACTCTCATCATTATCATCATCGTATTATTAATATTGTTCGGTGGGGGCGGCGGTTACTGGTACAGGAGACGCCGATAGGATTAACGAAAATAAGAGGCGCATAATCACAAAAAAACAAAAGGAGCTACAAAATTATGAAAAAAGTATTATTTGTCTGTTTGGCAGTTTTTATCGGTATTATGTTTGTGGCGAATGTATTTGCCCAGACGCCTGAGAAGAAAGAAACAACTACCACAACCACTACCACAACAAAGGTGAACAAAACCATGACGTTCACGGGCGAAGTCACGAACATGGACACGGAAGCGAAGATGATGAACGCGAAGAACCAGAAAGGCGACATGACCTTCGATGTTTCAGCCGCTAAAATGAAAGTCGAGCCTAAAGCTGGTGACAAGGTCACAGTGAAGTACATGGAAAAAGACGGCAAGATGATGGCTTCTTCGGTCACCGTGAGTAAAGCGACGAAGAAGAAAACCACAACAAAAACAAAAGAGACAACAGAAGAAACTACAACTCCTGCGAAGTAAAAGTCACAACCAAAGCGCATGTAAAAAAGGGGGAATTCGTTCTCCCCTTTTTTTCTTTTGGGGATTCTTTTCGTGCTTGATCCTCATTCATTTGCATTTGCCAGGGGTACAGGACATCAGGCAGATTTTCTTTACTACGGTATTACCACGATGACGAGTGTCAGATTTGGTGATATCCTTCCCAGGTTGTATCCCGCGAGCGTTTTTTCAATGCTTCAAGCCCTTTTCGGACAGCTCTGCATTGCCATCTTTGTCCCGCGGCTCGTCGACCTGCATGCGGCTGGCCATTCACATCATAAGTAGGCCTCCGTGTTTCCTTTTTCAAAGCCATTACAGCTGCCCCGATATTGAAAGCGTCGTTGACAAAGGCACGCTCCCTCCCTAAATTCTTAAGAATGCTGGAGGCATCGATCAGTCGTCTTTGCCGGTCCGTGTGTGATACCCGCAGTGAGCTGTGGAGCTGATATTGAACCCGTATTGTGACCGTGTCACGGCAGGCCGGAGGCGGGAAATTTTTGCCCCGATGTGAATGTGAGGGTAGCCCAACGCAAATGAAAGCACGTAAATTCCCCATAGGTTCAGAAATAACGAGAGAAGACGGGGTTTCTTTCAGGGTATGGGCCCCGAAACGAACCTCTGTCGAGCTGATAATCGAGCCGAGGCCCGGTGAAAATATACACTCTCTGATTTTTGATCTTGCGAAAGAAAATGATGACGGTTATTTCAGCGGATGCGTCAAGGCTGCACAGGAGGGAAGCCTCTATCGCTTCAGGCTTGACCGGGAAGAAAAGCTCTATCCCGACCCCGCGTCCCGCTGCCAGCCATACGGTCCGCATGGCCCGTCTCGAGTCGTGGATCCTGATCTGTTTAAATGGACGGACGGTTCATGGCACGGAATAGATGCCAGGGGCCAGGTCCTCTATGAAATGCATATCGGCACATTCACGCAGGAGGGAACATGGCAGGCTGCATCACGGGAACTCGAGGAGCTGGCTTCGTTCGGCATAACGGCCATAGAACACATGCCGGTAGCAGAATTTCCGGGACATTTTGGATGGGGTTATGACGGGGTCAATCTTTTCGCCCCCTATCATTTTTATGGATCGCCCGATGATTTCAGGTCCTTTATTAACAGGGCGCATGAGGCCGGGCTTGGCGTGATTCTCGACGTGGTGTACAATCACCTTGGCCCGGACGGTAATTATCTTCCATTTTTTTCCGATTTTTACCTTAGCGACCGATACGAGAACGATTGGGGCAAGCCAATCAATTTTGACGGCCCGGGATCCGGACCGGTCAGGGAGTTTTATCTTACCAATGTTCGGTACTGGATAGATGAATACCATCTGGACGGATTGCGCCTCGACGCGACCCAATCCATTTTCGATGCTTCCCCCCGTTCGATAATTCAAGAGATGGTTCAATGTGCCCGCGAGACCGCCGGCCGAAGAAAAGTGTATATGATTGCGGAGAATGAATCTCAGGATGCAACAATGGCGATGACACCTGAAGAAGGCGGATATGGTCTCGATGCCCTTTGGAATGACGATTTTCATCATTCTGCGATGGTCGCCATGACCGGAAGGCGTGAGGCGTATTATACGGATTATCTCGGTTCGTCCCAGGAATTCATATCCCTTTTGAAATACGGCTTTCTCTATCAGGGGCAGTATTACACGTGGCAGAAAAAATGCCGCGGAGTCCCAGCCTTTGCGCTTCAGCCATCAGCATTTATTTTATTCATTGAAAATCACGATCAGATCGCCAATTCATGCTGCGGGGACCGGACCATGTACCTGACCGATCCTGGTATTTTCAGGGCAATTACGGCCCTTATGCTCCTGGCCCCGGGAACACCGATGATCTTTCAGGGACAGGAATTTGCAGCTTCCAGCCCATTTTTGTATTTCGTTGACCTGCGGTATGATCTCGAAGAATTGGTGCGAAGAGGACGGCTCGACTTCCTGGCACAATTCCCGAGTCTGGCTGAGACTGATTCGGCATTTATGCCTGATACGGGTATTGGTTCCTTTACCCGCTCCAAACTCGATCTCAACGAACGCAATGATCATGGCCATGTGTACGGTCTTTATAGAGATCTTCTGAAATTAAGGAAAGATGACCCTGTGTTCAGCCTGCAAAGGCAAAGGGGGATGGATGGTGCGGTTCTCTCGGGAAATGCATTTGTTTTGCGCTATTTCGGTATCGAGGGAAATGACCGTCTTGTAATGGTAAACCTGGGTTTGGACTTCCGCTTGAACTCGATGCCGGAACCCCTGCTGGCACCGCCGATATGGGGAAAATGGGAGCTTATGTGGAGCAGCGAAGATTACCGATACGGAGGGCGGGGCACCCGGACCATCGATACCTCGAAAGAATTCGTTATTCCCTCGAAGTGCACATTGGCTTTTCATCCCGTAAATACGAACGACATTGTGGGGCCGGCATGAGTGAGTTAATAAGGACGGTAACAGACAAGGACCTGATTTCCGAGCGCGAAGCGGCGCGTTCCCGGGAATGGCTCGTGACGAATGGCCTCGGCGGTTATGCATCAGGCACTGTTGTGGGAATGATGACACGACGGTATCACGCACTTCTTGTTGCGGCGCTGCCTTCGCCCCTCGGAAGGATGGTAATGCTGAACCACCTGATCGAGAACGTTGTAATGGAGGATGGATCGAGCATTGAACTTGCTGCGGACGACCCCTTTGACCATTCTTCCGGCAATATAGGGTGTATTGCAGAATTCCGACTCGAGCAGGGATTGCCTGTCTGGATATATAGAACCAGTGATATCGAGCTTGAAAAACGTATAATTCTTCCGCATCATCAAAACACCAGCTTTATCATGTACCGGTGCCTGTCGGGATCCTGCAGTTTTGAACTGAGGCTTCGTCCCGCCGTGCATTTTCGTTCGCATGATGCCTCCGTTAATGCACCCTTTAAAGGAACATATGCCGTAAAGATCATCGAGGACCGCTATGAACTTTCGGGGGATGGATCGGAACCGGTCCTGCGTCTACATCTTTACGGAGACAGGGGGTCATTTGTGGTTGA
Source organism: Deltaproteobacteria bacterium UBA5205 (assembly GCA_002412715.1). Classification (GTDB taxonomy): domain Bacteria; phylum Desulfobacterota; class Syntrophorhabdia; order Syntrophorhabdales; family Syntrophorhabdaceae; genus Delta-02. The sequence continues at coordinate 3,618 of DHVP01000045.1, forward strand.
CGGCAACCGGATAGAACAGATGCTCTATCGTGCCGAAGAATATAGAGGATATGAATCCACCGGCGGATTATGGACTCCCGGCTATTTTAACATTTCTTTATCCGCGGGCGAGAAGGCAACACTGGTAGCCTCTACGGAACCGTGGGAAGTCTTGTTCGCCCTCACACCGGAAGAGGCATTGATCGCAGAAAAAGAAAGACGCCGTCTCCTTGTTGAATCAGCGATCCCCAAAGCGCGTTCAGGGCCAGCGGCGGAACTTGTGCTTTCGGCGGACCAATTTATAATTGCTCCGGCAGGAAGGGCACAGGACGAAACACGTGCACGGGCTGCCGGTTTTGAAATGCGGACGGTTATTGCCGGGTATCACTGGTTCACAGATTGGGGCAGGGATACGATGATCAGTCTTGAGGGACTGACATTGCTTACGGGCAGGACAAGCGACGCATCGGCGATACTGCGGGCTTTTCTCTATTACCTGCGCGACGGGCTCATTCCCAACATGTTTCCCGAAGGACAGAACAAAGGCCTGTATCATACGGCCGACGCGACACTCTGGTTTTTTCATGCTATTGACAGATACCTGTCGTGGACGGGTGACCGCGGTACATTGAAACTCTTTCTGCCGAAGCTGAAAACCATCATCAAAGATCATCTGCACGGGACACGGTTCAATATCAGGGTTGATCATGCCGATGGCCTCATCAATCAGGGAAAAGAAGGTTACCAGTTGACCTGGATGGATGCAAAGGTCGGCGATTGGGTCGTAACGCCGCGAAGGGGCAAGGCAGTCGAGATAAACGCACTCTGGTATAACGCGCTGAAGCTGCTCCACTCATGGATAATCGACGAGGAGGGTGAGCATGAAGCAGCATACCTCAATCAGTGGATCGATAAGGCATATACATCGTTCAATGAGCGGTTCTGGTATGATAAAGGAAGTTACCTTTATGATGTAATAGATGGAGAGCACGGCGATAATCCGGCGTGCCGCCCCAATCAGCTGTTCTCAATTTCTCTGCATTATCCGATACTCGAAAGAAGCCGATGGCAGGCAGTGGTGGCGATAGTGCGCGAGCGGCTTCTGACGCCCTTTGGCTTGAGATCGCTTGACCCCGGCCATTCCGATTATAAGCCGCGCTATTATGGCGACCTGCGTTCACGGGATGCCGCATATCATCAGGGCACCGTATGGGCATGGCTGATCGGCCCCTTCGTAGATGCCTGGCTGAAGGTTTATCCCGATCAAAAGAAAGAAGCACATCACTTTGTTGAGAGCTTCATCTCCCATTTGAACGAAAAGTGCGTAGGGACCATCGCAGAGGTTTTTGACGGTGACCCGCCTTTTCATCCCCATGGATGTGTAGCCCAGGCATGGAGTGTTGCCGAGGTCTTAAGGACATGGCTGAAAACAGCCGAATAAAGACCATGTCCCGAATAATGAACCGGCGCCATTCCTGATCGCACGCCATTTTTCCGCTTTACATGAAAGGAAAAATGCCGATAACACGATGTAAGGGGAAGAGCGCCGCGGCGATTATACCCAATATGCCCCGAAGTAGGACAGTTACTTCCCCACGCGAATACCGGAGAGCGAACCGAGAACTCCAAAAACGCTCAGAAGCCACAAGATAACGGCAATGACCACGACGGCATTCAAGATCGTCTTAATGGAACGCGCCATCGGAATGAATCGGTTAATGAGCCAGAGAATAACACCAACCACGATCAGGACTACCACTACTTGAATTAAAGGCATGATTAATACACCTCCCCCTCTTGTTTTCAGAAGCAGGTAAAAGAGCCCGCCAAACCTGGCAAAAGACCTATGGTGCTCCCCGCTAGCTTCGAGCGGTATGCCCTTGTTTTAGCGCCCCCTCTCGAAGAGTTATGTATCTCTCCGCGAAGCCGCAGCCGTTGCTTCCTCTTTGGCCTTCCTTGCAGCTTCTGCCACTTCTTTCGCGACAACAGTCTTGCCCATCCATATCCCGTCGAGAATAAACCAGAGCAGGTTGCCAATCGATCGCATCGTTTTTCTCCCTTTTCGGCATCCTGAGTGCCGGCGCATCAACGGCCGACCGGAGCTGGTCGGCCACATGCCCCTGCCAGGCACGGGTAGAATGTCTACCGGGACCGCCATGCTCCGGCCGTACAAGGTCAACAATCGCCTATTTTACGATCAGGCTGTTCTTTACGGATTTGACCCCTCCCACGCTTCTTGCTATCTCGGCTGCCTTGTTGATGGCCTTTTGAGAATCAACAAAGCCGCTCAACTGGACGATGCCCTTGCGTGTTTCAACGCCGATCTCGAATGACTTGAGAAAATCATCCGCCGCGAGCAGCGCTTTCACCTTCGTCGTGATGACCGAGTCGTCAACGTATTCACCCGTGCTCTCCTGCTTCGGTGAAGACGCGCAGGCCGCAGCGGTGATCAACATAAGCGCAACCAGGCAGCCGATAAGGATATTTGTTTTTTTCATGGTTTGTAGTCCTCCTTGTAATAAATTTGGTTGGGAAATCCTTGAACACAGGACCTTTATCTCTGGTCTCATCGAACCCCCGCTTCCCTGGCTTTAAGCCACACTCACCGCCTCCGGATAAAGCCAACTATCACAACAATAATGGCAATCACCAGTAAGGCATGAATGAGTCCTCCCATCGTGTAACTGGTCACCAACCCCAGCAGCCATAGAATTATCAGTATTACGGCAATCGTCCACAACATGTGATCCTCCTCCTTATCTTACCCGAGGGCCGGAATGTTCCTTAAGCTCTTCACGCCGTTTACATCCTTAACGGGTCTGACGGACAGGTCCTTTTCAATTTTTCTCAAACATTCTACCGGAATCGATTGAGATCGATTTCCAGCGCATCGAGTCTGCGGGAAATGTCCGCCCTCTCTTCGTTCGTGGCGTACCTGCCTTCACCAGTCATCCGTAGATAATCACTCCGGATGGAGTCCAGCCTGGATTGAAATTCTCGACCCTCCGCCATGGGGAGACGCCCGCTGATCCGTCCGTCATCGATTCTTCTTTGGAGTGCGACGATCCTGTCCCCGCTCCCCGGTCGTTCAATTCTTGCGGGCCGGCCAATCGCCCTGTCGATCTCATTTCCAAGCGTATCAAGCCTTCCATTGAGGCTATCCCACTCTTCCCTGTAGACCATTCTTTCTCTCAGCGCCGTATAGTCCGTTCGAATACCCTTCAGCGTCGTCAGGAACGACTGGGACTGATCGGGGGTAAGCGCACCGGTTTTCAGCCCTTCTCCGATCTTCTCCTGGATGACAACCATTTTGTTCTCCGCGCTCCTTTCTTGGTCGGGCCATCTTTGCATGGAGATGCAGCCCGAGAACAGCGCTAATCCAAAAACCACTAACAGTGACAACAAAACAGCCTTCTTCATATCTCTCCTCCTGGTTTTAAACCGAAATCACCTTGCCGTACTCCACTGTGCGGTAATCTCAAAGAAATCCTCATGGTTACCTTTGCCGCATCAGAGTTAATGTCTTCTACGGACTCTTCATACTGTACGGATTCTTCTCGCCACATCCGAATCATGGAAAACCTGCTACGAATGCCTTGCCTGCCTAAAAACGAGATACAGACCAGCACTGATCAACAATACCGCCAGGGTCAAAGGTTCAGGTGCCTCGTGCGGGCTGAGTAACTGTGTAACCACTGAAAGTACATGCCCGTAAATATCACCCGCGAACGGCGTACCCAGCACAACAAGCATAGCTGAAATAGTTGTTGTAATGAGGAAAACCAATTTCATTTTGTTCGTCATCTAAAGTTCAACCCTCCCCGAAGCACCTGAATGTTCAGACTCCAGCCGGCTCACAACTCTTTTCCGTCCTTATGGAGACAATCAGGGAAGCTATTTCCTGCGACAGCTCCATGCGGTTCTCAGAGAGAACCTTCATCTGTATGATGAGCAGGATCGTGCTCATGATGACTGCAAATGGCCTGCCAGCGAACTGACAAATATCAGAAGTCTGGAATCATTTATAAATAACGAGGTGTTAGAATCACGGAAGAGAACAGTGGAAAAGTGTGAAATGACCTGTTTGGCCTCAAGATGTGGCGGAACCTCAATATATTGAGGGAAACTTCGAGGAAGGTCAGGACAGCCTAATCCAACTCCCGGGTCTCCGGCCGGAATATCCCGAGCTTGTGCATCATCGAGTATCCTTGCGCCTGGCCTCCACTTTGATTAACTGGCATTGCCATCCTATATTCTGAATCAAAAGGTAATTCAAAATGCTCAAGAAGATTCTTTTCCCAACCGATTTCTCAGATGCGTCACAGAAGGCTGTAAAGTGATGCGACAGCCCTCTTGAAATTACAGTGGAAATAAAAAAAAGACTGCGGTGTGATCTGATTCAGATTATCTCATTCTTTTCGATGTGACGGTATTCGCCGGGGTTGAGATCGCCAAGCAATAGCTTGCCTATCCGCACCCGTATGAGTTTCAGGACGGGATGCCCCAGGGCCTGTCCCATCTTCCTGATCATTCTGTTCTTTCCTTCATTGACTATGATGCTGTACCAGGCATTGGCCACGGACTTTTTCACCAGCCGGACTGATTCCGCCTGATAGAGTTCGCCCTCTATAAGAATGCCTTTTTTCATCTTGCCCACCGATTCTTTGTCCAGCAGCCCTTTGAACTTGACGAGGTATTCCTTCGTGACGTTGTATCGTGGGTGCATTACATAGTTCGCGAGATCTCCGTCGTTGGTAAAAATCATCAGGCCTTCCGAATGGTAATCCAACCTTCCCACAGGAAACAGCCTCAGATCGTGCTTAATCAATTCTCTTGCAAGTTTTCTCCCCTTGACGTCCTTAAGGTCGGATATATAGCCATCGGGCTTATTAAGGGCTATGTACACCTTGATAGCCTCAGCCCTCAGGATCTCGCCATCGACGGAAACCTGGTCCTGCGAACCTAACTGCAGCGATGGTGAGGTAGCCACGGCATTATTGACCTTTACCCTGCCATCACGAATCAAAGACTCTGCATGTCTGCGGGGAAATGGACCTACGCGTGAAAGAAATTTAACCAGGCTTTCCATTCGACCTTACGGTCCCGTGAAGGCGACCTTAATCCTTAAAGGTCTCTACCGGCTTCAGAGTCTCTCTCCTGAGCACAGGCTTGACGATAGATGTGCTTCTGGTGACCTTCCGGTACATCTTGAAAACAAGGTTCTCGCGTCTGGGGAGAGGATTGGCTTCGATCTCTACGACGATGTCTTCGGGCTTGTCGATTGAGAGTACCACCGTTTTCTTTACAATGTTCGGCTCGGACAGAGCGACAAGGAAGGTGTCGTTATAATAGAAACCCTTTTTAAAACTCGCAGATATTTCATGGTTACCCGTGGTCAGGGGCACCCGGTACTCGTACGATTTATCAAAACGTATCTCGTTGCCGTCAATGCGCACCACAAGGTCCACGGGAGCTATAATATTGAATTCCGCCCTTCTGAGGGTATACTCAAGGATTGGATTGTCTTTGGTTTCGTACGCGATTATGTCATTGCGCTCGTCCCGGCTGGACGTCCTGTGATATACCGGTTTGAATATAATATCACAGGCGATCGTCTCCTCTTTTTTCCTTTCCTTGTAAGGCACGGTTACTTGCGATACAAGCTTGGCATAGGGTTGACCCGCGATGGCTGTGTCAAGCGCTATGTCTTCCCAGTTCTTATCGATCTTGTAATAGGACAACTGGATCTTGTCGCCGTTCACCTTGTATGTTCCGGCTATAATGACGTCTATCCTGTCCCGCTTCAAGTAATCCTCAATCGTTTTGTTGTACTCGTTATATTCACCCGGAAGATACGCAAACAATGCGGGGCTGATCGCCTGGCCGGCCGATTTTATCCTTTTCTTCTGAAAAAAGACCTTGTTCACTTCCCTTTTGATTTTTTCCGAGAAGCGCGTCACGTTGTGCTTGTCATCGAAAAAATCGTGGATGTATACTACAACCTGTTTTTCCGGTGAGTACGGTTCAACGACTTTCGTCAGCAATGCAAAGACGGAGGGAAAAAGCAGGGCGTCATCATATGCCATCTTCTTGATAGTGACCGTATCCATCCCTATTTCCCGTGTCATCGTAATGATCTCGCAGACACTCTTTGCGTCGTAGATCTCGACGACCGCGCATTGGCCGATAGGGTCAGCCATTCTCGTGTCCGACTGATGGAAAACGGTGAGGATATCGCCTTTTATGACCCCGGATTTACTTCCCAGGTTCGTAAATGCCTTGTCGCCTATAAGCATCTTGAACTTCTTCTCGAGACTCTCCGTGATCTGTCCCGTAACCATATCGTTTGCGTCGGCCGCAATGCAGTTGGCCGATATAAAAACCGATAAGCATATAATGACTGCTAATATCGCTTTCATTTACCCCTCGTTCTTATAGACGTTCTTAATTATCCTCGGCGTTATAAAGATCAGCAGTTCCGTCCTGTCGTCCAGTTTGGTCTGTTTTTTGAACAGCCATCCCAACAAGGGAATATTCTTCAACCCCGGAATACCGTTTTCGCTCGAGCCCTCTTCACGTTCGTATATCCCCCCGATTACGGCCGTCTCTCCGTCCTTCACATAAAGTAGGGTGGATGCCTGCTTCTTGTCTATGGTCGGAACTCCTTCAGAGGTATTCACGAAGTCCGCCTGGTCTTTCTTCGCGAGTATTTCCAGCTTGATGAAGCCGTCTTTTGTCACCGAAGGGGTGACCTCAAGGCCAAGGACAGCTTCCGCAAACTGTGTTTGTGTACCCGACTGCGAGTATGTCTTGTAGGGAATCGACTTTCCCTGCTGGATGATCGCCTTTTTGTTGTCCGACGTGATGACCTTCGGGTTCGACAGGATCCTGCCCCTTCCCTCATCTTCGAGCGCCGACAACTGAACATCAAGCTGAAAAGCGTCAGTGGCGCTTCCTATGTAGAACCCGAGTGTGCCGCCGCTCCCGGCGCCGACGGCTGCGGGGAGATTGACATTATAGGGGATGATGTAGCCGCCGGAACGGAATCCCAAAAGGTTTGTCGTTGAGACCAGCGTTCCCGTTCCACCCTCCGTCGCGGATGAAAAACTCCGGCCGCCCGAAATCATTACCTCTTTGTTTCCAAGGAGGCTCGATGTCTGATCTGAACGGGCTCCCCACTGTATGCCAAGTTCCCGTGAGAAATTTGTTGTTGCCTGCACGATCTTGCAGTCAATCTGTATCTGATTCGGCTTCGTGTCGTGTTCCCGGACAATCCGGACCATGTTGGCAACGTTTTCCCTGGTATCTTTTATGATGAGCGCATTGTTCCAGCTAACCTGGGTGATCGTTCCAAACTCGGATACAAAGCCTTTTTTCTGGGACCCCGGCGCGCCGGTGCCTTCCCCGCCCTTGAGCATTTTGTCCATGTCTCCAGGACTCACGTAACTGAGATAAACGGTCTCCGTTACAAATTCCTCGCCCATCCTCTGTCTCTCGAGACGGTCCTTCCGGAAGGATTCCCGTTCGCCTATTTTCCTTTTTATCTCATCTTCGAACTCCTTGATAGTGACTACCCTGATAACATTGTCGGCTTCAATCTTTCTCAATCCGCCCGTTTCAACCACCAGGTCGAGGGCTTCATCCCAGAAGATATTGTCGAGCTTCATCGTTATCTTGCCTTTAACTGCATCGGAAATAATTATGTTCTTTCCGGAAACTTCGGCCAGGATCCTTACAACATTTCGTACGTCGGCATCCATAAAATCAAAAGATACCTTCGAAGCTGAGGATGTCCTTTTCCCCGACTGACTGAAGCACAATAAGGGTATCATTAGAAGTAACAGAAAAAATAATACCACCATTTTTCTACTCATATTTCACCCTTCAATTTTTCGCGGGGATGTCAACCGTGATCTTCCTTGTCTCCCCTCTTGTCTTGTAACCCAGCACCACGCTGCTGGCGGAAACATCCTGTACCCACATATTCTTGTTCAGGTAGTCGCCCTTCCGGAAAAAAATGCCCTTGCCCTGCGTGTCTTCCATCATGGCTATCATCGTTCCCGTGCCACTTTTGATTACGCCTACAAGCCGCAATTCCTCCAGTTCATAGCCGACCTTTTCGGGTTGCTGCCCCTTATCCTTCGATCCCTTGATGCTCATACTCCTTGATGTCTTTGCCTTCAAAAGCAGGATCGGCTCAAAGGGATTTCTCGCGCCGTCTGGATTATAGGTGAAGTCTTCCACATTAAGCTTCTTTTCGGCCGTTTCCCGCCCTTGCTTACCGGCGGGCGGCGCCTTTGTCTGGGCGTAAACGCTCGACAGGCCCAGCATAAAGCAGATACAAAATATCAGGCTACTTTTTCTGAGGCGCATTTGCCTTTGGCGCTCCTTTTGCGGGGGCTGGTTTTTTGACCGGCTCCCTGAGATATACATACGCATTGGCACTGCAGGACCCTTCGAGAACAACATTGTTCGGAGGTCCCTTCGCATCTATTGAAAAATCGGTGACGCTGATAATACGTTCAAGCCGCCTCACTCCGTCGAGGAAGGATGCAAGATTGCTGAACCTTCCCTGAAACTTGATATCAAAAGGCAATTCCGAATAGAAATCTTTATGCCTGATCTGCTTCGGTTCGAATTGCTTGACCTTCAGTCTTGTTTCTTCACTGACGCCGGTCACGCTTCTCAAGAGATTCGGTATGTCCTTCGATTCCGGCAGCTGCCTCATGACCTCCTGGAGAAGTTCCTGCATCTGCTCGTATTCCTTGCGATGTTTGGCAATATTTAACTGGATGCTTTTCAGTCTTCCCAACTGCACCTGCAGGTCGCTGTATTCCCTGGCCAGTCTCGCTTTTGTTTCCATCTGAGGTATCATTACAAAATAATAGAGGCCGGCCAGCACAGCGAGGACAAGGATGACCATGACGATAAGAATGTACTTCTGGGGTATTTTCTCTATCTTTTTCCCAATGCTTTTTGGTTCGAATCCAACTCTCATAAGGACATATTCCCCTGGACGATGAACTTCTTGATCACGAGACCTTCTTCCGTCACATCCTGAATGCTCTTCAACTCGATACTTTTCATGTAGGGAAGGCGTCCGAGCGTTTCCATGAAGTCGGATATCGATTCGTTAACCAGCGACCTTCCTTCTATCTCAAATTTGTCGTCTTTCTTCTTGAAACTCTTCAGCCACACCCCTTCCTTCATCGTCGTCGACAGGTCGAAAAGCGATCGTGCGGCAAGTGCTCTTCCTGCCTTCAACTGGTTGACAACCTTTATCCTGCGCTCAATTTCCTTCTTGGCCTGCTGTATTCTCTGATATTCCTGGTAGAAAGGCTGCAGTCTTGCCAGCTCAGTTTTGGTGGCCTGGATGTTTCTTTCATAGTCATTAATCTCGCGCTGGTTGTAAACATAAAAGGACCAGAATAGTATATTGCCGATGATCAACATCAGAACGAACGTAACGATATTGATCTTCAGTGTGCTCGTTCTCGTCTTCTTGTAGGGTAAGAGATTAACCTTTATCATATCACGCCATAAGATCCGTTACCCGGGTCGACAAATATATGGGAACCACCATCACTTCTTTGAGTTCCTCGTACATACCCGTCTGCGCCGCGCCGCCATCGATCATGAGAAAAGGATTAATGACCTCCACAGGAATGCCTGTTTCGTCAACGATCTTTTCCTTGATTCCCGGCAAGAGCGACGAACCTCCCGTTACGTAGATCTTCCCTATATTCTCCTTCGGTTTTGTCGCAAGGTAGAACCTGACGGTCTTGTTTATTTCCGACGAAATATTGAAGATGAAGTCCTCAAAAAGATAGGCTACATCCGAGTCCGCAGCGATCTTTCTCTCCTCGGCATCCCTATACTTGATCTTGATGGATCTTTGTATCTGGCTGGTAAGATATTTCCCGCCCATCAGGATCTCGCGCGTAAACTCGATGTTTTCTCCGTTCAGAATCGCGATATTGGTGACAGACGCACCTATGTCTACAATAAGGACTGAATGCTCTTTGGGTGAATAAAGCTGTTCCACCACATTCGAGATCCCGAACATGTCCACATCCAGTATCTGCAGGTTAAGACCGGCCATATTGAAAGTGGCAATATAGGCATCGACGATCTCCCTTTTTACTGCCACTATCTTCACGTTCATCATGTTCTGCTTTTCCGAATCCACGCCGATAACATAGTAACTGTAATAAATGTCCTTCATGGGAAAAGGAATTGCGTTCTCAACCTCGACACCGATCATATTGTCGAGCGCTTCGTCATCCATAAAGGGAACTGAGATCTTCTTCGAGATCACCGAGTAGCTCGAAAGGGCGCAGGCCGCATTCTTCGATTTGATGTTGTTTTCCTTGAACAGGTTCTGCAATTCCCGGGAAAGGAAATCGATATCAACGATATGGCCATCGCTGATGAGTTCCTGTTCGTATGTCTTCTTGACGATATTCTGAATTGAAAAGGTACCCTTCGCACTTCGCAAGGTGCACAGTTTGATCGAGGTGGTACCGATATCGATGCCGACAAGCTCATCGATCTGTTTAATGACGAAACTGCTGAACATTCCGGATTCTTTCAGCGAATCGAAAAGGCCTCTCTTTGATTTGTATTTCTTCTGTTTTACATCGCCAACCAGCCTCGCGGGTTCTTCTTCGTCCTGGATAAGCTCCGGCTCTTCCTTTACCGCTCCGACTTCCGCGCCGGTGCTGCCCGGGTTGTCGCCGCTCTGGGCAAATGGCCCTTCAGCAAGCGGCTCCGCGCCGGGGAACGTATCGCGGATAAAGACCCTTTCCTGCGGCAATGATGAATCGAAAGCAAGAATAAGGACGGGTATGCCGACAAGCAGCGTTGTAATTCCGTAGAGCCAATAACTTTTTCCCAGCTTTTCTGCGATGCTTCCCCATATATTGATCGTCGAATAAATATTGATGGGAAAAATCAGCATCCCCAGAACATTCCATGCTGACACGCCGCCGCATCTGCACATGAGTATCATATTGTAAAACGGAATAAGATAGTGCCAGAAGGAACCGATTCCAAACTTCTGCCCGATCTTGTAAAGTACGTAACTGCCGAACAGATACAGTACAAGAGGCATGACAAGAAAAAGGGGTCCAAATGCTTCGAATGGGTTCGCCATAGTCACCTTATAGCCGGTTCATCTGCCCGGTTTACGGGCCTGCAATTTCTTTTGATGTATAAGTTTCGGCAGCCTCAAGTCTCATCCTCAACGCATTCCGACTCTGTGTCGGACAAAAACATTCGGCGCTCATTATCATTTTCAGGGGACCAAACGCAGTCTTTCAACCCCTATCATGTTGAAAAATTAACAAAAGTGCATTTTTTTGTCAACAGTTTTTTGTCAACATTTTATTCCACGTTAGACTTCATATTAATCACAATTACTCACGTTTTACTTCTAACAATACGATATTATGGAGTAATGAAATGTTTAACACTACAAATACGGCTGAATAATTTTTTCATAATGACCAATGAATTCAATGAATCATATTAAGTGCACGAGAAAATGCTTGAATAGTTTATTTTTGATTATCCCCTGACTTCTTTTCTTCGGAAGGTTTTGGAAGGTCCAACTTGATACTTTCAGTCGCTGTTCCCCCCTTACCGTCGTTGACTTTGACTTTGATCGTACGCGCCCCATAGTCACTCTCTTTCAACTGCCATCTTATGGCCCCCGTTTGAGGATCTATCGCCATCCCTTCGGGAGCTTCTTCGAGAGTGTATGAAAGTGCATCACTATCCTGATCTGTTGCTTTCACCTGGTAAGAAAAAGTTTTACCATCAAATTTCATGTCCTGGCTTTCGGCAAATCTCGGCGGGGTGTTATTGACGATGAAGTCAAGGACCCTCGATGAACCCGATTTCTCGCCTTGATACGAAGTGATCTTTACCGCTACCCTGTCACCGCGCTTAAACCCGCCAAGACTGTCGCTTCCGTCGCCCGCGGGCTGCCCGTTCAGGGACCAGTCGAATTTATATATGATCTCGCCACTCCCGTTCCCGGCGGCCTTGTCGATTATAACCCTGATAATGTCCTTGCTTCCCGTTGATTCAAGCTGCAGCTTTGCCCTGGACATGGCGACCTCTGAGCTTTTCGCGACGTCTGATACTTCCCCCGGCGCCGTTTGTCCGCTGTCATGTGTCGCATTGCCCGCTGACTCTCCGGTTGGCTTCGAAGGACTCCGGCTCAGTATAAAATACAGAGCGATCAGAATGGCCAGAACGATAAGGATCAGAATAACGAGAACTTTCTTGCTGCCGCTTTTGGTTACAGACGATGGAGTTGGTTTAATGGGTCTTCTTAGCGGTCTAGTAGGCATAAAGCACTTCTATATTGGCACGTTCCGTTGTGCTGTTCTGCGGTCTCGCATCCGTTACGATGGTATATAAATAGGGAAAGTGCTGGACCTTGATAATCGCGGATGCGTCATCTACGACACCACTCGCCAGTTCCAGCACGGTGCCGGTCTTGTCCGAATTGCCGGTTACGGTATCAACAATCTTTAGGCTCACGACGAAGGGCCTCGTGGAGGTTGACGTACTTTTGAGATTAAATACTATATCGCTGTTGAGAGTGGCATCGGGACCGCTGTCACACGTCCCTCCAGGCCACGTGGACGTGACACCTGTCACCTTGGCCCGAAAACAAGCGTCTTTGGTCGCATCCGCCTGAATGGCGGGAAGAACGCTGGGAAGCACCATGCCGGTCACCGCGGCGGAAAGATTCGTTCCCGATATCACCCGGGGCAAAACATCTTTCGTCAGAATATCGATGGCGCCAAGTGAGGCCTCCTTGGAGCTCTGATATTTTCTTTGCAGGTTTGAAATTTCGCTTCCCGTCATGGCATAGTACATAATCGCCACAAAGATTCCGGCAGCCACGGAAACAACGATCAATGCCGATACAAGTGCAACGCCCCGGTCCATCGAACGCTTTCCAATATGCTGTTGAGGCCTCATTGTATCCCCTTCTCTCAATAAAAGCTCCTGGGCTTGATCACGAGCGTATATATTTTCCAACGGTAATGGTTCCAATCCGCGCCGAAACCGGTAAGATCGACACTGGTTCCGAGCGCCGTCGTGGGGCCTACGGTAAGAGGGTTTGCGCCTCCATATCGAAACGCACGGTCCATCATGCCCTCATGGGCGAGTAGGTAAATCCGGACTTCCTTGACTTGTTCCTTTACTGAAAGGGCATCGAGGCCTGATATGTCGTTTACGGGCGGATCCTCAGGGATACCGTCCAGGTTCGTGTCAAGCCTGAAAACCACCTGCATGTTGGCGACACATTCTATCAACGGCCACTCATTATCTTCCGCCGGTACTGCGGACGCAGCATGAGGTACCGCGTATTTGTAGAGCGTCCCGGTTCCGGGAGCACACCCGGGATTTGCGGTCGAAGGTCGTTTGACATAATAGTCGGCCCTGTTAAAGGGTCTGACGGGAGCTGTCGTATCATCAATACCAAATGCAAGGTATCGCTCTCCGGTGCCGGACGACGGCTGGAACGCGGGATCCAGTGCCGACGTCACGTACTGAAGCGTATAGGCGCCTGAAGAAACGATAAGCTGCGCTCTTCCGCCCAGGGCCGAGCGCGGCTTCACGACGATCATATAATCCTGGCCGTTTACCATATCAAGGTTTACATCGTTCCATATGTGCACCGTAGTACTCGTAATGTTGGTCCATTTGCCGGCGGCGGTGTTCATACCGACGGCAGGAGATCTGATCACAAGGTAATCGGAATTCGGCAGGTAATTCGTGAATGCCCCTACATTATTATTGTGTGACAGGGCCCTGGGAACATTCGGTGCACTGTTGAACTGCTGGGCCGGGTTGCTGGTGGCCTCCGTATACGTCCCGGGGGCGCTCTTGAATTCGTCTGCCAACCCGAATCCGGCGCTGGACACGTCGCTCCGGAGCAGTTCCAGCCCGAGAGATGTCTCATACTGGTTGGTGATTATCGCCGCCTGCTGTCTTTGGCCCCTGATAAGCTCCTGAAGCAGCTGGCCGTTCATGGCCATGATGATCCCCATGATCACGATGGCGATGAGTATCTCCAGCAAGCTGAATCCTTTGTGATTTCGAATCATTGGCACCTTAGCCTCACACATCCGTACTGATAATGGAAGCAGCGTCATGTTGATGAGCTATGTTTCGATGGTTCCAGGTAACGCTCACCTGGATCGCATAACTGCTGTCGGAAATCCTGGTTTGAGTCCATACCACCGTATAGTTGATGGTGAAATTCCGAATCTTCCTTTGTTCCGGAGAAGCAATCACTATGGTATGGTTCTTCACATCGTCAAACGTTGCATTGCGCAGGGTTTCCAGGCTTGCCTCCGCTATGCGCATGGCCTCATTGCGCATCTGGTTTTCGATATTTATCCTCATATAGTTAGCCAATCCGTCCAGCATCGCCATAAGTCCTATGGAAAGCACAAGCATGGCAACCAGAAGCTCGATAAGCGTGAATCCTTTCGTGTTCTTACCTGCAATTCGTCGCATTGCACGCCTCTCCATTTACAGGCTTATACATCCCCATTCTGACGTGGGTCGCCGACACAACTATGCAATTCGTCGACGGTTGCACACTTGTTGAAGATACACATATCGCCCCCTGGCGCGTAGCGATACCCCGGGAATCGAATATTGCCATACCGCCGGGGATATTCGTCACAATCGCCTCGTTAGCCGGGATGCTATTGGAATAGGTAAAGGGAACGACCGCTGTCCTGGCAAGTCTTATCGTATCGCCCGCCCCTGTATTCTTGGTATTGTTTCCATTGGTATCTTCGACCACCTGGTACTGGTTTCCGGCAAGTCCGAATTCCATAAAATGGGTCCTGTTCGTATTTGCCGCCATCATCCTCATGTTCATCAGGTCGCTGTAGATCCTTCTCGTCTGGTTCTGGATCCTGTTCTTCCTTACAAACTCGGACATATTCGGAACCGCTATCGCCGCCATTATCCCAACCATTGCAATAACAATAAGAAGTTCAATGAGTGAAAAACCTTTATAATTTTTCATCTTTCCTTCATATGTAATATCTTTCGGATGGGTTTCGGCGGACCCAGGAGCGAAAAACCTCCTCCGATGTTTACGCCCTGCCCCACAGCCATGGCCTTGCCTCCCGCCTGTGTCAACGCCGATGAACCGTCAGACTTCTTCAGGATAGGCGTGGCGATCTGGCCTGTCGAAAGCTGTGTTACGACCATGCCTGATAAAGCTCCCGGCGGCGGCGCCCCCCCATTGTTATACCAGACGGCCCACAGATATGTGTATCCTCCCAGCGAGCAAACATCCGTCGACGGCGAACTGGTCAGAAAGTAAACAACGCCATTGTATGAGGCCACAGGCTGGGCCAGAACGCGGTGAGCTTTGTAACCTGTATCGGGCGTGGGAAAGTTGATGTACCAGCCGAACGCGGTGGGGGAAAGGTTCGATGAAGAACCCGTCTGGTTCTGCAAATCTCCTGCGGCTACGCTTGTCGTGCAGGCAGAATTCAGAGTATTGGTCCCTGCCATATAGCAGGGTTCCATAACTCCATAGAACGCCTGCTGGCTGTCCGGGTCGTCAATAGTGGCCCCGTCATCAATACGATAGAAATACCTGCCGGTTCCGAAAAACAGCCAGAGCTTGCCGTTTTTCCGGTCCTGTATCTTGGTGAGACTTGTTGTAATCGGGCCTATGTTATCGATGACCTTACTTACCGCCCAGCTGCTCGGGTTTGTACTGTTGCCGGTCAAGAGGCGCACAACGCCGCCTTTGGTCCACGTCGTCGCGTTTTTCATTGTATATCCCATGTAAACGACATCGTCGGAGTATGGGGTTGCTCCCGACGCCGTCGGGTTCCCCCTGTCCACATCGAAAGACGAGCTCGACAAGGTAGCTCCAAACGCGTTGGCGATTCCTGTGTCAATGACCGTCACCGATGTCTTGGGTCCACTCAATAGATCGAGTACGAAAAACTTCAGATTTTGATCCGAAGAACCCATGAACTGATGATACGTTGTATTTATCGGCCCCGTCGAGCCATTTGAGAATACCGCAAACCATTTTCCATTCTTGGCGGGGTCACCGACTCTGACGATTGCGGGACCGGTAGTGGAAAAACCAAGATCGTCCCGGGAAAATTCCCAGAGCAGAACGGGATTCAAGGGATCCGTTATGTCAAATGCGAAGTAAGAGGAATACCCGACACCCGAAGTGGGTGTTTTCACGCAATTCGTACAGCTGCTGGTTGTATCCCTGCATGCACCTCCGATGCCCATTCCGCCGATGAGGATGGTCCTCCAGCTTGCCCTGGTCTTCGTGTAGTTGGGATCCTGACTGAGCGAACCTCCGGCATTGACGCTGGCATCGGCAATCACAACGGGCTGATTGACATAGAAGACATGACAGTAATCTGTATTGGTCAGGTATCGCAGATACGGCAAAGCTCCTTTTGGTACGTAAGCCCAGCGTTCCGTGCCGAGAGTCGCATCCACTGTTTCCAGGCGGGCGGCCTGCGTGCTCGTCAAACCTGTGAACGAGAGCCTGCCCAGCTCGAAGGCGTGAAGCATCCCGTCATTAGCGCCCACAAAAGCCATCCCCCGCTGTTTGTAAATACCGGTTGGATTCCCGGCTGCGTCCACATCGTTGACGTACTGGTAGTATGTTCTATCGTTATAGCCCTCCGGCGCGTACAGGTGGTATGAATTCAGAGGGAACGATGCCTTGAGGCGGGGAGTGGACGAAACAATATCGCCCAATTTCCACACATGTGTACCGGTACTGCCGCCAAACGTGGTCGTTACCGTTCTGTTGCGATAGCCCGTGACATCGTAACCGTGGATATAATTAGCGATACTCTGCGCCAGTGCGGGGTCACCCGGTGCCTGGAGGTAGGTCTGGAGAGTACCGTTCGAGGCTGCTTGTGCCGCGTCAAAATTAATGAGGTTTATTCCGTCGACAGTGGTATAGATGGTTCGCGGCGAGGTCGCCAGGTCCCTGGACCACAAAAGGATCCCCGCCTCCCAGAGATTTTTCGTTTCGTCAAGTTCAACCGGCGAAGGGATGTCTTCCCCGCCTTTCTGAGCGGCGGAATTAGGCTGATATCTTCTCACAACTGTTTTGCCAAGGCCGACATCAAATTCATATTCGATGATGTCGTCGCTGAAGATATCAAGAATGTTGTTTTTTGCGGTGTCTTCGCGGATCGTGCTGTTGCCTATCTGGGGATCGATATAATACCAGAGGTTCTGCATCTCGCCCGTCCAGTCTATTTCCGCGTCGTCAAACATCCGTTTCGGAAAGAAAAAGGCCTGAAGGATATTTGCTCCGCTGCCCTCCGCTGACGCAAGGACCGACGCGGCGGTCCCCGAAGACGCCCGGCGAAGCATATCCGTCAGGGCCGCCTCCAGCTTACTCGCCAATTCATTGCCATCATCAGCTTCGAAATAGTTGTAAGGCAGGTTGACCTTGTTTTTATCCCACTCGATGCATTGCGCATCCCAGCGAGTGGGATTATCACATTGAGTAAAGGGGAAATTGATGGAAAGACTGTTCGTCGCCGGCCAGTTCGTATAAGGATAAGGAAAAGTGTCGGTACTGGAATAGTCAAACCCGCCGAACATGGCCGTGGCCTTCATCGCCCTTTTCCCATCCGCGTCAGCTCCGAAGGCATAGACCGTATAGGTCGTTACATTCTGGGCACCCGCCAGTTCAGGCCTTAAATCGGTCACACGCATGGTGCGGGCCACCCTCATGGGATCGACGGACCCGTTCCACGCCCCATCGGAGATAAGAAGCACGAACCCCTTGCGGCACCATATGGCTGTCGAACCCGAACCGGAGCCATCATAATAAGGATCTTTCAAACCATTGGCTTTACCAAGGGCCGCCGTGTTGCTCGCATAGCTATGATCGTTGCTCTGAACATAGAAGTCGTATGCCTCCCACATCGCCTCGCCGGTGGGTGTCCCGTTGTACGGCACTTCGTTATTGATAGAAGCAACGAGCGTGCTCATGGGCTGGTCCTTGCCGGAACGTATTTCGCCTTCCCTGTTCCAGCTTCCCGAACCGGTGGCAAATACCATGAATTCCATGTGTGCCTTGGGATAGAAACGCTGCACGACCCCTTCCACCGGGACTCCCGCGGGCACAACGGCGAAAATTCCGTGGTTCGACACCCCGTTAAGTACACACGTGCCGTTGTAATCCGCGATTGTCAGTTTACGGTTAGCGGTGACATTTGCAGTAACTGTATACCTGCAATGGTTTATGCTGTCCCTGATCACATATATAGCTCCCTCGCTCTCGAGAAACGTCGATCCACCGCCCGTATTGGACCTGCCCCCGGTAAGGGCACGCCGAGCAACATCGATCCTGGTCGCCGTCAGCCAGTTCAGAAAATTACCGGAGATACAGGCGGGACCTGTTCCGATGCGGTTAGTGGCGGGACCGCAGGAGGTCTCCACGTATCTGCTTGAAGACTGAGAATAGTATTTTGTCGCATCGAAAAGGCCGTAATAATCCCGATCTTTGTCGTATCGCTTCGCATAATTAGTGGTTGTGCTTATGTTGGACGTTCCGCAATCGGCCACAGTACCATCATAGCTACCGAAGTTGTCGGGAAGATACGCGGGAAACTGCATGCTTCCCGAAAAATCCATGTTAATGAGAATGTTGGGTTTCACCGCATTGCTGCTGAATATGGGGTTTACACAGTAGTCGTTGTTGGTTGCCCCCTGCGAAAGTGCGGCAACACCAAGGACGACCAGGAAAACGAGGACGAAGCAGTTTCTTCTCATATATGTCATCTCCCCTATCGATTCATGAAAAATTCGTTAAAGGCGTGGATAACCCCGGGACCCATAAAAAGGTACAGTACGGCGCACAGCGACAGGAACGGGCCGAAGGGGATGGCGTATTTTCCTCCTTCTTCCCTGCCCTTCATGAGCATAAGCGGAATACCGACCAGCGTACCCACAACCGAACCGCCGATGAGGGAAAACAGGACTCCCTTGAGGCCACTGAAGGAACCGATCATGGCAAGAAGTTTGATATCTCCGCCGCCCATGCCCTCCCGTTTTGTGATCAACTGGTAGCCGTAGGCGATGACAAAGAGCACGCCGCCACCGATAAGCACGCCATAGACTGCCTCCATCACCCGGAAACCGGGCCTGACGAAGGATATGATCAATCCCGCGAACATGCCGCCGACGCTTAAAACGTCGGGGATGATCTGGAAATCATAGTCGATAAAAGAGACGACGATCAGTATCGCCGTAAAGAAAATCTGGATAAAAAACTCGTAGGAAAGGCCCCACCGGCGGTAGATCATCGTAAAGACAAGCGCCGTTATCAATTCAACAAGAAAGTACCGAAAAGAAATAGGGGCCCCGCAATCCCTGCATTTCCCTTTCAGGACAAGGTAGCTTACCAGGGGGATGTTGTCGTAAAACCTTACGGGCTTTTCACAGGCCGGACAGGCCGATGAGGGGTGAACTATTGATTTCTTTCTTGGTATCCTGTAAATGCAGACATTCAGAAAACTGCCGATAATCGCTCCGAAGACGAAAACCACTATGAGATATATGGTATGCATAGTACTCTGTACTCACTTTACGTTTGTCAAAACCCCGTTCTCATTAATAGTCCAGGTATCGTCGAATATCTTGTCATTGTTGAGATCGCCATTCGCCTCGGCGACAAATCGTGTTGAACTGGCATGACGTATCCTGAAATGGTATTTCTTTGTTCTTTGCTTCCAATTTGCTAGTTTGCTGGCATCGGCTGTGTATGTTCCGTGGCGCGACCGGTAAGCCGATTCCGATTCCCATATAGAATGGAGCTGACTTTTCACATTCACCTGCTCCGTCTTCCTCACCCGCATCGCGTGCATGGGAAAGGCCATTATCAGTATCAAACAAATTACGGCAAGGCCTGCCAGAAACTCGAGAAGCGTGAAACCTTTAGTCTTCATATTCATTCTTATGAGATAGGGGGCCCAAGAGCCCCCTATCAATCTAACCGTTGTCCTTACTTATTTAGGCTGATATTTGGCCATGGTGTTCGTTGAACCCCAAACCCAGGTCTGAAAATTCTGATCCGTAGCTCCATCGCTGGTCAATGTGAGAGTGTCGCCTGATGTTATCCCGTTGATTGCCGCGTTCATTGTCCAGGTAATCACCGCGGTTCCGGTCAAATTGTTCAGGCCAGTCACCGAGATAGCCCCGTATTTCCCGGGTACGGTGATGCCGAGGCCGTTAGCAACGGCATCATTACCAACCATATCGGCCGTTGGTCCTGCGGGAGAGAATTCTGCTGCCCATGCGGTGATCGCGGTCTTAACGGAACCCATCGCATTCACGACCTCGGTCACCCTTGTCTTCCTCGTATAGTCCATGTACGCCGGAAGTGCTATCGCCGCGAGAATACCGATGATGGCGATAACGATGAGAAGTTCGATCAGCGTGAAGCCTTTTGTGTTCTTGTGAAGCTTTAACATACAACACCTCCTGGAATTAAGTAAGTTAGTAATTCTAATTATCGCTATTTTAACACAACCATTAACGATGTAAATGATTTTCGTCACATTTCGGAGAAAAGACATCCGTCATGACGAAAATGACCGTTATATTTCAAAATTCTTTAATTATACTATGTTACCAGAGGGAACGAAAATGAGCCGATTGCCTCACTCCAGTACACCGAATCACTTATTCAGAAAACATGCCACTTTGTGGTCATTGCCGCCTGTAAGTTGGGGAACCTGTCCCCGGCAATGTCCTTCTTTGTCTTCGCAATTCTCGTAATAGGAGCACCCTTCCCATTCCCCGTCGGACGGCGCCTCCTGCCTCAGGGCAAATTCTCCCTTCGAGGCCTTGATAAGCATTCTCGTGTAGGGGTGCAGGGGGTTCAGGAAGACCTCGTCACGTCCGCCTGTCTCGACCACCTTTCCCCTGTAAAGGACTAGGATTCGATCGGAGAGAAAACGTACTATGTTGAGATCATGAGAAACAAAGACCATGGAGATATTCGATTTCTCGCGGATATCGAGGAAAAGATTGACGATCTGGGCCTGTATCGACACATCGAGGGAGGATACGGGTTCGTCGGCAATGATGAGCGCCGGTTCCGTCGCCAGAGCACGGCCGATAGCCACCCGCTGCCTCTGGCCCCCGCTCATCTCGTGGGGGTATTTCCCGAGAGAATCCTCGTCAAGGCCCACGCTCCTCAATATCTCTCCCACTTTGGCACTCACATTCGCCCTGCCCTTGGTTATATTGTGGAATTTAAGGGGCTCCGCAATGATATCGGCTATTTTCATTCTTGGATTGAGCGACGAATAGGGATCCTGGAAGATTATCTGCATGTGCCTTCGGAGTCTGTTCATCTCTTCCCGGCCGGCGGTGAGGAGATTGACACCGTCGAAGATAACCTCGCCGGCATCGGGCCGCTCAAGAAGCAGCACGCAGCGCGCCAGGGTACTCTTCCCCGAACCGCTCTCTCCCACGACACCGAGGGTCCGGCCTGCTTCAAGTTCAAGGCTGACACCATCTACGGCCTTGATCGTCTCTTTTGCGACAGAGAAGACAGACCTTCGAACCTCGTAATACTTCTTAAGGTCTAATACAGATAACAGCGAACCCATTGATCCTTCCCGACCTCTTTCATTGCAGGTTCCTCGCCTCTGCAAACGTCCATGACGTAGGGGCACCTGGGATGAAATTTGCATCCCGAGGGTAATTCGGACAGTTTCGGTACCGACCCGGGGATTGCTTTTAACCTCTTTGTGTCGCTCGAAAACCCGAAGATCGACTCCAGGAGTCCGCGACCGTAAGGATGGAGCGGCTCTTTGAAGAAGTCTTCCACGCGGTTGCGCTCGACCATCCTGCCGGCATACATGAGACCGACCGCCTGGCCCATGGACTTCATTATCGTCAAATCGTGGGTTATGAATATCATCGACATGCCCAGGGTATCCACAAGGCCCCTTATCAAACCCAGTATCTGGGATTCCGTGGCGACATCCAGGGCGGTTGTCGGCTCATCGGCTATAATGAGAGAGGGATCGCAGGAAATAGCCATGGCCATGAGCACCCGCTGCCTTTGTCCACCGGAGAGCTGATGGGGATATTGAATATACCTCTTTTCCGGTTCAT
Organism: Deltaproteobacteria bacterium UBA5205; assembly: GCA_002412715.1. Classification (GTDB taxonomy): domain Bacteria; phylum Desulfobacterota; class Syntrophorhabdia; order Syntrophorhabdales; family Syntrophorhabdaceae; genus Delta-02. The sequence continues at coordinate 25,788 of DHVP01000045.1, forward strand.
CGAACCCCACCTGTCTCAGGAGCTCCAGGGTCCTCTTTCTTACATCGCCGCGGTCACGGGTCCCGTGTATCTCTATGGCCTCGGCAATCTGCTCTCCTATCCGCAAGACGGGATTCAAGGCCGTCATGGGCTCCTGAAAGACCATACCGATACGGTTGCCGCGCACCTCTTCCATTTGTTTGTCACTCAGGGTCAAGAGGTCGGTGCCCTCAAATACGATCCGGCCCGATACGATCCTGCCGGGCGGATGGACAAGCCTCATTATCGAATGGGCTGTCACCGTTTTGCCCGAGCCGCTTTCCCCAACGATCCCGAAAACCTCCCCTACGTTAACCGTAAAAGTCACATCATTTACGGCCGGTATGATCTCTGCGCCCGTAAAGAATGACGTGTAAAGACCGGTTACCTCGAGAAGTATTTTCTTGTTTGTATTTGTCATCGACTATCGACGGTATCCAAAAGGAAAATTTTTTTGATTATTTGAGCCTTATGCATTATACTAAACCCAAATAAAATGGCAAGTCTTTTATGTATGAGCTACGGTCTGACGGCACATACATATTTTTATATATAGAGACCTTACAAACACGTATACTATCCCCATGAGGTGAATCATGTCACAGAAAGAGCCGACAGATTTCAGGGAAGGACTAACCTTCGACGACGTTCTGCTTGTACCGGCTTCCAGCGCGATCATGCCGGCGGACGTGGACGTTTCCACCTTCCTCACTCCGGCCATAAAGCTCAATATCCCCATAGTCAGCGCAGCGATGGACACGGTCACGGAATCCAAGACAGCCATATGTCTCGCCCAGGAGGGCGGAATCGGGATCATCCACCGGAATATGACCGTGGGGGAACAGGCCAACGAGGTCGAGAAGGTCAAGAAATCGGAAAGCGGCATGATCGTCGACCCTATAACGATAGCCCCCGAAAACAAGATCAAGGACGCCCTGGCACTCATGTCCCGGTACCGCATCTCCGGCATACCCGTCACGAAGGGTCCGAGGCTTGTCGGCATCATCACCAACAGGGACCTGCGGTTCGAGACCAACCTGGACAGAAAGGTCCAGAATGTCATGACAAAGGAAAACCTTGTAACGGTCAAGGAAGGTATCGGCCTCGAGGAGTCAAAAAAGATCCTCCATAAGCACAAAATCGAAAAGCTGCTGGTGGTAGACAAGAATTTTGATCTTAAAGGGTTGATTACCATTAAGGATATCGAAAAAATGCGCAAGTATCCCAATTCCTGCAAGGACCAGCTCGGAAGGCTTCGGGTGGGTGCAGCGGTAGGGGTCGGCCCGGACAGGGACGAGCGGGTCGAGGCCCTTCTCAGGGCGGGGTGCGACGTCATAATCATCGATACGGCGCACGGTCACTCCCGAAATGTCGTTCAATCCATCCAGGCGATCAAGAAGAGCTTCCCCGACATCCAGATGATCGCGGGCAACATAGCCACCGCGGAGGGATGCGAGGCGCTTATCAAAGCGGGGTGCGACGCCGTGAAGGTCGGTGTGGGGCCGGGCTCCATCTGCACGACACGAATCGTGGCCGGTATCGGCGTACCCCAGATCACAGCCATCATGGACGCCGCATCGGTCGCGGCCCGGCACAATATACCCATTATCGCGGACGGAGGCATCAAGTTCTCCGGGGATATCACGAAGGCCCTGGCTGCCGGCGCCCAGACAGCCATGATCGGCAACCTCTTCGCCGGGACCGATGAGACGCCGGGAGAGACAGTCCTCTATCAGGGCAGAACGTACAAGGTCTACCGCGGAATGGGTTCCCTGGAAGCCATGCGCGAGGGAAAGACACGGGACCGCTATTGCATCCCTGAAGATGAGGTGGAATCCAAGATCGTCCCTGAAGGTATCGAGGGCCGGGTACCGTACCGCGGCTCGCTTTCGATATGCATCAACCAGCTGGTGGGAGGCCTCAAGGCCGGCATGGGATACGTCGGCACAAGAACCATCGAAGAACTTCAAACAAAACGGAAGTTCATTCGGATAACGTCCGCTGCATTGCGGGAAAGCCACGTCCATGACGTTATCATCACAAAGGAAGCGCCAAACTACAGGATCGAGTAGAATATGAAAAACCAGTACAGCGACTACCACGATGAACTCGTGCTGATCCTTGACTTCGGCTCTCAATACACCCAGCTTATAGCCCGAAAGGTCAGGGAGCTTGGCGTCTATTGCGAGATATATCCCCACAACATGAGAATGGACGCCATCAGATCAATGAAACCTAAGGGGATCATCCTTTCGGGGGGACCGAGCAGCATCAATCAGGAGAATGCGCCGATCTGCGACAGGGCCGTTTTCGACCTCGGCGTGCCGGTGCTTGGTATCTGCTATGGCCTTCAGCTCATCGCAAAGTTTTTTGGCGGCAAGGTGGAGAAAGCCCCCAAGCGAGAGTTTGGCAAGGCCCATGTGTATATCGAAACGAAAGACAGGTTCCTTGACGGCATCAAGGATGGCGACGTCGTCTGGATGAGCCATAGTGACAAAGTCCTGACCATGCCGCGAGGCTTTGTCGCACTGGCGCGGTCGGACAACTCTCCTTATGCGGCTATCCGTGACAAAAAAGGTGACATCTACGGGGTACAGTTCCACCCGGAGGTCCACCACACACCGAAAGGCAACCGCATTCTCAAGAACTTTCTCTATAAAACATGCAAGCTCAAGGGGCTGTTCTCGCCAAGATCGTTCGTCGAGCTTGCAACGGAAAAGATCCGCCAGGAGGCGGGAAATGAAAAGGTTATATGTGCTCTGAGCGGAGGCGTCGATTCCTCCGTTGTCGCCGCTCTTATTCACCGTGCCATAGGGGACAACCTCCGCTGCGTCTTTGTCAATAATGGTGTATTGAGAAAAAACGAGGCTCAAGAGGTCATTGCCGCATACCGGGATATCCTCCATCTTAACCTGAAATATGTCGATGCCGAGGACACCTTTCTCACGGCCCTCAAAGGCGTAAAAGATCCGGAACGCAAGCGGAAGATCATCGGGAGAATCTTCATCAGGATATTCGAGGAAGAGGCCCGCACCAACGGCTCCGCCCGGTATCTCGCCCAGGGCACCCTCTATCCCGATGTCATAGAGAGCGTTTCCTCCAAGGGACCCTCCGCCACTATCAAGAGCCACCATAACGTCGGCGGCCTCCCCAAACGGATGAAGATGACTCTCATCGAGCCCCTCAGGGAACTCTTCAAGGATGAGGTCCGGGTCGTGGGACGAGAACTTGGCGTCCCCGAGAACATTGTCGCACGTCAACCCTTCCCGGGCCCCGGTCTGGCCATAAGGATCATCGGCGATGTGACGAGAGAAAGACTCGAAGTCCTCAAAGAGGCGGACAGCATAATCCGGCAGGAGATCGAACACAATCCTTCCTTTAAACACATCTGGCAATCCTTCGCCATACTCATACCGGTGAAGACCGTGGGAGTCATGGGTGACGAGAGAACCTACGCCAACGTCATAGCACTTCGGGTCGTCGAAAGCGAAGACGCGATGACGGCTGACTGGGCGAGGCTTCCCTACACGACCCTCGATACCGTGGCGCGACGGATCATCAACGAGGTCCCGGACGTGAACAGAGTGGTATACGACATATCTTCGAAACCGCCGAGTACGATCGAGTGGGAGTAAGGGGACATGCCCGATTTCGTCCACCTGCATCTGCACACACAGTACAGCCTTCTTGACGGCGCTATCCGTTTCGACCGCCTTTTCAAGGCGGCGAAAGAGTTCGGCATGCCCGCCTGCGCCATCACGGACCACGGTAATATGTTCGGCGCCGCTGAATTCTACCTCGAAGCCGGGCAGCAAGGCATAAAACCCCTCATAGGCTGCGAGGCCTATATCGCCCCGCGGTCCAGATTTGACCAGAAAAGGGTGAAGGGCGAGGATGTCGCTTACCATGTCGTTCTCCTCGCTATGAACAACACCGGCTATCAGAATCTCCTCAAGCTCATCAGTCTTGCCCACCTCGAGGGGTTTTATTATCATCCGCGGATAGACCGCGAGATCCTGACTAAATACCATGAAGGGCTCATCTGCCTCACCGCCTGCATTAAGGGAGAAATACCGAACTCCATCCTCAAGGGCACCGACGAGATGGTCCGCAATAATATTGATTACTACCTGTCGCTCTTCGGTGACCGGCTGTTCTTCGAGCTTCAGGACAACGGTCTCGATGAACAAAGGATAGTCAACGAACGCCTCATTGAGCTCTCCTCTTACTACAAAGTCCCCATCGTTGCCACAAACGACTGCCATTACCTTCGGCGCGAGGAAGCAAAGGCACACGAACTCCTGCTATGCATCCAGACGGGAAAAACCATCAACGACAAGGACCGTTTGAGCTTTTCCACCGATCAATTCTACTTCAAATCACCTGAAGAGATCGCGCTCGCCTTTTCCCGATATCCTGAAGCGCTCTCCAATACGATGCGCGTCGTCGAGATGTGCAACGTCACCATCGATACGGGGACCTATCACTTTCCGGATTTTCATCCTCCCGGCGACATGGACCTCAATGATTATTTCGAGCAATTGTCTCGCGAAGGTTTCGACAAACGACTGTCCGAGATAAGGTCCGCCTACGATTCTTTCGGCGAAGAACTGCACGACCGGTATCGGAAAAGGCTCGACTACGAGATGGGTGTCATCAAGAACACGGGGTTCTCGGGCTACTTCCTCATCGTCGCCGATTTCATCAATTACGCCAAGACCCACAGCGTCCCGGTGGGGCCGGGCCGGGGTTCCGCGGCCGGAAGCCTCATCGCGTTTTGCCTCGGGATCACCGACATAGACCCCATCAAGTACGACCTTATCTTCGAGCGCTTCCTGAACCCTGAGAGGATAAGCATGCCCGATATCGACGTCGACTTCTGCCGGAAGGGGCGCGACAAGGTCATCGAATATGTCACGGAAAAATACGGTAGAGATAACGTTGCCCAGATCACCACGTTCGGTACCATGAAATCGAAGGCGGCAGTACGCGACGTCGGCAGGGCGCTCGGCATGGCTTATGCCGAGGTCGATAAGATAGCCAAGCTCATAACCACAGCCGACAGAGGCATCGAGCGGGCCATCGACGAGGAACCCCAGGTTCGTGAATTGTACCAGACAGACCCACGGGTGAAGGAACTTCTCGATAATGCCTGCGTCGTCGAAGGATTGGCGCGCCATGCCTCGACCCACGCCGCCGGAATCGTCATCGCCAATAAACACCTTGCCGAATACCTCCCGCTTTACAAAGGCAAGCACGATGAAACGGTTACCCAGTACGACATGAAGATGATCGAAAAGATCGGACTTATCAAGATCGACTTCCTCGGTCTTGAGACCCTCACGCTCATGGACACCATCGTGAAACTTCTGAAGGAAGATGGGATCGAGATCGATATTTCCCGGCTGCCCCTCGATGACAAAAAGACGTATGATCTCCTTTCATCGGGCAACACCTCCGGCGTGTTTCAGCTGGAAAGCCGCGGCATGCGCGACCTTCTTACCAAGCTCAAGCCATCTCAATTCGACGACATCATGCCCCTCATCGCGCTTTACAGACCGGGTCCCCTGAAAAGCGGAATGGTCGATGAGTTCATCAAGCGCCGCAGCAACCCGGCCCTCGTCACTTACGAGACGCCGAAGCTGGAGGAGATCCTTCACGATACATACGGCGTCATCATCTACCAGGAACAGATCATGAAGATCGCCTCCGTACTCGCCGGCTTCTCCATGAAAGACGCCGATGCGTTGCGTAAGGCCATGAGCAAAAAGATCCCGGAACAGCTCGAACGATACAAGCAGCAGTTCGTCGACGGTGCCGTTGCCAACGACGTCCCAAAAGACGTCGCCGAGAAGATCTATGATGTTATTCAGCGTTTCGGCGAATACGGGTTCAACAAATCGCACAGCACGGCCTACGGGTACATCGCCTACCAGACAGCCTATCTGAAGGCCCATTACCCGATCCACTACTTCGCCGCCATGCTCACGACCGAGGTGGGCGACACGGACAAGGTCGTCAAGTACATCGGCGAATGCCGTGATTCGGGTATCGAAATCCTGCCTCCGGACATCAATATGAGTCAGAGCGACTTCACCATTGTCGATTCAAAGATCCGGTACGGGCTCTCCGGCGTCAGAAACGTCGGAGAGGCAGCCATTGAAAGCATCATTCAGGCGCGTGAAGAAGCGGGGGGATTCAAATCCTTCGTACACTTCTGCAGTGCCATCGATTCACGCAAAGTCAACAAGAAGGTCATTGAAAGCCTTGCCATGGCGGGATGCTTCGACAGCCTCGGTCTCAACAGGGCGCAGATACTGTATCTGGCGCAGGAGATGCTGGATAAGCTGACAAAGCGGGACACAAAAAACAACGTCAATCAGGGCAGCATATTCGGAGAAACTGAAGTTGCGGAAACGACGGTATCTTTTGATATCCCCGCTATGGACGAACTCTCCCACGACGAGATTCTGAACGGTGAAAAGGAGTCCCTTGGCTTCTATTTCAGCAAACATCCCCTCAAACCTTACGAAAACCTGATCGCCGAGCTTACCCCGCACGACAGCCAGACTCTGAAGGAAACGGAAACATCCGAGGATGTCAGCATAGCGGGGATTGTGAGTACATTAAAGGAGGTCACGACCAGGCGGGGCGACAAGATGGCATACGTCACCCTTGAGGATACGAAAGGCATCGTTGAAATCATCTGCTTCCCCGATCTCTACGGCAAGCACAATTATATAATCAAGAGCGGGAAACCTCTCATGATAACGGGCTCACTGGAGAAAACCGAGGAGGCCGGGGCCAGGATAAAGGCAAAGGCCGTGTCGCTCCTTGAGGCCTTGACCGGCGAGCTTTTAAAAACGGTCAAGATACGGATCCACTGCGAAGTCATCAAGAAAGAAGAGTTGAGGGTGTTGAAGGACATCCTCATCAGCGTCAGGGGCAGATCGGCTGTCGTCCTGGAGTTCCAGCTCAACGGGGAAAAGCAATCCCTCCCTCTCAAGAATATCAGGATCGATCCCAAGAAAAAAGACGTCCTCCTGAAGCACTTCAAGAAGGGTATGGACGTAGAGGTTATTGATGAGATACTACCTTGATTTTGAAAAAAAACTCGAACCTCTTGAAAGAAGGATCTTCGAGATAGAACGATTCTACGATGAGAAGGATCCTTATTACGCAAAAGAACTTGCTGTACTGCGGAAAAAGATCGCAAAGATCGAAAAAGAAACATACGCCGAATTGTCGAACTGGCAGCGATCCCAACTCTCACGTCACCTGAACAGGCCGCACACCCTAGATTACATTCACAATCTGTTCACCGATTTCGTCGAGCTCCATGGTGACAGAAAGTTCAAGGACGACCCGGCGCTCGTCGCCGGTTTTGCCCGTTTCCAGGACGTAAACGTGGCCGTTGTGGGCCACCAGAAAGGCAAGGACGTCCGGGAGATGGCCCACAGGAACTTCGGCATGGCCCATCCCGACGGCTACCGCAAGGCAATGCGTGTTATGGACATGGCGGCGAGATGGGGCAAACCCATCATCACCTTCATCGATACCCCGGGTGCTTTTCCCGGTGTGGGAGCCGAAGAGCGCGGGCAGGCAGAGGCTATCGCCTCCAATATCTATTTCATGTTCTCCCTCGGTGTCCCGATCATCTCCCTCGTCATCGGCGAAGGCGGCAGTGGCGGGGCGCTTGGCATAGGCGTCGGCAACAGGGTACTCATGCTGGAGAACGCGACCTATTCCGTCATATCCCCGGAAGGGTGCGCGGCCATCCTCTGGAGGGATGGAACCAAGGGCCCGCTTGCGGCGGATGCCCTGAAACCCACGGCTCGCGACCTTCTGAAACTCAAGGTCGCTGATGAGATCATCCATGAGCCCTTCGGAGGCGCTCACAGGGACTGGCAGACAACCTTCGACAACACGGGAGTCCTTCTTGGCAAGCATTTGAAGGAACTCATGAACTTCGATCCGGAAACCTTAAAAGAGATGCGCTACGCGAAATTCCGTAACATGGGCGTTTTCGAGGAGAGACGATGAAGACAATAACCCTGGACATAACCAACGCATTGGCTGAAGCAGTCGGAGTCAATGGTATCGACCCGGCGGAGTTCACAAAGACGCTGTCGGCGATAAGCGACTATTATGCAAAACTCCTGGCCAAACCCTTTCCCTTCATGACGCTCCCTTCGACGCGCTTCCAGTTCGATGAGATGCAAGCGCTTGCAGACAAGGCCGCCCGGATGAAGATAAAGAACCTTGTCCTTCTCGGGATAGGAGGTTCTTCACTGGGTACCCAAACCATATTCGATGCCCTCCTCCACCCTTTCCATAACCACGAGGAACGTTTTCGCGAGGGAAAACCCCGCTATTTCATCCTGGACAACATCGATCCCCACAAGATGGCAGCCATCATCGAGACCATCATCCCCGACCTAGACCGAACCCTTCTCGTTGTCATCAGCAAGTCAGGCGAGACGCCGGAAACGATCTCCCAGTTCATGCTTTTCAATGAATTGATGAAGAAATCCCAGGGGTACAAGGAAAGGATCGTCCTTATCACCGACAAGGAAAAAGGCCTCCTCAACAAGATAGCGGGCAAGGAAGGATATCCCGTTCTCAACCTCCCCGAAGGCATAGGCGGCAGGTTCTCCGTTCTCACCCCCGTGGGCCTCTTCCCTTCGGCGCTCATGGGCATCAACATCAAGAAACTGTCCGACGGCGCCGCAGGAATGGCGGCCCACATTGTCCGGTACGATGGTGAAGAAAACATGGCCTTTGTCCTCGCCGCAATCCTCCACCTCATGGACAAGGCCGCCAAAAAGATTCATGTCATCATGCCGTATTGTGAAAGGCTGTCCGGATTCGCGGACTGGTTCAGACAGCTTGAGGCTGAAAGCCTCGGCAAAAAGGGCCTTGGCCCGACGCCCACCAAATCCGTGGGCGTCACCGATCAGCACTCCCAGCTTCAGCTCTACGTGGACGGCCCCAAAGACAAGTGCATCATTCTCCTTTACAGTGCAACGCAGGAAGTCCCCATCCCGGCAAGCTTCGACTACCTTGAGGACGTGCAATACCTCGCCAACAAGGACATGAAGTCCCTCTTCCATGCCGAATTCCTGGGCACCCGCCTCTCCCTCACCGAGGCAAAAACCCCCAACATCTCCCTCATCCTCGACGAGGTCAGCGACTACAACCTGGGCGCCCTCTTCTACCTCTTCGAAATGGTCACCGCCATCATGGGCCACCTCCTCGGCGTCAACGCCTTCGATCAGCCAGGCGTTGAACAGGGCAAGATCTACACAAAGGCGATGATGGGCAAAAAGGGTTTGGAAAAAGAACGCGAACACACAGAAGCCCTGCTCCTGAAACCGGCGAAGGCGGTCGTTTTCTAGGACTCTCTTCCTCTCATCATCCGGCGCAGGCCGGGACCCAGAAAATATGTCGGTCTTCACCTGCCAGATCCTTCCCGAGCTCCTCAGGTCCTTAATCCAGGAAGCAGGGAAACCATGGAAGAATATTCCATGGAAATCGGATTTATGATGTGCGTCTTGCACAACATCCGGGTATCAAGGAATGTCTTGAGGCTGCGGAAACGTTAGAATTCAGCACGGGGAGCCCGGGTAGAAAGATGAATATGCGTGTCCCCTGTCCGCCCATTCTCAAAGATGAAGACCGGGAAGAAAATGTTGCAATCAGGCCATACCGGATGACAGATAGGATACGAGGGGGGATCAGCCATACATGAAAACGTGCGTAGAGTTCGGCAAAGCCCCGGTGGCAGGTTCTTCTGACGAATAGGGATATCAGCGGAACGACGAGCTACAGGATGTCTCTCACTTCGACCTTTCGAACTTAATTTTGACGATCCTTCTGCCGTCTATGTCGACGACGGTGAAACGGTAGCCGGCGTAATAAATGACCTCTCCGCCTTTGGCGAGGCCCTGGAGCTGGGTGGTTATGAAGCCTCCCAGTGTTTCGTAGTCGGGGGATTCGGGCAGATCGAGGTCGAGGCGGTTATTCAGGTCTCTTATGGAATAGGAGGCGTCTATGAGATATGATCCGTCACGGTGGCGCTCGATCTTGTCTTCCACGTCGGTTTCGTCCATGATCTCGCCAAAGATCTCCTCCATGATATCTTCCAGGGTAATGATCCCGATCGCGGTGCCGTATTCGTCGATGACAACAGCCAGATGGCGGCGCGTGCGCTGCATCTGTTTGAGGAGAGCGCTGACCTCCATTGTGGCGGGGACGAAGAAGGGGCGCTTCAAGAGCTTCTCCAGCTGGAAGGGCTCCTTGGTCCTCCAGATGTGCCGCGATACGTCCTTTTGATATATGAAACCGATGACGTTATCGAAGGTTTCCCGGTACACGGGGTAACGGGAAAATTCATTTCCGATGATATAGTCGAGAACTTTCTCCGTACTGTCGTCGGCATCGATGGCATAGACATTCGGGCGCGGCACCATCACCTCTCTGACGGAACGGTCGCCGAAACGAAAGACCCTGTTGATCAGCTCCTCTTCGGTTTTGTCAAAAACACCTTTTCGCCTCCCCTCTTCCAGGAGGATCGTGATCTCGCCGGCGCCTACATGCTCCTCTACCTTTTTGAGGTTCAGCACCTTGACGAAAAACATTGTCGTGACCGAGAGAAAGCTGACGAAGATTGAAAAGATACGCGACACGAAGCTAAAGAAAGGGATTATCGCAAGGGCGGCCCTTTCCTTGTAGTTAAGGCCAATATACTTGGGTACCAGCTCTCCGAAAACGATGAAGAGATACGTCAGGATAACCACGGGAACAGCCAGGCCGATGGACTCCGAAAAGGGTTTCAGAAACTCGACCCTGGCAATGAAAGGTATAAGATACTTTGCCGCCATGACGCCGCTTATGGCCGATGCCAGGGTGCCGAAGAGGGTAATGCCTATCTGCACGGTTGAGAGAAAACGCTCGGGATTCTCTTTCATCTGCAGAAGGATTTCCGTTTTCCGGTCCTTCCTTTTCCTCAGAAGTTCCTTTATCTTGCTCTTGCGTGAAGTGATGATGGCCGTTTCAGCGGCGGAAAAGACCCCATTCAGGATGAGGAGTACGAGGATGATGATTATGTCGACAAACGGATTGCCCATTAATCCCTGGCGTGCTCCTTCACCTGGTGCATGAACGCCTCAAGCCTCGTCACAATGTTTGTGGAACCCTGACCGTCATAAGCGATGTTAATAACGGGCAGATCGTGGTTCTTCTGGATGAGACGCATGATGGCACTCGATACCGTCCCGGGCATGCATGTGAACGGCATGGCATTGATGATCCCCGCCACGCCCTTGTGAGCGAAATCCACGCTCTTGCCCACGGTGAGGACGGCCTCGCCTTCAAAGCTGTCGTGAATATAGGGGCTTGCCTTTTCAAGGATGTCCTTTATTTTGGGTTCCGGGCCGTACTTGATGAAGGGTACGAAGATGTCCTCCATCAGGTGTTCGTCCTTGTTCTGAATATACTCGGTTATGATGAAACCAAGGACACCGAGCAGAGTGTCCCGCTTTTTGCTTTTTCTCTTACCTGTATAGTTCACGTAGGAGATCCACTCTGAAACGGGTGCCAGCCACACCACCCCGCCGAGTTCTTCCACCACCCTGATGAGCTGGGAGTTGCTGAACTTGTTGGAGCGTATGTATATCTCCCCCACAAGCCCTATTGTCGGTCTTTTCTCCTGACGGCGCTCTATCGCCGAAAATTTCCCGAGAACGTCCTTCAGGACCGTATCGATGTCCCCGGCACCATTCTCGATACAGCGGCAAACCTGGGATAGTGCCTCGCCATACACCCTGTCTGTCTCTCCGGGCGTCGTCTCATAGGGACGCATCTCGTGGAGCATCTTGGTCAAAAGATCGGCGGCCACTACGGCCCTCCATCCCAGACGGGTGAATTTTCCGCCGACGATGTCAAGTTCCTTGTAAAACCGGTGGTCCTGGTTCGGCGCATAGATGGGCACATTCGTAAAACCGGCGTCATCGAGCACCATTCTATGAAAACGGTTGTACTGGCCAAAACGGCAGGGACCTTCGCCGGAAGGCATGAAAAATGCGCTCCGATCCGGATCGAAAGCATCGCTCCTGGCGGTGCGCAGCATGTCTCCCGTGGTGAGAATGCAAGGATAACATTCCTTGCCCGATGTGAATTTTCGGCCTACCAACACGGTCTCTTCCGTTGATTCCTTCATGACCTCCGCATCGACGCCGCAGGCCCTGAACGCGGCCGCAAGGGTCCGGGAATGATCGGACATGTAGGGCACATAGATTTTTCTGCGCTGTCCATTTATCGCGAAAGGCGTTACCGTGCGCTCAATGATCTCTTCATCAAACCGGGCGTTATTGATACTGTCGAGGAACGCCTCGAGCCTCGTGACGACCCCCGCGTCGGCGCTGTGCTCATCGATCTCAAGGGAAAGATAAGGTTTGTTTCCCATTATCTTCTTAAAGAAGTGTGCTATGAAGGAATCGGGGCCGCACCCGAAGCTCGTCACGTATACGGCATAGAGGTTACGGTTATTCTTTACCGCACGCGCAGCCCTCAGTATCTTCTGGCCGTACCCCCAGTACATGTGCTCCAGATCGGCAGGGTCCTCGATCATCTCGTTCACGGGCAGCATGTCCATGGGTATCGCCGGGACGCCGAGACTGAGAAGTTTCTTGTGAATATTAAGGTTGGCCCCCGCATCGGCACTGTTGTAAGGCCTGCCGATAATAACCATGACCTTGTCGTTTTCCTTCATGGAATAGAGAAAAGCGCTGCCCATCTCCGTCAGGCGCCGATAAAAGGAATCCTGGACCTGAATCGCCGCATCAAAGGCTTTCCTGACGTTTCGTTTCGATATCTTGTAGGGTTTGAAGTACTCTGCAAGATCATTGAGGACAATATCATTCCCTTCTCCGAAGCGAATGATCGGCGTCATGACGCTGGCGCCCTTATCCTCAAAATTGATGGATCCCTTGATCGTATAAGGCAGCGATTGGGCATAGGGACAAGCGAAGGAGTTTCTGGCGTGCTTCGAAGACTTCTTCAGGCTGATGATGCTGGGGATGAAGATGTTGTCGATTCCCTTATGAAGAAGGTTTACAACGTGGCCGTGCGCGAGCTTTATGGGAAAACAGCTCTCCACGATGATGTTCTCGACACCGTCTCTGACCGTCTTCTTGTTCGTCATGTCGGAAACCACGACGTCAAAGCCCAGTTCGGTGAGGAAGCTCTTCCAGAAAGGAAGAAGTTCATGCATGTGAAGGACCTTTGGTATGCCTATCGTGCGCGTGCCGGCCTTCCTGTCATAAATTTCATTGAGTATCTCTTCGCGCATGGAAAAGAGATCGGCCATGTCCTTCTTTTCACCCCTGCGCACCACGTCGTATTTTTCGCACCTGCTTCCGTAATAGAGGGGAGTCTCATTTTCGACGGTCACTTTGCGTATCTCGCAGAGGTTCTCACACCCTTTGCATTCAAAGGTGTCAACCGTGTAAGGCCTCTTACTGAGGTCAAAACCCTTGAAGCCGCTTTTCTCCCAGGTCCTCTCCTTCATCGCAAGGATGGCAACCCCTATGGCCCCGGTCACGTCATGATGGGGAGGCACCGTTATCGGCATGCCGAGAACCTTTTCGAAAGCGGCAACGACACCTTTATTAAAGGCCGTACCACCCTGAAAGAAAATCCTCTTGCCCACCCGCCTGTCGACCACGACCTTGTTGAGATAATTCTGAACGATGGAATAGGCAAGACCGCTGACGATATCTTCCCTGTCGGCGCCGCGCTGCTGCTGATGGATGACGTCGGATTCTATGAAAACCGTACATCTCTCTCCCATCTTGACAGGTTTTTTCGACCTTAGCGCGAGGGAACCGAATTCTTCTTTTATCGAGATGTCGAGTCTCTCCGCCTGTTCTTCAAGGAAAGACCCCGTTCCGGCCGCACAGGCCTTATTCATCTCAAAATCGACGATGACGCCGTTGTCCACACTGATATACTTTGAATCCTGCCCGCCGATCTCGAAGACCGTATCCACGGAGGGGTCGATATCGATGGCAGCTTGAGCCTGGGCGGTAATCTCGTTCCGGACTATGTCGGCACCTATGAAATCCGCTGTGAGATACCGCCCCGAACCCGTTGTACCGGAACCGATGATCTCCGCTTTATCACCGACTTCGTCTCCGATCTCGGCCAGACCCCTTTTGACAGCCTCCAGCGGCCTGCCTTCCGTCATGAGATATCTCTTGGACAGGATATTTCTTTCTTCATCGATAAGGACAAGGTTCGTGCTGATGGATCCGACATCCACGCCCAGATAGACTTTCGTCCTTTCGGTTACGGGCTTCATGTCGTAGGCGATGTTCATGTTCGCGGCGGATAGCGAAAGTGGTTCGTGGGTGGCATCGCTCCTCTTTTCGAGAAGGTATTGATTGAGCCTGTCGAGCCCGGCAAAGGGCACCTTGAGCGAAGGGTCATCCAGGACCGCATAGACTGCCCCGACCGCCGCCACGCAGGTATAATTCTCGGGTACAAAAAAAGTCTCATCCGTCAGTTCAAATACATCTTTAATGGCGCCCCTCATACCGGCATTCGCCGCGACACCGCCGATAAAGGCAACGGGTGTCCTCAACTCCTTCCCTTTGGTGATGTTGCCTTTGAAATTCCGGGCCAGGGCGTAGCAAAGGCCCGCCACGATTTCGTAATCGGGTGTAGCGATCTGCTGGAGATGGATCATGTCCGACTTTGCAAAGACAGTGCACCGCCCCGCTATCCTGGGAATGTTCTTTGCCTTGAGGGCTACGTCGCTGAATTCCTCTATCGTAAACCTGAGCCTGGATGCCTGCTGGTCAAGAAAAGACCCGGTACCTGCGGCGCAGAGGGCATTCATCGAAAAGTCCTTCACGCGAAGGGGAGCGTTTTTTCTGCCCGAATGCTCAAATATGATAAGCTTGGAATCTTCACCGCCGATGTCCACAACGCTTCCCGTCGATGGATATAAATGGCCCATTGCCCGTGATATAGCAACGATCTCATTGACGAAAGGGGCCCCGATGAGGGAGGCGAACACCTTCGCCCCGGTGCCCGTTGTGGCGATGAACTCCACGTCGTAGGCGCCCACAGCCTCTTCGATGGCTTCTTTCGCCGCTACGAAAGGTTTCCCCTTGTGGCGGATATACCGTGACTTGACGATCTTCCGGTTTTCATTGACAATTGCTACGTTGACGCTCACGGAACCGATGTCTATGCCCAGTCTGTACATTTCGTCTTTCCCCCACATGGTAACACGGCTGGATTTTATGGGAATGTTGTGATAAGTATAATACAAAAAACCTTTACCAACAATAAAATGTTTACAGACGGGCGTTGGCGTGGTTTTGGTATACGGAGGTTCTTCTTTTGGCGCAATGAAAGCACGGGCACATATAATAATCCACGGCATAGTTCAGGGCGTGTACTTTCGTTACAGCACACAGAGGGAGGCGCAGAGTCTCGGCCTTACGGGATGGGTCAGGAATCTTACTGACGGCGGCGTTGAGATGGTCTGTGAAGGACCCAAAGACGCTGTCGAGAAGCTGGTCCTGTGGTCGCATAGCGGCCCTCGCGGCGCCCTTGTCGAACATGCCGACGTCTCCTGGGAAGATTATACCGGTGGGTTCCTTAGCTTTGATATCAGATACTGACCGACATCATTATTATCCCCTGTTTCTGGACGTCGCCGGAAAGGAATGCCTGATCGTCGGCGGAGGAAGCGTCGCCGAACGAAAAGCTCTGATACTCCTTAGGTTCCATGCTTCGGTCACGGTCATCAGCCCTCGGGCAACAAAGAAACTGGTACATCTGGCCGATACGGGCGCCATTCGCATCCTGCCGCGCACATACCGTCACGGCGATCTGGACAGGGCAGCTGTCGTCTTCGCCTGTACCGACGACAGAGATACCAACGGGGCCATCAGGAAGGATGCCGCCGCCCGGGGCGTCCCTGTGAATGTTGTCGATAAACCGGAGGAATGCGACTTCATCGTTCCCTCCATCATCAAAAAAGGTGACATCACCATAGCCATATCCACATCAGGCCGTCTTCCCCTGGCATCGAAGAAACTGCGACAGGCCATCGAAAAAACGGTAACGAAGGATTATGTGGCCTATACCCGCATCATCGGCGCCTTGAGACAGCATCTTCTGGACACCGTTCCCGATGGAAGAAAACGCAGGGTAATCATGAAGTATATCGCCGCCATGGATATCAGCGACGTGGTAAGGACGGGGCTTAAAGGTATGAAGAAAATCCTCGGTGGTCGGGTGCGATGAACGTATACCTTTATTATGCAGCCCTCGGCCTTTATCTTGTCTCAACGTTCGTCTATGCCCTGAGCCTCGCCGCAGATAAAAGTCGCCTCGAGAAACCGGGGTATTATCTCCTTGCGGCAGGTTTTGCGGTCCATTTCATATCCGCGCTGGCCCGATATTTCGAGGCCGGCTACACGCCCATCACAAACATTTATGAATCCCTTTCCTTCCTCGCCCTGTGCGTTGCCGGTTTCTATATCTACATCAGGAGGGCCTACCGCGTTCAGATGGTAGGAAGCATCATAGCGCCCCTTGTTTCCCTCATCGTTATCATGTCCCTCAATTTTTCCAGCGAAATCAAGCCCCTGATACCGGTACTCAGGAGTGCATGGCTTCCCGTCCACGCCGTCCTTTCCTTTGTGGGCAACGGGATTTTCGTCGTCGGCTTCTTTATCTCCCTTCTCTATCTGGTCATTGAAAAAGAGATCAAGAGAAAGAAATCCTTTCTCTTTTCCGCCAGGTTTCCTTCCCTGGAAACCCTCGACAGGATCAACTACAGGTGCATGTCCCTTGGTTTTCCCTTCCTCACCGCGGGGATCATAACCGGTTCGATCTGGGCCGGTTTTGCATGGGGCTCATATTGGAGGTGGGACCCGAAGGAGACGTGGTCGCTCATCACATGGATAGTCTATGCGATCCTCTTTCATAACAGGCTCGCCCTCGGATGGCGGGGAAGAAAGACGGCATATATGATGATCCTCGGCTTCTTTCTCGTCCTTTTTACCTTCCTGGGGGTCAGTTTCCTCCTGCAAGGAAAGCATACATACATGTAATTATGAAAAGACAGGCGATCGGCATACTCGGGCTCAACCACAACACGGCTCCCCTGGAGATACGAGAGAAGCTCTACATCAAAGAGGAATCGATACCCGACCTGCTTCAGAAGATCCGCGATAAGGGCATAGCGGAATCAGTCATCATTTCCACATGCAACAGGACCGAGATCTATTTTTCCGGCGAGGACAGGGAAGAGATGATGAAAAAGGTCCGCCTTGTCCTTTCCGAAGTATTCACCGCCCCGGACGAATGGTTCACCCGCTACATGTACAGCTTTTCGGATGAGGATGCCTTCCGCCATCTCTTTCTCGTCGCATCCGGTCTTGATTCCATGGTCATAGGCGAACCGGAGATACTCGGGCAGGTAAAGGACGCGTATCGCCTGGCGGCTTCGGCGAAGTCGACGGGTTTCTTTCTCAACAAGACCTTCCACAAGACCTTCAACGTCGCCAAGCGGATCAGAACGGAAACAAGGATAGGATACAATCCCCTGTCCATCAGTTCAATGGCCGTTGAACTGGCAAAACGCATATTCGGTACTCTTGAGGAAAAAAAGATCCTCGTCATCGGGGCCGGCGAGATGTGCGAGATAGCCCTGAAGTACTTTCAAAAAGAAGGGCTTTCCGATATTCTCGTCACCAACAGGACCTATCAGAAGGCGCACAAGCTCGCCGACGAGATCATCGGCGAGGCGCGTCCCTTTGAGAAGCTCTTTGAACTTCTGGCCGAGGTGGACGTGGTCCTGGCTTCAACGGGTTCCGAAGAACCTCTCATAGGCCCGGAAATGCTCCAGAAAGTCATGAAGAAGCGGAAGAACAGGCCCGTATTCTTCATTGATATCGCCGTTCCCCGTGACGTGGACCCCGCGGTGAACGACATGGACAACGTCTATCTTTACGACATCGATGACCTCAAGGAGCTCTCCCAGAAACATCTCTCGAACAGGGTCAAAGAGTCTGAAAAGGCCCAGATTATCATAGATGACGAGGCCGCGAGATTTTCCGATTGGCTCGGCAAGGTTGAGGTCAATCCCCTTATAGGCCATATTATGAACCGGGCCGAAGAGATCCGGACCAGCGAAATGAAAAGGGCCCTTGGTAAACTCGGCAGCACCGACGAGGAGACGGTTAACAACATCGACGCCATGACGAGGGCGATCATGAACAAGCTTGTGCATCCTTACCTTGCGCTTCTGAAAGAAAATGGAGATCCCGCCCTCTTCGATACACTGAAAAAGCTGTTTCAATTTGAGGAAAACGATGAAGAAGACATGGATAGTGGGGACAAGGGGTTCTAAACTGGCCCTGCGGCAGACCCGGATGGTGATAGATGCCTTAAGCGATGCCAATCCTGACCACGAGTTTGCAACGAAGATCATCAAGACGACAGGCGATACCGTCTGGGACAAGCCGCTTGCCCTGATAGGGGGCAAGGGACTCTTTGTGAAGGAAATAGAGGAAGAGCTGGTAAGGGGCGATATCGACATGGCCGTCCATAGCATGAAAGACCTGCCTGCCGACCTTGAAGCAGGCCTTACGATCGGTGCCGCCATGATCCGGGAGGACCCCAGGGACGCCTTTGTCTCGGGGCGGTATAACAGCATCAGTGAACTCCGGAGCGGCAGCCGCGTGGGGACAGGCAGCCTGCGCAGAAAAGCACAGATTCAGAGATACCGCAAAGGGATTGACATCGTCCCCTTAAGGGGAAATGTGGACACGCGGATCAAGAAAATGGCAACGGAAAACCTGGATGGCATCATCCTGGCCGTCGCGGGTATCAGGCGGCTGGGCCTCGAGACCGTGATCACCGAAATCATCCCCACGGACATCATGGTGCCTGCCGCCGGCCAGGGTACCATCGGCATCGAGATCCGCCTCGATGACGATACGGCAGAGCTTCTCCGGGAGGTCAATCACGAAAGAACATACAGGGAAGCAGCAATAGAAAGGGCCATCCAGACAGCGGTGGGAGGCGGATGCCACGTTCCCCTCGGCATCAATGCGCGCATTGAAGAAGGCCGCATCGATCTTTCCCTCTCCCTCGGAAACGAAGAGGGCGCCATCCTTATCCACGAAACCCTCTCGGCGAAACCCGGCGCCGAACAAACCCTCATAACCGAAGCCTCAAACATTCTCCTGAAACACTTTCAAAAGGGATAAAGCCTTCAAACAGTTTAGAGGTTACCCGCGGCAATACAAGCTGGTTTCATTAGCCCGCACGGCGGGCGAGAGGGGGAGGCTCCACGGGCTTTGCTCGTGGAGGGGGCGACGTAAGCCCCACTAAATATAAATGCCTCCCGAAATAGGAGGCATTTATAAAAAACTCAGTCCGAATGTGATTAGATTGCGTCCTTAAGAGCTTTTCCTGCTGTGAATTTAGGAACTTTCCGTGAGGGAATTTTGATCTCTTTGCCGGTTCTGGGGTTCCTACCCTTGCGGGCTTTTCTTTTTGAAACGGAGAAAGTACCAAAACCAACAAGCGTTACCCGTTCGTCTTTCTTCAGGGCTGCCTTCACCCCATCGAGAAAAGCTTCCAAGGCCTTGCCGGCAGCGGCTTTGGATATCTTGGACCCTGCTGCCATTTTGCTAATCAATTCTGCCTTAGTCATATATACCCCTCCTTTAGATTATTGTTTGACGCTGGTTGACGAAGCAACCACCGTCTAGATAGTTTATACTCCTCTATCTACAAATTATGCAACATTTTTTTTCGAGATTTGTGAAAAACCATTCACATTCGGAGTTTTGCTGTAGTTCCCCTATTTACGCCCTTCCATAGTCATCTGCCACCCGTTCGATGTCATCCTCACCAAAATAGTCGCCGATTTGCACCTCGACGAAAACAAAATCTTCCCCACCGGTATTCTCAACCCGATGCAGAAAGGTGCGGGGGATATCGAGCGATCCGCCCTTGCCCAGGGCGATGTCCCTGTCGCCAACCCGTGCGACGGCGCTGCCGCAGACTACAAACCAGTGCTCATCGCGCCGCCTGTGCCTCTGAAGGCTCAAGCGACCGCCCGGATGGACTACGATCCGTTTCACCTTGCAGTCGGGCAAATCCGCCACGACTTCAAAATAGCCCCATGGACGGTCATCTCTTTTCACTCTTCTCTCCCGCCATTGTTTTGAGAGTCTTTCCCCATAACCAATAACCTATTGCCCATCACCGGCAAGCGGGAGCTTGCGTCCGCTTGTCATGGTTTCTGTTTCGCTACAATATCACACATGTATTGCTGAAACAACGATAAGGGCTATTTTTTTTGACTATCCGATGGGGATTTCGAGACAATTATCTCTATTCTGCGGTTTCGGGAGCGGTTTTCGTCGGTATCATTGGGTGCCACGGGATGGTATTCGGCGTAGCCCACCGCGGATATTCTCCGGGGTGACAGGTCATGCTTTTCAATAAGGTAACGCACCACTTCGGTGGCGCGTCTCACGGAAAGCTCCCAGTTGGACCTGAACTCCGTCGTGGCAATGGGAATGTCGTCCGTATGGCCTTCGACACGCAGCGGATTTTCTACGGCAGCGATGACCGGCGCTATCGTATCCAGTGTCCGCCTGGCCCCTTGCTTGAGATCGGCCTTGCCGAGATCGAAGAAGGCCTCATCAAGGACCCTGATCACGATTCCCCGCTCATCGGTGATAACGGATATATTCTTTTCAAGGGCATCATTGCCGGAGAGCTTCCTGATCTCCTCCTCCAGCTTTTGCTTCACTTCCTCGGCGGAGCCCTGGGTTTTGAGGGAGACATCGAAGGGCACGTTCCCGGCGGCGCTCCCCTCGGCGGCCACCCCGGAACCACCGGTGAAAATGGTCTTCAAATGACCGGTCACTTCCCTGTATTTTTGTGAATCGTGTTTAGAGAACGTATACATCATGATAAAGAAAGCGAGAAGCAGCGTGATGAGGTCGGCATAGGTGATGAGCCAGCGCTCAAGGTTTTCGGGCTCTTCCGCTTTCTTTTTCCTTCTCATCTCGCCGCCTCCGCTCGTTTGTCGGGAAGCAGGAACGAAACAAGCTTCATCCGGATTACGCGGGGATTGTCACCCATGGCGAGCGATATGGCGCCCTCCGTTATGATCTCCAGATAGAGCGCTTCATCCTGATGCTTGTGTTTGAGCTTGTCGGACAACGGCAGGTAGATGAGGTTCGCCATGGCGACGCCCCAGAGGGTGGCGATGAAGGCGCTTGCGATCGCGGAGGCCATATTGGAGCTGCTTTCCATGTTCCCCAGGGCGTGAATAAGGCCAAGGACAGTCCCCATGATACCCAGTGTCGGCGAAAAGCCCCCGAGTTTCAGAAAAAAGTTGGCACCGGCCTTGTGACGTTCCTCTATGTATGCCATTTCTATTTCGAGGATCTCTCTGATCTTGTTCGTCTCGAAACCGTCGATAGCCAGTTGTATCGCCTTTCTCAGAAAGGGCTCTTGGATCGCGTCAAGGTCTTTTTCAAGGCTTAAGAGCCCGTTTTTACGGGCCTTCTGGGAGAGGTCGAAGAGGAGATCGATGAGCTGGCGGGAGTCCATCTTCTTTTCGAAGAAGGCCACTTTCATAAGGTTCGGCAGGTTGACGAGCTGCTTGACCGAGGTAGTTACCGTGGCCGCCCCAAAGGTCCCGAAAATGACAAGTATCATCGCGGGCACCTGGATCAGCGCGGAAAGATGCCCCCCTTCCATGATGAAAGAGACGAGAACGGAACCGATGCCGACCAGCAGGCCAAGGACTGTTGCTATATCCATAATACATCAACTCGTCGTTTCTTTTTTCTGACGCAGATACTGGCGCTCTTTCACAAATATATAGTTGATCAGGATGTCCCGGTCCTTCTCATGGATGACCATGAACTTCAGGGCAACTCTTTGTGGGCCTGCCTCGCCGTGATCGTTTTCGACCCGGACCGCCTGGCACAGACAGGTGATCTTCGGATAGGGGAATAAAGGGACAATGAGCTTGAGTTCCACAAAATCCCCCTCCGTCAAGGGAGCATCACACCGGAACTGGACCCCTGCGCCGCTGATATTCACCTCGGTGGTGATGGTGTTGTAGTCTTCGCTGACGGCAGACTTCCGCAGGATCTCAATGATCGTGTCCAGTTTTTTGTTGATCGTCTGCATGTAGACATGCAATTGGTCGGTCTCGTCCCCGGGCTCACCATCGGGCTCCAGAAAATACAACTCATGCAGCCTGTCCACAACCTGTGTCGAATTGTAACGGATTGCGTCCTGAAGCTTCAGGAATTCTTCGCGGCTAATGCCTCGGAACTCGAGGGGAATCCGGTCCTGGATCCGAAAAAACTCTCTTCTTTCATCTTCACCACTCATATCCATCCCGAATCAAATCAGCGAATACCTGCGCTATCGCCGGATCGAACTGACTGCCGCTGCACCTCATGATCTCCGACGTTATCTCACCGACCGCCATCGCCTTGCGGTACGGGCGGTCCGTGACCATGGCGTCGTAGGCGTCGCAAACGGCTATTATACGGGAGCATACGGGGATATCGTCGCCGGCGAGGCAATCGGGATATCCCTTGCCGTCATACCGCTCATGGTGATGCCGGATGATCTTCGCCTCTTTCGCAAGGATCTCGAAACGGCTCATGATCTCTTCCCCGTAAACGGAATGGCTCTGCATCACCGTATATTCCTCGTCGGAGAGCCGCTCCGGCTTGAGCAGTATTTTGTCGGGAATACCGATCTTCCCCAGATCGTGGACAGGGCAGACAACCTTGATGACATCCTTTTCGTAGTCGGTAATGCCGAGCCGCTCGCCCAGGGCAAGACTCATGTTCGTGACCCTCTTGCAATGGCCTTCCGTATAGAGGTCCCGCTTGGTGATGGCTATGATCAACGATTTCAGGGTGTGGAGGATGTTCTCGAAGAGACTTTCGTAGAGCATCCTGTTCTCAATCTGCGTCGATGCCTTTTCGGCGATGAGGCGAAGAAAAAAGACATCGTTTTCCAGGGATTTGGCCGATCTGTCCCCGTTGAGCTTCGATTCCGTCATGATGAACCCGATAGGCTCCCCCTGGATAAAAAGGGGAAGGTAGATCCGGTTGTCCTTAACGACATACCTTCGTGCGCCGCGTGCTTCCTCTTTCAAATCATCGGGGATGCTGATACGCTGCCATTTCCGCTCAGGTTTGCTGCCGTCCCTGGTGTGTCCCGCGTAAAGTATCAATTCGTTCCCTTCGCCGTCAGGCACATAATACCCGCAGGAATTCACATCGAGAGTCTCTCCCACGATCTGGATCATCTTCTCGTAAACATCCTCGAAGATATTGATGGAATTGAACTTGTTCGATATATGGTACATCGTGGTCAATTCCTTGATCTTCTTCTGCAATTCCCTGTTGAGATGCTCGATCTTCTTCTTATCGCCCAGGTTCTGCATAATGTTTTCTTTTTCAATGAGAAGGTTTCTCTCCCTCAAGACCCTCATCATGACAAGCATGAGTTTATCGAGTTCGAAAGGTTTGAGAAGAAAATCGGAGGCGCCCTTTTTCATGGCATCGATGACGAAATTCGGGTCATAGTAACCTGTCGCCATGATGACAGCCGTGGTAGGTTTCGAGACCTTGATGGTGTCTATGAGGGTTATACCATTGATATCGGGAAGCTGGACATCGAGAATGACGATCTCCACGTCCCTCTTCTTGAGCATTTCGAGGGCTTCACTGCCGCAGGTGGCCTCATATATTTCGCAACCGTTGAGCTCCAGGAAATCAGCGAGGATGTTGATGACTTCGGGGTTGTCGTCGACAACGAGTATTTTGGTTCCCTCGATCATCGTTCATCCCCGTGCCTTCTTTGCGTACCCGATGACATCCTGTCATTCAATGAGAAGTCTCCCCTTCCTCAGTTTCTCCAGGTTCCGGATTTCATCAACGATCTGTTCCGTATCGTTCGCCTGTTTCCCGTTAATGGGTTCGACCATGTTCTCCGATTCTTTGGGCTTCTTATTGCGATATCTTTCCATTTCATCGTAAAAACTCTGAAGGGTCTGAATGAGCTTTGCGTTCAGTTTTTTCAGTGCGATCTTCTCACGGGCGTTCTTGACAACCACCTGAAGCTCTTCCATCCTGAAGGGCTTGACGATGTAGTCGAATGCGCCCATCCTGACGGCTTCGACGGCGCTGTCCATGGATGCATAACCCGTAATGATAACGAATTCCGTGTCCGGATTCTCTTTCCTGATGGTCCTTATCAGCTCCATGCCGGAGAATTCCGGCATGTTAAGGTCGGTAACGATCAGATCGAAGGGGTCTTTACGATGACTTTCGAGGGCATCCCTGCCATTGGCCGAGCCATTGACATCGTGGCCCTCTTCTTTCAGATACTCCTCGAGGATTTCTCTGAGTTCCTTATTATCGTCGACAACGAGGATGCGGAAGGTTCCATCATTTCTCATCGTGTCTCTTCAACTTTTCGGTCACCTGCTCGCCGATTCTATCGTAAAGCATCTTCTTCATTCCTTCCCGTGAAATGTTCACCTCGTCCTCGCGGCTTTCCATCTCATGTTCGTTACCAGCGCGGTTCATACGGACCTTCATGTTCTTCATGTAGGTTCGTATGACGCTGCTTATCTGGTAATCCGAAATCGTCATCTTTTTCTCCCTTGCTATGTTATCGGATGAAAGAAAAACGACTTAAGCTATTTTTTCATTTCTTAAGGGAGAAAAACGAGGGAGCCGGCGGGAAGGGAAACGTGGGACTGTAAGACCTCATCGCCCTGCGGTTCTGTGAATAACGGTCGATCTCCATCATCAGCTTCGTCCGCTCTTTTTCGAGCCTTTCTATGACCTGCACCTCGTTAATGTAAAACCTCCCGGCAACGTCCGCGTCGAGTCCGGGGGAAGACGCCGCCAGTCGGGCGCTGACCTTTTCGCGTTCCAAAAGGCTTTGTATGAATGCAGCGCCGTTTTCCTGGTCAAGCGCCGCCAGGGTCATTTCCTCAAAAAGGATGATGTCCCTCTCACTGTGCTTCTTCATCCTGTCCGTTCCCTCCTGCAGACTTCCTCTTCATGAATGATTCCTTCAATTCGTACGAGTTTTTCAAAAGCATCTGCAACTCTTTGAACCTCTTCTCGAAATCCGCCTTCCGGTCCCCGTCTTCACCCGCTGTGCCTTCTTTGCCGCCGGGAGCATCAACGACCGTCTCGCCCCCGCCGGTGTACAGGCCTGTGAAGGCGCAGGCATTGTATGTGATCCTGTCATGAAGGGAAACAGTAAAATCATGCACGAAACGGACCGTCTCACCTTTGCTTGTCGAAAGCGAGTCGATGAGCACCGCCCTGTCAAGTTTCAACAGGCCCCTTTCATCGAGGGTGATTCCAGGTGTCTTTCCTAACTCGCCGGCGCTGTAACCTGCTGTCCCGTTGAGGACCGTCCGAAACGATGCTTTCACCGCCTGTCTTACCGCCTCCCTTGCGAGGGCCGACCGGGCCCCGGCCGTGGCGCCATCGTCATCTGCAGGCTCTTCGACGCCGTTCGCAATCGCTTCAACAAGCCCATTGACAGCGGCGACAAGACAGACAACCTTCTCGATGATCTTTGCGTCATGCGCCGGGCCGTCGTCAGCCGGTCCTGTTGCTGCCGTTCCCCCGATGAGCTTCACGACAACACCGGGCATTCCTCCCGCCAGGGTGACGGGGCTGGCCAAGCCTTCCGGCCCCTTGTCCGCCGAATACTTCTCGTTCTTCTCCTTCGGCCCGCCGGCAACGGCCTCATGGTCCTTTTCACCGAAAAGAAACCGTGACACCGCTTGCCCTATTCCCTTAGCTGCCGCGGCGGGGTCGCTGAGAAGAGATATCCATGCGGGCCGGTTCAGCTTTTCAACAACGCCGCCCCCGGCATCGCCTTTCCCGCTGGCGATCTTGCCCGGCCGGGGTCCCTTCGAAGCGACGGGCAGATCCTCCCGTGGGGCTTCCTCTCCATCCAGTCCTGCCAGGAAAACGGCGATCTTCCTGACTTCGTCGGGGACCACAACGCTGCCCCCGGGTTCTCCGCCTTTGCCAAGGAGGGCTGTTCCTCCGGAAGGATCGTGACGAATAACGACGGGTACTGGAGCATCGTCGACCATATCCACGGAGATAATGAACTTCTCCACTACTTGCGGCAAATCAGGGTTGACGGTCGCCAGACCGGGGCGATAATCCGTTCGGGACAGCTTCCGGGCAGCATCATTCACGAGGGCGGCGACATCTTCCTCGGACGCTTCGGGATTTCCCGCGGCCCCCGGTTGTACCGTACCTTTTATTATGACAAGCCGATCCGGTGTCTCCCCGGGGCCGGCCGCACGATGAGCGCCGCCGGGAAGAAAGATGAACGTGTCGCCCCTCGTCATCGGAGGCTCAAGAGACGCTCCGTCAGCAGCTTTCGCGGTGAGCACGCCTTGCTCCGCCTCAAGGGCGTCGCCCGTCAGGTTCATGATGTCCGAGGTTGCCTGTTCAATTGTCTGAATATATCCAAGGACGGCTGAAGAGATCTTTGACGAGGGGGCGAAGACATCCTTCAAGACCGCAAGATCCTGCTTTACAGGGCCGGCCGCAGGCTTTTGCGTGTCGCCGCCAGGCAGTTGCCGGAACGGATATGTCGCGCAGGTTATCTTCATGACGGTGCTCTCGCCGCTACTCTCCCTGCACGGTTATCGGCCGCAAGACCGATTAACTTAATCCCCAGCCTGCCGTGCGCAACGTCAATTATCTGACAACATTCACCGATGTCGTGCAAGAGCCTGACTTTTATGTCCGGATTACCTCGATCAAGCCGAAAACGTTTACAGATAACCCTTCAGCAATTTTCCTTACAGCCTGTTCATGAGACAGAGCGGCATGGGCACGGATATTGCAAAACATTGAGACGATTATGAACCACGATGGAAAAATGACGGATGTCTTTCCGTCGACAATACATGAGACGATAGCCGGTCTGCAGGGTATTCTCGCCGACAGTAGAATCATGGAAACCGGCGGCCGTGTTTCGGAGGAGATCGTAAGGGCCTGTCAAAAAGGCCGGAAGGTTCTCCTATGCGGCAACGGCGGCAGTGCCGCGGACGCACAGCATATAGCCGCGGAACTCTCCGGCAGATTTTTCTTCGATCGCCAACCCCTCTTTGCGGAAGCCCTGCACGTCAACACATCCTACCTGACGGCCGTGGCCAACGACTACTCGTATGAAGAGATATTCGCCCGCCTGATCCGGGCCCAGGGGCGTTCCGGCGATGTCCTTATCGCTCTGTCGACATCGGGGAATTCGAAAAACATTCTCAGGGCCCTTGAAGAGGCAAATGCCGCGGGGATGGTCACCGTGGGGTTCACCGGCCAGGGACCGAATGCGATGGAAATGCTCTGCGATTATCTCCTTGCCGTCCCCTCGAAAGTCACGCCGCGTATCCAGGAGTGTCACATCATCCTTGGCCACATTATCTGCGAGATAGTCGAGAGCAGGCTGTTTACCGTTCACAAACCCGCCATCTTCCTCGACCGGGACGGCGTAATAAACAAAAAGATGGATGGGCGGGACTACGTGACGAAATGGTCCCAATTCTCTTTCCTGCCGGGTGTCTTCGAGGCGATCAAGCTGTTTAACGACCATGGCTACCTCGTCATCGTCGTGACCAACCAGCAATGCATCGGCAAGGAAATCGTCCCGGCGGAGACCATCAGAACGATCCATGAGAGAATGGCGAAGTCCATTGAGGAAAACGGCGCGCATGTTGACGGCGTGTATATGTGTCCCCACCTCGCGGCCGATGAATGCTCCTGCAGAAAACCCGGCACGGGCCTCTTCGAGACAGCCCTCAGAGATTTCCGAAGACGGGGAATCTCTATCGATATGACAAAAAGCTATATGATCGGCGATTCCGAAACGGACATAATCGCCGGCAAAAAAGCGGGCCTTTATGCATTGCAGATTGCCCGAAATTATAGTCCGCAGGACTGCCCCGACGGGACAGGAATTCTTGAGACGGCACAGCGGATCGTTGGAAGCAATAAAACAAGAAGGACGGCAACGTGACAACACGCGCGCTCATTACAGGAGTAACGGGCATGGTCGGCTCCCACCTGTGTGACTTTCTCCTGACTCATACCGACTGGGACATTTACGGGATGTGCAGATGGAGAAGTCCCCTCGACAACGTCGAGCACCTTCTCGATAGGGCAAACAGAAAAGACAGGGTGCACTTCCTGAACGGCGACCTCAACGATTACGTCTCCCTGACGGGCGCCGTCGAGGAGGGCAGACCCGACTACGTATTCCACCTCGCCGCACAGAGCTATCCCAAAACCAGCTTTTCCGCACCCCTCGATACCCTTCAGACGAACATCCTGGGAACCGCGAGGCTTCTTGAGGCCTTAAGGAGGACAAGCGGCGTCGATCCCGTTATTCATGTATGTTCTTCCTCGGAGGTGTTCGGACGCGTTCCCAGGGAAAGACTTCCCATCAACGAGGAATGTTCCTTTCACCCCGCCTCGCCATACGCCATATCGAAGATCGGCACCGATATGGTAGGCCGCTTTCATGCCGAGGCGTACGGGCAGAAGGTTGTGGTCACACGGATGTTCACCCATACCGGGCCGCGAAGAGGCGATGTCTTCGCCGAATCGACCTTTGCGAAGCAGATCGCCATGATAGAGCACGACCTGATCCCGCCCGTCGTCAAGACAGGTAATCTCGATTCCATGCGGACGTGGTCGGATGTCAGGGACGCGGTCAGAGCCTACTATATGCTCGTAACCGTCAACCCCGTTCCCGGCCAATACTACAATATAGGGGGAACATATTCGTGCACGGTGGGCGATATGCTCTCTCACCTCATCGGGATCTCCACCGCAAAAGACCGCATTCGGGTGGAGACGGAAGAAGGCAGGCTCCGCCCCCTCGATGCCGACCTCCAGGTGCCGGACACAAATAAATTTAGAAATCATACCGGATGGGAACCACAGATACCGTTCGAAAAGACTATGCGGGATTTATTGGATCACTGGAGAATGAGAGTGAGCTCCGGAAAAGTGTTCTTGACGAGGTAAAAAATGGTAAAGCTGAACGATGCAAGGCGCATGAGCCATCAATGCAACATCTTGACGCCTGTAGAAATAGTCCATAACAATCCATGGTTTTCTTTACTGTTAAAGCACCTTAACAACCTATTTTGTTGTGATGATACAAGGGGCACTATCGAGTATGATGACAAATAGACGCATTTTGGTAGCCGGGGCAAGCGGTCTTGCAGGGTTGAGCGTGTTGAAAGCGATCCATGACGAAATGCCGGACACACCCGTAACGGCAACCTATAACAGCACTCCTCCGAGTTTGCAGTTTCCTCTTGTTTCATGGGTAAAAGCCGATCTGACCACACGGGACGGATGCAAAAAAGCGGCAATGGGGTGTAGCGGCGCTATCATGGTAGCGGCCAACGGTGGTGGGGTTGCAGCGGCTATGGTCAACCCCGGCCGACAGGTAACCGACAATCTTGCGATGGATGCTCTTATGCTGGAAGCGATGCATGATGCCGCTGTCATGCGCGTTATATATGTATCCAGTGCCACCGTCTATCAGGACATGGAAGGGACTATTGAAGAAGATATGCTTGACCTGAACCAGAATCCGCACCCAACCTATGCCGGAGTCGCCTGGGCGAAGCGGGCTGCTGAAAAACTTTGCTGGTTTTGGAATGCACAGTACGGCATGGAGGTTCTGATAGCGCGGTCTTCAAACATTTACGGTCCCTTCGCTAAATTCGACCCGGCCACATCAAACTTCATTCCTGCGATCATCAGGAAAGCGGTCGATGGTATGGATCCGTTTGAGTTGTGGGGGAGTCCGGATGTTACGCGGGACGTCGTTTATTCAGAGGACTTTGGCAGTGCTGTTCTGGCGCTTTATAATGCAAGGGAGATAAAGCACGATGTCTTTAATCTTGGTTATGGCCAGTCAGTAACGGTGGGATCGGTAGCGGATGCCGTGCTGAGTGCCGTCGATTTTAAACCCTCAAGGGTGATATACAAAAAAAGTGATCATGCGACGATCAAAACCAGGATCCTTGATTGTTCGAAGATAAATGAAGTGGTAGGTTGGAAGCCGGAATTTACGCCGCTGGAGGGAATACGCAAGACTGTTGAGTGGTGGCGTGAAAACCAGTTTATTTGGAAAAAATAGCAGGTTTTTCTGCTGCCATAGAAAGATGAATTCGATGAATTACAGAGACCAAGGTCGGTAAATCAGTCATGGAAACTTATGAAAATAAAAAGATGATGCAAACAGTATTTAAAAACATCAGAAAGGATATCCTTAGAATTTCCGAAATAAGCGGCCACGGCCACATCCCCACCTGCTTCTCGGTTGTAGAAACCATTTATGCGTTTTACGAGGTTATGAAACACGACTCGGCCAACCCATCGTGGGAAGAAAGAGACATCTTTATATTAAGCAAAGGACATGCTTCACTCGCCCAATATGTCGTAATGTCGAAGTTTGGATACTTCGACCTACGAGATGTTGAATCCTTTGGCTCCTTTAAATCAAGGTTTGGCTGCCATGCCAATCGGCTGAAAGTGAGAGGCGTCGAAGCTTCAACGGGTTCGCTCGGCCATGGCATTGGACTAGCCGTTGGGGTGGCACTATCGTTCAAAATCAAAAAGTCAGACCGAAGGGTAGTTGTTGTTATAGGCGATGGTGAATCCAACGAGGGAAGCGTTTGGGAGGCTGTCATGGTAGCCGTGAACTTGAAACTGAATAACCTGATAATTGTGTACGACAACAATATGTCTCACCAGCGTGGTTTGCAGATAACAAATCCCGGAGACCGGTTCAAATCGTTCGGTGCGATCGTTGCCGAGGTAGATGGCCATGATGTGGCGCAGCTGAAAAATGAATATATTTTGCGACATGACACGGTAAAAGTAATCATAGCAAATACGATAAAGGGGTTTGGCTGCAAGACTATGATCAGCAACCAGTATGAATGGCACCGGAGATCTCCAAACAAAGAGGAACATGAAATATTACTAAAGGAGCTAGATGAGGCGGCAGTTTAAAGATACGGTGATGGAGCTATCCACCAGTAACGATAAACTGGTGATGATACTGGGAGACGTAAGCGTTTATCTCTTCAAAGAGTTCCAGGATAAGTATCCCGACCGTTTTTACAACATGGGTATTTGCGAAAACACCCTTATAAGTGTCGGCGCAGGGCTGGCCTCACAAGGTTTTTACCCATTTGTTCATACCATTGCACCGTTCCTGACGGAGCGTAGCTATGAACAGATAAAGCTGGATATGTGCTACAACCAGCTTGGCGGGAATATCCTTACCTGTGGTGCGTCCTTTGATTACGCATGGGACGGCGCGACCCATCAATGCTATTCGGATCTTGCAATCCTGCGGATGCTGCCGAATGTTGAAGTGATACAGCCCGGGTCGCTCAAAGAACTGGATGTCCTGCTTAGAAGCCAGTACGACAATGGCAAGGTCACGTATTATCGCTTATCGGACAAGCCTCACACCATCGACATGCCGGTGGAATTCGGCAAGGCCGTGGTATTGAAAGATTGCGGCGGAAAGATAACCATTATGACGGCCGGCCCGATACTTGTCAACGTTTTTGAGGCATGCAAAGACCTGCCAATTAACCTTGTTTATTTTCATACTATTCAGCCTATAGATAAGGAAACTATCGAGCATTTTCGGAACACGGATATCTTGGTAATCCATGATGCCTTCGGCTTGTTCGAGGCTATTTGCGAAACGGCGGGACTTTCTGTGGGCTACTACGGCCTCCCGAAGGACCGATTTTGCGATACTTACGGCACTCTTGAGGCAATTCGGGAGGATATCGGACTGGACGTAACTTCGATTAAAGAGATGTTGCTAAACAAAATGGTTCAATGCCTGTGACTAATTTAGATTTTTGTCTATTTTCTCTTGAATGTATTGATGCAGGAATCCTTTTGCGAACCTGGTTGAAAAAGATCATGCGGATCAAATGCTACATGACGAACCCGGTTTTGGTTTTCCGGTATAGAAATATTTTTTGCGGCCATTTCATTAATAATTTTTGTGTCCCGTGTGGAACGGCGCATCGGCATCATGATAAATCAGAAATGGAAGGTTTTCAGACATTTGAAACTGAAAGACCGCTATCTATCACTTTTTAAAGGAGACAACGATCATGAAGGTCCTGTTGATCAACCCGCACTACCCTAACTGGATAGTGAATAAAGAATTCCTTCTTCCCTTGAATCTTCTCTATCTTGCCGGCGCCCTGAAGGCTGCAGGACATGATACGGACATATTAGACCTCAATGTATACAAACCGTGGCTGAAGGGTAACGACAACGATAGTTCCAGCTATTGCCAATCCCTTGTAGAGAAACAAATAATAGATAGCAAACCAATGCTCGTTGGGATCGGTTGTATGTTTTCGGGCAGCTTTCCAGTAGTCCTGGAGTATACCAGAAAGATAAAGGAAAAGTTTCCCGACATTCCAATTGTGATTGGTGGAATACATCCCACACTTTATTCCACTCAAATATTACAGCATTGCAGCAGCATTGACTACGTTATATTGGGAGAAGGCGAGGAATCGTTTACCCAGCTTGTAAAGCTACTGGCAAACCATGATAATCCTGATCCGGCTGGTATTGAAAAGATTGATGGAGTTACCTTCAGGCAAAATGGAGAGGTAGTGACAAACAAAAAAACTCATTATATTAAGAACCTTGATGGAATTCCGTCTCCACCGTATGAGTTGGTTGACATAAAGAGCTACTACCACGATACGTCCGGATGGTTCAATCCACGAGGGATGCCAATTAATGCAACAATTCCTCTCCTGTCAAGCAGGAGCTGCCCGAACCTGTGTAACTTTTGCGTGGCGGCTAACGTTATGGGACGGGGATGGCGGTACAGGTCAGTGCATAATATAGTTGATGAAATAGAATATTTCTACAATTTACATGATCATCGCCACTTCTCGTTCATCGATGATAATTTTACTCTTAAGAAGTCCCGTGTTCTGGCTATCTGTAACGAGATTGTTAAGAGAAATCTTAAACTCCAGTTTGAGACTCCTAACGTGGCAACGGCTACGCTTGACGAAGAAGTTATGGACGCGATGATTGGAGCGGGATTGACAAGAATTGGTCTGGCAATTGAAAGCGGTTCTGATTTCATTCGCAACAAGATAATAAATAAGCGTTTGTCCCGAGATAGCATAATGAATGCCGTACAGCTAACCAAGAAGTATAAAGATCTCCTGTACGTTAAAGCGTTTTTCATTATTGGTATGCCCGAGGAAACTACGACAACATTAATGGACACATATGATATGATTAAAGATATTGATGTGGACGAACCATATGTCAACAACATAATGCCTTTCCCCGGAACAGCACTTTTTGAACAGGCTCTCAGAGATGGCCTGTTTCTTAACAATATTGATTTGGAGAATATCTGGAAGATGGAGGCATTCCATGTCGTCGGAAATAAGACCTTCTACCTTAAACCCTATAACATGACTGTGGAAGAACTGGTTGACTTTCGCAGGAAGGTGGACAATCTGCTGGATACCATGATTAAGAGGAAACTGGAATCCAAAGGCATGTTCCATCATACATATCGAAAAAAGGAGCAAGATTTTTCGGCAATGAGTTGTTGAGAGTTCATAAGCTTGCAGTAGTAGTGGGGAAAAAAGTCTTCACGGAACCAGATTGTGAGAAAACGCCGAATTTGATGTCATCGTGCAAATGAATGAAAGGTTAAACGAATCTGTTTGTTGAAATTATGCTAAGGATATCGTATGGGAGGAATCGATTTAATGCACGTACAGCATGATTTTTTCAAAGGGCGAAAAATTCTGGTTGCTGGCGGCGCCGGTTTCGTTGGGAGCAATCTTGTCAAGCGCCTTGTTGATTGGGGCGCTCTTGTTCGTGCGACGTTACATGAAAAGCCTGCAGTTTGCAATGATGAACGCGTACAATATGTTAAAGTCGACCTCAGACTTTCCGAAGACTGTAAAAAGGTCGTTGAAGGAATCGACTATCTATTCATGTGCGCCGCCAACACATCAGGGGCGGCTGTTATAGACAAAACTCCTCTCGTCCACCTTACTCCGAATGTAATTATGAATTTGGCAATTATGGAGGCCGCATACGAGGCAGGAGTGAAAAAGTTCCTGTTAATCAGTAGTAACGTTGTATACCCTCTTACAGATTTTCCGGTTAAAGAATCGGACGTTACTAATGAGTTCTTTCATAAATACTTTATTGCGGGCTGGGTAAAACGGTTCAATGAACTTACCTGCGAAATGTATGCAACAAAAATAAAGAAACCTATGACAACACTCGTCGTAAGGCCCGCGAATATTTACGGGGAATATGACGATTTTGATTGGGAAACCTCCCATGTTATTCCAGCCCTTATCCGAAAGGTTGTCGAGCGCCATAAGCCGATAGAAGTGTGGGGTGATGGAACTGACATCAAGGAATTTATCTATATTCAGGATTTTATCGACGGATTATTATCAGTGATGGAGAAACTGGAAAGTTTCAAACCGATGAATATCTCAGCCGGGCATCCCTGCTCGGTAAAAGACGTTCTTAACATCCTTTTGAAATTAGATAATTACAACGATGCTGAAATTCATTTTGATGTAACTAAGCCTACAATGATCCCGAAAAGAATGATTGATGCATCGCTGGCAAGAGATCTTATCGGTTTTCAGGCAAAAACTTCACTGGAGGAAGGATTGCAGAAGACAATTGCCTGGTATAAAGACAACTCTCTGGTCTGATCAAAAATAAGGGTTGGAGGTATTTTATTTCTGTTTTGGGTAATGACGATTGTCAGGTCATTTTTACTTTGATGAGACACATGTTGTCCGGCAGGTCGAGCCGTGGGTATATGGGGAACGAGGAATCGCCGATTCGGCGTAATGGTATTCAGGATGGATGAAAAGTTTGTTTTTCGCACGTTGAACTGCCGCGACCTCAGCGCTGTGGTTTCGTTGATTTATCCAATGTACGAAATCCGGCGGCCACCAGAATTTTTTACATGGCAGTTATTCAATAATGTCCACCCTACGGTTTTTTGCGGAGCTTTCGCTGGTGAAGAATTGGCTGGGATCTTGGGCATCCAAAAGCGTGTCCTTACTAACGGTTTGATAGCTGGACAAATGACAGGAGTTAATATCGGGTCCAAATGGAGAGGCAAGGGCTTGTTAAAAACAATGGGCTGCAATGCCATCAGCCATTTCAGTGACCTTGATATGGTGTTTATTTTTTCCAATGAAAAAGCGGTGAAGCCTTGCAAGGCGGCATTCGATCTTATTTTTGTTGAGCCGGTTGCCGCCATGGAACTCATAGCACCGGATAAAGTACATTCGATTAAAGTTTTGTCGGAACGGATCGACCACACTACGCAATTTCCCGAAAAAAGCTCGAGCCACGGTCGCCGCACCGCGTTTTTGTGCGGTAAGGATTTCCGGGATTGGCGATACGCCCGCTCTCCCTATTACCGCTATCACAAACTATCTTTGGACAATGGCACGTTTGCGGTGGCAAAGATGTTCTTCCCTCCTGGAGCGGGGCCGGCTGTTGGAGATATCGTGGATTGGGAATACCCCCCTGATGATCGGGAGGGACTGGTTGATTTAATGCATGGCGCCTGTTCCGAACTTCTGCAAATGGGAGCAAACAAAATTACAACATGGGCTTTGCCGGGAACGATGTTGGCCGGGGAGTGTGTTGGGGCCGGTTTTACCCCAGGCTTTAAAACATACTTTGGTTTAAAGACATTGCAGAAATGTGATGGTAACCCATACTCGATTGATTATTGGTATCTTAATCAGGCTGATGCAACCAATTATTAGCCGGAATTATTCCGTTAATCAAGAAGAGACAAACCGGACGTGTAACACGCCCATAATGTACAAGGTTTTCGTTGAATATTGAGTTAGGCGGCAATAAAAACGATGATGAACGATGAGATAATTTCAGAATTTACCGGCAAAAATGTCCTGGTAACCGGTGGTACGGGTTTGATCGGCCGACAAGTGGTAGATATCTTGTGTAACGCTGGCGCGATCGTAAAAATAGTTTCGCTCGATCGGGTACACGTGGATGAAAGGGCGGAGCATATTATCGGGAATCTTACCAGTTTCGATTACTGCAAGGAAGTAACAAAGGGCATGGACTTTGTATTTCATCTTGCCGGGGTCCAAGGAACGGTTCAAACCTCGGCGTCAAAAATGGCCAGTCATTTCGTCCCCACGATGATGATGAACTTCGGTATTCTGGAGGCAAGCCGACAGAATGGTGTGCAAAAGTTAGTCTACACCAGTTCGATAGGTGCGTATGCGGAAGGTGAGCTGCTTTCCGAGGAGAATTACCAAATCGAAACTGCCCCGATGGCTTTTGCCGGCTGGGCCAAAAGAATGGCCGAACTTCAGATACATGCATATAAAACACAATATAATATCCGAAACTTCTCTGTTGTACGATTGGGCAATATCTATGGTCCTGGCGACAACTTCGATCAGGCTACTGCCATGGTGGTTCCGGCACTGATCTCCCGTATTTACCATAAGGAAAACCCGGTGGTGATCTGGGGTGACGGGAGGGCAGTACGTGATTTCCTTTATAGCGCCGACGCCGCCGAAGGTATCATACGGGCATTTGTCTTTGGTACCGACGGGGAAATAGTCAACATCGCGAGCGGGACGGGGACTCCAATCCGTGATATAGTTACTACTTTGCGGTCGTTTATAGATTTTGATTTTACTTTTGATGCCACCAAACCTTCGGGGGCCCAAAAAAGG
Organism: Deltaproteobacteria bacterium UBA5205; assembly: GCA_002412715.1. GTDB lineage: Bacteria > Desulfobacterota > Syntrophorhabdia > Syntrophorhabdales > Syntrophorhabdaceae > Delta-02. The sequence goes on from DHVP01000045.1 coordinate 62,764, forward strand.
ATTATGGATATATCAAAGGCTCGCAAAACCCTGGGGTTCGAACCTGTCACTGACTTGCATTCCGGGCTGCAAAAGACATGGGAATGGTTTGTTTCCCATTCCGGCGAGCATAAAAACAAATTTAACTATTTTGATGAAAAGGATGATACCGGAAAATGAGCAAAATAAAAGTCGGACTGGTTCAGATTGGCGATTCCTTTGGTGGCCAATACTATTTTCCCTATTCCGCGGGACTGCTGCAAGCTTATGCCCAAAAGAACCTGACAAATCTCGAGGAATATGCCTTTGAACCCATAATCTATAAAAGGGGCGCGATGGCAGATACAGTGGCAAGCCTTGCCGGGATGGATATAGTTTTTTACAGCGTATATCTGTGGAATTACCTCATCAGTCTTGAGATAGCCCGGCGGGTCAAAGCCGTCAACGGGAAAGTCGTAAATGTTTTCGGTGGTCCGCAGATTCCTGAGAAACCTGAAAGGATGGAACCATTCCTGCGCAAGAATTCGTTCATAGACCTGGTAAGTTACGGCGAAGGGGAATTCCCTTTCTTGCGGATACTGGAGCATTTCAGAAGCGCAACCTGGGATGGTGTTCCGTCGGTTGGTTTCATTGGAAAGGAAGGCAATTTCGTTTTCGCAGAGCCATCGGAACTAATACCGGACATAAACAGTATCCCGTCTCCTTACCTTGCCGGGGTGTTCGATAATTTACTACAAAATAATCCGGGTGAGAAATGGCAGGGGTTGCTGGAAACAAACCGCGGATGCCCGTACACATGTTCTTTTTGTTATTGGGGAAAAAAGACCAAAAGAACAGTAAAATCATTTGACATTGAAAGGGTTTTTAAGGAAATTGACTGGTTTAGCAACAATAAGATCGAGTTCATTTTTTGTTGTGACGCCAATTTCGGAATTCTGGAACGGGACTTTGAAATTGTAAAGAAAGTGGCAAACAATAAGAAACAATTCAATTATCCTCAAGCGTTTTCTGTGCAAAACACCAAAAATTCCAAGAAGAAAATCTTCGATCTATATCGTATATTAAATGAAAACGACCTCCAGAAGGGGGTTAACCTCGCGTTGCAGTCACTGAATGAGCAGACGCTGAAATTCATCAAAAGAAGCAATATAGATAATAGGGCTTACAACGAACTTCAAGGTCTGTTCGTCAAAAGTAATATCATGACGTTTACAGATATTCTCCTGGGGCTGCCGGGAGAGACCTATGATTCGTATGTGGGGGGTATATCGGAAACCATCAGCAACGGACAACACAACAGGATACAGTTTGGCAATTTGGTGATTCTTGAAAATACTGAAATGGCAGATACGCTATATCAAAACAAATACGGTTTGAAGACGGTAAGTGCGAAATTCGAATCTCATCACACGTCGCTCAAAGATGACGATGATGTTTGCGAAACGCATAATCTGGTTGTCGCCACATCGACAATGTCACAAGAAGATTGGACAAAGTCTAAAGTGTTTGCGTGGACAGCATCGATTATGCATTTCGGCAAGCTGCTGCAGTTACCTTTTATTGTTTTGCATGAGCTGGGAAGAGTGCCGTATCGTCAACTTATTGAGGCCTTTACAAGAAAAGACCCTGAGCACCCCATTCTGGCGGAGATTGTATCTGTGTTTGAAAATAAGGCACAGGAAATCCAGAGGGGCGGCAGTGAATTTAGCGCATCGAAGGACTGGCTCAATATAACCTGGCATTCGGACGAGCTGATCTACATCAAATTGTGTGCCGATGGTCTGTTAGACGGTTTTTATAACGAAGCTCAGGACCGTCTAAGATATTTTGCAGATGGGTTGGAGCGGGATTATCCTCAGTTGCTCTCCCAGGCCCTTAACTTCAACCACAAGCTTTTGAAACAACCGTTTGTTACGATGAACATCGTTGTGGAAACTGATTATAATCTTTGGGATATTTATCAGGCGGTCTTAAGAGGGAAAGAATATAAGGTAAAAAAAGGAAAGATCGACTACACGATAGACAGTTCTTCGCAACGTTGGGATAGCTGGCAGGATTGGAGTCGACAGGTTGTCTGGTATGGATATAAAAAAGGTGACTATATTTATTCCGTAAATGAGTCGGTTGAAGGATTTTAGAGGTGGTAGATGAAATTTAAAAAGACGAAGCTCGAAAACTGTTGGCTAATCGAAACAGAGGTATTTGAAGACTTTCGCGGCGAATACGTAATGACATATAGCGAAGGTATTTTTGCAAAAAATGGCATAAATGTGAAATTTGTCGAGGATGATATTTCAATGTCATCTTACAATACTTTGCGTGGCATCCATGGTGATATGAGAACATGGAAGCTCATCTCATGCCTGCATGGAAAATTTTATTTTATTGTCGTAAACTGCGACCGACAATCACCTGATTTCGGCCAATGGGAATCTTTCACCCTTTCAGCACGGAACCGGAACATGGTTCTTGTTCCACCGAAACATGGGAACGCCCATCTGGTGCTGAGCGAAACTGCAATATTTCATTATAAACAATCGGAATATTACAATCCGGAAGGACAGTTTACCTATAAATGGAATGACCCTACTTTGAACATATGGTGGCCATGCAAAAATCCGATACTCTCTATGCGGGACGAATATGGCCATTTCTGAAAATCTTATTATCAGGCAGGTAGAACCGAAGGATACTCTTCAGTGTGTTGATCTGATAGGAGCTATTTATGATAATAAACGGCCTGCTGGTTACTTTACGTGGCAGCTATTCGAGAATGTTTTCCCGACCGTTTGTTTCGGTGCGTTCGCCAGAGAAACGCTGGTGGGTATATTTGGTGTGCAGAAACGGCCTGTTACCAACGGTCAGACCGCTGGGCAAGTAATCAGCATGAATATCCATCCTGATTGGACTGGCAAGGGGCTTCTGAATAAAATCTCTGCTCCAGCCCTTTCGTTTTTTGGTGATCTTGATCTAATTTGCATTTTTACGCACAACGTAAAATCGGTAAAACCATGCGAAGCATCGTTAGGAATGTTTTTCCCTGACCCAATAGTGGCGATGGAACTCGATACCGTCGGACTGACTATGAGATCGGATCTTCCCGTCGAGGACGTTACAATCGACACCACTTTTCCGGTTGCCAGCACAATTCATGGCTACCACGTTGGACTTGCCGCCACTCGAGAATTCCGCATGTGGCGTTTTGCAAGGGCACCGGTCTACAGGTACCGTAAAGTAATGTTGTCCGAAAATGCATTTGCGATCGTCAAAACAATCCAGATACCTGGCACTATGGGGATGTACGGTGATATTGTCGACCTCGAATGCGAGGCGGATAATGCGGAAACCATAAGAACAATAATGACAGGGGCACTGGGGTACCTCGTGCAATGCGGCGCAAGCAAAATCACCACCTGGGCTGCTCCGGGAAGTCAATTGAGAAACGTACTTGAGCGCCTGGGTTTCTGTCCAGGTTTCAAGAGTTACTTTGGATTCAAAATGTTATATGAAGATAATCCACGCCTTCACTCGCTGAACGCCTGGCATTTTCGTCAAGCGGATGCGCCGAAATATTAACACTCCACAGCAGGAGATAACGGGACGATAATAGCAGGAAACCGCCAAGGTATCCCTGTGTCCATAATGTTCGGGTTTGCGAGACCGGCTCTCGTAGTAGACAATCAATCAGGGATCCCTCGAAACCAATGTCAGTATTTTGACGATGGATTCCGTTAAGGCCCTTGTTGTGAAGCGCTGCAACGCGGTGTCTCATGCCTCTGAATCGTTTCTGTCCTTTGTCTTTTCAGAGAGGCACGTTATTTGCAATGGTTTATGACGATGTTCCCAGGTGCTTTGCTTAAAGAGAACCGCTGCAAACGACGGTTCTGCGTGTCGTTGTTTCATAAACATCTTCGTTAAAGAGGAAGAACATGATAATAACAAGAACACCTTTTCGCATCTCGTTTTTCGGAGGAGGAACAGACTTTCCGGCATGGTACGAGAATAATGGCGGTGGTGCGGTCTTATCAACAACGATCAATAAGTACTGCTACATCAGTTGCCGGTGTCTCCCCCCATTCTTCGACTATAAATACAGGCTCAACTATTCCAAACAGGAACAGGCCCGGGGCATCGATGATATAATCCATCCTTCGATCCGGGAAACCCTAAGGTTCCTGGATGTCAATTTCGGTCTTTCGATCAGTCACGACGGAGACCTTCCCGCCATGTCGGGACTCGCCTCCAGTTCAGCTTTCACCGTGGGGCTGCTCCATGCCCTTTATGCCTTGAAGGGAAAGATCGTTTCAAAAAAACGACTCGCCCTCGAAGCCATCCACATAGAACAGGAAATGATCAAGGAAAAGGTAGGCTCCCAGGATCAGGTTGCGGCTGCATTCGGAGGATTGAACAAGATCGAGTTCAGGAGCCAGCATAATATCGAGGTCGTACCTGTTACCATTTCACGCCACGCCTTTCAGCACCTGCAGGACCACTTCCTCCTGTTTTTTACGGGCGTAACGCGGTCGGCCTCAAACATAGAGGAAGAGAAAATGGAACGTCTTGAAGGCAAAAGAACCGATTACAAAACACTTATGAGCATGGTCAACGATGCGTTCCAGATTTTGAGCGGAGAAAGGGATATTCTGGACTTCGGTAAACTTCTTCACGAAACATGGAAACTCAAGAAAAGCCTTTCACCCAAGGTGTCGAACCCTTACATTGATACTATATATGAAACGGCTAAGAAAAACGGGGCCATAGGAGGAAAGATCCTTGGCGCCGGAGGGGGAGGATTTATGCTCTTCTTTGTAAAACCGGAAAAAAAAGAGAAGGTCAAAGAGGCGCTTCACTTTTTACTCCACGTACCATTCCACTTTGACACCCTGGGAAGCCAGATAGTGTATTACGCGCAGGAGGCACTATAAAGGTATGAAGGTCATTATCCTCGCCGGCGGAACAGGCACAAGGCTGAGAAGCATTGTCGCAGATGTACCAAAGCCTATGGCACCCGTCGGAGGCAAACCGTTCCTGGAATATATTATACTCGCGCTGGCAGCACAGGGATTGAACGAAATCATACTTTCGGTGGGTTATAAAAACAACATCATTCAATCCCATTTTGAAGACGGTGCACGATGGGGAGCCAACATTCTTTATTCCAAAGAAGATGCTCCTCTCGGCACTGGCGGGGCCATTCGAGAGGCATTAAAGGTGGCCGATGAACCACATTGTTTGATCTTAAATGGTGACACCTTTAATCAGCTGAACTTTCTGGAAATGGAAGATCATCATTTATCAAAAAAATGCCTGATGACGGTTGGTTTGAAACAGAAAAAGAATGCCAGTCGTTACGGAACCGTTAGGATCAATGACACGCACGAGATTGTCGACTTTTATGAAAAGAGTCAAGTTGGAACCGGTTACGTTAGCTGCGGAGCATATATCATGGACAAAGCCATCCTTGATCGTATGCCCTCCGGTTATTTTTCTCTGGAAAACGAACTCTTTCCGGATATGATCGGTGCTGGTATTTGCGGATTTGTTTCCCGTGGTTTCTTCATAGATATCGGAATACCGTCAGCATATAGTTACATCAATGATAACTGTTACCTGCTTACACAATCCAACTCGGGAGAAACCATCCATGATACGATCAGGGTTCAGAGAGCACGAGAAAGTATAGAAGCTGATGACTGTGGAAAAAAGCGGGCTCAAGAAGACTCGCCTTAATTTCCGTTAAGAGGATAAAGAATACCAGTGAGGTAAAGATGCTATGGACAAAATAGTAATTAATATAGTGTATGCACACCTGAAGCCGGACTTCATCTCTTCCATGAAGCGAGGGAATGTTTCATTAATCTACACAAGCAGACCTATTGTTGACTGCGATGTTTATGCCTATATGGATGCCTTTAGTTACCATGGTAGGCAAAAAGGGCTAAACGTTCTTTTACTTTTCGAACCGACCGTTGTTTTGCCGGGACAGTATAACAAAGACATATGGGATAAGTTCGATCATGTTTTTACCCTATACGATGTGTTGATAAATGAATTTGGTTTTACAAAAATTCGCCTTGCGCGTCAAGGGTTTCATCCCTGGTTCGGCGAAAGCGCGGACACAGTGATAACGGAAGGATTGGATGAAAGAAGGCGGAAATATCCTTCTGAAGGGCGTGTGAACGCGATATGCATGATCAATGGAAATAAGCATTCAGCAGTTCCAGGTGAGTTGTACACAAGAAGGACCGAGGCCGCCCTCTGGTTTTACTCACATTCCGACATTCCCTTTCATGTCTACGGCATGACCCCATTTTTCTTACCCAATTACAAAGGCGCGGTTGAAAACAACAGCAAGCTGCTCACCTTATCTCGTTATAAGTACTCTCTGTGCTTTGAAAACACCGGAGACCCTGTTTTCGCTCATGGTTATGTGGACAAAATCCTTGATCCCCTGGAAGCACGGACATTACCGATATACCTTGGTTGCCCCAATATCGAGGAATACATTCCAAAAACATGCTTTATCGATTTCCGTGATTTTGAGAGCCATGAAGAACTCGATAAGTATCTTCATAACATTTCCGAAGATGAGTATGTCCGATATATAAACAACATTGATAACTGGGTTGGTGAGGGGGGTCTCAGGCCATACTCGTGGTATCCGCTTTATGATAATTTAGTTAAGTATTATGCCAAACATAACGGAATAAACAGTGAGTCGTTGTTCGGCAACGATTCAACCTGGCAAGTAGCTTCCGTGACAAGGAGTGTTGATTTTGTCACATCATCTCCCCTCTGGACATTTCAAGAACATGCAATTACTCGCTCACCCTTCATCCCCCATCATGAAAACGGTTTCGGTATTCCTATCGAATCCGATGAACAACATTTTAAACGAGCTAATGAGTTTTCAAAAAGGGGGGAACATCAAGAAGCAATAAATGAAATGGCGTGGCACCAATTTACGCAAAACCCTGACGTATTTTGCTTCTATGCCCAGCTTCTTCACAAACTTGGGTATGTGGAAACAGCAGCCATCTATCTTGCGCTTGCCCTCAGGCAAGATCCAAGCCATGAGCTCACATACGAGCAGATAGACGTAATCTGCTCGGACAGAAAAGATCTCAAGAATGCAATACTCCACACAGTAGGCCATAAGAAGATCGAAACTGTAATGACCCCGGGGTTGTTATCAATAGTTATCCCCGTATCCCATTTTGACGACAACACAAGACGATGCATCGAGTCAATCCGTGCTCATGTTGCGGAACCATATGAAATTATCCTGAATAAAAAGGAATCTCTGGAAACACCCGCATGGCTAACAAGGCTCATTTCCAGTAACAATCACTACAGGATAATAGATACTTCAAAAACCATTTATGCAAAACGATGCAACGAAGCAATAAAGAAGACCTCCGGACAATACATCCTGATCCTCGACGCAAACGCTGTTATACTAAAAGGGACGCTTTCGAAAATGCTGGAGTGCATAAATAAATGTCCGGAGCACGGGTTGACCGTCCCCATGTCAAATCATGCGATCGGGATACAACAGATCCCCAAGACCCAACAAATGTCCTTCGGTCCTTTTGAGGAGTACGCAAAAACGTTTAATGAACGAAACCGCTACCGTTATGTCAGCACTTTTGAAGTTGACAGCACCTGCGCGCTCGTTAAAAGGTCATTGTTTGATGCAATCGGCTTTTTTAACGAACAAATAGAAGTTCCCTATTTCGTTATAAACGATTACCGCATGCGGGCGCTTATTGAAGGACAGCAAGCTGTGATTTGCGGCGATAGCTGTGTTTATCTGAATCAGGATGGGGCAAGGGAAAAAGGCTTTGACAAATTGTTTCATGAAGAATGGGACACATTCAACCCTAATTCTGAAACAGGGCGAAAGCTCTCGCCTTTTGTTGCCATGAAGAATGCACGCGATCATTATGCAAAGGGTTTTCTCAACGAAGCGATACAAGCTATTATGGAGGGAATAAAATACACGCCCGATAATGAGGATCTCTATTACTGCCTTGCTGAAATTCTATTGGATGCAAAATTATGCGAACAGGCGATAGAAGGCCTGCAATCATTGCCTGAAAAGGAAAAAACTTCGACGCATGCTTTCGAAATGCTCGGATACTGCAGCTTTTATACAGGCCGCTACGAAGAAGCTAACGATTATGCCGACCGGGCCCTCTCCCTTTGTTTTCGTTCGATAAAGGCCCTTAATCTCAAAGGCTTGCTGGCGATGGAATCCGGGGATCAGGAACAGGCCGAAACGTTTTTCAAGAAGGCGATAACTGCCGATCCGTGTTTTGCCGATCCTTACGTCAATCTGGGAGTAATGCGATGGCAGAACGGCGATATCGCAGAAGCGCTCGATCTCATTGAGAAAGGTTTCATCCTTTCACCGGAAACTACCGATTTCTCTGCAACATACCATTCCGCCATTACCGCGCTCAATGAGTTCCCCAGGGCTGAAACGGTCCTGCTGGAGGCCTTCAGGCTCCATCCCATAAGCAAAAGACTTTCCTTTCTCTACATAGGTACCTTGCTGCAGGAGGATAAATACCCACAGGCAATGGAAGAAACGGAAAGATCGATGATTGCCTTTGGGATCGACGATGGTATTCTCGCCGCGGCCCTCCAAATACGGGAAAAGGTTGGACCGGCGGAAGTGAGCGAGGCGCATCGAAGGGGATCGCTCTCCGTGTGCATGATAGTGAAGAACGAAGAGGGGCGGATAGCGAAATGCCTCATGAGCGTCAAGCCCGTTGCCGACGAGATGATCGTCGTGGATACGGGATCGACGGACAGGACGAAAGAGATAGCGAGGGCTCTGGGGGCCCGGGTATACGACTTTCCATGGACAAATGATTTTTCAGAGGCGCGTAATTTCTCCATGTCGAAAGCAAAGGGACAATGGATACTGGTGCACGACGCGGATGAGGTCCTCTCTGCCCATGATTACGACAGATTGCGCGATATCCTGAATCAGGATCCATCCGTGCCGTTTGCCTATTCGCTTGTTACGAGGAATTACTCGACAGATTCCGTATACGAGGGCTGGACAGCTAATTCAGGGGAATACCCCGATGAAGAAGCGGGTACCGGGTGGTTTCCCAGTCCTAAAGTTAGGCTTCTTTTAAATGACGAGAGGTTTCGATTCGAAAATCCCATCCATGAATTGCTCGAGCCGTCACTCAGAAGGGCACATGTCGATATCAAGCCATGTGATGTTGTTATCCACCACTACGGGCAGGCGGACCCGGATAGGGGACAAGCCAAGGCCGAAATGTATTATCTCATCGGAAAGAAGAAGCTCGAGACCGACGGGAATCAGGAGGCGGCCCTTCGCGAGCTGGCGGTACAGGCAAGGGCGATAGGCAAGTACGACGAATCTATCGAACTATGGAATAGATACCTTATGGTCAAACCCGATCACTATCTTCCCTATTTCAACATGTCAGGGTGTTATTTTGAAAAGGAGGACTTTGACAAAGCTTTCCAGGCCGCAAGAAGATCCTTTGAACTCAATTCGGGCTCAAAAGAGGCAGTCCAGTGTTATGCCGTGACCTCCCTGTTCTGCGGCAACGGGAACGAGGCCGTAAAGTCCCTTGAAAACCTTTTGCAGACGATATCCCTGTATCCTACCGGCAAAATGACCCTTGCCGCGGCGCACTGCGTAACAGGGATGGAAGAGAAAGGTATTCGGGAGTTAAGAGAACTCAAAGAGATGGCCTGTGATTGTTCCGAGGTTCTTTATAATCTTTCAAAGAAATTTATTGCGGCCGGGAAACCCGGGTGCGCAATTGTCTTGCTGGAAAGTATGGAAAGAAGCGGTCATGTGCACCCTGATGCAGCGAGGCTCCTTCAGGAATCCTACGACATGCAAGCCATCAGCGCGACTCGATAGGGATTACTCCGATGACCCCCTCAGGCCCGCGGCCAGATTGAAGTTGATATTGATGATAATGTCGAGCTTATCCGGTGACGGATCGTTCATGATCTCGATGATCCGCTTGTCGATGAAAACGCTCAAGTTTAGGATATCCCCCCTGAGCTCGGCGGGAAGAGGATTGTCTTCCCTGATAAGCTCATCCTGGAAGATCGTCCATACCCTCTGGTTGAACGTCAGGGCCTCGTCAAGTCTCTTGAAGTGACCCTCTTCATTCCAGTGTTCCTGGCATGATTTGAGCAGGCGGGCAGCCTTAGAAAGGATCGATGCCTCAAGCTCCCTCCCCGATAAGGTAGACTTTATCGTTTGTTTGTAGGCATTGATCCCTGCGGACATACCCCATTACCTCCTCTTCGTATTCTATGAGTTTCTTTGCCTGCTTTAAAGCCGGGTAATACTTGCCCTCAATTATGAGGCTGCTGATCTCGGCGAGCGTTTCTGCCGTCCTGGGAGCTGCCTCTACAAGGTCTTTGACGAGAGACCAGTAAATGTTGTGTTTCTCCACGGCGTCTTTGCCATCGACGTACATGAGCTGGATAATAAAATACACCCGCTTGGCGGGCGTATCGGCATCTTTTTCTCGAAGTATGTCCTTGTCGCGAAGCACCGGCACCTCATTTTCGATCACGAGATCGCACTTCGTGTCACCATTGATTACAACAGCCCCTCCGATTATAAGCCGTTCATGGGGTTTCAGTTTTATTTTCAGCGCCATAAGTCCTTCACTTTTTGTAGATGCTTTGCGTATCGCCAATCGGCAGAAAAGGTGGATAGCTGATCTTTGTCAGGTCCCTCTTTGGGTCGCGAACGATGGTATCATTTTGCATGTTCATCGATTGCGGCGGTTTGTGAACTACCGGTTTTTGATGAATACTGACGTTTTGTCCCATATTCCCTATTATCTCTATTGACATGTTCCATCACCTCCCTGAGGATGGTGAAAGGGAGAGGGCCGCGATAGACCCTCTCCCGTTTGTTACGCTAGCCGCTGCTACCTGAACAACTGGAGAACCGACTGTGCCGCCTGTGCTGACAAGCTCAAAGCGGAAGTACTCAGTGACTGCCGCGTCTGCAGCATGAGCATGTTGGCGCCCTCTTCGTTGGTGTCAGCGAGTGTCAGCTTATCGGCACCGGTCTGGAGGGTAGCGGCAATGCTTGTGATCCATTCATCCCTGGCATTGACGATGCTCAGGTTACTGGACAGCTTGGATGACTCAGTCCTCAATTTCGTGAGGGCTGATTCCAGCTGCGTTACCGATACATTAATGGTAGTTTCATCAACCCAGGTCGAGGAAGCTGTGGTTATTCCCAAACCGGTTGCCGATCCGTCGAAAGATTCAACCGTAAGGGTATGGCTGTTACCGAACCGAACGGTCATATCATAGGAACCGCCGGAAGCGCCTCCCAGCAGGTTCTTTCCCTTGTAGAATGCATCATCCTTCAACGTGTTGAGCTGAGCAAGCAAGGTCGTGTACTGTGCACGCTTCGCCACAAGCTCATCGCTGTTTGCTGTGATGGTTGATTCGGCAGCACTGGCGCTGGTCGTGACGATATCGCCGGCTTCCATTGCCCCGCCTGCCTGACGGCTGATGGTGAGGACGCCTGAGCCATTGTCCGCGATATTGAAAGTGGTGGTTCCGGTTGTCGCAATACAACCTGCAAGGGATGTGGCGGTTTGTGCGGCAGTTCCACCAGAATAAAAACTGGTTGCATCGACAGACGTTGTCGATGTTACGGCAGTGTAGGTAACGCCGCCGAGAACAACGGTGGCACCCTTCGTTACGCCTGTCGAGAAGGTCAAGCTCTGGCTTGTCGTGCTTGCGCTAACTGCACTTTTTGCAGCTTCCGCTGTAGCTTTTGCCGAGTTGATCAGTGTTGTGATTGCCGTGATGGCCGTATCTGCCGCCTTGATCGTCTGGATCGATTCCGAAATACCGTCTTTGAATGCCAACAGGTCATTGGCGCGGGAGGTGTGGTCCAGGGCCGTAAAAAAGTTGACCGGATTGTCGAGAGCGGAGTTAACTTTCTTGCCTGTCGAAAGCCTTTCCTGCGTTCTGTCGAGCAGCTTAACGCTTGACTGGAGGGACATCAGGTTCGCCCTCATGCCACTGGTTAAAGAAATGTCTGACATAATTATTCTCCTTTTCTAGGATTTTTTCTCCCGGCGATCTCGCCGGGGTACACCTTGTGTGTGCCCGCACCTCGTCTTCCCTTCACCTCCCCGGGGAGCACTGTTTTTATGTTCATGAAAGAGTTATCGAACGGTGAAAAGAAAACTTAAATTCTTCCGGAATTCACCGGAATGAGGCCCGGGGCAGCGCAGTCGTTGAGCATGTAAAGCTCATAGAGCATTGCCATTTTCAATATGTTCGTCTGGGTCCATTCGAAGGGGCCGAGGCCATTGTCGCGCTCGAAGACAGGGTCGCGCAGATAGACAGCGTCCCCGTCCCGATCTGGCCGTATCTCTGGGGGAAATCTATCCTGAAGCCGTTCATTTCATAGGACAGATAGCCCCGAGGCAGGGCCTTCCGGGGATATCGGGCAATGTCGATATCAAAAAGGTGCAACCCCTGCCCGAAACTGCCTTCACGTTACTCGTGTCTCAATGCGTCTATGGGGTCGAGCCTTGCCGCCTTCAAAGCCGGGAAATAACCGAAGATCATGCCGACGGCCGCGGAAAAGACAAATGCGATGAGAACGATGGGGCCGTTGAAGATAAAGGGTACTCGCAGCATACCGGCCAGCCATAGGGAGGCCGTGAGGGCAAGGATAATCCCCAGGAGGCCGCCCAGAGATGACAGGACAACCGCTTCGATGAGGAACTGCATGAGCACTTCGCGCTCGAGGGCACCGATGGCCAGCCGGACTCCGATCTCACGGGTCCTCTCCGTGACGGAAACCAGCATGATGTTCATGATGCCGATGCCGCCGACAAGGAGACTCACGGCCGCGACGGCGCTCAAGAGCGCCGTCAGCAGTTCCGTGGTCCCTGTAAGCATCTTTGTGATCTCCTTCATGTCCATCACGTGAAAATTGTCGTCGTCGCTCGGGCCAAGATGGCGTCTTTCCCGCATCAACGTCGCTATGTCCTTCTGCACCTTGTCGGTGGATGCGCCGTCCCGCACCGAGACCTGGATGAGACTGACGTCCTGGGTTCCGGTGACCCGTCGCTGGAGGGTACGCAGAGGGATGACCACCATGTCGTCCTGGTCCTGCCCCATCGTGCTCTGACCTTTTTCCGCCATCAGGCCGATAACCTCGCAGGAAAGCTTTTGGAGACGGATCTTCTCACCGAGGACTTCCTGGCCCCCGAAAAGTTTCTTGCGCACCGTCTCCCCGATAATACAAACGGCGGCTCCGGCACGCAGCTCACTCTCACTGAACTGCCTTCCCGTCCCAATTGACCTGTTTGTAACGAAGAAGTACTGGTTGTCGCTTCCCGTCACCTGGGTCGACCAATTCTGGTTGCCCAGTATCGCCTGCATGGATTGGGATGAAACCGGCGCCACGGCAGCGATCGAACTGACCTCTCGCATGATCGCCTCAACATCGGCCTCCTTGAAGGGAACGTTGCCCGATGACTGCCCGGGGCCAAGTCTTTTGCCGGGACTTACCATAAGCAGGTTGCTGCCCATGCTGGCTATCTGCTCCCTGACCTGGACGGTAGCCCCTCCGCCTATCGTTACCATTGTAATGACTGCCCCAACGCCGATCACGATCCCCAGAATAGTGAGGAAGGAACGCATGACATTCCTTTTTATTTCCCTCAATGCCAGCCAGATCGTATTCCAGAGCATTATCCCTTCCCCCCGTTTTCCTGGTCCAGTACAACGAGACCATCGAGAAAATGTACCTGCCGGTCTGCATAGTGAGCCATATCAGGTTCGTGGGTGATCATGACGATCGTGATACCCTTGTACCTGTTTAATTTGATCAGCACCTCCATGATCTCGTTGCTGCGTACCGTATCCAGATTCCCTGTCGGTTCGTCGGCAAGAAGCACGGCCGGCCCTGTCACGATGGCGCGCGCTATAGCGACCCGCTGCTGCTGACCCCCCGAAAGCTCACCCGGGGTATGTGATTCCCATCCGGTAAGCCCCACGGTCTCAAGGGCCTCCAGTGCCCGTTGCCGGCGATCACGAAGCGATACCCCCCTGTACAAGAGAGGAAGTTCCACGTTCTCGAGAGCCGAGGTTCGGCTCAATAGATTATAGCCCTGAAAGACGAACCCCTGGTAATGACGCCGCAGCAGGGCCCGCTGATTGCGTGTCAACCGCCCGACGTCTATGTCCCTGAACATGTAGGTCCCGGCGCTCGGCATATCAAGGCACCCGAGGATATTCATGCACGTAGACTTTCCCGACCCGCTCGGCCCCATTATCGCCACAAATTCACCTTCATCTATACAAAGATCGACTCCTCTCAATGCCGAAACAGCACCGTAACCTTTCCCGTAAACTTTAGTCACCTCTTTAAACTCGATAATGCGATTATCCTTCAAACCACCGCCGGTCATCATTTTCCTCCTGTGATAGTATCGGTCACTACCGGGGTGCCGGGCTGGATGTCGCCTGAAATGACTTCCGTTGCCCCCGAGTTCGATGCTCCAACGATGACGGAAACAGGTGTGAGCTGTCCATTCTTCAGGACCCACACCTGCTTTGTATTCTTACTGTCGCCGGTTGCGTCGCGCTTTGCACCGTCGGATTTCGGCGGACTCGGCAGCAATGCCCCGACCAGGCCGGTGGATGTCTTTTTCCCCTGCGTGACGGGCGGTGAAAAACGCAATGCCGCACCGGGGATAAGAATAACGTTCTCAAGTTTCCTGACCGTGATGTCCGCCGTGGCCGTCATCCCGGGACGCAGGGAGAGATCGGCGTTCTCGACCTTCAGCACCGTCTCGTAGGTTACGACACCCGATGTCGTTGAAGAACCGTAACGGGCCTGGGAGATCAGGGCGTCAAATGTGCGATTGGGGTAGGCGGCGACGCTGAATGTGGCGCTCTGTCCTTCGAGCACCCGTCCTATGTCCGCTTCGTCCACGTTTACGTGCAGATCCATTTTGGTAAGGTCCTCGGCAAGCGTGAAAAGAACCGGAGCTGTGAAGGATGCCGCCACGGTCTGTCCGGGTTCTATGCTCCGCGCGAGAACGATGCCGTTGATCGGCGACTTGATGACCGACTTGGACAGGTCGGTCAGATTGGCCTTAAGGGCCGCCTCAGCCTGGGAAACCGCGGCGGCATTGTTTGCGGCATCCGCCTTTGCGCGCTCAAGCGAGGCTTTCGCAGCGTCCATCTCGGTCTGCGACGGGACCTTCCCGCCGCTTAAGTTCCACACCTTTTGATACTGCTCCATCTTCGCCAGGGTTTCCGTCACCGTGGCCTTCGCCTGTTGCGCCTTTGCCTTCGCAGATTCCAGGGCCGCCCGGGACTGGGCTATCGTTGCCTCCAGTTTCGCGGTGTCGAGTACCGCAAGGACCTGACCGGCCGTCACCTTGCTGTTGTAGTCCACCGCAACCTTTTTAATAGTACCCGAAAGCTCACTGCCGACATCGACTTTGTTGGTCGGCTGCAACGTCCCGGTTGCAGTCACTATGACAACAAGATCACCGCGCCGGACCTGCTCCGTCTTATACTGGATCTCCTTCGATTTTCCGACTGATCCCATGATTATAAACGCAATGATCACCACGGCAATCAGAAGGCAGCCGGGCAGGAGATAACGTTTGAACCCCGAGCCTTTGAGGGGACGTGCAGTCATTATTATTGCCGCTGCCGATTTGAGATCCTTCTTCATATCCATCTTACTTTCCCCGGTTGATCTTTCCTGTCCTGTCCGCGGCCATCGATTCCCATCCCCCTCCGAGTGCCTTATGGAGCTTTACCAGGTTCGATGTTACCACCCCCTCGCTTCGAGCAAGTTGGTCCTGGAAGGATAGAAGCGAACGCTGGGCAACGAGGACGACAAGAAAATCGATGAGGCCGGCCTCATACTTTCCGAGGGCGATCTCGACGGACCTCTGTGCCGCACCCTGCGCAACGCGAAGGGACTCCATTTTCTTCTGCTCTTCAGCGTAGGCTGTCAGCGCATTTTCCACCTCTTCCAGCGCATCGAGAACCGTTTTTTCATATTCGATAAGGGCCTGCTCCTGCAAGGCCGACTGCACCTCGATACTGGCCCGTATGGCTCCACCCTGGAAGATGGGCCACGTTATCGCGGGACCGGCGCTGTACATTCTTGTCGGTGAAGAAACCAGCCTGTTGAGCGAAAGGGCCTCGAGGCCTATGGACCCGATGAGCGTGAACTTCGGATAAAGTTCCGCCGTTGCCACCCCTACCCTTGCCGTCTGTGCGGCAAGCTCGCGTTCCGCGCGCCGGATGTCCGGCCGGCGGCGGAGCATGTCGGCGGGCACACCCACAGCCACATCAGGAGGAGGCGCCGGTATGGCCGCCGGTTTCTCGAGTTCTTTGTGGACCTTTCCCGGCTGTTCGCCCAAAAGCACCGCGATCCTGTTCAGAGCTCCCTCAAGCCCCGATCGAAGGTCCGGCAGCTGCGATCGCGCACTCTCAAGATTCGAAAGGGCCTCCTGTACGGCAAGCTCGTCACCGAGACCCGCCTGCTGCCTCCACAGGGTCAATTGATACGTCTCCCTTTGCATGGCAATGTTCCCCCCGGCGGCCTCTATCCTCGCCTGGTAGGAGCGCACATCGATATAGTTCCTGGCCACTTCTCCAAGCAGCGACACCAAAACATCTCTCAAGTCTTCCCGGGCCGCCTCGAGGTCCGCCGCCGCGGCCTCGACAGACCGGCGGATACCGCCGAATATGTCCAGTTCCCACACGGCATCGAAGTTCGAGCTGTAGAGATCGGTGACCTTGCCGGAGACGGTATCGGCATTGCTGTAATTCCTCACAGCAGAACCGGCGGCTTCGACCGCAGGAAAAAAGCCGGCTTTCGCGGCAAGCCGGTTCGCCCGTGCCTGCCTCACCCTGGCCGTTGCCTTCTTCGCATCGAGATTCCCTGCCACTGCCCGATCGATAAGGCCGGAAAGGTCCCTGTCGTTGAGAGTAGTCCACCAGGACGCCAGCACCTGCGGGTCCATCCGCGCAGGATTGACACCACCCTTAAGGGGGGTATGCCATTGCGAGGATACCTCTGTGTCTGGTCTGACATAATCAGGCCCGACGCTTGCGCACCCGCCGAGAAAAACCAGGAACACGAAGAGGGTGATCAAGATAGTCGCCGTGAAACACAACGCGGGAAGGCGAAAAGAATGCCTGTGGACAATCCGATCGATACCTTTTTCATGTAACCTCCTTGATTCATGGCTCCAGGTCGGGTCTGGCCCATGTGGGACGAATTTCAGACTGCCGGGTCATGGGGGAATGATTATGTCCTGCACGCGCGATGGCCTTTGGCCATCTTCGCCGGTCTGTTCCATGCCCATACATTAGCAGGCGATTGTGACAGAAATATGGAAGAAATAAGGATATTTATCGAGGAAGCCGAAAAGGCTGCCCATTTCAGAATGGCGCGTTGTAAAATATGGTCATGACAGGTCCTCGAAGAGAAGCGTTATGATCAGGATAGGCATAACATACCGGCTGTTCCTCTCCATCCTTGCCGCCACATGCGCCGCTATCCTCTGTATGTTCCTTGTCATGCAGTGGAGCATCAACAGGGGGTTTCTTCGCTATCTCGATGCCATGGGGCAGCAAGATTTAGAATCCATAAAAGTTAACCTGGCAGAGGTTTATTCCCGGCATGGAAGCTGGGATTTTCTTCGAAACGATCCGGGATACTGGGTAACGCGGGTTCTGACTGACCGCCGGGAAGCAGGCACTGAGTCACGCCCGGAAAAGCCTGGTCCTCCGAAACCGCCTCTTGTTATTCTCGATGGTGAACAACAAACGATCTTCGGGAACCCCGGGGAGCCGGGAACCGTCAACTACAGGCCCATCATTCATAACAATCTCACGGTAGGCTATGTGGGTCTCCTGCCGCCAAAACAGTTTCTCAGTCCCCCTCAGCTCAAGTTCCTGCAGCAGCAGAAATTTGCCCTCATCACGGCGGTGCTGGGACTGGTGCTCGTGGTGATGGTCTTTTCCCTTCCCCTGGCGAGGCGCATGCTGCGACCCATCAGGACCATCGCCGCGGCTACCCGAGAACTTGCCTCGGGAAAATATGCCGTTCGTGTTCCCGTCACCTCGTCAGACGAACTCGGGCTCCTTGCACGTTCCTTCAATGCCATGGCAGGCGCCCTTGAAAAAAATGAAAAGGCCCGCCGCCAGTGGGTGGCTGATATATCCCACGAACTGAGGACCCCCATCGCGGTATTGCGCGGTGAGATCGAGGCCCTTCTGGAAGGCGTGCGGGACACAACCCCGGAGGCCGTCCGGTCTCTTCACACTGAAGTGGTCAGGCTGCACCGGCTCGTCGACGACCTTCATCAACTGACCCTTTCGGACCTTGGCGCACTGACATACAGGAAGGAAGACCTCAACCTTGCTGACGTTCTCAAGGATTCCGCCGATGCCTACCGTGCGGAATTTGCCCGCAAGGGCATCGCTCTGGCCACGGATATTCCGAAAAACGACCGGTCAAACGTCTTTGCGGATCGCGAACGCCTGCAGCAGCTCTTTTCCAATCTCTTTGGAAATTCCCTGAAATACACCGACACGGGCGGCAAGCTGATCGTTCGCCTTCGATGCGAAACCGGCCGGGTGACCATCGATTTCGAGGACTCCGTGCCCGGCGTGCGCGCCGAAGATATGGAAAAACTCTTCGATCATCTCTATCGCGTGGATGCCTCCCGCAGCAGGGCCTCGGGAGGCGCCGGGCTCGGTCTGGCCATATGCAAAAAGATAGTCGAAGCCCACGACGGCACCATTACCACTCATGTTTCCTCGTTGGGAGGACTCCTGATGAGGATCACCATGCACCTTGAGGAGGAAAACCTGTGAGCAGGGTCATTCTCGTCGTCGAGGACGAACCGAAGCTGGCAAGCCTGCTCGCCGACTACCTCAGGGCTTCAAGTTTTGAGGCTCATTGCCTTGAGGACGGTACCGAAGTTGTCCCCTGGGTCAGGGAACACCGGCCGGAACTCATTCTTCTCGACCTCATGCTCCCGGGGCGCGACGGCATGGAGATCTGCACGGATATCAGAACATTCTCAACGGTGCCCATAATAATGGTAACAGCCCGGATCGAGGAGATAGACCGGCTGCTGGGACTGGAAATCGGGGCCGATGATTACATATGCAAGCCCTTCAGCCCCCGCGAGGTCATAGCCCGGGTCAGGGCCGTCCTGCGCAGAACGCAGCCGGGACAGACATCCGAAACGGGGGGCATCGTCCTTGACGAATACCGTTGGCGGGCCAGCCTTGGCGGACGCGATCTGGGACTGACAGCCGTGGAGTTCAAACTCCTTCAATTTCTGATGGCCAATCCGGGGCGAATATACCGTCGTCAACAGCTCATGGACAAGATCTACCCCGACGAGCGTATCGTCAGCGAACGCACCATCGACAGCCATATCAAAAAACTCAGGAGAAAGATAGAATCCGCCAACCCCGGGGTAAGCCTCATCCACGCGGTGTACTCGGTAGGGTACAAGTTCGAACCCGGGTAGGAAACAAGACGAAAAATACCTGTCTCACGCCCGCTTCACCCCCCCCTTTTTTTTGAAGGGTTCGCTGGAGTGACTATGTTATAAAAGTGTCTTGCCCGACAGACAGTTAAAAGGCTACCATCTTTCTTGGATCTTAAAAGTGGTGCACCAACACCACAACTTAAAAGAAAGGGAGGTAGCCAGATGAATACACGCAGAATACAGGACTTTGTGGTCAAAGGTAAAGAGATTTTTGTGGGACTCGAGGATTCCAAGAAGACGTGGAAGCTTGCCGTGCGCTGTGACAGGATGGTAATACGCCAGGCATCGATGGAGGCACGCTACCGTGTCCTCATCAGCTACCTCAGGAACAACTTCCCGGAGTGTACCATCAACCTCATCTACGAGGCGGGCT
>DHVP01000043.1 GCA_002412715.1 Deltaproteobacteria bacterium UBA5205
TACTCATGGCAATTCCCTCCTGTTAGTCTATTGAACGTATGGGACAGTGTAAGATCCTTCACTTCCCCAGGAGCTTCTTGGTTTTACCGACCTTTTCCTGCGCCTTGCCGGCTATCTTTTCGGCTTTGCCTTTGGTCTCCAGCTTGGGATTATCGGTCATTTTGCCGGCCATTTCCTTGACCTTTCCCTTTGCTTTGCGGAGCGTTCCTTCCGCCTTGTCCCTAATACTCGATTTCATGGTATTCCTCCTCGTTGCTCTTTTTATATATACATATGATACAGCAGAGAATCTCCCGTGTCTGTCGCAGGAACCAACAATGTTTTTGTAGTGCGTTCACGCACAAGGGGTGTCATTGTTTTATACTACGTGGACTTAAAATCCATAGAGAGATTTATTAAGCCAACTTGTTTAGGAATGGGGTTTCTGATCCTTGTTTAGTCTTGCAGGGCGTTGCAATCTTCACGAAGATGCGGTACGTTGGAAAGAGGCTAATGTGAATGACTCAAAAAAAGCTGTGATGGGAACGTATTAATGTACCTGTAGCCAAATCGAAATCCTAAAGGAGGAAAAATTAGGGACAGGGCGGAAGGTGCAGTATTCTAAAGGGAGGTAGGTTTGAAAACAACGAGTGAAGATGTGTTTAGGATAAATATAACGTCACCAAGTGGTGCTTCACACACTGTTCAGATTTTTGTACATGAATATGGTATTAAGGAGCCTGATAGAATTGCCAGCCAAACAGTAGAGGCAACAAACGATAAAAGTAAAGACGAAATAGCCAAAGAAATAGGTCTGGAGATTATTAAAAATTCTAAGGTGTTAAAAGCATGGTTCAAAGAAAATAAAAAATAGAATTACGCGGAGTTGCATCGGAACTATTGACCATATGAAAAGGGCTGGAGTGCTTTACCAGCATTCCTGATTTACAGTAGGCCTATGCGGGCACTGTCCAGAAAGGCTATGAGGGGGATTGGCAGGAACGTAGTCGCCATAAGCCTTGTCAGTTTTTTGAACGACATCTCTTCGGAGATGGTCTACCCGGTGATGCCCATCTTTCTTGTTACCGTCCTGAACGCTCCCGTGACTATCGTGGGACTTATCGAGGGCATTGCTGAATCCACGGCCAATCTTTTGCGCATCTTTTCCGGTTATTTCTCCGACCGTTCCGGGAGAAGAAAGCCCTTCATGACGGGAGGATATGTGCTCTCGGCACTGTCGAAACTCGTCATCGGCGCGGCGTCCGGCTGGACCATGGTCATGGGGGGAAGATTTCTCGACCGTTTCGGCAAGGGTGTGAGGACCTCCGCACGGGATGCGCTCCTTGCCGGGGTGTCCGAGGAGCGCTACCGTGGAAGGGTCTTTGGCTTCCACCGGGCCCTCGATACCCTTGGTGCCATGATCGGGCCGCTGATCGCTCTTCTCCTGCTGAAGATCTTTGAGGACAACCTCCGCCTTATCTTCTATCTCGCCTTTCTCCCTGCGGTTGCCGGTGTCGTTCTCCTTGTGGCCTTTGTCCACGACGCAAGAACAGACAACGGGACCGGAAGACGCTTGCCGTGGAAACTGCGCGACATAAAATTGGACAGGAGTTTCAAAGTCTTTCTGCTGGCTAGCACTGTGTTCGCTCTGGGTAACAGTTCCGATGCTTTTATCATACTGAGGGCTCACAGTCTGGGCTTCGCGGTGGGGACCACTATCCTCGCCTACGCTTTGTTCAATATTGTTTATGCCGTCTTTTCCTTCCCTGCCGGCATCATCTCCGACAGAGTGGGGCAGAAGAAGCTCCTCCTGTCGGGCTTTGCGCTTTTTGCCCTCATCTATTTCCTGTTCGGCATCACCGGTAGGCCCGGTTTTCTCTGGGTCCTTTTTCCCCTGTACGGCATCTACATGGCTTTAACGGAGGGGATCGGAAAAGCGTACATTTCTCTTCATGCCCGGGGTGAGTTCGCCGGCACGACATACGGCGTCTACCAGACCGTAACCGGGCTGGCCGCTTTCCCGGCATCTCTGGCCGCCGGTTTTCTCTGGAGGTATGTCGGCCCCGGTGCGCCGTTCTTTTTCGGGGCAGCAATGGCCCTCATCGCCCTTGGCATCTTTGGCCTGGCACGCGAAGAGGCCACGGGTGGCCATTCAGAATGATACCGGCTTGATCTCGTTCCACCCTTAACAAAGGGTTTCTGCTACTGTACCTGCGCGAACTAAACCAGGGTTTCTCTTAATTTCTGACGGAGATCGTCACAACAAAAGAGACCGGCAAAGGAACGGGACTCGGCCTTGCCATTGTCTATAGCATCGTGAAACAGCACGGGGGGTACACATGTTCGTTCAGTTGTCCGGCCAGAATCTCTTCTTTCGACTTTGTCGATCTTCTCCGGGAATATAAAGGCACTTTTCTCCTGAAACAGCGATCATCCAGGAGCGGTGGGGTCTCTGCAAAGGGTTGACATTAAAGGGTCCAACCCTTATAATGGCTTAATAAGGGACGGGATCGATTCTACTGGTGTTTCCTGATCATGGTTGTAGCTCCTGTCCTTTATCGGACCAGCAAAATATCGCGCACCATTTTTGCCTGGCCTTTGGGGACGGCCGTGAAAGAACAGGATAGAAAGAAAGAACAACCTATGAGTGAGTTGGCGGCAATGCAGCAGCGTATTGCCGAACTGGAAGAGATGACGCGTGAACGTAAGCGGGCCGAAACGGACTTGAGGGTCTCTGAAACGCGTTACCGGAGACTCTTCGAAACGGCCCAGGACGGGATCTTGATCCTCGATGCAGACACGGGTGAGATAACCGACGTAAATCCCTTCCTGGCAGATATGCTGGGATATACTCATGAAGAGTTCATGGGAAAGCAACTCTGGGAGATGGGCGCGTTCAATGATATCAAGACAAGCAAAGCGGTTTTCAAGAAACTGCAGCGCGAGGGTTACGTCCGTTACGAAGACATCCCTCTCAAAACAAAAGACGGGCGGGAGATCGCCGTGGAATTTGTCAGCAATGTCTATCAGGTCAACCATCGTAACGTCATCCAGTGCAATATCCGCAACATTACCGACAGAAAAGTGGTCGAGGCAGAGCTTCGGAACGTTCGCGAGGAACTGGAAGTGCGGGTAAGGGAGCGGACGGCTGAAGTTCGGACGGCTCTTTCCGAGATCAAAACCTTGAAAGACCAACTCGAGGCCGAGAATATCTATTTCCGTCAAGAGATCAAAATGAGACATCAATTCGGTTACATCCTCGGGCAAAGCGATGGTCTCAAGTATGTTCTTTATCGGGCAGAGCAGGTCGCCCCTGCGAACACAACAGTTCTCATCCTGGGTGAAACCGGTACAGGGAAGGAGTTGATTGCCGCCGCCATCCACCAGATGAGCCCCCGTAAGGCGCGTCCACTGATCACCGTCAACTGTGCTGCCCTGCCGGCCAATTTGATGGAGAGCGAACTATTCGGCCGGGAGAAGGGGGCATTTACCGGGGCCGATTCCCGGCAGGTGGGCCGGTTCGAGCTTGCCAATGGTTCCACGCTTTGCCTGGACGAGATAGGGGAACTGCCGCCGGAGATGCAGGCCAAACTGCTCCGGGTGATCCAGCATAACGAGTTTGAGCGCCTCGGGTCATCGCATACCATCAAAGTCGATGTGCGGATCATAGCTACGACCAACCGAAACCTCGAAGAGGAGGTCCGCAAGGGCCGGTTTCGGCAGGACCTTTACTATCGGCTCAATGTCTTCCCCATCACAGTCCCTCCGCTGCGGCAGCGGACAGAAGACATCCCGTTGTTGGCCCACGCCTTCGTCGAGCGATATTCCAAGAAATTGGGGAAACAGATCACGTCGATTCAGAAGGAAACAATGAAGGCACTGCAGAATTACCCGTGGCCCGGGAACGTCCGGGAACTGGAAAATGTCATTGAACGGGCTGCAATCCTGTGCCCCGGACCGGCCTTGCAGCTCGCCGATAAATTGGAGATTTCATGTTTTCCATTTTCGTCCACCGTGAAAACCCTGGAAGAGATGGAGCGAAATCAAATCCTGAAAACCCTTTCAGAAACTCGATGGCGCATCGAGGGAAAGGACGGGGCCGCAGCGATCCTGGGCCTCCACCCGAGCACCTTAAGGGCGAGGATGCATAAGCTCGGGATATCCCGGCCGGAGACCGGAGAGCCGGATTAAACTGTCCTGATTCCTCAAAGCTTCCCTCAACATATTGAGCTTCCACCAGATATTGAGGGCAAACCCGGTCGTACCACAGATTTCTATCATCCCCTCCTGTTGATCTAATCCCTTGTTATTTCAGAATGATCCGAAGTATCTGATAATTTTCAGCTCGTTGGCGGGCCATTTGCAATAATCATGACCTATGATGCTCTTAGTGGACACCGCGAAGCACTGAGCGTAGAGGTCAATTAAAAAGAAGCGAAAAAAACAGTGAGGTGAGATCATGCCAAAGGTTGTGATTGTCGGTGCGGGAAGTGTGGGAACAACGCTTGCGTATACGTTGCAGATCACGGGTGTTGCCACAGAGATAGTGTTGATCGACAGTAATCGCGAACTGGCCGAAGGTCAGGTTATGGACATGAACCATGGACTTCCCTTCGTCCCGCCGACCCATATCCATGCCGGTGAATACCCGGATTGCAAAGGAGCGGAGGTGATCGTCATAACGGCCGGCACCCACCAGAAACCGGGAGAAACACGGCTTGACCTTGTTGATCGCAATGCTCGCGTATGCAAGAGCATTATGGACAGCATAACGCCTCACACCGTGGAGGCCTTGCTTCTGGTGGTAACAAATCCGGTGGATGTCATGACCTATGTCATGCTGAAGCACTCGGGATTACCGCCGCAACGGGTTATCGGGTCGGGAACGGTCCTTGATTCGGCCCGATTCCGCTACCTTCTCGGACGGCACTGCACTATAGATACCCACAATATTCATGCCTATGTCATAGGCGAGCACGGTGACAGCGAGATACTCTTGTGGAGCCAGGTTCGCATGGCAGGAACCTCCCTTGAACTATTCTGCAAACACTGCCCGTACGGATGTGCCCCGCTCGACAAAACAGAGATCACCGAAGCAGTGCGGAATTCTGCTTATCACATTATCGAGGCAAAGGGATTCACCAATTACGGAGTGGCCCTGGCGGTGACGAAGATCGTTGAGGCGGTGATCAGAGATGAAAATAGCGTATTCACCGTTTCCGTGTTGCTTAACGGTGAATACGGCATTAACGAGTGCTGTCTCAGTGTCCCGTGCATAGTCAACAAAGAGGGCGTAAGCCGTATCATTGAAACCGAGCTCGACGATACCGAAAGAACTGATTTAAACCGGTCGGCAGAGGTACTGAGAAATATATGCAGGAAGATGCCGGGCTAGCCGATGTAAAGGAAATAGCCAGAGAGGACAGAAAAATGAGCCGTATACAAGTGATGTTTGATCCAAAAACAATTGCGCTGATCGGTGCAACCGAGAAGGAGGGCGCTGTCGGACGGACGATCCTGGAGAACTTACTCCGGTCAACAGGCAGGAGGATATTCGCGGTAAACCCCCATATGGGCAAGATATTGGATGTGGAGAGCTACCCCACCATCGCAGATGTTCCCGAGCATGTGGATCTGGCCGTTGTGGCTACACCCGCCCGGTCAGTACCTGAAATAGTTGAGAAATGCGGCCGGGCAGGCATAGAGGGGGTAGCAATAATCTCCGCCGGGTTCAAAGAGATCGGCGAAGAAGGCAAGCGGTTAGAGAGCGAGATCGACGGAGTCAGGAAAAAATACGGGATGCGTATTCTGGGACCAAACTGCCTCGGTTTTGTGCGACCCGTTCTGGGCTTAAATGCAACCTTTCTGAGGGGCAACCCTCCACCGGGAAATATCGCCTTCATCTCTCAGAGCGGTGCCCTCGGCAGCGCGATACTCGACTGGGCGGTCAGCGCCGGGATAGGTTTTAGCATGTTTGCATCGCTGGGCTCCATGATCGATATCGACTTTGGCGACATGATTGATTTCTTGGGAGATGACCAGGCAACCAGGAGCATCCTGGTCTATATGGAGGGTGTAGGCAACGCGAGAAAATTCATGAGCGCGGCCCGGGCATTCGCCCGCCATAAACCTATCATTATTTTGAAACCGGGGCGATTTGCGCAGAGTGCAAGGGCAGCCCATTCCCACACCGGCGCTATGGCAGGGGACGACGAGGTATATGAAGCTGCCTTCAGAAGGGTCGGTGCCGTCAGGGTCCGGGAAATAGCGGAACTCTTCGATGCTGCCGGGGTCCTTGATTCGAAGAGGTTGCCGGCCGGCCCGAGGCTCGCCATAGTAACGTGTGCCGGCGGCCCCGGGGTGATGGCCACCGACGCCCTCATCCACCTGGGCGGGGAACTTGCGGAACTCTCCGAGGAGAGCATGAAGCAACTCAACGCATTCTTGCCACCCTACTGGAGCAAAGCAAATCCTGTTGACGTCCTTGGAGACGCAACTGTCGACAGGTTCACGAAAGCACTCACCATATGCCTTGGTGACCCCATGGTGGACGGAGTTCTCGTCATTTACGTGCCTATGGACTCTGCCCCTTCAACGCAGCTTGCACAAGCCGTAGTTCGTAGAGCGAACGACTCCGGGAAGCCTGTCATCGCAACGTGGATGGGGGCAGGGGACGTCGAGGAAGGCAGACACATTTTTGTCGAGAACAGCATCCCGGCTTACGACACTCCTGAGCAGGCTGTCAGAACTTATGTGAATATGTGCAGATACAAGAGACATCTCGACCAGCTCTATGAAACCCCTGACGAGTTGCCTGCTTACAAAGAGTTTTCGAAAGATCACCTGAGGGAACTTCTCGGAAGGGTTCTCAAGGAAGGACGAACGCTTCTCAACGAGAAAGAGTCCAAAGATTTTCTCATGGCCTACCGTATCCCTGTTACTATCGCTGAGGTCGTTCAAGATCCCGAAGCAGCGGTAAAAATAGCGGACAAGGTGGGCTACCCCGTCGTTATCAAGCTCGTCTCGCCTGACGTTTCCCACAAAAGCGATGTGGGCGGTGTCATCATGGGAATAGATTCAAGCGCAACCCTGAAGGAAGGGTACGAGAAGTTGATTCAGAGGGTGAAGGGACGTGCCCCGGAAGCGCGCATAACGGGTGTAGCCGTGGAGAAGATGGTCACAGATGTTGATTATGAGCTTATTCTCGGGGCCAGGAAGGATAAAGATTTCGGCTCGGTTATTCTCTTCGGGATGGGAGGGACCATGGCGGAGTTCATCAAGGACTTTTCGATCGGGCTTCCGCCGCTCAATCAGACCTTGGCGAAGATGTTGATAGAGGACACCAGAGTATACAAAATGCTCCAGGGCTTTCGGGGAAAACCGGCAGCAGATTTTGGAGGGCTCGAGGAAATCCTTGTCAATTTGTCCAATCTGATCGTCGATTTTCCCGAAATAGCCGAGATCGACATTAATCCTCTTGCCATATCTGATGGCAAAGCCTCCGCCCTTGACGCACGCATCATCATTGACAGGAATTATGACGCTGCCGGCAAATCGCCACATCCTCACTTGATCATCACCCCCTATCCGGTCAGGTACACCACGCCCTGGCAACTTTCGGATGGGACCGAAGTGCTTCTGAGAGCCATACGCCCTGAAGACGAGCCCGCTGAGCGCGAAATGCTCGCTTCATTGTCTGAAGAAACGGTGAAGACCAGGTTCTTCTCCGCTTTCAGAAATATATCCCATGAGTGGCTTATCCTTTTCTGTAATATCGACTACGACCGGCATATTGCCATAGTCGCGGAGCTGGAGGAAAACGGAAAGAAAAGCATGATAGGGGTTGCAAGGCTTATTATGGACCAGGACCTGACGTCCGGTGAAGTGGCCGTCCTCGTGCAGGATAAGTTCCAGGGTAAACGCCTTGGGACGAAATTCGTAGAGGTGCTTATCGGAATAGCCCGCGAAAGAGGTCTTGAGGATATACGGGCAGATGTCCTTACCGAAAATGAGAGCATGCTCCATGTCTTCAGGCGTTTGGGTTTTAAAACCCGGTGGGTGCCTGGCGGCACGAGTGAGGCCGTGTTGAAGCTGAAGGCGCAAGAGAGCGCGGGGGAATGAAGACATAAGCAGGGCAGGTCTGGTATTACTCCGTGCTGTCGCTGGTAAATATAATTTACGGCTCCTTCGCGACAGCGGTGGTGGCCCTTCTCATTACGGAAGCTGCGGCATTAATCGTCCTGTTGGGTGCTCAGGTTATCGCGGAACTTGAGCACCCAAATCACTCCAAAGGCTAGGCTGCCCGGATTTCACCGTATCCCTCAAGATGTTGAGGCTCCACCAGATATTGAGGGCAAACCGGTCGTACCACAGGTTTCTATCATCCCCTCCTGTTGAGCTAATCCCTTATTATTTCATAATACTCCGAAGTATCTGATAATTGTCAGCTCGTTGGCAGGCCATTTGCAATCACCATCAGCATGATTCTACTCATCATACGGATGAAGGTCGTTCCCGAGAAGCGTATGGAACTGTCACAAGCAATCGCTTCACTGATCGTCTCCATAAGGACGGAGAGCGGGTGCGAGCGTTACGATTTTTGCCAGAGCGTTGAAGATGAAAATGAACTCTGCCTTCTTGGAGAATGGAGCGCCCGGGAGGACCTTAAAAGACACCTCGATTCGGAGCGTTTCAGAATACTCCGGGGGGCGCTGAATCTTCTCAAGGGACCCTATGACATGACGTTCTATACCGTCTTCAGTCCGGGAGAAATGGAAGGAGATTTAACGGGCGCCCATGCCAAAGATAAGGCGAAGCCTTGAAAGAGCGGCTGTAAAACGTTTTTAGAACACAGGAGGTGCAGTCATGGAAAAGAATATCGGTGAGGCAATTAAAGACGGTGTAACCGGGGTTTTGAAAGGTGCCAGGGAAGTCGCGGTGGGAATCGTCGATGTCGTAAGCGCCACTATAGTAAAAGCGCTGGAAGGGGTAAAGGATGTTCAGACCGCAGCCAGTTCAGTTGTCGTTGGGGCAACATCGATAGTCATTAAAGCGGCAGGAACGATCGGGGCAGACCTCACCACAAAATTTGTAGAGGTCTGGCGAGGATACGTTGAGGAGAAAGAGTCCCGTGGTGGACTCCTCAAAAATCAAACATACAGGGAGGAGTAAAAGCTATGAAAAAAAGAAATATTTTTATCGGTTATGTTGTTCTCATTGCGCTGTTTGCCACCTTCATGGCCTGTGCGTCGACGCGCACACAGGAGAGCACCGGTGAATATGTCGACGATTCGGTTATCACAACGAAGGTAAAATCGCTGATTGCGGCGGATGATTTTCTCAAGTCGTTCCAGATCGGTGTAGAAACTTACAAGGGCGTCGTCCAGCTGAGCGGTTTCGTTGATTCTCAAAAGGCCGTCGATAAAGCGGTGCAGATAACACAGAGCGTAAAGGGGGTTAAATCGGTAAAGAACAATCTGGTCGTGAAGTAGGCGATTGACATCCAGGCTGGAGCCCGGCGGTTTTAAGAACACACCATTGAAAGGAGCGGATCATGAAAAGAAAGTCTTTTATGTTAATGTTTATAATAGTATTGATGATATTTTCTTTAGGCGGCTGCGGATGTTTTTACC
The DNA here is from genome assembly GCA_002412715.1 of Deltaproteobacteria bacterium UBA5205. Taxonomy (GTDB): domain Bacteria; phylum Desulfobacterota; class Syntrophorhabdia; order Syntrophorhabdales; family Syntrophorhabdaceae; genus Delta-02. The sequence goes on from DHVP01000043.1 coordinate 9,612, forward strand.
AGCAGATGAAGGGCGAGACCCCGCCCCCCGCGGCTCCGCCCGCTGTGGTCACACCACCCGAGACGAAGGTTGAAGTCCCCATGGCGGCTCCGGTGGCTATCTCCCTGAAGGACATCAATTTCGATTTCGACAAGTACAACATCAGAGATACGGATGCGGCGATCCTGAAAGAGAACCTTGCCTGGTTCCAGGCACGGGAAAACAGCGGCAAGAAGGTCAAGATCGAAGGTCACTGCGACGAAAGAGGGACCGTAGAGTACAACCTTGTCCTCGGACAGAAGAGAGCTGACTCTACGAAGAATTTCCTCGTCGGTCTCGGTATAGACGGGAAGCTCCTTGAAACAGTCAGCTACGGGAAGGAAAAACCCGTTGATCCCGGGCATAACGAAGCGGCCTGGGCGAAGAACAGGAGAGCCCACTTTCTGGCGCTGCAGTAAAACGAATACGAAGAGCGGGCAGGGGGTGGAACAAACACCCCCTGCCCGCCGGCCATGTTGAGGAATCAGCACATGATCTCACTGTATTAAAGCGGCCGAACATTGCGGTCCTGACGGGGAGGAGAGAATGAAGATACTTTTTGTATACCCCAAATATCCTGACACCTTCTGGAGTTTCAAGCATGCCTTGAAGTTCATATCGAAAAGGGCCCTTCACCCGCCACTGGGTCTTTTGACCGTAGCCGCGATGCTCCCCGGGGAATGGGAAAAGAGACTCGTCGACATGAATATCGCCAATTTGAAGGACAAGCACCTTCGATGGGCGGATTATGTTTTTATCGGGGCCATGGCAGTCCAAAAGGACTCGGTGAAAGAGGTGATTGAGCGGTGTAAGACGGCAGGCGTCAAAATCGTGGCCGGAGGCCCTCTCTTTACCGCAGCGCCGGAAGAATACCCCCACGTGGATCACCTGATACTCAATGAAGCAGAATTTACCCTTGGCCCCTTCCTGCAAGACCTTGCCAGAGGGGAGGCCAAACACGTTTACTCATCAGGGGCCTTTCCCGATCTCGACAAGACACCTGCCCCTCTCTGGAAGCTTGTTAAGATGAACAGGTATCATTCAATGAATCTCCAATATTCCCGGGGCTGTCCATTTAGCTGTGAATTTTGTGACATTACCACGCTTTACGGGCGCAAGACCCGAAGCAAAACGACTCAGCAGGTAACCAATGAACTGGAAGCCCTTTACAGGGCCGGGTGGAGGGGCAGTATCTTTTTTGTTGATGATAATTTCATAGGCAACAAAAAGAAACTCAAAGAGCATGTGCTGCCTGCCATGATTGAATGGATGAAAAAGAGAAGGTATCCCTTCGACCTGGCAACAGAGGCATCAATGGATCTCGCGGACGACGAAGAACTGATACGACAGATGATACGTGCCGGGTTCGAGGGCGTGTTCGTCGGCATTGAAACACCTGACGACAGGTCCCTTAAGGAGTGCAACAAATTCCAGAACAGGAACCGCGATCTCCTTGCCGGCGTGAAACGGATTCAGCAACTCGGTCTGCGTGTTCGAGGGGGCTTTATCGTAGGGTTCGACAATGACTCTCCTGAAACGTTCGAAAGTCAGGTCCGGTTCATTCAGGAAAGCAGGATCGTCACCGCCATGGTGGGCATGCTCAATGCGCCAAAGGGCAGCCAGCTTTACGAAAGACTCCGGGAAGAAGGCCGTTTGGGGAAGGATGTTTCCGGCGACAATACGGATTTTTCCACGAATATCATTCCAAAGATGGGTTATGAGAGGCTTATCGCCGGCTACAAAGAGGTATTAAACGGTATCTATTCGCCCAATGCCTACTATGAGCGCGTCAAGGCATTTCTCAGGGAATACAAGCCTCTGGAAAAGAGAAAGCGAGGCTTACATCTCAGATATATCCGCTACAATCTCCACTGCCTTGACGCCCCTTTCAAAACATTAGTGATATTGGGCATAAAAGATAGGGCCCGGCTGTACTACTGGAAGCTGGTTATCTGGTCCTTATTCAGGCGCCCACGGCTCCTGCCTATGGCAATGGCATATATGGTATACGGGTTCCATTTCCGGAAGGTTTTCAAGACCATCTCTTAAAGGCAGGGTAATTGAAAATATAAGGAAAAAAAGGGGCGGGCCGTCGTAAGATCGGGGCGACGGCGGATCGGCCATGATATTCATTCATTGAAACAGCAAGGGACCGGTTTTCCGGTCCCTTATTTTATGGTCGTGACGGGTGAGTATCTCAGGATGCTATCATGAGGCCGATGGCGAGCAGGGCCGGTGTGGCGAGATTGATGATTACGTTTTTGCCGAGATAGGGGACGAGGCTTTTCATTTCCTCGGAATATCTCACGACGCCGCGGGATGTCTGAAAGGCGATGATCGTTGTGGCAAGGGCGAAGAAGACGTGGATGGGGAAGACACCGAGTGCATAGCCGAGAAAGAGGGGTAGATAGGATGCGGCGAGGAAGAAAATGTATATCCTCGCAACATTCTTTCTTCCGAGAAGGATCGGCAGATGATTCCTTCCTACGCTCTTGTCTGCCTCCACGTCGGGGAACTGGTTAAGAAGAAGCAGGTCGCTGACCAGGAAGCCCGGAACCAGGGATGCGAGAAGGGCGGTCCATGAATAGCTGCCGGTGAGGACGAAGTGTGTGCCCAGCACCATAAGTGGCCCGAAGGCCAGCCCGGGGGCGATGAGGCAGACGAGGGGTTTCTTCGTGATCCACTGGGTGTAAAAGACAATCAGCGCTATGCCGAGAAGTCCCAGGGGAAGCAGGAGAACGCCTACGGTGAAGACAAAGTACATGCCGATGGCGAAACAAAGAACCAGTGATATTATCCCCGTCGCGAGGGCGGTGCCTGCCTTGTCGGGACGTTCCTGCAGGGCTCCGCTGCCGCCGCTGAAGGGTGTCCGCTCTGTTCTGAAATCAAGGCCGCTTTTAAAATCGCAATATTCATTCAAGGCATTGACGCTGATATGGGCACAGACCGCACCAATGACTATGAGAACCACGGAAAGGACATCAATCTTTGCCCCGGCCCACATGGCTGTCGCTATCCCCACCAGGATGCACATCGGTGTGAGAATCAGGAACGGCACCTTCATAGGCCCCAGTATATATTTCATCCGCCACCCTCCCCATGTAAATAAGTCCTTAATATTACAGGATCAGGCTGGGTTTTTCAAGGGCAGAAACATGGATCGCCCCGGGGAGGGTACGAGGCCTTCTCCCATGTCAGCGTGACGCCGCCCTGCAGGGGACGATCGTGATGGTTTCCTTTCCCTCAAAGGCAGTCCCGTTGTCGGTCGTGCCCTTGAGAGTCCCTGCGGTGTCCGAGCATGTGAAGCCTGCCGTGCTTGTCCGGAAAAAGCACAGGAGGTCTCCATAACCGTCCGCATTGACATCCCAATCCCAGGGACTGCAGAAGGCCATACTGTTTTCGTTCCCCGTATGCCCGAAGGTGATTCTGTCGAGGTTGGCGCTCTGAAAGGCATCGAACGTACGGCTGCTGAGAATCGCGACCGGTATGAGCCCGTAGCCCCTGTAATCGATCATGTTCTTTTTGCTCCAGGGCCTGATGTCGATGGAAACGGACAGGAGGTCGGAAACGGGGGTAGCAAGAAAACCGTGGATGCCGGTGGAGTCGACATAAGATCCAACAATCGAACCCGTGTCGTTTATTCCGTGGACGACGGTTCCTGATGCTCCAGGATAGTCGATCGTAGTCCAGATGCCGCCGCTTAACGCAAATCCGTGGGTTCCCGCCGCATCCGTGTATTCACCGACGATCGTACCCGGTTGGTTGACGTCCCAGGCTACTATGGAGTCGGCACCGGGACGGTCATGGAAGGACAGGGTGCTGCCCGTCAGGGAACAGCAATGGGTCCCGTCGAAATCGATGCACTGCCCGACGATCATGCCGCTGTCATTGATGCCTAAGGCGTTAAAGACTACGCCGGGACTGTCAGGGTAATCCAGCATGGTATACACACCTCCGGTCAGGGAAAACCCGTAGGATCCCCCAAGCCCCGGGGGTATATCGGGTCTGAAGCCGGAAAGCCATCCGACGATCGTGCCCGTATTGTTGATGGAATACACATACGTTTCAGTAGCAGTGGGATAGGAGGCGATACTCTTGTAGGTGGTGCCCTTCAGGGAGTATCCGAAAGCGACTCCACCTGGACTCACGTAGGTTCCGACCACTGTTCCCTGGTCGTTGATGCCGAGGCCGAAACTCCAGATAGCCCCCGGGTAATCAAGGCTCCTCCATACCGCGCCATTCAGCAAAAAGCCATGGGGCTCAAAATCCTGCTCCGCGTTTTGATCGTAGTATCCGACGATAAGCCCGGAGTTGTTGATGCCCCAGGCCTCTGTGTGTCCGGCCCCAGGATAATCGAGGGCGGTAAAAGTATAGCCCGCGGCCCACACGACGCTGAAAAGGGCAAAGACGAGGGCCATGCCAATCATGACGGCCGAAGCTCGTTTCATTGCAAGCCTCCTTACTGGTTTATGAAACCTCTGACCGGCCGGGATCTTCCTTCCCCGCCCGTCGATTCCTGGGAGCCTGGTCTGGAGAGACGTTGTTGGTATAATATGAAATAACGCAGAATCTGTCTGTCGCAGAAAGAGTGATTATTCTATAGCTGTTTCTGTATTTCCTCTGTCACGCTTTGGGGTGACAGAGGATTGGAGGGCGCGAGATAGTCTTTAAAGCATCTTCTTCAGCGTTTCCATGTCCTCCCAGGCGTCCGTTATCTTGCTCTGGCTGCGAAGGAGGTAGGAAGGGTGGTAGGTGGGGAGAAGAGGTATTCCCCGAAAGGTTGTCATCTTACCCCGGATACGGCTGATGGGGGCATCCACCTCGAGCAGTGTGTTGTAAGCGTGGCGCCCGAGGGTGCATATGACCCGGGGGCGGATGATATCGAGTTGTGCAAGAAGATACTCTTTGCAGGAAGCCGCTTCCTGTGGTTCGGGATCGCGGTTTCCCGGCGGACGGCATTTAAGGACATTGCAGATGAACACATCGTTTCGATCCACGCCGATGCGTTCGATGAGCTGGTCAAGGAGTTTACCTGCCCTGCCGACGAACGGCCTTCCCTGGTTGTCTTCTTCCTCACCGGGTGCTTCACCGACAAAGACGATATCGGCCTTCGGGTTTCCTTCCCCGAAGACGACCGTTTTTCGCGTCTTCGCCAGATCACACCTTTCGCAGGCCAGCACGGTCTTCTTAAGGTGAGCAAGAGTAGGGCCGTTTTTTTCGGCAAAAGCATACCCTTCAATGCCCATATTCTTCAAAGCAGTCAGCAATCCTTTTGCCTGTTTCGCATCCATAGTGTTATATACCCCTTAAGAAACTTATCTCACGCCTCCCGCCTCGAGAGGGACCGCTTTGCTCCTCTCTCGAGGCGGGAGGCGTCACGGAGAAAGGCAGAGAAAGAAAAGCCCGCGATGATTGTTTAAGTCCGGTATCCGTACTGTCAATCTCTCAAACGCCCTGGCACTGTCTCTACTCTTTTCACTGATTCAAAGACGTGCGCTGCCTGAAGCATGCGGCCTTCGTCCAGGGGTCTGCCTATGATCTGCAGGCCGATGGGGAGACCTTTTGCATCGAAGCCGCCGGGGATGGAGATCCCGGGCAGGCCTGCGAGGTTCACGGGTATGGTAAAGATGTCTGAAAGATACATGGTCAAGGGGTCCGCAACGCGCTCGCCCACTTTGAAAGCCGTTGTTGGGGAGACGGGGGTGACGATGAGGTCACAGGCGGTGAAAGCGGCATCGAAGTCCCGGCGGATAAGCGTGCGTACCTTGCCGGCCTTGCGATAATATGCGTCGTAGTAACCTGAGGAGAGGACGTAGGTGCCGAGTATGATCCTGCGCTTTACCTCCTTGCCGAAACCCTTGAAACGCGTTTTCTTGTACATGTCGATTATGTCTTTGCCGTTTTCACGAAGGCCGTATTTTACGCCGTCATACCGTGCGAGGTTCGAGGACGCTTCAGCGGTGCAGATGATATAGTAGGTGGCCACGGCGTACTGTGTATGGGGCAGGGACACGTCGACAAGGGTCGCGCCCTGGTCCCTGAGTATCTGCAGATTGTCTTCGTAGGTCTTCTTAACGTCAGCCTCCATGCCTTCAACGGAATATTCGGCTGGTATGCCGACCCTGAGCCCTTTTATATCCCTGCCCAAAAAGGACTGATAGTCCGGAACGGCTTCAGGGATGGATGTGGAATCCATCGGGTCGTATCCGGCGATAACGCCGAGCATGGTGGCGCAATCGCTGACATTGCGCGAGAAGGGGCCTATCTGGTCAAGGGAGGAGGCAAAAGCCACGAGTCCGTAGCGGGACACCCTGCCATAGGTGGGTTTCATGCCGATTACGCCGCAAAGACCGGCGGGCTGGCGGATGGAGCCGCCCGTGTCCGTGCCAAGGGCCGAGGTGCAAAGGCCGGAGGCTACCGCCGCCGCGGATCCGCCGCTCGAACCACCGGGAATGCGCGTCGTGTCCCAGGGGTTTCTCGTTGTCTGAAACGCCGAGTTCTCCGTCGATGATCCCATGGCGAACTCATCCATGTTGAGTCGGCCCAGGTGAACAAAACCGGCTTCCTTCAGCTTCCGTATGACCGTGGCGTCATAGGGGGGTACAAACCCTTTGAGGATATTGGAACCGCAGGTGGTCTCGATGCCTTTCGTACAGAGAATGTCCTTCATACCGAGGGGAATCCCAAGAAGCGGGGTATCTTCACCACGGCCGATCCTTTCGTCGGCACTTCTGGCCATCTCCATGGCGTAGTCCTCTGTTGTCCTCAGATAAGCGAGCACTTCGCCGTCATATTTTTTAATACGATTGAGATAATACTCCGTCAGCTCCACCGAACTCACTTCTTTTTTCCTGAGCATTTCCCTCAGCTGCACAATTGTCAAATCGAGTATATCCACGTCTAATCTCCTTAGCTACCAGGTAATGGGTTATGGGTCATGGGTCATGGGAAAAGCCTTAAAAAATCTCTCCTATTGCCTATCACCTATCGCCTATTACCTGGTACCACTCTTCATTCCACCTCAATAATCGGCGGCACCTTGAAAAAAGTGTCGATCCGTTCAGGGGCATTGCCGGTCGATTCCTCCGCGGTGAAGGATTCCTTGACGACATCTTCTCTCATGACGCAACCGACGGGGACGGCATGGCTAGTCGGTTCGACGCCCTGTGTATCGAGAGCGTTCAATGAATCCATATACTGAAGGATGCTGTCGATCTGGCCCGTATATTCGTCGATCTCCCGGGGATCGAGGTCAAGCCTCCCAAGATGCGCCACATACTCAACGGTCTCTCGTGTAATCTTCATAATTTCTTCCGCCTTTTCCTTCCTTACACCTTACAAGTACATTTCGTATTATCTTTGAAACCCGAAACCGTCTCTATCCGCACTCCGCCACGGCCTTGATAATATCTCCCCGTGTGACGATACCCACAAGCTTTTCGTTGTCCATGATCGGTATCCTGTTGACGCGTTTTTCTATCATGATCTTCGCAACGAGGACAGCCGATTCTGTGGGTGATACGGTTATTACGTCTGCCGTCATTACATCAGACACGGATATATCACCTATCGCGCCTGATTTCAGGCCCTTCAGGATATCGCTCTGACTTATTATGCCGACGAGTTTGCCCTTGTCGACGACGGGCATGCCCGCAATCTTGAAAAGTTCGAGCTTGTTGAGAATGATATTCAGTTTCTCCGACGGATGACAGGTTACCACGTTCTTGTTCATCAGCTCCACAACCTTCATAAATAACCCCCTTATTACATTGGCTGTCCGAAGAGCAGCGTCTCCTGTATCAGCTTCTGAAAGGCTTCGACGGACTTCATGGCCCTGCGAAGTTTTTCCTGTTCGTCGGGACCCAGCATATCGGGCCGCAGAAAATTCGAGCTTTTGCCGCCCTCGTCCCGGGAATTGATCTGGTTGATTATCCTGTACCGAACAAAAGTGAAATAAGCGTCGATCAGGGAATTCTCCATGTCTTTCCTGATAATGTTACGGTCTCTCAGAATTCCGATGCGTTTGAGCGTGTTGGTTTCGAATATTCCGTTGGACAACGAAAGCATCCTGACGGACAGGATGAGCGGTGACCATCCCATCACCTTTATATTGAATCTGTCTTTATGTTCGCCTTCTTTTTCAACCTTGAACCCACCGAAGAAGGTGAGTGCGCTGGGCATGAGGACCGCCGACTGGACGAACTCCTTCATGACGTGTTTGCTGTTCGTAAGCATGGCGAAGAAGTATTCCAAGAACCCGGCGAGCAGCGCGCTGTTGCCCTTCACTGCCCGGGCGTCGGTGAGGATGATGATGTCCAGCGGCTCGAAGATGCCCCTGTTGTATGTGATACGCTCTTCGATCCTCTTTTTCCAGTCCGGTACCGAGCCCCTCCAACGTGCATTCACGGGCATGACGCCGCCCTTGCACTTCTCAAAACCGACCTCGTTGAGTCTGTCCGAGGCCTTCCGGGCAAATATCTCAAAATATCCGTCGAGGAGCCTCTTCGGTTCAAGGGTTTCAGGAGAGGCGGAACCTCCTGCTGCGCCCGTCATCGTGTATCGCTGCCTGAGGCCGGGTGTCGCGAAATCATCATCGCGCTCGCTGTAGATCAACATGTTGTCCTGGTCGGTGACCATCGTCTGCTCGTCGCGACCTTCGCTGCCAAGGCCTGCCCAGACGTATTCCACGGGAGGTTTCCCCAGCCCTTCCTCAACCATCTCCTCTTCGACAAGATCGAGGACACGGTTGGCTATCCGGTCCCTGATGATACGGAAGAGATTGTGGACATCTACTATTGTGTCTTCTTCGAGAAAGAAGTTTTCCACTCCCGAAACAGCCCGTTCATGGCATTCCAGAAGCGCTTCGTAAGAGGTGGCGTTGTGAATTGTCTCGATGACAAGAGCGTTCAGCTCGGTCTCGAAGACCTCATAGTCCTTCAGAACGGTCTGCAGTGTCTCACCAAGCTCCGACAGGATACGGTAGCGGTCATGGCGCAGCATGGCCTTGTTCTTCATGTCCTCCTGGTGCTCGTTAATGAAGGACTCGATGATCGAAAAATTTAAAGGCATCGACTACCTCGAAAGGTTTTCAAGGACCTTTCTGCTCGTCATGAGCTTTTCTTTTTTTGCCGCCAGTTCGCTGTACTGCGCCTCGTTCCTGGTGATTACCTCAGCTGGAGCCTTCTGGCGGAACGCCTCGTTGCTGAGCTTCTTCATTAATTTTTCACTATCTTCACCGATTTTGGCAAGCTCTTTATCGATCCTGCCCAGTTCCCTGGCGACGTCGATGAGGTCTTTGAGCGGCACGAAGACTTCAATGTCCTTGTAAACCCCGACGGCGGAATGGTCGGGACCCTTGCGATCGATGAAGGAGAGGTGCTCCACCCTGCCGAGCTCCTTGATGTAGTATTCATAATCCTTGAGGAAGACGGTGCTTTCTCCTGCCCTGATCACGGCCTCGATGCGGACGTTGGGCGCGATGCCGGTTTCGCCGCGAATGTTGCGGATGACATCGATGACGCCCATGATCGTCTCCATCATCTTTTCGCTTTCAGGATCGATCTCAGACTCGTCGGAGGCAGGGAAGGGTGCGACCATGATGCTCTCGGATTCCCTGCCGGGCAGGCGCTGGTAGATCTCCTCCGTTACGAAAGGCATGATGGGATGGAGAAGCTTCAGGATGTCCTGAAGGGTATTATAGAGGGCGGCCCTGGTGACCGCCGTGTCGAAGCCGTCCACCTTGCCGTAGAGATTGGGTTTGATGAGCTCCAGGTACCAGTCACAGTATTCATGCCAGACGAAGCTGTACAGGGAATTCGCCGCCTCATTGAAGCGATACCCGGTGATGCTGTCGTGGACCTCTTCGATCACCTTCTGTGCCCGGGAACGGATCCACCGGTCGGGAAGGAAGGACGAGCCTTTGCCGTTATGAGAAGGCCTCTCCTCTCCGGTAAAGGAAAGGGACAGCTTCGAGGCGTTCCATATCTTGTTGACGAAGTTGCGGCATCCCTCGATGCGCTCTTCGGACAGGAGGACGTCCCTTCCCTGAGCGGCGAGCATCGTCAATGTAAAGCGGAAGGCGTCAGTCCCGTATTCGTCGATGATAATGAGAGGGTCGATGACGTTGCCCTTCGACTTGCTCATCTTCTTGCCTTCGGCATCGCGGACGAGGGCGTGGATGTATACGTCGCGGAAGGGCACGTCGCCCATAAACTTCAGGCCCATCATGATCATCCGGGCAACCCAGAAGAAGAGGATATCGAAACCGGTAATGAGAAGCGACGTGGGATAGAAGGTGTTGAGGTCCGGGGTCTTGTCCGGCCAGCCGAGGGTGCTGAAGGGCCACAGCCCCGAGGAGAACCAGGTGTCGAGGACATCCGATTCCTGCCGCAGGGCGCCGCCGCATTTGGGGCACCCGGAGGGGTCGTCGACGGAGACGATCAACTCGTTGCAGGCGGTGCAGGTCCAGACGGGTATCCGGTGGCCCCACCATATCTGGCGCGAGATGCACCAATCCCTGATGTTCTCCATCCATTCGAAATAGACCTTCTCCCACATCTCGGGGATGATGCGCACCCTGTGTTCGCGCACCGCGGCTATGGCGGGTTCGGCAAGGGGTTTCATCCTCAGGAACCACTGGAGGGAAAGGGCGGGTTCTACAACGGTCTTGCAGCGATAGCATTTGCCCACGCCCATCGCGTAAGGTTCCGTCTTTTCCAGGTATCCCTTCTCGTCGAGTTCCTCAACGATCTTCCTGCGGCATTCGAAACGTTCCATGCCGCGGTAGTGGAGGGAATTTTCGTTCATATTGCCGTCTTCGTCGATGACCTTGATGAGTTCGAGGTTGTGTCTCTTCATAATCTCGAAGTCGTTGAGGTCGTGGGCGGGTGTAACCTTCAGGGCGCCTGTGCCGAATTCAACGTCGACGTAGCTGTCGCCGATGACGGGAATCTTCTTGTTTACTATGGGGAGAATAACGTTTTGCCCGACATACTTCCCATACCTCGGGTCCTCGGGGTTCACGGCAACGGCGGTATCGCCGAGCATTGTCTCGGGTCTTGTCGTGGCAACGGTGAGGTAGCCTTCGCCTTCGGCGAGAGGGTAATGGATATAATACAAGAGACCCTGCGTGTCTTCATGCTCGGCCTCAAGGTCGGACAGCGCGGTTTTGCAGCGGGGGCACCAGTTGATTATGTAGTTGTCCCGGTAGATCAATCCCTCATTGTAGAGCCTCACGAAAACCTCGCGTACGGCACGTGTGAGCCCTTCGTCCATTGTGAACCTTTCCCGCGACCAGTCGCATGATGCACCGAGCCTCTTCAGCTGCTCGATGATGGTTCCGCCGGACTGTTTTTTCCATTCCCAGACGCGTTCGATGAACTTTTCCCTGCCCAGGGCCTCGCGGTCCGTCCCTTCTTTTGCCAGTTCACGCTCGACGACGTTCTGCGTGGCTATGCCGGCATGGTCCGTGCCGGGAAGCCACAGTGAATTTACACCGCACATGCGGAAATAGCGCGTGACGATATCCTGCAGGGTGTTATTGAGGGCGTGGCCCATATGAAGAGATCCCGTAACGTTGGGAGGGGGGATTACCATGGAGAAGTACTCGTCGGGTGAGTTGCTTTTCGCCCTGAAATACCCCTTATCAAGCCAGTGGGCGTACCATTTTTTTTCGATGCTATGGGGGTCGTAAACCTTATCCATCATTATGAGCTCCCTTTTCCATGTGTACCTATCAATGAGGATTGATGGCCATGATTCGTTCTATTTTTGTCTTCCTATACCGGAATGCTCCAGGGCATGGGCAGGAAGAGTTTTTCAAAAAGACTGAAGGCATAACGGTCTGTCATGCCCGCTATAAAGTCGCGGACACAGGTGGACGGATCATCGTAGAAATCCTCGCGCCCGGTTTCTTTAAGGAATGCCGCGGGGTGCTTCAGAAAATATTCGTAGAGGTCCTCGATGATCCTCGAACACTTGATAAAATCGGAATGCACGATGGTGCTTTCATAAACCCGTTCGTAAAGAAAGCGGCGCATTTCCACGATGCAGGATTCCAGTTCTTTGCCGCATTCGAGTTCCATTTTTCCGTTTCCCAGCGTGCTCCAGATGACTCCGCGCACCATGGTGTCGATGCGATCGGACACACTGTGACCGAGGCGGTCCGTGAGGTGTTTCGGAATGCTGTCCTCGCTGATGACGTTGCCGCGGATGGCGTCGTCTATATCATGATTCAGATAGCCGATGACATCGGCGATTCGGACCACCTCCGCCTCTTTGGTGAGCGGCCTTTCATCGTCATCGCGGATGATGATATCGCCCTTTCCCTTGGAATGCTTGAGAATGCCATCACGGACCTCGTGGGTAAGGTTGAGTCCCAATCCGTCTTTCTCTAGTATATCGACGACCCTGAGGCTCTGTTCGTAATGTCTGAAGCCGCCCGGATAGAGGGCATTGAGAACCTCCTCGCCGGCGTGGCCGAAGGGCGTGTGACCCAGATCGTGTCCCAGCGCTATGGCCTCCACAAGGTCTTCATTGAGAGACAGGGCCCTGCAGATGGTCCGTGCTATCTGTGAAACCTCGAGGGTATGGGTCAGCCTCGTGCGATAGTGGTCCCCGGTGGGCAAAAGGAAAACCTGTGTCTTGTATTTGAGCCTTCGGAAGGACTTGCTGTGCGTTATCCTGTCCCGGTCATGCTGGAAGGCAGGCCGAATGTCGCACTCCGCTTCCCGGCGAATTCTTCCGCGCGTAGCGACGCTCTTCTGCGCGTACGGCGACAGGATCAGTTCTTCCCGTTCTTCCAGTCTTTCACGGATATTCATTCGGTTGGTACCAACTCCCTAATGTAGCACAAAGGTGTAACAATATCAACGACCTGAACTTCGAACTTCGAAGTTCAGGTCGGGTTCGCGGTAATGGGTAATGATAATGGGTAATGGGTTGTTGGTTAGGCTATGGGAAAAGATTTTTCCTGTCACCCGTAACGCACTGCTGTCCAAAATAACGTATATAAAGCACCATACGGTGTTTAAAGAGGACAGTTGGATGTCCTTTCGTATGGTGACTCCTTATCCATAGTCTCCTTGTTTCCGGCATGCGCGCCGGAATGAAAGGTGGACCTTTACATTATTTAGGACAGATGTGGGTTATAAGAAGGACCTGAACAGACCATGGGGTGTCGTTCCTATCACCCATGACCTATTACCCATTACCCGTAGTTTAGCCATCCTTGACAATCCCTTAATTCGCGACTATACAGAACAGTATAGTAAAACCGCCCCGCGATGGGCAAAGGGAATGGAGGTATTGTAATGGCAGGGAAAAAAAGGGTTGCCGTGTTGACCGGGGGCGGGGATGTTCCGGGTCTTAACGTAGCCATCAAGGCCGTTGTAGTCCGTGCCGCGGCGACTGAGATTGAAGTTGTCGGGATACGCAGGGGGTGGATGGGCCTTCTCGGGATCGACCCTGCCGACCCCGAAACAGTGCAGCGGTTCTCTGTACCGCTTAGCCTCGATAAGGTGCGGACCATTGACCGCACCGGCGGGACCATCCTCCATACCTCGCGCACGAACCCCGGCAGTGTGAATACCGATGAAGTACCTTCTTTTGTGAATGAAGGCGACCGCGTTTCCACCTCAGGCGGCAAGATCGACTGCACCAGACATATCCTCAAAGTCCTTGAATACCTTGCGATAGACGCCATCATTCCCATAGGCGGTGATGACACTCTGAGTTACGCCAGCCGCTTAAACAGGGAGGGCGTCCAGATAGTGGCCATTCCCAAGACAATGGATAATGACGTTTTCGGCACCGATTTCTGCATAGGCTTTTCGACGGCGGTCACACGCTCCGTCGACGCTATCAACGCCCTGCGCACCACGACCGGTTCCCACGAGCGCATCTGTGTCGTTGAACTCTTCGGGCGGAATTCGGGCGAGACATCGCTGATTGCGGCCTACCTTGCAGACGTGGACCGCGCGATTATCTCCGAGGTGCCCTTTGACGTGGATAAAGTCATTGATTTCCTCGTGGCGGACCGGTGGAATAACCCATCCAACTATGCCATTATGACCATATCGGAAGGAGCCCATACGGTGGGCGGGAGCGTAACGGAGACCGGCATGGAGGACGCCTACGGCCACAAGAAGCTCGGCGGCGTGGGTTATCTCCTTTCCGAGGCGATCAAGGAGAAGACGGGGATCAATGTTATCTACCAGCAGCTTGCCTACATGATGCGCTCGGGCGCGCCCGATTCCCTTGACCGCATGGTCGCCGTCTCCTACGGCAGCCTTGCCCTCGACCAGATAGCAATGGGTCACAGGGGGCGCATGGTGGCTCTCCAGCAGGCGATATACACCACTGTCCCCCTCGATATGGTCATTGCCGCCAAAAAACAGGTCGATGTAACAGCCCTGTACGACGTGGAAACCTACCGTCCCAAGGTGCGGGACACGCTGGGCAAACCGATGTTTTTGTATTGAGAAGACGGGTAATAGGTCACTACAGCAGCCCCTCCTAAACCTCATAAGCATATTGTGCGATAATAATAACGAATACATATGCTGCAAAGCGTCATACGTTCAGTTGACGGAGGCAATTGTGTTTTCACACGTATGTCCTTATTGACACATTGACATATCTAATATAACATTCTCGTTGTTCTGATATATTTCGACATCATTTATCATCATCGGGAGAACAGATGAAATATCCATCCAGAACACATCAGGAACTTCTCGAAGAAATATCCGTATTAAAACAGAGGATCAAGGAACTGGAACAACCGGAGACCGAACACGTGCGGGCAGGGGATGTGCTGTTGGAGAGCGAGGATCAAAGAATCGTCCTCGCCCTCGTCCGGGACATCACGATACGCAAGGAGGCAGAGGAAAAACTTCAACAACAGACAGATGCTATAGAGGCTTCAATGGATGGTATTGCCATCCTTGATGAAAATCAAAACTACGTTTATGCGAATGAAGCGCATTTAAGGATCTATAATTACGATACATCTGAGGAATTGATAGGAAAATCATGGCGTATTCTTTATAACGAAGATGAACTGAAAAGGTTCGATCATGATATCATGCCCGAGTTTAGCAAGAAAGGACAGTGGCGAGGCGAGGCAACAGGAAAGAAGAAAGATGGAAGCTCTTTCCTGCAGGAAGTGTCATTAACGGCATTGGATAACGGCGGGTTGATTTGTGTTGTCCGCGACATCACCGAGCGCAAGGAGGCAGAGAAGGCGCTGCAGGAGTCAGAGCGAAAATTCAGGGACTTGTCAGAAAAGTCCTTCGTCGGCATTTATCTGGTTCAGGATGGTATATTTAAATACATCAATGCAAGATTGGCTGAAATACTCGGCTACACTATTGAGGAAATTTTAGATAAGAAACGACCAATAGACCTGGTAGTGTCTGAAGACGTACCGATCGTAACAGAGAATATACAAAAAAGCATATCGGGCGAAATAGACTCCCTCCATCATAAGTTTAGAGTTATTACAAAGAACCAGGAAATTAAGAACGTTGAAGTCTTCGGGTCCAGTACTATTTATAAAGGAAGGCCTGCAGTCATAGGGACATTGGTTGATATCACTGACCGCAAGAGAACCGAAGAAGCATTGAAAGAGAGTGAGTCAAGGTTTCGCGCTCTCGCTGAAAACAGTCCTGCATCGATCTTCGTCATCCAGGGGGAAAAGTATATATACGTCAATCCTGCTTTCACCAAAACAACAGGATATACCCATGACGACCTCTCTTCCATGAATTTCTGGGATGTTGTCCATCCTGATATGCGCCACCTGGTAAAGGCAAGGGGTATGGCACGCCAGAGCAGGGAAGATATGCCTCCACGGTATGAGCTTAAGTTCATCACGAAATCCGGACAGACAGGGTTTGGTGACTTTGGGGCAACTTCCATTGAATTTCAGGGTAAACCGGCCGTGTTAGGATCAGTATTTGATATAACCGAGCGTAAGAGAACGGAAGAAGCCCTGCGTGAATCTGAAAGCAAATTCAGGGACATGGCCGAGAAATCGGTGGTGGGCATCTACCTTGTCCAGGATGGCCTGTTTAAATATGCAAATGCGAAGTTTGCCGAAATATTTGGATACCCAATCGAGGAAATAGCAGGGATAATGAGAGCGGAAGATGCTATCCTTCCTGAAGACTGGCCCGTGGTGGAGGAGAACCTGCGCAAAAGGATATCAGGCGAGTTGGAGTCGCTCCATTATGAATTTAGAATAGTTACTAAAAGCAGAGATGTCAGGCATGCCGAGATCTATAGCTCGCGTACGATTTACCAGGGAAAACCGGCAGTCATAGGAACTTTGCTGGATATCACCGAACGTAAGAATCTCGAAACCCAACTCCTTCAATCCCAAAAGATGGAGGCCATCGGCACTCTGGCAGGCGGCATCGCCCATGACTTCAATAATATCCTCACTGCGCTGATGGGATACGCCTCTCTCATGCAGATAAAGATGGATGAGTCAAGCCCCTTGCGGCCTTATGTGGACCAGGTACTATCGGCCTCCGAGAAGGCGGCCGATCTCACAAAGAGCCTCCTCGCCTTCAGTAGACAGCAGCCCGTCACGCTTGTCCCTCTTGATATCAACAACACAATAACAACGACAAGACAATTGCTCAAGAGGCTCCTCACCGAGGATATCGAACTGCGCACATCACTTACGAAGGATGATACGACTGCCATGGCCGACAGGTCACAGATCGATCAGATCCTCTTCAACCTCGCCACCAATGCGAGGGATGCCATGCCGAAAGGCGGGACACTCATCATAGGGACGGATAGTGTTCATATAGACGGCGACTTTATGGGGAGC
Source organism: Deltaproteobacteria bacterium UBA5205 (assembly GCA_002412715.1). GTDB lineage: Bacteria > Desulfobacterota > Syntrophorhabdia > Syntrophorhabdales > Syntrophorhabdaceae > Delta-02. The sequence continues at coordinate 26,473 of DHVP01000043.1, forward strand.
CACGGGTTCGGGGAGTTCGGGAGGTACGTGGTGATAAGCGTCTCCGACACTGGAGAAGGCATAGACGAGGCAACAAAACGGAAGATCTTCGACCCTTTTTTCACCACGAAGGAAATCGGGAAGGGTACCGGGCTTGGTCTTGCTACCGTCTACGGCATCGTAAAACAACACAATGGATACATTACTGTGTACAGCAAACCGGGCCGGGGCACCACCTTCCGCATCTATTTTCCCGCAGTGAACATGAAGACCAGTCAGGAAACAGATACGGCAACTCCCAACGCAACAGGAAATGAGACTATCCTTATCGCCGAAGACAATGAAGGAGTGAGACGATTTATACAGGAGGCCCTCAGGGAGCATGGCTACAAAACCATCGAAGCCCGGGATGGTGAGGATGCGGTAGGTAAGTTCAAAAAGCATCGGGGCATAGACCTGATCATCATCGACTCTGTAATGCCTAAGAAGAATGGTCGCGAGGTCTACGAGGAAATACGCGGGACAGACCCTCATATCAGGGTGCTCTTTACCAGCGGGTACACGAAGGATATAGTCCTCAATAAGGGGATCGAGGATAAGGAGCTCGATTTCATTTCCAAGCCCTTGTCGCTCAACGTGCTTCTTCGGAAGGTCCGCGAGGTGCTGGACCGACAATAAATATCCTGCCACAGATACCGCGCCCCTGAATCTTCTGTGAGGGGCTTTGTTTTTTTGGTCCGCACAAACGCAAATGCGTGCGCTCATCACGATGGTCCCCTTGACACTCCTTAGAACATCACTAGATTACCTTATCAGGAATTATTCCTGATTGATGCCATGATTAGAGAATCTGTGCTAAAAGCGTTAAAAGACAAAGGACTGAAGATTACTCCTCAGAGGCTGGCTATTATTGAGGTGTTGGCGGCGATGCGGAATCTTCACCCCGGCGCAAGCGCAGTGTACCGGGCGGCGAAAAAGATGCACAAGAGCTTGAGTCTCTCAACCACGTATGCCACGCTCAACCAGCTTTCCGCTCACGGCATCATCAAGACCCTCCAGTTTGACGCCACGGAGAACAGGTACGAGGCGAACACCGAAGAGCACGTCAACCTGATCTGCGATGGCTGCGGGAAGATACTCGACTACGAGGTGTCTGCCCCGGCAGACCTCGGCGAGGTGGAGAAAAGAACGGGTTTCTCGGTTACAGACACAAGGCTGGAATATTACGGCTGCTGCGAGGAATGTCGGAAAAAAGGAATGGGTAAGGGCTAATCTGCCTTAAACCAACCGGCATTGGACAGACGGGCCGCGAAACACTCTATTATCATTTAAAGGTGGCAGCGCTGTTCGCAAATTGATACGACGAAAGGAGTAAGTACCATGGACGAAGAAAAAAAGGGAAGCTTTCCCAAAGACATTACCATCGGCGGCATGACGAACCGTGAATGGTGGCCGAACCAGTTGAAGCTGGATATGCTGCACCAGCATTCCACCAAGTCCAATCCGATGGGCGAGGACTTCAACTACGCCAAAGAATTCAAGAGTCTCGACCTGCAGGCCGTGAAGAAGGACCTCAGTGAGCTGATGACAAAGTCGCAGGACTGGTGGCCGGGGGACTTCGGCCACTACGGACCTTTGTTCATCCGTATGGCGTGGCACAGCGCCGGCACCTACCGCATCGGGGACGGCCGGGGCGGCGCAGGCAGATGCAACCAGCGCTTTGCACCCCTCAACAGCTGGCCCGACAATGTCAATCTCGACAAGGCGCGCAGGCTCCTCTGGCCGATCAAGCAGAAGTACGGNNACAGTTGGCCCGACAACGTCAACCTTGATAAGGCGCGCCGATTGCTCTGGCCGATCAAGAAAAAATACGGCAACAAGATATCCTGGGCCGACCTGATTATCCTCACCGGCAACTGCGCCCTGGAGTCGATGGGATTCAAGACCTTCGGTTTCGCCGGCGGGCGTGAGGACATCTGGGAGGCCGAAAAGGATGTCTACTGGGGCTCCGAGAGCGAGTGGCTTGGAGACAAACGCTACACCGGTGACCGGGACCTCGAGAACCCTCTCGCGGCCGTTCAGATGGGCCTGATCTATGTGAACCCGGAAGGCCCGAACGGCAACCCGGACCCGATCGCCGCGGCGCGGGATATCCGCGAGGTCTTCGCCCGCATGGCGATGAACGATGAGGAGACAGTGGCCCTCATTGCGGGCGGTCATGCCTTCGGCAAGACCCACGGCGCCGGTGATGCGTCACATGTGGGCCCGGAGCCGGAAGCCGCCGGCATCGAGGAGCAGGGCCTGGGCTGGAAGAGCAGCTTTGGCACGGGCAAAGGCGCCGACACGATCTCCAGCGGCCTGGAAGTCACCTGGACCAACACGCCGACGAAGTGGAGCAACAACTTCTTCCGGATCCTGTTCAGCTTCGAATGGGAACTGACGAAGAGCCCGGCCGGTGCGCACCAGTGGAAGCCGAAGGGCGACGCGGGTGCCGGCACCGTGCCGCACGCACACGACCCTTCAAAGCGCATTGCGCCGGCCATGCTGACCACCGACCTTTCCCTGCGGTTTGACCCCGTCTACGAAAAGATTTCCCGGCGCTTCTACGAAAACCCGGATCAACTGGCGGACGCGTTCGCCCGCGCCTGGTTCAAGCTGACGCACCGCGACATGGGCCCCCTTTCTCGCTATCTCGGTGCGGAAGTCCCGGCAGAGGAACTGATCTGGCAAGACCCGGNNGACATGGGCCCTCGCGCACGCTATCTCGGCCCGGAGGTTCCGGCAGAGGAACTCATCTGGCAAGACCCCATCCCTGCCGTCAATCACAAACTCATTGACGCACAGGACATCGCGTCCCTCAAAGGCAAGATCCTGGCTTCCGGGCTATCAGTGCCGGAGCTGGTTTCGACCGCCTGGGCGTCGGCGTCCACCTTCCGTGGCTCCGACAAGCGCGGCGGTGCCAACGGTGCCCGCATCCGCCTGGCGCCGCAGAAGGATTGGGAAGTCAACCAGCCTGACCGGCTGGCGAAGGTACTCACGACCCTGGAGGGCATCCAGACCGCATTCAACAGTGCTGAGTCCGACGGCAAGAAGGTGTCTCTGGCTGACCTGATCGTTCTGGCCGGTTGCGCGGGTGTCGAGCAGGCAGCGAGGAATGCCGGTCACGAGGTGACGGTTCCCTTCACGCCGGGACGCATGGACGCCTCGCAGGAGCAAACCGATGCAGATGCCTTCGCCGTACTCGAGCCGAAGGCGGACGGCTTCCGCAACTACCAGAAGGCCCGCTATGCCATATCGGCCGAGGAACTGCTGGTTGACAAGGCGCAATTGCTGACTCTGACTGCACCCGAAATGACAGTGCTCGTGGGCGGAATGCGCGTCCTGAATACCAACTTCGGAGGGTCCAAACACGGTGTCTTTACCGGGCGGCCAGAGGCGCTCACCAATGACTTCTTCGTGAACCTCCTCGACATGGGCACAACGTGGAAGGCAACCGCGGAAGACGACGGCGTATTCGAAGGTCATGATCGCGCATCGGGCGAGCTTAAGTGGACGGGCACCCGCGTCGACTTGATCTTCGGTTCGAACTCCCAGCTCAGGGCTCTGGCGGAGGTCTACGCATGTGATGATTCCCGGGAGAAGTTCCTGCACGACTTTATAGCGGCATGGAACAAAGTTATGAACCTTGACCGTTTCGACCTCTCCTGATCGGGGCATGAACGTCTTCGATGGCGTCTGACAGGGCGGCAAAAATGGTCAGCTGACAACCGGTTCCAGCGGATGGCGTATCGTCGCCGCCGGAACCGGAACGTTGATTACCGGGAGACCAATCGTGAGGGTTATTAGAGACATTGAAGAGTGGAAGTCTATCCATTGTGTGCGAGGTCCGCGGGGGGCCTAATTCTCCGGTCAGCCACGCTACGGATCACACCCGTTAACCGCTTTCGGGTCGCTCGATGCTTATTGCGGACAGAGCTGGGTATGGAATGCTGACTGGAAGTCCGCAGACGTAACTTATCAGCGTGTTCCCAACCCGGTGCAGTCAGGCGCATCGGTCCCGGTCACTTTAGTGCCCGGTCCACGCGACCCGAAAACGGAACGGGTGCCGTGATCCTTCGCTATCGGCTGCCCGGAGAATTAGGCCCCCCGCTCGATGGATTAGTGAAAGCTCTAACTGAAAAATGTTAGGAGAGACAGCTCGTTCATTTTGCGTCGCCTTCGGTTAAAGCCTAGTGTTGCAGGACTCTGGGGGTTTTCCGGAGTGCTATGAGCTCACCGTTACACCTACAACTAAATAGTTCTATTGAAATGATATTCTAAGAATAACGGGTTGAAACAGGGCATAACATTTGGGTCAGTCAGAGCCGCGTGGCGGCGATTGGGGTGCACCCAGTCGTTATGCAATCGTTCATTCCGCAATCACGTACCTCGCTACTTCATGAAAGTACCGCTCAGTCTCCGGTTTCCTCAGAACCTCTCCCATGAATCTGACAGAACTGAGAAAGACCAGCAACGAATGGAAACATGAGAATATTAAATGCGGCTCATTTACTTCAAGCCGATTCGCCATGAATGAACCAGGGACATCTACCCTCTGTATTCGAACGCCCTTTGCCAACCCCGCAAGGCTCGAATGTGCCGAAGGTGAGCCTTTTCGGTAAACCTGGCAGTATAAGTACTCGTAGAAGTGTTCTTCATTGCAGGTCGGTGGAAAGGTACCATCCAGCAAACCGACGTTCTGTTCGAGTGACTTTCCCGTCCAAGTGGCCACGTTCTTCCCATAAGTTTTGAGGTATTGGTCCCGGTTTTGCTTCAAAGTCGAGACTTCCGAGGAAGGAACACCGCTCCGTGCTGCATCAAATATCTGATACTAAGAAAAGTGGAGAAATTCCTGTCATGGTTCAGGAAAATAAGAGCATTTCGGTGGTTCTCAGCGTTCACTTGTGGCAATGACAACCTAAAAATGACCCACTGTGATCACCTAAAAATGACCCACCCCTGTTTTAGTTAAAAAAATATATACCCTTCATTCCTTGTCCCTTTTTGCCGGAGATTTCTTCTTCAGGCTCTCCTTCAGTCTGTAGCTGTCCCAGTTGCACATGACGATGTGTGCCTTATGGGTCAACCGGTCGA
>DHVP01000016.1 GCA_002412715.1 Deltaproteobacteria bacterium UBA5205
CACTTTTATAACATAGTCACTCCAGAGAGGAGCCTTAAGGCGACGAACGGGTCCCGTTTGTTACCTCGTTTGTTACGGGATAAACGTGAGACAAGGTTTTTGGCTTTACGAACGACACACAGATGACGGGAACGGATGTGGTTTTGGTCTCTGGAACAAGGATCACGGATAGATCTGTCCTGTGGGGCGGATCATTATTTCGTTTATGTTCACGTGGGGCGGCAGGGCGAGAAGCCAGCAAATGGTGTCGGCGATCTCTTTTGGTTCGAGGAGCTTGCCGAACTGGGCGACGGCATTTCCGAAGTTGGCCTGGTTATATCCCGCCATTTCCTGGAACTCACTGAGGGCTATGCCCGGCATAACAATGCTGACACGCACGCCCGACGGGGCGACGTCACGGCGAACGGCTTCGGCGATGACGCTGACGGCGGCCTTGCTCGAACCGTAGAAGGCGCCGAATGGAGACAGGTTTTTTGCCACCACGGAGCTTATGGCGACGATGTCTCCGCCTTTTCTCTCTACCATGTACTGGCCGGCCCGGCGTATGAGGTACGCGGCTCCCAGGACATTTACCCGGTAAAGTTCCTGCCATTGGGATTGATCGCTCGTGAGGATGCCGCCTGCCAGTCCGCGCCCGGCATTTATGACTACGACATCATACTTGCATCCACCGTCTTTCCAGGCAAGGGTTTGATCGAGAAGCCGGTCGATGTCCGTTTCCAGGCCCGCATCGCCCTCAACGGCCAGGGCTTTGCCGCCACGATTGGAAATGTCTTCAGCCAGCCTGTCCAGCCTGTCCCTGCGGCGGGCCTGAATAACCACCACCGCACCGGCGCCCGAAAGGGTCAAAGCGGTGGCGCGGCCTATCCCGGAGCTCGCTCCCGTTATTACGGCGGTTTTGCCCGCAAGGGGTCGTTCCGACAACGTCGCGTCTGATCTATTGATGTAATCCATGTTGTGTCCTCCCTTTTCTATTTCGCCGCACGATGGCCATGCCAACGAATTGCGCAGACTATTCTGAGGAACCCGCATCGTATTCTAGGGTATTTTAACGCCCTCAAGGGGGAATCGCAACAGGAAGGCCGGGATCCCTGCCCTAGAGAAAGTATCAGACACAGGTTTTCACGACTCGTCTGTTTTTGCCGGGCGAATTCTTGAGCTTGCCTCATCGGGGAAAATGATTATAGTGTCGAAAGGTCATTTATGAGATTTTCGACGATTTTATTGTTGTTAGCGGCAGGCGTGCTGGCAGTAATAGTTGGCTGCCAGCCGGGTGGTGACGCCGCAAAGAAGGAGACCATGAAGAATGCTCAGGCAGTCCAGAAGAACATCGAAAGACCGCCGATTGATCTTGCGCAGCCTGCAAAGTTCGAAACGGCCACATTTGCCCTTGGGTGATTCTGGGGGCCCGATGCCCGGTTCGGGCTGGCAGAGGGTGTCGTAAGGACGCGTGTCGGTTATGCGGGTGGTACGAAGAAAGACCCCACCTATCACAGCCTTGGCGGCCACGCCGAGACGATACAGATCGACTTTGACCCGTCGGTGATCTCTTACGATGAACTCCTCAGGATGTTCTGGAAGATGCACAGCCCGCAGATGAGAGCGCCATCGACGCAATACCGGTCTGTTGTGTTCTATCATAACGACAGCCAGAGACAGGCCGCCGAGATGTTGAAAGCCGATGAACAGGCCCGTATCAAGGCCGCCATATTCACGGAAGTGGTGCCTTTCACTGAATTCTTCAGGGCAGAGGATTATCATCAGAAATATTACCTGAGGGGTGTAAGGGAACTTGCCGTCGAGTATCTTGCCATCTACCCCGATATCACGGATTTTGTCGGCTCCACCGCTACGGCAAGAGTCAACGGATATGCGGGCCATTACGGAACGAAGGGCCAGCTTGAAAAGGAGCTGAACTCCCTCGGGCTGTCTGAAGAAAGCCGCAGGAAACTTCTCAAGATCGTGGGATCGTGACCGTTCGGTGCACATGGACGACCCTGCGGCCTGACCGCTGACAGGGACAGCGTAAGGTGATGTTGAAAAGGCAGCGGACGTGAGATCGCCGGGTGCAAGGAGGTGGAGGGATGCAGCAATTCTCTCATGATGATGTCGAGGGGTTCGATTCTCTCGCGGAGCTGGCGCTCGATCTGTACTGGTATTGGAACCATTCGGCCGATCAAATATGGATGCAGCTTGATCCCGTTCTGTTCAAACTGACATACAACCCCTGGGTGGTCCTGCAGACCGTCTCCCGGGAGCGGCTTCGCGGGGTCCTGGACGACCCGGCCTTCCGCGAAAAGGTCCAGGACCTCTTGCAGACAAAGCGTGACCTGGAAGGCTCGGCCACATGGTTTCAGCGCCATCATTCCGGGGCGCCCCTGACCTGCGTGGCGTATTTCAGCATGGAGTTCATGTTGAGCGAGGCCCTTCCCATCTATTCCGGAGGGCTTGGTAATGTGGCCGGCGATCAGCTCAAGACCGCAAACGATCTGGGGGTGCCCGTCGTTGGTGTCGGCCTGCTTTACCAGCAAGGCTATTTTCGGCAAATCATAGACAAGGACGGGGAACAGCAGGCCCTGTACCCCTATAATGATCCGGGGCAGCTGCCCGTTACGCCTTTGCGCGAACCAAACGGGGAGTGGCTGCGCCTGGAGATCAAATTACCGGGTTACTCGGTTTGGCTGCGCGCCTGGCAGGTTGAAATCGGCAGGGTGAAGCTTTACCTCCTCGATACCAATGATTCCGCCAACTTCCCAACTCGCCGCGGGATCACCAGCGAACTGTACGGGGGAGGGGCGGAGCTGCGCCTTCATCAGGAGCTTGTACTCGGGATCGGCGGCTGGCGTTTGCTCAGGAAACTCGGCATCAACCCCGAGGTCTGCCATCTCAATGAAGGGCACGCAGCCTTTGCCGTTCTCGACAGGGCCCTGACGTTTATGGAAGAGACTGGACAATCTTTCGAAGCTGCCCTTGGGGCTACCAGGGCGGGCAACGTCTTTACAACACACACGCCGGTGGACGCCGGTTTCGATCGTTTTTCTCCCTCCCTTATCGAACAATATCTCAGCTGGTATGCCCGGAACAGGCTCGGTATAACGCTCTTCGATCTCATGGCCCTTGGCAGGCGGAACGCCGGCGACCCTGATGAGCCTTTCAATATGGCTTACCTGGCCGTGCGGGGTAGCGGTGCCGTCAATGGTGTGAGCCGCCTTCACGGAAAAGTGAGCCGACGCATCTTCGCGCCGCTCTTCCCGCGCTGGCCCGAGAATGAAGTACCCATCGGATATGTGACCAACGGCGTGCACATGTCAACCTGGGATTCGGAAGAGGCAGATGCCCTCTGGACGGGGGTCTGTGGCAAGGAACGCTGGATCGGGGCTCTTGAAACCCTGGAAAAGGACATGCTGGCCGTTCCCGACCGCACACTCTGGGAATGCCGTTCCTCTGCGCGTCAATCCCTCGTTGAATACGTGCGCGAACGGTTGTCCCTGCAGTTGGGGGCCGCCGGTTCCTCGCCGGAAGAGATCGAGAACGCGAAGAATATCTTTGACGTCAGCACGCTGACCCTCGGTTTCGCCCGGCGTTTTGCACCCTACAAACGGCCCAATCTGCTTCTTTATGATCCTGAAAGGTTTCTTCGGCTTCTCAGCGATGCCAGACGTCCCGTGCAGCTCATCATCGCCGGCAAGGCCCACCCTTCGGACCAGGCCGGGCAGGCACTGATCCGCGAGTGGACACGATTCGCCAGAGGGGTAGAGGCCGCCAAACACGTGGTCTTCCTGAGCGATTACGACATGCTCCTGACAGGACATCTGGTACAGGGCGTGGATGTCTGGATCAATACACCGCGAAGGCCCTGGGAGGCCTGCGGAACGAGCGGAATGAAGGTGCTTGTCAACGGAGGTCTCAATCTTTCCGAGCTGGACGGCTGGTGGGACGAGGCCTACACTCCTGAAACGGGATGGGCGATAGGCGATGGAAAAGAGCACGACAGCGACCCGTCATGGGATGCCGCCGAAGCGGATATTCTTTATTCATTGCTCGAACGCGAGGTGATCCCGGAATTTTATCACCGCGACGAAAACGGCATCCCGACTGCCTGGGTAAAACGGATACGGGAGAGCATGGCGAGGCTCACCCCCCGGTTTTCAGCCAACCGCACCGTCCGTGAATATACGGAAAAATATTACATTCCCGCCGCCAGGCGATACCGGGCGCGTGCCGCCGGCAAAGGAGCGATGGGAGAAAGGTTGCTCAATTGGCAGCGGGATATCGGGCGGCAGTGGCGCCATCTAAGATTCGGCGAGGTGACAGTCAGGACGACTGACGGACGGCACGTATTTGAAACGCAGGTCTATCTCGGCGACCTCGACCCCGATTGGGTTCGCGTGGAGCTCTATGCCGAAGGACTCGATGGCAACGGTGCCGTCCGACAGGAGATGACACGGAGCAGAGCTTTGACAGGTGCCGGAAGCGGTTACCTGTATGTCGCCGCGGTGAATGCGGACCGACCGGCATCCGACTACACGGCGCGGGTGATCCCATCCCACGAGGCGGTGGCTGTCCCTCTTGAAGCCGGTCAGATCCTGTGGCAGAGGTGACACGACTCCGGGCCCTTTTTATATCTCGATTCTCGTCGTGACGCCGTGGAGTTTGTTGGCGGGTAGGTCATAAAACTGGATAAAGGGTGGAGCCAGCCGCGACGCTACTCCCTTCCAGGAGGCTTGGGTCTTTCTTCTTTTCCTTTAAACCATCCCTCGCTAGCCTCAGGGAAACAATCAAACCGGGGAACGTAGGGTTTTATGTCCAGAAGGGGGGTGTTGTCGAGAACGTCTATCCCGCCCACCTTGAGCTTCATTTCTTCCCTTCCGAGAAGCTGCACGATGGTGAGCCCGATGCCGTTGGGCCGTGCCGGATAGCGACAGGCGAATATCCCGTGGGGGTCGTCATCGAGCAGCACGGGCCTTACCAGTTGGACCTGTCCCGCCCTGTGGAAGGGATAGATGAGAAATATGTGGGAGAATCCCTCGATATCCTTGAGCCCTTCCGCATATTCTTCATAAAGCTCGACCCATCCAACCGCCTCCGGCCGGTATCTCCCCTGTATCGGCGTCTCCTCCTTCGTTGTGAACTCAGAGTGAATAATGCCGATGGGTTTCAGTATGATTTGTACTCCGGTCTCTTTCATCGGACCTCCGTCAAAAAGATATAATCCAGTGACTGATCAACAAAACATGGCAGATTTTTGCACTAAATTCAAGCGACTCAAACGGTTGAAGGTTCGGGACGTCCTTTCAGTCTTTAAAGAGTCTCAGTCTAAGCGAGTTGCTCACAACCGATATGGAACTCACCACCATCGCCGCGGCCCCGAAGACCGGCTCCAGCCTGATGCCGAAAAAAGGATAGAGCGCGCCGAAGGCGATGGGAATTCCGAGTATATTGTAAATAAAGGCCCAGAAGAGGTTTTGCCTGATGATCCTCAGTGTTTTCCTGGAGAGCTTGATGAGGCTGACCAGGCGTGACAGGTGGCCTTTCATGAGTACTACGTCCGCCGATTCAATGGCGATGTCCGTGCCTTTGCCCATGGCGACTCCTATGTCGGCGGCGGCAAGGGACGGGGCGTCGTTGATGCCGTCCCCGACCATGATGGTTACCCCGTTTTTCCTGAAATCTTCGACGATGGCCGCCTTCCTGTCGGGAAGGACGCGGTAGAAATAGCGATCGATGCCGATCCGACTGCTTATCGTCTTTGCCCCGTTCTGGCTGTCGCCTGTGATCATTACGGGTTCGATACCCATCTCCCGGAGCTCCCTGATCACACCTGCCGATTCTTCCCTCACCCTGTCGCTGAAGGTAAGAATTGCCATGAGCCCCGAATCGCTCCACACAAGGACGGGTGAAGCGGCGGACTGTTCCTTTTCCTCGTAAATACGCGCTGTTGCATCATCGAGTTTGCGGCCTTCCTCTTCATGGAAGGTCCTGTTTCCCATCCGGTAGGAGACTCGGTCAACCGAGCCTTTGATCCCCCTGCCTACAACGGCCTCGAAGTCCCCGACCTCGGCCGGAGAGATGGCCGATTCCTGCGCTTTTTTCCTCAGTGCTTCCGAGAAGGGGTGTTCCGACTGTTTCTCGAGATTGTAGGCGATACGGAGGATCTCTTTTTCGTCGCGGCCGTCGAGGGGGATGATATCGGCAAGGACAACGACGCCTTCCGTGAGGGTTCCGGTCTTGTCAAAGAGGACGTTTTTTGTCTTGTTCGTCAGTTCCAGGGCTTCGGCGCTCTTTATGAGAATACCCTTTTTCGCCCCGACGCCCGTGGCGACCATGATGGCCGTCGGAGTGGCAAGACCCAGAGCACAGGGGCAGGCGATAATGAGGACGCTCACGAAGGAGAGAATAGCATTGGTGACCTTCGGTTCGGGACCGAAGAAGAACCACACGAGAAAGGCGCAAATGCCGATGAGGATCACAATGGGGACGAAGACACCGGCAACCTTGTCGGCAAGGCGCTGTACCGGGGCCTTTGTGAACTGTGCCTCCTCGACGAGACGAATGACTTTGGCGAGGACCGTGTCGGAACCTATCCTTGTCGTCGTGATCGTGATGGAACCCCGGCCGTTGATCGTTCCGCCTATGACTTCATCGCCGGAATTCTTGTGTACGGGCATGCTTTCGCCGGTGATCATCGATTCGTCGACATAGCTGCTGCCTTCTGCAACAACACCGTCGATGGGGACCCTTTCTCCGGGCCGTACGAGGACCGTATTACCGACCTCGAGGGAATCGGTGGGCACCCTGGTTTCAACCCCATCCTTCAGGAGCACGCATTCCTTGGGCGCCAGTTCGTAGAGCAGCTTTATGGCCGTATAGGTCCGTGTCTTGGCCTTGGATTCAAAGTACCTTCCCAGGAGGATAAGGGAGATGATCATCGCGCTGGAATCGAAATAGGTCATCGTCGATACCCCGGCGGCACTTATGACGTGAGGAAAGAAGGTGACGAAGGCGCTGTAAAAGAAAGCCGCCGAGGTTCCCACGGAGATCAGGGTATTCATGTCGGCGGTGAAGTGTTTCAGGTTGGACAGCGCCGACCGGTGGAACCGAAGCCCGAAATAGAACTGGACGGGCAGGGTCAAAAGAAGAAGGACGAAGTTGTTGTACGGCAGGACCATCCACATTGAGAAGACCATGATGATCACGCTCAGGGCCACGGCCCAGGTGAAGTCCTTCCTCAGTTCGGCCTCTTCTTTGCGTGCCCTTACGGTAACGTCCGCCTCGATGTCGACGTCGTATCCGATATCACGGATGAGGGATATGACCTGTTTGAGCTCGATATCCGTCTTGGGGAGGATGACCGCCTTCTTGAGAGGAAAATTCACCCGAGCCTCCCGGATGTCCTCCATTTTGTTCAGCTCCCTTTCTATCCGCGCCGCACATGCCGCGCAATTCATGCCCGTTATGGGAAGTTCGATCTTTTCCGGCATCCATCCTCCTTACGCCGCTTACAGGCCAAAAATCTGTTAGTAGTATAAGCCAGGACACGGGGATATCACAAGCTCACGGGTTGTGCCCTGTCTGTGACCTGTTGACTCCTGACAGTCAAAGGGTGTAGTATACAGGGAATTTTTCAGTGGAATGCGTCGTCATTGAGGGGGTGCTCGGCATAATGGAACTCATCAAGACCTTTATGGACCTCATGGTCCTTGTTTTCGATTTCGTCATTCATATCGACGTCCACCTGAGCGAGATCATCAGGAATTACGGTCTCTGGACCTACCTGATCCTCTTCCTTATTATCTTCTGCGAGACAGGCCTGGTGGTCACACCGATACTCCCCGGCGATTCCCTTCTCTTCGCCGCCGGAACCTTCGCCGCCCGGGGCGACTTCAACGTCCTGTGGCTCTTTCTGCTTCTTTCCGTTGCGGCCATCCTGGGAGATACCGTGAACTATTGGATCGGCAGTTACATCGGCCCCAAAGTCTTTCATGGCGAAAAGGTCCGTTTTCTCAACAGGGAGTACCTTGACAGGACGCACCAGTTCTATGAGCGCTACGGTGGCAAGACCATCATCATCGCCCGCTTTGTCCCCATCATCAGGACCTTTGCCCCCTTTGTCGCCGGGATCGGCAGCATGACCTACGGAAAATTCCTCAGTTACAACGTGATAGGCGGCGTTGTGTGGATAGGCGCCTTTGCCTACGCGGGTTATTTCTTCGGCAACATCCCCATGGTAAAGCGAAATTTCACCCTGGTTATCTTCGCCATCATCATCCTCTCAGTCATGCCGGGAGTCATCGAGTTCATCAAGCACAAGATGAGAAAGGCGGCGAAAGTCGAAACTGAGTAAAAGACTGTCTCACGTTCCCGTAACAAACGCATACGCGTCA
>DHVP01000009.1 GCA_002412715.1 Deltaproteobacteria bacterium UBA5205
AGATGCAACCCGGGCTATAACTACAGAAAATACAACGGTAGGGATGCATGCGTGCGGTGCAATTCCGGCTATAACTACACGCAGCATAACGGTAGAGATGCATGCGTCAGATAGCCTGAAGGGATGCCTTTAAATTAAATTTCGGCAGAAAGACAGTGGGCAGGGTTGACCTGCCCACCTGACTGTCCCGGTCTAACCAGATACGCACGCATCCCGTGGCGGCCTGCCGGGCGCAAGGCTCACAACGGGTTTGTCAAGCGTGGTTCTGGAAAAGACGTTCGGCGCATCACACTCCCCCGATGCGTCCTTCTTGACTGATAACCATTTCGCGTATAGGCTTTCTGTAATGGACCTCAGGCACCTGCTTCAGACACATCATGATGAGATTGTACGAGAGTGGGTCGATCGTATTCGCACTGAAGTGAGCGAAAACTATTCGAGCCGCCCCGTGGAGGAGGTGACCCTGACGATTCTGGAGGCGACCGGGGCATACTTTGCGGTGCTCACAGAAAATGACTTCTCTAAAATGGACGTCTTCATTGAGAAGATCAGCAGGGTGCGGCTGGATGTCGGTTTTTCCCTCTCTGAAGTTCAGGGGGCCTTTGAGCTTTACAGAAAGGTTCTCACGCCGATCCTTATAAGAGAGCTTGATCCGTCCCTCCTGCCCGAAGTGCTGCAGAAATTGAATGATTGTCTTTCCCATACCATCCGGAGGTTCAGCGATTATTTTCAGTCGCTCCATGAAAAGGGGATCAGGAACCGTGCCGAAGACCTCGAACGGCTGGTTGAGGACAGGACAATGGAACTCTCCGAATCAGAGGCAAAATACCGCACGCTGGTAGAAGAGATCAACGACGGATACTTTGTCAGCCAGAGGGGAATAGTGGTATTTGCCAACAAGGCTTTCTGTGACATGCACGGTTATACGATGGAGGAGGTGATCGGCAGGTACTATATGGATTTTGTCGCCCCCCAATCATCCGACGAAGTATCCAGGCTTTATAAAGAACGGATGACGACGGGGGAGGCCCGGGACCAGTATGTATACCTGAGGCGTTGTAAAGACGGCAGGCAGCTTTACTCGGAAAACAAGGTGAAGCTCATCACGTATCGGGGCGAGACCGCAACGGCTGGTATTTGCAGGGATATCACCGAGAGGATGGAGCTTGAGAAGCAACGGCTAAGGTTGGTGGAACTTGAGAACGAAAGAAAGACCATTGCCCTGGCAACCCTCAACCAGCTCATGGTTACGCTGTCTCATTATCTTCTGAACGCCAATAGTATAATCGGCGGGATGGCAAGGCGCAGTCTGCGGGCCGGGTCAAAGGTAGAAAGGCTTGCCTCGTTAGAGGTTATAAAGGAACAGACACACAAGACGGAATCCATCATTGCCGCCCTTAAGAAAGTCGCTGCGATCAGAACAACAGAATATACCCCTGAAAGCCACACCCTTATGATCGACCTGACAAACGAAATCGAAAACAAGCTGGCGAAGACCGCGCAGAAAGAAACATCAAAATAGGTCTTGTCTTACCTGTGGCGCCCGTGGCCGCCACGACGGGGTCCATAGGGGCCATGTCCGTAAAAACCCCTGTTCCAGGGTCTATAGAAACCTGGCCCATGGTAGTAGTACCCGGGTGAATGATAATAGGGCGACGAGTAATGCGGCGACGAGTAATACGGACCATCGTAAAAATCATAGGAACCAGCCGGCACAATCGCACATCCTGCCAGCAAGGTTAACGCAAGTGCGATCATCGCTATCTTCATTGGGTACCTCCTTTTCTGCCATGAGCCCGATGTCATGCCAGTTTTACATTCTCACCGAACAAGCCCCCTGTATTGTCCTTGAACCCGCCCGGCAATATAGCCTGTTCAGCAATATTGATGCCTGAAGTGCCTGTTTCTAATAGGTTACAATCATTAAAGAAACAGTCCGTCAAACGAGGAAGTACCAACATTTTTGTCGTTTTCCCGCAAACTTCCCCGACAAAAACGTCTAAAAGCAGGCCATTATTTGACCCCGTGATCTCGTAAGCGCATACGCAATGGAGGGAAAAAAAGTGCACCGATGGGATGCAGCCATACTGTTGACAAAAAAGGAGCCCCGAACGAGTCGTATTCAGACGGGCAAATGTTTTTTACCCGGAGCGACCATTCGAGGCCTTGGGAGCTACTCCTGCATGTCGCTCATGCCGCTGATTCTGCTCTATCAGCCCCGTTTATCACTGCCAGCTATAAATACCTTACTGGCAGCAATTTTTGCTCGGGTCAGAACAGCTCTACAACAAGGGTAACAGAACTTCTCTCCTTGTCAAGCGCGGCACGTTAGACAGATATATCGAAGTACTTTGAATTACTACCGAATCTGTGTTTTTTTCGCAGTGAAGGCAGCGTTCGTCATCACCTGTCCAGAGTCAAAGACATCAAGATCATGTTCCGTTCCTTGTTTTTCATTTTGAAATGAAAGTGATTGAGAACCTTCATTATCGGGTAATTTTCCTGCACCGTTTCCGCATTGACAACCCGGACATTCAGGTGCCTGGCAAGGCTCAGGCATGCTTCAGACAGTCTCTGACCCAACCACTTTTGTTGCCACGAATCGGTAACGATCACGGCGTATTCCGCCTCGTCAGTGCGCCCGCATTTTATGAGCCGGGCGATGGCGATAAGTTTTTTTCGCTGATCGTCTCCGGTCATTTCGGCGGCCACCGCCACCTCTTCATCCGGGTTGATATCGCAGAACCGCTGAGCCGCCTCCGGTGTGGGGCTGAAGGGGGAAAGGAAACGGAGCCACAGGGAGCGGGGCGAGCAACTGTTGACGAATTCCGTCCAGAGATCGATATCGTGTCGCGTGAGCAGCCTGAGATGGACCGGACGATCGCCGATCGTAAACGCGTTGTCGGCCAGAACACGGTCCAGGGCCTTGATCCTGATTTTATAGCACTGAAGGCCGTGGCGGTACATCTCTCCAAGGACTTCCACCGCCATTTCCGGAGTGGAATAGACAGGAATACCTTTTTGCTCCATCCGGATGACGGGATCCATCATGAATTCCTTGCAGGCCACGCAGCAGACAACAGGCTTTTCCTTATAGTCGATGCCTGCAAGTGTATCGACGTAAGATTCCAGCATTTCGCCCTGGACGATCACGATCAGGCTGTGAACGTCTTCGCTTTGCACGCCGATTTCAACGATCTTTTTCACCTGTTCCGGATTCATGCTGAAAGAGCAATCCACGGGGTTCTGAATGTTGAGGTAGTCGTCGAGAACTGAGGCAAGCCGTTCTCTCAGGCTAGGTGCCAGCTCGGCCAATCTCAGGTTGCACGTATAGAGCATGTCCGTTGCCGCGACGCCCAAAGATCCCGTGTAGGTGACTACCAGGACCCCGGGGCCTTTCGGCAGAGGTTGCTTGGAAAAAGCGCGCATCAACGAAAAAAAATGTTCGTTGTCCCGGGCGCGGACCACACCGCTTTGCCGGAAGGCCGCGCTGTTGATCTGGTCGTTTCCGGCCATGGAAGCGGTGTGCGAGGAGACGGCTTTCTTTCCCGCTTCCGTCCTCCCGGCTTTGAGAACGATCACCGGTTTCTTCTGCGATACACGTCCGGCGACATCCACGAAGCGCTGGCCGCTGGTCACGTCCTCCATGTACAGGGCAATCACCGTGATGTTCTCGTCGTCACCCATGAACTCAAGGATGTCCGCCTCACTGAGATCCATCTTGTTGCCGATGGTGGCAATAATCCCGAAATCAAGGACGTTACGGAGTCCGGTGAGAATACCGGCGGCATATACGCCCGCCTGGGCAATGAGCCCAACGTTGCCCAGGCGCAACTGGTCGATAATTCCGATCGATTGAACCATGTTGTGATGCGTGTTGATCACGCCTGAGCAGTTCGGGCCCAGAAGGCGGCACCCCTTCTTCACGATGAGATCCTTGATGTCGGCCTGGATCTTCCGACCCGCCTCTCCGGTTTCCGCGAAGCCTGCCGTCTCCACGACAAGATATTTCACGCCCTTCGTGCAGCAATCCTGGATGGCTTTGGGGACCGCTGTGGCGGGAACGATAATGATCGCCACATCGACCGGGTCTTCCACATCGAGAATCGACCGATAGGCCTTCAACCCCAGCAGGGTATCCTTGCGGGGGTTGACAGGATAGAGCTTTCCGGAGAACTGGTGGGAAAGCAGGTTCCACATGACATTGTAGCCGAGCTTGCCCTCGGAATCCGTGGCGCCCAGAACTGCTATGCTCCGGGGGTAGAAAAAGTCCTGAAGGCTCTCCCGCGCCGCGGGGGTTTCCATCACAGGTATCCTGGGTGAATGATCGACAAATATCCGGGCGTCTACACCCAGATAGCCCGAAGCGTAAAGCACCACGGGATTCAACTCCAGTTCCGTGATCTCGGGGTGCGCTATCGCCAGATTGGAAACTGTCAGCAGCAATTGCTTCAAGGCCGGAATATCAACGGACTGGCCGCGGTATCCCTTTAAAAGGGAATACCCCTTTATTTCTTCGATCATTTCGTCTACCGAATCCTCCGTAATGGGAAGGACCCTGAAGGTTACGTCTTTTAAGACCTCCGCAAAAATGCCTCCGAGACCGAACATGAGCACCGGCCCGAAACTTGCGTCACGTGTGACCCCTACAATGGCCTCCAGCCCGGCAGGGGCCATCTTCTGCACCGAGAGGCCGACGATTTTCTGGTTTTTGAAACGCGAAAGAATATCCCGGTAAGCTTCCCTGACATCTCCATCACTTCCCAGGTTCAATTTTACGCCGCCGGAATCGGTCTTGTGAACCACATCGGGAGAGACTATTTTCAGGACAACCGGGTAACCAAAACCCCTGCTCATCTCGATCGCCTCGTCTTCAGATGAGGCGATCATGCCGCCTGTCGTTTTTATACCTGCATTCTCGAGAATCTGCTTGCTCTCATGCTCCATCAGGTAAGTGCGATTTTCATGCTCTGCCCGATGCAGGATTTCTATGGTTTTTACCCGAGCAGCCTGCTCGCTGTCTATCTTCTTTTCTCTTTCCATATTTTATTCCTTGCCGTTTGTGCCGAAACTATCCTCAGTATCTTATTAACACGGCCGGGACGCGGAAGGTATCAGCGGGATGCTTTTTATTGTGTCATCTGAAGCCGGGGCAGCCTGACGGGGTATGGCTGACATAGGGAGAGACTGAGCAGGGCTGAACGTATTGATGATTCCCTACAAAACAATCCGGCGAAACGCAAGATCCATGGAAGACGATAGTTTTTAACGGGTTATCCCATGCAGGGGGAAGATATTGTTTTTGATGAAATCAATCACGCGCCTCGCATGGACAAGGCATTGTTCTTTTTCCCAATCCCCGACACTATAGGGAGGGTCATCAAGCTGTCCTGCGTCAGTCTCCGGCCCGTACATCATTCCTCCCACGATGCCGGAGTGAAGGTCGTGAGGTTGAAGTCCGCAGAACACAGCCCAGGCCAGCGTCCAGAGGGCAGCCGTCCTGAACAGGTTGTAGCCCCCTGAACCAAGGGCAAGTATTTTGGGTGACAGGTCATTTATAATCGAGATCACCTTTTTATATCCGTTGCTTGTCAGGTTGAGATGTGCAAGGGGATCGTCCTTGTGGGTATCACATCCTATGTTTGCCACCACGATATCGGGCTTGAAGCTCTCGATGAGTGACGGGATAAGGGACTCAAAAGCGAGGAGGTACACTTCATCGTCGGTGCCTTCCCGAAGGGGAATATTAACATTGTATCCAAGGCCCTCATTGGCCCCTGTTTCAGTCTCGGACCCGGTGCCGGGATAGAGGGTTTCCCCGGACTCATGGAGGGAAATATTCAAAACCCTGTCTGTTTTATAAAAAGCATCCTGCACCCCATCGCCGTGATGAGCGTCTATGTCCACATATGCCACCCTTTGCCCCTTTCTGACAAGGTCGGCAATAGCAACTGCGATGTCGTTTATGTAACAGAATCCTCCGGCATAGTCCCTCCCTGCGTGATGGAATCCGCCGAAGGGGTTAAAGGCGAACCGTACGTTTCCCCGGCAAAGCATCATGGCGCCCTCGTATGTTCCGCTCGACGCCTCCAGAGCGTATTGATACATCGTCTTGAACAGAGGATTGTCTTCCGTCCCAAGGCCCGCACGAAACATTTCGACTGAGACCTCCCCTTTTTCACCTTTCTTCAGGAGTTCTATATACTCTCTGGTGTGAAACAGGTACAGTAATTCCTCGTCCATGAGCGGAGGTGCGACAATTCTTTGATTCTCTTCTGAGATAAGGCCGTATCTGTTGAGCAGTTCGGACATCAATCGCGCCCGAACGGGTTTGAAAGGGTGGGATGGTTTATATTCGTGGCGGGTGAGATCGTATGAGTACATTAATGCGTTAATAAGCATGGGTTCTTCCCGGTTCCGGTTCCGATCTTCTATTATAGCCGCTATAAGGCCCCGGCACAAGCTGGAACTACCCTTGGTAAACCTGACAACGTTGGTCAGGGAGCTTTCAGGACATTCCGCGGACGTCATCCTGAGGCCGCGGAACATATGCGCATCTTCCTTGAAAGATTCAAAGGAACCGTGATAATAGGTGTTGTGCGCAAGACGGTTCGATACGGCGGCATTGCTCTTCTGGGTATTGTGCTGGCCTTCATGATGATATGGTCGATCATGGCCATATACTATTCCAATATCGCCAGCGAGCCGGTGAAGGTCGTTCTCTGTGCGGTCTTCGGCCTTGCCGCCATGGCCGCATTTATCTTCTTTCCGCGCCGCGGGCTCACCACAGCCGGATTTCTTTTGGTTTTTCTTGGTATCGTTGTCTGGTGGTTGTCCATTCCCCCATCAAACGACCGCGTCTGGCAAAGGGAGGTGGCCGTACTGCCCTATGCCGTCATCACGGGCGATGTCGTCACCCTGCGCAATATCCGCAATTTCGCGTATCGCACCGAAACGGATTTTGATGCCCGCTATTACGACAAAAGCTTCGACCTTAAAAAGCTGAGTTCCGTGGACCTCATCGCCGTCTACTGGATGGGCGACGCCATTGCCCATGTCATGCTCAGCTTCGGGTTTGAGGGAAAGGACTACGTCGCCTTTTCCATCGAAACCCGAAAAGAGGAGGGCGAAGACTATTCGACAATCAAAGGGTTCTTCAAGCAGTACGAGTTAATCTACATAGCAGGTGACGAGAGGGACCTTATCCGCGTCAGGACCGACTACCGCAGGCCCGAGGAGGATGTCTATCTCTACCGCCTCAATCCCAGGCCGGAGAACCTGCGAGGGCTTTTCATCGAATATGTCCGCCAGATCAACAGCATGAGAGAGGAGCCCGAATGGTACAATACCCTCACAACGAACTGTACGACAAATATCGTCCGCCATGTGAGGGCCCTGGGCAGCCGGGCCAGATACAATTGGAAGATACTTCTGAGCGGATATGCCCCCCAGTACGCCTATGAAATGGGAGGGCTCTATTCGGGCGTCTCCTTCAAGGAACTTAAGGAGCTCAGCTGCATCAACAAGAAAGCCCATACGATCGGCAACGATCCTGAATTCTCGCGCAAGATCAGGGAGGGCTTGCCGATGCCGGAAAGGAAGACAAACGATTAACCGGGCCTTTACGGCCGGGACCCGTTCCACCCCTTTCGGGAGGCAAGTCGCGAAATAGAGGAAACAGCAAAAGACTGTCTCACGTTTATCCCGTAAAAAACGCATACGCGTCAACTTAAGGG
>DHVP01000004.1 GCA_002412715.1 Deltaproteobacteria bacterium UBA5205
GTGTTCGGTACGAAAGGCATGACAGTTTAAAAATAGCGAGAGACAATGATTACGAGCCGGCCCGTGACCCCGAAAAAACCTTCCTACTCCCACCTTAACGGGCCGGCTTCGCTATTTTCTTTATCAACCAATTATTCAGCTCACAGACTGAGGTAGTCTAGAAAATGCAAAAAACATTTGCGTGGGAGAGGTATTTTTTTAGCAAAAAACTGAGTGGTAAGAATTATGGAGTATTGGATATTAATGGGAAGCATTGTTCGGATGATAATAGTATAATAGATGACGAGGCGAGAAATGCCTATCAGCACCCGGACACTGGATATCCTAAAACTCACTACACAGCCCATGTAAACGGCATGGACGGCAATTACTATACTGGAGGAAAGGATGAGTGGAGAAGATAGGAAAAAGGCTTACAGCGGGTGCGCACTGTGCTATCACAGTTGCGGCGTCGAGGTTACCATAGAGAATGGTAAGGCAGTCAAGGTTGAAGGACAGCAGTCCCACCCCATGAACAAGGGGAAGCTCTGTCCCAAGGGGCAGGCGATGATCGAGCACCTGTATCATCCCGACAGACTCAAATACCCCCTGAAGAAGGTGAATGGCGAATTCGTCAGAGTTTCCTGGGAAGAGGCCATGTCGGAGATCGCGGCGAAGCTGGACGACCTGAGGACGAAGTATGGTCCTTCGGCCCTGGCTTTCTTCTGCGGCTCCATCGGCGTAGAGAATCTGGAGATGATATCGCTGACCCACAGGTTCAAAGGCGCCTTCGGCTCTCCTAACTTTTTCTCCGTGGAGAGCATCTGTTACCGGATGAGAATACGGGCGCGTCAGATCACCTTCGGCAAATATCCCGTCGAGGAGATGGATTCGAAGCTCTACCTCCTGTGGGGCCACAACCCCGCGGCATCCGACTTCCCGCTCTCCCTCGCTATCGAGGAGAACCTGAAAAAGGGCGCGAAAGTCATCGTCATAGACCCGAGAAGGATCCCCATCGCGGACAAGGCGGAGATCTACACATCGATAAGGCCGGGCACCGACGGCGCCCTGGCCCTTGCCATGATGAATGTTATCATCAACGAGAATCTCTATGACAAAGAGTTCCTCGATCAGTGGACCTTTGGTTTCGACAAACTCATCCCCCACGTTCAACAGTACACCCCTGAGTGGGCGGAGAAGATAACGGGTGTTAAGGCCGAGGATGCGCGCAAGATCGCCCGGATGTTCGCCACGACGCGCGGCGCATCCATCTTCCACGGTACCTGTACCCAGGATCAGTGTGCGAACGGTTCCCAGAACGACAGGGCGCTCGCCATCCTCCAGGTCCTTACGGGCAACATCAACGTCCCCGGCGGTTGGGTCATAAGCCCGAGGCTGAGGCTCAACGACGTGAGTCTTCCCTTCCCGGGCAAGCCTCTTGGAGCGGATGAGTATCCGCTCTTCTACGAACTCTGGGGCAGGACAAGCCCGTATGCGGTCATGAACATGGTCCCCGAGAGCGTCCCCGACAAACTCCGGGCCTTCATCGTCGCCGGCGGCAACCCGCTGGTCACCATGCCCGATTCAAATGCCTTGAGAGAAGCCTTCAAGAAACTTGACCTCGTCGTCGTCTACGAGCAGTTCCTCACCGAGACGGCGCAGTACGCCGACTATGTCCTTCCGGCCCTGAACCAGCTTGAGTTCTGGGGACTCGCGTACAACTATAATGTCTGCCACTGCCTGCCTTTCCTCATGCTGAGGCCGGCAATTCTTCCGCCCTACTACGAATGCCGCTCCATCAGGGACGTTTATACCGACCTCGCCCAGAGGCTTGGTTTCGGTGACAAGTTTGCGTGGAAGACGGACGAGGACGTGGTGAGGTATGAGCTCGAGCCCTGCGCCCTCAACTTCGAAGCCCTCACGGCAAAACCCGAGGGCTCCATCTACCAGGAGAAGGACTACACCCTGCGCCAGGGTTCTTTCGCCACCCCCACGGGGAAGATCGAAATCTACTCGCAGGCATTCGCCGACGTGGGCTTCGATCCCCTGCCCACGTACCTCGAACCCTCAAAGAGCCCCCAGGGACGCCGTTGGGCCGAACTGGGAGAGAAGTACCCTCTCGTCCTCGCGACGGGCACCCGGGACTTCTACTTCAACGGCGCCATGCTCCACAACATAAAGTCTCTCCAGACCTGGTCTCCCTTCCCCAAAGCGGAGCTGGGGCCCGAGACGGCGAAGAAGTACAACGTTGCCAACGGTGACGACGTGATCGTCGAGACAGACCGCGGCTTTGTGAAGATGAAGGCATCCGTCGACGCCAGGACCATGGAAGGCGTCGTCCTCGTACCCCACGGCTGGCCGGGAGAGGCCAACTGCAACAGGCTGACGGACTGCAACGCCCGCGAGCCCATCATGGGCTATCCTGAGTGGAAAGGTCTGCTGTGCAGCATCAGAAAGGCGGATGCGGCGTAAAGGAAACACGAAGGAGACAGGGAATGATCCTTTCATACACTTTTGAGGAGTATGCCCGGATGGTAAAGGCCTTCCATGGCAGTACCGCCCCCGGTCTGATGATCGGCGGGTTCATGGTGGACCTGGCATATCGCAACCTGCCCGAGGGCGGGCTGTACGACGTGATATGCGAGACGGCGAAGTGCCTCCCCGACGCGGTCCAGCTTCTGACCCCCTGTTCCATCGGGAACCAGTGGCTGAGGATCATAGACACGGGCCGCTTCGCACTTGCCTTCTATGACAAGAACACCGGGAAGGGGACACGGGTCTACATCGACGCTCCCAGGCTTGATGCCTGGCCGCATATAAAGGGCTGGTTCATGAAGCTCATCCCCAAGTCCGGACAGGACGAAGCCCGTCTTATGAAGGATATAGAAGAGGCAGGAAGCTCCATATGCTCGGCGGAGACCATTGAGGTCTCCCTCGACCGAATTAGAAAACAGAAGGGCGGAGCCATAGCGTTGTGCCCGTCCTGCGGGGAGCCGTATCCTTCCTTGCGGGGGGCGATATGCCCGGCATGCAGGGGCGGGATGCTGCCTTACGAAACGGGGCCGCGAAAAGGCCTTGGAACGACCATTCGGGACTGCATCGGCAAATGATGCCGCATTGACATTCCGTTCTGTCCACCGGCATAATACCGGTGGACAGAGCTTTTTTAAAACACCAGGAGACACTCGTGCAAGGTGATCGGGAGATAAGGCTGGATATCAGCGTTGAGGCCGCCCCTGTGCTCGAAGCCAGAGGCATCAGGCTGGAGGATATTCGGGGAGTCATCGGTTTTGCGAATGAAACGGGGAATCTTTACGTCCACCGCACAAGCGGCCGTTGCCTCGCCTATTTTACACCGTCGACTGCGACATACTGGGTGGAGTTCGACCGCGATGGAGACTCTTACCGGATATACACGGCCTATTCACATCGCATGGAGATACTGCACGGCTTCAATATGGAGGCCAAAAGAAAGGAAACCGCCGAGTGGACCTGTATGAAGTGCGACAGGCCTCTTGAACTTGCGACGGTGAAGCTGAAATACATGGAGGAGACATTCGGAGTCGACATACCGGCCTGTCCGGTCTGTCAGCGCATATTCGTCAGTGAACAGGATGCAACGGAGAAAATGGCCCTGGCAGAGAAGATGCTTGAGGACAAATAATCCATACCATGGCAACTATTGAGTATACCTGTCTTCAGACGATAACGGGCGGGACCTTGAGACCCGGTGGATTTTCCATCACCGACCGCGGAATCGGCCTGTGCCGGTTTCCTGAAGGAACGAGGGTCCTTGACGCGGGCTGTGGCTGTGGTGCGACGGTTCGCCGCCTGTGGGACCGACATAACATAAGGGGCTTCGGGGTCGACCACTCCCTGGCAATGCTCGCCGAAGCCGGTGTGATGTCTGCACCGGGCCCGCTTGCGGGTGCGCGGCTGGAGTCACTGCCCTTCAGGAACGGGGTTTTCGGGGGGATCATCTGTGAATGTGTTCTCTGCCTTACAAAGACTGAAACGGTGCTTCGGGAATTTTCCAGGGTAATAGGGACCGGCGGCTTTCTGATCCTGTCGGACCTGTACCGGACCAGGGCGGCTCTACCCGGCCCACCGGGTATGGAGATCATGGAAAAGGACCGGATCCTGACACATCTGGCCCATCTTGGCTTCGATATCATCACCTTTGAAGACAGGACCGCCGACTTCAAGAGGCTGGCCGTGGAGCTCATATTGTCGGGGCATGCCTCCCGACAGTGCGGGGTTGCCGCTCCTTCCTGCGGCAAAAGGCCCGGAGCGTGGGATGGTATCGGATATTATCTTCTTGTTGCGAGGATTGCGTAATGGAAATCTCTGGAGACGAAACGATAAATCTAAGCGAACGGGTGCTCGAGGCGGTAAAGCTTAACGCGAAGGGCTACTGCTGCAGCCAGATAATGGCGATCATGATGCTCGAGAGCTTGGGACGGGAGAATCCCGGTCTCGTCAGGGCGGTCGGCGGACTCTGCAAGGGGATTGCCGATTCCGGCGAGACGTGCGGTGTGCTTCTCGGAGGGGTTTGCCTTGTTTCCTTTATTATGGGAAAGGGCTCCGACGACGAGACGCCGAACATGGATCTGCCCTTTGCAATCCATGAACTCACTGTGTGGTTCAGGGGCCGCACACAAGGACCCTACGGGGGAATGAAGTGCTGCGATATACTTGCCGTAAGCCCCGATAAGAAGGCCTGCCTCAAACTGATCGTGGAGACGTACGAAAAGGTGCTGTCGATATTGGAGACGCGCGGGCTCACGCCCCGGGGTAACGTGAATGGGTGATGCCGGCACGAAGGTGATCAAGAAGGTGGACAGCCTGTGCCCCGTCTGCCTTAAGGTTATCGGTGCCTCCATCGTGGCGCGGGGGGATGATGTCTTCCTCGAAAAGACCTGTGAGGGGCATGGCCGGTGGAGTGTTCCCCTATGGCGGGGCGAGCCCCGGTACGAGGACTGGGCACGGCCGAAAGACCCCGTTCAGCCTGAGGTTCTCTATGGCCGGGTAGAAAAGGGGAAGGGGTGTCCCTACGATTGCGGACTCTGTGCGTCTCATCGTCAGTATCCCTGCTCGGTGCTGCTGGAGGTCACGGACCGTTGCAATCTCAACTGCCCGGTGTGCTTTGCCGATACGCCCCGTGACCGGCCGAACGCCGGCGAACCCCCGAGGTCAACCATCGCCTGGTGGTACGATCGCGTGATTCAAGCCGCCGGGCCTTGTAACATCCAGCTTTCCGGGGGCGAACCCACGCTCAGGGACGATCTCCCCGAGATCATAGCCCTCGGGGTCGAAAAAGGTTTTTCTTTCATCCAGGTGAACACGAACGGGCTTGTCATAGCACAGAGGTCCGACTATGCCGGGATGCTTCGTGATGCCGGGCTTTCAACGGTCTTTCTCCAGTTTGACGGGACCGACGACCGGATCTATCGCGAGCTGCGCGGACGCCCCCTGATGCATGAAAAGATGGCGGCCATTGAACGTTGTGCCGCGGCGGGCCTTGGTGTCATTCTTGTGCCCACCCTGGCTGCGGGAATAAACACAGGCAACATCGGCTCTATGGTCCGTTTTGCCGTGAAGATGAGCCCCGTTGTAAGGGGGATTCATTTTCAGCCTCTCAGTCATTTCGGACGTTATCCTGTTGCCGCATATTCTTCGCTGCGCTTCACCCTGCCCGAGGTTATCCGGGCGATCGAAGAACAGGCCGGAGATATCTCCGGGAAGTGGAACTTTCTGCCGCCGGGTACCGAGAATGACCACTGTTCCTTTCATGGCAGCTTCATCGTAATGCCCGGGGGCAAACTGAAGTGCACCTCGCCATCGGCGAGTGCCTGTTGCGGGAACAGGGACGGCAGGCAGGGGCTGCTTCGCACCATATCCACCGTTGCCAGGCAATGGTCTCCCGGAGGTGCGTGCCGCCAGCCAGGGGGCGCAGCCGAAAGACCTGCCGGGGGGCTTACTGAGCCCCGGTTTTCCGACGGAGATGTCATCGACCTCGACGCCTTTCTGCAAAGAGGAAGGGACTACGGGTTTTCCATCTCCTGTATGGCCTTCCAGGATGTCTGGAATCTCGACATCGAACGGCTGCGTGACTGCTGCATCTCCATAATGTCCCCCGACGGACGGCTGATCCCCTTCTGCGCCTACAACCTTACGAGCGAAACAGGGAAGACCCTTTATCGTGGGAGGTTCCATGAGAAAGACGCCCCTCGATGAATGGATCGCGCGGAAGATCCGCGGCGGCCAGGATTCCCCGTCTCCTCTTTCCCGCAACGAGATAGACCGCTACCAGTTTGAGAAGATCCGCGAGACCGTGGACTATGCACCGAGGAACAGCCCCTTTTACCGGCGGCTCCTGGAGGGTCGCAGCGGCAGCGAATTAAAAGGCCTCAACGACCTTGTCTCCTTTCCTTTTACCACCGGAGACGACATCAGAGAATCCGCTCTGAGGTTCCTTTGCGTCTCCCAGGACGAGATAGCCCGTGTGGTCACCCTCAATACGTCGGGCACGACGGGTGTGTCGAAACGGCTCTTCTTCACCGCCGACGACCTGGAACTGACGGTGGATTTCTTCCACCACGGCATGTCCACCCTGATATCTCCCGGCCAGAAGGTGCTGATTCTGCTTCCCGGCGATAAGAAAGACAGTGTCGGCGACCTCCTGAAACGGGGGCTTGCGAGAATGGACGTGGAGGGGATCGTGCACGGGCCCGTTCGGGACGTCGACAATACCATATCCGATATCATGAAGTTTTCCGCCGATTGTCTGGTAGGCATACCGACGCAGGTCTTGTGGATTGCAAGAACGGCGGGCGGGGTCATTCCCGCCGGAAGGATCAAAAGCGTCCTTCTGTCGACGGACTACGTCCCGCAGGCCGTCGTCAGGGAGCTTGAGAGCCGGTGGCACTGCCCGGTCTTCGCTCATTTCGGAATGACGGAAACGGGCCTCGGCTGTGCCGTTGAATGCGAGGTCCGCTCCGGTTATCATATCCGTGAAGCGGACTTTTACGTCGAGATCGTCGATCCCGAGACAGGGCAGACTTGTCGGGAAGGGCAGGCGGGCGAGATCGTCTTCACCACCCTGACCCGCAGGGGAATGCCCCTCATACGGTACCGGACGGGGGACATCTCTCATTTTATGACTGAGCCGTGCCCGTGCGGCAGTGTGCTCGGGCGCCTCGGCACGGTAGCCGGAAGGCTGGACGGCAGGGTGCCTTTGGGGAAAGATCATACCGTCACCATCATCGATCTCGACGAGTCCCTCTTTCCAATCGAAGGGCTCATCAATTACTCCGCGGAGGTCGTCCGGGGTGACGGGAAGACCCGGCTCGTCCTGTTCCTCTACGCCGGGACATCCACTGATCTCAAGATCGCCAAGGCGGCCCGCGAGGCCGCGTCCTCGATCCCGGGTGTGAGGCAGGCGATCGCGGAAGGCCTGCTGGAAGTACCGCTTCCATACTTCAGCACCGAGAATCAGTTTACGACAGGTGTGGGAAAAAGGAGGATAGGACAGGGAATGATAATGGGTGATGGGTAATAGGTTATGGGTTATAGGCACTGCTGTCCAAAAGAATTCATTTCTCGGACTGCTTTGTTTATAAAGCAATGATTCAAGACAGGTAAATCCCGCATTTCAAAACCAGGTTTGCCTTATCTCGCAGTTCGTCATTCCAGGTTTCTCTATTCGTCATTCCGGCGCAGGCCGGAATCCAAGAAGACCATTCATACAACAGACAGCGTACATGTTTAAAGAGAACAGTTGGATATCCCTTCGTATGGTGATTCCTTATCCATAATTTCTCCTGGATTCCGGCCTGCACCGGAATGACGGAGGCTCAGGAAAGAGGTTGACCTTTACATTACTTTGGACGGCAGTGGGTAATGGGTAATGGGAAAAACGAGAAACAAAAGAAAGAGTCCTTCCTATGACCCATAACCTATTACCCATTACCTATCTTCTTCCCGTCCCTCTATTTATCGTATCTATCCTGTACTGCAGGTTGGGGTGGGTGTCGAAGAGGCCCGTAGAATCTGAGCCGTTGCCCGTCGAGGCGGCGTATTGCTTCATCTTTTCCAATGCGGAAATATAATTGTCCGGTGTCATGCGCAGGAGGTGGCACTGGTCAACCACGTCCTTGTCGGCCTCGAGTTCCTGCGACCTGCTGTAGCCCCTTGTGACAAGGGGATTGACGACGAGATTCCCATAACCCACGCCGGGCAGGAACAGGCCGCCTATGGTGAATGCCGCCGAGGTGACGTCGGAGAGGAGGCTGTTCTTGGCCGCGTGATCGTACTTGATATGTGCGTTCTCGTGGAGGAAGATAAGGGCGAGTTCGTTGTCGTCACACAGGGCCAAAAGACCCGTTGTGACCACAAGGATGCCTTTCTGCGTGTTCACCCAGGCGTTTGGGGTCTTGTCTTCGAGGATGGTGAACTGAAACCGGTAAATGGGATAGGGATTAATGACCTTGCGCGAGTCAGTGAGGACGCGATCCACCCTCTGGTACATATCCGGGTTTTCACGGGGCTTCACGTACCTGGTTTTTTGCGCGGCGCACCCCAACGCCGACACAAGAAACAGGAGAACAACGACCATTAGTGCGCCTTTCCAATGGCGCTCCCGTTCCACTCGACCTTCCTTTCCGAAAGATCCGGCCCCTCTTGTGCATCCTGAGTCAATCCCCTTTTTGCCCCCGGTAATCGAACCTTCAAACATGCAAGCCGCCTTTATTTTTTTCTCAGGACACAGGTTATCTCGGTAAGGTCGCAACTTTCCTTGCATGGTTCCACGTGCACGATAACATCGGAAAGAGGTATCGTTGTCTTTATCTGGTCCTCGATCCTGTGGGCAAGGGCGTGGGCTTCGTCGATATGAAGCTTTCTGCATGCAAGAAGGTGGAAATCTATATATTTGTTGCTTCCGGCATGACGGGTCCGCAGTTTATGGAACCCGGCCATAGGGAAGGACATCCCGTTGATTATATCCTTGATCTGGCGCTCTATCTCATCGGAGAGGCGTGAATCCATGATGCCCGAGATGCTTTCACGGAAGATGTTCACTGCCGAAACGATGATTATTATTCCGGCGACGACGGCAAAAACAAGGTCGAAGAGGATAATACCCGTGTAACGGGCGAGCGCGATTGCCGCTATTGCCCCCGAGTTCGAATAGAGATCGCTCCTGTAATGGAGGGCGTCGGCCTTAAGCGCGGCCGAGCCGGTACGCTTGCCGGTTCTCAGGAGGATTGTTGATATAACAAGACTGAAGACAAGAGAAAGACACATCGCAAAGAAATCGAAGAACGAGTAGGATATGGTCCCTTTGTGAAGGAAGGTTTGCAGCGCCTTGCCGATAATAAACGACCCGGACAGCACGATCACCACAGACTGGAAGACACCCGCAAGATCTTCCGCCTTGCCGTGACCGTATCGATGCTCGTCATCGGCAGGTTCGGATGCCTTCCCGATGGCATAGAAGTTCATTGCCGACATGAAAACATCGAGAAGGCTGTCGAGGCCGGAAGAAACCACCGTCATGGAGCCCGAAAAAAGCCCTATGGTGACTTTACCCGCGGCAAGAACCAGGGCTGATGCCGCGGCACTGAGAGCTACCTTTTGTTTTATGTCCATAGACATGGTTCCATACTATATGCAGAATTCTCGTGGTTGTAAAATGCTTTGGTCAACGAAAGGCGGGCGCTGCGTCCAAAAGCTTCAACAATTTCAAGGCCGGATGCTCCGGTACGTCATACAGAACACCAACGCTTCCCGTCTTTTAACCCGAAACCCGAAACGTGTTCTTAAGGAAAATCAACGGTGGCTGGCGGAAAATCCGTATTGGGGTAAAGGGGGAGGGCGTTCGACATAAAGTCGATCCATATGGGCAGCGCTGTTGTTCCGCCGGCTTCCTTGGCGCCGAGATTTGTTTTCTTGTCGTAACCGACCCAAACGGCGCACAGAAGGTTCGGCGAAAATCCGATGAACCAGGCGTCGCGAAAGTCATCGGTCGTCCCGGTCTTTCCCGCCAGGTAATAGGGCATCTTCGCGGCAGCGCGCGCCGTGCCATGCTTGACGACCCCTTTCATGATATCCACCAGGGTATAGGCGACCTCCGGTGTTACGACGGGCTCTTCGACGGCCTCTTCGCGGTAGCGTTCCTCGCCATCGAGGGTCGTGATGGCCTTTACGGATATCGGCTGGACGTATGCTCCTCCGCGGGCGAAGGTGCTGTAGGCCGCGGCGAGTTCAATGGGAGCGATCTCGGTGGTTCCGAGGGCAAGGGAAAGATTCGGTTCGAATCTGCTCGTAATATGGAGCTGTTTTGCCATGTCGATGACATTTTCGAGGCCTACCTGCTCGAGGAGCCGCACCGTCGCCGTGTTGAGTGAAAGCTCCAGCGCTTTTCGCATCGTAACGTCGCCATGATATTCGTTGCCGTAATTTCTCGGGCTCCAGCCCACTCCGGTATACGGGTTGGTATAAGTCAGCGGGGAATCCCTCAGCGTGCTGTTCGGGGTATACCCCTGCTCCAGCGCAGTCAGATAGATGATCGGCTTAAAGGACGAACCGGGTTGCCTTTTTGCCTGCACAGCCCTGTTATATGGCGATTGCGAAAAGTCCCTTCCACCGACGATCACCTTCAGTTCCCCTGTCTTGACCTCCATGGCGACAAGGGCGACCTCGGGCAGTTCCTTGACGCCGGGATGACGTTTTTTGTAGGCCTCCATGCCTTTCTCGATGGCGTCGTAGGCATACTGCACCATCTTGAGGTTCAAGGTGGTCTTTACGTTGAAACCACTGGTGAATATCTCCTGGGCCTGCTCGACATACTCCTCCAGCACCTGCTTCACATAGTCCGTGAAATATCCCGTTCTTTTCTCGTAGGTCTTGAACGGCGCAATGGCAAGGGTCGTTTGGATTGCCTTTGTGTATCGTGCCTTGTCAATGAAACCGGCCTCATGCATCTTTCTGAGGACCGTGTTACGCCGGTCCACCGTCCTGGCGGCGTTCTTATAGGGAGAAAGCCGTGAAGGCGATTTTGTGAGTGCCGCCAGCATTGCCGACTCTTCCAGGGTGAGGTCCCTGGCTTTCTTGTGGAAATAAGTGTATGCCGCGGCCTCGACGCCGTGCGCCCCCTCACCGAGGTAGATAAGGTTGAGGTACATGTTGAGTATCTCGTCCTTGGAATAGGTTCTCTCTATCTGGATGGCGAGGATGGCCTCCTCGATCTTTCGCTTATAGGTCCTCTGAGGCGTCAGGTAGAGGTTCCGGGCAAGCTGCTGCGTTATGGTCGATGCACCTTCCGTAATACCTTTTTTTATAAGGTTGCGGACAAATGCCCGTCCGATGCCGCGGATGTCGACACCGAAATGATTGTAAAAACGTACGTCCTCGATGGCGACAAAAGCGAGCCTGAGGTGCCGGGGCATGTCAGTCAGCGGGATGGGTATCCTTTTCTCGACGTAGAGCTCCGCAAAAAGTGTTCCGTCGTCTGCGTAAATTCGTGTAGCCGATTTGGGCCGGTAGCTTTCGAGCTGCTTTACATCGGGGATCTCAAGATAGTTAACAAGGCCGTATCCCAGACCCACGCCGAAGATCATGGGCAGCATGATGAGGATGACCGCAAATTTGATAATCCTTGAATACATCCGGGGGTTATTATACTGTATATCATTTATGTTATCAAACAGGATGAAGCTCGTTGCCATAGGCGGGCCGACGTGTACGGGCAAATCGGAACTGGCGGTCATCGTCGCCGAACGCTTCGGCGGAGAGATCGTCAACGGCGATTCCCTGCAGGTGTACCGCCACTTCGACATAGGGACGGCGAAACCTGATGCCGACGCCCGCAGGGTCGTTCCCCATCATCTCATCGACATTATCGATCCCGATGAGGAGTTTAACGCCGCCCTTTTCCAGGAGAGGGCCGACCGGGCCATCGTGGATATCAGCACACGGGGGAGACTGCCCATCATTGTCGGCGGGACCGGTCTTTACCTCAAGGCCCTCTTCTACGGGCTTTTTCCCGCGAAGAGAGACGACGCCCTGCGGGAGAAGCTCCGCGGCGACTACGCCCTTGACCCCATCTCTTTCTATGAAAGACTCAAGGAGGTCGATCCGGCATATGCCCTGAGGATCAGCTTCCGGGACCGTATACGGGCCGTCCGCGCCATGGAGATATATCTCCTGGAAGGAAAGCCCTTTTCGGAACTTGAGAAGGAGCACGGCTTCCGGGAGCCGAGATATGACATATGCAATATCGGCCTCATGGCCGAGCGCGGGGAGCTGTATCGAAGGATCGACGACAGGGTACTCGCCATGCTTGCCAGGGGTCTCGTTGAAGAGGTAAAGTCTATTCTGGCGAGGGGATACACGAGGGAACTCAAGCCTTTTTCCAGCATCGGGTACCGCGAAGTCCTGCATTATCTTAGTGGTTCCATTGGATATGAAGATATGGTAAAAGATATACAGAAAAATACCCGACATTATGCCAAAAGGCAATTCACCTGGTTTGCAAAAGAACGAGATATGCAATGGTTCGAGTATCCCCGTGAACTGGACGGGATAGTCGACAGGATATCGGAGTTTGTGGATCGATGGAACTAAAGAACATAATAGAGGCGGTGCTTTTTTCTTCGCCGAGGCCCGTGACGGTGAAACAGGTCGCGCGGCGGCTTGAGGAATTTCCTGTTCAGGAGATCGAAGAGGCCTTTCGTGCGCTGATAGGAGAGTTCGCCGACCCCGGACGGTCAGTTGAGATAGCCGAGGTTGCCGGCGGATTCCAGATGAGAACCAAGGTGGCCTACCGCGACTACGTCAAGCGTTTTGTCAGGGAAAAAGACGTTGGGCTTTCCCGGCCGATGCTCGAAACGCTTTCCATCATCGCCTACAAACAGCCTGTAACGAAAAAAGAGATCGACGTGGTGCGCGGCGTCGATTCAGCGCGGGCCTTAAGGCACCTCCTGGAGCGAAAGCTCGTCGAGATGGCCGGACGCAACGGCGATGCGGGAAAGCGCATCGTCTTCAGGACCACACCGAGGTTCCTGGAAGTCTACGGGTTGAAGGGCCTTGAAGATTTGCCGACATACAAAGAGATCGAATCGCTGGAAGGATAGGAGGACACCATGGATATTTCAGAACTGCTGGGTTTTGCACTTGAGAGCGGAGGATCGGATTTGCACATCAGCGCGGGAGAGCCCCCCGTGATCAGGATCCATGGCGAGATGACCAAGGTGGATCTGCCGGCCCTCGATAAAGAGGACGTGCATAACATGATCTACGACATTCTGAGCGATTTTCAGCGAAAGGTCTTCGAGGAACACCTCGAACTCGACTTTTCCTTCGGTCTTGGCGATCTGGCCCGTTTCAGGGTCAATGTTTTCAAGCAGCATCGCGGAGAATCAGCCGTCTTCAGGACCATCCCAAACAAGATACCGACCTTTGACCAGCTCAGTCTGCCGCGGGTCTTCAAAGACATCGCCGGTTTGGAAAAGGGCCTTGTCCTCGTCACCGGTCCGACGGGCAGCGGCAAATCAACGACTCTGGCTGCGATAATCGACTATATCAACGATACAGTGAAGGAACATATCCTCACCATCGAAGACCCCATAGAGTTCCTCCACATCTCCAAGAAGTGCCTTTTGAATCAGCGCGAACTGGGGCCGCATACCAAGAGTTTTGGCGCCGCCCTGCGAAGCGCTCTGCGTGAAGACCCCGATGTGATCCTCGTCGGCGAAATGAGGGACCTGGAGACGATTCAGCTTGCCCTGACGGCTGCTGAAACAGGCCACCTTGTCTTCGCCACCCTCCACACCAGTTCGGCTCCCGATACGGTAGACAGGGTTATCGATGTCTTTCCCGCCGGGCAGCAAAACCAGGTGCGCTCCATGCTTTCGGGTTCTCTCCAGGCAGTCATCTCGCAGGCCCTTTTCAAGAGGCGCGACGGTAAGGGGAGGGTCGCCGGTTTCGAGGTAATGATAGCCACCCCGGCCATCCGGAACCTCATCAGGGAAAACAAGATCGCCCAGATACCATCGATGATCCAGACGAGCAAAGGCATCGGCATGCAGACGATGGAAGCGGCATGCAACGAGCTCATAGCGAAGAATCTTGTGACGAGAGACGAAGTGTCGTTCTATCTCAGCAGCTCAATGAGGTGATCCATGGACATCATCAATGAGTACCTGAAGTACATGGTCGAGAAGGATGCATCGGATATCTATTTTACCGTGGGTGTGCCGCCGGCGTTCCGCATCGAAGGAATCGTCTCTCTCTATGGAGACAAGCCGCTCACCGCGGAAGACACAAAGAATTTTGCCTACGCCATCATGAACGAACGCCAGCAGAAAAAATTCGAAGAAGAGATGGAGATGAACCTTGCCATTTTTCAGCCGGAATATGGCAGGTTCAGGGTCAACGTATTCAGGCAGAAAAGCTTCATCGGCCTCGTTATCCGCCAGATCAAGCTTACGATCAAGACCATCGATGACTGGAACCTGCCGACAGTCATGAAAGACATCTGCATGTCGAAACGCGGCCTCGTCCTTGTCGTCGGCGCCACGGGCAGCGGTAAATCAACGACACTGGCGGCTCTTATCGACTATCGCAACTCCAATCAGGCGGGTCACATCATTACCATAGAGGACCCCGTGGAGTTTGTTCATCAGCACAAAATGAGCGTTGTTACCCAGAGGGAGGTCGGCTTCGACACGCTGAGCTTCTACAACGCCCTCAAGAATACTCTGCGCCAGGCTCCGGACGTCATCCTCATCGGCGAGATCAGGGACGCCGAGACGATGGAAGACGCCATTACCTTTGCGGAAACCGGCCATCTCTGTCTTGCCACGCTTCACGCCAACAACGCCAACCAGGCCCTCGAAAGGATCCTCAACTTCTTTCCCACAGAACGCCATCTGCAGATCTACATGCAGCTTTCGCTCAATATACGGGCCATCGTATCCCAGAGGCTCATTCCGACCATCGAGGGCAAGCGCGTCGCGGCCATCGAGATACTCCTCGATAGTCCCAGGGTAAAAGACCTCATCTTGAAGGGCGAGATAACCCTCCTGAAAGAGACGATGGCGGAATCTTACTTCGAAGGAATGCAGACCTTCGACCAGCATATCTTCGATATGTACCAGGCCGGCCTTCTCAACCTCGACAATGCCGTCGCCTACGCCGACAGCCCCAACGACGTCCGGCTCAAGATCAAGATGGCGGAAATGAAGCCCGACGATGCGGCCGAAAAGAAGGATTCCGGCCTGAGACTCAAGCTTTAGCCGTTTTCGCAAAGACCTGCACCTCAAAACGCTACAGCGCCGCCGACCCGAGGAGGGATGGACTGGCGGCAGGGTACTAAACCATCTCGACAACTGTCTCACACCCGCTTCGCCAGGGATCGCAGTGAGATCTTTCCTTAATTCTCCGTGAGCTTGAGAGGGGAGCGAAGGGACGAACGGGCGCGAAGCAGTTTCTTTATTGCCTCTTCGTTTCCAGATGATAAACGTAAAAGGCAGAGGATTCGAGGGCGCTGGTCAGCATGTAGGCTTCCTCCAGGGTACTGCCGCGGGCGAAGCTGCCGTGGGCCCTGACCATGACGACCCTGTTGTCTTTCAGGGCTTCGCTAACGAGGTACGCGGCTTCCGCGGAAGCGATGGGATTCTGTGGGGCTACGACGGGAACACGTTTCAGGTGATAGGAACCTTCGGAGTCCACGGGGACGATCTCGCCGCTCATGGAAAGAAGGGTTGCGTAGGGAGGGTGAGCGTGTACCACGGCACGTGCACCGGTGTTGAGGTAAATGGCACGGTGAACTATGTATTCCGATGATGCGTTGAGGATGCCAGGGTCGTCATCGCGCTGGAGGTCCACTTCGACTATATTTGCGGTGGACAGGCGGCTCGTCATGGAGCCCTTTCCCGTGATGTAGACAGTCGAGGCGACCCGGACACTGATGTTTCCCGCATGGGAACTTACCAGACCCCGCAGGAACATATCCCGTCCGATATCGACAAATTGCTTGGCTGTGGCAGGGTCGAGCATTGCATTTGTTTTCTAACACAAAATCGCGGACCTGTGAAGGAAAAGAATTCCTCGCGCACGGCCCTCATCGCCTGTTGTTTTGACTTGAACCTCCTTTTGGGTTGTTTTATACTCTGCGCAGCAAACTTCACGATAGAAAAGGAGAAAAAATGGCTGACATGGATGGGATTAAAGAAGCCAAGAATTTTTATACGGACAGGCCACAGGAATGCGAGGGGTTCTTTCTGAAAGGCTCCAATTCGCTGGACTGGGGTATCAAGAACAGGCTGGCGAGAATATTCAACCCGGTGTCCGGCCGGACGGTCATGCTTGCCATCGACCACGGATATTTCCAGGGGCCGACAACGGGTCTCGAGCGTGTGGATATAAATATTCTTCCCCTGGTGCCTTATGCGGATACGCTCATGCTGACGCGGGGGATACTGCGGAGCGTCGTTCCGCCATCGATATCGAAGGCGATCGTCCTGAGGGTCTCCGGGGGCGCGAGCATTCTCAAGGAACTGTCCAACGAAGATATAGCTGTGGACATCGAGGAGTCCATCCGCCTCAACGTGTGCGCCATGGCGGTTCAGGTCTTTATCGGCGGGGAATACGAGAAACAGTCGATCATTAACATGACCCGCATGGTTGATATCGGCAACCGCTACGGCATTCCAACCCTGGCGGTGACTGCCGTGGGAAAGGACATGGCCCGCGATGCAAAGTATTTCCAACTGGCATGCCGCATATGCGCCGAACTGGGTGCCCATTACATCAAGACCTACTACGTGGAAAAGGATTTCGATACCGTCACATCATCCTGCCCCGTACCCATCGTCATGGCGGGCGGCAAGAAGATACCCGAACTCGAAGCGCTGACCATGGCCTATAACGCCGTGCAGCAGGGGGCCTCCGGGGTGGACATGGGGCGCAATATCTTCCAGTCTGAGGCACCCATCGCCATGATCCAGGCCGTAGGCGCCGTCGTTCATGAGAACGCGACCCCGGCTTCCGCTTTTGACCTTTATAACAGTCTGAAAAACAAGGGATGACAGTCTCTTCGCGCGAGGGATAGCCATAAAAGTCTCATACTGGTACAACAATCAGGATATTCGGATCGAAGACGTCCCCACACCTGTTCCCGGTCCACGGGAGATGCTGGTAAAGGTCCACGCCTGCGGCATCTGCGGAAGCGACATCGTCGAATGGTATCGCCTTCCCCGGGCGCCGCTCGTCCAGGGCCATGAAATAGGAGCCGAGGTGGTGGCAGCCGGTGAAGAGGTGGACAGGTATAAACCCGGCGACAGGGTTTTCATTCCCCCCAAGATACCCTGCGGAAACTGCCTCTATTGCGCGAATGGGCATTATCCCCAGTGCACACAAATCAAGGAACGGCTGCCGGGCGGCTTCGCTGAGTACATCCTGGTTCCAGAGATTTTCGTACGGCAGGGAACGTATCCGCTGCCGGAGAGGGTCACCTACGATCAGAGTACATTCATAGAACCCCTGGCCTGTGCGGTCAGGGCTCAGCGGTTGGCGGGGGTAAAGAAAGATAACAGCGTCCTGGTGATAGGCTGCGGGATGTCAGGTCTCCTTCATATAAAGCTTGCCGCGGCACGTGGCTGCAAGGTCATCGCCGTCGACGTGAATCGGATGAAGCTGGATGTCGCCGCGCGAACAGGCGCCGCTTCTGTCATCGACGGTGCCGGTGACGTGGCGGAGCGCCTGACCGGTGAACAAGGAAGGAAGGCGGATACGGTGCTGCTTTGCTCTTCGGCCCGTCAGGCCGTGGCACAGGCCTGGAGATGCGTCGACAAGGGCGGAACGATCGTTCTCTTCGCCGTCCCCGGACCGGAAGAAAAGGTCGTTGTTCCCGTCAACGATTACTGGATGAAAGAGATCACCATCCTGACCTCATACTACTGCGGCCCCCCGGATATCGCCGAGGCAATGAATTTGATCGAATCCGGCGATATCATCGTAGACGACCTGATAACCCACCGCCTTCCTCTGGGCGACATTGCCAAAGGTTTCGCATTGGTCTCCGACGGCCGTGAATCCATCAAAGTAATCATCAAACCGCATCAATAAAAGAACAAAATCAAATTATAGGTCCTATAAGTCGTATTAGACCTATATAATTCTTCCAAGGACCAACACTCTCATTACTTGATCCCGGTTGGGTATGCCAACCAGGTTTACTGATCGCTAGAGGTCGTCTTCATCCGGGAAACCTATCCCTTCCAGCTTCGTCACGTGCTGGTCGGCGGGGATCTCTGAAAGGAAGCCGCAGAGGGGTTTCTTGAGGACAGGGTGGATGAGGTCAGGGTCGATCTCGATGCAGGGGACGATGGCGAACCTTCTGCGGTGGAGTTCCTTGTGGGGAACCGTGAGGGGTTCTTCCTCGATGACGCCGTCGCCATACATGAGTATGTCGAGATCGATGATGCGCGGTCCGTTCACCTCTTCTCTGATCCTGCCC
Source organism: Deltaproteobacteria bacterium UBA5205 (assembly GCA_002412715.1). GTDB lineage: Bacteria > Desulfobacterota > Syntrophorhabdia > Syntrophorhabdales > Syntrophorhabdaceae > Delta-02. The sequence goes on from DHVP01000004.1 coordinate 18,503, forward strand.
ATTGAGGATTCAATGTCGCCCAGGAACCTGAGAAGTTCCAGGGGTGTACCTTGCCAGTCGATTTCAACGGCGCAGTTGATGAAATCATCCTGCTTTATATCTGAGACGGGTGATGTCGAGTAGAATGAGGATATCGATTTGAGGCCTGCCCTGCTGTCGCTGGAGATCCGCTTAATGGCAGTCATGCAGTTTTTGTAGCTGTGGCCGATATTCGACCCTATCCCGATGAAGATCTTCTTGTCCACGCCGGTACCTCCATACCCCCGCCGGTGATCCCAACGTGTGGCGTTTTATTAACTCTTGCCGTCGGTTTCCTTGACTTCTTTTTTGAAATCCCTGATGCCTTTGCCTACCGACCCCATGATGGCCGGAAGCTTGCCCGCACCGAAGATAAGGACCACGATAACAAGAATTATGATTATTTCTGGAACTCCTAGACCAAACATTCCTAATGATATCACCGGCAAAGGAAACGAGTCAACGTTTTTCGGCGGGCATACATTTTGAAAATCCTTGATTATCCTCTTGTCGTCAGTATAAATACTAGCGGTGTCCGAAATGAACGACAGCGAACTTCTGAAAGACCTGAACATGATGCCTGTTAACGTCATGGCCCTGAGGCTCCTCGAGGAGTCGGGGGATCATGCCGTCGATGGCAGCCTTCATTGCGTACGGGCGGCGATGTACGCCATCGAGAGCAATCAGGTCACTGTCGAGACGGATGTGGCCGAGACCGTAGCTGCAATGATGTCCTGGAGGCCCCAGCGGCTGGTTAATTTTCTCATGCTCATGAACGGTGAGGAATATGATCCTCCGGGCTGGGAAAATGCCAGAGACCTGAAAGAATTCGCGCAGGTCGTTCTCGATGACATCGAAAACAAGATCATCACTCACTTTCCCTACTACCGCAGTCCGGAATAGAAGACGAAGAAACACGAAACTTTCAACCATTTCCCCCCCCTTTTCTCGGGTTGACTCTCCCGTCGATTTGGTTTAAAACTTTACATGTCGACAATTGATATTCGTGTCATTCCCGACCCGGTGCTGAGGACGCAGTCAAAGCCGATTGAGAACATAACAGGCGAGCTTGTAAAGCTTACCGATGACATGGTGGAAACCATGATCCTTGCTCATGGGGCGGGTCTTGCTGCTCCCCAGATCGGTTTTCCAATCCGGCTTATCGTCATAGACACGACGCTGAATCCCACGGAAAAAGAGCCCCTTATCCTTATCAATCCGCTCATTGTCGAGGCGCAACTCGAGGAGAACGGAGAGGAAGGGTGCCTGAGTGTTCCCGGTTACTATGAGTATGTCAAAAGGGCAAAAAAGGTACTCGCGAGGGGTACCGGTCTCAAGGGCAAAACCATTGAGCTGGAATGCGAAGGCCAGCTGGCGCGGGCTCTCCAGCACGAGATCGATCACCTCAATGGAGTGCTTTTCATCGATCTGTTAAGTCCAATCAAAAAGAGCCTTTTCAAGAAGAAGTATTCCAGGAAAAATACATGAGGACGGTTTTTTTTGGGTCCTCGGGTTTTTCAGTTCCCGCCCTTCTGAAGATCAAAGATTCTGTTGTGGCCGTGGTGACCAAAAAAGCAAGACCTAAAGGCAGGGGTTACCAGACCGACGACAACGAGGTCAAGAGGGCGGCAGTACAGCTTGATTTGCCGCTTATCGAAATAGATTCTTTCAAAGATGACGAGGCGAAATCGATAGCCGATCATCGCCCCGATCTTTTTGTGGTAGTCTCCTTCGGGCTTATCGTCCCGAAATGGGCTCTCGATGTTCCGTCGATGGGACCGATCAATATTCACCCGTCGCTCCTGCCTCTTTATCGGGGTCCGTCCCCGATGCAGTGGGCGTTGTTGAGTGGCGATAAGACAACCGGGATCACCTTCATCAGGATGAATGAGAAGATGGACGAAGGTGACATCATCTACCAGGAGCCGATCACCATAGAGAAGGATGACGATTACATCACGCTCTCGAAGAGGCTTTCCGAAAAGGCAGCAGACCGTCTTCCCGAAATAATCGATCGTATCGTTCGGAAAGGGGGCATGATAGAGAGGACCGTGCAGGATCATGCCATTGCCACCTATGCCCCGATGATCACCAAGGAAATGGGCAAAATGGACTGGCAGCAAAGTGCCGCCCGGTTGGACTGTCAGGTGAAGGCGTTCGTGACCTGGCCTACGGCTTTCACGTATCTTGATGGAAAGCTCTTGAAAGTGTTCTGTTCCTCGGTGGACGAGAGCGTTGAGGCGAAGGCCCCTGTCGGCACTATCGCGGGAGTCACCAAGGCAGGCCTTGAAGTAAGCACTGGCAAGGGTTTGCTCATCATCAGGGAGTTGCAGCTCGAAAATAAGAAACGCATGAATGCATACGATTTCTCCAGAGGATACCGTGAGTTACAAGACAAGTCATTGAATTAGCTTTAAAAATAGCCATTTTTTTGTTGACAGAAAAGGCTTATAGCACATATCATCAAGTAAGAACCACAGACAGAATGCAGTACGGTAAATAAGGGGATCATGAAAAAATATCTCGTGTTGACGGTTTTCGTTTTTCTTCTCGCTGGATGCGCAACATCCAATCATGTCGCCGTGCAGAATGTCAACGAACCTGCTGTGGCGGTCGCCCCTGAACAGCCCGCAGCGACCGGGTTCGGGTCGCCCGCTCTTTCAGAAACCGCCAGGAGTCCGGTTGCGAAGTCCCTGAAAACAAAAGCTATCGTCGCACAGACCCGGCAGAAGCAGGCAAAACAACTCCCATACGCGCTCGAAATGCAGGTCAAAGACGATGACGATATAACGAACCTGCTGACTCATGATTACAATAAGAATTTCGACATCCCCATCGTATTCAATGACGCCGTCAAGTATTATATAAAGTGGTTCTCGGAGGACAAGAAGAAGGTCTTCGCAGGTTGGCTGAAACGGTCCCGGCTTTACGTCCCTATTATTACCGAGATCCTCCGCGAAAAAGACATGCCGGAAGACCTTGTCTATCTTGCCATGATCGAAAGCGGTTTCAACCCGAAGGCGTATTCCAGCGCAAAGGCATCAGGTCCATGGCAGTTTATCTATTCGACGGGCGGGCAATACGGTCTGGAAGTCGATTACTGGGTGGACGAAAGACGGGATCCCGAGAAATCGACGGTCGCCGCGGCCAAGTATCTCAAGAATCTGTTCGACCAGTTCGGGTGCTGGTACCTTGCCGCCGCAAGCTATAACGCCGGCGAGGGAAGAATAGGACGGCTGATTCAGAAGCATCAGACGAACGACTTTTGGGAATTATACAGATACAATACGCTTCCCCGGGAAACGCGGGAATATATCCCTCAGCTTATAGCGGCTGCGATCATAGCGAAGGATCCGGCAAAATTCGGTTTCGGCAGTATTACCTACGATCCCCCGATCAGGTTTGCCGAGGTGAGCGTACCCGCAGCCACACCGATCACGGCCATTGCGAAAGCGTCTTCAGTCGATATCGATCTTGTCCGAACCTATAATCCCGAGCTCCTCAGGGGTATCACACCGCCGGGAACGAACGGCTATACAGTGAAACTGCCGTCCGGTGTTGACAAGGAGGCCTTTTACGGACGCCTTGAAACGGAACTTGAGGGAATTTCGACGATAAGAAGCGTTACCACGTACAAGGTAAGAAAGAAAGACAGCATGGCAGGGATCCTAAAGAAATACAATGTCAGGCAACAGGACCTGGTCCTGGTAAACTCCAGCGATAGCGAGCTCAGGATAAAGTCGGGAATGGTTATCGCCATACCAAAATTCTCCGGAGAGCCCGCGAGCCCTACCGTGCTTGCCAAAGGTGTTACGCAGGACCCTCCCGGCCCGAGCAAGACAAAAACTGCGGGGAAAGTGAAAGACGACGACGCCAGGCCGGCGAAACCCGCGCCCATGAGAATCGCTAAAGCCGATAGGGCGGACCGCTCGGTCAGAGAAGCGCCTGTGCGCCCCGTCAAGGCCTTCCACGTTGTAAAAAAGGGTGAAACCCTTTCGGAGATCTGCGACCGCTACGGTATCGATGAGGACAGTCTGCGCTCGGCAAACAAGATCAGGGGCAACAGGGTCTATCCCAATATGAAGATCCGCCTCGTGAGCCACGTTGAGCCAAAGAAGGCGGCTGTCGCGCCTGTGAGGACGAAAAAGGTCCGGTACCATACGGTAAAGAAAGGCGAAACGCTCACTTCCATATCGGAAAAATATGGCGTTGATGTAGACGACCTGAAAACCGCCAACAGACTCAAAGGCAACAAGATCAACAAAAGCGCCAGATTGAAGATAGTGAAAGAAGGGTAGAGAGAAGAAAAGAACCGTCTCTCAGACTTTCAGCACCAGGTTGATCATATCGCCGCGTGAAAAACCCATGGCGTGGAAGAACTGAAGAAGATCCCAATCGTTCCAGTTAACAAGAGTATATATAGTATCGACACTGTATTTCTGCAGGCTGTCGATAAGGCCTACTGCGAGAACTTTCGCAATACCCCTGTTCTGGTAATCCGGGTCGATGCCGATTGTGTCGATCCAGCCTATATTGTTGGGAACTTTGAACTCCCAACCACTGACCTCGCCAAGAATAAAGCCGGCCACCTTTCCATCAATTTCCGCTACCAGTGAGGCATCGGGGGGTCTATTCTCGGCCTGGTTTATAATTTTTGTGACCCAGTAATCTTTTCTGCTTTCGCCTAGAACCTTGGTATCGATTTCTACTATGGAGTCCAGATCACCCTTTGTCATCTGTCTCACGGATAGTTTGTCAAGAAAATTACTCATTGTGGTTTTAACCTCGCTTGTACATTTTTTAACATAGTGCTGATATGGATTGCAAGAGAAAGATTGATCTTTAAGACATGAAACAGGCAATGTTATCGGAATGTTAGGAAGGAGAGTCTATTTTGTGGGTCAAAATGTCAGTCTTTCGACGGAAACGGCCTTGCCATGGGGAGGACCGGGTCTATGCGTCTTTGCTCTGTTTCTCTTCATTGCGGCTTTGCACTGCGGGCACAGAACCCCCGGACACTTCTCATCGACGGTGAATATTTCGCCGCACTGGTAGCACATCTCCTGGTTCCCGCTTCGCGTGGGGTAGTCGGGATAGATGCGATGGAGACATGTGGGCTTCGAACACACAAAGACTTTCACCGTGTTGCAGGCATCAAAATCGGGGTACATTTCCGAGCCGCAATGGGGGCAAGGGCTGGTGGGTGCTATTCTGTCGGTCATGGGTTACCTCCCGTGTTTCTAAGAGGATTATCGGCAGGAGACATGGATATGTTAGTGGAAAAATGTGAAAAAATGCATGCCCTGGGTAAAGGGACCAAATCGAATGTTTTGAAGTTGGTGTGAAGACTACACGGGACGAGTTCTTCTTTTTGCTATCTCTGCAAAAAGACTGTGGAGCATGGGGGTTTTTTCGAAGTCTTCCGTTGTGATCCTGCGAACCGCAATGTCCGTCGTGGCAACGACCGTGGCGCTTCGCTTTCTGTCCATGGTGAAATAGGCCATTTCTCCAAAGATGTCTCCTTCGGACAGGTCCGCGATCCGGTTTCCTCCGGCATCTTCAACCCGTACTTTGCCCCGGGCGAGATAGTAGATGCCGTTCGGTTCATCGCCGACCCTCATGATGACGTCGCCCTCCTTGAACCATTTTATCCTGAAAAGATTCTCCCATTTGGTGTTCTCCACGAGGGCATAGTAAAACTCCTGATCAAATGCCTTGATCAACTGCTGAGAGAGAAGTAATAGCCTGATGCCTATGGACTGCCCTTGTTTTTCGTCTATCGTCATGCCCAGTTTTTCAAAGGTATCGAGAGGATAGGGGTGTTCGTGGATGTATTCGGATATGCGCAAAGTCGCCACATCAAGCTGACCCGTGGCCTTCCTGAATGCCATCTCCGCCTGGTGTAATTTGTGTTCTGCAAGCTGGAAATTAGGGGTGATCCCCTTCTGTGCATTACCGATAAAATGTTCGATTGCCTCGTTCTTAAGCTGGATGAAATTGGCGAGACTGGCTTCATCAACGCCGGAAGGGCATTTATGTATGCCCGGTTTGTAGACGGAATAGACGTGGATTGGATGCTCAAAACCCTTGGGCGTTACTTTGCCGATGGCTACAATATGCCGTGCCTCTTTGTCCTGGGCGAGCGCCATCTCGCGGTCCATAAGAATGGTAGTGCCAAAATAGGCACATAATTCTTCCAGCCTGTTGGCGGCGGCGAAACAACTCCCGAACCTCAGCATCAGCTTTCCGAATTGCGCTTCTATAACCTCTCCGACGTAAATCCCTATCCTGGTGAAGGGGATCGTTCCCGCTTCAATCGCCCGCACAATTTCGATGGCTGCCTTGAGGGCCCGCCTGCATTTTTGTTCCCTGTCTTCCCCGTCCTTTTGCTTGAAGATGACAATCGATGCATCTCCGGCGCAAGGTTCGAAGTCGTCGGCGGCATGGTCCCCATCCATAACGATACTCTGCATCAATCCATGGTAACCGATCATGAAATCCCGGATCTCTTCAGCGGTCATATTGGCTGTGATCCTGGAATATTGATGGATATCGGTTATAAGAACGGCGGCTTCGTTTCGAGGATCGTTCGTTTTTGTCATGGTTTATCTTGCATGACCATTATACGCAAGAAGCCGACGACGAGTCAAGAAAGGTCGAGAAAACACAAAAAAATAGGTCCTATAAGTCGTATAAGACCTATAGGACCTATTGAAAAACATCCAAAGCGCAGGCGCGGGTTTCCCGACCGTGTTTAAAGCCGAAGCGTCCGCGTTACCCCTTAATTTGTAATAAACACCTTGTGTTTTTCCAGGATCTGTTTGAACTCTTTGCTCTTCCTGAGGTTGTTGATATCCGGGTCCTTTCTCAGGCTGTCGTAGTCGTTGAAACCCTTGGAAAGGGCCGCGTCGAGTTCGTCCAGACCGTAATCGGTGTTCCCCATAAGTGAATGAACGGAGGCGAGGTTGTACCGGATTGTCGCGCTGTCAGGTTTCAATTCCTTGGCTTTCTTGAGGTCGTCAAGTGCCTTGTTGTTCTTCTTCTGAAGCATGTAGGCCACTGCCCTGTTCGAATAGGCTTCGGCGTAGTTCGGGTCTTTGTTGATAGCGTTGGAGAATTCCGCGATAGCGTTGTCCAGGTTTTCGTTGAAGACGGACTTGGACGTGGCATTTTTCGCGATACTCACATAGCTCATACCCTGTTTCAGATGGGCCTTGACCTCCTGGCCCGGTCCCGATTCAGGTTTTTTGGCTTCGGGTCCGGCGGCTTCAGGTTTTTGCTCCTGTGCCTGCGGCGCGGGCTGCTGAGGCTCGGCCTTTGGCTGCGGTTTTGACCAGGGTAGCTTGTCGCATCCCATTCCCATAAGTCCCAGGGAAACCAGGACAGTTATGCTGACAACTGCAATCCATTTCCTCATCTATCGATCCTCCTCCTTATTTAAATATCAAGGTTACTTTTTAATGCGCATGTTCCAGTTGTCGCTTGTTGCCATTGCCTGCGGCGTCTGACTGATCTCGGCGCCTTTCTCCTGTTTGACCCGTTGAGAGACAAGGGGTTTTGAATAGGTGAAGGCTTCTTTGACGGAACCGTTGTACCTCTTCAATCCGTCAACAAAATAGTACGTGAAGACGCTGTTCTTGAGGCTGTCGGATTCCCAGGATTTCTCGCCTGCGCTGCTGGCGGACAGGAGTACTTTGCCGTAGCCGTCCTGGTTGTCGATACTCTTGCCGGCGCTGGCGGTCTTCTTCGGCGCTTCGTCGAGCACTATGTCTTTTGAGCCGAACAGTCGTTTCCCCTGGTCCTTTGAAATACCGTATCCCTCGTCCTCATCGGCCCCAAGAGACTTGCCTCCGGGAGGCAAAAAGCCCGGGATGGATCGGTAAGCACCATTGCTGTAGCAGGTGTCAAGGATCATGACAAGCCGTTTGGCCCTCAGGCTCTCGACGAAGTCCTTGAGCATGTTTTCGGTCACGGCCGTATGCCAGACGCGTTCGCGGGGCTTTACCTCCGTATCATAGGTCACGATATGGACGCCCCCGAACTTGTCGGGTGGCGTACCGTGGCTGCTCATGTAGATGACTACCAGGTCGTCGGGACCGGCAACGTTCTTGATTGTGTTGAGATATTTCATGATGTTGTCCCGCGTTGCGGTCTGGTCCGTAAGGTAATAGACGTTGCTCCGGGGGAATGCGGCTCCCTGGGGATTTACGATGAAGCTGTAGAAACTCGACGCATCCCTGACGGTGTATTGCAGCGTCTGAATACCATTTTTGAATTGTCCCACACCGACAACAAGGGCGTAGCGGTTCCGTACTGAACCGGGTGCACCCTCAGACCCTGTTTCCTTGAGGACGCGGGCGCGGCTGAAAAGGCTCCCGATCCTCTTTTCCCATTCCTTTACCTTAATGTTGTCCGGTGTTACCGGTGAAACCCACTTGACCCCGACAACCGTCTGGGCGAGAGAGAAGGCAAGGTCGACCTGCCTGTCGTCCTCATAGCCCCCTTTCAGTTGAACCCGTCCGTATGAGTCAAGTTCAGCGAATCCATTTGCTATCCTGTTCTGTTTGAAACTGTTATTGATACCGTTCAGGTGGCCCTGGGTCACCGGTGAATTATCCGCAAAAAGGGAGTATTCTCCGGCCAGAAGAAAGACCAGGAGAAATGCACTTATTAATAATGATACGCGCGGTTTCATCATCCCTACCTCATGACGGACCTGCCGGCCGTTTTCTGAAGCATCGAAACCTCTTCGATAACGAGTACAGTCTCGACGCGGTATGATCCCGGCTGATTCACGAGGGCGTGGATACGGTCGGTGTTGGGTACGAAAGTTGTTGCCTTCCGGACGGTGAGTTCGCGCTCTATCATATCCGATTTGCCTTCGGCGTTGACGATAAAAGCGATCTTGTACCGGCCTTCAGGTACGTCCTTGGGGATATCGAAGTTGCCGTCGGCGGTCCTGGTACCCGGAGCAGCGGTAACCTGCTGATCTACCTGTCCCAGATCCACGAATTCATTCTTGGACGGATCGAAGTACTTGACGATACGGGTCTCCGTCACCTTTATTTCAGTGCGATCGGGTGGCGCCATCACATAGTAGGAGCCGTTCAGCTTCACGGAACCGCCCTGGCCGACCGATGCCGGACTCACGTTAAAGCTCTGGATCTTTACAACTTCTCCCTGGGACTGGTTGTAGCCAACCTTCCGGGCTGTTTCCTGATACCCCGCGGCAGGCTGACTCTTCAGTGTCGAATACAGCGAAAGGCATTTGCCCCAGGCGTAAGCGAACCCTATACCGCCCCCGATTGCGGCGCCGATACCGGCCCCCTTCCAATCTCCACCGATTAGTCCACCGATAAGGGCACCGCCGAGGGCTCCTCCAACGGTATGGAGGGCTATACATTGATTTCTCGCTCTGATGCGGTCTTCTTCGGTCTTTATGTCATCGGGGTTGGGCAGCATTGAAGCACAGGAGTAGAGAAAAAACACCCCGATGAGTGCAATCGCGTATAGTCTTACCCGGTTTTTCTTCATGTCTTTAGTCTCTCCTTATCTGTGGTTCAACTTGATTTCGAGGGTGAGGATCTTGCCGTCCTCTATGTAGGATGCAGGCACAACGCCGAAATTTTCGCCCCCACGGGATTCAAGAACGATGTCTTTTTTGCCCTTGGGCTCAGGTTTCCAGCCGTTTTTCGGCGAGATAACCGAGTAGCTCGTTCTGTTCGAATCTTCAAGCGTGATGTCCTTGCCGCCTGCCAGAGATGCCGTCATGACTCCGGGGGGAGGGGGCGGCGGGATGTTTGCCACGTCTGCCTGTCCGGGAGGCGGCGGGGGAGGAAGTGCTGCACTTGCGTCGGCCACAGGAGGCGCTGACGGTGCCTGTGCCATGGTCTGGCCACCCTGCACGGGCGCTCCCATGGGGTTCGGGCTTCCCGAGAGCATAACAAGGAGCTTTTCCGTGCCGGGGGCTCCGGAGAACCTGAAATTCCCGGCCTTGGGGATCTCTACCATGCTGCCCGGCTCTGCCTGTTCGCTGTAAAGAACTGTAGTATTACCCGAGGTCCCTATGTTCATTATCGTAAGATAACCAGGTTTGTTGGTCCTGACGAGAAGTTTCAGCCGTTCGCCGGAACGGAATGTCCTGGACCGGGGAACGATATCGAACCTGCCGTCGTCGCGAAGAAGAACAAGTTTGTAGGAGATGCCGACATACTTTTCCTTTGCCGGAGCCGCCGCCGTCTGGGTGGCAGGTTTTACCGACCCCGAGCCTGAAGACATCCGAACCGCGGGGCCTTCGCCGCTGTCAAAGATGGCTTTTGCTCCTGTCGGCGCTTTTGTCTGGGCCTGGGCGCCGGAACATACGACAAGGATTGTTACAAGAACAACGATCAAGATTGAAGGCAATGATTTCATCTGAACCTCCGTCTAAATTAAGGTGTTTATGTCCTAAGACATTTATTCAGTATATCGGTTTAGCACTGATAGATCTCGGCAGGGTGGAGATCATGGTGTACCACGTAGTATAACTACAACCCCGAAATTTTGTCAATCGAAGAAGGGTTTCCAGTGCAAATTTGAGGATATGTAAAACTGCCACATATTAATGTTGACAATCCATGCGTCTCACCGATATATTGCGTGAAAGGCAAAGGGTACGTTCTAAGAGTATCCGTCGTTTTGCCTTTCGGCAGATTGAGCCGCCACGGATTTAATACGAACCTCACATATCACGGACGTTCAGGAAGGGAGATCGCATGCGCATTCCAGGATCGTTGAGAACGAAATTTTCAGCGTCAATTCTTTGTCTTTTTCTTCTTTTACCAGCCTTGCTTTTCGCCGTATCCGTTCCGCCGCAAACGCTTGTCAGCAATGCGATGGATGGCGTTCTCCTGGACATGGGCAATCCCTTTCTCAAGGTCATCAAACAGGGATCATGGATATCGGGTGAGAAGTACCGCAACCCCCTGACGAATCTCCTCGATCCTTCCGACCACGACGCACGGTTGTTCATTTCGCTCGACGATGTGCCGCCCGAGCGGGCCCGGGAGGTTTGGAAGGCCTACCAGGGACGCCTCAGGAAGAAGATATTCGCGATGGCGCAGAACGCGGGGTACAGCACGGATGAGATACAATTACTCCTCAAATCGGTCAACTTCTATCCCCCCTCACAACTCCTGAAGGGAATAGGGCAGAATGAAGAGGCGATCGCCAAATTCCTGAAGATGGGCAACTACCCCAACCTCCTGGAAGTTGGTGAAGAGGCGGCGGAGGGGCTCTATACGACGCCCACGAAGTTCATCCGCCAGGGCTACGAGACAGGGGCACGAGTCCAGGTCGCAGAGCTTGCCGCCGACGAGGGATCGGACGCATATCGCATTGTACACAAGGCGACCGCCGAGGCGGAGCACGCGGCGGAGGTAGTCGGTGAGGCCAACCTCAAAGGATATGTGCAATCCGCGGAGTACTCTCTGAACGAGGCGCAGAAGGCGTTAAACGAGGGCAAGCTCGATACCGCGAAGAAGAACCTTCAGCGGGCGAAGGACCGCATGAAAAGCGCCCGGAAACTTGGCGGGGTCAGCGCCGAGGGCGGTGCCGTAAAGGAACTCGACGCACTGGAGAGCCAGGTCGATGATGCCATCAAGCTTGCCTTTGAATCAGCGGACGATGCGAAGGCAATGCTTGGCAAGACGAAGCAGCTGGCAAACAAGCTTGGCGGTGAGGTCATGAAAAAGACCAGCGTCGACCTTGCTGCCCTGGAGGCGATGGGGCTCAAGAATTCGGTGAAGCAACGCGCATTCCTCAAAGGAGTTCTGGAGGGGGAGGGCAAGTGGGCGACGCTCAGGGTGAATCTTGAAGAGGCATCGGGCAGCGCGCTGACGACCCTGCGAAGCGGTGCCAGGCTGGCCTATAAAAACTGGTTCATGTCGCTTATCGCCCTGTGGGAGCTCAAGGAGTTCCCGGCAGCAATTGAAAAGGAGGGCGTAGCCAAAGCGAGCGCCCGGCTGGCGGCGACCGTCGCAGGCCTTATAAACCCGACCTTCGGTTATGCCCAGCTTTTCAGCGTGATCTTCATGACCACCGGGGAACTTCTCGTGGACTGGATCAGCTCCTACGGCTACGTCGCCGTTGTGGGCAGACAGGACTGCATGGACCTCATCGCCGGTATCTACACGGTCCCCGGAAGGGAACAGAACATCGAAGGGAAAGAATGTGAGCAGATCCAGAGTGACGGGCAACTCGCGTGCCGGATCTACGATTCGAAGGGACTCAGGAGAGATCTGGCGGCGGGACGGAAGTTCAACCAGGAACTGATACCGCCTTTCATGATCTCCCTTCTGAACTGCCATGCGAAGGCGGCATCGAAACACTACGACGACTACGAATCCATGCACGATGAGGGTGTTCAGCAGGCCCTGGTCAACAAGTGCCTCCAGCCGGTCCTGAAGACCTGGCTCGACAGCCGCCAGCTTGTTGTCAACGAGGTAGACGCGCTGCGTCAGGGCATGGAGGAGCAGTCCGTGAGGGTCATGGCCGCTCCCTCCCGTTTGAAGGAGAAGGGTACGGTGAGGCTCTCCGCGGACGATTCATCGAGCATTGCGGGGATCGAGAGGGACATCGAGGAGAAGGCAAAGTGCCTTGGCGGGGTCCATGCAAAACCCCGTTCGGGCCGCGACTATATATGGACGGTGAACGGCAGGGAGTTCAGGAAGGATTACAACAGGAACACCGCCGAGCTTTCCCTCGATACGCCCGGCAGCTACGAGGTGTGTGCCGCCGTTCACTATACGTGGCGCATCGACGGTCTCCCCATCGTTTCACTGGAGGACGGGCTCTCGGGCAAGGGGGTCAGGACAGGGTGTGTGACGGTGGTCGTTGAGCTGCCGCCCGATGAGAAGAAGCCTGAGGATGCGAAGAAACCCGAGACCCCACCACCCGCCGACCCTCTCACCAGTGTGAAGAAAGAGCCTCCAGTGGACGTAAAAAAGGCGCCGCCGACATGCTCCTACGAATATTCCGCCTGGGGCGAATGCGGCCGGGAGACGAAGAAACAGACGCGAACGGTGACGGCGAAGAAGCCCGAAGGCTGCGTGGAAAAGAGCAAGCCATCGCTCGAACAGGGGTGTACTCCGCCTCCGACGAAAAGTGAACTGGATTCCCGGTATTACAACTGCCTTTGCCGCTGTTACTCCGGCTGGGCGGGACACATCGGCGTATGGTGGGACCCTGAAGGGAAGTCCATACCGGAGGCCCCGAGCAGCGGTCCCTGTTTCGGCGGGGCTGGAGCCTTCGGTGCTACGAGAAGGCATGGCTTCGGGCCTCCCAACGATTGCGCCAAAGGATGCTGGGAAGGCGCCTACGGTAAGGGGACCTGGGACCAGAAGAAAGCCGATGAAATGAGAAGGGAAGAGAACAAGAAGCACAAGAAACCTCTCAAGGTAAAGCTCAACGCATCGAAGAACCCTGCTGATTTTGGCGATATCGTGATCCTTACCGCGGAGGCGATCGACGGGACCGCAGGATACAAATATACGTGGGGCGGCTGTGCGCAGGACGCGAAGGACAACAAGGCGAAGGTACTCAACAGCATGCAATGCAAGCCCTGCACGGCATCCGTTACCGTAACGGACCAGGATGATGAAAGCGCTTCCGCCTCCGTCACGATCCAGTGTACCGCTCTTAAGGTGAAGCTCACCAAGGAGAGCCCGAAGGAAGACGCTATCCCCATCGGCGGCAAGGCCACGTTCCGAGCCGAGGTTTTCTCCGGCGACAAGCCGGCGAGCGGTTCATTCACCTACCTCTGGGAGCGGAACCCCGACGTGCTGTTCGGCGACCCAAAGAACCCGAAATATGAGACCACAGGGGGTTCCACGGCGCGGAACTCCGCTTCTTTCGGAAAGCCGGCAGCGACTCCGGTGTGGGTCGTGGTGCTGCGCGAGGTCGAAGGGCGCAAGATGACCGTCGGCGAGTCGGAGAGGATCATGATCCAGGTGGTCAAGCCCAAACTGAGCCTCAAGGCCGAGCCACAGGACCCGCTTGTCGGCCAGCAAGTGAAGATCACCCTCACCGAGGAACCGAAACTGGATGATCAGACGGTCTCCTATTGGTGGGAGATAGCGGGCAACACGCAAAACTCAGGACCCGAGAGGGACCAGCGCATTTACACATACAAACCGAAAGATGACAAGCCCGTGACGGTCACCGTTCACGCGAAGGCGAAGGATGGTGGAGAGGAGATCGGCGTCGAGAAGATCACCATCTCCGCGAAGAAACCGACTGTTACCGTGACGGGCCCGAAGATAGCCGGGCCGCCCCCCATGATCTGGAAGGAAGGCGTCGGGCTCGTGCCGGCGGACCGCCAGATAGCCGAACATCAGCGCGTGGAGTTTTCTGTCGCGGTGACCCCTGCTGGCGCCCAGCAGTTGCGCTACCAGTGGACAGTTGCACCCGAGGGGTGCAGCATCTCCGCCCCCTCTTCAAAGGAAACGGGTGTGACGTGCAGCAAGACCGGTGCCTATACGATGACCTGTGCGGTGAAGAGCGCCGAGGGCGCCGACCTCGGCAGCGGCACGGGATCGTTGAGCGTCACCATATCCCAGTCCGATATGTCGGGGGCCAAGAAGAAGGATGAGGCGAAAAAGAAGCTCGATTCAGCGAAACAGCTCTGGTCCCAGAAGAAATACGACGAAGCGATTGCTGCGGCCGAGGCAGCGGCGCAGGTCGATCCCAAGCTTGCCGCGCCCGTCCTTAACCAATTCTCCCAGGAACTGAAGAAGATGGGTTGGGACGCCCTGAACAAGGCTGACCACACGGAAGCAATAAAACGTCTTGAGCAGGCAGTGAAGTTGAACCCCGCCGATGCCGACGCAAAGAAGAAGCTGGAGGAGGCGAAGAAGTATGCCGCAGTGTGGCCGCGCGTCGAGGCAAAGGCAAAGGAATTCGACGCCTTTATCGCCCAGAAGAAGGTATGGTCGGCGCAGAAGGCAATGCTCGAGATGCAGGACATACTGCGCGGCCAATCCGGCGGCCAGTCGTCGACGAATCCCCTCTGGACCAGGGTGATGGCGGATTTCAACAAGGGGGTTGCCTGGTACAACGATTTTTCTCAGAAGAGCAACGCCGAGTGGACCAGACTTTTCAAGGCTGAGGACTGGGAAAAGGCCGAAGCGCATATCAAGCAAGTCATGACACAGGAGCTTTCTCCTGCCGACCAGAAACATTATGCATCCGCCCTCCAGACGACGCAGACGATGCTCGGGATGAAAAAAGAATCGATGCAGTACTACGAGACTGCAAAGGCCAATTTCGTGAAAGGCCAGCCCGCCGACGCCAACGGACTTGCCGCCGTCGCGAAGGAACTCAGGAACAAGGCGGCACGATTCAAGGAAGGCGACGCCCGGCGCACGCAGATCACGGAGCTTGCGGCGGCGATGGAGAAGAAGCAGAAGGGTGTCAACGCAAAGGCATACGCACAGAGCTTCTTCAACAACGGCGATCAGTATTACCGTTCGAACAATTTCGAGCCTGCCGTGAAGCAATATGACGAGGGGCTTAAAGCCATCAGGGAAAACGGAGACGTGAAGGATCCGGACTACGCAAAGTATATGAAGCTCCGGGAAGACGCTGCTCAAAAGGACAAGCGTTTCAAGGAGCTTTACGCATACGCCGCAGGGCTTGCCGCAACCACGAAGCCCCTTGACGAAGAAACCATTAAGAAGGGCATAGCCTCGGCCGAAGAGGGGCTCAAGATCCGTCCTCGCAACGGCGATATGGAGATCCACTGGAACAAGCTGAAGTGGAAGCTCGGCGAGCTGAAGAACGCCATTGCAAAGAAACAGGATGAGCAGCGTAAGTGCGAGGCGAAGTGGATCGAGGGCCAGGCGCTTTATAATGCCGGGAAACACCCCGAGGCCCTGGCGAAGTTCAAGGAGAACATGGCCTGCGCACCGGGGAACAAGGAACGCGAGACGTATATCCGGCAGCTCGAGGATGCTCTCAGGAAACAGGTGGCCGCCAAACAGGCATGTCTTGCGCTAAGACAGCAAGGCGACGCCTTCGTGCAGCAGAAACAATATGCCGCGGCGGTGACAAAATACCGGGAGAGTTTGAAATGCCAGCCCGACCCGAAGCTGGAGGCCTATATACGCCAGCTCGAAGGCGAGATGAAAAAGCAGGCCGATGCCCAGGCAAACGCAGCGCGAGCTACTCAATTGCGCGCTGAAGGCACCCAGCTGCAGAATCAGAAACGCTATGCCGACGCCATCGCGAAATACCGGGAAAGCCTGCGTTATCTCCCGGACAAGGCGTTGGAACAGCACATCGTTCAACTGGAAGGGCAGCTCAAGAAAATGAATGACCAGCAGGCAGTACAGACCCGCGCGAAAGCGCTGCGTGATGAAGGCGCGTCGCTTCAGAAGCAGAACAAAGTCCGCGACGCCATCGCCAAATACCGGGAGAGCCTGAGGTATGTGTCCGACCCGCAACTGGAGGCCCACATCGTCAAACTCGAGTCAAGTCTGAAATCGACTCCGGCCGCCCCGACATCGAGCCCGACAACAGCCGCGACGGGAAGCCAGGCGTCGGCTGCAGCTGGTTCCTGGGCAGGCACCTGGAAGAGCGTGGCCGGTCCCGAGGGTGAGACGATCAACTTTGTACTTACTTCGAGCGGTAACCGCATTAACGGCACCTTTTCCGTTGCCGTCCCTTACAAAACTTCCTCGGGTGCACGCAAGACGGAGACGCTTGGCGGCCCCCTGGAGGGAACCGTGTCGGGCAACAGGGCGAAAGGCACCTTTCGCGAATCCAGTGACGCAAAACACGCAGGGACCTTTGATTTTATCATGGCATCCGGCGGCAACCAGTTCAGCTGTACCGTACGGGCCACCGATGGTGGAGACAGCAGGTCCTATACGGTGCGACGGACGAAGTGACGGGAACAGCGGCGGGCGAATTATTCCGGATGCGCAAGCAGGGAAGTTATGCACAGGAAAGACCGGCCGATAACATCAAGACCAGGGAATGATGCCGGGAATTTCCGGTCACCCCGGTATGTTAAATCATGAGGAGGCCCCCGATGAACGGGTGCAAATTTCTTTTCATAACTATTCTTTGTCTTTTATTCTCCTTCGTTGCCGCGGATGCGTACTGCCAGGGATTCAATCTGGCGGATTTCAAGACGGCCCTGAAGGCGCAGATAAAATCGACGGGTGCAAGGGATACCATAGTTAAGCGTGTGCCGGCCGGCCAGTCCTGCGTCGAAGCGTCGGACTCCAGGGCCGAAGAGGTTGCCAAAGTAGTGAAAAACATGCAGTCCAATGGCAAATTCGGCCTCCTGGGGGCGAGGATCGGCAGAACGAGCGGCTGGAATCCCCTTTCCATCGTCTCCGAGGAGACCCGGAAGAAATATATCGGCGAAACGGCATCGGGGAGCGTGCATACCTATACTGTCGCCCAGTTGTACGATGCGAACGGCAAGGTGTGGTTTACCATCGATGCGGACAATTACCTGGGGCCCATTTATATATCGGAGCACGGGGCCGTCGACTGGAACGCCGATCATACGAAGCTGATCGAGGACGTCCCGCCTGTCATCAGAGGGGTCCACATGTTCAACCCGCCTGCCGCCTTCGTGGGTGACAACGTTCAGTTCCAGGTGAGCGCCGAGGCGGCGCCCTGGATCTCGGGGAGCCTGAAGTATAAATGGATGTACGTCGGCGGGACAAAGGTGCTAGGTCAGGGCGAATCGCTGAACCTCAGGGTGGACCGCCCGACCACCTATAATCTGAAGGCCATCGTCTATCACGTCGTCAAGGGCAAGGAGATAGTCCTTGCCGAGGCCACGGGTTCAACGCTCGTCAGTGCGAAGCCCGTCATTCCCGTTGCGCCTGCCCCCGGTACCAGTACAACGGGCAGGGGATACACCTCACGTTCATCGGGAGGTCAGTCAGCCAATCCCACCGGGATTGTACCGCCGATAAACACGACGAACCCCGTGCAGGGTGTTTTCGATGTATTCAAGAAGGCCGGTGATTTCTTCGGGAAGTAAGCAGTGACGGGCGGAGGCCGCACCCGGTATGCGCTTGTCCCGCTGGCTGCGGTTGTCCTTGCCTATCTCAACTCCTTCCAGGGGGTATTCCAGCTCGATGACTACAACGTCATTGTCTTCAACCCCGCCGTCCACTCCTGGTCCGCCTTCTGGCAGGACTGGTTCCACGGGATACGCCCGCTCCTCAAGCTGACCTATACCCTTAACTGGAGCTCACCGGCAGGGACGTTCGGGTTCCATGTATTCAACCTGGCTGTGCACCTGGCGAACACTCTCCTGATTTTTAACCTTACCGCATATTTTTTCAGAGAAGGTCGTGAGGCCCTGCCGGTGAAGACACTGTACATGACTGCCTGCCTGACGGCACTTATCTTCGGATTGCATCCCATCCAGACCGAGGCGGTGACATACATAAGCGGACGCAGCGCGTCGCTGATGTCAATGTTCTATCTGGGAAGTCTTGCCGCCTACATCAAAGGCACCCGGGAGAGTAGGCCCGTCTGCCTCTACCTTCTTTCCCCGTTGCTCTTTCTCCTTGCTGTGGCGACAAAAGAGACGGGTATTACCCTGCCGTTCGCCATGGTGCTCTGGGAAGCCGCCGCAGGGCGGCGCGCCGGTTTTAAAAGGGCGCTCGGGAACCAGTCGGTCCACTGGATGCTCCTGGGGGTGCTGGCTGCAGCCGTCCTCGCCCATCCGCGCTACCGCCTGTTTCTCCTTTACAGTCTCAACCTCAGAGGATTCCAGGAGAACCTTCTTGGCCAGATAAACGGGGCGGCCCACCTGCTTTCGCACGTGGTCATGCCGGGTCGGCTCAATGTCGATCCCGGCACTTTGCCTCCCGTTGGCTGGTTCTCGGTAGAATCGCTCACTCTTGTCTGTATCGCGGCGCTGGCTGCTGTCGGGATATGGAAAAAGAGGTCCTGGCTCTTTTTCGGCACAGCATGGTTTCTCCTGCACATGATGGTGATAAATGTCCTTATCCCGCGCATCGACAGTGTCAGCGACCGTCATTTCTACCAGGCAAGCTGGGGGATCTTTCTGGTTGCCGGCGGCGCCATAGGGTGGCTCTTTCTTCGTTTCCCCGGAGGCAGCCGATGGTTCATAACCGTGGTGGCCGGAGTCTCCATCCTTCTCGGTGGCTACACTGTTACCCGTAATTGCGTGTACAAGAGCGAGATCGCCCTGTGGGAGGACACCGCCAGAAAATCGCCTCAGAACCCCAGGGCGTACAATAACCTAGGCTATGCCTATGCTCTGAAGGGGCGCAAGGCCGACGCACGCGATGCCTACCGGCATGCCCTCGAGATAGACCCCGCCTTCGAACACGCCCGCAACAACCTGAAAATGCTCGACAAGCAATGATCCTGGCGGCAGTACCTACGAAAATATGGCGGACAGTGCAGACAATTCGGCAAGAAGTATTGTTATGTCTCCCTATTGCTCATCCCGATAACGGGCCATCTGTTTTTCTGTCAACACCTCGGAGAGGCGCTTCGTCATGGCTTTTTCGACATCCGCGAGTTCAGAGTTTACGGCGGCGAGATCGGGATGGTCCATTTTTTCATACTTCCCGATGATGAGCGCTCGTTTGTTCTTCTGATCTTCCAGGATGGATGCGACCTGCGATTGCTGCGCGGGATCGAGGTTCAGGCGGTCCTTCAGCGTCGCGGCATCGGGAAGGCCATTCTGCGCAGTGTTCAACAATCTGAAGTAATAGGAAGTGTATCTCCGGGAAAACCTTTCCTGCCTCGCCTGCAGCCTGGTCTTCTGTTCGTCATTAAGCTTCTCTTTTATGAGTTCAAAATTCCGAACGTAAACCTTCTTGAGACTTGGCTCATAGGACGCCCTGACACCTGTCGCCTTTGCCTCCGTCATTGTGAGTATCTTATGGATCTCGGCCTGCTGCCCGGTATCGAGATTGAGGTCAACGGTGAGCTTTTTCATGATCTTCTTCACCCTGTCCTCGGCACTGCGTGACCTGTCGGCCCGGGATCCATCCAACTGGTGATTGAGGTATATCCGCGTCCCCAGTGAGCCGGCGAAGATCCCTACCAGCAGGACGAGCACCAACGTGACGATGATCTTTATCTTGTCCATGGTATCTCTCCTCTTAACCATTGTCATCCAGAAGGACCAACTCGACGGTGTCGTCGGCCACAATCCGGGCGAAATACTGATCGGCGGTCACATCATAGCGGTATACGGCAACGGCAAGAAATATGATGATCGCACATGCCACGGGGCAGATTCGCCAGAACATCTTCCCGAACATATCCGTCCAGGCGGGGGCCTCCGACGCGTCCGCGATGCGGCCTATGCTGTTCATGACCCCCATTTCCCATGAGTTGCCCGGTTCGGGCCCCCCGCGGCTCTTGTGCGTGGCGGCGAGGGCCTTTTCGAGCCTTTTGAGTTCCTCTTCCTTCAGGGATTTCATATGACATGCCTCCTTTATTTCCTGCCGGCATCTTTAAGGAGCTTACGAAGCCTGTTGCGCGACCGGAAAGAACGAATCTTCACGTTTGCCGTGCTCCATCCGAGCAGATCGGCTGTTTCCCGCACCGATAACCCTTCCATGTAGACGAGTTCCAGCACCATGCGATCTTCCGGTGTCAATCTGGCCAATGCCCAGTCAAGTACTTCCCGTGCCTCGATCTGCCTTCCGATATCATCCAGCGACCCCCCGGACGACTCGGACAGGGTATACTCGATCCATTCGCGGTGCTGGTCGCCGAGGGAACTCATGGTCACCTCTTTCGATCGATAGGCGCGTCTCCAGTAGTCGTAGCAGGTTCGTGTCGCAATCGCCGCGATCCAATGTCTGAATCCTTCGGGCCCGCTGAACTTCGCAAGAGACTCCCAGACCCGTATGAAGGCGTCATGAGCCACCTCTTCGGCGTCCTCATAGGGGATATGGCGATTTACGATCTTAAAGACATACATTTTGTATTTCTTGAGAAGAAAGGCGAAGGCGTTCCTGTCCCCGTTGAGGACGCGGGTTATATATGCGGCGTCGGAGGACGCATGTTCGTCCTGTTCAATATGATCAACCACGGCGGATACCCATACAGGTCTGTTATAACAAAGCTGACCGGCCAGGGCAAGCTCCATATCCAGGGGCCGCCGACCCATCGGCGGGTTTACCGCCGTGTGAGCCCTCGATCTTGTTTCGCAAACGCCTTCCACATTCTCTCCATCACGGAGCCTTTTCACCTGCTCCTTTTCCTCTTAAGTCGTACCATCCGCAAAAAAGGTTACAAGAAGATGAGAAGATAGGTAATAGGTAATAGGTGATGGGTAATGGGTAAAACGAGAAACAAAAAAAGAGTCCTTCCTATAACCCATTACCCATCACCTATTACCTATCTTCATTTCTTTTTGTAACCGATCGTGAATCTTTTACGACTTCATAGAAAGCATGATGAAGAATTTGAAAACGTGGATGAAAAATTATTATGGCAAGGAGCCCCAGATGGAAGAAGCTCATAACGAAACCTCATATATCAGGAAGATCCTCGGGTCGGCAGGACAGGGCAAGGGTCTGAAGAAAAGAACAATATGGCTTGCCTCGGCCGCGGCTGCAATCATTCTGACGGGGGCGGTTGTCCTATACGCATCGACGGGCAAATCGGAGGTTCGCTACAGGACATCTGAGGTCAAGAAGGGCGACCTGACCGTCACCGTCACTGCCACGGGAACGCTGGAGCCTGTCGAGCAGGTTGAGGTCGGCACGGAGGTTTCGGGAACTATCAAGACGGTCTCCGTGGATTTCAACGACAAAGTGAAGGTGGGACAGGTCCTTGCAAAACTGGACACGACGAAGCTGGAGGCCCAGGTTCTCCAGTCGGAAGCGACGTTGAACTACGCACGGGCGAAGCTGCTGGAGACACAGGCTACCGTTTCCGAAACGCAAAGCAAATTGAACCGTTTTAAAGAAAGCCTCGAACTCAGCGGGGGCAAGGTTCCTTCCCGAGCCGAATACGACTCCGCGGAGGCGGCATTCAAGCGTGCCAAAGCTCAGGAGGGGACAGCCCGTGCTGATATTGCGAAGGCTGAGGCGACCCTGAAAGCGAACAAATCCGATCTGTCGAAGGCTACCATACGTTCCACAATCAACGGGATAGTTCTGGAGCGCAAGGTCGAGCCCGGCCAAACGGTTGCGGCGTCCCTTCAAACTCCGGTATTGTTCAAGCTCGCCGAGGATTTGAGACAGATGGAGCTTCGCATCTATGTCGATGAAGCGGACGTTGGCCAGGTTACGGAAGGCCAGAGCGCCATCTTCACTGTAGATGCCTTCCCCGAAAAGGAATTCCCCGCCAAAGTCAAGGAGGCCCGTTTTGCCGCCAAAACGGAAAATAACGTGGTCACCTATGAGACAATTCTGGAAGTGGACAATACGGAGATGTTCCTTCGTCCCGGCATGACCGCTACCGCCTTTATCACCGTGAAGAACGTCTCGGATGCCCTCCTGGTTCCCAACGCCGCCCTCAGGTTTACGCCGCCGCAGGACAAATCTCAGAAGGAAGGGTCGGGAGGAAGCCAGTTGCTGACGAGTCTTTTAAGCCGCAGGCCTCCGGGAGCGAATACGCGGCAAACGCAAAAGCCCAATGGCAGCCCCTCGGTCTGGAAGGTTGAAGGCGAAGGTATCGTTCGCGTACCGGTCAAGCCCGGCGTCACTGATGGCGCAATGACACAGATCGTTGAGGGAAATCTTGTCCCCGGGGCCATCGTGGCAACGGACATCGTGAGGGCAAAACAATGAAGGAACAGATGAATGAGATAGCGCAGAAACCAGGTGAGCCTCTTATCGAACTCATGGGCATCACAAAGGTATACGGCAAGGGACAGGCCGCCCTGCAGGCATTGAGAGGAATCGATCTGTCCGTTTACGAAGGCGACTTCGTGGCCGTGATGGGGCCGAGCGGCTGCGGAAAATCAACATGCATGAATCTGCTTGGATGTCTCGACACCCCGACGAGCGGCCGGTACCTCTTCAAGGGGATAGACATCGGGGACCTGTCGCGCAACCAGAGGGCATTGCTCAGGCGCCACTATCTGGGTTTTGTCTTCCAGGGGTTCAACCTTCTCAGCCGGACATCGGCCTTAGAGAATGTTGAGCTGCCTCTCCTGTACAGGGGCACTCCCCATTCCCAGCGCAGACAGATCGCCAGCGACGCACTGAATGCGGTGGGCCTTGCCGGGTGGGAGCACCACACTCCGGCAGAGCTCTCCGGAGGGCAGCAGCAGCGGGTAGCCATAGCACGGGCTATCGCAACCTCGCCAACGGTCCTGCTTGCAGATGAGCCCACAGGCAACCTCGATTCCGTTCGCAGCAGGGAGATTATGGAACTTCTTTCGACGCTCAACACGGACAGGGGCATCACAGTTATGATGGTCACCCATGAGCCGGACATGGCGGAATATGCGAGCCGCACGGTACGTTTCCGGGATGGCCTCATCGCTTCCGACAGACGTGGCAGGGAGGTGGTGCAATGATAGGGAACGCGCTTATACTGGCACTTCGGGCGATCCGGCGCAACAAAATGCGTTCGTTCCTGACGATGCTCGGCATTGTCATCGGTGTCGCGGCTGTCATCACTCTCGTAACGGTGGGAGGCGGGGCAACGGCGAAGGTGACCGAGGATATCGCCAAACTCGGCAGCAATCTGCTCATGGTTACGCCCGGCCAGATGAGGGGCGGGGGCGGCGGGCATGGAACGGCCAAATCCTTCGACGTGGATGACGCAAAGGCCATTACCCGTGAGATAGGTTCTCTTAAGGCGGTTGCCCCGTCCTCTTCCTCGACGGCAATGGCAGTGTTCGGATCAAAGAGCTGGTCGACACTGGTTACCGGTGTCGAGAACGGTTTTCTGAAGGTGAAGGACTGGTCGGTGGAGGAAGGGAGGGAGTTTTCAGACGGGGAGATCCGTTCGGGAACTGCCGTGTGCATACTGGGGGCGACGGCGAAGAAAGAGCTCTTCGGCGAGCAGACGCCTGTCGAACAGAGGATTCGGATCAAGGGTATTTCCTTCGAGGTTGTGGGCATACTGACTGCCAAAGGCCAGTCCACCACGGGGAGGGATCAGGATGACCTTATCATCATGCCGCTGCGAGCTTTTCAACGGCGCATTTCAGGAAATGAAGATATCAGCCTGATTCAGGTTTCAGTTGAGGACGGGGCTTCCACGGAAAAGGCCCAGCAGGACATCGAAGGCCTGCTTAGGGAGCGCCGGCGTATTTCAACACTTAAGGCGAACGACTTTCAAATCAGGGACATGAAGGAACTGGCGAGTACGATGCTCGCTACGACGCAGCTGCTTACAACGCTTCTCGGCGCGGTGGCGGCCGTAAGCCTTCTGGTTGGAGGCATCGGGATCATGAACATCATGCTCGTCTCCGTGACGGAACGGACACGGGAGATCGGCACCCGCCTGGCTATAGGCGCGCTGGAGCGTGAAGTCCTCCTGCAGTTCCTCGTCGAGGCGATGGTGCTTTCCGCATTCGGTGGTTTTTTCGGGATCATACTGGCCCTTATTACGTCCGCCGTCCTGGTTCGCATCCTTGACGTGCCTTTTGTCTGGAACACAGGGATCATTTTCATCGCCTTTGTTTTTTCGGCGGCGGTCGGGCTTATATTCGGCTACGTCCCGGCACATAAAGCGGCAAGTCTCGACCCGATCGAGGCGCTTCGACACGAGTAGGAAGATAGCATGATCAAGATGGAGGACATAGCGACCATGAACGTCAAAGAGAGAATCCTGAAGTACGCGGCAATCTTCGCAGCTGTTGTCATGCTGGCCGGATGCGCGACAGTCGGGCCCGATTACGCAGCACCGGATACAAAGGCCCCCGATAAATGGAATACCGCCGTGCCTGCCGGCAGCGGCGCCGCGGACACATCCCGCGATTCTCTTGCGTCGTGGTGGGCGAACCTAGACGACCCCGCCCTTGTAGCGCTCATCGATGTTGCTCTCAGGAACAATAAAGACCTCAAGCAGGCGAAGGCACGTATACGGGAAGCCAGGGCCCAGCGGGGTGTCGTCGAAGCAAGACTCCTGCCTTCGGCAGACGCCTCAGGTTCCTACACGTTGTCCCGGACAGAAAACAATTCCGAGGCGGGAACGACCAGGAACCTTTTTGCCGCGGGTCTCGATGCCGGATGGGAGATCGATCTTTTCGGCGGCCTCAGAAGGGCCACGGAGGCGTCACAGGCTGCCTACGAAGCATCTCAGGAGGACTACCTGATGGTTCATGTGAGCCTGGCGGCGGAGGTTGCCCTCAATTATATCGATGTGCGGACGCTCCAGGAGAGGCTCGCGATCGTCGAAGAAAACCTGAAGCTTCAAACGGAGACCTATGAATTGACGACGTATCGTCTCAAGGCCGGCCTTGTAACGCAACTCGACGTGGACCGCGCGAAAACGAACATGGAAGAGACCCGCGCATCTGTCCCGACGCTGGTCACCCGTCTGGCCGCCGCCAGGAACAGGCTCTCCGCCCTCATGGGAGAATATCCCGGCTACGCCGACCCGCAGGTCGCCGACCCCAAAACACTTCCGATAGCCCCCCTCGAAATAGCATTGGGCGTACCCGCGGAAACACTTCGCCGCCGCCCCGACATCCGCAGCGCCGAGAGGGAACTGGCAGCGCAAACCGCACGGATAGGTGTGGCAACCGCCGATCTGTATCCGAAACTGAGCCTCAACGGTTCCATAGGTATCGATGCCTCCAGCTTCGCTGGCCTCTTCTCGGCCAATAGCCGCGGCGCCGCCATAGGCCCAAGGTTTACCTGGAACATCTTCAGCGCAGGCGCGGTGCGCAGCAATATCGAAATC
The DNA here is from genome assembly GCA_002412715.1 of Deltaproteobacteria bacterium UBA5205. Lineage (GTDB taxonomy): Bacteria > Desulfobacterota > Syntrophorhabdia > Syntrophorhabdales > Syntrophorhabdaceae > Delta-02. Next base: position 44,396 of record DHVP01000004.1, read on the forward strand.
CAGAATGCAAAACAGGAACAGGCGCTTCTCCAGTATGAGAACACCATCCTCCTGGCCCTGGAAGAAGCCGAAAACGCCATAACCGCCTATGTCAACGAACAAAAGCGCGCCCAATCGCTGAACGACGCCCTGCTGTCCGCCACCAGTTCAACAAATCTGGCATTGAATCAATACCAATCCGGCCTTATCGATTTTCAAGGCGTACTCGACGCCCAGAGGACCTTGCTTTCCGTAAAAGACAACCTGGCAGTAAGCAAGGGAACCGTGATAGCCAACCTGGTACGCCTTTACAAGGCCCTCGGCGGCGGCTGGACCCCCGCGGCAATCCCTGTCCGGCAAGGTTCTTCCGCCAATGGAGAAAAAGAGAAGAAGGGGTAACGTTCCCCTTTATTACTGAGATTCCATAGTGTATACTATCCCCGTTTCTGGGAGAACCTCGCATCGTCTTCCCCTGCGTACGTCTGACATGCAATTTTCCTGTAATCTTTTGTTGACTTAAGTGATTGATTAAGTAAAATATCAAACATAGATGTAATGTATTCGAAAACATTACATAAAATGTGGTCGGAGCAACGAAGGTTTCCGGTCCTTAGCACCTGTTCATGTTGGGCACGACGCAACTCCGATATGAACAACGACAACGGGGCAGTTATCAAGTGTTTAGCTAACCCTGTTCACCATGATCATTGATAAAGCCGCCCCAGTATTTAATGCACGGGTTACTCACCGACCCTGTGCCAGGCATTAAAGCAATTTGCTAGTGAAGGCATCATGAAAACTGAGCCCCATTCCATGGCGCCAAATTCCCGCCGCTGGCGGTAGCCTGTTTCAAATTTCTCATGAGAACTTGTCCAGACGAACCATACGCTTTGATGTGAAAGCCTCATATAAGGAGCCCTTATGCCTCAGAGCCTTATAAAAAAGATCACCGGCCGATCGGCTAGAATAGGTGTCATCGGTCTTGGGTATGTTGGTCTGCCTCTGGTAATCGAATTCTTCAAGAGCGGTTTCGATGTCACCGGGTTCGATGTTGACGCGAGGAAGGTAAAGGCTCTGGACAGGGGAGAGAGGTATATAAAGCACGTCGACATCTCGCCGCTTATAGTGGGTCGGTCGGAAAAGGCGTTTACAGGAAAAGAGAGAAAGCAGCAGTCCAATCCGAAGAGCGGTTCCTTCAGACCAACCACCGATTTCACATGCCTGGAAGAAATGAACTGCATCGTCATTTGCGTACCCACGCCCTTAACTAAATATCGCGAGCCCGACCTTTCCTACGTCCTGGAGACAACTAAGACTATTGCCCGGTATCTGCGTAAAGGCCAACTCATCGTCCTGGAGTCTACCACTTATCCCGGCACCACCGACGAAGATATGCGGACGGTATTGGAGAAAACTGGTCTCAAGGCAGGCAGGGATTTCTTCCTGGCCTTTTCCCCTGAACGCGAAGACCCTAATAACAGGGAGTACCGGACGGGTACGATCCCCAAGGTCGTCGGAGGATATACTAAAAAATGTCTCGCCGCCGCGGTGGCGCTTTACGATACTATCGTGCTGAAAACAGTTCCTGTCTCTTCAACACGGGTCGCAGAGGCGACAAAGCTTATCGAGAATATATACCGCAGTGTAAACATAGCCCTGGTCAACGAACTGAAGGTTCTCTTTGACAGGATGGGAATAGACATCTGGGAAGCTATAGATGCAGCAAAAACAAAGCCATTCGGCTTCCAGGCCTTCTATCCCGGCCCCGGCCTCGGCGGCCATTGTATACCTATAGATCCCTTTTACCTCACCTGGAAGGCAAGGGAGTACGGCTTTTCGACTCGTTTCATAGAACTTGCCGGTGAGATCAATACATCCATGCCCGACTATGTGGTATCGAAGGTGGTTAAGGCATTGAACGATGTAAGGAAGCACGTGAAGGACTCTAGAATACTCATGCTCGGGCTCTCCTACAAGGCAAACATAGATGATGACAGGGAATCCCCCGCCTACCGTTTGATGGAAAAGCTGGAAGAAATGGGCGCAAAGGTTTCATACAACGACCCCTACATACCGGTAATAAAGCCAACTCGTGAATTCTCAAAATTAGCCGGCAGAAAATCCGTAGAGATCACCGATGATTACGACCTTTTGCTCATTACTACAGCACACGATGAGTATTCGGGAACCGATTTCACCTCTTTCGGTGTTCCCGTGGTAGATACGAGAGATGTCATTAAAAAGAAAAGCAGGCTTGTTTATAGGGCGTAGGGAAAACAAGACCGTACTTACGTCTGCCAGCCACGAACTATACGATAAAATAGTGTTTTTACGAAAGCCCTCAAACACCGCATGCTTGTGTAAAACCGTTTTCTTAACCGTAATGTTTTGCTTTGTGAACCTAAACAATGTTGTTGCGGCGAACATTCTTGATGAACTTGGAGCAACATTGGTGGCAAGTTTCGATAAGGCAATCGTCGTTGATAGACCAAAAGCACTACAGTTTGAAAAACATGGTGGTGAGATCATACTGGACGGTATTTCAGGCGGAGCTTTACAATTAAGAAAGGGTGAGTATTTCGCATTTGACGCAAAGACAGTTATTAAGTCGGATGAAGGGACGATAGCGTTCTGGGTCAGACCTCACTGGAGTTTTTATGACAAGAGAAATATTTTGATATCCCATACGTTCGCTTCTCTTACATGGTCTGATAATAGAAATGGTTATTTCGTGGTATCGGATGGTTGGTGGGAGCCAGATGGAGCATTCAATACATATTTCGTAAAAAACAACCAGGAATATGCACATACGGCAACCAGGATTCTCTACAGAAAGGGCAATTGGATACACCTTGCATGTACTTGGAGCATAAACGGTACGGGGTTGGTAAAGCTTTATGCTGACGGTGTTTTAGCGGCTCAGAGCAAGGTGTCTGTCGGGCCATCAGTTGCACCAAGAAAATTGTACCTGGGTTCCGATAAAGGCACCCCCATCAGTAAGGATCGATGGGCAGACAGTGACATCGATGAAGTTGTAGTTTTTGAGAGAGCTCTCAACGAGAAAGAGATTTTAAGTGTGATAAAGGTTCAGAACCCGAATTCTTTTGTTGAGAGGCATATTCGTTGTGAAAAGATTTTATCGCAACCTTATTCTCCTAAACGAGACAAAGACGGAACAATTTTGGAAACGAGAGCAATATTCGATGAGGGAACAGGTTGGACATCAAAAAAAGGTGCGGATAGAGTAATTAAAAACATCAAGAAAGCAGGCTTTAACGTCTACGTTCCTTGTGTTTGGCACGGCTCTGGTACCAGATATCCATCGGCGGCCTTTCCAGCAGAAAAAGGAAGTCATTTTCAAGAAGCGGATCCTCTGGAATATCTAATAGCTAAAGCGCACGCGAGTGGTATCCAGGTACATCCCTGGTTCACTGTCTCGTTGCGGGATCGTGAATTTCTTACAAGTTATTATGGGCCAGGAACCCCATCAGGGGCTTTTGACTTACATAGACCTGAATTTCAACGATTCATTGTTGATCTTATTGCAGATGTCGTGAGACGGTATAAGGTCGATGGTATCAATCTCGACTATGTCCGGACAATGGGGATATGCAGGTGCAGTTATTGTGTTTCGGAGTATCAAAAACGGTACAAAAGAAACATGTTTGAAGACCTTCAGCGAAAGGGGCCCAGGGGAGGGCTTGAGCCACACATCCAGGAATGGCAGGATCAGACAGTTGAAACTATAGTTCGGGGAATATCAAAAGCTGTGAAAAAGATCAAGCCGGATCTTGTCCTGAGTGTCGATGGACATCCGATTCCAGATTTTCTACCGCCCAATGTGGAAGGCCGACAGGAAATTAGGTGGGCAAATGCAGGTTTAATCGATGTCATTTTTAGTATGGACTATACACGGGAACCGGATTTTGAAAAGCACGAGCTCGTTCGCAACGAACTTAAGGAGCCGGCAAAAGCGATTATGCTACTTGGGAACTACGATAAGACTTTAATTGGCAAGGTAATACCCAGAAAAGCAGCAATGTTAACAGGTTTTACTTCCTATGTTCAAAGAAGATGGCCGGGCGGTGTGGGCATATATCTTTATTCCCAACTAAGTGAAGCACAGATTGGCGCATTTGCTTCTGGTCCGTTCAATCAAATTGCCAAACCAGAGTGGTGATTTCAATAATATGTCTAGCCCGCACTAGTCAAGAAAACCTTTACCCTAATCTTGCTTGTAATCTGAATACACTAAAGGTAATAGCTTGAATACACTGATCATTCTAAGTCTTTTTTTCGTTACAATGCCCATCTTTTTATTATGGAGAAGGGAGTTCTTGGTCTTTTTTACACTGTTTATTGCATCACAGGTTCTGGGATTAATCCATGAATACAGTTTTGGTTTCGCGGGCTACTTTGATATAAATTCAACTTTGTTTATCATGTTCCACTTTGCGGTGCTGATGTCGTTTCGACACATCGGCGAATTGAAAAAATCTCTATTTGCGAAGCATTTTATTGTCTTACTACCGTTGTATGTTTATGCGCTTATTTATCCTTGGGTCACCGGGTTGTCGTCATTATTATACTGCGTGAAGGCATCAAAAGAATTTGCGATGTATTTCTGCTATTTTGCGGTCTTTCTTTTCATAAGGACAGAAAGACAGGTAAATATGAGTTGGGTTTTTATTGGGTGTTTAGCAGTTTACTATTCTCTTCTTGAAGTTTTGGGTGGTTTATTTCATGGATATCTATTTTCATTCCTTCAATACAGCTATCAGAGGGAACGAATAAACTTTCCCAAAATCTATCTGCCTATATTCACCATCATGGTTGCAATGTTTTTTAATAGATTACACAAATTGTTGTTCCGGTTGAGATCCGTAAAAAATGTTCTAGTTCTTTCAATCTACAGTCTGGGCGTTCTGCTAACATTTTTCAGAGCGTACATATTAGCAAGTGTCTTTACTGTGCCATTACTTCTTTTCTTGAAAGGAAATTCAAGGAAGGCCGTAATCGCTACCACGGCAATCGCTTTAATAATCCCACTTTCCCTTCTTGTGCTTGTCCCTTTAACTTCAAAGAGCTATGAAGAAATATTTGACTCTTTCATAGGCTCTGGTATCACAGAGCTTTATCATTATGAAGGGGGTTCATTACGAGGCAGAGATGCAGTTTCAGCAGGTCGCCTAGAACTGGTGAAACAAAAATTGTGGACTGGCTGGGGGTTTGTTGCTTGGGACTCTGAAATAGGTAAGAAGATAAGGCCAAAACTCGGTTACGATGGAAGAACTATAAAGGGGGGAACCGAGCTTGGTTTTATTGACAAGGGCTATTTGGATGTTGCTGCAAAGTTCGGGATTATAGGATCCATATTACTGTACGGTTCATTCGTCACTGCACTATTCAAACTCATTAAAGTACTACGAGCCTCAAATAGTATTGATTTTAACCCAAGGGCGTTTGCCTGTGCGGCCTTAATTATTGTGTTTCTCTGTGTTCAGTTTACCCATGCGCCCCTAACAAGACAGTTTGGGATTATTCCACTGTCAATAGTGATGGCCTTGGTTGATCGCCAATATGTCTTATTAAGCGGAACACTTAATAGTTAGTAGACTGCTATAATGATGGCCTTAAACAACTGGACTATCTTACATATGATATCAGGACTGTTCCGTTATGAAGGGATGCCGAAAAGATACTAGAGGTGACGGATGCGCTTAAGGCAGAACAGAAGGATTAGTAGATCTAATGACTCGCAATACCAGGCCGCAACTCGTGAAGCAGATTATTAACGATCGCTCGGAGACGCGAACAAAAGTATAAAGGGGCAGAATGCGGGCTATCCGGGTTTTTGCGACGTGAACGCTTTCGGAAGACATGGACAAGATAGTACCCGTTGACCTATAAGGAAAATTACCTTTCATGTCTAGAGTAGTCTGCTTGATAACAAATATCCCGGCTCCTTACAGGATACCAGTATTTGATCGGCTTTATTCCAAGCTAAGGGAGCAAAATATCGATCTAATCGTTCTGTACCTTTCGAGGACAGAACCCAACAGACTATGGAAACTGCCCGATATATGGCACAAGCATGAAATATTGCCCGGGAGAGTTATTTCTGTTGGTGGCGTCTATTTTCATTGGAATCCGTCGCTCATCAAGCAGCTGAATCTTTTGAAGCCAATCGCTGTCATAACATGCGGCTTTGATTTCGCAATGATGCAGGGTTTTTTGTGGTCGGTCTTGAAAAGGGTTCCCCACATATCTTTCAGTGATGGCACATTGGACTCGGAGAGCAATATCGGTTTCTTTCGACGTTTGACGAGAAAAATCGTGATCAAGAATAGCCATTCCCTCGTAGGAGCAAGTCTCAAGACTTTATCGTTATTTCAACATTATGGAGCGGCACGGAAAGATTGTTTTCAGAGTTGTTTGTGTGTCGATAATAGCGTTTATATAGACCGTACGCAAAAGAAAGCTTTTGATTTGCTTTATGTCGCCCGGATTGTTCGCGGAAAAATGCCTGAGCTAATAATCGAAATCATGGAAGCTTTAGGAGGAGATTATTCTTTAGAAATAGTCGGGGATGGAAACCTCCGGGGATGGTTTATAGATACTCTCGCACAAAAAAAGGTGAAGTATAATTATGACGGATTTGTACAGCCCGAATTTATTCCAAGGTTCTATCAGTCATCCTCGCTACTTTTGTTTCCCACACGATCTGACTCGTGGGGTGTCGTTGCAAATGAAGCTTGCGCCGCCGGTGTTCCTGTTCTTACAACTGAATCAGCCGGTGTTGCGGGTGAGTTAATTGTGCATGGAGAGAATGGTTTTGTCCTTCCGCCTCTGGCCCATGTATGGGCAGACCATATTCGCCTGTTATTGAGTGATCAAAAACTTTATCAACAGATGTCACGAAACGCGTTTAATAGTGTACAGTCATACAATTATGAGAGCGCTTCTTCGGGATTATTGCAAGCGGTACTTAATACAGTCAATGGGTCTTGTTAGTTCGATTCCGAATCTACCCGAAGGCAAAATTAATGAATGATATGAAGGCGGATTCATATAGTATTGACCAAAAGATCAGAAAGAGTAATATCATTGGGTTCTCTCGTACTGCGTTGGCAATTCCTGTTTACTTTATACTCACTCCATTTGTTATTAATGCAATTGGAAAAGAGTTTTACGGTCTTTGGTCGCTAAACACCGTAATTTGGACAATTTTATCCTTAGGAGATTTCGGATTTCAGAACAGTCTCGTCCATTTCACCGCAATGCATCTGGATGATAATCCAAGACTATGTACCCTGTTTAACACCGTTTTCTTTTTCTTCTTAACTATCTCCATTATATTTGTTCTATCTATTCTGATCTTTAATGACTTCATAGTTTACACTCTACTAAAAATTAGTCCGGAGTACTATCGAGAAGCTACTTTTGTTGTCGTATCCTCTGCCATTGGATTTGGGATCAGGTTCATGGCTGCCCCCTACCAAGCTATCATCGAAGGGAATCAACGAGTGTATTACTCACAAAAGGTATCTTTGTACTGGCTGCTTTTTAATGCGTTGGCAACTCTCATCGGTCTCTATATCTTTCCCTCGATCTACTTAATAGGTGTCATCAATATCGTTGGCAACATACTTATCCTGGGCCTTTTTCTCGCCGATGCTCAGAGAAATTACATCTATGCGACAATAAGCCCAAAGCTGTTTAAGCTATCAACTCTTAAATACATTTTTCCTTACAGTGCAGGGGTTCAGCTGGCATCTGCTCTTATTATACTCCGTGAGCCGTTGTTAAAGACCATTATTGTCAGGAAATATGGCCTTGATGGCTTGGCCTCATTTGAAGTTGTATACAGGTTGACGATACAATGCATGTCATTTGTTACTGTACCACTTCTTACAGCTTTGCCTGTAGCTTCCAGCTTGCATGATCGATTACCGGCGCTTCACAGAATTGTAAAAAAATATCTGACGTGGGTAGTAGGTATCTTGATTATCCCAAGCATCATTGTCTGGTTCTTTTCAGGTCCCTTTATTAGCCTCTGGCTTGGTGAAGGTTTCGACGTTGCCTCATCAATGCTGCCTTGGATCTTCACTTCATTTGCAATATATTATCTTACTGAACCTTTGTACAAGTCAATACAGGGTATCGGAAAGTCCGCCCTGAGTGTGCTTTCGCAAGGATTATTTTTGGGATCACTGATCATCTTCTGGTTGCTAATGCCTCAACTATGGGGAATTCAGTCTATCTCATACGCGTTTTTCATAGCCAGTCTTGCTTTTTCTCTCTGCAATGTTTCTATGTACAGGCGAAGTGTATCGAGCTTTCGGGTACCCACGACTTAGATGGTTAGCTGAAGCCGAACCTATCTGGGATATTCCTTCTCTGGCCAAATAACATAACTTTGTAGTGTCACAACCGTTCGATCTGATATATTTTTCCATTCATGTTGTAAAGACTAGGGGTTGGTGTTCGCGGTGAACGTTCTTTATTTACTTCCTTCAGCCAATATCTACGGTGGAACACCACAGAAAACACTTGATTTGGTCAAAGGCTCTCGCAACCGGTCTATTGTGTACTTTTGGTCCGATGCTTATAGCGATAAGCACATACTTTTCAGACAAGCAGGGGCGGGAATTTATTCTGGGGCTTATGGGAGAAACGTATTTCGTCACGTTCGTTTCATAGTCGATCTTATAGATATGTACTCGATCGATCTCATTCAGACACAGTTTTCCTTTGGTGAGGTTCTTGGATACTTTGCCAAATTGATGAGACCCAGAGTTAAGTTAATTGTTACTTTTGAGGGTAGTCTAAAACCATCTTTATTGAGGAGATTGATTTTAAAGTGGATATATCATCATGTTGACAACTTTATCTATATTTCGGAATATGTAAAAAAAGAGAAACTCGTTTCATTTCCCATGTTGGAGAGTTTGCCTGGCAGAGTTATATACAATGGAAGTAATCTATTGGCACAATCAGTGCGATGTTCTGCACCCTCTTCGCCCTATAAGATTCTTGATGTTGCCGGCCTGACTCCAATAAAGAATATCTCGACCTTGATTCGTGCGGTAGGCATTATGGTGCACGACATGGACAAACGGAATGTTGAGCTGATCGTAGCAGGTGAAGGACCCGAGCGCGGAAATCTGGAGCGTCTGATCTTTGACCTGCACCTTGCAAGGAATGTACATCTAATCGGGTATAGAGACGATATCGGTGATTTGCTGTGTCAATGTGCTGTTTTTGCACATCCTTCCGTGGCAGAAGGCTTTGGTATTGCAGTGACCGAGGCAATGATGACCGGACTGCCTGTTGTCGCAGCTGATGCGGGCGCATTGCCAGAATTAATTATCGACGGTGAATCGGGCTTGCTCGTTAATCCCCTTGATGCTGAAAAATGGGCGGAGGTAATAAGCAAACTAATGAAAGATCCAGTGCTGGCCAAACAAATTGCAGATAATGGGAGAATCAGGGCCTTAAATCTGTTTTCCACAGAACGATTTGTCTCGAACTATGAAAATATGTATGAGATGGTGGTCAATCGGCAGCGTATTTAAGAACAGTTTATTTACACGCCGAGTGGGTAACGCTTGATATGCTATCCGCTGTTTGAAGGAACCCTCGATCTAGAACAGCCGCGGACAGAAAAACAGATGGATCTACGAATGTTTCAAAAGGCGAGACATCGGATTGATTCTGAAGTTACGGAAAAACGGAAACCTTTTTTTGAGTACAAGACGATTTCGATCATATCTACAGCATAGTGACCGTTTTGCGAATACTTCTAGTTCATAATCATTATGGTAATTACGCCCAGGGCGGCGAGGCTAATGTGATGGAGGCTGAAGCACGCTTGCTCGCCGAACACGGTCATATTGTCATGAAGTATGAACGGACGAATGCAGAGATTGAAGATGCCGGTATCATGATCAGGGCAAAATCCGCTTTCAATGTTGCCTGGTCCAAAACGGCTTATGACGCCATAGACAGTATTCTTCAGGAATTTAAGCCGGATATCATGCATGTTCATAATTACTGGTTGTTGTTGACTCCCTCAATATTCGCAGCGGCTAAGCTTCGTGGCGTTGCCACGGTACTGACGCTTCACAATTACAGACTTGTTTGTCCCGGGACACAGTTTTTGAGGAATAACGAACCTTGTGAACTTTGTTTGGATGGCAAGCCATGGCGCGTCCTCCTGCATCGTTGTTATCCTGGAAGAAGTCTTCTTAAGTCCGTACTTTCGCTGAGACTTTTCCTTGATACGCGAAAGAAGCAATTTCTTTCACCCTGGGTCGATGGTTATATCGCCCTTTCTGATTTTGGTCGGGAGAAATTCATAGAGGGTGGATTGCCTGGAGAGAAAATTCATGTAAAACCCAACTTCATAGATGATCCGTACAAACAGGACGAAATACCATCGTCAGGAAGGGGCGCTGTTGTCATTGGCCGAATTTCACAGGAAAAAGGGTTGGATACGGTAGCAAAAGCATGGCAGCGCCTGAATTATCCTTTGACGATAGTGGGCGATGGGCCTCTGCGGAAAAGCGTAGAACAGAAAATGCCTGCAAGTGTCAGGTTTACGGGCCAAAAGCCTCATGACGAGACCATGCAAATATGCAAACAATCGCCAATTTTCATTTTCCCGTCAGAATGTTACGAAGGGTCCCCCTTATCCCTTCTCGAAGCGATGGCCTTGGGTCGTGCAATCATTGCTACTGATCTTGGGCAACGGCGTGAAATAATACGGGATGGTGTCTCCGGCATTCTATATCAAGCGGGCAATGCGGAAGATCTTCGCAGGAAGATAGTTCAACTCATAGAGAACCCCGATCTATGCAAGTCTTTGGGAAATGCTGCAAGGCATACCTACCTGGAAAGGTACGTTCCGGAAAAGAACTATGAAATGTTGATGAATATTTATCAGAGAGTTCTTGGATACACCGGAGAGAGGAAGAATTAATGTGTGGGATTGTGGGGGTTTTTTCGCTAAATGCGAGCCAGCCCCTTTCCGAAATTAGTCTGGCACGAATGCGAGATCAAATGGAGCACAGAGGGCCCGATGATGCCGGGATTTTTTTGTACAATGACAATTCTCTCTCGCTGGGACTAGGCCACCGTAGATTATCCATCATAGACCTGTCCTCTCTTGGACATCAGCCTATGAGTACTGCTGATGAGACTCTCTGGATTGTCTTTAATGGAGAAATATTCAACTACCAGGAGCTCAGGCAGGAACTCCTCCAAACGGGCAGACACATTTTCAGATCCAAAACAGACACAGAGGTAATTCTCTATGGGGTACGGGAATGGGGTTTAGAAGGATGTCTCAAACGCATTCGTGGAATGTACGCTTTCGCCCTGTTCGACAAAGAAGAGCATTCCCTGACCCTTGTCAGGGATCCAGTCGGCGTAAAGCCTCTATACTATACACAGGATTCAAATACGATTGTCTTTGCATCAGAGATCAAAGCTATACTCGCAAAACCCGGCTTTCAAAAGAATATCGATGAAACAGCCCTTTATCATTACCTGACCTTTGCTAATTCGCCAGCGCCAGCAACTCTCTTTGAAGGGGTCAAAAAGCTTGAGGCAGGCATGTATCTGAAAATCGATCGAATGGGGCAGGCCAATAGAGTCAGATATTGGGATCCGACAAAATTCAAGCCTGAAAATACTGGCAGTAGTGAGCTAACACATATAGAAGAAGTTCGGAGGCTTTTAAGACAATCAGTGCGCCGTCGCATGGTGTCAGATGTGCCTTTTGGTGTTTTCTTGAGTGGTGGAGTTGACTCATCACTTAATGTGGCATTGATGGCGGAGTCCATGAGCAGACCGGTTGAAACCTTCTCTGTCGGTATAGATGGCGATCCCTCGAATGAGTTCCTGTATGCCAGGCTCGTGGCCAAACATTTTGGGACTAACCATCATGAAGTAGTCATAAATGACGATGATTTTATATCGTTCCTGCCAAAAATGGCGTTCTTTCAAGACGAACCTTTGGCCGATCCTGTCTGTGTTCCCCTCCACTATGTTTCAAAGCTGGCCCGTGACAATGGAACAATAGTAATTCAAGTGGGCGAAGGAAGCGATGAGATCTTTGCCGGTTATGGAATGTACGATCTTTTCAGAAAATGGAACGTCGGTGGGTTTGGCCCCTATGGGAAATTGCCTGGTTTTTTGAGAAAGCTTCTCTACCGACTAGTCGAAACGCACACATCCCCGTACATCACCGATGCATTTAGGCGAGCATATTCTAATGAACCCTTGTTCATTGGTAACTCAATCGCTTTCTGGGATCATGAAAAGAGGCAATTGCTGAAAGACCTGGAAATTGATGAAACATCCGGAAAGATAGCCCGTGAACTGTGCACAGACTTTAATGTGAAGGATGAGCTATCGAAGATAATCCAGCTTGAATTGAAGAACCGATTGCCCGAACTATTGTTGATGCGGGTGGACAAAATGAGTATGGCTAATTCGATAGAAACACGAGTACCTTTTCTCGACGAGGATCTGGTAGAATACGCTCTTCAGATACCGTCCTCTCTAAAAATCAAAAATGGAGAACCGAAATACATCCTTAAGAAATCTGCTGAAGGTATCATTCCAACAGATGTAATCTACAGAAAGAAATGGGGGTTCTGTGGATCTGCAACAAATATGATCAATGAAAATATTGTAGCTTACGCGAAAGATACAATTATGAACAGTTGTTTGACTGAAAGGTATCTTGACAGGCGGTATATTGAAAACATCTTCGAAAATCACAAGACGCAGAAACGTTTTAATAGTTTCAAAATTTGGAACCTTTTAAATCTTACCCTGTGGTATGACTGCTGGTTTAGTTAAGCTTTGAACCGTGGAAGAGAGAATGACGGGGTTTCTATGAAACAAGTTACTCAAAAATTGAAGAACGGACGCATGGAGATTTTGGAGGTGCCGTGTCCAATGCTTGGGAAAGGGCATATACTTGTACGAAATCGCTACTCCCTTATCAGTGCCGGTACCGAGGGAAGCACGGTCAAAACCGCTCGAAGCAGCTATCTGGCAAAAGCCATGGAGAGGCCTCAGCAGGCAAAACAAGTTCTCGACACTCTTCGCTCTCAGGGTATTGCACAAACGTACAGAGCGGTAATGAAAAAGCTCGACGCCTATTCCCCTTTGGGTTATTCCTGCGCCGGAAAGGTCATTGATGTAGGTGCCGGGGTAGAAGAATTCAGTGTTGGAGATCTTGTTGCGTGCGGCGGGCTTACGGCATCCCACGCTGAAGTAGTGTCGGTCCCGGTTAACCTCTGCGTGAAGCTTTCTCCCGATGCCGATCTCAAGAAGGCGGCATACAATACCCTTGGTTCTATTGCCTTGCAAGGCGTAAGGCAGGCCGATCTTCGGCTTGGAGAGACCTGCGCAATTATTGGAATGGGACTTTTGGGACAGCTCACCGGGCTTATCTTGAGAGCTTCGGGTGTGAGGGTGATCGGTATCGATATTGACCCATCTATGGTGGAGATCGCAGAAAGATACTCTGCCGATCTGGCATTACAGCGCGGTACCGCAGGTATTGATGACAGGGTTATCCAGTTTGGTCGAGGTCTCGGTTGTGATGCTGTAATCATAACGGCGGCCAGCAGGTCTTTGGATCCCATCAATTTTGCCGGGTCAATTTCACGGAAGAAAGGTACAATAGTCGTCGTCGGCGCAGTTCCAACCGGGTTCGATCGAGAGCCGAATTTTTATAAGAAAGAACTACAGGTCAAGATGTCGTGTTCTTATGGACCGGGACGTTATGATCCGCTGTATGAAGAAAAGGGCATCGACTATCCGGCGGCATATGTGCGATGGACTGAGAAGCGTAACATGGAAGCGTTCCAGGAATTGATCCAAAGCAAAAAGATCGACGTAGATTATTTGACCACGCACACAGTCAAATTGGAAAATGTCCCTAAAGCTTACGACATGATGCTTTCCAAGTCGGAGCCATTCATCGGTATCCTCATAGAGTATGATGTTGGAAACGACTTTTCGAGAAATTATTCGAGGATCAATTTAAAAGGAAACGAGAAAAATGCAGGGCCCGACACTGTTTCGATAGGCTTCATCGGCGCCGGATCGTACGCCCAGAGTCATCTTCTGCCTAATATACCAAAAGAGAAGGACGTTATCTTGAAAGGCGTTACGACCTTCACTGGTATTGGTTCACAATCGGTGGCGGAACGTTTCAATTTTGAATTCTGTGCAGGCAGTGACAAAGACATTCTGGAAGACCCCGAGGTCAACACGGTATTTGTTGCAACCCGTCATGATTCGCATGCTCAATATGTCTTAAGCGCTCTACGGGCTGCTAAACATGTCTTCGTAGAGAAACCGCTTTGTCTCACTGAGCCGGGGCTAAAGGAGATCACCGATCTTTATTCAATCCTCAGTGCTCAGCAATCAATAACACCCATCCTTATGGTCGGCTACAATCGACGTTTTTCCCCCCTTGCCAGGGAAATGAAAAAGGCTCTTGGACAGGGACCCATGGCCATAACGTATCGGATCAATGCAGGGAGGATTGCTGCCGATTCATGGATTCAGGATCCAGAGATTGGCGGAGGAAGGATCATTGGGGAAGCCTGCCATTTTATTGATTTCATTACCTACCTTACCGGGTCGTTGCCTGTGTCCGTCCATATGGTCGCAATGGCCATGCCGGGAAATTTGAACGACACGGCCATCCTCTCGCTTTCTTATTCTGATGGGTCTATTGGAAGTATTTGTTATTTCGCCAATGGAGACAAAGGCGTGCCCAAGGAATATGTGGAAGTTTATTGCCATGGCGTAACTGCTATTTTAGAGGATTTTCGGTCCCTTTCCATCTATGCATCAGGAAAGAGAAAACAGAAAAAGATGTCTAGTCAGGATAAAGGGCACAAGAATGAAGTCCAGGAATTTTTACGGGCTGTAAAAAGCGGCAACTCGTCGCCCATTCCTTTTGACGAGATCATCAGTAGTTCCCTGGCAACATTCAAGGCAATTGAGTCCTACAGAACGGGGAAAGCCATGAGGTTCTAATTTCGGTGGTTATCACGCTTTGAAAGGCAGCAAGACAAGTTTTTATATATCCAGGTTTCGACGGGCTTCCATACCTGAACTGGTCCATAGGGCTGTTGAGGCCCTTTCCATCAAGAAGATCAGGCGAGCGATCAGGGCCGGGAAGCCACTGTATACGATCCCGGCTGTTTGCATGAGAGAGATTGATGCTCTCTGTCTACCTGAAATGATATTTCGCAATTCTGACAATCAGATACAGAGACTGATGCATGGTGGAAAATTCACTCTTAATACAGAAGAGAGTGAGATTCTGAGCTGCGAAAGAATGTGGAGAGATAAGTTTTATTCGGATGTCCATCCCGATGCTTCTCTTGATATAAGATCTGTGTGGGAGCCGGCCCGCTTGCAAAATATTTCAGTCCTGCTGGCAGACATAACCGGGTCGGACGACCGTTCTCGTGTGGCTATGGCTAAGAACATTGCCAAAAATGAGGTTCTCGAGTGGCTGGATTCCAATCCCTTCTTTTTCGGGCCCCACTACATGTCCGCCATGGAATGCGGATTACGTATCCCGGTATTTTTCTACTGTTTGAAGGGGTTGGACAATCTTACGGATGCCGACAGCCTGCGGTTGCTGACGTTTATTTATGAACACGCCTGGCTGGTATTTAAGCGTTTGTCGCTGTATTCATCTGTCGGTAATCATACCGTAGCTGAATGTGTCGGGCTCGTATTTGGCGGCGCCATGTTCCGAAACTCCAGGGAAGGCATGCAGTGGTTGCAAAAAGGATCAGAACTTCTGGAACAGGAACTGTACCATCAGGTTCTTGCGGACGGAGGGCCCGCCGAACAATCCTTAAGCTATCACCGATTCGTCCTGGATCTGTATTGGCTTGCAGCAGATTTTCTTGAATCGAACAATCTTGCCGATTGTAGTTCTTGGAAAACAAGGCTCATTGAAGGAGAGCATTTCCTCGCATGTTTTTCAGATTTATCGGGAAATCTTCCATCCATAGGCGATAGCGATGATGGCCGTGCCATGGCACCCGGCATTTGTCCGAAAAGAGACGGTAAGGATACTGTGGAAACAAAACCGTGCATAACCTTTCCGGAGAGTGGATATACAGTGGTCCGGGGTGACAACGGCATGCTTCTTACCTTTGATCATGGCCAGCTTGGAATGGGCCCTTTGTACAATCATGGCCACGCGGATGCTCTTTCCATCACACTTTCCGTTGCGGGAGAACAAGTCATAGTTGACCCCGGGACATTCCGGTATAATGGAGTGCCGGAATGGCGACGTTACTTCAAAGGAACCAGGGCACATAATACGGTAACCATTGATGCCAGGGATCAAGCTATTCAGGCAACCGGCTTCATCTGGAGCCATCCCTACAGCGCAAAACTCGTTAAGGTTTCCGATAACGATGGCAAGCCATACATTGAGGCGACGCATGATGGATATTCGAGGCTTCCTGAGCCCGTTATCCACAGGCGGGTTGTCGCTTTTTGCTCGCGCAGCCTTTTTCTCATTAAAGACTCATTTTCAGGAAAAGGTCTGCATAATTTCGAACTCAATTTTCACGTCCATCCGGATTGCACGTTTGAATGGAATGGCAGACATTCACTTATCAAAAAAGGGGCGGCGGAAATATCGATCATGTTGCTGGGCGGAAAAGAGTTCAGTACGAGCTGCGGTGATACGGCACCGCCGTTTGGATGGTATTCCCAGGCTTACGGTCTAAAGACACAAAGCCCCGTTTTGTTCTGCGAGATGCATGGCCAACCCGATCATGTTTCTTATGCAACAGCCATAAGTCTGGGTGGTACTATCCCCGACAAAGCAGTTCTGGAGGAAATTGCTTGCCGTCTTTAGATGGGAGATTGCCTATTCTTGATATATGGGTTGATCCTGTTACCACAGATCAAGCCTTGGCATATGTGAGGCACGTTGTCGAAACTGGCGATAGGCCCCACTCAATATTTGCGGTCAATCCGGAGAAGAACTTTTCGGTGCCGAAGAACCCCATTCTTTGGCAGACATTCAGGGTTGCGGATCTTCTCATACCTGACGGGATTGGTATTGTTCTGGCGGCAAGGATTTTGTATGGCGCAAGAATGAAACGTGTTCCCGGTGTTGAGTTTATGCTTGAAATTTGCAGGCTTGCGGCGGCACGTGGATATAGAGTTTTCATATATGGGGCAAAGGAAGAAACGAGCAAGAAGGCAGTGGACGAATTGATCCGGCGTTACCCGGGTCTTAAAGTTGTCGGCCGGGCCAACGGTTATGTGAGAGATGAAGAAATGCCGCAGCTGATAGACAGGATTAATACATCCGGAGCCGAGATTCTCTTCCTTGCCCTTGGATCTCCGAAACAGGAACAATGGTTTACAACACACAAGGACTCCCTGAAACGTGCAAGGGTTTGCCAGGGAATTGGGGGAACACTAGATGCAATTACGGGGAATGTTAAGCGAGCCCCGGAGGTGTGGTGTAAATACAATGTTGAATGGCTTTATCGACTGATATCAGAACCAAAAAGAATAAAGAGACAAAAAGTGCTTCCCGTTTTCGCTTTGCTGGTTATGGTCGCTAAACTGAAAATGATTTTTCATAGTGAAAGGAAAAGATGACATGAAAGTGTTTCTGATAGCCGGGGCCAGGCCTAATTTCATGAAGATCGCGCCGGTTTTCCGTGCCTCGCGGGAATATGAAAACGTCCAATGTAAAATAGTCCATACCGGACAGCACTACGATTACGAAATGTCCCAGACTTTTTTCGATGAGCTGGGGATACCGAAACCGGCATTTTATCTTGATGCCGGATCCGGTTCCCACGCCCAGCAGACCGCAAAGATCATGGTAGCCTTTGAAAAGGTGTGTGAGAAAGAAAGACCTGACATTGTTATGGTTGTCGGTGATGTTAATTCTACGTTGGCTTGCAGTGTTGTAGCAAAAAAGTTGTGTATAAAAGTTGCCCATGTAGAAGCTGGACTAAGAAGCTTTGACTTTACCATGCCGGAAGAGATAAATCGGATGGTGACCGATGTTCTTTCGGACTATTTCTTCGTAACGGAGGAAAGCGGCGTTGAGAACCTCCTCAAAGAGGGGAAGCCCAAGGCAAAGATCTATTTTGTCGGTCACGTCATGGTAGACAACCTCTTGTACCAGAAAAAGCTTCTTGAAGAGTCAGATACGACCGGATTTTCAGTTTGTGAGCTGAAAAATAAGTTCAAAACTTATGCGTTCTTAACCCTTCATAGGCCATCCAATGTTGATGACCGTAAGGCCTTCGGTCGGATCGCAGGAGCATTGGGCGAGATCGCGCGAAAACGGCCGATTTTTTTTCCGGTACACCCTCGAACGGCAAAGATGATGAAGGAGCATGGCATTAAATTATCAAAAGACGTCATCTTACTGCCTCCCCTTGGTTTCCAGGAATCACTTTTTCTCTGGAAGGATTCCCAAGTGGTTCTCACGGATAGCGGAGGGCTTCAGGAAGAGACAACGGCCCTTGGGGTACCTTGCGTGACGATCCGCGAGAATACCGAAAGGCCCATCACGATAAAGATGGGAACCAATGTCCTAGCAGGTACAAAAAGGGAAAATATTGTCAAGGCCTACGACGAGAGCATGAAAAAGGCAGAAAAGGCGAGAATTCCCTCAAAATGGGACGGTAAAGCGGCCAAGCGGATGTGGAAAGTATTGCTTAAAAATGAAGAGTTTTGATTCTCCTAATTGGTTTAACATGCAGTCATTCTTGAAAGACAATTCGAGGTGGTTATATTGAAGGTACTCGAAGATATAACGATAAGACCAGCGAGCTGGGTCAAAGCCGGTGTATACGCTCTGGTTATTGGCGCCGCGTATTTTTCGACCCTTACCTATCTTGTAGGTCTCTGGAATAACGATGATTTTTCTTACTGCTATCTTGTTCCTTTCTTTGTACTTTTCCTGATCTGGGAAAAAAGAAAAAGACTTGCCGCAATACCGTCGAATCCCTCATGGAAAGGGGCGATAGTATTTGGTATCGGCATCCTTCTCTATTGTTTGGGCGAGTTTGGAGGTGAGTATTATACACTTTTTATATCTTTCTGGTTGGTAATCGTAGGCATTGTATGGTTGCATTTCGGATGGCGGAAGGTAAAGACCATCTGGTTTGCGCTGGCCACGATGCTTGCCATGTTCCCGCCTCCCAATATAATTTGCGTGCAGGTCAGCCTCGGGCTGAAGCTTCTTTCTTCGCAACTAGGTGTATGGTTGCTTCACCTCTCGGGAATGTCAGCTTTCAGAGAGGGAAACATCATCGATCTGGGTTTTACCCAGCTCCAGGTCGTGGATGCCTGCAGCGGATTGCGATATTTGGTGCCGCTCATGGTGCTGAGCCTGCTTTTCGCCCACTGGTTCATGGGACATTTTTGGAAACGCGTTGTGCTTTTCGCTTCGGCTGTACCGCTTGCAATATTCATCAACAGCTTCCGCATAGCGATGACAGGTATTTTATACCGTCTTGCCGGAGCTGAGATTGCGAAAGGGTTCTTCCATGGATTCGCTGGTGGGCTCATTTTTGTGGTTGCTCTGCCGGTTTTCTTTGCCATAGTCTGTTTCCTAAAAAGAATGCCTCCCAAGGAGACGGGATTCAAACTGCAGTTGGCGAATGTTTCGCCCGAAATGCTAAAATTGGGCCGCGAGCGCGAGCCCGTTGCAAACAAAGGATGGAGGGAGGCCCTTTTCCAATCTCGTTTCGTGGCTGTAGTTATTGTTCTCCTCGGCGTCTTTGCCATTGCCCATACTTTTGACTTTCGTGAAAAGATACCCGTTCGGAAGCCTTTTAGTCAGTTTCCCGTGGCCGTGGAGGAATGGAGGGGGGCAAAGCAGACCATGGATCAGCAGTTCATAGATGCACTTAAATTCAGCGACTATATTAGCGTCAATTATTATAACAGGCAGGGCAAGATGGTGAGTTTATATGTAGCCTACTATGACGACCAGATCAAGGGCGAATCCATTCATTCACCGGCGTCATGTTTACCGACCAGCGGCTGGGAGTTCCGCGAGGTGGGGACAGCGGGGCTCCCGGAGGGTGCCGGGCAGCGGTCAATAAAGGTCAATCGAGCCTTCATTGAAAAGGAAGGGTTCACAGATGTTGCCTACTATTGGTTCCCCATGCGCGGGAAGGTGCTGACCCAGCTATATCAAATTAAGCTTCACAATTTCTGGGATGCCCTAACAGCGCGAAGAACGGACGGTGCCGTGATAATAGTCGTAACTCCCATCTATCCAGCCGAACCGCCAAGAGAAGCGGACCAACGACTGCAGAAGTTTGTAGCCGATATAAGGCCAATCCTGAGTGAATTTTTGCCGGAATAGTAAACTTTATGTGTTACGGGAGTTCTTCTTTTGAATCCGTAACATCCGTTTCAAATCTTTTACATGTAAGCCGAAACAATCTCTTATGATGATCTATCTATCCACTCTCTTATTGACCCTTCTTGTCACGATCGTCCTGGTTCCAATCACTATCAAGGTATCTGAGATGATCCAGAAGTACGACATGCCGGGCAAGCGTAAGATGCATACCGTTCCGGTACCGAGAACGGGTGGTATCGCCATGGCGGTTGCTGTTTTTAGCTCCATGTTGTTGTGGGCACAAGAGAGCTCATTTCTCAGTGCTTACGTCATGGGGACGGGCATTATCGTTGTTTTCGGACTTATCGATGACTTCGTAGACCTGCCTTACCGTTACAAATTCGCCGGCCAGTTCCTGGCGGCGTTGGTCGTTGTTATTTTGGGAGATGTCCAGATTCGCAACCTCGGCAACTTGTTTCCTGGCAGCGGCCAATTGAGTTTATGGATCTCTATTCCAATCACTGTAATTGTTATTGTGGGTGTAACGAACGCAATAAATCTGGCAGATGGCCTTGATGGTCTTGCGGGCGGTATTTGCATCCTCAGTTTTTGCTGTACCGGCTACATTGCCTATTTGAGTAACAACACGGACATTTCACTCCTTGCAGTTGCGCTTGTTGGTTCTATATTCGGGTTTCTGAAATACAACACATATCCAGCCTCCATTTTCATGGGTGATACAGGAAGCCAGTTCCTCGGTTTTTCTCTTGTGACCACCACGGTATCGATGACTCAGACTGGTACGGGTTTGAGCCCTCTTTTGCCGATGATAATCTTCGGGTTTCCTGTCCTCGACACGGCCGTTGTCATGCTGGAGCGTATCGGCGCGGGAAGGTCTCCCTTCAATGCGGATAAGAACCATTTCCACCATAAACTTATCCGCATTGGTCTTGTTCATAAAGAGGCAGTGTTCGTTATCTATCTCCTGCAGGCGCTTCTGGTCGTATCTGCTTTTGTCTTCAGACACTATTCGGACTGGTTCCTGTTGATCGGCTACGGTATTTTTGTCGACATAGTTGTAATAGGTTTTTTTGCAGCGGAGATCACCAGGTGGAAGGCAAAGCGCTACACGTTTCTCGACAAACACGTCAAGGGAAAACTGGCAAAGATCAAAAAGAGGGGGGTATGGATCATCTTCTCGTTCAAGATCGTCGAGTATGGCATACCACTGCTTCTCTTTGTTACCACTCTTCTGCCCGCAACCGTGCCGGGATACTTTTCCTACATCGCGGCAGGTCTACTTATCCTCACCACCGTGATCGCATTTACGAAGAAGAAATGGCTCAAATGGTTCCTCATGGCCGACCTTTACATAGTGATACCGCTCATCGTCTTTTTCAGCACGCAATCGGCCGATCCCTTTGTGACGCAGTTCCTGATGTGGGCATACAACTGCGCTTTCATTGTGTTGGTCTTCTTTGTGATTATGACCTTGAGGCTGACCCGGAGGAGGAGCGGTTTCAAGGTGACTCCCATGGACTTCCTCATAGTATTTATAGCGATAATTGCTCCATTTGTTTCAGGGGTCTATGGACAAAACAAACAAGTGACCTTTGTAGCTGCCAAGACGGTAATGCTTTTCTTCAGCTACGAAGTGCTTATTGGCGAATTGAGGGGAGAATACAGGGGGCTGGTTCTTTTTACCATGTGCTCTCTGGCTGTGATAGTAGCCAGGGGGCTGGTGTGATTTATCGGAATGCGTGGAGGTAACATCATGGTTTGCATTAACAGGATTTTCATGAAGCTAACCATTGTGGTGTTGGTGTTTCTTCTTGCCGGTTGCAGCGGGCCTGAGGCCAAGAAGATTAAGTTTCTTGAGAAAGGAAAGAATTTCTATGAACAGGGTGAATACATCAAGGCAAGGCTGGAACTCAAGAACGCCATACAGATAGATCCGAAATTCACTGAGGCGCATTATGTTCTTGGTCTGGTCGCCGTGAAAACAGACGATCTCAGGGGCGCTTTTTCCGAGTTTGCGAAGGCTATCGAACTGGACCCGGGTCATAAGGACGCACACGTCGAACTGGGAAAGATCTATCTTGTGGCGAAGGCCACAGACAAGGCTACCGAAGAGGCAGATCTGGTCCTGAAAGCTGACCCGAAAAATCAGGGTGCCCTCCTTCTCAAGGCTGCCATCATGATAGCGAGCAACGATAACGAGACAGCAATTTCTTGCCTTAACGGACTCTTGCAGGACGGATCGAAAGACCAGGATGTTTTCCTACTTCTGGCCGGTGTGTATATGCGTAAGGGCTTGGTCTCCGAAGCAGAAGCTATCCTTAAGAAAGGAATAGTGGCACGCCCCAGGTCGGTTATGCTTTATAGCACCCTTGGAGATTTTTATTTGAAAAACAGAAGAGTCGAGGACGCCCTTTCAATCGCGAGAAAGCTTGTCGAAATCGAACCCGATCAACCGCGACATAAGCTCACCATTGCGAGCCTCTATTGGGACTCCGGCAAGCAGGACAAGTCGCGCGAAACGTTGAAAGAACTTTTATCGATGAGTTCCCGAAACGAGGAAACCTGGGTTCAGGTTGCCACATTCTATATATCAAAAAAGCGTCCGGACGAAGCAGAGGCAATTCTGAAGGACGGGATGCAAAAAATTCCCGGGAGCTTTGCGATTCGTTTCGCTCTGAGCGATGTCTATCTCAACACGGAAAGGTCCGATGACGCCGTGGCATTACTGAAGGAAACGGCCGCCCTCAAAAAGAGCGGTGAGGACAAGAACATCATCCAGGCAAAAAACACTTTGGCCCGGGTCTACCTTTTACGTCACGAGATAACTCAGGCCCAAAAACTCGTCGAAGAAGTGATCAAGGATAACCCCAGGGATGTCGAGGCACATTACCTGAGAGGTGATACATTTCTTGCCCTTGGAGAAGGCATAAAGGCTATCTCCGAGTTTCGCACTGTAGTTACGGAACGGCCCGAGTTTGTATCGGGATACGTCAAGCTTGCCGAGGCTCACGTCATGGCCGGTGAAATCAATCTTGCCGTTGATACTCTTCAAAATGCCCTCAATGCTCAGCCAAACTCAAAAGAGGCCATCCGCGCCCTTGGCAAAGCCTATGCTTTGCAGGGAGATTTCAGGAAAGCTGAATCACGCATGCGTAAGGCCATCGAGGAGAACCCAGACGATCTGGAGGCAAAGGCCGATCTCGGGGACCTCTTTATGGCAATGAAAGAATATGCCAGGGCAGAGATCCTCTATAGCGATATCAAGAAAAAAGAGCCGAAGAATCCGTATGGTTACGTTAAGACAGGGGATCTCATGACCGCCCAGGATAAATGGGACCGTGCGGCGAAGGAATACGAGCAGGCCTACGCACTAAACCCTTCGTCGACGCGACTTCTGGAGTTAGCCGTGCTTGCCCTTATGAAAACGAAGGACTACCAGGGTGCTCTTTCCTTGTGCGAGAAAAAGATACGCGAGACCCCGAAAGATGCCGTTGCCTATGATCTGATGGGACGGGTTTATGTAGTTCAGAAAGACATGAGGCGAGCCGAGGAATCCTTCCAGAAAGCAATCTCTCTTCAGCCGCTTCTGTCAGCAGCGCACAACGATCTTGCCAGGCTCTATGTAATAGAAGGCCGGACAGCTGAGGCCATTCAGAAACTTGAGGGATCGATCAAGGCGAACCCGGAAAACACCGGGGCCTACCTTTCGCTGGCCCGGGTCTACGGACAAAGCGGCGACTATAAGAAATCCATCCTTCTTTACGAGAAGATCTTGAAGAAGGAGCCAAACCTCTGGGTTGCCCTCAACGATCTCGCATTCCTGTTGAGCGAATATGGAAATTCCAAAAAAGATCTCAATAGGGCATTGGAGCTTGCCCTGCATGCCCGGAAGCAAAGGCCCGATGAGCCGGCCGTACTGGATACACTCGGATGGATATATTACAAGAAAGGCGATGCCAACACTGCCCTTGGATTAATCGAGAATGCCAGCGGGAAGAACCCGAAAAGCCCTGTTATCAATTATCATCTGGGGATGACCTATCGGAAGCTGGGAAAAACAGCCGAAGCAAAAGAACATTTGAGAAAAGCCCTGCAAAACAAGGAAAGCTTTCCCGGCAGGGATGAAGCAAAAAAAGCGCTGGGAGAGTATGAAAGGAGATGACATATTGAAAGGCGTATTGCTGATTCTGTGTGTTCTTATGGTATTGGGCGGTTGCGCGACCGGGGGGAACGTAACGCGGCCGGATACCGGGGTTGTCCAATCGGAGAAGCCTGGCGACGACTACATCATAGGCTCCGGGGATATCCTCGACATTTCGCTCTGGAAGGACGAGGCCATGACGAAGCAGGTTACCGTTTTGACTGATGGCAATGTAGTCTTTCCCCTTATTGGTGAGGTGCAAGCGGCCGGCAGAACCATCGCCGAGGTAAAGCAGGATATGATAGAGCGGCTTAAAGAATACGTCCCCGAGCCCGTGTTGAACGTGGATGTCAAGCAGGTTAATAGCATGATCGTCTACGTGACCGGTCGGGTCACGACACCGGGCCGTTATCCCGTCAATACCAGGGTAACGGTTCTCCAGGCCCTGTCCATAGCCGGTGGCGTTAATGTGTTCGCAAAACGCAACAAGATAAAGATATTCCGCCAGGAAGGCAATACGACCATTACATATCCCTTCAATTATGATCAAGTGGTGGATGGGGTAAATCTGCAGCAGAACATAGTCCTCAAACGAGGGGATGTTATAGTAGTTCCATAGGGACTTGTTTCAGTCTCTCAATTTGCAACCCGGAACCTTTTCTTTATTGATTCGGAGGCTGGAAATAGGACTCAGGTTTGTAGATAGCTGGACATGTTTTCTTGTAATCATTCTTTGCGCGGTGTCTTTCCCCGGGATAGGCCGGGCTGATGAGATCAAGTTGACTCCGTCTGTTGCAGTTAAAGAGGAGTACAATGACAACATACTTTACGGTTCCTCTGAGACGCAAAAAGACTTCTATACTACCTTTTCCCCGGGTCTAACCTTTCTCGAAAAGACTGAAAGGCTGCAGATGGATCTCTCTGGCCGGGCTGAAAGAAGGATCTATTCAAAATACAGCGAGCTAAATGCAACGGACCAGTTCTATAATGGAAGCGGTCAGTACTCCCTGACGGAACGCCTGGGTATAACGGGAAGGGCGGAGTATTCGCAGGACTCTCGGCCGGACCGCGATCTCGAGACCACGGGCCTGGCATTCACCGGGGTGACCCGGTATCGTCAGAGCTACGGTTTTGGATCAAACTACCTGTTGTCCGAGATATTGCTCGCTACTTTTTCGTATGATTACTCGAACGATACTTACAACGATCCCCGCTATAGCGATATGGAAGCACACGTGTTCGGGATGGGAGTTGTCCACGATCTGAATTATTTTATGCAAAAGACACAGGCCAGGACGAATATCAAATATGCAAGGTACAACATACCCAATCTGCGACTGGACAATTACGAATGGACTGCGGGTATTAACAGGGCGCTTGATGAGAAATGGAACCTCTTGATCGATGTGGGTCTGCGCTACACCGACTCCAGTTTTACGTACGCCGAATTTATTCCTATCCCGCCGTTTTATACCAATAGATATGAGAATAATCAGGATTGGGGGGCAGTGGGACAACTGGCCCTGACGTATAAAGGACTTAAGAATTCGGGCGACGTGAGGATAAATCACGACATCATGCCTGCGAGCGGTCAATCGGGAACAACAGAACGGACGAGTTTTCTCTTCAATCTGACCACGAGATTGACGTACGAATTCCGTTGCGCGCTCAGTGGAGGCTATTTCATGAATAAGTCCCAAGCGGGCCAATACTCGGTTCAGCAAATCGATGAGACTAGCATCTGGATCAGCCCCGACCTTATCTATGAATATTCAAAAGATGTCTCTTTTAGTTTTTCTTATTCCTATAACAAAACGTACTATCACATAACCAACACAGACGCCGAGCGAAACGTTTTCCAGATACGCTACAAGATTCAACACGACCTCTTCCATTGAAAAGCTTGCTCAATCAGGATTTGATTTAACAAAACGGTAAATATGTGTATTATTAGTGAAACCTATCGGGGGTATGAATGGAAGAAGAAGTAAAGACGATACGCGACTATTTTGATATCGTAAAACGCAGGAAATGGGCCTTGGTTTTTCCGGCGTGTGTCATTTTATTTCTTGCCTTCATTATAACGTTAATACTGCCTCCCGTCTTCCGGTCCATGTCGACGATTCTTATTGAGGAGCAGGATATACCCCCTGAATACGTAAAAACAACTGTATCAGGTTACGCGGAGCAACGCCTTCAATCCATCAGTCAACGAATAATGAGTTCTCAAAGGCTCGTCGAAGTCATCAACCGCTTTAATCTTTATCGTGATCTTAGAAGAAAACTCACTATCGACGAAGTCATAGGGATCATGCGGAAGGATATCCGGTTCGAGGCAATCAATGTCGACGTTGTGGACCGTGGCAGGGGAGGGGCACCGACACCAATGACTATAGCCTTCACTCTTTCCTATGACGGCCGCAATCCCCAGGTGGTCCAGCAGGTAGCGAATGTGTTGGCATCGCTCTATCTTGAAGAGAATCTGAAGGTGCGTGCAGATAGGGCCAGGGAGGCCTCGAAATTCCTCGATGACGAAACAAAGAATATGCAAGACCAGCTTGCCCAGGTGGATGCGAAGATAGCGAACTTCAAGGAAAAGCATGTCAATGAATTGCCCGAACTTGTGCCGATCAATATTCAGACCCTCGACAGGGTGGAGCGTGAAGTTGACATGCTCAAGCAGCAGTTGAGGACGGCGAAAGAACGGGAAGGATATTTGGAATCCCAACTCGCCGGAATACCCGTCGATGCTTCGAGCCAGGACAGGATACTTCTTAAAGATCTCAAGGCGAAGCTCATTCAACTTAAGAGCAAGTACTCCGACAAGCATCCCGACGTGAAGAAAATGAAGACGGAGATCGCAGAACTGGAAGAGAGGGTGAAGGGAACACCTGCAAAGCCGATCGGCGGCAGACAAAGATTCCAGCCGGATGATCAGCCGGACAATCCTGCGTATGTTTCGTTTTCAGCGCAGCTTTCTTCCATCCAGGCAGAGATTACAACGCTCCAGCGGCAGATTGATGATCTCAATAAGAAACGGAGCGATTATTACCAGAGAATAGAGGCATCTCCCAGGGTCGAAGAAGCGTACAAGGCTTTGATGGCGGACCGCAATAACATCCAGACCAAATTCGACGAGATGATGAAGAAGACCATGGAAGCGAGAGTGGCCCAGGGTCTGGAAAAAGAGCAGATGGGTGAACGCTTCACCATTATCGATCCAGCGAGGCTTCCGGAAAAACCCGTAAAACCGAATGTCCCGGCAATACTGCTCATTGGACTTTTTCTCGGTGTCGGCGCCGGTGTCGGCACGGCCGCGATGAAGGAATTTAACGATCGATCCGTAAGAGACCCCAAAGTCCTTACAGAACTGCTGCGGCTTCCCGTCCTTGTCACGGTCCCGGTCATCGTTACAGCCAGGGATGTGCTTCGTCAGAAGATCCAGCGCAGGCGTATCACCGTGATTGCAGCGGCGATCTTTGTCATCGGCCTTATCCTCATACACTTTTTCGTTGTGGACCTTGTTGTTCTGTGGGCGCGCCTGACGAGGCGTCTGTGATGAAGAGAGAACATATGAGTAGCCACCAGGGAGGCACACATTGAAGGATAAAGGCTTGTTAAAGGATGTCCTGGAAAGAATGAAAGGGTTCTGGGGGAAAATGCCCGCAGAAGAGATCGTTCCCGTAGAGGCTATATCTCAGGAGTTTACGCAAAAAGAAAAGGAAAATGCCGGATGGGTCTCCCCGAACTACAGCAAATCGAGAACGGTCAAGCTGGACCCGGCAGTGCTCGCCGATAACCGATGCGTGGGAATATTCCCCTATGCACGAGAGGCCGAGATATACAAGGTCCTGCGCACCCAGATATTGCAGGCTACCAAAGAGGAGGGCGGTAACGCCATCATGATCACCAGCGCGTTGCCGGGAGAGGGGAAAACTCTCACAGCCATTAACCTTTCCTTCACCTTTGCAAAGCTTTTTGAACAGACGGTGCTTCTTGTTGACGGCGACCTGAAACAGCAAGCCATTCACAAGACCCTTGGTTTTGCGAGTGATAAAGGGCTCATAGACCATCTCATCGATGACACACCGTTGTCGGAACTCATGATATGGCCGGGCATTGACAAACTGACGCTTATCTCCGGCGGCAGGTCGATCAACGAGAGTGCGGAACTCTTAAGGTCGACCAGGATGAAAGGACTTGTCGAAGAGATGAAGACGCGCTATCCCGACCGCTTCATCTTTTTCGACGTCCCGCCCATACTGACCGGCGCCGATACGCTGGATTTCGTGCCCCTGGTGGACCACGTCATCCTAGTAGTCCAATATGGGGTCACTCCCATCGATGACATAAAAAAGGCTATAGAGCTGATCCCCCAGGAAAAAGTCATCGGGTTCGTCCTGAACAGACAGGACGTCAAACGGACCACTGCGGACTAAGACCTCAATCCCCACCAACCCGCATCATTAGACCTATACTGCAGACATTGTGCAGGCGCCGGTCACATTTCTCAATAAGTATGGCACAACGTTGATGTATGTCACAGACATACCGCGGAAACGAAGGTATACTGACTATTATTGTAGTTCCCTGCAATTCTTGATAGAGGGTGATGCCATGGAAAAGATTAAGAGATACAATCTGACGTTACTGGCCATGATTGGTTTCTTCCTGCTGGTTGCTCCCGTGATGGCTCACGCGGATTGGGGTTTCAGCATGGGTGATGACGGTTATAAGCCGGGGTCCACAACACATTACAACGACATACAGAAGATCGAATTTTTTATTCCCAGTGTTCCCCAGAACGCGGGTATAACCTGGTCGGGACAGGGCGTGACCGACTTGTCTTCCGGGTGGAGCGCCACAAAGATAAACCCCACATATGTCCTGGCAACAGGACCGTCGGTAGGTTCTCTGTACTGGAATCTTCTGTTCAGCGGCACCGCGCCAAGCGAATTCCAGCTCGACTATCTGGTTTATACCAACAATAAGAACAAACCTGTATATGCGATCAGCATGACGATCGTAAATGGAGTTCCCAATTTTTCGCAGGGCTCGGGCTGGGTGGCTCTGGATCCTAAGCATCTGCCCGATTACAACCGCAACCCCGTGCCGTTGCCCCCAACCGTGTGGCTTCTTGGCGCAGGCCTTGTAGGTGCTTTCATTTTCAGGAAGAAAATGGCGGGATAGATTCCAGCCTCCATAGAGAAACCAAGAAAACCGGGGTGACATGTTGGACGATGTCACCCCTTCTTAATTTGGCTTTGTCGTGCCCCACTACGGCACTACGCTCGATTGCAACCTCTGCCACCACCAGCACAAGAAGTCGGAAAACTTCTGCGCCCAGTGCCACAAATACGATTTTGTCGTGCCGTAAACACTATTTTTATGCCCGGCAAGGCCCTCTCACGGAGGGCCTTTCTTATAACTTTCTTTCGCTTCGCTAAGAGTGTAGAATGAAGCACGACGGACGTATATCAAGAAGGGAGTGAAAAGATCTCCGGCCTTTAGCGCAGTGACGCGGTGGGGCTGATTGTCCGGAGAGGATCGTAACCTTATGCAGACAGGCCTGGTGTCTGGCTTCTCCAAATTGAATGTCTTCACACGATTGACCATCGGGTTTGCCGCCCTCTTTGTCATTACAATCTCGACCAGCGTCTATTCCATCATTAAACTGAACCATTTCAACAAGTCCAGTGCGTATATGCTCGACCTGGGCGACCGGTTGGTCGAATACAAGGAACGCCTGAGTGATGCACTGCTTTCGGAACTGTCCTATGAAAAAAAGTATGCCCTTTCGAAGGACCGCGCGCTCTACGACCGCTTTGTTTCAGCCGGAAAAGACTTTTCCCGGTACCTGACTGAAGCGGGTGCGATAGCCGATACCCTCGGCAGCAAGGAAATACTGGATAACATTGAAAAGCAGCATTCCCGTTACAGAGCGCTCGTCGAGGAAGAGGCGAAACGTCCCGGATCTGAAGATGTCTATAGTCCCGGTCGGTACAAAGCTGAAAAAGAGAAAACTTTGGAAGCCATGATCGAAGAGATCAAGAACCTGGAGCTTTATGTCGAAGATGACACGAAAAACAGAATACAGGGGTTGGCAAAAGCCGGGACAAAAGCATTGCGACTGGCCCTGGTCATGGCATCCTTCTCCCTTTTATTCGGTGTTCTCATAGCCTCCGGCATCACGCTTAGTATTACCAGGCCCCTTTCTATCATGAAGAAAAAGACGCGGGAGATTTCCAGGGGGGATTTTGATAGCCCTTTGGACATTTCTTCTCCTCCTGAAATCGGAGAGCTTTCACGGGCATTCAATCTGATGTGTGACAGGCTGAAAGACGCTGACAGGATGAAGTCCGATTTCTTTTCCCTCATGGCCCACGAATTACGCACTCCCCTTTCGTCAATGAAAGCAGGGATAACCCTCCTGAAAATAAACCCGGACCGGTCACAGGCTGGAGCGGGAGACAAAGTTTTGACCATTATGTCGGAGGAGTGCAATCGGCTGATTCAACTCGTAAATTCCCTTCTTGGCCTGTCGAGGATGGAGGCGGGTGTAGTGGACTTCGACTTTGCCATCGGGGATGTTAAACCTTTATTGGATAAAGCTGTTGCGGAGATCGAGCCGCTATATTCATCCAGGGCGATAACCTTCGAATGCGGTGAGGACCCGGAAGCCCCAGCGGTTATGATGGATAGCGAAAGGATTCTCCAGGTCATAAGGAATCTTGTGGGAAATGCGGTAAAATTTACGCCCGATGGAGGCCGTATCGGGGTATCCTTAAAACCAGCCCCCGGAGGACTGGAGATCTCCGTGGCCGATTCAGGACCCGGCATTCCCGAGGAAGATCGCATGGCTATTTTCGATAAATACAAACAGGCCAGAATGGATGTATATGCCGGGGTCAAGGGAACGGGCCTTGGTCTGGCTATTGCAAAATATGTTGTGGACGCTCATGGAGGCAAAATTTGTGTAGAAAGCGAATTGGGCAGAGGAAGTACCTTTACTGTTTTCTTGCCGGCTTGACGATGTTTCTTCTCTTCGGATGTTCTTCTTTAGAGCAGAGCAGATTATCCGGAGATCTCCAGAACGCGGAGGAACTATATGCGCGAGGCGACTTCGAGGGGGGCTTGAAGGCGAACCAGAATATTATGTCGCTCTGCGAGAAGAAACCGCCGTGCGAACAAGCCCTCTTCAACATGGGTCTCATCTATGCCAGCAATAATTACGCGAAGAAAGACTACAGGAAATCAATGGCCATATTTCAAAGGGTGGTCAGGGAGTATCCGCAGAGCCCCCTTGTCCCGCAAGCCAGGACATGGATCGGAGTTCTTGCTGTGATTGAAAGATCAAAGGATATAGACATCGAGATAGAGCGGACAAAGAAGAAACTGACGAGGTAGAGAAATGCCTTTGGGAAAAATATTGATCGTTGATGACGATCGAAACCTGCTCGAACTGATGAGCATGATGCTTCAGTCAGCGGATTATAAAGTAACGACGGCCCACGACGGGGAGGAAGCGCTCGCGGCTGTAAAAGGGCGAATCTTTGATCTGTCCGTCGTCGATCTTAAACTTCCACGAACGGACGGGATAACTCTGATGCATGACATCCATCAGATAAACCCGGAAATGCCCGTTATCATTCTTACCGCCCACAGCAGCGTTAAGAGCGCCGTTGAGGCGATCAGGATGGGGGCCTTCAATTATCTTGCGAAGCCTTTCGACCTTGACGAATTGCTTCTGCAGATAGAAAGGGCCCTTGAGAACCGCAGGCTCCATTCCGAGGTAAAAAGACTCGAGGGTATCCTGGAAGAGCGATATACCTTTTCAAATATCATCGGAAACAGCCGCAAAATGCAGTCCGTCCTCAGCCTGGTGTCACGAATTGCACCCACGGATTCAACTGTATGCGTCTATGGCGAGAGCGGTACCGGAAAAGAGCTTGTTGCTAAGGCCGTTCATTTTGCGAGTACCAGAAAAGATAAAGCTTTTACTGCCATCAACTGTGCTGCCATACCGGAAACCCTGCTGGAAAGCGAACTTTTCGGCTATGAGANNGGAGAATCCGGCACCGGCAAGGAACTCTTCGCACATGCCATTCATCAGATCAGCCGGCGGCGAAACCATAATTTCGTCAAGGTTAATTCGGCCTCCATTCCTGGGGAACTTATCGAATCCGAGCTCTTCGGATATGAACCGGGCGCCTTTACCGGCGCCCGCAAACAGGGAAAGCCCGGCAAATTTGAACTGGCGCACCGGGGAACCATTTTTCTGGATGAGATCGGGGATATGCCGTTATCGCTTCAGGCGAAGCTCCTGAGGGTGCTCCAGGAAAGGCAATTCTATCCGTTGGGGAGCGAGAAACCCCTTGATGTGGATTTGCGGCTGATCGTCGCGACCAACAAAGATCTTGAAGCCGAGGTTAAGAGAGGTGCTTTTCGAGAGGACCTGTTTTACAGGATCCATGTTATCCCCGTCCGCATCCCTCCCCTGAGGGAGAGAAAAGAGGATATTCTCCCGTTGGCGGAACACTTCCTCAAAAAGACATCAGAAAGAATGAACAAGGGCATTAAAAGTTTTACACCTATGGCCATACAAAAACTGATGCTCCACGATTGGCCGGGCAACGTCCGGGAACTGGAAAATGCTGTTGAGTGTGCAGTGGCCACCAGCCGCCGGGAGTCCATATCGGAGGACGTGATCCTTCCATTGAAGGAGGACCTTTCGACATCACCAAAACCCTTCAAGGAGGCCAAGGAGGACTTTGAACGGGACTACCTGAACTGGGTCCTCCAGGTGGCGGAGGGTAACGTTAGCAAGGCTGCAAGCCTGGCAGGAAAATATCGCGCTGATTTTTATTCTCTCCTCAGGAAATACGACCTCAAGCCGGATAGCTTCAAGAAAACATAGTGTATGATTTCCCTGCACCGGGCCCTTTTCCAGATTCCATCATATTTCCAATAACATACCTTCTCCTGGAGATATTCTCGTGCTGCAGGCAGTGTATGAAAAGCCATACGATTAACGAAAGCTTTTCATATTTGTATCATCATTACAATAACTTACAATTTGGCACGAATATTGTAACTGTATGGGTATAACCTGACAGAGGAGGTATGGAATGAAGAAGACGTGTAGGAGCCGTGGGGGGTTTGATATATGATGACGTTCAAAAGAAGAAGCAAAGGATGCGCGCAATGAAAGTCAACACGAGAAGATACCTTCTCCTGTCCGTTTCCCTCTGCGTGTGGGCGATATTGTCCGGAGTGAGCTTTGCCGAGCTAAACGTGAACATAGGGGTCTTTGCACCCCCGCCCCCGCTTGTGATAGAAAGTCCCCCTCCCATGGCTGTGGTGTCTGGCACGCCTTACGTCTATTACGCCCCCGATATTTCCGTCGGGCTCTTCTTTTACGCGGGGAACTGGTATCGCCCTCACGAGGGCCGCTGGTTCAGGGCGAGATCCTACAGGGGACCCTGGGCGCATATCCATCATGGTTCCGTGCCACCCGTGTTTGCGAAGCTCCCGCCTGATTACAGACATGTTCCTCCGGGACACCACAAAATCCCCTATGGCCAGATGAAAAAGAACTGGAAGAGCTGGGAGCGAGATCGTCATTGGGACGGTCGGGCCGGCGGGCCTTCGGGACATAGGGCCGGCTACGAGAAAAGAGAACATAGGGCAAAGAGCCGTAATAATCACAAGAACGGCAATGGTAATGGAAGACAAAAGCATTGACCGATGAGATAAAACCGCCTCTGTAGGAGAGCGGCCATAGAGCATCCTCCAAAATGCATTATGGCCGCTCATTATTTTTTTAAGCTTCTTTCAACGATCTAACCTGATATTCCTTTTTATTCCTGCTACTTGTCATGGAACTGCACCCCGTCAGAGCCGCAGAATATTTTACTTTTTATTTGACAAGGAATGACTTGTATGAGACTCATTAAGAAAAAGACTCGTGAAGGAGCTCGCCATGGTTAAGAAACTTTTGATTGTTTCAATGATTCTTATTGTGGTTTTTGTCTTTCTGCAGGTTAACGCTTCCGCCAAGATCATCGTGAAATACGGTCACGTTGGTCCACCCATCCATCCGCAGCACTTCGGTGCGGTTGCATTTGCCAAGTATGTGACGGAAAAGACCAAAGGAGAAATCGAGGTCCAGGTGTTCCCGTTGGGCCAGCTCGGTGGTGAGCGCTCAATGACGGAACAGGTCCAGGCAGGGACTCTCCACATGACAGCGGTCACGTCAGGGGTGCTCGCGAACTTCGTTCCCGAAATAGGCATTATCGAGCTGCCTTTCGTCTATCCTAACAGGGCGGTAGCCTATAAGGTTCTCGATGATAAGGAAATCCAGGAGCGCTTTGCCAAGTACTGCGAGCCGAAGGGTTTTATCTTTATCGGCTACACAGAGAATGAGTTCAGGGACCTGACGAACTCAAAACGGCCGATCAAGAAACCGGAGGACCTCAATGGACTGAAGATAAGGGTCGTCGAGAGTCCGGTGTTTATCGATACCTTCAAGGCGCTGGGTGCGAACCCCACGCCAATGCCCTTTCCGGAAATCTATAACGCCCTTCAGCAGAAGGTTATAGATGGTCAGGACAACCCGCTTTTTACATCTGTTCTCATGAAGTTCACCGAGGTGAATAAGTTTGCCACTGTCTCGAACCACATTCTCACCGAATGCCCCGTCGTGGTGAACAAGAAATTCTGGAACTCTTTGACGCCGGAACAGCAAAAGATATTCAGGGAAGCCGCTGCTGTTCAGATCAAGGTGAACAGGGAAGGAAACGCCAAGGGCAGCGCCGACGCAATCGAGAAGGCAAGGGCCCAGAAAGTAGACGTTTACGTTCTCACCACAAAGGACAGGGATGTCTTCAGGAAGGCCGTACAACCGGTTTACGATAAGTACAAAGGTGTGTTCGGCGCCGAGTGGTACAACTTCTTTATGAAGAAGATCGAGTTTTATTCGAAGAAGAAATAGAAAAGGTTAATTGTAAGGGGGAGGGGCGAGCACCCCCTCCCCCCCATCTGATATGAAAGACTTCGTAAGGAAACTCCAGACGATCGAGGAAGGCTTTGCCGCCTTCTCGCTGCTCGGAATTGCCCTTCTCACCTTCATTGAGACGGCTCTTCGCTATACCCTGAACCATACCTTTACGTGGTTCGGTGAGGTGGCGAACTATACGATGATCTTCTGTACGTATCTTGCCGCATCTATCGGGATCAAGTATGGAACCCATTTTTCCATGGAAGCGTTAACGGAATTTGTACCTGATCGGGTGAGTCACCTTTTAAAAACCATCGCTTATTTGATATCGGGAATTGTGACGCTCCTCTTTATCTACTATGGCACCGTGCACCTTATGACGCTCAAAAAGTTTGGCGTGACGAGTTCCGCCATGCAGATACCGATGTACATTCCCTATATTCCGATCCCCCTTTTCGCCCTGACGATGGCCGTTCGTTTCTTTGCGCTGTCTCATCGGCATCTCAGGAGTTGTCTCAAGGGGGAGCCATTCCAAAGGGTGAGGAAAAAATAGCCGATGAGCCTTACGATTGTCCTCCTGTGCTTCTTTGTCCTCCTCGCTCTTAGCGCCCCCATTGCCATCGTTCTCGTGGCAACGACGGCAATCTACCTTATTTTTGTTGCTCAGACGCCGCTTACCTCGCTCATTCAGCAATTGTTCAATGGGCTCGACAATTTTGTTCTTCTCGGTGTTCCCTTCTTTATTCTTGCGGGGAACATCATGGCGGAAGGCGCCATTTCAACCAGGCTTGTGAACGTGATGAAGCTTTGCGTCGGCCGGTTTACCGGCGGACTCGCCATAGCTTCTATTTTGGCTTGTATGTTCTTTGCGGCAATTTCCGGTTCGTCACCGGCTACCGTCATCGCTATCGGAAGCATCATGATGCCCGCCCTTATGAAGGAAGGGTATGGAGAGCGCTTCTCCATGGGTCTTCTGACATCCTCCGGTTCCCTGGGGATCCTTATCCCTCCGAGTATTCCCATGATCCTTTACGCCCTCGTCATGAACGTGTCCGTGGCAGAGATGTTCATGGCCGGGTTTCTGCCCGGTATTTTCATAGGCCTCTGTCTTATAGGCTATTCCTTCTACCGGTCCAGGAAGCATGGCTGGAAATCGGAAACTACCTACACCTTCAAGGAAGCCCTGAAAGTTCTCAAAGATGGCATATGGGCGCTTTTCCTGCCCGTTCTTGTCCTCGGCGGTATCTATGGAGGTATCTTTACTCCTACCGAGGCAGCGGCGGTATCGGTCGTTTACGCCCTTGTTATCGAGCTTTTTGTATACAAGGAACTCAAGTTTAACCGTCTCTTCACGATTTGCAGGGATTCGGCTGTTCTCTCGGGGTGCCTGCTTTTCATCCTCTCCTGCGCGATGACCTTCATCTGGCTTCTTACCGTCGAACAGATACCGGTGAAACTTGCGGAACTTATCGTTGCCAACATCGAGAGCAAATGGCTTTTTCTCCTGGCTATAAACGGCGCGCTTCTCATCATCGGTGCGCTGATGGACATCGTGACGGCCATTATCATCATTTCTCCCATCCTGGGTGCGACCCTCGCAAAATATAATATCGATCTCGTTCATTACGGCATCATTATGATCGTAAATGTCGAATGCGGATTCCTGACGCCGCCATTCGGATTGAACCTCTTTGTTTCGATGGCGATCATGAAACGTTCCCTTGTCGACGTAGGCAAGGCCATCCTGCCTTTTATCCTGATTTTCCTTGGCTGTCTTCTCGTCATTACCTATGTTCCCTGGATTGCAACGTTTCTTCCCAAGCTCTTTTTAGGAAACTGATTCCCGTCCCGTCTCCAGAGTTTTTTCCTGCCGTCTCCAGAGTACTATCCTGAGTATCGAAAAGGGGACGGGGTGCGGGGTCTACAACCAGTAGGTAAACAGATGCGAAAACCATTCTCTGATCTTGAGGCGCAAAGGTCTCTTTTTCCATTCTTCCCATCGAACCTGGTCGGACTGTGCAAGATCCCTGGCAAACATCTCCTCCATCGTAATAGCAAACTCACGGCTCAGAATCACCGCGTTCACCTCGTCATTGCTTGAAAAGCTCCAGAAGTCCATATTGGTGGAACCCACAGTCGACCAGACGCCGTCAATCACCAGAGTTTTTGAATGGAGCAAAACATTACGGCGTTTATATAACTTCACCCCTGATCTCAAGAGTTCTGAATAGAAATATTCCCCTGCAGATTGGACCAGGGAAGAATCGGACGTTCCCGGAAGAATGATCTTCACATCAACTCCACGTTTTGCAGCATCGGTGAGGGCATCTACCGTCTGGCGGTCGGGGACAAAATAGGCGTTGGTCATATGAAGCGAGTTTGTCGCGAGGGTGATAGCGGCCACATACATAATGAAAGTGATCCTGTTGGCCTCTCCCGGGGTACTGCCCAGAACCCGCACCAGATCCTGTCCCTCCGACTTCAGGGCAGGGAAGTATTTTCGTTCAGAGAGTTTCACGCCCTTTTGATTCTGCCACGTGTCGAGAAAGAGCTTTTGGAACTCGGCCACGGCAGGGCCTTCGATTTGAACGTCCGTGTCACGCCATGGCATCTTTACTGCTTCCTCGTCGTCCCCCCTTCCGGAAAGGCTGCTTGAATAGACCTGACTGATATTAATCCCCCCGGTAAAAGCGACTTTCCCGTCGACGATCAGTATCTTGCGGTGATCCGATTTGGCCAGACGCCATCTTCCGCGGGCCTTCAGTGGATTAACCGGGTTAAACTCGACGATCTGTACCCCGCCATCGCGCAAGCGCTGAAAGAATGCAGCGGGAGTAGTGTAACTGCCCACGCTGTCGTAGATGAGATTCACTTGAATTCCTTCCGCCTGCTTTTGAAGCAGCAGATCAGCAAATTTCCGGCCCCTGTCATCCTCAATATCTTCCATAATAAACGTTTCGAGATTAATATGGTCTCTGGCATTCTCTATCGCTTTAAACATGGAGGCATAGGTAGCCGGACCATCAACTAGCAGCGTAACTTTGTTTCCCTTCGTCAACGGGGTTTCACTCACCGATTCTATAACGGTGGTATATCGTTCAAGCATATCCGTCTCACCGACGGATCCCCGCAACCGTTTCATGAGGGCTTTTGTTTGTTTGGGGGATAATAGTCCCCTGGCCGAAGCGATCTGGTCCGGTTCCCGGGTAGCCGGTGCCCCATCCATGATTGTAGAGACGTTCGGCAAGGTCGCACATCCACCACCGAAGGCCACGATGGAAAGCAACAGAAAGAAGAAAAAGAGAGACCTGGCTCGTTTCATGTTCGTTATCTAGGATAACATAATTCCTTTCCGTCTGTATTGTTGAGCACTCTTTGCGTTATATTCGTTGTGGTTTAAAGCCAGGGAAGCGGGGGTTCGATGAGACCGGAGATCATAATTGCGATCATGCGGTCCGCTCTGGGAATAAACAAAGGTTCGTGAGAGGCAAAACGTTTCACCGCGAGGAGATTCCGTGACAGACAAACGAAAGGCATACGAGGAAAACTTACCGCTCAGTCGGAGAAATGGAACGCCGGGATCGCTCTTTTTAAAGCCAAAGCTGACAAGGCCAGGGCTATGCCCAATGCAAAGGGTGTAACGTTCGGAGTATGGCGCCCCATGCTGAAAAGGTACCGTCACTGTTATCTTATGTGTGATTTAGCTGTCTTGAGAGCAAGGTCCCTATCCCTGGTAAATAACCTCCATTCCATTCCTGAGGAGTGGATACCGGCCTTCTTATCCTGACCTCTGCTGTAATACCAGTGTCCAAAGCGTTCGACGGTAGAAAACGGATGATTACCTGTGCAGAGGGTTTCGCAGGGATGAATCTCCTCAAAAAAAATTGTTTCCTCGGGGCCTTCGTCATAAGCCAGATCGCCAGGCAATACAATTTCAGCAACATCAACGCCTTCGGATTCCTTTTCATCCAACCAGTCTGATATATTCACTGATCTCTTTCTCCTTTCAAGTCAGTTGATGTTTAACGCTTCATTCAGCATGACAGGTAATAACCGGGCACTGCACTTAACCCTACTTTTCTTTTTTGTACGCCTCTTTACCGGCTTCCACAACTTTGGTGATAATATTGCTTTCTTTTTCTACGAAATCTTTTCCTTTTTCAAAATAAGCCGTTGCCATGTTTTTAACCTGATCAATACAGTCTTCCGCTTTCTCTTTTGCGTCTTCGGCAAGCCCTTTTATCGTCTTGCGGGTTTCTCTTCCCGTTTTCCGCGCTGTAAGCATTACAACTCCGGCTCCGATCAGGCCCCCGACAAGAAATGAAAGAAGAATGCTTCCTGTGCCAAATCCACTGTCTTGCTGATTCATAGGTTACCTCCGTCTGGTCCACCAGTAACCGCCGCCCCCACCGAACAATATTACTACTACGATGATGATAATGATGAGAGTTGTAGTACTCATAGTAATTTCCTCCTGTTAGTCTATTGAACATATGGAAACAGTTTAATCTTCACTTCCGCAGGAGCTTCTTGGTCTTACCGACCTTTTCCTGCGCCTTGCCGGCTATCTTTTCGGCTTTGCCTTTGGTCTCCAGCTTGGGATTATCAGTCATTTCCCCGGCCATTTCTTTGACCTTGCCCTTTGTTTTGTGGAACGTTCCTTCCGCCTTGTCCCTAATACTCGATTTCATGGCATTCCTCCTGGCTGCTCTTTTTATATATATAGGATACAGCAGAGACTCTCTCGTGTCTGTCGCAGGAACCAACAATATTTTTGTAGTGCGTTCACGCACGCGGGTGTCATTGTTTTATGCTACGTGGATTGTCGCGGACGCTGTCCACAGCTGCAGTCGAAATTCACAGGGCGGTGCGGAGGCGTGCGTCTGCATGCGGAAAGCTCAGTCAATAGCCTTTGCATGAGAAGACAATTTCGTTTGATCGCGACGGAAAACATGCGTGCTGCCGACAGTGAACTCGACCTGAACGTCGTTGACAGCTAGCGAGATCGGCTGGACACCCGCGGCCTTGTGTCCCCGTACTGTGAACGTTTCGCGAGTAAGCCTGAGATCCAGTGAATGCCCCCGATACCGCATGCTCAGATCAAGGCGTTCAAGTCTCTCGGGAAGCTGCGGGCTGAACCGCAGGACGTCACCCGTGATCTGCACACCTGTCAGTACACGCTGGATAAGGTCGACGGTACCCGCCATGGCGCCGAGGTGCACACCCTCCTCGGTTGTGCCCTGCTGGATGTCGCTGACGTCGCTTTGCAGTGCCTCCGCAAAGTAAATCATTGCGCGGGCACGATCCGACCGGGCCAGGACCCATGCGTGCACAACGCGGGATAGCGTCGATCCATGAGATGAGCGCGAATCGTAGTACTCGACGTTGCGCGGAATCGTTTCATATTCGAAGGGATAACCAAGATGAACGAACAGTTCGCGCAGTTCATCCGCAGAGAACAGATAGAACAGCATGAGGACATCCGCCTGCTTTGAGACCTTGTACCGGTTTGGAGTGTCATTCTCCGCTTCAAGGATCAGGTCCAGGCGCTGTATGTTGCCGTACCGCTTGCGATAGTCGTCCCAGTCGAACTCGGTCAGTGACTCGTAGCCCTCGAATTGGCTGATGATACCGTCGTCGTGAAAGGGTACGAACATGCGGCGGCTGACGTCGTCCCAGAGGGCGGCATCCTGCGCAGTCACGCCGAGCTTCGCAACGAGTTCAGCGCGCCGAATGTCGGGGATAAGATCGAGCACGTCGAGCGCCCTGCGCAGCACCCAAACAGCCATAATATTCGTGTAGGCGTTATTGTTGAGACCGGGAACGGATGAGTCCGGATACCCCTCGTGAAACTCATCGGGCCCGACGATCCCCCGCAGCTCGTAACGTGCCTTTTGTTCATTGAACGTCGCCATGCTGGACCAGAAGCGCGCAATCTCTATGATGAGCTCCGCCCCATAGAACTGCAGGAACTCGTGGTCGTGCGTGACCTGGAAGTATTGCCACACGTTCCACGCGACCGCACTTCCCACATGGCGCTGCAGATACGAGCTATCCGGCTTCCAACGCTTCGAATGGGGGTTTAGATTGAGTTCCTGGGTTTCCTCCCGTCCGTTGCTGCCGCTTTGCCACGGAAACATCGCGCCGGCAAAGCCGGCATCCCTGGCTGCTGCGCGGGCCTGATCGAGACGGCGGTACCGGTACATGAGCAAAGAGCGCGTGATCTCAGGCGTACGAAAATTGAGCGTAGGGAAAATGAACAACTCATCCCAGAAGATATGTCCCTGGTAGGCCTCACCAGTCCAGCCACGTGCCGGCACACCGATGTCGAGACCGATCGAATTGAGTGAGACGGCTTGCAGCAGGTGAAACATATTCAGACGAAGCAGCATGGGAGCATTGAGTTTGATCGGGGTCGTCCCTGGTAGCAAATGCACGTCGAATCGGTCCCACAGGTGTTTCCATGCCAGGATGTGGGAGTCCATGAGCGTTGCGAAACGTTCCGCGCCATCGATCGCCCTGCGGGCCGCCAGACTGCACTCCGAAATGGCGAAGTCGCGCGAGGTATGCTGAACCGCTATCTTCTCCAGGGAGAGTGTCTCGCCCTGCATCAGTTGGACGCTGAACTCCTGCCCGATGAAACCCGGCTCATTGATCGTCCTTCGCGAAACAGACTGCAGCTCGCCCTGCACAAATGCACGCGTTCGCGCCGCTTGAGCCACGTGTATGTTCGACTGAAGCGTGCGCACAAGGAGATGAACGCCATCGTTGCCGATGACCTCTCCCGACAACGGCTCCAAATGCTGATTGTTGAACCTTTCATAGAGTTTAGCGCCCGCGTTGACGACCCGGCCATCGATCCCCGAGCGGATGGTCACGGGCCCGGACCAGTTCTCGGCCCTGATCGTCAGTTCGATCGCGCCCAGGTGCATATCGGCCATCGAGACCAGGCGCCGTTCCGTCAACGTGGTGCGCCGTCCCTGCCCCTGTTCGAAGCTGATGGTCCTGTGCAGTATCCCGCGGCTTAGGTCGAGTTCCTGCCTGTAGGAGAGAATGCTTACCGTTCTTTCGTCAAACCAGTCGTCTTCAGCTAACCGCAGCCCGATCGTCAGCCAGTTCGGGAAATTGACGAGATCCTCGTTTTCGACACATCGGCCTTCCACATCGGTGCGTAGCCGATTGTAGCCTCCGGCCAGATAGGATCCGGGATAGTGCACGTCGTCCGCCTTCGCCCACGGCGCGGCCCCGCGTGTAGCGAAGTAGCCGTTTCCCAGAGTACACAGCGCTTCCCGTATACCCTCGCGCTGTGGGTCGAAATCGTCATAAACGAGGGACCAGGCGGAAGGCGGCTCAATAGCCACCTGTATGTGTGAGAGATCAGTCACGACAACATCGGCGCCTGCCTCGCGCAAAGCCTGCGACTGTCCAACCCGGTCAATGCCTATGACAAGGTAGAATCGGCCCACGCGGCCTGCGGCAACCCCCGCTATTGCATCCTCGACGACAATGGCCCGCGATGGCTCGACCCTCAAGCGTTGTGCCGCCTCCAGAAATGCATCAGGTGCGGGTTTGCCTTTGAGACCCATACGCTCGATCTCGCGTCCGTCCACGCGCGCATCAAAGAGATGCGAG
Organism: Deltaproteobacteria bacterium UBA5205; assembly: GCA_002412715.1. Classification (GTDB taxonomy): domain Bacteria; phylum Desulfobacterota; class Syntrophorhabdia; order Syntrophorhabdales; family Syntrophorhabdaceae; genus Delta-02. The sequence goes on from DHVP01000004.1 coordinate 87,572, forward strand.
ATGCCGGCGGCTTCGAGGACTGCAGCACAATTGTTGCTGGATGAGACGACGGCCGTCTTGATCTCCTGGGCGCGCAAGGTCCTTACCAGGGCTATCGCCGGATCATAGGTCGCGACGCCCCGTTTGTTCAGGTGTTCCATGAAGTACCCGTCTTTGAGCTTGCCCAGTGCCCGTACACTCTGCATGCCTGCCTCTTCCCCGGGGTCACCAACAGGCAGCTTGATCCCGCGGGATTCAAGAAAGGATTCGACACCGTCATATCGCGGTTTGCCGTCGACGTACCGCCGATAGTCCGCTTCGATATCAAAGGGTGTAAAGGGTTCCCCTATCCTGTGAGCACGTTCTTGCAGAAAGGCGTCGAACAGCCGCTTCCAGGCTGTGGCATGGACGCTTTCTGTCTGGGTCAGCACGCCATCCAGATCGAACAAAACAGCGTCGAAGTCGCGTGGTGAGATGGTTACGATAGACCCCATAATGCTCATGTAAGCTCCCTTGGATTCCGGCGGCGCCAGACACACCCTTGATGCGTACTAACCCCGGAAACGGCAGTTTCGCAGACTCTCTTTCTCTGCAGCGGTTGAACTACGGGAAGTGCGCTGCCTGCTATGTCTTAATTGTAGCACCTCTACCAAGTTTCCGGTGGTCTTCGTGTAAATACCCAGGCAATCGTTCCTTATGGCGATAGTTCTTCATGGCCTTCTTGCTAACCTTTGACCTGAGAAGACCACCCGCTCTCAGATGTCTTTCCTCGGGCCTTTGCGGCGACATTAGCGTGCAGATAGAATGAATACGAACTATAATTAGTACTGGTACTCATCTGAATCGGCAGAAAAGAACATTCCCGAAGCTAAAAAGGAGTCGCTGTCGCAAGAATAGAGTAGAATTTAAAAAGGGGGAAAAAATGAAACGAATATTGATCGCTACGGATGGATCGAAGTTTGCATTGAGTTCGGCTGCTTATATCGCCAATCTTTATGCAGGGGCGTCGGAGCTGGAAATTACTGTTCTTAGCATCCTTCCTTCAGTACCGCCCCTTTATCTGGAGGAGCATAATGATCCTCTGATCCGGAAACATTATGCAGTCTGGAAAGAGGAGACCTTGGAAGAAGCCAAGAAGTACACAAAAGAGGCCATCGACCTTCTCCAGAGAGGGGGTTTCAAAAAAAGCCACATCCACGCCAGGCATGTCCCGCACGTTGTGGGGGTCGCCCGTGATATTGTCCGCGAGGCCGATGCGGGACATTTCGATGCCTGCGCGATGGGGAAGAAAGGAATGGGGTGGTTCGATGATACTTTTCTGGGCAGTATTACCAGCAAGCTGCTGGAAATCTCTGAAGATCATCCCATCTGGCTCGTGAGCGGCAGCGAATGGAAAAGCCGGAATGTTCTCGTTGCCATGGACCACACCCCGAAAGCGGTTCAACTTTCCCGGTATGTTGGAGAAATGCTTCGAGGGCTAGAAGGCGTTAAAATTCGCTTTTATCACTATTGTACACCTTTTATAGAAAACTTAACCCTCCAAGGAAGAGAACTGGAGGAAATCGAAAAGCGGATAGTGGACAACGAGAGGAACCAAATGGACCACTTTTTCCAAGAAGCTCAGAAAGTCTTTGACGATTTAGGGTTCGATAAAAAAGCAGTGGAATATGAGTTCGAAATTGGTAAATCTGCTTCTACCAGAAAAGTTTCTCAAAGGATTCTTGAGAAAGTGCAGGAAGGGCAATATGGAACCCTGGTCATAGGACGAAAAGGGGCCACCGCCGCAAGAGAGTTCCGGTTAGGATCTGTGGCGTCGCGCCTCTCCACCGAGTCCCAAAATTGTGCCGTCTGGGTTGTATAGATATTTGAAAACTAAGAAAAGAAGGACCGGTTAGTTTTTCATGAGCTTTTCTGTAATGGGTATGGTGCTGGGTTGTGATCGCTTAGAAGAGTAACAGTTTGTAACTTATTGAATTTATTAGCGCGCCCGAGAGGGATCGAACCTCTAACCTTTGGATTCGTAGTCCAACACTCTATCCAATTGAGCTACGGGCGCGTGGTGTGTAATTATAGCCGGTTTGCCCTGTATTTTCAACTGCCATCTGCCGATAGCATATGTACGGAGACGCCAGAGGTGCGGGATATGTCGCGGAACCTGCATTTTCGTTGCTTTTTGCCGTAAAAAAGATTTACTTTTTACAGCAAACAGTAAATTCAACAGCCGATATTAATTCTGCACCAAAGATAATAGCGAATGGGGGTCCGGGTTGGAAAGACGCAGAGGGCTGTCGCAAACTCATCTTATCTTTATCGGCATGCTCGCCGGGTTGATCATTGGATTTGCCTTTCCGGGGCTCGGAACGAAGCTCGAACCGCTCAGCACAATATTCATCCGCCTTGTGAAGACGATCATAGTGCCCATCATATTCGCGACACTGGTCGTGGGTATTGCAGGCCACGCTGACCTGAAGGCCGTCGGCAGGATGGGCATCAAGGCGATCGTTTATTTCGAGATCGTGACGACGCTGGCACTCTTTCTGGGTCTCGTTGTCGTCAACATAACAAAGCCGGGCGTTGGTATTCAACTGGGCAGCGCAGGGGACCTGCAGGGTCTCTCCACGGCCAAACACATGACGATCAGGGAGATCGTCATCAATATATTCCCGGAGAACTTTTTCGACTCGGCGGCACGGGGCGATGTGCTGGAGGTGGTGGTTTTTACCATACTCTTCGCCATTGCGCTGAGCCTCATCAAGGAAAAGAAAAAGCCTATCATTGAATTCTGCGAGGCCCTGGCGGAAACGATGTTCAAGTATACGAACATCGTTATGCGGTTTGCGCCCATCGGGGTGGGTGCAGCCATCGCTGTGGTTGTCGCCAGCAAGGGCATGAACGTTCTTCTCAACCTTTGCCTTCTCATAGCCAGTTTTTACGGAGCTATCGTGGTTTTCCTTCTTGCCGTGCTTTTGCCCGCTGCCCTGGTCTTTAAGGTGCCCATTAAGAAATTCATCTCCGCCGTAAAAGAACCTGCCGTTATCGCCTTTTCCACCTCCAGTTCCGAGGCGGCACTGCCGAAGGCGATGGAGAACATGGAAGCAATCGGTGTACCCAGGCGGGTCGTTTCTTTTGTGATCCCCACGGGGTACAGTTTCAATCTCGACGGTACGACCATTTATTTGTCTCTGGCGTCAATTTTTGCCGCTCAGGCCGCCGGGATCGAGCTCGGCTTCTCCCAGCAGCTCATAATAGGTTTTACCCTGATCTTTGCAAGTAAAGGCGCGGCGGGAGTACCCAGGGCGTCGCTCGTCGTCCTTGCCGGTACCCTGGCTTCTTTCGGCCTTCCCGTCGAGGCTGTGGCTGTGATCCTTGGCGTGGATACGGTCATGGATATGGGGAGAACGGCGGTCAATGTAACCGGCAATTGCCTCGCCACGGTTGTTGTTGCAAAATGGGAAGGCGTATTTGGCGAAAAAGAGGTTCCCGATATGGAAACGGAGCCGCAGGATGATGACGAAACTCTACGGGAGGCTTCATTATGAGTAGTGATGTGAGAAGAGAACACGACCTTCTCGGCGAACGGGATATTCCTGCCGGGGCCTACTATGGTGTCCAGACACTGCGTGGTGTGGAGAATTTTCATATCACGGGGATCCCGCTTTCGACGTATCCATCCTTCGTCAAGTCTCTGGCCTATGTAAAAAAGGCGGCCGCCCTGGCTAACGGCCAACTGGGGCTTTTGCCGATGAATCTGGCGGACGCTATAAGCCGGGCGTGCGACGCGGTGCTTGCCGGGAAGTATGGCGAACATTTCGTCGTCGACATGATACAGGGAGGTGCCGGGACTTCGACGAACATGAACGCCAATGAGGTCATCGCCAATGCGGCCCTCGAGATCCTGGGCTACGAGAAAGGGCGTTATGATATAGTCCATCCGAATAACCACGTAAATCTTTGCCAGTCAACAAACGACGTCTATCCGACCGCCATCAGGCTGACGCTGATCCTCAAGATCAGGGCGCTGATGGGGGCCATGGAATATCTTCGCGCGGCCTTCGAGAAGAAATCCGATGAATTCAGCGATGTTATCAAGATGGGCAGGACACAGCTGCAGGATGCCGTTCCCATGACGTTGGGCCAGGAATTCGGTGCCTATGCCATAATGCTCGGTGAGGATATAGAACGCATGAAAGAGGCGCAGGCACTGGTGCGGGAGATCAACCTCGGCGCAACCGCCATTGGAACGGGTCTCAACGCCCACCCCGACTATGCCGCGCTCGTGGCGGAAAAGCTTAAGGAATTGACGGGCATCGACGTCCTCACGTCACCCAACCTGGTGGAAGCGACTCAGGATTCCGGTGTCTATGTCCAGTTGTCGGGCGTCTTGAAACGCGTTGCCGTAAAGCTTTCAAAGATCTGCAATGATCTCAGGCTGCTGGCCTCCGGTCCCCGCTGCGGCTTCAACGAGATAAATCTTCCCGCCATGGCGCCGGGTTCAACCATCATGCCCGGCAAGGTCAACCCCATCATCCCCGAGGTTGTAAACCAGGTGGCCTATCTCGTTATCGGCAATGACGTGACGGTCAGCTTTGCCGCCGAAGCAGGTCAGCTGGAGCTCAACGTCATGGAACCCGTCATCGCCTTCAGCCTCTTTAATTCGCTTGTGGCGCTGCGGCGCGCCTGCAAGACGCTGGCCGACCGCTGCATAACGGGTATTACGGCGAACCGCGACAAATGCCGGGAATACGTGGAATGCAGTATCGGCCTTGTAACGGCCCTGAATCCCTACATCGGTTACGAACGATCAACCGAAATCGCCCACGAAGCCCTCGAAACAAACCGTACCGTCTGTGAGATTGTCCTCGAAAAAGGGTACCTGAAAAGGGAAGAACTCGACGACATCCTCTCCCCGGAAAACATGGTCAAACCGAAATGGATGGGGAAGAAAGAGGAGGGGTAATAGGTGAAGAGGGGTAAAATAATCCATTTTCCGGACTGCTTTCTTTATAAAGCAATGATTCAGGACAGGTAAATCCCGCATTTCAAAATCAGGTTGAGTTATCTCGCATTTCGTCATTCCGGCCTTCTCTATTCGTCATTCCGGCGCAGGCCAGAAACCAGGAAAACCTCTCGTACAACAGGAAGTATACGGATACAGAGTACCATACAGTAATTAAAGAGGACAGTTGGATGCCCCTTCGCCTGGTAGTCCCTTATCCATAATCTCTCCTGGGTTCCGGCCTTCGCCGGAATGACGGTGGAAGAAGGTGAGCAGCGACCCATCACCCATATCCCATCACACTTCTTCGTTTTTCCCATCACCTATCACCTATCACCCATTACCCCTCGTCTTGTCTTATTCCCAACTTGTGCTAAAAGAACTATAGAGAGAGACAGTAAAAAGGAGGTGATCGGTGTGTCTATTATGGAAGCTTCCCCAACAAAGGAATTCGACCTTTTCAAGGGGGTGAGTCAGAGGGTCATCGCCGAGATCGGGAAGATGGGTGAAGAGATGTCGTTCGAGCGCGACGACATTATCTTCAGAGCGGATGAGCCTGGTTCCTACTTTTACGAACTGGTGGAAGGCGAGGTGGATATTGTCGTACTGGAAAAGGAGAATATGCATTTTATCGTCAAGAGGCCCGGCGAGATATTCGGCTGGTCGGCCCTTGTGGAGCCCTATGTTTACAGCGCAACCGCCCGGTGTCTCGCGCCGACCAAAGTCATAAGGATAGGGCGGGATATCATTGAGAATGAGGTAAAGCGTCATCCCGAAGAAGGTCTCCTCATTTACAAACACCTTATAGGGATCGTCGCACAGAGACTCAGAAGCGCCTATCAGTACATCTACAGGCAGCAATAATCAAATGCCAGGCGGGCCAAAGCCCCCTCAAGGAGGAAAATATGGTTACCTGCGAAATGAGCGACGATGAAGCAAAACTGCTGCTTAATGTTCTGGAAAGGTATCATTCCCACCTTGAGGTGGAGATAGTGAGGACCAACAGGCGAGAGTTCCGCGACGCCCTTAAAGATCGGGAAAAGCAATTAAAGACATTGATAGAGAAGGTGAAGCCGCTCATCAAATAAAGAGCGGCTTCACAAACTCTACAAAACGATCGGGGACTATTTCACAGGACTCGTTGTATCGACGAATTTCCTGATGGCTTCCATGTACTGTCTCAACCCTATGAACATTATGTCATTATGGGTTGCGCCGGGTATCATGAGAAGGTCCTTGTTCGAAGAACCGATGTTCTCCAAAATGGTTTCAGCTTCGTCGGGTGGTACGAGAGTATCGTACTCGCCGTGAATGATAAGCACAGGGACGGTAATCGCCTTCACCATGTCCAGACATTCCCTTGTAATGGCATCAAGGTCCATGTCGGGCGTGGCGATGCCGTGGCGGACGATGAGGCTCGAAATGCTCGGAAAGCCGCTTTCAATAATGAGTCCATTGATTTGTGATCCCTGTTTGTGGGCGATTTCCAGCGCCGAAACGCTGCCGAGCGACCTGCCCATGATCCACAGGTCGTGTCTCAAGTTTCTTTCTTTCAATGCCGCCGTGACAGATTCATAGACCTTGTGCGCGTCAACTGACATGTCGGCGACCGTGGGCGTGCCGTTGCTCTTTCCATACCCGCGGTAATCGACGACAACCAGATTGAGTTTGTATTTGAAGTAAAAAATCGCGATTTCGTCATAGTCACTGACAACTTCACCGTTACCGTGGAAATAGAGAATCCATGGCCAGCCGTCCTCCTGCTTGTAAAAGCGGCAATGGACGGCCACCGAGTCAGCAACGGGGATGAAATGATCAAAGGCATATTTGGGGCAGGGACCGAATTCGTCCCGGGGATAGAACACATAGGACAAGACGTCCGGTGTGTCGATTTTGCTGTAATCGGGCATGAAGGCACTCCTCTAAAAAAAGATTTTATGAACTTCGATATTCTATCCGGCCGGAAGGCAAGCTTTCAAGGAAATTTGACGATCACCCTTAAGAGAACAAGCCCGTCCCTGATAAGAACAAGCGCGAAAACAAAGAGAAGAAATCCCAGGATCCGCATGATGTATCGATACGCTTTCCCGGCAAGAACCCGTTTTGTCCTGTCCACGACGATTGTGATGAACACTTTGGTACCAACAAGGGAGAAGAGAAAGCAAAAAATGAAGGCCGCCGCGGCCGTAAGACTTTCCTGATATGCTTTGATTATCATCGGTGCTCCGACGGTAATCCAGAAGAGATATGGATGCGGGTTAAGGGCGTTGACCGTGATGCCCTTGCCGAGCGACCGAATCTGTCGGCCGGCTGCGTTCATCTCGGGCGGTGTTGCCCGAAAGGTCTCCCATGCCAGGTATATCAGGAACGATCCGCCCGCGATGGAAATCCATCCGAGGACATTATGAACATAGGCAAAGCTCGAGAGGAGAAAGACTGCGATGCAAATGATCGGGATGTCGGTGATGAGGGGTGCCACGGAGACCTTTATCCCCTCTTTTGCGCCGTGCTTAATCGTCTGGGCGATGATAAGGGTTGACAGAGGTCCCGGGGAAAGGCCGGAGGACAACCCAAAGACCAATGCGGCGCCTACAAAACCGATCATGGATGGCCTTGTTCCTGTCCATTCGCCTTTCTCATGCGAACCAGGAGAATAGGGGCTGCAAAGATAAAGAGCGTAGCGGGATCGATGACGGCCGGGATGAAAACCCATGCTCCAAGCGTATCCTTCGCGAATACGTACGCCATGATGGCGAAGACAATGGAAAGAACATGGATGTTCGACCCCTTTCGAACCGTCTCGCCCCTGCGTTTCCTGACCATCCTCACGATGCCGTTAACGATGTTGGTCGTGCAAATAAAACAGGAAAGCCCAAAAAAAACAAACCCTACAGTAGACATCAGCACCATCCCCCGTCTCAGGTATTTACTGAACGACTGCTAGATTTCTGGTGTCGTCATCCCGGACTTCCCTCATCCCGGACTTGATCCGGGATCCAGGAGAGTTTTTCTATCCCAACATACTTCCTGGCTTCCGGCCTGCGCCGGAATGACGGGGAAGACTGTGCCGGGTTTCAGGTCGCGATCATTCCGATCCCGAAACACGAAACCGTTTAAATTCTATCGGTATAAGCGATCGATGTCAATCTGTCGGAATTACATAAAAAACGATGGCAAAATCCGGATTCCCGAAGGATCCGAAACACTGTTGCCCGGGACACGGAACCCGAAACCGTTTTCTCTGGCATGCCCATCACGGATAGTCTACAATGATTCTCTACCCATGGCAGCCCAATACATAGAGATTATTTTCAACGGAATAAAAGAGAAGGTGCCCGCGGGCACAACGATCGCCGAGCTGATAATCAAGATTGACGAACAGGACAAGCATCTCATTGTCGAGCGCAACAACAGCTTTATTCATCCCCACACCTATCCCGCGACAACCCTCAACGAAGGCGACAAGATCGAATTCATCAACCCGGACTTTGGAGGGTAGATAAGGCTGTTTCGATACCTAATTTAAGTGTGAAGGCTAACGAAAACGGTCTTCTAGCCCTTCTTCTGATGGTATTCCTCTTCCATCTCCATCAGATTCTTGCCGAAGGCGATGGCGTGTTTTTCCATTTCTTTTGCGGCGGTTTCGGGGTCGCCGGCGATGACGGCTTCGACCGCGGCGTCGTGGAGGCCTGCGGGGTGGAGCTTCTGGGTGTCGGGTTTAACGGCTTCGACGACCTGTTTGGTGAGCCTCATGACGCAGGTGACGAGGGCTTCGAAGAACCGGTTCCCGCACATTTCGGCAAGGATATAGTGGACGGAAGTTTTCCGGTCGACCTCTTCCGAGAGCGTCGGGCCGGGGATCTTTTCCGCTTCGATAGCCTCCCTCAGACGCCGGACGTATTCGTCGTTCACCCTCAGTGCTGCAAGGCGGGCCACTTCGGGTTCAATAAGGCGGCGGACATGGTAGAGCTCGGGAATGGATAGCTTCTCACAAAGAAAAAGGTCAAGAAAGGAATTGGCAAGCTGCTGGAAGGACAGGTCGGTGACGAAGGCCCCGCCCATAATGCCCTGGCGGGTGGCAATGAAACCGGCGTTCTCGAGGGCTCTGAGTGCCTCCCTGATGGCCACCCGGCTTACCTGAAAGTCCTCGGCCAGCTCCCGTTCGGCCGGCAATTTGTCACCGGGCTTGAAATGACCGAGGAGGATGGACTGCTTCAACTGCTCCGTCACCTCGTTGGAAACCCGCAGGGGCCTTATTGGCGTGAACATAGACATAGTGATGCACGTATCATATACCAGGTCCGGGAGGATTGCAATAAAAATTTAGCTTGACAAAAAGATTTGCACTAGTAAAATATTAGACCAATAGACAAACGGACTAAAGCCCGTGTTTCGGCACCACGTATCCGTTCCGGATACATAAAATAACAGGGGGTTCGTTATGAACAGGAGGAGTAGCCTTGGTTTAATGGTCGCAGTCAGTTTTTTCTTGATTGTATTTCTCGCAGGTTCCATTCCAGCATACGCTCAGGAAAAGGTGATCACCCTTAATTTCTCTAATTTCTTCCCCGCATCCCACAAGAACAGTCTCATCATGGTCGATTGGTGCAAGGAGGTGGAGAAGAGAACAAAAGGCAGGGTGAAGCTCACTTACTATCCCGGCGCTGTTCTCACCCCGGCCGGCCAGACATACGACAGTGTCGTGAAGGGCATTGCTGACGTGGGCGAGAGCGTTCTCGGTTACACGAAAGGCAGGTTTCCTCTGACGGAGGTCATCGATCTGCCTCTGGGTTACAAGAACGCATATGACGCGACGAAGATGATCAACGCCTACTACAAGAAATTCCAGCCGAAGGAGTTCGATCAGGTGAAGGTCATGTACCTTCACGCCCACGGACCGGGCATACTTTTCACGAAGAGACCTGTCAACAACCTGGAAGAACTTAAGGGGATGAAAGTTCGCTCCACGGGATTCAGCGCCAAGGTTGCCGCCGCCCTGGGAGCGTCTCCCGTTGCGATGCCCCAGACGGAGTCCTATGAGGCCCTCCGCACCGGGATCGTCGATGGCATCCTGAACCCCATTGAGGCAATGAAGGGTTGGAAGATCGGCGAGGTGGTAAAGTACACCATCGAAAACTACGGTTCCGCGTATAGCACGTCCTTCTTCGTCGTTATGAACAAGTCCAGGTGGGAGGCTCTCCCGCCTGATATCCAGAAAATCATAGAAGGTATAAACGAAGAGTGGATTGAAAAACAAGGCAAACTATGGGACACGATAGACAAGGAAGGCAGGGAATTCATGGTTCAGCGTGGCAATAAGTTCATCACCCTGTCGAAGGCGGAAGACGCCAGGTGGGCGGAGAAGGTGCGCCCGGTTATCGACGAATACGTGAAGGAACTCAAGGCAAAGGGCCTCCCCGGCGAAGAGGCTGCGAAGTTCTGCCTTGACTATCTCAAGACGCATCAGAAATAAGAAGCCCCACGGCATTGCGGGTCGGGATCTACCCCCTCCTGAAAAGGCCACGGCAACCGGCTCGCAGTGCTCTTATTGTGATCCGAATCAGAATAGACTCAGGGAGGTTGCGGCAATATGGCTCATCAGATGAACACATACTGGAATCCGATTCTCGAGACGATGCCGAGGGAAAAGCTGCGTGAGCTCCAGCTCAGGAAGTTTAAGAGGATAGTGGAGTACGCATACGAGCACTCGCCTTTCTATCGGAGGCTTTACAGCGCCGCCGGCATGGAGCCCGGCGACATCAGGACTCTTGAGGACATCGCGAAGGTCCCGAAAACGGATAAGGGAATGCTCAGACAGGTACAGGAGAATCCGCCCTTTCCCTACGGGGACATACTCAGTGTTCCCCTGGACGAGGTAACCGAGTTCAGGCAGACGAGCGGGACGACAGGCGTTCCCGTCTATCAGGCCGACACGTGGCAGGATTGGGAGTGGTGGTCCGAATGCTGGTCCTATATCCTTTATGCCCAGGGATACAGGCCATCGGACAGGGTCTTTCTGCCCTTCGGGTACAATATATTTGTCGCCTTCTGGGCGGGGCATTACGCGGTGGAGAAGATCGGCTGCGAGATCGTACCTGGCGGCGTCCTTGACACCGAGGCACGCATCCTCAAGATGCAGGAACTGAAGTGTACGGCGTTCATGGCAACGCCGACGTACGTCCTGGGGATGGCGGACACCGCACGGAAGATGGGAATCGATCCCGCGCGGGACCTGAATATACAACGGATAACCTGCGCCGGTGAGCCCGGCGCCAGTATTCCCGCCACCAAGAAGCGTATCGAGGAAGCCTGGAACGCAAAGGTATACGACCACGTTGGAGCCACAGAGATCGGGGCATGGAGCTATGAATGTCTCGCGCAGTCGGGGGGGCTTCACGTTAACGACGCCTTCTTTCTGGTAGAGATAGAGGACGTTGAGACCGGTGAGATCATAGACGCCCCGGGGAAGAACGGCAAGATGGTCGTCACGGCCTTTGACAGGCTCGCGAAGCCCTGCATACGCTTCGATTCCAAGGATGTCATCCGCTGGTCCGACCGCGCCTGCGAGTGCGGCAGGACCTTCAGGATGATCGACGGGGGGGTGGTCGGTAGGGTCGACGACATCACGAAGGTGAAGGGCGTGCTCCTCGCTCCGACGGCCATCGAGGAAGTAGTAAGGAGTATCCCCGAGATAGGCAACGACTACCAGGTGACGGTGACCAAGAAGGGCGATATCGATGTGATCCTCCTCGAGATAGAGATGATGCCGGGTATGGAGACGAAACAGGAGGAGGTCCTCGGCCGCCTGAAGGACCAGTTGCGCGTTCGCGTCAACCTGGGCTTCAAGATCACCGTCCACCCCTTCGGCGTCGTGCCGAGATACGAGGTGAAGGCGAAGAGGTTCAAGGACCTGAGGAAACACTAGAGGAAAGGAGCACGGGGTCAGGGCAGAGGCAGTCTTCTCCGTCATTCCGGCGGAAGAATGTTGGGATAGAGAAACCCCCTGGGTCCCGGATCAGCTCCGGTATGACGGAAAGGCAAAGAAGTGCGGACCATTGATCGGGTCCGGGACGATGATAACGACAACGTACGGGAGATAATTGTGATGGATGACGCGAAGATAGCTGAGATGGACAGGAAGATCGAGGCTCTCCGGGAGATGGTGCAGGAGATTATCGATTCCGCGGGAGACATAGAGGCTGTGAGGAGAAACGCGAAGCGCATTCTGGCGAGCGTAAAGATGCTCGAGCTCAACATCTGTGATATCGCCCCCAGGACCTGACCGAGGAGCACATGGAGATCGTTTATAACGGTGTGCGCGAAAACGTCCCCGATACCACCGCCGTATCGGACCTCCTCGACAAGGCAAACGAGAAGGACACGGGACTAATCGTCGAAGTGAACAACAGGTTTATCTTCCCCGGTGATTACGGAAAAACTTTTTTGTCGGAAGGCGATAAGGTAGAATTCATCAATCCCGATTTTGGAGGATAGGAGAAGGATCGACGTTAAAGGAGGTTTCAATGTTATTGCTGCCTAAGTTTGACTATGAAGAGCCGAAAAGCATGCGGGAAGCCCTGGCAACGCTTTCGGAACTGAAGGGAAACGCGAAGGTGATTGCCGGGGGGACGGACCTTCTCGTGAATATGAAGAAAGGAACGGTCAAGCCGACGCGCCTTGTGAGTCTGAAGAAGATCGGTGGGCTTCGGGATATAGCCCGCGAAGATGCCGGCCTTTCCATCGGCTCCCACGTGACGATATCGGAGATTGCCGACTCTGCCCTGGTGGGGTCCCTCTTTCCCGTGCTCGCACGGTCCGCCTCCTGTCTGGGCTCGCCGCTCATCAGGAACCGTGCCACCATCGGGGGAAATATCGTGACCGCCCGGCCGGCGGCGGATCTGCCGCCGGCCTTGATGGTCCTCGGGGCCGAGGTGCAGCTCAAGGGGAAGGGGAAGGGCAGAACGGTGTCCCTCGACAGTTTCTTCACGGGACCGGGAAGTTCGGTGATGAAGGCCGGTGAGGTGTTGACAAGGATCACCGTTCCTCCGGTACCGTCATTCACAGGTGGTGACTACATCAAGCTCGGCCACAGGGCCGCTCTTGAGATCGCCATCGTCGCGGTAGCATCGAGACTGACCCTTGACGGGCCGGATGGGGTGATTGTCGATGCGCGTATTGTCCTGAGCTCTGTGGCCCCCACTGCCGTGCACGCCCTGTCGGCGGAAAAGGCCCTCACAGGCCAACGCCCATCGGAGGAGCTTTTTGCCAGGGCGGCATCCATCGCGGCCACCGAGTGTTCACCCATCACCGACCTGCGGGGCGGCGCCGACTACCGTTGTGACATGGTGGGCATCCTTACGAAGAGGACGCTCCTGAAGGCTTTCCATGATGCCTCGGGGATGAAGGAAGGAGGTGCGTGATGAAGAAGGTGATAACTCTTACAGTGAATGACAGGGCATACGAGGTGGCCGTTGCTCCCAACAGGACCCTGACTCAATTGCTGCGCGACGATCTTAATCTCCTGGGGACGAAAGAGGGGTGCGGCGTCGGCGACTGCGGTGCATGCACCGTGATAATGGACGGTAATCCGGTGAATTCCTGCCTCGTTCTGGCCGTTCAGGCGGACGGTTCCGACATAACGACGATAGAAGGGGTGGCCACGAGCGACGGTCTTCACCCGGTCCAGCAGACATTCGTGGAAATGGGCGCCATCCAGTGCGGTTTCTGTACCCCCGGGATGGTCCTTTCTGCCACGAGCCTTCTCGAGAAGAATCCCCATCCGACGGAGCACGAGGTGAGAGGGGCCCTTTCGGGGAACCTCTGCCGGTGCACGGGATACCAGAAGATCGTAGAGGCCGTGCAGGAAGCTTCCAGAAGAATGAAGAAATGACGAGGAGGAGGCAGGATCATGAAGGCATATAATGTCATAAATACGCGGTTGCCCAGGGTGGATGCCAGGGCGAAGGCAACAGGTGACGCCCGCTATGCGGCTGACCTTGCCATGTCCAACATGCTTTACGGCGCGCTCTTACAAAGTCCCCTGGCGCACGCGAAGATACTGAATATAGACACGACGGCGGCGAAGAAGCTTCCCGGCGTGAGAGACGTAGTCACGGCGAAGGAAGCCGGACTGGTGAAGTATGGCGTCAGTCCCGCCCGCTACGATGAGCAGGTATTCTGCTCCGAGAAGGTTCGCTATGTCGGGGACGAGATAGCAGCAGTTGTTGCCGTGGACCTCGAAACCGCCATGGAGGCGGTGTCCCTCATCAAGGTCGACTACGAGGAACTGCCCGTGCTCCTTGATATAGAGTCGGCCATGAGGGAAGGGGCCATCGCCATTCATGACGATTTCCCCGGCAACGTCGGCGCCGAGGTGCACCAGGAATTCGGCAATTTCGAAGAGGCCTTGAAGGAATGCGACATAGTCCGTACGGACAGGTTCGTGAACAAGAGACAGGATGGCGGGTTCCTCGAGCCCCAGGCCTGTCTTGCTCATTATGACCTGAACGGAAACCTCACCCTCTGGTCGTCGACGCAGTCGGTCCACTATGTCCAGAGAAGCGTGTCCATGGTGCTCGGCATACCCATCGGCAAGGTGCGCGTCATAAAGCCTTACGTGGGAGGGGGTTTCGGCCCCAAGGCGGCGGTGAATACCATTGAGATCGCGGCGTGCCTCATGTCGAAGCGCACGGGCAGGCCGGTGAAGATGGTCTTTTCGCGGGAGCAGGTCTTCCTGCATTCCCGGGCGCGGCACCAGTTCTTCCATGAACTGACGACGGGCGTGAAGAAGGACGGGACCATCGTTGCCCTCAAGAACACCTGCCACCTCGACGGCGGGGCATATTCCAGCTTCGGCATCGCCACGATCTACTACGCAGGCTCCCTCCTGGGAGCACCCTATAAACTTCCGAACATGAAATACGACGGTTACCGGATCTACACGAACAAGCCCACCTGCGGCGCCCAGCGCGGACACGGCGGCGTCGCCGCACGGGCGGCATGGGAGCAGCAGCTCGACATCATCGCCGCCGAGCTCAAAATGGATCCCGTGGAGTTCCGGCTCAAGAACATCATGAAGACGGGTGACGTGACCTGCAACGATTTCAACATGTCGAGCCTCGGCATGAAGGAATGCCTCGAGGCGGTCAGGGACGGTTCCGGCTGGAGCAGAAAGAAGAAGAAACTTCCCAAAGGCAAAGGGATAGGCGTGGCCTGCGGGTTCTTCGTGTCCGGAGCCGGGTATCCCATCTATCGGTCCGAGACGTTCCATTCAACGGCAACGATCAGGCTCACCGAGGACGGCGGCGCGGTGAATCTCTATACCGCCGCGGCGGAGATAGGCCAGGGGTCGGACACGATCCTGGGACAGATCGCCGCGGAGGCACTCGGCGTTTCCCTCGATGACGTGACGGTTCACTCCGGGGACACCGATTTCGGCGTCGATCTCGGCGCCTATTCGTCACGACAGACCCTCATGTCCGGCCATGCCGCCAAGGCGGCGGCGGAAGACACGAAACGGCAGGTGCTCGAGGCGCTCTCGGAAGTGCTCAATGTTTCTCCGGTGGACCTTGACATTGCCAAAGGGGTGGTTGTTTTCAAGAAGGAAAAGCCGGATTTTTCCCGATTGCGGACTGCCTATGCAAAAGAGCACCGCGGGTGGAAGGACATTCCTTCCGAAGGGGAGCTCACCTTCAGGGAGGCGGCGCGTATTGCTTTTCTCACGCGGGGTGTTATAATCGGTAATGGCGCCTACAAACCGGGCGAACTGGGCGGTAAGTACAAGGGCGCCGCGGTGGGGACATCACCGGCATACGGATGCTCCGCACAGGTAGTGGAAGTGACGGTGGACATGGAGACGGGAAAGGTCACCGTGGACGCCATGACGGACGCTCATGACTGCGGTTTCGCCATCAACCGTACGAACGTGGAAGGGCAGATGCAGGGGTCTCTTTCGATGGGACTCGGCGAGGCCCTGTTTGAGGAGGTCAAATTCGACGGGAAGGGCCGGGTTCTCAACGCCTCTCTCGGGGAGTACCGGATCGCCACGGCGCTGGACATGCCCAATGTCAGGACCATCATCGTGGAGAGCGACGAGCCGAACGGGCCTTTCGGGGCCAAAGAGGTAGGAGAAGGAGCGATAATGCCCACCATCCCCGCCATTCTCAACGCCATCTACGATGCCGTAGGGGTGAGGATCAACGAACTGCCCATCACCTCGGAACGGCTCTATGCGGCCATGAAGGAGAAGCAAAAGAAATAGGAGGACGGTATACATGTCTGTGCTGTTCACGCAGAGCTGGGACATAAGCCAGGGGAAGGAATTTGAATACTCGCAGTTCATCGTCGATACCTATTTACCTGAAATGGCCGAGATGGGTCTTGTACCCGTTGGCGGGTATTATGTCGAGGTCGGTTTCGGTCCCCGCATAGTTGCCGTGTTCAGCGTTAACGAAACGGAGGAGGTCCTGAAGACCATAGCGACAAAGAGGTTCAAGGACCTTCTCGGCCGGCTCAAGGTGATCGTCGTCAATTACCGGGGCTCCATCCTGGAGCCCACGGGTGCCGTCAAACGCGGCAAATACACCATCCAGAAGGGTGTCTGGAAGGTCAACCAGTACTATGACCTGAAACCGGGTGCGAAAAAGGCCTATGCCGATTTCGTCATCAACGAGCACATCCCTACGATGAACAAGATCAGCTTCGTTGAGGTGACGGGCGGCTGGAACGTTCTCATCGGCGGCATGAGCGAGATCATCGCCGAGTTCACCTTCAAGGATGCAATGGATGTCGGCAGGCTCCTGATGAACGAGGATTACAGGCGCATCACCCAAAAACTCCGCACCGAATATGCCACCAACTACGCAAGCCGGGTGCTGAGAAGCACGGAGAGGTTTGACGAACCGAGGTGGTTTAAGTAAAGGCAGGCAAATTAGGTTCCGGGTACGACTCGAACCCGGTTTATTGGTACGCTTATTGCACGATTATCCGTCGATGTCCAATACCTTCAAGGATACTGATAGATGATCGTGAACAGGCTGGAGACAGATAAGATACGGGGAATAAAGGCTGCTTGCGCATGTTTGTTCTCTGAGGCGGCGGCTACAAATGACCAGTTTCTGGAGACGCTCAGCGTCGATATGGTGAAAAGGGCCTATCGGCGCAACGCCAGAGTACACCATCCTGACATGAAGACCGGGACGGACGTCAAGGATGTGACATCGGAACGCTTCCTGGCGATACAGCAATCCTACGAAGTGCTGGTCAATTACCTCGAGGATATGAACCCGGCAAACGATGCCATTCTTTCCCACGGGAAGATCATCGCCGTAGGGGGCGCGAAGGGCGGCATCGGCAAGAGTGTGATCACGGCGAACCTGGGTATCTATCTGGCGTCACGGGGGCTTAAAACCGTCCTGGTAGATCTCGACCTGGGGGGTTCCAACCTTCACCTCTATCTCGGCTATCGGTCCATCCTGCAGAGCACAATCAACGACTTCCTCAAGAAGAGGGTCAATTCCCTCGCCGATGTGATGATCCAGAGCCCGCATGGACCGATCCTTGTCGGCGGCGACAGTTCGGAACTGGGCTCGGCAAACATAGATTTCATGAAGAAAATGAAGCTCATCAAGGCGATTAACGCCATAGAGGCGGATTGCGTCGTCCTCGACCTGGGGGGCGATACATCCTACAATATTCTGGATTTCTTCCTCCAGGCCGACCATGGCATTGTAGTGACCACCCGCGATTCTGCGTCCTATATCGGTGCCTATCATTTCCTCAAGGCCGCCATGTACCGCAAACTGAACAGGCTCACCGGCATGGAATCGCGCGCCGGCGAGGAAAAGAATACGATGCTGGAAAGGTACATCCGGGAATCCACCATGTCGGAGGACGGACACGGCGCAAAGACCGTCAACGAACTTGTGGCCTCGATCAGGGAAGACCATCCCCAGTATCTGTCCGCGGTGATGAAAGCGGTCTGGGGTTTCAACCCCTATCTCGTTGTCAACAGGGTCCCCCACGGCATCGGCCCGGAAGAAGTGGCCGGCAAGATACAAAACGTAGCCAGGAGGTGGCTTGCCAGGGAAGTCAAGCTTCTGGGCGGCATCGGCCGCCACCCCGATGTAGAGAGAAGCGCCATCGACCTCGTTCCAGCCATAATTCGCTATCCAAGGGGTGCATTCGCCACGGAAATAGCCGCCATAGCCAACAGACTTATAAAGACGGTTTAGTCTTTCGCCGTCTTCCCGGACTTCCCTTTTATCGTCCTCCCGGACTTGATCCGGGATCCAGGAAGCCCTGTCACAGTCTTTCTGGCTTGACAGACTGGCGCGAACGGCATTAAGTTTATGAACTTGGAGGAGATACGGTGAAAATAGGTTGTTTTGAGTTAATTGATCCGGTCCCGGAATTGAATGAGCCTTATGTGCTCGCTACATTGCGGCCGTGGATAGACGTAAACAACGTCGGGAGTCTGATCCTGAGGGAACTGGAGAGACAATTCACGGCTTTTGAACTGGGAAAGCTCGCCAGGCCCGGACGTTTTTATGACTTTACCCGATACCGGCCCACTATCGACATCGAAGGCGGCATTAACGAAATGACGATCCCCAATACCACGGTCCATTATGCACGAAGACGAGGCCAGAATGACCTGGTGTTCCTCAATCTGCTGGAGCCTCAGGCCAACGCGGATATTTACGTAGATTCTGTTGTAAAGCTTTTGACGACGTTGAAAACGAGCAAATACGTCGTCCTGGGGAGCATGTACGATATAGTACCCCACACGAGACCTTTGCTGGTCAGCGGATATGGAATGGGCGAGCGGGCGCTGCAGGATGTCCGGATGGCGGGGGCCATGCCCATCACATACCACGGCCCCTCAACCTTTGCGAACCTGATCACCAAAAGAGCCGCCGAATCGGGCATCGATGCAACCGTTTTCATCGTTTCCCTGCCCCAGTACGTTGTGATAGAAGAGGACCATGTGGGCAAGGTCAGGCTGCTGGAAGTGCTCAATATGCTCTATAACATTCCCATCGATAAGGACGACTTTGAAAAAGCCATGCGCCAGCGTGATCTCATTACCGAGAAATTGAAGGACTCCCCGGAGATCACCGATATTCTAGCCCAGCTTGAAAACACTTACGACATGCGGGTCCAGGCAATGCAGAAGGAAGGGATCTTCCAGCTTGGCTCCGACATGGAAGAGATGTTCTGGAAGACGATGGAAAAGAACATCGGAAAGGCGTAACGAAGCTTAAAGCTCCTCCCGGGTTCCGGCCTTCGCCGGAAGGACGAATAAAATTCCGTGAAACCCTGAAACCTCCTTTCGCGGGGGCAGGAAGGTGCAATGTGGGGCAAGTTTCCCCAGCACGAGCGTTAGGTTCCCCCGTGCCATGATCTCTCGAACCCCGGCGACAGCGCAGTTGAGAGGCGGCAGTCACATGGTACCGGTATTGCTAGACTTTCTATGAACCTGGGACAACGGGTCCAATCACGCGGAGGGCCAATGTTTGGAAAAAGGATCAGACTTTTCAAGGTTTTCGGTTTTGAAGTGGGCATAGACCCGAGTTGGGCCGTCCTTGCGATACTGATCGCCTGGTCTTTGTCAATGGGGCTTTTCCCCGCGCAGTACAGGGGCCTTTCAATAAAGACATACTGGATCATGGGGGCAGTCGGGACCCTGGGGCTGTTCTTTTCCATCGTTTTCCACGAGATGTCCCACTCGCTCGTGGCGAGACGATATGGAATCGGTATCGGAGGGATCACCCTGTTCATATTCGGCGGAATGGCCCAGATGGTTGACGAACCACCGCGCCCGAAAGCCGAGTTCGTCATGGCCATAGCCGGCCCCATATCGAGCATTCTTCTCGGCCTGGCATTCTACGTCGCTGTTTCCGTTGGTCTTGCATCCGGGGTGCCGGGACCGGTCGCCGGGGTCCTCATGTATCTGGCCATGATCAACGGCCTTTTGGCCGCCTTCAATCTTCTGCCCGCTTTTCCTCTGGATGGCGGGCGTATTCTGCGCTCGGCGCTGTGGGCGTGGAGGAAGGACCTGAAGTGGGCGACCCGGGTCTCCTCCACGATCGGGTCGGCGTTCGGAGTCTTCCTTATCCTTCTGGGGGTCTTCGAGTTTTTCCGGGGGAATTTTATCGGGGGCTTGTGGTGGTTCCTCATCGGTATGTTCCTGCGCGGGTCCGCCAGATCGGCCTATGAGCAGCTGCTCCTGCGCAAGGCCCTTGAGGGAGAGCCCGTGGAGCGATTCATGAATACCGAACCCGTCACCGTGAATCCGTCACTTCCGGTCGCAGATCTCGTGCACGACTACGTTTACAGGTACCATTACAAGATGTTCCCCATTGTGGAAGAGTCAGGACGGCTCGTGGGCTGTGTGACGACCAGGCAGGTAAAGGATGTACCCCGTGAAGACTGGAGCCGAAGAAAGGTCGAGGAGATATCCTCGGCCTGTTCCGAGGAAAATGTCGTTGCTCCTGAGACGGATGCAATGAAAGCCCTTTCCCTCATGACCCGGACGGGATCGAGTCGCCTTCTGGTTGCTACCGGGAATCGTCTCGTCGGGATACTCGCTCTCAAGGACATGTTGAAATTCCTTTCCCTTAAAGTCGAACTGGAAGAGACCTGAACCGGGACAAAAAATGATCGCAATTATGAGGTTTCGGGAAGTCCTGAACTGTTCGCCAACGGACGTATCGGAAGAACCCCGGACCGCCGTGATCAGACAGACAATTGCCGGCACTGCGGCGAGGATGCTCGCGGCAGTCGTGAAAAACTAAGAGCCCTCGGGAGAAATAGTGATGGAAGTGCCTTCCATTAGTTGACAGCAACAGATTCGTTGCTTATAATGGCTGAACGGGATCAGGCAATATTTGATCTCGCTTTGTTGTTTAAGGCTTGGTCTGTTCGAACCGAAAAAAACTGCATGTACTGATTGGGCTTGCTGTGGATTGATATGAAAGAACAGGACGAAAAAAAAAGACTGCCTGGGAACGAAAACGAGGCGCCTTACGAAAAGGGTGGACCTGCACGGGCCGGTGTCCTTCCGTCCCGGGGCCTGTCGAACCTCTGGCCGGTTTTTTTTGCTTTTATAGGCGGGTGGGCGATTCGCGTGATCGGGAATTTCGGCGCGATAGCCGTCTTCTTCTTCCTTGCCTTCATCAATATCTTCCGGTCAAAACAGATACGTGAGATCACGAGCCAGGTTTATTACATCGGGGCGAAGTCGTCGCTCATAGTGATACTTGTGGGTCTTTTCACCGGTATGGTGCTGGGCCTGCAGCTTTTTTACACCCTGGTGAAATTCGGTTCCGTGGGCGCCCTTGGCTCCGCCATCTCCCTGTCTCTTGTACGGGAGTTGGGACCGGTCCTGACGGCTATCATGATAGCTGCACGGGCGGGCTCCGCCATGGCAGCGGAGATCGGGATCCTTCGCAATTCCGAGCAGATCGATGCTCTGTACACGATGGGCATCGACCCGGTGCGCTACCTCGTCAGTCCGAGGATCGCGGCCTCCATCATCAGTTTTCCCCTGCTCACCGCCTTTTTCGATCTCGTAGGCATCATCGGGGGCTACCTGACGGGAGTTGTCCTCCTGGGGACAAACGCAGGTACATATTTTTACCGGGTGCAATCTTCCCTGGGTATGGTCGATATCCGGGGCGGCTTCATAAAGTCCCTGGTTTTTGGCGCCATCGTTTCCTGTATCTGCTGCTTTCAGGGTTATTTTTGTCATATGAGGGATGATGGATTCGGAGCCAGGTCTGTGGGTATGGCCACCGTATCGGCCGTTGTGATCTCGTGCGTATTGATTCTTGTCTCGGATTATGTGGTAACTTCATTCCTGATGTAAGGACATTTATGGAAACACCTCTCATAGAATTCAGGAACGTTACGAAGCGGTTTAATGGAAAGACCGTTCTCGATAATATCAATCTCAGTATATATGAAAACCAGGTCACTACCATCATCGGAAAAAGCGGTACCGGAAAGAGCGTGCTCCTCAAACACATCATGGGGCTTCTCAAACCCGATGAGGGTACCATCCTGTTCCAGGGTAAGCCCGTAAACAAAATGAAAAAGGCCGAATGGGAAGCTCACAGGCGCAAGGTGGCCTACCTGTTCCAGAACAATGCCCTCCTTGATTCGATGACGGTTCTGGACAACGTGGCGTTTCCGTTGCGGCAGACGACGAATCTGAGCAAGGCGGAGATAGAAAAACGGGCCATGAAAAGGATTGACGACCTGGAACTTGCGGAAGCTGTCGGAAAGTTCCCGTCGGAGCTCTCCGGCGGCATGCAGAAACGCGTCGCCCTGGCGCGAGCGCTCGTTACGGACCCCCAGATCGTACTTTTCGACGAACCGACGACGGGCCAGGACCCCATCCGGAAGAACATGATCCTGAGCATGATCATCCATTACAGGAAAAAATACGGCTTCACCGCCGTGATGATAAGCCACGATATTCCCGATGTTTTCTTCATCTCAGACCGGGTGATCATACTCTGGGAGGGAGGCGTGGGTTTCGAGGGGCCTTACGAAGAGGCGCTCAAGCAGAACGTTCCTATGATCGATGAGTTTCTGCGCAGCCTGGACGGGTTTCAGGATCAACTGACGGGCCTGCTTTCACGAGAGGCCTTCAAGATGCACTATTCAGCAATGCTCGGAGCCGCGGTCACAGAAACAAAGTACTCAGCGGCCCTTTTCGGCGTCCGACTCAACATTCTTTACGAGGCCCTGGGGGCGCAGGCGGCAGTTGCCGTTCTCAAGGCGCTCGGAGAATATGCCAACCGGTACTTCAACTCCATCGGGGGTTTCTCCGCACGCCACAGCAGGGATGAAATTCTGACCATATTCCCTCATAAGAATCTGGAAGAGGCCCGCAAACTCGTGGAGAGCTTTTCGCATGAACTGGAGAATGGCGTGGTGGATCACATCAAGAACATCGCCCGGAAAAATTCCGCCGCCGCCACATGTTTTGATATTTACATTCGGGCCGGGGTGATAGAGATCTCTCCCGAGGATTCTATCGAAGAGATAATCCAGAAGGGTCGTGCGAAGCAGGAGATCATTTCAACACACCGATGCGACCTGGGAGGTGAAGTGCAATGAAAAAATATTCCATGGAGACGGCGGTAGGTATCTTCATAGTGGTCGGTCTTATATGTGTGGGTTACATGACCGTGAAACTCGGTAATGTTTCCCTCTTTGGGGACAAATCCTACCCGCTTTTCGCCCGGTTTACCGCGGTCACGGGACTGAGGGTGGGAAGCTCCGTCGAAGTGTACGGGATCCAGGTGGGCAGTGTGACGAGCCTGTCGATCGATCAGGAGAAACAAATGGGGATAGTGGGGATGAAGATCGATAAAGGCACGGTAGTCTACGATGACGCATCCGCAACTATTAAGAGTGCGGGGCTCATCGGCGATAAATATGTAAAGGTGGATCCGGGTGGATCGGGAGAGGCGCTGAAGCCCCGGGCAATGATTACGCAGACCTCTGTGCCGGCGGACATTGAGGACCTTATCGGCAGGTATGCCTTCGGAGATGTGAAAAAGGAGCCCGGAGGGGCCCCGGAGGGATCCGCCAAATGATCGAGGAGGACAAAGTGAGAAAAATACTGGCCGGTTTGCTGGTATTCATTGTGTGCGTGGCACCGATCCGGGCCCTTGCAGGTCCGGCTCTGGATACCGTGAAAACCAACGCCAACGTAGTGCTGGATGTGCTCAGAGACCCCAAACTTAAGGGAGAGTCAGGAAAGATGGTCAAAGAGCAGAAGATTGAGGCCGCAGCCGACAAGCTCTTTGATTACGTCGAGCTTTCCAAAAGAACCCTGGGCCTCAACTGGAACAAGTTCAGCACGGACCAGCGCAAGGAGTTTGTCGACCTTTTCAAGACACTCCTCAGAAATACCTATATCGATAAGATCACTGCTTACACCAATCAGAAGGTAACCTTCACGAAAGAGGTGAGCCTCTCGGAAAATACCATGGAAGTACAGAGCGTGGTCGTATCGTCGAGCGCACAGACGCCCATCAATTACAGGGTAATTAAGAAAGACAATGATTGGAAGGTGTACGATGTAGTCATTGAGGGGGTCAGCCTGGTGAGCAATTATCGCACGCAGTTCAGGGAAACCCTCGCGACTAATCCACCACAGACCCTGATCGATACTCTGCGCAAGAGGACCGGGAAATAATGAAGCATCGCTTTGCCACACTGCGGGTCACATGGATAACCTCTTCGAGGTATGCCGCCGGTCTGTTCCTGGTGGCGTTTCTGTTTCTGGGCTGTCCGTTACTTCACGCCGGATCCGCTAATTCGGAACCGGACAGCATCACGATAAGAAATCTTCAGGTTGCCGAGAACCAGTCCCGAGAGAGGGCCGCTGCCGTTCGGGAAGCCGGCGGATTCACATCAAAAAATCTTCAAATGGCCCGGAACGAGGTCGAAAGGCCTGCTCAATCCCCCGGGGCAGGTGAAGCGAAATCATCCGATGAGTATGGGGATGTGACCCCCGATGAAGTGGGCGATACCGGTGCCTCGGGAGCGAAACCGTCCGACGAATACGGTGACGTCGTCGCCGACGGCCCGGTCGAAGGATCCCGGCAGATTGCCGATCCCATCAAACCCTTCAATGTGGCGATGTATCACTTTAACGACAAGCTCTATTTCTACGCGTGGAAGCCGGTTTCCACGGGCTACAAATATGTTCTGCCCGAAGAGATGAGGGGTCTCATCAGCAGCTTCTATGAAAATCTGAAGGCTCCCGGCCGAATCATAAATAATCTTCTGCAGGGCAAGCCGTCAGAGGCCGGAGTCGAGTTCGCCAGTTTTCTCATCAATTCCACTGTCGGAGTCGGCGGACTGAGAAACTGCGCCCAGGAATGCTTCGGCCTGCGGGGCCGGTATGCTGACTTCGGTCAGACCCTTGGGAAATACGGTGTAGGTTTCGGTTTCTATCTGGTTCTGCCTTTTCTCGGCCCCTCCAGTGTGCGCGATGGCATTGGTTTTGCCGTAGACTGGACCATGAGGCCGCAAACGTACCTCAGCCCGGACTTCTTCAGCTACGAGAGTGTCGGGCTTTTCGCCCACGAAAAGATAAACAGCACATCATTCCGTATCGGTGAATACGAGGCTCTCAAAGAGGCCTCCATCGACCCCTATGTGGCCATGCGCGATATCTACATCCAATACCGCACGAATTTGATCGAAAAGCGGTAGCGCAGGTTCCGGGGAAAATAACGCCGGAACGGCCTTTCGATTATTCAAAATCGTTTTAACTTTTTAAACCTCTTTTTAAATCAGTCCCTCGCGTTCCCAGGATACGTAATTTGTAACCTTGCGTAATAACAGGGTATGCCGCCTTTGGTTTTCTGGCACGTGATTTGCCTTAAGGAACGGCATGAGCATAACCACTCTTAAGGGAAAGGGGAGGACAATGAAAGATATAAAGGCAACAAAGACATTCAACGCGTCATCGGAACTTCTTGACAGGAATGCCGCTGTTCGCGGCGATAAGGTGGCTGTCTACTGCGGGCAGGAGAAGGTAACCTACAAATCCCTTCTGAAGAACGTGAATCGGTTTGCAAATGTCCTGGAAGCCCTCGGGGTGAAGCCGACGGAACGGGTCATGATCGTCCTTCCCGATTCTCCGATGTTTGTATATGCCTTTCTGGGGAGCGTCAAGTACGGCGCGTGGCCGGTACCGGTAAATACGATGCTGAAGGAAGACGACTATCAGTACATGCTGGACAACAGCGACGCGCGGGTCCTGGTGACAGAACAGGACAGCAAGGCGGCTTCCGTCAGAACCACACAGTTCTGCTACAAGCTTCTGTCCGATCATGGACTCGAGTCTCTGATGGATTCCTCGTCCGACAAAGCGAATGCCTATCCTTCCAGGAGGGACGACATTGCGTTCTGGCTTTACAGTTCGGGAAGCACGGGCAGGCCCAAGGGTGTGCCTCACAGGCATATCGACATGATACACTCCGCCGACAACTACGGAAAAAAAGTCATTTGCGTCAGCAAGCATGACGTTTGTTTTTCCGTGAGCAAGCTCTTCTTTGCTTACGGTCTTGGCAACGGTCTCCATATACCTTTCAGACACGGGGCATCCACCGTCCTGTTGCCCACCCCTCCCAGCCCTGAAAGCGTAGTGGAGACTGTTGCCGCCTTCAAACCGACCATTTTCTTCGGTGTTCCCACCCAGTACAACTCGGTGCTGAAGAGGATGGATCGTTCCACGGCCGATTCGTTCAAATCGGTCCGTGTGTGTGCCTCCGCGGGGGAGGCCCTTCCTCCGGAAATCTTCAGAAAATGGAAGGAAAAGACGGGCCTGGAGATCCTCGACGGCATCGGTTCCACGGAAGCCTTGCACATCTTCATCTCCAATATGCCTGGCGACATAAAACCCGGGACCTCGGGACGCATAGTTCCCGGATATGAGGTGAAGGTCGTCGACGACTCCGGGAGCGAGGTTAAGGAGGGGGAAGCGGGGCAGCTTGTTATCCGCGGCGAGAGTGTCACGAAAGGTTACTGGCAGCGGCCTGAAGACAACGACGAAAAGTTTCTCGACGGCGGATGGTTCAAGACGGGCGACATGTATACTCAGGAAAATGGGTATTTCACATACCAGGGCCGCGGAGACGACATGCTGAAGGTCGGTGGTATCTGGGTGTCACCCGTGGAGATAGAGAACGTTCTCATCCAGCACAAGGCTGTAAACGAAGCTGCGGTGGTCGGTCGCGAGGTGGAGGGGCTCTCAAAGGCCTTCGGATACATTTCCCTCAATGAGGGGTACGTGGACCGCTCCGGCCAGGACGGCCTCACGGATGAGATCCTCAAATTTGTCAGCGAAAGACTGCCGAAATACAAGTGGCTCAGAGGCATTTATTTTGTCGAAGAGCTTCCGAAGACCGCGACGGGCAAGGTCCAGCGTTTCCGTTTAAGGAAATAGCGCGACAGACGATGCTGCGGACGAGGAAGGGAGGTTATTATGGAGACGAACCGTTTTAAGAGCAAGGAAGAGCTGGATGAAGTGCTCGCAAAAGAACTTCTGTACTATACGGCACAAAGGCTGCCCCGGTACGGGTGGTTGCTCACCGAGGCTGCCATGAGCGAAGACTCGAACAGACCCCGCGGGGCAGGATAGGCGGGTTGTGACGGCTGTCCGGTGTTCGCGGATTCGATGTATTATCAGGGATTGTAAAGCTTAAGCGGTTATTGGAATATTCCCCGCAACCTGAGGAGATCCTGAGCGTCCGCGTCCCCCAGTTGAGCCGCGGCACGAAAATCGGCGATCGCGGGCAGGGCCATTCCCACTTCTTCCCGGGATAATCCACGATTGAAATAAGCCTCGGCCAGATCGGGCGCCAGTTCGATGGCGCGTGTATGATCCTCGATCGCCTTGTTATATTCTCCCAGGTTGTACCTCGCCTTTCCCCGGCTTACATATGTTTCCGCATATTCGGGGTGAAGGCCGATGAAGATGTTGTAATCGTCTATCGCCTCTTTGTTCATGCCGACGGCCACGTAGGCATCCGCCCTGATAACGCGGACCCACAGGAAGGTCGGTTTCAGTTCGAGGAGCCTTGTATAGTCGGCTATTGCCTCCTTGTGCCTGCCCGCCAGGATAAGGGCGGCACCGCGCCGGCCCCGAAGGAGGGGATCCGTGGGGGACAGGGCTATGGCGCTGTCGTAGTCGGCGACCTCCCTTTCGTGGTCGCCCATACCTCCGTATATGTTTGCGCGGCTGATGTAGGTTTCGGTGCGGGATGGATCGAGCTCAACGGCCTTTGTGTAGCATTCCGCCGCCTTTTGAAGCTCGCCTGTCTCCCTGAACACATCCCCCAGGTCCAGAAAGGCTTGAGTGAACTCGGAATCCAGCTGGGTCGCCCTCAGATAATTCTTCAGAGCCAGCTCCATATTGCCAAGCTCACGGCATGCGTCACCCTTGCGATGATACGCCAGGGCAAATTCAGGATTTCGGAAGTCAGCCATTATACGTCTAACTTTACTAGGAAAAAGCCATCCCTGCAACCTTAACGTAGAGAAGATGGGTGATAGGTAATAAGTGATAGGTAATAGGAAAGGCGAAAAAGATTATCCCCATAACCCATAACCTATGACCCATGACCCATTTTCTTAAGTATTTTTCCCGTGGCAACGTCATAAAACCAGATGTCGAGGAGCTGTATGTATAAATAATGGTATCTGGCCAGATATGTGCCGGGTTTTTCGGGTACAGGTTTGCGGGTGATCTCCTCGTATGAGGTATACGGCGATGCAAGCCTTCCGACGAGAAGCGCCATGACGTTCCCTTCGCAACGCTTCGCTTCCTCAGGAGTCATCTTTATCGTGGTCGTGATTGTTTCGCGGTCCGATTTCTCGGTCTTACCCTTCGTTTTCTCATCGCCTTTCGTGCTTTCCGGCGCAGTCTCTTCTATGGGAAAGGCTGCGGCGTTGACAGCCACCACCGCATACTCGCTGAATTTGATCTCTTCAACCTCGATCCTGATGCCGCGTTTATCTGTGATCGTGTACCTGTTGTCGAGCTGAGGTTGGTATCTGACCATGAATGCCTTTTTTGTTCTTTCCTCCCGGCCCCCCTCAAATGCGTAAGCGAGCTCGCAGCGTACCCGCATGACCTGCTCCCCGGCATTATAGAGAACCTCTTTGGGAGTGATCCTGAAGGCATAGACGCTGTCGAAATCCAGAGAACCCATCAAGGGGAGGTATATCTCCCGATCGATCCTCTTCCCGTACTGCTCGTCTGTTTCCTGCGGCTCCCTGAGGGCCCTCTCTCTTCTCATGCGGATGTTGTTGTAGAGGAGTTCCGGATTGTGCCCCGTGTACATGGCCGGAAGTTTATCAACGCCCGTATTGAAGGGCTTTCTGTCAAACATCGTCGAAAGGAAAGTCCCGCCGGGTCCGCCCGGACCACCGGCCCGTCCATCCGGCCCGCCTTTCGGGCGCCAGCAGCCGGCAAGGAAGAGAACACAGAATATGACAATCACGGCAACAGGGGTAGAAACCTTTCGATGATATTTCATGTTCTTCCTTTTATCACGGACGGTTTCAAAGTTCCAGAGCTTATGAACCGTTTCAAGAGAAATGTTCGGATTGGATTTGGGTCGCTCCCTATCCCAAACGCTTCTTGAACCTCAAGGAGCTTGTGGCGACCACTGAGGCTCCCAGGATGAACAGAGCCAGAAACTGCGGCCAGAGGATGGCCATGCCGCTGCCTTTCAGGAAGATGCCGCGGATGATGACGAGAAAATACCGCAGCGGGTTGAGGTATGTGATGAGCTGGACGGCTGCGGGCATGTTCTCTATGGGGAACATGAGGCCCGAGAGCAGGACGGCCGGGGCGAAGAAGAGGAATGTGGCCATCATGGCCTGCTGCTGCGTTCTGGAGATGGTTGAGATGAAAAGGCCGAAGCCGAGGACGGACAGGAGATATACGGCGGTTGCCAGGACAAGAAGGGGGATGGAGCCGCGTATCGGCACCTCGAACCAGATCACACCGACGGCAGTGACAAGGAACATATCGAAGAAACCGATGAGGGCAAAGGGGATGGTCTTGCCGAGAATCAGTTCGGCGGGGCGGATGGGTGTGACCATCAGCTGTTCCATGGTGCCGATCTCCCGTTCCCGGACGATGGCCATGGATGTCAGCAGCAGGCAGACGACGAGGACCATGATGGCGATGACCCCGGGCACGTTGTAGTTCTTGCTCTTAAGGTCCGCATTGTACCAGGCGCGGGGCCGTACATCCAGGGAGCCCTTTGCCCGGTATGCTGTCTTCATCGAGATGTCCCGACTGAACTGCGAGACAATGCCGTTTGCATATCCCGCCGCGACAAGGGCGGTGTTCGAGTCCGTCCCGTCAAGGAGTATCTGAAGGGAGACCTTCCGGCGGGCTTCGAGGTCGGACGTGAAGCCGCGGTCAAAATGGAGCACCACCGTTGTGGCGCCCTCATCGAGAAGGGTTCTGACCTCGGCATCCGATCCGGGGAAATGATCGATCCTGAAATATCCCGATCCCTCGAAGCGTCTCGCTATTTCCCGCGTAACGGATGTCTTATCGAGGTCGTAGACGGCCATCCTTATATTGGTCACATCCATGGTGACGGCATACCCGAAAACAATGAGCTGGAGAACGGGGGTCACGAAGATGATGGGCTTCATCTTCCTGTCGCGGAAGATCTGGATGAACTCCTTGACGATCATCTGCTTGATCCGTTGCAGCATCTGGCGCATTCTACGTCACCCGCTTCTTGAATGTCTTCACCGCCACGGTGAATACGACAAGGCCGAAAAGGGCAAGGAGCCCCATCTCGGTCAGAAGCATGCCGGCGGTATTCCCCTTGAGGAAGATGCCCTTGATCGCCGCGACGAAATAGCGCGCCGGAATCAGGTAGGTGATCGCCTGAAGGGGAACGGGCATATTCAGGATCGAAAACATGAAACCTGAAAGCAGCAGCGCCGGCAGGTAAGATGAGATGACGGCGGCCTGGCTTGCCGCGAGCTGGGATTTCGTCACTATGGATATGAGGATGCCGAGGCTCAGACCGCCGAAAAGGAAAAGGGACGATATGAAGAGAAGAAGGAGGATACTTCCCTTGAGGGGAACGCCGAAGAGCGCGACGACGATGATGATGGACAGGATCGTGTCGATGATCCCGATGGCGAAATAGGGGATCATCTTGCCGATGATCAGCTCCGCCGGTTTGACAGGCGTCGAGATGATCTGTTCCATGGTACCCCGCTCCCATTCCCTGGCGATGGTCAGCGACGTGAGCAGCGCGGCAACGATGGTCATGATGACTGCGATAAGTCCCGGGACGATGAAATTGCGGGATTTGAGCTCCGGGTTGTACCAGATGCGTGGGCGAACGTCGATGAGGGGATCGAGGGAACCGAGGCCGGCACGCCTCGCCGCCAGTTCCAGCGCCGAGTTCAGATATCCGAGGGCAATGGTTGCGGTATTGGAGTCGCTGCCGTCAACGATGACCTGAATACGCGCCTGGCCCCCTGTCAGGGCATATCTGGAGAAGTCTTCCGGTATCGAGATCGCCACCCGCGCGCTTCCCTCATCGAGGGCTTTGTCAATGAGGCGCGAATCGTCCACATAGGCCGCCACGGTGAAATACCCGGATGCTTCCAGGCCGCGCACGATCTCCCTGCTGAGGTTCGACTTGTCCCTGTCGTAGACCACGGTTGTCAGCCGGTCGACGTCGACGGTGATGGCGTACCCGAAGATAAAGAGCAGCATGACGGGCATGAGAAAGGCCAGTGCAAGACTGAAAGCGTCCCTTCGTATCTGGATGATCTCTTTCCTGGCGATCGCTGTGATTCGATTGAGGTTCATCTCATGATACCTCGATGAGCGACACGAAGACATCCTCCAGGGAGGGGCGCACCACGGTGGCGTTCACAACGGGAATATTCGCTCCCGCAAGCGCCGAACGGATGGCGGGTATAGCGGACTCGCCCTTGTCGACGGTGGCATGAATCACGTTTCCGAATAACGCCACATCGAACCCTTTCCTGCCGAGGACATCGAGGCCCGCGACGATATCGACGACGGCTACCTCGAGGATCTCCTTGTGCATATGTTCTTTCTTCATGACATCGGGGCGGCCTTCCGCGATGATCCTTCCCCTGTAGATGAGGGCGAGGCGATCGCAGTATTCGGCTTCGTCGAGGTAGTGGGTTGTCACGAAGACGGTCGTTCCCCGGGAGGACATCTCGTAGATGAGATTCCAGAACCTGCGCCGGGAGATGGGGTCTACGCCGGAGGTGGGCTCATCGAGGAAGATTATGGGGGGTTCGTGGATCACGGCACATCCGAGGGCAAGACGCTGTTTGAAGCCGCTCGCCATGGTGCGCGTGATCGATTTGCGTTTTTCCCCAATCCCCGCCATGTCGAGGACCCATTCCTTGCGCTCCTTCCTTTTTTCGGCGGCCACGCCGTATATGCCGCTGAAAAAATCGATGTTTTCCTCGATGGTCAAATCGTCATAAAGGGAAAACCGCTGAGACATGTAGCCGATGTGCTTCTTGATTTCCTCGGACTGTTTCATGATATCGAAGCCGCCCACAGTT
Organism: Deltaproteobacteria bacterium UBA5205; assembly: GCA_002412715.1. Taxonomy (GTDB): domain Bacteria; phylum Desulfobacterota; class Syntrophorhabdia; order Syntrophorhabdales; family Syntrophorhabdaceae; genus Delta-02. Next base: position 119,679 of record DHVP01000004.1, read on the forward strand.
CCCGTGCCGGCTGAAGGCATCAGGAGGCCGCAGAGCATCCTGATCGTCGTCGATTTTCCGGCGCCGTTGGGGCCCAGGAACCCGAAGACCTCGCCTTTCGCAACCGTGAGGTCAATGTTGTCGACTGCCCGGAAATCACCGAAGACCCTGGTGAGTCCCTTCACGGTGACGGCGGATTCTTCGGGAGGCAGACTTTGTTCCTCAGCGATCGTCATGTTCCCGCCTTGCCTTCACTGCCGGCCGGGGCGCCGATCATGGCGAAGAAGACATCCTCGATGGAAGGGGAGATCTCGCGATATCCCCCGGTGGCACAACCGCTATCCGACAGACGCCCCATTACGGCCGGGATGTCCGTCCTGTCAGCGAGGCCGATGTGGAGTCTGTCGCCGTATATGCCGACGCCGGTCACCCTTTGGTCGGATTGTATGATCTTCATGATCTCCCGAGCGTTGTCGCACCATACCTCGATCATGGGCATGGCGTGTTTTGCCTTGATGGCCGAGGGGGTGTCCTTTTCGAGGAGCCTGCCTTCGTAGATGAGGCCTACTTCGGTACACCGCTCCGCCTCGTCGAGATAGGAGGTGGAGACGAAGATCGTCACCCCCTCCTTAAGAAGTTCATAGAGGATCTTCCAGAAATCGCGGCGCGACACGGGGTCGACGCCGTTGGTCGGCTCATCGAGAAAGAGGATCTCCGGTGTGTGTATGAGGGCGCAGGCAAGACCGAGCTTCTGTTTCATTCCGCCGGAGAGTTGGCCCGCCAGTCTGCCGGTAAAGGGAGCGAGGTTGGAGAAACCGAGTAATCTTTCTATGCGCCCGGGGCGTTCATCCCGCGGCACGTCAAATATATCGGCGTAAAAGACCATGTTCTCCATAACTGTCAGATCTTCGTAAAGGCCGAAGCGTTGAGGCATGTAGGCGATCTTTTCCTTGATATCTTCCGATTTTTTCCCTATGGGATATGACGCGACCCAGGCGTCTCCGGAGGTCGGTTCCATGACGGCGGTCAGGAGCCTCATAAGGGTTGATTTGCCGGCGCCGTCGGGGCCCACAAGGCCGAAGAGCTCACCCTTGCGGACTTCCATCGTGATCCCTTGAATGGCCGTGACGGCGCCGAAACTCTTCGTGAGCGAATCCGTCTTTATGGCAATGAGATCATCCATGGTCACTTGAGAAGGATCCTCACGTCAGCGGGCATCCCCGGTTTGAGCTCCTGGTTCTTGTTTTCCACCGTTACCTTGACCCCGAAGACGAGTTTGACCCTTTCTTCCTCGGTCTGGACGTTCTTGGGCGTGAATTCGGCGTCGGAGGAGATGAAAGTGACCGTGCCGTCGTAGACCTTGTCTTTATAAGTGTCCACGGTGATCCGTGCTTTCTGACCCAGCTTGACGAGACCCAGCCTGTCTTCCTTGACGTATACCTTGACCCAGGGACGGTCGAGATCGCCGACGATGAAGACGGCGGCGCCGGGTTGTACGATCTCTCCGAGTTCAACATTCTTTCTGAAGACGACCCCGGAAATGGGGGCATAGAGCCTGGTGTCGGCGAGCTTCTCTTCAGTGTTTGCCACAAGAGCCATAAGCTGTTTTACCCGAAGCTCAGCTGCCTTGATATCTTCCTTTCGCGGCCCTTCCTCAACAAGGCTCTGCTGCTGCCGGGCGCTTGCGAACTGGCCGAGGCGCGTATTATATGCGCTTTTTGCAGCATCAAAGCGCGACGCCGATATGGCCCCGTTCGTATAGAGGGTTTCGGCGCGTTCGAAATCCTTGCGCGCTCTGACAAGTTCCGCCTCAACGGAGGCAGCATCGGCCCGTGCCTTGCCTATCTCCTGGCGCCGCGAGCCGGTCTTCAACTCCTGAAGTTTGACCTGTGCCTCTTCCAGGGAGGCCCGGTTCTGATCCACGAGCGCCTTTATGTCACCGCTTGAAAGCTCGGCGAGGAGGTCGTCTTTCTTTACACGCGCACCCTCATCGACGTTGAGAGTGACGATTTTGCCGGAGACCTTGAAGCCTATATTGCATTCCGTTACCTCTACGTTGCCGGAGAGCTTCATCGTACCGTCATCGCGGCCCCGGAAGTAATGTGCGGCAACTATGACGGCGACGATCACAATCGCGGCGACGACCGCCAGCGGAATGAGTCTCTTTTTGGGGATCATTTCGTTTCCTCCGTCATGGATTTTGTCGAGATAGTGCTTTTTCCGGTTACGGGTGCACGCGAAGCGTCACCGTCACTCGCCGTATCAGATGGGATGTCCATATCACCTATTGCCTTTTTCAGGAAGGCAACGGCGACATGCCGGTCGAAACGCGCCTGGCAGTGGTCGGAACGGGACCGGATGAGGGCGGCCTCGGCATTGATGACGTCCGTGCTTGTATTGTCACCCGATCTATACCGGAGGTCTTCGATACGAACCTGCTCTCTGGCTGAAGAGACCGCTTTTTTTGACACGATTACACGCTCATCGGCATTCACTATGGCGGTTTGAGCTTCCTTCAATTCCCTGGCGATGGTAAGACGAAGCGCCCTCTCTTCCTCTTTCGCGTTCATGAGCTCCAACCGTTCGCGGTCTATCTCGGCTCCTATACGTCCGAAATCGAAGACAGGCAGCATGAGGCGCACCCCGAGGCTCCAGTTTTCCTTGAAAGCGAAGCTGTCCCCGGCCTTTCCGCCATAGTCGCCCGCCCCGTAGATATCGGGGAGCCGCTTGCCGCGGGCGGCGGCGACACGCTCTTCGATCATCTTTACCTTGCTCAGCGCGGCCTTATAGTCCGGCCGTCCGGCGAGGGCGTGTTCAAGATCGGCCTTCGCAGTCTCCCCGTGGATGATTGGCGTGTCTTCGAAGGCGATGGTGAACTCACCTGGTTCATCCATACCTATTAACGATCTGAGAAGCTCCCTAGTGTTCGCGATGCTGTTCTGTGTCTGTATCCTTCTTTCGATGGCGGCGGCCAGTTCCGTATCGGCCTTGAAGAGGTCGAGCTTCGGCGCAGTGCCGGCCTTGAGAAAGGCTTCGACATCCCGGCGATGCGCTTCAAGCCCTTTTACCTGCGCTTCATATGCGCCAAGCAATTCGTCGAGCTGGGCGAGTTTATAGTAGACGGCGGTAACGTTATATACAAGCTCGTGGAGATTGCGGGTATGAAAATCCTGCGCCATGGATTTCTTGAGCCCGGCGATGGTGACGCCTCTCACGAGGCGCCCTCCCTTGAAAAGGGGGACGGAAAAGGTGGCAAAACCATCATAAACGTTCTTTTCGAAATCGGGAATATCCGTGGCAAAGAGAGGCAGGCTGCTGATGACAATGGGCGTAAGGGGGGCAGGGTACCTGTAGCGCGTGTATCCGCCGGTGACATCGATCCTGGGCATCCTGTCCGCCTGCGCGGCCTTCAGGCCTTGATTCTCGATCTCTATATTCTGCCGTGCTATCCTGAGGGCCGGGTTGTGCCTGATGGCGTACCGAATGAGGGAAGAAAGGCCGAATGAGTCCGCCTGCGGAGCTTTTTGCGCCGTCGCTCCAACGGGAAAGATGGCAACAACGCCAAGGGTAAAGAATATGATAGTCTGTGCCATCCACTTCATGATGATGCTCCTTCCCGGTCTTCTTTGATTGCCGAAAGCGCCGCAAGACTGAAGCGGCAGATGTGTCCGGCTATGTCCTCCATGTTCATCGAACTGACACGGTTGTCACCGATCAATCTGCTCAGGACGGGCCTGGCATACAGGAAATATAGACACTGGCCGACGATGCTGGCGCAGCAATAGAGCACGGTGTCGTTTGCCGGATCCTTTCCGATAATGCGGCCCACGATGGATGATACCAAATGGAACATCGGCCTTGCCATCTCCTCGACGATTACGTCAAGGGCAGCCGTCGGCTCGGCGAATTCTCTTGCCATGAGCCTTCCGAATCGCGACTCGATGCCCGTATCGAGAATGCGGAAGACGAATGAGCGGATAAAACCTTCAAGCCTCTTTTCGGGGGGATCGTCCCCAGATGTACCCAACTCGCGCGGATACTTCTCGAAGGCGATGTCCTTCCAGCAACGCAAGGTTTCAAGATAAAGGTTATCCTTGCTTTGAAAATAGTAATTGATGGCGGCAACGTTTACAGCCGCTTTGCCGCTGATCTGCCGGATGGTCGTCCGCCGGAAACCGTTTTCGGCGAATATCTCGCCTGCGGCCTCCAGGATACGTTGCCTCGTGTTCGGCTTACCGTCCGTCACTTTCACGGCCCCTCGTAATAAACATATGTTTCATACAACTATTTTAAACTATAGTTTCACAGTGTCAAGAATTTTTTTTCACATGATTCCTTGTGAATAGAATAACATGCTATAGTGAAAAAGGCCCTGTGTTATCAAGAGGATGTGAGGGGTTAACAAAAGAAGTATTCATTATCCTGAATCGCCGAGCGGCCAAATATGTATTGACAAGGAAAATCGAATTAGTGTTAAATACCCTTAAGGTTTAAGGGGTATAGTTCATTGATAAGCAGTTTAGTTCTGTTCGATCACTAATAGTGTTCACTATAGTGAATATATTTTCCGGAGCAGTTATTGACGAGTTGACGAACACAATTTGACTCTGGTAAACGGGCTCGCTGCTACCGGCTGCAAAGGTTGGTTAATCTGAATGGATACGATCAATTTATCTGAAAAAACCGATTGGGCTTTCATTGAAGAGGTAAAGAAGGAGAGCGGTCAGAACCCTTCACTGTGTTATCAGTGCGGGAACTGTACGGCGGGCTGTCCTTATACCCAGTACTTCGACTATCCGGTGAGCATAATAATGCGCCTCTTGCAGTCCGGGCAGAAGGAGACAATCCTCACTTCCAAAGCCATATGGCTCTGCGCCACATGCGAGACATGCACGACGCGCTGTCCCTGTGAGGTCGACGTGACGCATATCATGGACACACTCAGGATCATGGCGAGAAGAGAGGGTAAAGTCTCAGAGAAAGACGTGCAGCTTTTCTACGATTCCTTCCTCGATTCGATGAAAAAGCACGGCAGGATCTTCGAGATGGGCATCCTCATGGGCTATAAATTTAAATCAGGCCATCTCATGGGCGATGCGGAGCTCGGACCGAAGGTCATGAGCCGCGGAAAGATCAGTTTATTCCCCAAGACGATAAAAGGCGCCGACAAAGTAGCTCAAATTTTTAATAGATTCCAGGAAAAGGCGAAAAAGCATGGCTGAGAAAGAATACGCATATTTCAGTGGTTGTTCGCTGGAAGGCACCGCGAAGGAGTACGACGAATCGCTGCGGGTTGTCATGAAGGCCCTCGGAGTGGATCTTGTGGAACCTGATGATTGGAGCTGCTGCGGCTCCACACCGGCCCACACGGTCGATCACGTGTTCGCTGCGGCGCTTGCCGCACGAAACCTTTGCCTTGTAGAGAAGATGAACAAGGACGTTCTTACAACACCTTGTCCTTCGTGTCTCATGGCATTCAAGAAGGCCCAGTACAATATGTCACGGGATGACGCATTCAAAGGCGAGGTCAACGAACTTCTCGACGAGGCCTATAACTGCGGCGTGGAGTCAAAATCCTCCCTGCAGATAATTTACGAAGACATCGGGCTTGATGCCATCGCGGCCAAAGTTACCCACATCATGCCGGACCTAAAGGTTGCGCCGTACTACGGATGCATCCTTTCGAGGCCGCCCGAAATAGCACAGTTCGACGACCCCGAAAACCCGGTTTCGATGGACAAAGTCCTTACGGCCGCCGGTATCGACGTCCGTGATTTTGCATTCAAGATGGAATGTTGCGGAGCAGCGTTCGGTGTTCCCAAACAGGACATGGTGAACAGGCTCTCCTATAAGGTTCTGGAGATGGCCGTGGACGCCGGCGCAAACTGTATAGCCGTTGCGTGCCCGCTGTGCCAGCAGAACCTTGACCTGCGCCAGGAACAGGTCAACAAGACGATGGGTTCCAATTTCAACATCCCCATCATTTATTTCACCCAGCTCATGGGCCTTGCCTACGGATTTTCACCCAAGGAATTGGGTATGGATAAGGTGATCGTCAGCGCCGATAAGATCACCCGGCGGATTACCAGGGAAGAGTACGCGAAGATAAAAGAAGAAGAAGCAGCCGCAAAGAAGCCCCAGAAGGCCAAAAAAGAAGCAGCTGCAGAAGAGACAAATAATTAAGGAGACCTGATCGATGCGGGTTGGTGTATTTATCTGCCATTGTGGAAGCAACATCGCGGGAACCGTTGACGTCGCGAAAGTGGCCGAGGAAGCCCGGAAGATGCCCGGCGTCGCCTATGCGACGGCCTACATGTATACCTGTTCTGAGCCGGGACAGAAAGAGATCACGGACGCCATCGAGCGGGACAAGCTCGACAGGGTCGTTGTCGCGGCATGTTCGCCCCGTATGCACGAGAATACCTTCCGAAGAACGATTATGAAAGCGGGACTCAACCGCTATTTCTTCGAGCAGGCCAACATTCGTGAACATGTGTCCTGGATCGGACTCGACAAAGAGCTGAACACGACGAAGGCGATAGAAGAAGTGAGGATGGCCGTGGCGAAAGTCATGAAGAACAAACCTCTCTTTTCATCGTCATTCAAGATCAATAAGCGAGTCCTTGTCATCGGCGGCGGCGTGGCCGGCATGCAGGCGGCAATTGACTGCGCCGACGGCGGCCTTGAGGTCGTCATGGTTGAGAAAAGCCCGTCCATCGGCGGCATGATGGCGCGACTCGACAAGACCTTCCCCACAGTCGACTGTTCCATCTGTATCCTCGGACCGAAGATGGTCGACGTTGCACAGCACGACCTCATCAAGCTTCACGCATACAGCGAGATAGCTGAGATCAAGGGCTATGTCGGCAACTACCAGGTGAAGATCAAGAAGAAACCGACGTACGTAGACTGGACAAAATGCACCGGCTGCGGTCTCTGCATGGAAAAGTGTCCGACCAAGAACGCCTACGATCATTTCAATTTCGGCGCCGCGCCTACGCGGGCGATCAATATCCCATTCCCGCAGGCAATCCCCAAGAAGGCGACCATAGACCCCAATTACTGCAGGCAGTTCGTCAAGGGCAAATGCGGTGTCTGCGCTAAGGTTTGCCCCACGGGTGCGATCAACTACGAGATGGAGGAAGAGTTCATCACGGAAGAGGTCGGTGCCATCATCACGGCCACAGGGTATGGGCTCATGGATATGGAAAAGCTCACCGAATACGGCGGAGGAAGGTATCCTGACGTCATCAGCGGTATCCAGTATGAGCGTTTCCTGAACGCCTCCGGTCCCACATCGGGCCACATCATCAGGCCTTCAGACCACGAAGAACCGAAGACGATTGTCTTTGTCTCCTGTGCCGGCTCCAGGGATAAGTCCTGCGGCGTTCCATACTGCTCAAATTTCTGCTGCATGTACATCGCCAAACAGGCGATCCTGACAAAAGATCATATCCCGGATTCCCAGTCGTATGTTTTCTACATGGACATCAGATCTCCGGGAAAGGGTTACGATGAATTTACCCGCCGCGCCCAGGAGGAATACGGCGCCAAGTACATCCGCGGCAGGGTATCGCGTATCTATCCGAAGGGCAAGAAGATGGTGGTCAAGGGAGCCGATACGCTCCTTGGCACCCAGGTAGAGATCGAAGCAGATCTCGTCGTCCTCGCGACTGCGGTCGTGTCGGCGCCGGGTGCCGGCCAGATGGCCGAAAAGCTGCACATCTCTTATGATACCTTCGGTTTCTACGTAGAGTCCCACCCGAAATTGCGGCCTGTTGAGACAAACACCTCCGGCGTATATCTCGCCGGCGCTTGCCAGGGCCCGAAGGACATACCGGCATCGGTCGGACAGGGGTCCGCCGCAGCCGCCAAGGTTCTGTCGCTCTTCTCAAAGGACATGCTCGAATCCGACCCGGCCATTGCGCAGGTCAACCAGAATAGTTGCGTGGGTTGTCTCAAATGCCTGAAGACCTGTCCGTTCCAGGCCATTGTGGAAGACACCTTAAGAAGCGGTAAAAAAGTGGCCAAGGTCATTGAAACAGTCTGCGCGGGATGTGGTGTCTGCACATCCACCTGTCCTTGCGGAGCGATTCAGCTGCAGCATTTCACGGACAACCAGCTCTTAGCGGAGGTTAATGCAATATGTCAGAAGTAGCACCCAAAGAACTGCGGATCGTTGGTTTTCTCTGTAACTGGTGTTCCTACGGCGGTGCCGATACCGCGGGTGTGGGACGGTTTAAACAGCCTACGGACCTTCGGATCATCAGGGTCCCGTGCTCGGGCCGTGTCGACCCCATGTTTGTAGTGCGCGCCCTTCTTACGGGTGCCGATGGTGTCCTTGTCTCCGGTTGCCACCCCAGGGATTGCCACTACACGGACGGCAATTTCTACGCAAGGCGCAGGTTGGAAATGCTCAAAAGGCTTCTGCCGTTCATGGGCATCGACGACAGGAGATTCCACTATACATGGGTTTCAGCCTCGGAAGGCCAGAAATGGCAACAGGTCGTGACGGGTTTTACGAATCAGGTTCACGCCCTCGGCCCCATGCATCAAAAGTAAGGAGAAGGCAGATTGAGTACTCAGAAGCTTAAGGAGATAATCAAGCAGGTCTTACCCGATGTGGAGACCGTCATATGCTGGCAGGAGGGTTATGACAAGCTCAATGTGACGCCGATCTTTATAACGTCCCCAGAGCAGGTCGATCAGGTAGTATGGAACCCGCTGTGCGCGCAGAATCTTGCAAGTTACCTTCCCTCACAGAAGAAGAAGGTGGCTGTTGCGGTGAAAGGGTGCGACTCGAGGACCATCGTCCAGTATATGCAGGAAGGTCTGATTGACAGGAACAATGTCGTGATCATCGGTATCCCTTGCAAGGGCACCGTCAGTAAGAAGAAGGTCCAGAAAGCTATCGGCAACGAACCGGTGGAAGAGGTAACCTTCACCGACGGTTCTATCAAGGTGAAGACGCCATCAGGTGAGAAGACACTCGCATTAGCCGATGTCTGTCCGACGAAGTGCACTTCGTGCCAGTTTCCGACACCCATCGTCTATGACCAGCTCACGGCAGATGCGATCAAGTCGGATAAGCCGCCCGAAAGCGTCTATGCTGATGTGGCAGAGCTTGAAGGGAAGACGCTGGAGGAGCGCAAGGCATATTTTGCGAGCCAGTTTGATAAGTGCATCCGTTGCTATGCATGCCGGAACGCATGCCCGATGTGTGTATGCCAGGACAGCTGCATCGCCGAGACGCGTGACCCGCATTGGATCACCCAGAAGAACAGCCTCGATGAGAAAGTGATGTTCCACATGATCCATGCCCTCCATCTTGCAGGGCGGTGCGTGGAATGCGGTGAATGCGAGCGAGTATGCCCCATGGAAATTCCCGTGGCGAAGCTGAAAAAGAAGATAAACAAAGAGATGAAAGATCTCTTCGATTATACCCCGGGAGTCAACCCTGAGGATAAGCCACCCATGTACACGTTTAACGTTGACGAAGCGAAAATCAAGGAGCATAAACTCTAATGGCGGACAAAGGATACCTTCCGAAAGAGAAGATAAAGGAATTCGTCGAGGCCCTCGGTAAAGACGCAGCGGTCTACGCTCCGTGCCTTGAAGGGGACACGATCATCTTCCGTCAGTATACAGCTGACAAGGAGATCTCCCTGGACAGGCCGGCGAACACGCCGCCCAAAGGGGCCATCTATCCCCAGTGCGAAACGCTGCTTTCCTTCGAGTTCAAGAAGGATGCTGCCACACCGCAAAAGATGGACGTGGAGCTCAAGGCAAACACCGACTTCCCGAAGGCGGTTGTCTTCGGCGGCCGCCCCTGCGATGCGAAGGGTTTTACGGTTATCGACAGAGTGTTCGTGAATACCGACACGGCCGACCCGTACTACAAGAAACGCCGCGAGAACACGACGATCATCACAAAATGCTGTAACAGCCCGTATGCCGGCTGCTTCTGCGTAGGTGTAGGCGGTGGCCCGGCTTCCAGAGAAGGGTCGGACGTGGTGATGACGGAAGTGGACGGCGGATATTACCTGGAGGCGGTCACAGAGAAAGGCAAGGCAGTGATGTCTCTGTCGATGATCCAGGACGGCTCCTCCTACGAGGCAAAGGCAAAGCAGGCCAATGAAAAAGCGACAGGTGCCGTGAGAAATCCCTTCCCGGCAGATGCCAGGATATCACCGGAGCTGTTCGACAGCGGTGATTTCTGGGGGCGGGTGGTCGATAAGTGCGTGAGCTGTGGCGCCTGTACGTTCTTGTGCCCGACGTGCTACTGCTTTAACATCACTGACGAGCAGGCGATCACAACAGGCGAGCGCATCAGGTCATGGGACTCATGCATGTTCCAGCATTTTACTCTGGAGACGAGCGGTCACAACCCCAGACCGGCCAAGTATAAAAGGTTCAGGAACCGTGTGGGGCACAAATTCTCCTACTACCCCGAAAAGTATGACGGGGCCATAGCCTGCACCGGTTGCGGAAGATGCATCAGGTACTGCCCGGTGTCGGTGGATATCAGCGAGATCGTCGGGTATTTGAAAGACCCAAAAGCGGATCCCAAACAGTGGGCCGCTGATAAAAAAGACGCAAAGAATTAGGAGCGCGTGATGACAGGGAACGAGAATCCATACCTTCCTGAATTAGTGACAGTCATGAAGGTAATCGATGAGACACCGAATATAAAGTCCTTCCAGGTCGTGTTCAACGACACGGAGAAGATGAAGAATTTTAAGTTTGAGCCGGGTCAGGTCGGGCAACTCTCCGTTTTCGGTGTCGGCGAATCCACCTTCGTTATTAATTCCCCGCCCACCCGGATGGACTATCTCCAGTTCAGCGTCATGAAGGCCGGAGAGGTCACCACCGCTCTTCATGGGATCTATGAAGGAGATGTTATCGGCGTACGTGCACCGCTCGGGAACTGGTTTCCCTATCAGGACATGAAAGGAAAGAACATCCTCTTTGTCGGCGGCGGTATCGGACTTGCCCCGCTGCGAACCCTTATCCTCTACATGCTCGATAACAGAGCGGATTATAAAGATATCACCATTATCTATGGATCGAGGACGCCCCCTGATCTGTGTTACAAGGACGACTTAAAGGAATGGGAAGAACGATCTGATGTGAACCTCATCCTCACCGTAGATAATGAATTCCCCGGATGGGAGAAGCGAACGGGTTTTGTTCCCACGGTATTGAAGGAAGAGGCGCCCAAGAGCGATAACACCATCGCTATTACATGCGGGCCTCCCATCATGATCAAGTTCGTTCTCCAGGGGCTCGCAGAGCTCAAGTTCCCCGAAGAGAACATTATCACCACACTGGAAGCAAGGATGAAATGCGGTATCGGTCTATGCGGCCGCTGCAACCTGGGCCACAAGTATATCTGCAAAGACGGTCCCGTGTTTTCGCTGAAGCAGCTGAAGGAGCTTCCCAGCGACGAGTAAGAGAACAAAGTTTCAGAGTTTCAAGGTTAGAACTCCACGACCTCCCTTCCCGGGAGGTCGTCTCTTTCGGACTTCGAGTCTTTTGTCAAAGCCACCAACCACCGGGAATTAATCTATCACGTCATTCCGACCCCTCCTCCTTCATTCCAAGCTCTTTAATCTATCACTCCACCTTGTCTAATTCGTCATTCCGGCGCAGGCCGGAATCCAAGAAGACCCTTGCTACAACAGGAAGCACATGTATGCAGGACTCAATATGGTGTTTAAGGAGAACAGTCAGATGTCTTTTTGCCTGGTAGTTCCCTGCCCGTAGTCTCTGCTTGACAACTGTCAGCCATATGGGTTTCCGGCCTGCGCCGGAATGACAGAAGAAAAGGGTGAGGAAGACGGAATAGGACCGTTTCCTTCAGACCGGAAAATGTGCCATGCCCGATGATGAAACCGGAAACCGTCTCTACTTTCCTAGGAGTCTGAGTTCCTCTGGGTTGAAGGAGGTGATTCTCCAGTGGCCCTCGGGGGCTTTTGCCATGGTGAAGCTTACCCTGTCCTTGCCGCGTTGGCGTACCTGGGCCTCGTTGCCTTCTGTGGTGACAGAGAGGGCGAAAACCGTCGCCTTACGAAGGTTGCCGAAGAGTTCCTCATCGTTGTATGAGAGGAGCAGGTTTGTTATTGCTTCGCCCATCTGGCCTTTGAGTTGAGGGAGAAGCTGTGTAGCGAGGTCTTTTCCTGCGCCGCGCATGTGTTCCTCGAACTTGTTTCGGGCCGGTTCCTTTTTGTCCATCCGGGAGAATACGTCTTTTGCCATGTTATCGAGGATGCTGTCGGTATCGAGGTATTTGAGGACACCCGGCGTGTCACGACTGATGATGGCCTTCTTTAGCATATAGAGACTGTAATAGGGCGTTGTCCGGGCGTAAATAAAAGCGGAGATACCGAAGATGAGGATAGCGCAGCAGATTATGATGGTGACCAGTGGGCCACGCTTCCTCGTCTGTTCAGTCTTTTCCATATAATGACCGGTTTTTAGTTATTCCAGCTGGAGTGCGGTAATGATCCAGTACTCTTCGGGTGTCTTTTCCAGTGTCACCGAGGTGCCTTCAACCGGTTGGGCCGTTGCTGTCAACTGGTCCCGTGAAGCAGTAATGGGGACTGTGATGACTGACCAGCCCTTGACAGAGGAAAAAAAACTCTTTTCGCCGGGCGCATCGAGCTCGTATATGAGGCGTTTCTTCACCATTTCGTCGGGCTGGCCGCGGGTAACACTCTCGGGCAATCCCCGGATTACGCTGTCGAAGTCCATAAATTTCTGCGCCGTTTCGGAATTACTGAAGAGGATGGCCTTCTTGAACTGGATCAAAGCGTAGCGCGGAGTTTTCTTAAAGTACTGATAGCCGTATATACCTGCGGCGATGATTATCAGAATGATGATCCATCGCGTTGCGCCGCCCCGTTCATTTCTGAGAAAACCGTTCATCGATCCTCCCGATTTCCCTGCCCGGCGAAGGGGATTGTCGTTATAGCCCCAGCTTATTGCGGAGAAGTTCACCGAGACTGCCGAGTTTCTCGTCGGACCGTTCTTCTTCCTTTACCTTGTCCCTGTATTGCGTGTAGCTGTCGAGTTCGAGCTTTTCATCGACTTTGGTTCTGCTCAAGCTGACGCGGCCGCGGGACGGGTCGGTGGCGACAACTACCGCCTGCATGGTGGATCCTGCCGGGAACATCTTGCTGTGGTTGGTGCCCTTGAGGGTTCCCATTTCAACGTTGGGGATAAACCCTGTCAGCCCTTCTTTGATCCTTACAATGATCCCCGAAGAAATAACGCGTTCCACCTTTGTTTCCAGAAGCGTGCCGATTGGGGGAAGGTCTACCTCCTGCACCACGATCTTGCGCTCAATGGAAAGAGTGAGCCGCCTTTTTTCAACGCTGATATCAACAACCCTGGCCTCAACCTGCTGGCCCGGTTCGAGGATTTCTTTGGGATGATTGATTCTCCTGCCGGCCCCCAGTTTCGAAATGGGGATAAGACCATCGATCCCGGGTTCGAGGTTTACAAAAGCTCCGAAGTTTTCAAGACGGACGACGACTCCCTGGACCGTGGAATCCACGGGATAATTCTCGGGAACAGACAGAAATGGATCGGGCAGGACGGCCTTCAGGCTCAATGTGATGCGATCCCTGGTCCAGTCGATTTCCAATATTCGCGTTGTTACCTGATCTCCGATGTTTACCAATTCGCTTGCTTTTGATCCCTTGATCCACGATAGTTCGCTCAGCGGTATAAGACCATCGATCCCGCCGATGTCGACGAACACGCCGAATCTCTGAATTGACCTGATCTTTCCGGTGACATCCATGCCGACCGCAAGAGTCTCTTTTAGCTTTTCCTTTTCCTTTTCGAGTTCCTTTTCCAGAAGGGCACGCCGAGAAAGAATGATATTGCGTCCTCTTTCCTTATATTCAAGAACCTTGAAAGGAAATGTCTCACCGATATATGTTCCGGCATCCCTGCTGCCCTTGAGATCCATTTGCGAGTAAGGGCAGAAGCACCGTACCTTCCCCACACGGATTTCGTAGCCGCCCTTCAGCTCCGACGCGACCTTGCCGGTAACGGGTATGTCCGCATCGAAGGCATTCTTGATACTCTGCAACGTGATGCTGGGAAAACTGTGGATAAGAGTGGTGAATTTTCTCGCGCCGTTTTCTACGGTCACGAAGTAGGCTTCGAGCTCATCGCCATCCTGAATGGTGATGGCGCCTTCCTCGTTGAGAAATTCCTTTCTGTCTAGTACCCCCTCACTCTTGCCGCCAAGATCGATATAGACAAAGTCGCCCGAGATCCCGGCAACCCTGGTCGTCACTCTTTGCCCCGGTTCAAGCCGCTTAACCGACTGCGTACTCTGTTCGAAAAGCTGTGCAAAATCTTCTTCGTGTCCGCTTTCTGCAGTACTCCTTTCTTCAATATTTTCCTGGTTGTTGATCTGTTCGTCTGACATCGTCCGATCTCCTGAAGTGTTAAAAAATTTTTTGTTGCAGTAATGTACAATTTCTTTAGTGTTATGTAAAGCTATAGTTCTCATGGATAATGAATTTGACAATACTAAAGCCATGGAATAACATATGAAACAATGAAAAATCCGTGAATGGCGAATGAACGGAAAGGAGGTGCACGTGAATTCTTTTTCCGTAAGAAAATCCTGTCTTTGGGTGGTCGTCGGTTTGTTCTTGATGATGACCGTGGTTGTTACGGAGCCCGTCTTCGCACAGGCTAAGGGCTCTCCGGCGCTGTCCAGGGAAAAGACCGGTTATGCGCTTGGGGTCAGCATCGGCCGTAACATGAAGAACCTCGGAATAGATGTCGATCCCGATATGGTTGTCCGCGGCATTCGGGATACGGTTCGGGGACAGCCCAACATGACGGATCAGGAGATAAAGACCGCGCTGGACGATTATGAACGGGAGATTGTCAAAAAACTGGGCGAGAAGAACAGGCGGGAAGGAGAGGCATTCCTCAAAGAAAACAGGCAGCGCAAGAGCGTCGTCAGCCTGTCCAGCGGTCTCCAGTACGTGGTGCTCAGAGAGGGCAAAGGGGCGATCCCGAAGATGAGCGACCTGGTAACCCTGCACTATAAGGCGCGGATGGTGGATGGAACGGAGTTTGAAAGTTCTTACTGGAACAATAAGCCCGCCGAAATCGCGGTAAACAAGACCATTAAAGGGTGGACCGAGGCCCTGACGAAAATGCCCGTCGGTTCCATATGGCGCCTTTATATCCCTTCGGAACTTGCCTATGGCGACGCCGGCGCAGGCCCGATGATCGGTCCCAACGCCGTGATCGTATGCGATATCGAACTCCTCGCCGTAAGGTAAACAGAAACGCAAGGGCAATAGTTTTGTTACAATCCAGTTCCCGGGAGGATTGCCGTGAAGGCGATGGCAATTGAAAGGGTGTGCGATCTCAGGATTGAAAAGGAACCTCTCGCGTTCGTGGAGATGCCGGTGCCGCCTGTCGGCGCAAGGGAGATCCTGGTGCGGGTATCGGCCTGCGGGGTCTGCCATACGGAGCTCGACGAGATAGAGGGGAGAACGCCGCCCCCCAGGTTTCCCGTGGTCCCGGGACACCAGGTGATAGGTTTTGTCGAGGAATACGGTCCGGGGGCGAAACGCTTTAAAAAGGGTGAAAGGGTGGGGGTTGCATGGATCTATTCCTCATGCGGTACATGCAAATTCTGCCGTGAGGGCAACGAGAATCTCTGCGAGCACTTTGTTGCAACCGGCCGGGACGTCAACGGGGGATATGCTGAGTACATGACCGTGCCGGAAGACTTTGCTTTCGAGGTGCCGGGGGCATTTAGCGACCTCGAAGCCGCACCGCTGCTTTGTGCGGGGACCATAGGGTATAGATCGCTTCGCCTGACCGGGATGCACGACGGAGAGAATATAGGTCTTGTCGGATTCGGGGCATCAGCGCACCTCGTGATCCAGATGGTACGCCACAAATACCCTTCATCGAAGATATTTGTCTTCGCACGCAGTGCCGGAGAGAGGGAATTTGCCCGCGAGCTGGGCGCCTTTTGGGCCGGCGATACGACGGGCACGCCCCCCGAGAAGCTGCATCGGGCCATCGATACGACTCCGGTTTGGGGTACCATAGTGCATGCACTCAGAAATCTTGAAAGGGGAGGGCGCCTCGTTATCAACGCCATCCGGAAAGAGGAGATTGACAAGGAGGAACTTCTGAGTCTCTCTTATCCCGAGCATCTCTGGCTGGAAAGAGAAATAAAGAGCGTTGCCAACGTTTCGGCAAGGGACGTCAGGGAATTCCTCGATCTGGCGGCCGTGATCCCTATTCGTCCCGAGGTGGAAGTGTTTGCTCTGCCTGAGGCGAACAGAGCCCTTATCGAGCTGAAAGAGCGGAAGATACGCGGTGCGAAGGTACTCGCGATCCCATAATCAGCCGCTGTCACATCCCCTCTTGTCTCTTCGGTCCCCGCAGGCCTTTCCCCCGAAATTGCCGTGCCTGGTGTTGTTTCAGGGCAAATGATGTTGACAAAGTAAAATTGCTTTTGATATCGTTTATCATGCGGGAAAGGTGGCCAGAGCCGTGGGTTTCTCGCAGACTGGGCTCACGGGTTACCGGGGGAACGAAGACGATAACAACATTCTCTGAGGCCGGACAAAGGGAAAGACACCGGCCTTCCATTCGATTCCAGGAAAAAGCGAAAGGGGAGGTACAGTAGGGCAACGGTATGCCGATAGTCGTGGCGCAGTAGTACCTGGTGGGGGATTAAAGGACGCGGTAATGGCCCGTATTCTGATTATTGACGACGATGAGAATTTTTCCGAGATGCTCTCCGATATGGTTGAGCGGGCCGGTCATGATGTTGTGACGACGGCAACCATCAAGGGGGGACTGGAAAAGGCCGCCGAAGGCACTTATGAAGTTGTTTTTCTGGATATCCACCTGCCGGACGGCAGCGGCCTTGACATACTGCAGGGGATCAAGGCAGCCCCGTCATCTCCGGAGATAATCATCATCACGGGGTTTGACGATTCAGGTGCGGCCGAGCTTGCGCTCAAGAACGGTGTTTGGGATTACATCAAAAAACCTTCATCGATCAAGGAGATGCAGCTTGCCTTGCTAAGGGCCTTGCAGTACAGGAAAGAGAAGGGTCATCAAGCACCTCCCGCGGCCCTAAGAACCGAGGGTATCATCGGGAGAAGCCCCGTGATCGGAGCGTGCCTGAACCTTGTCGCAAAGGCGGCCCATGGTGAGGCGAACGTGCTGATAACCGGTGAAACGGGCACCGGCAAAGAGCTTTTCGCATTATCCATCCACAACAACGGTCCACGTGCCAATAAGAGTTTTGTCGTCGTGGATTGTGCATCGCTGCCACAGAACCTCGTCGAAAGCACCCTTTTCGGGCACGAAAAAGGTTCCTTTACCGGTGCCGACAAAGCAAGGGATGGCCTGGTAAAACAGGCCCATGGTGGTACACTGTTCCTTGATGAAATAGGCGAACTTCCGCTTTCGATCCAGAGAAGTTTTCTGAGGGTCCTGCAGATGCGCAGCTTTCGACCCATCGGTTCGGATAAAGAGATCACGAGCGATTTCAGGCTAATCTCCGCCACGAACAGAAACCTGGACAAAATGGTTGAAGAGGGGCAATTCCGGGAAGATCTCCTTTTTCGGATACGGACCTTGCAGATCGATCTGCCTGCTCTGCGCAAGCATCCCGAAGATATCCGGGAATTGCTTATCCATTACATCGCCCGCCTGTGTGAGCAATACGGAATTGGCAACAAGGGCTTTTCACCGGAATTTCTCGCGGCGCTTCAAGCCCACGATTGGCCCGGCAACGTGCGTGAGTTTATCAGCACCCTCGAAAAATCCATCTCAGAAGCATTCCATCAGCCGACGTTGTACCCGAAACATCTTCCCACAGACATTCGCATCAAACTCAAAAAATCCGAGCTCGACATGGACAGCGGCTCCGAAACCGTCCATGAACTTCATCCATCGACAACCGACTCCATCCCTGCGCTTAAAACCTACCGGGAGGAGGTTATCGCCGATGCTGAGAGACAATACCTTAAGCGCCTGATAAAGGCATCCGATGGTAAACTCAAGGAAATCTGCAAGGTTTCAGGGTTGTCGCGACCCCGTCTCTATGCACTTCTGAAAAAATACAACCTTTCCAGACAAAACCTCTGATTCCGGCACCGAGTGTCTTGCGAAACGAGACAGTGTCTTGCCCGGCGAACCGCTATCTTGGCGGACAAGACAAACGCAACGGCGGCACGATTCGATGCGATAATTGTTACTACCTGATATTACATAAGAATAGAGGCTATCCTCCCGGCAGTTCATCGTGGCACGTTTCTTGATAAGCCTGTCCTTACCGATGTTAATGGCAGGTACGGCAAAAACGATGATGAAGGAGCAATGATCTTGTACCGGGCACATCAAGGTCGAAGTGCGAACCCCAATACCCTGCCCTCGAAATAGGATCGTTGATCAGGAAAAGAACTAGCAAGGAGGATAGAGATGCACATTTCTACGATGAATATGTCGGAACAAGGGAGATTACCGGCGTATAGCTTTGATTCCAGGATGAAGCTGAAAGAACACGATCTCAACGGGATAGTGGAAGAGCTGCAGGACCTTCTGCCGGGGGTTGTTCCCGATGGTACCGAAATTAAGATCGATCTTGCCGATTGTGAACTCAGGGTCGTGACTGATGCCCTGAAGCTCACAGGGGCCCTGTTGAATCTTATAGGGAATGCGGGGGACGCGCTCTCCCCGGGCGGCAGGTTGACATTAAGCACCAGGCGTATCCGGTTTGCCGATGATATCATGGGCTGCTCCATTGCTTATGCCTCCAGCGGCTGCGCGCTCGTTTCAGTTTGCGATACCGGCGCCGGAATGGATCAAAGCGTACGAGAGAGGATCTTCGAGCCCTTCTTTACAACCAAGGAGGGTAGCCGCGGGCTTGGCTGCACCCTGGCGCTTCGTATAGTCGAGTCCCTTAACGGCAGGATAAGCGTCGAAAGTGCCGTCGATGCCGGCACGGATGTCAGGGTATATCTGCCGCTTATAAAAAACGATCTCGTGCGAGCGATCCCCATACCGCTTCCGGCGTCATTTTCGGCAAGTCCGCTCAGGAGCATCTACCGCTGACGGAAACTTATTGCAGAATAGTTCGGAGAAGTCCCGGTGCAGGCGTAACCGGATAAATGTCTCAAAAAAATTACGAAGGAGGTTCGCGTGTTCTCGCCAAAACGTATTCTTGTCCCAACAGATTTTTCCGAATATTCCGACCAGGCGGTAAGTATCGCCGTCGACATCGCGAAACAGAATGGATCGAAGGTGTATCTTCTTCATGTCATCGCGCTTATGCAGACCTGCGCCGTTGACTATTGTTTCGATCAGGCTACCCTGGACGACCTGGAGAAGAAAAGTTCCATGTCGGCGGTGGAGATGATGGAGAAGCAACTGGCGATGTTTCCCGAGGCCAAATCCATCGAGGTCGAGACCGATGTCAAAAAAGGTGTTCCCTACGAGCAGATCCTTGCTGAACAGAACGAGAAGAAAGCCGATCTCATAGTGATGTCATCTCATGGGAAGACGGGTCTCCTGGATTATCTGCTGGGAAGCGTGGCCGACAAGGTTCTCAAAGCGGCGGCATGTCCTGTCTTGCTTATCAGAAAGCCGAAGTGAGACAGTCTCAATCGCGGGGACGACGAGGCTTTCCCGGCATGCCCCGGGATTTGCAGAGCATAAAGACACTTGTTCGGGGAGGCGGCGCTTATGATAGTAAGAATCGATGAAGACTTGTGCTCGCAGTGCGGGTCTTGTACAGAGATATGTCCGGAAGTCTTCCTTATGGAAGACGACGAGGTAATTGTAAAGATAGGCGAAAAGCCTGTACCACGACAATACGAAGAGGCATGCCGGGAAGCTGCCGATGCGTGTCCAACGGAGGCGATTGCAATTGATTGATAAAATGGTACGTTCTTCAGGAGGGGTGGGAATAATGAACAGATTAGGTCCGTTGTTTCAGGTAGAGGATTGGAAGAAGGAAAAGCACGTCCCGGTAATCGATTGTCCCGATAAGGTTGCCGCAGGCAAGCCCTTTGTCATCAATGTGACGATCGGAAAGGAGATCCCTCATCCGAATACGTGCGAACACCACATCAAATGGGTCCAGGTTTTCTACAAGCCCGATGATGACAAATTCTCTTACCAGATCGCGCACTGCGATTTCGCGGCCCATGGCGAGTCCGTGGCGGGACCCGACAAAGGTCCGGTCGTGACCGATCACACCGTGAGTGTGGCCGTGTCTGTAAACAGTAAGGGGAGGGTCTACGCACTCAGCCTGTGCAACATACATGGCCTGTGGGAGAGCGGTAAGGATCTTCATATCATTTAGGACACAGGCCGGGTCGAATTCGGTACAGCAGTGGCCCTTAAGTCAGGACGCCCGCGGAAAGGAAGAACATTATGGAAGACGTAAAACGAATTCTCGTTGTGAGCAGATCCACCGAAGAGTGCAAGAAAGCGTTCCATTATGGTGTCTCGCTGGCGAGGTTCTATGGCGCGGAGCTTTCCATTCTCCATATCGAATACGACCCCTTTGCCAGAGTGGGCCTCCATTATCTTGCCAGCCTTGGCCGCTTTCAGGAAGAGTATCAGGCCCGCGAAAAAGAGATAAGGGGTGAGATCGATGCAATGATACAGGATGAAAAAGCGGTGGGAATGGCCATCACGGAAATGGTGGAACAAGGCGAACCCGTCGAGCAGACCATGGAGGCCGTGAAGAAATGCGGGACCGATCTCGTTATCATGGCAGCCCACGAGGAGGGGAGGATCGAACGTATGATTTACGGCAGGAGCACCCATGAGATCTTGAGAAGGCTACCCTGCTCGCTCATGCTCGTGAAGGGAAAATTGTCGCCGTGATCCGCTTGATTACCGGTAACAACCAATGATCCGGGTCAAAAGGATTTACGAGGACCCTTCTCATGATGATGGCGTGAGAGTTCTCGTAGACAGGTTGTGGCCGCGCGGCTTGAGCCGGGAAGAGGCGAAGGTCGATCTATGGTTGAAAGAGATCGCACCCAGTGATGCCCTGCGCAAATGGTTTGGCCATGACGAGACAAAGTGGACACAGTTCGAAGAAAGGTATTTCAGGGAGCTCGATGAGAAGGGCGAGATCCTGGAAAGTGTTTCCCAAATGTCAAAAAAACAAGTGACCCTTCTCTATGGCGCCAAAGATAAACAGCACAACAATGCCGTTGCCCTGAAGGAATATCTGACCGCTCGGGGCGACAGGATCGGGAGCGTATGAACTTTGTCTGCTGCATCAAGCAGGTGCCCGACACCTCCGAAGTGAAGATCGACCCCGAGACGAACACCCTCATGCGTTCCGGCGTTGAGTCCATCTCCAACCCTTATGACCTCGTAGCACTGGAAACGGCTCTCATTCTGAGGGACAAATACGGCGGGTGGGTGACGGCCCTCAGCATGGGACCCCCCCAGGCCGAGCAGGTATTGAAAGAGGCCATATCGCTTGGCGCAGACGCCGCCGTCCTGTTGTCCGACCGGGCTTTCGCGGGTGCGGATACTCTTGCCACCAGCTACACCCTCTACAAAGCCATCCGAAATCTGGACGTGGATCGGCCCGTGGACATAGTGCTATGCGGAAAACAGGCCATTGACGGCGACACCGCGCAGGTTGGGCCCGGCGTTGCCACGCGGCTTGGCTTTACCCAATTTACCTCGGTGGTTGAAATACGGGAGTTAAACACATCCGACAGGCACATCACGGTGAAGAGGAGGGTCGAGGGGGGGTTTGAGGTTGTAAGGGGCCCCTTGCCGACTGTCATTACCGTTGACCTTGGCCTTGCGCGACCGAGAAGGGCTTCCCTTCCCGGGCTGATACTTTCCCTGCGAACCGTAATCGACAGGTGGGACGCGGATGCCGTCGGGGCCGAGGCGACAAAAATTGGATTGAAAGGTTCGCCCACCTGGGTGAGAAGGATATTCTCGCCCCCGCTGAAAGAAGGAGGGCCTGTTTTTGATGGCCGCAAGGATCCTGTCCCGGCCGTGGAACGTTTCCTTGACGCTATTGTTGCCGATGGGGAGTTGACCTCGGAACTGTTTAAAAACCCGGGAGTCTGATCGAGATGTCCCAAAATTCAAAGGGTATCGATGTTGCCGCGATAATTCCCGACAGGTGTATCGGATGCCAGATTTGCGCTGGTGAGTGTCCTGTCGGGGCGATAGAAATGTCCGGGGGTGTGGCGCGCATTGACCCTGAGGTCTGCATAGGATGCGGAAAATGCTTTGAGGTCTGCCCTGTCGAAGCGGTCAGTTTTGAGCCGAAAAGACCACGGGAGACCCCGCAGAGGATTCCGGGGGTACCGGAAGACAGATTTTCCGAATACCGTGGTGTCGCAGTCTTCCTAGAGGTGGCGCACGGACAGGTGGCCCCGGTGTCATGGGAACTTGCGGGCAAGGCAAGGGAACTTTCGCGGAGGCTTGGCACTGCAGTGATTGCTCTCATTGCCGGCCACGAACTCAAGGACGTTGCCACGGAGGCCCTGGAATACGGCTGTGATGAAGTCCACGTTATCGACGATACCCTGCTCGGATCTTACCTTTCGAGTCCGTACGGTAAAGCGGTGACGGATCTTACCAATACCGTAAAACCGGAGATCCTGCTTATGGGTGCCACCGCGCTCGGCAGGGACCTGGCGAGTGTCGTTGCAACAAACGTGGAAACGGGGCTTACCGCAGACTGCACGGGACTGGATATTGATGAGGAAAAGCGCCTGCTTCTCATGACGAGGCCGGCCTTTGGCGGCAATATCATGGCGACCATCTTCTGCGAGAACCATCGTCCGCAAATGAGTACGGTCAGGCCCGGGGTCTTCAGGGCCGGGGAGAGAAAAACCGGCAGGACGGGCGCGGTCCATCATCATCCTTTTGTACCTCCCGTCGGGGAGGTGCCCGAGATCCTGGATTTCGTAAGGGACAACACCGGCGAGACCGGCCTGGATATCGGCAGATTCCCGTCGCTGGTCGTTGTGGGAAAAGGGGCCTGCGATCCCGAGTCGATGCCGATGTTTCAGGAGCTTGCCGACCTTATCGGCGGGGTCGTGGCCTGCTCGAGACCGGTTGTCGAAGCGGGGTTGATGCCCTATGAGCGGCAAGTGGGACAGACGGGGAAGACAGTCGCACCAAAGCTGTACTTTGCCATCGGCGTGTCGGGGGCCATACAGCACCTTGTCGGTATGCAGGGTTCCCGCAGGATCGTAGCGATCAACTCCGATCCTCACGCACCGATATTCGGGGTTTCCGATACCGGACTGATCGGGGATTACAGGGATGTGGTGCCTCTTGTGATTAAAGGGCTGAGAGAGGCCGTTTCCAAACGGCAGGGATGAGGTAATATGCGGGAGGAATTTGAGGTGGCCATTGTGGGAGCAGGGCCTGCGGGAATCAGTGCGGCGCTGGCGCTGGCTGAAAAGGGTATCAAGGTTATCGTCTTTGAACGGGGAGAATTTCCGGGCGCCAAGAACGTGTCCGGGGGCGTTCTCTACGGTCACGATCTTGCCGAATCGGTACCGGATTTCATCAAGAGAGAGTGTCCGGTGGAACGAAATATAGTCGAATCCCGCTTGTGGTATCTATCCCTGGACGGCGGGTTCAATGTCTCCTTTCGCGACAGGGCATTCGAAGAAGGACTGTCTTTTAACGCCTTTACCGTGGGACGGGCCAGATTCGACAGATGGTTTGCCGGGATAGCCGAAGAAAAAGGGGTTCTTGTGGTCTGCGGGACTACGGTTACGGATCTCCTCAAGGATGGCGGCGGCCGCGTGACGGGCGTCAGGACGGACCGTTCCGACGGGGACGTCACGGCCCGCGTCGTCCTCATAGCTGATGGCGTCAACTCGGCCCTGGCAGCAAAAACAGGGTTTCGCCCGGAACCGAAACCGAGCGACGTTGCCCTGGCGGTTAAGGAGGTGATCGAGCTTCCGGAAGAGGTCATCAATGAAAGGTTTAACGTCGAGGCGGGCCACGGGGTTACCATCGAGATCCTCGGAGAGATCACGAAAGGAATGGATGGCGTTGCCGTAATATACACCAACAAGAATTCCCTTTCCCTTTGCATCGGAGCCAATCTTTTCGATCTCATGAGCAACACCGTGAGGCCCTATGAGATGCTGGAAGAATTCAAAGGGCATCCCATGGTCGCTCCGCTCATCAAATCGGGCCGTCCCCGGGAATACATGGCCCACTGGCTGGCCGAGGGGGGCTACGATACGATACCGCACCTCTACGGTGACGGCTACCTCATCGCCGGGGAGTCGGGGATGCTGTTCAACGCCCTCCATCGGGAAGGATCGAACATGGCAATGGCTTCGGGGCGTCTCGCCGCACTGACGATCGCCGGTGCGCTGGCGAGAGGCGACACCGGCAGCGAAGGCCTCGCGGGATACGCCGCCGCATTGCAGGGATCGTATGTAATGAAAGACCTGAAGAAATATAGGAGGTTCAACCGGTTTCTCCTGAACCATAAGGAACTCTTCTCTACGCTTCCCCGGCTGGGGGCATCCGCGGCACGGGAGATGTTGACGGTAGACGGGGTATCGAAAAAGGAAAAGCAAACCTCCATTCGCCGAAGAATTCAGGGGGCGATCCCGCTGGCAAGACTTGCCAGGCTCCTGTGGGCCGGCGCAAGGAGTATCGGATGAAAGTCAAAGTTGAGGACAAGCTCTTTCTGGACCGATTTCGGGTGGACGAGGAGGCACACATCCGGATCATCGATAACGATATTTGTATCAAGAATTGCCTCGACCAGCCGTGCCTGTATTTTTGCCCTGCCAATGTTTACAAACTTGAAAAGGACAGGATCACCGTGGCCTACGAAGGCTGCCTGGAATGCGGTTCCTGTCGTATCGGCTGCCCCCGCCTGAATATAGAGTGGAGATTTCCGACGGGTGGTTACGGCATTGCCCATAAGTTTGGCTAGACAGGCAAGAGGCGGGTGGTGAGTAAATAAACGGCAAAGAAAAAAAGGAGGTTGCATATGCTGCCAATAGCCCCTCTCATGATTGAACACAGACTTATAGAAAAGTTGATTGGAGTGATCGAGAACGAGGTGGACTGGTGCGAACAGAATAGCAACATCAGCATGGAACTTGTTGATATCGTGATAGATTTCATTGGGAATTATGGCGACAGATGCCATCATGGGAAGGAGGAGGGCATCCTCTTCAGAGAGCTGAGGAAGAAGTCTATGTCAGCGGAACTCGTTGCGATCATGGAGGAACTGTCGGAAGAGCACCGTGAGTCCAGGGCGAGCGTCGCCCGGTTGGTGGAGGCACGTGACAGGTACATGCAGGGCGACAAAATGGCCTTACCGGAAATCGTTGACAGTCTGCGATTTATAAAGAGCCTTTATCCTGCTCACATAGAGAAGGAAGATAAAATGTTTTTCCTCCCCTGCATGGATTATTTCTCAGACCAGGAAAAAGAGGCCATGCTCAAGGAGGAGTCGGATTTCGACATGCGCATCATACACCGGATCTACAGGGACAAGGCGCAAAAAGCCCGGCAGTTTTTGTCGTGCACGTGAAAAGATAGAAGATTATCCCACGCCTCCGGCCTTTTCGGCGAGAGGAAAAAAAACAAAAAGCAATCATAGGTCCCATAGGTCTTATACGACTTATAGGACCTATGATTCTTCGAAGGACCAGCACACTCATTACCTGGTCCCGGTTGGATATTTGACCGGGATTCGTATTTTTGTTGCTTCCCGCTCGCAGACCGAGGAACGGGTGCAAGGCCAAGTTTTTATACAAAAACCGCATCGGATGATATACAATGAAGCGTTTGAAAAGGCGCAGGGACGTAACGATGGAGTGCGAAAGAATAAAAAATATGCCGAAGACGGGACTTGAACCCACACAGGCAAATTGCCTACTAGACCCTGAATCTAGCGCGTCTGCCAATTCCGCCACTTCGGCACGCTATAAAGTTATATGTATGTGACAGATAAGTCAAGAGGTGACGATGAAAATCTTTGAATCTTTCGATGTGGCCGCTAAATTTCCCAATCCTGTTCTTACTATCGGAAACTACGACGGCGTGCATATCGGCCACAAACGCATCATCAAGAGGGTTGTAGAAAAGGCCGCCGAGATATCGGGTACCCCCATGCTCATGACCTTCGCTCCTCACCCCCACAGTATTCTCAAACCGGATTCCTATATTCGCCTGATTACACCGCCATCCGTCAAGGAGCGCCTCGTTGCAGAAAACGGTATCGAGGTTATGTTTGTAATCCCCTTTAGCGCACATCTGAGGTCGATAGCCCCGCAAAGTTTTATCGAGGATATCCTTATCGGCAAGCTGGGCGTTGCCGGCGTCATTGTCGGGTATGATTTCCGCTTTGGAAAGGGCGGGGCCGGAGATGTGGAGATGCTCCGCGACTTCGCCCGGAGAAAGGGATTCTATTTCGACGTAGTGGAGGCCATCACCATCGATGACGAAAAGATCGGCAGCAACCGGATACGAAGGCTCATCATGGACGGCGATGTAAAGAAGGCAAATGAGCTGCTGGACCGCCCCCATATGATCGAGGGCGTCGTCGTCCACGGCGTCAACCGGGGGAAGAACATGGGTTTCCCCACAATCAACTTTGAGACCGTTTTCGAACTCATACCCCATAATGGCGTGTATATAACCGAAGTGGAATTCGACGGCAAAAGATGGCCCTCGGTCACCAACATCGGTTTCAACCCCACCTTCGACGGGAAAAAGCTCCTCGTCGAGACGCATATCCTTGGTTACGTCGGTGACCTCTACGACCGCGATGTTAAGATCTATTTCCACGACCGCATCAGGTCTGAGAGAAAATTCAAGGATATGGCGGAACTGAAAGGAAGGATAGCGGCGGACGTCTCAATCGCAAAAGAGTATTTTCAAAACCGCCCGAGCGTTTGAAAACGATTGCCTCGCGCCCTGGCGATCTTCTACTACCTCGCCCCTATCGTGATGTACACCCCCCCGATGATCGGGTCGCTGTCATTGCGGTCCATCAGGACGCGGATCATACGCTCCTGGATCTTGACGTGCCTCGGGATCAGTTTGATGCCGCTTGCCGCGTAGATGTCCTCCGCGATGACCATTCCGGGTTTCAGCTCTTCCAGTGCGATCTTACACTTGTTCGCTGCAAATTCACGGTCGTTTTCGATGATGTGTTCGGCGAGTGACGACGCGACTATGGGGTCGAGGATCCTGTTTGCTGATTGCCTGATCTCACGCAATATGTCATCCCGGGCATGACCGGACCGGCACAGGTCACTTTGAAGGACGATACCGCGCAGAATGCGGGCTCCGGGAGGTATTTCATTTCCGATAAGACCTTCGGGGGTTCCGGAGCCGTCATAGTTTTCGTACTGATGGTAGATGGCGTCGGCGGACGTTTTGAATCCCGATATCGTGGATATGATGAGAGAACCGATCACGGGATGATGGTTGTAAATACTGCGGTCATTCATTACCAGGTTGCCCTTGCTCTTGTCGGCGATCGTGTCGGGCAGGCCGATCTTGCCGATTTCGTGAAGCTGGGCACCGAAGATGATCTTGGAGGTTTCCTCGTCGCTGATTTCCATTTTCTTGCAGATGAAACGGGCGGCGTCTTTGGCTGCCCGAGCGCGGTCAGCCGCTCCCGGTACCCGCACGTCAATGATCTTCAGAAGGATCTGGGTAAGCTCCTTGAAGTTGCGCTCCAGGGTTTGATTGGCCTCGGCGAGCTTCTCTTTTTCATCGACAACTTCATTCTGAAGCTGCTTGATCCTCAAGAATGCCCGTATCTTGCTCGTCAGGATAACGGGGGGAGTCGCTTTTTCGATGTAGTCGTCGGCTCCGCACTCGAAGGCCTGCACCTTCAGCTTTTCATCCTTCTCTGCGGTCAGAAACAGAAAGAATGCCGACGCAATCTCAGGAGTGTTACGGACACGGCGACAAAACTCCATGCCATTGAGGACGGGCATGTCGTAGTCGCTGAGGATAAGATCGGGCCGCATCTCTTTCGCCCGGCGAAAGCCCTCTTCGCCATTTCCGGCCTCGTATATCTCAAAGCCGGGGTAGCGGGCGAAGAATTTCGCAAAAACACTGCGAAAATTGGCATCGTCGTCTACGAGAAGGATCCGCACCACAGGGTTTTCCATTATTTCATTCCAACCGAGGGCGTAATAGAAGGGGTTTGCGGAACCACGGATTCTTTCTTTGGTGCTGCGTCGGGAGCCGGGGGCGTGATGGCATCCGCCGGTTTTGCCTCTGTTGCCGCGACAAGTATGCTTACCCTTCTGTTGCCATAATCAAGGGGTTTATCGGGATGTTTGAGATTCCGGTCGGCGAAGCCGCGTACCTGGGACACCTGGTCCTTACCAACCCCGTTTTGTTCAAGGATCCTTCTGGCCATATTCGCCCTGTCGGAACTGAGTTCCCAGTTGGTGTAGTCGGGATTCACGTAGGGCCGGGCGTCGGTGTAACCTTCGATCATGACCTTATTCTTGAGGCGGCCCACCTCTAACGCCACGAGTTTGAGGAGCTTTATCGTTTCCGGCTTGAGCCTGGCGCTGCCGACATCAAAAAAAAGACCGTCGGAATTCTCCAGGAGTTCGATACGAAGACCTTCCTTCGTTACGGTGATCTCTATCTTGTCTTTGAATTTATCGAATTCAGGATTGGCCTTTATTACCCCTTCCAGTTTTTTGGCTTCGGTCCTCAGTTTCTCTATCTCGGAGGAGACGGCCGTGGTGGGATTGGGCGCGGACCCCAATGAGCCCGGCAGGACGCCGCCGCCCCGGCCGCTGTCGAAGACGCCCGGGTCCTTGAAATACGCTGAAATTGCCTGTTTGACAGTGCTGCTCTGGCCGACTATCCACAAAACGATAAAGAGGGCCATCATGGCCGTGACGAAATCCGCGTAGGCTACCTTCCACGCTCCGCCATGGTGACCGCCATGCCCTCTTTTCTTCTTGACGACGATCCGTACCGGTGTCTGGTGGTCATCCATCGTTACTTGACCCCCTTCACAAAGGACTCCATCTCCTGAAAGGTCGGACGGTAATCATTGGGTATCGATCTTCGTGCGAATTCCACGGAGACTATCGGGTTGAACCCTTTGGCAAGAGAGATGATTCCCGACTTGATTGCATCGTATACCTTCGACTCTTCTTCGGCGGCGAGGTCCAGATTGGTGGCGAGAGGCTGGATAAAGCCATATGACAGAAAAATACCGAGAAAGGTGCCGACGAGGGCCACCGCCACTTTGTGGCCGATCTCTTCCGGGGGGCCGTTGATCGCCTGCATGGTGATAACGATGCCCAGAACGGCGGCAACGATTCCGAGGCCCGGCATGGAATCGCCGATCTTTTGAAGGATCATGCCCGGCTGTGCCCCTTCCTGGTGGTGCGTTTCTATATCGAGGTCCATAAGGCTTTCGATGTCATGGGGGGCGATGCCTCCGAGGACGATCAGCCTGAAGGTGTCTGTCATGAAAGAAATGATGTGATGCTCTCGTGTAACATTGGGATACTTGGTGAAGATCTTACTCTGGTCGGGATGTTCGATGTGGGATTCAAGCGCGATAAGTCCGTCCTTACGCGTCACCTGGAAAATCTCATACATGAGCCTCAGGAGGTCAAGATAAAGCTGGCGATTGACGCTGCCGCCTTTGAGCGAGGCTAGTGCCTTGGCGACGATCTTCATAAGAAGTTTCTTCGGGGCCGAGATGACCATCGCCCCAAGGGCTGCCCCGCCTATAATGAGGAATTCTACCGGCTGGACGATCAATTTCAGGGGACCGCCTTCCAGGACGAAGCCCCCAAAGACTGCACCCAGTACGACGATTGCACCAATTATTACGAACATTATAGATCCCGCATCCTTTAAGAGTCCCGGTCCCTGATGAGGCCAGCCGGACCGGTAACCCGTCAATACAGGGACAGTAGCAGTATCCCCTACCGTAACTTCGTAGAATGTTTATCGGACAATAGGAAAGAAAGATTAAGGCGGGAAATGACAAAAATACCGGCGTTTTCTAATAAATCCTACAGGCCAAACAGGTCATGCAAAAGATGTCTCCGAAAGCTGAAACCGAAACGTGAAACCGTCTTCTAAAGTTCATCATGGACGATCTTTCCGTCCACCATTGTGAAGAGGTTCTTGCCTTTTACGGTCATGGCGTGAAAGGGGGTGTTCTTTCCTTTTGATATGAAGGCATTCCTGTTTATGGTCCATTCGCGATCGGGGTCAAAGACGATGAGGTCGGCGGGGGCGCCTTCGGCCAGTGTTCCCGACGTGATGCCGAGAAGTTTTGCGGGATTGGCAGTCATCTTCGCCAGGAGTCCCTTCATATCGAGAACACCCTCGTGGACAAGGCTCAGTGCGAGTGCAAAAGCCGTCTCAAATCCGGAAATACCGCTGCTTGCAATGTCGAATTCCACGTCTTTCGAGGTGAATTCGTGCGGGGCGTGGTCCGTTGCGATTATGTCTATCGTCCCCCTGCGGAGCCCTTCCTTGATGGCTTCCAGGTCCTTCTGAGATCTCAGCGGGGGATTAACCTTTGCATTGGTATCGTATGTCAGAGTGGCTTCGTCGGTGAGCGTGAAATAGTGAGGGCAGGTATCGCAGGTTACCTTTCTGAATACCTTCCTTGCGCGCTCGATGATCTCGACGCTGCCGGCGGTCGATATGTGGGTAAGGTGAATGGGTGCGTCGACGTATCGGGCTATGGCAATATCCCGCCCGACAATGATCTCCTCGGCGATGGCGGGAACTCCCTCGAGCCCGGAGAACAGGGAAGCCAGGCCTTCATGCACGTACCCTCCGGACAGGGTATCATCCTCGCAGTGTGAGATGGCGGGCAGTTTGAAGGTCTTTGCATATTCGAGGGCTTTGCGCAGGAGGCCGGCTCTTCGCACTGATTTGCCGTCGTCGGAAATCGCCACGATCCCGGCTTCGAACATCTCCCCGATCTCCGAAAGCTCTTCTCCCTTGAGGCCCTTCGTAATGGCGCCGCAGGGAAGAACCTTGCATACGCCTTCCGCGTGAGCTCTGTCGATGATGAATTCGGTGACGCTCCGTGAGTCGTTGACGGGGTCTGTGTTCGCCATGCAGACAATGGTGGTGAAACCTCCGCGGGCAGCCGCCATGGTTCCCGTTTTTATCGTTTCCTTGTACTCAAAACCGGGCTCCCGCAGATGACAATGCACGTCGATGAGACCGGGCGCTACAATGAGCCCCGATGCATCCACGATTTTTGTCCTGCTGTCGACTTTGCCGATGTTCTTTGAGATCCCTTCAATGACAGGGCCGTCAGCCAGAACATCGTACCTGCCGTCAATGGCGTTCTTGGGATCGATAAGGCGGCCTCCCTTGATCAGGACCTTCACGCCTCACCTCCGACAAGGAGATAGAGCACCGCCATACGGACCGCGACCCCGTTTTCCACCTGGTCGAGGATCACCGATGAGGGACCGTCGGCGACGTCATCGGCGATTTCAATCCCCCGGTTCATCGGGCCGGGATGCATGACTATTACGTCATCCGCGGCCATATCGATATGGTTCTTCGTAAGGCCGTAGAGTGTGGCATATTCTTTTGTCGAGGGGATGTAGCTTGTGCCTCCCCGCTCTTTCTGAATTCTAAGCATCATGATCACGTCGGCCTTCTTTACCGCTTTCTTAAGGTCATATTCCACCTTGACCCCCAGCGTCTCGATATGGGGGGGTATCATGGTCGGAGGCCCGCAGCAGATTACCTCGTTGCCGAAGTTCTTTAATGAGAATATGTTGGATCGGGCTACCCTGCTGTGCGCAATGTCTCCGACGATGGCCACCTTGAGCCCCTCGACGCGGCCTTTCTTGTCGCGCATGGTGAAAAGGTCGAGGAGAGCCTGCGTCGGGTGTTCGTGGGAGCCGTCACCTCCGTTGATGATGGATGAATCGAGTATTCCGGCAAGCATGTGGGGCGCCCCGGGCATACCGTGGCGGATGACAATGGCGTCGGGCCGCATGGACTCAAGGTTCCTCGCGGTGTCCTTGAGGCTTTCCCCCTTCGTTGAGCTGCTTGTGCTCGACGATATGTTGATGGTGTCGGCGCTGAGACGTTTTGCGGCAATCTCGAAGGATGTCCGCGTCCGTGTACTCGGTTCGTAAAAGAGCGTGATGACCGTTTTGCCCCGAAGAGTGGGGACTTTCTTGATTTCCCTTTTCGAGATGTCCTTGAAGGATTCGGCCGTGTCGAGAATAAAAACTATCTCCTCTTTCGAGAGGTCGCGGATGCCGAGGAGATCTTTTCTTTTCCAGTTCATCGTGTCTTTACGATCACCACTTCGTCCTTGCCGTCTATCTCGCTCAGTCGTACGAGGATTTCTTCATCATCGTTTACCGGGCATTCTATGCCCGCATAGTCCGGGTGTATCGGCAGTTCACGGTCACCCCGGTCAACGAGGACGGCAAGCTGTATCTTCCTGGGTCTTCCGAGGTCCATGATGGCGTCGATGGCTGCCCTGGTGGTCCGGCCCGTGTGCAGGACATCATCGACGAGGACGACGGTCATATTATTTACATCAAAGGATATGTCGGTTTTCTTTACTTCAGGCCATCTGAGTTTCGAGATGTCGTCCCGATACATGGTGATGTCAAGAACACCGAAAGGCAACCCGATCCCCTCCACGTCCTTCACCTTGTCCTGTATGCGGTTGGCGAGATAGACTCCCCTCGTCCTTATCCCGATCAGGCACATCTGGGTGCATCCCGCGTTTTTTTCCAGGATCTCGTAAGTGATCCGGGTTATTGTACGCTGAATGGCTTTCTTGTCGAGAACGACTCTCTTTTTCATTTAATCGTCAAAGTAAATGGCGTTCTGTTCACATTCTTCCATGCAGGCCCCGCATTCGATACAGTCTTCAGGCGTCCGTACCACTGTGACGCCGTCTTCATCAGCGAATACCTCGTAGGGACATGTCGATATACATTCCCCGCAATCTATACATGATACCCGGGAGATATAAGGTCGCACTCTATGGTACTACTATAGAAAGTTTTGCTGAAAAAAGCAAGGAATAGACAGGACGGGTAAGAGGTAACAGGTAAGAGGTGATGGGCGATGGGCAACAGGTAACGGCAAGGTATCGCTGAAAGCCGGGGAGGGTGGGGCCTCCGGCCGGCTTTCAGCTAAAAGAGAGTTTTTTTCTGAAGTTACTGTTCGGACGATTCGTACTCGTCTTCGCTGGTGTATGATTCTTCCTGTTCTTCCACGGCGGCCTCCGGCTCCGGCTGAGTGCTGTAGTCCGTGGTTTCTGCCGGGCTTACTGAAGCGGCGGAGGATGAATTTCTCTCCATCACGCACGAACCATTGAATACGGCCCCGTTTTCGATCATGATGAAGGGCGAATTCAGATCGCCGATATGCGTCGCCGTGTTTTTGAGAACGATCTGTTCGCTGGCTGTGACGTTGCCCGTCAACGATCCGTGGGAAATGAGCGTTTTTGTGTTGATGCTTGCCGTCACCCTGGCCGTTGATCCAATGACAAGGAGCCCTTCGGAGAAGATCTCCCCCTCGAAGACCCCTTTCAACATGACTGAACTTTTGAATCTGATGGTTCCTTTTATCTCCAGATCTTCCGCAACTACGGTTGTGATCTGACCTTCCTGTATCTCCCTGATCTCGGGAATCTCTACTGACATGCCGAACCCCCTTCTAAATGAGTTTGCAACTATCTGACTGTTATATCCTTCGCTCTCATCGCGCATGAGCCGTTGAATACGGAGCCGTTCTCGATGATGATATTGGGCGTGGAAATGTCACCATTATGGATGGACGTGCTTTTCAGGGTTACCTGCTCGTTGGCTATGACGTTGCCCGTGATCTCACCGTGGGAGACGAGGGTCTGTGTCGTGATGCTCGCCATAACGCGTGCGGTAGGCCCGACGACAAGGAGCCCCTCCGAGTATATCTCACCTTCGAATACGCCTTTCAGCATCACTGATGTTTTGAAGCGTATTGTTCCCTTGATCTCAAGATCGTCGGCAACGATGGTAGTGATGTCTTTTTCATCAAAATCGGTTGCTGCTTTCTTTTCACCTATCATGGTAAACTCTCCTCTATTTTTTAGTTATGAAAGACTGATGCCTGTCGTATCGCATGCCGATATTGTATGCAAGAACCTTACCACAACAAGACATCGTATGAATTTTTAATTTATAACATAAGCGTATATCCGTTACAATGCGGAAAAGAAAGAAAATAGGTGCGGGGTAAGGGGTAATGGAAAAAGACGAAAGAAAGAAAATAGGTAATAGGTAATGGGTAATAGAAAATACAAAGGTGACCTATTACCTATGACCTATGACCCATCACCTCTCTCTTGTCGGTTTTTCTGACAGGGGGCGTCAGAAAATGAAGATCCGTTTCAGCTTCTTTTTTTCCTCAACGGGTTCAGCGGTTTCCTCGGAGGGTTCAGCTGTTTCGAGGTTTTCTTCTTCGGGCTTCTCGACCTTGCGGGGTCTTTCCATGAAGGAGGTACCGGAGAAAAAAGCGCCTTCGGTAACTATGAGTTTTGCGGTGCGGATGTTGCCTTCCACTGCCCCGTCGGGGTTGATCTCAACAAGCTCTTCGGCAGTGAGGTCACCTTCCACGGTTCCATCCACCACGATTTCCCGGGCGGACATGTCGCCCTTGACCGATCCGGTTTTGCCGAGGATCAGGTAGTCTGCCTGGATGCTTCCTTCAAGGGAACCGTCAAGCCTTACGACGCCCTTTGATATGATCTCCCCCCTGATGAGGGAATCCTGACCTATGAGTGTTTCCAGGGATCCTTGTCCTTGCTGCTGTCTTTTGCTTGCCATGTTTATCCGTCCTTGAGAAATTGAAGGGGATCGATCTGCTTGCCGTTTTTCCATACCTCGTAATGGAGGTGAGGACCCGTTGACATTCCCGTCGAACCCGACGCTGCGATCTGCTGGCCCTTCTTGACCGTCTGGCCGACTTTCACGAAGTTTTCCTTATTGTGCGCATATGCGGTACTGAATCCGTGACCGTGTTCGATCACGATAATATGGCCGTTGCCGCCGGACCAGCCCGAATAGCTGACGATACCGTCGGCGGTGGCCCTGATGGTGGTCCCCATGGAGGCACGGATGTCGATTCCGCTATGGTGCGATTTGACACCGGTGACAGGATGATGACGGACTCCGTAGTGGGAACTGATCGTTCCGGCAATGGGCGATCCCCGGGGAGTCGCCAGAAAAATGTTCTTTTGATCGCTAATGTATTTCTTGATTTCGGCGACAGATTCGATCGTCTCCTTCATATCCTTCTTGATGGCTTCAATATCTATGGAGCCGGTGTCGCTGCTGAACTCGGCGGACTTGAGAATGTTGTTCTTTGATTTGAGTTCGACGAGTCGTGAAAGCTCATTATTCGTTTCTTTAAGGGAGGAAATCGTGTGTTTCAGCTCGGTGAACTCTTTGGTGAAGTAGGAGAGTCTGCTCTTCATCACGTAGTATTCCGCTGTCTTCACTCCGGCAAACACGGTGTACATGGCGCCGATAATGGCGAAAACCATGCATGCCGCCAGGCCTGCCACGGGCAGCCTGAGCTTCAGCGGCTGAGACTTCGAATGGGGGACGACCAGAATGGTTACAGACGTCATCCATCTTTTTTTGAGACGCTTCAACTTCATAGTGTGGTAACCTCAAGCTTGCAAAGCTTATACCGTAATCGGCAAAAGTGGTCAAGATATTAAGTCCGGTATTTATTCACAAGGATTATATGGGCACCGGGCGATCATATAGGATGCCCAGTGTATCATCAGGATGAACCGCCCAGTCCGCGTTTTCTCTGCGGCCCGCCACAATTTTTTTCTTACTTTATGCTCAAAAATTGGCTATATATAACTGTATGTTCTTGTCCATACCATTAATTAAATATATAAAGAGATATGCCGAATGACTGTGTACGGTCTTGCCCCGCTGTCGTTTCTTGTGATCTTCCTTGCCGCTTCGGCCGGTTTTTGCTCCGATGACCTTAAGATCACCAGGGACAAGCAGGGCACCACCTGGTCGGTCGGTTCCGAGGAATCACGGGAAAAGGCAAGAGCCGAAGAAGAGCGCGACAAGGACCGGGCATGGGACATGCTCAAGAACTCGTCGATCATCTTTGACAAGCGGGAACAGAAATAAAATGGAAAAAGGAAGGGTGATCATTGTTGAGGATGAGGAGAATATCCTCTCCATGCTCGCAGAATTCCTAAGCGCCAACGGTTACGTGGTGGACCCTTTCATTGACAGCAGGAAAGCCCTTTCGGCGCTGAAAAACAACGGGTATCATGTCTTGATAACGGACCTCATGATGCCCAAGGTCGATGGACTTCAGCTTATAAACTTCATTCAGAAGGAATATCTAGATACGCTTGGTATCGTCATGACCGGCTACGGAAGCATGGAGAGTGCGATAAGCGCCATGCGATGCGGTGCTTTCGATTACATCCTCAAACCGTTCAAGTTCGAGGAGGTCCTTGCCACCGTAGATTCGGCCATATATTATTTCAATCTCGTCAAGAGCGACACTATCCCCAAGGGGCTCACCCTCAAGGCAAACCTTCTCAGACGGTATTCGGAAAACAAGATGGTCCGGGAAAATACGATCCTGAGATCTGCATTGAAGGATAAATACAAGTTCGAGAACATTATCGGTGTCAGCTTTCCCATGCAGAAGGTCTTTGAGATGATCGAACGCGTTGCCGATACGAACGCGACGGTTCTCATTACCGGCGAGAGCGGTGTCGGAAAGGAGCTTGTAGCGCGTGCTATCCACTACAACTCCTCGAAACGGGACAATCCCCTTGTCGTGGTAAATTGCGGCGCCATACCGGAAACCCTTCTCGAAAGCGAACTTTTCGGGTATGAGAAGGGTGCCTTCACGGGTGCCGTCAACACCCGCCTCGGCAGGTTCGAGCTTGCCGGGGGCGGCTCGATCTTTCTCGACGAGATCGGGGACATGAGTTTCAACCTCCAGGTAAAGCTCCTGAGGGTTCTCCAGGAAAAGTCCTTTGAGAGGATTGGTGGATCAAAGACCATAAAGGTCGATATCAGGATCATCGCCGCGACAAACCGCAGGCTGGAAGAGCTCGTCAGTGAAAACAAGTTCCGCGAGGACCTTTACTACCGGCTCAACGTCGTCCCCATCCAGATCCCGCCGTTGCGGGAACGCCGGCAGGACATCCCGCTGCTCATCAATTTCTTTCTCGAACAGTCGAACAGGATCAATTGCGCCGCGATCGAAGGCTTCTCCGAGGAGGCCATGAAGGCCCTCATGGAATATGATTTTCCCGGCAACGTGAGAGAACTGCAGAATTTTGTGGAGCGGATGGTGGTTCTCAAACGGGAAGGGCACATCGACATAGAGGACCTCCCGGAGAAACTCTACAGCCATGAAAAAGAAGAGGCGCCGCCACCGGAGATCGATATCGACAGGGGATACGACACCCTGGTTTCCGAATTCGAAAAGACCCTCATCATGAAAGCCCTCACCGAAACCCAGGGTGTAAAAAGCAAAGCCGCCCAGGCCCTTAACATCAACCGGACAACCCTCATAGAGAAGATGAAGAGACTGGGGTTGGACTAGGCCGTCAATAAATTGACGGCCCGGGTCATGGGTTATGGGTAATAGGTGATAGGAAAGACGCTTCACGGGAGATATTCGATGTTGCCTTGACCCGAGGCCTTTACATATTTTTTCTTGCTTTTCCCGCTACCTGTAATTGATTACCTGTTAAGCAGTTTCTTTTCCTTTCCCATCACCCATAACCTATTACCTATTACCCGCTTTTCTGGCACCCTTCTTGCAACCTCCTCCTTCATGCAAATGCCCGAAGTTAAACTTCTTGAAAATGCCTTCAGCGAGTTTTCCAAGGCCTCCGATTCCATTATCAGCCATTACGGAATACTGGAAAACCAGATCAAGGAACTGAAAAAAGAGCTTGAGGAAAAGAACGCTGCCCTGGAGCGGGCGAGTCAGTACCTGTATACGATACTCGACTCCCTGCCCGTCGGTGTCGTTGTGATTGACGGCAGATCGATTCTTTTTGCCAACAAGAACGCCGAGGAATTGATCCCCGAGGGCATCATCGGCAACCTCAGCAGCACGTCCGACAAGACGGGAGAAATAAGGTGCGGCCTGGGGCGCTACCGGTGGAAGACCGAGGCCCTGCGCAACGGGTTCGAAGGTAAACACGTCGTTGCCATCGAGGATGTGACGGAGATCGAAAGGATGAAGGAGCACATGGAGCGCGATGAGCGGCTCATGGCCATGGGAGAGATGGCGGCGCGTATATCCCATGAGATCAAGAATCCCCTGGGAAGCATGGAGCTTTTTCTCTCCATGCTGATGGCCGGCAAGATGCGCGTCAAGGACCGCAAGTATGTCGAGTATATTCTTTTTGGCGTCAAGACCATCGACAGGATCATCAATAATATACTTTCCTACACCCGTCCGCGGGAGCTGTCCCTGAAGGAAGGGGAACTGAAATCCGTGGTCAGCGATACACTCGATTTCATGAGCGTCTCCACGGCCGTCAGGAACATAGACCTTGAATTCGCGGCCACCTCCCCGGGAAGGGCACTTTTCGATCCCGACATGATCAAGCTCGTTATCATGAACCTTGTGAGCAACGCCATGGACGCGGTTGGTCCGAAGGGAAGGATCAAGGTTGACATCCGCGAGAACGAACGCTACGGGGTGCTCGTGGTGAGCGACAACGGGCCCGGCATGACGGAAGAGTTGAGGCGGAGCATCTTCAATCCCTTCTTTACCACGAAGGACAAGGGAGTGGGGCTTGGACTTTTCATTGTTTACAATATCGTAAAGGCGCATGGCGGAACTATCGAGGTTGAGTCCGAAGAGGGATCAGGTTCATCCTTTCTTATTTACATCCCGAAGGAGAGATTGACAGTCCTATGAAAACGAATGTCCTTGTCGTCGATGACGACAACCACATGCGCATCGCCCTGAAGGAATCCCTGGTACGCGCGGGTTACAACGTTGCCCTCGCGGAGGATGGCAAGAAAGCCATGGCGGAGATCGATCGCACCATCTTCGACCTCGTCATTACCGATGTAAAGATGCCCCATCTTGGGGGAATCGATCTTCTGAAGGCGATCAAGGAGACATCGCCGCTCTTGCCCGTGATCCTGATGACGGGCTACGGAACGGTTCAGGATGCGGTGAAGGTCATAAAGGAGGGTGCCTACGATTACATTCAGAAGCCCTTCAATACCGATACTCTCTACAGCGTGGTCAGACGTGCCCTTGGTGTGAACAACGGGAAGATCATTTTCACCTCGCGGGCAATGAAGGAGGTGCTGGTAAAGGCGCAAAGGGTTGCCGTATCGGATGCCACCGTCCTTGTCCTGGGTGAAAGCGGAGTCGGGAAGGAGGTAATATCGAAGTTCATCCACGAGAATTCCGGCCGCTCCCACATGCCCTTTATCGCCGTGAACTGTGCCGCGCTGCCGGAGAACCTTCTCGAAAGCGAACTCTTTGGTTACGAAAAAGGGGCTTTTACGGGCGCAATGTCGCGCAAACCGGGCAAATTCGAGCTTGCAGATAAGGGCACGATCCTTCTCGACGAGATCACTGAAATGGATCTGAGGCTCCAGGCAAAGCTCCTTCGGGTGCTCCAGGAAAGAGAGGTTGAGACCCTTGGTTCGAGGTTCCCCAGGAAGATAGATGTCAGGGTCATAGCCACAACGAACCGCGACATCCAGAAGATGGTCTGCGACGGGAACTTCCGCGAGGACCTCTATTACCGGCTCAGCGTTTTCCCCATAACCGTCCCTGCCCTGCGCGACCGTCGCGAAGACATAGCGCCGCTTGTCGATCATCTTCTGAAGAAGCATTCCCGGGGGATGGATATCGGTGTCAACGACGAGGTGCTGGATCATCTTACGAGCAGACACTGGAGGGGCAACGTGCGTGAACTGGAAAACGTCATAGCGCGGGCGTGCATTCTTTCCAATGGCTCGGTCATCACCATGAGCCACCTGGATGAAGGAAGACCTGCCCAGGACATGGCAGTGGGTTCCGTCCGGGAGATGGAGACGAAGCTGATACTCGATGCGCTGAAGTCGGTCAGGGGAAATCGTTCCCGGGCTGCCGGCATACTGGGTATAACGGTTCGGACGCTGCGGAACAAGATCACAGAATACAGAGCCATGGGCATCGACGTTCCGGTGCGGGAGTACTGATATGCAGATAGTCGATCTTATTGGAAAAGCACTTTCGGTCAGGGCTTTCTATCACAAGGTGGTCTCAGGAAATATCGCGAATGCTCAGACCCCGGGGTACAAGGAAAAAGAGATCGATTTCAAACGTGAGCTCGACAAAAGGGTTGGCGCGGACACGACAAAGACTCCCGCGGGTGAAACGGATTATACGATTTCCGAGAACATGGGTCACGATGGTCTTGCACGCCTTGACGGGAATACCGTCAACCTGGAGGACCAGACGGTAAAGCTGACGGAAAACCAGCTCATGTATCAGGCGCTGGTTCAAATGGC
This sequence comes from Deltaproteobacteria bacterium UBA5205, assembly GCA_002412715.1. GTDB lineage: Bacteria > Desulfobacterota > Syntrophorhabdia > Syntrophorhabdales > Syntrophorhabdaceae > Delta-02. Next base: position 160,256 of record DHVP01000004.1, read on the forward strand.
ATCGAAACGTTTTTCTATGATGAGATACCTGATAGGCGAGGGGAAGAGGTAAGACATGGGAGCTTTTGATATTTTCAAGATCAGCGCGTCGGGAATGAAGGCACAGAGGACCCGTATGGATATCGTTGCGTCGAACCTTGCGAACGTTCAGACGACCAGCACCGAAGAGGGAGGGCCATACAGGAAGAAAGATGTCGTCTTTAAGGCCGTCGATGTCTCTGACGATAAGACTTTCTCAGGGACCCTCTCAAAGAAGGTCGAAGGCGTCAATGTGGAGACCGTTAAAGAGAGCGACAAGCCTTTTCAAGTGGTATACAACCCGAGCCATCCCGATGCCAATTCGGAGGGGTACGTCACCTTTCCCAATGTGAACCTGATGGAAGAGATGACGGATATGACGGCGGCCACGCGGGCCTACGAGGCGAACGTTAACGTCCTCAGCACGACAAAGGACATGTTCCTTAAGACTCTCGAGCTTATTAAATAGGGGGCGGACTCATGAAAGTAGAGACCTTTACTCTTCCCAATTTTGGCGAAATCCAAAAGCCGGCCAATGAAAAGACGAAGACCTCTTTCGGCGACGTCCTGAAGGACTCGATAAAAAAGGTCGTCGAACTCGAGAAAGAGGCCGACAAGGAAGTGGAAAAACTCGTCAAGATGGAAAATACCGACGTTCAGACCACCATGATCGCAATCGAAAAAGCGGACCTTTCTTTCCAGATGATGATGCAGATACGAAACAAGATCATCTCTGCATACGAAGAAATCATGAGAATGCAGGTGTAACCCATGCCGCCGATGGACGAACTTCTCACTACGACAAAGAATTATCTCAAGACGGCTCCCAGGAGCAAGCTTTACATGTACCTTTTTATCTTTATCGCTCTTGTGGGCGGCTCCATCATCGGCCTTTCCATACTCCAGAAGGAAAATTACCAGACGCTTTTTGCCGGGCTCTCCACGGAAGACGCCTCGGTGGTTGTGGCAAAGCTCAAGGAACTGAAGGTTCCCTACAAACTGACTCTCGGCGGCACCGCTGTTTCCGTTCCCAAGGACAAGGTCTACGACGTGCGCCTCATGCTTGCAGGTCAGAACGCCCTTCCCGGCGGAGGCGGTGTGGGTTTCGAGCTTTTCGACAAGACGAACTACGGTATGACGGAGTTCATGCAGAACATCAATTATAAGCGCGCTATCCAGGGAGAGCTTTCGCGCACCATCAACCAGATGCCGGAGGTCAAGGCCTCCCGGGTGCATATCGCCATCCCCGAGAAGACGCTTTTCACGGACCGGGAGAAGGACGTTACCGCATCGGTCTTCCTTAAGCTGCGCTCCGGCAAGACACTATCCAAGGACCAGGTGGCCGGGATCGTGCACCTCGTATCGGGCAGCATAGAGGGCCTCAAGACCGACAACGTGACGATTGTGGATTCCTTCGGCAAGATACTCTTCAAGGCCGGCAGCGCGGGTTCCGCGGTGACCCTTTCCGGACAACAGTTCGAGCTTCAGAAGAGTGTTGAGAAAACCATCGAAGAATCCGTCCAATCGATGCTCGACAGGTTCATGCCCGCCAACAAATCGATCATACGGGCGAATGTGGAACTCAATCTGCGCAAGGTGGAAAAGGTGGAAGAGGAATTCGAGCCCAACAAGAGGGTTCCCACCAGCGAGCGCAAGAGCAGGGAGAAGGTTGTAAACAGGACGGGTGCGTCGGCCGGCGTACCGGGGGTTCAATCGAATGTGCCCAACGTTGCCGGCAGAAATACCGCCGCGACCGCCGCCAGGACGGAAAGCGCCGCATCGGGTACCCGCGGCAGTGAATCCGAACGTGAAGAATCGCAGGTAACCTATGAAGTCAGCAAGACCGTCAAGAAGATCGTCGAGCCTTTCGGTGATATCAAGCGTATGTCCGTCGCCATCGTTCTCGACGGAAAATATGAAAAGGTCAAGGGGCAAAATGGCGAAGAGCTCAAGTACTCACCCCGGTCCCAGAAAGAGCTCACGGATATCAAGGGGATAGTCTCCAGGGCGGTGGGAATTAACGAAGAGCGCGGTGACAAGATCGAGGTTCTCAATATCCCCTTCGAGGCGGAAGGTCTTGCCGACGAAAAAGGGCTCCTTGATGCAGCGGAACGGAAAGAAATGATATTCAGTTTCAGCAAGTATGGCTTCTACGCTCTCATCCTTGCGGCCCTGTTCTTTTTCGTCATAAGGCCGATCATGGGATTCTTGAAGTCGAGGGCCGATCGAGCGCCGCTCTACCAGGTCAAGGACATATATGTGAAGAGCGGCAATGCGATGGCAGGTGACCAGCCCGCCGCCGTAGAGAACAAGCAGCAGGCGGCGCTCAACGATGTCATGCGTGACAAGACCGTGGTCGGCTCCGTCATCAAGGAATGGGTTAAGGAAGGAACATAAGTAATGAACGCTGAAGATCTCTCGGGAGTCAGAAAGGCCGCTATCCTCCTTCTCACCATGGACGACGACGTCACGAAGGAGGTAATGAAGAACCTCGACGAACAGGAGATAGAGGCGATAGGCAAGGAGATTACCAACCTCAAACTCATCCCCGACCACGTGGTCCACAGGGTCCAGGAAGAGTTCATGACGAAGGTCTCCAGGAAGAGCAAGAACGTCGTCGGCGGGGAGAGCAAGTTCCGGCTCCTCGTTAAGAAGAGCTTTGACGAGGAAAAGGCCGAGATTCTCCTCGGCAACCTGGATACGAAGAAAGGTGTCCCCGGGGAGTTCCTGAAACGCTGCGACCCGAGGGTCCTGGCGAACGTGATCAGGGAAGAACACCCGCAGACCATGGCGCTTGTGCTCTCAGTCCTGGGAACAAAGAAGGCCGGAGACGCCATAAGCTGTCTCCCCGAGAGGGTCCAGACGGAGGTCGTGGTACGGATGGCACACCTGGAAAAGGTGGAGTTGAAGATCCTCTCGGAGGTTGAAAGCGTAATACGGGAGCAGCTCGAAAGTACCATGGGCGGGGCCGAAGGAAAGCAGCTCGGCGGTGTCGAGGTTGTGGCCAGCATTCTCAACCAGATGGACAGAACGCTTGAATCGGAGCTTCTGGGCAAACTGGAGGAGACCAACCCTGAACTGGCCGAGCGGATACGGCAACTCATGTTCACCTTTGAAGACCTTGCCAATCTCGACGACAGGAGCATCCAGGTGCTTCTCAAGGAGATCTCGTCAGAGGATGTGGGCCTGGCCCTCAAGGGCGCTTCAGACAGCATGAAGGAGAAGATATTCTCCAACATGTCCGAGCGGGCGGCGGCCATGCTCAAGGAAGATCTCGAGGCCATGGGCCCCGTTCGCCTCTCCGATGTGGAAAAGGCTCAGGTGAAGATAGCCATGATCGCGAAGAAGCTCGAAGGCGAAGGCAAGATATTCCTCTCCCGGGGGAGCGAAGAATTCATTTGAAAGACCAGAATACGGAACCCTTTACCTTATACGACCTGGGCGGAGAAATGCCGGAAGAGAAATTTTCCGGATTCGTCAGGTTTTTTGACGAAGAGGCAAGTCCCGTCGATGATGAGAAAGAACCCCCCGCGCCAACAATAAACATGGAAGAAGAGGCCCGCCGGGTTTTTGAAGAGGCCTTTGCGCAGGGCGAAAAGGCCGGGCACGAAATGGGAATGAAAAAAGTGGAGCCCCTCATCAAGAGGCTTGGCAGTTTCATGGCAGAGCTGTCCCTGTTCAAGGAAGAACTCGTGAAGCGGGCTGAAAATCTATCCACGGATATGGCCCTTATATTCGCGGAAGCGATCATCCTCAGGGAGTGTAGGGAGCATCAGGACGCGGTCCTCAGGATGATCAGGAAAGCCCTTTCCCTCTGCGAGGAACGAAGCGGCACCACAATTCGTCTGCGCCGGGAGGATGCCGAGTATATTTCTTCCGGTGAGGAGTTGGGCCAGTTCAAGATCGTCAGGGATGACACGATGCACGAACCGGGGTTCATCATCGAGACGAACTTCGGGGATATAGACGGACGGATCTCCGTCCAGATCGAAGAACTTAAGAAAGAGTTTATTAATGGAAACGTCAGCTGACCGGGCCTTGTCCCTGACCAGGGACATGCTGTCCAGGATCTATCCCTACCGTGTTTATGGAAAGGTGAACCAGGTGGTGGGACTCGTTATCGAAGGAAAAGGACCCATATCATCGGTGGGCGATTCGGCGCTCATCTATCCCGTAGACAGTATGATTCCCATCGATGCCGAGGTGGTGGGTTTCAGGGAAGGCAAGACGCTTCTCATGCCGCTTGGCGACATACGGGGAGTCGGCATTGGCTCCCGGATACTCTCCAGGAAGAAGACCGTGGACGTCGCCGCCGGCGAGGGTCTTCTCGGCCGCGTTATCGATGGGCTCGGCAACCCCATGGACGGGAAAGGTCCCCTCCAGTGCTCGGAATCCGTTCCCATTTATCGCGAGACCGTAAACCCCATGCGCAAGAAGCGCATTACGGAGCCCCTCGATCTCGGCATCCGCAGCATCAACGGTCTGCTTACCTGCGGAAAAGGTCAGAGGATAGGTATTTTTGCCGGTTCCGGCGTGGGTAAAAGCGTGCTCCTGGGCATGATCGCCCGCCATACCGAGGCGAATGTGAACGTCATCGGGCTTATAGGCGAGCGCGGTCGGGAAGTGCGGGAGTTTATCGAGCGTGACCTGGGCGACGGCATAAAGAACTCCGTGGTCGTCGTCGCCACATCGGACCAGCCTCCCCTTATAAGGGTGAGGGGCGCCTTTCTGACGATCGCACTCGCCGAGTATTTCCGCGACAGGGGGAACGATGTTCTTTTGCTCATGGATTCCCTGACCCGTTTCAGCATGGCACAGAGGGAGGTGGGTCTTGCCATCGGCGAACCGCCGACCTCGAAGGGATACACGCCAAGTGTATTTTCGCTGCTGGCGAAGGTCCTCGAAAGGGCAGGAAACGGCGAGGGAAGCGGAACGATGACAGCAATCTATACGGTTCTGGTGGAAGGCGACGATCTCGACGATCCCATCGCCGACGCCGCGCGGTCCATCCTCGACGGTCACGTGGTGCTGTCCCGCAAGCTCGCCGATGCAAACCACTATCCGCCCATCGACGTCTTGAGAAGCGTAAGCAGGCTCATGAAGGACATCAGTCCGAAGGATCAGACGGAGTACGCAAGCCGGATAGTCGAGGTCCTCGCCGAATTCGAACGCGCCGAGGACCTCATCAATATCGGGGCTTACACCCCGGGGAACAACCAGAAGATTGACCATGCGATCGCCATGATCGACAATGTCAGGACCTTCCTTCAACAGGGCGTGGATGAACGGGTAGCCCTCGAAGAAACGTTGAACAGCATGAAGATATTGTTTTATGTGTAGGGGACGGGTAATAGGTGATGGGTTATGGGGAAGGATAGATGACGGGTAATAGGTGATAGGTTATGGGTTATGGGAAAGGGTAGGCTGTTGTAGAGGTCAGGACCATGCCATTTTAACCACCCCCCCCGTGTCTTTTCCGTCATTCCGGCGGAGGCCGGAATCCAGGAAAACCCGGGTACCCGAAGAAACTCATGGTATAGCGATGGAAGGGACTATGCAGACAGGCAGTTTACCAACAATCCCTTTACAGGAGGCAGGTACGTGTAATGGGTTAGAGGGAATACTTCCCTGTTTTTCCCATAACCCATGACTCATAACCTATAACCCGCCTTATGGATCGCAAGCGCATAGACCGGATCATCGAGATCAAGGAAAAGGTGAAGAAGGACAAGGAACGCGAGATCGAGGAGGCCGCCTCCAGGATGGCGGCTATCTGCGATGAGATACTGGTCCTTGACAGGCAGATCGAAGCAAATTACGGGAAGTTCTGCGGGCCGCTGTCAGGCAACGACTTTGCCGTGATAAGAGACTACCTCGAATATCTGGACGTCTCGAAAACGTCCCTCATCTGCGAAAAGACATCCATGCAGGAGACCCTCGATATTCTCTACCAGGAGTTCTACGAATTAGCCCGGGAACTGAAAATGCTCTCCAAGCTCCAGGATAAGATCGCAAAAGCCTTCAAAAAAAGTGAAAACCGCCGCGAGCAAAAACTCCTCGACGAACTGGCCCTCAGGATAGAGCGCAAAAGGCTGTAGCGAAGACTTTTCTCACACCTGTTGCTCACGCTTTAGAAGAATTATAGGTCCTATAGGTCTTATACGACATATAGGACCTATAATTTTGTTTTCTTGTTTTCTTGTTTTCTTGTTTTCTTGTTTTCTTGCCTTTCTTTTCGCCCAATCTTTGAATCCTGCCGATTGCCGCGCCGCTGACTGCCTGTAGGAAATAATTTCCCCTTCGTGGAAATTATTTCCATGGGGAAGAGGGCTTGTTTCAAGGGGTCTGTTTTGTAACCCATGGAGATTATGTAGATTGATCTCATGGCATGGAATTTGTTTATGGGAAGAGCATGGAAAATCAACTTTTGAATTGTCTGCTTGCAAACTTGATCGGTTTGGGGAAACAGATCTTTCCCCGGGGACAGGTCGCGGTGTCGAAGGAAGGACAGGGCACCTTCTTCGATATCCTGTCGCGGAAGATGGGCGGGACGGAAGATATGTCGTCGTTTTTGATGCCCGTGGGCGTTGTGACGGATGACGGTGAGGCGGCGGCCGGCCCGGGGGAGGATAACGCGTTTTGCCCTGTTGCCGCGAGCCTGGATACCCGGGATATCTCGATTCTTGTTTCTTCCCTTATTTCAGCGATAGATCAACCTGCCGTGACAGACAGCCCGGCGGATATCAAGGATGCCGACCTCGCTGCGATCACGGATTTTCTCCGCGGCGTTCTCGAGGTTCTTTCCGGCGGCGACGAGATGGAACTCGCCAGTTCTGAAGATGCACAAACGGCGTCGGGCGAACCCTCGGAAGAGAAGACAGGGAACGAGACGGTCGACGGCACGAAGCAGTTCGCAGGGCAGGGGTGGCTTGCATCGGTTCTTCTTCAACTGGACCGGATGAACGCGAATAGCGGTGATACGCGGGCGATCCCTGCTGTGCGGGAGGATGTGCCGGTTGAAAAGGCCAGGACCCCTCAGCCGCCCGATGCGAATACGGAGACTGCGCAAGCGGGCACTTCCGGAACAACGCGCCAGACCGTCATTCCTGAGGACCAGGCAACCCCGACGTTTGTCGTGGAGGTTGTGAAGGCGGCAAAGAAAACTTTGACCGGCGATGCAACGATGAAAAGGGACGTTGAGACGCAGGCCGCGGTACCGGTTGCACAAGGCGAACCGGTGAAAGAGGAGGACTTTACCATCCTGTCCACCCGCCGGGATTTGGGCCCGAAGGATGCCGCGGAACCCGAAAAGATCGTCATACGGGTCAAGGAAACGAAAGAGACCGAGGTCGGGGAAGACAGCGACACCGGTGAGAACCGGATCGTCCAGCACAATGATACATCCCGAAACGGGGTCCAGCATGCCTCCTCAGAGACGAAAGGTGTCGTCAAGAACGATTTCGGCGCGATGATGGTGGACAAGATAGAAAAACTTACGGAGCAGTTTGCCGGCAAGAGTATGAATATGGATATGACGGTAAAGCTCAAGATCGGCGATAACGAGACGGTTCTTGTCGGCCTGAGGGATGAAGGGTCAAGGGTCACCGTGGAAGTCAGAACGGCGAACGAGAACACGATGAATTTTCTCCAGTCGCAGAAAGAGGAGCTTGTCAAAAGTCTTGAAAACAAGAACATCCTTACGACGATCCATGTCGATATCGACCAGGACGCCCAGGGGCAGCGGCAGCAGAGGCAGCAGCGCAGAGACAGCGGGGATGACACCGGGGAGAAACAGGACTTCGGGGCCTTCTTCGAGGCGCTGGCATAAGGAGGAAACATGTCAATCACAGGTGTGACAAACACGGTGGATACAACGGGATCAAGTTCGACGACGGGATCGACCACAACGACCCAGTTCCTCGACACCGACGCCTTCATGAATATGCTCGTTACCCAGCTCAAGTACCAGGACCCCCTCGATCCCATGGAGACGAACGAATTCATGAGTCAGCTCGCGCAATTGACCCAGGTCGAAAGGCTTCAGAACATCTACGATTCCATGGCGAACCTGGAAACGACGATCGAGACGGGCAATCTTCTCGACATGATCGGAAAGAAGATCTCCGTCGACGGGAACACGCTCTCCGAGGGTGACGAATTCACGGTGACGCCTTCGGCGGACTATGACAAAGTGGTTTTTTCAATCAAGAATCTCAAGGATGAGAGCGTTCAGGAAGTGACACGGAACAAGGGCGAATCCCTCACGTACACCAATGAGGGGACCGATAACGTGCAGGTGACGGCGCAGGCATATCTGAGTGGCGCGGCTGTCGATAGCACCGTGGCAGCTTACCGGATCGTCAAGGGGGTCAAGAGCACTGACAGCAGCGTCGTCCTTGTTGCGGGCAACGGTGATGAATACACCGCCAGCTCGGTTACAACAATCAAGAACTAAAGAGGAGGCATATAACCATGTTAAGCTCATTCTTTTCAGGCATTAGCGGTCTTATAGCGAACAGCTCATCCATCAACGTTGTGGGCAACAATATCGCGAATGTCAATACCGTCGGTTTCAAGGGGAGCAGGGCGACCTTTGAAGATGTCCTGTACCAGTCGATCAACGGGACCTCCGGCACGAGCCAGGTCGGCAGGGGCACCGCGCTGAGTTCCGTCGATACATCCTTCGGCCAGGGTAGTTTCGAAAGCACGAGCGAATCCACGGATCTCGCCATCGGCGGCAAGGGTTTCTTCATCGTACGGTCCGCCGAGGCGCAGACCAATTACTATACGAGAGCGGGTCAATTCCGGTTCGACAGCGACGGCTACATGACGAACCCGGCCGGAGATATCCTCCAGGGCAGGCAGATAGACCGGACGACAAATGCGCCCTTCGGTGTTGACACGGACATCATCATATCCCAGGCTCCGAGCGAACCGAGGGCAACTGAATTTATAGGAATGAATGTCAACCTCCAGTCCAATTCAACCGTAGCGGGGAACCTGGGAAGCTTAAGCGGCGTGGCCAACAGCAGTGTTACGGCCGTGGAGATCAGCGATGGCAAATACCCCAGGGCGGGCAACTACACGATATCCTATGCCGCTCCTGTGGCCCCTGCCGTCCAGGGAACACTGACCGTAACGGTGGCGCACACGGATCCCACGGGTGCGCTCACGGGGACTTCCTCAACGTACACGGCCCTCGTCGATGCTGGGACGACATACACCAATCTGGGAGGTTCGGGACTCGATATAACGACCGATGCCGCCCTTGTAGGCGGTGCGTCAAGGACAATAAGCTTTCAGGGATTTTCTACCGACTACGTGAGCGCAACCCGGAACCCGACGACGACATCCAATTATTCATCGTCGGTTACTGCATATGACTCCCTGGGTCAACCTCATGTCGTGACGGTTTACTTCCGCAAGTCCTACGAGACGACCGTACCGCAGACCAGCGTCTGGGAATGGATGGCCCACCTCGACGCGGCCGATTCGTCAACCGGCGCCAACGACCTCGCAGGTTGGGGGACACTCACCTTCAACAATAACGGTGCATTGACAGCCGGAGGGAGTGCTACAAGCGTTTCCTTCGATTTCTCCCAGGGGGCCAATCCGGGCCAGGCGATAGATATGGTCTTCGGTTCGGGATCGGGCGGTGGCACCACGACCCAGTACCCCATCGCCTCGACAACGAACTTTCAGACCCAGGACGGTTATCCCCCCGGTGTTCTCCAGAACGTGACGGTAAGCGCTGAAGGCGTCATTTCCGGCCATTACTCCAACGGTCAGATCCTGAACCTTTACCAGCTCACCCTGGCGAATTTCAACAACCCCAACGGATTGAAAAAGGAAGGAAGCAACCTCTATTCGGAGACGATCGAATCCGGTGTCGCCTATACCAACGCACCCGGTGAGGGAGGCCTCGGCAAGATCAGCGCAAACTCTCTTGAACAGTCCAACGTTGACCTGGCCACAGAGTTCGTCAAGATGATCATCGCCCAGAGGGGTTACCAGGCAAACTCCCGCGTCATCACAACCACCGACGAGGTTTTGCAGGAATTGATGAATATTAAAAGATAGGTAATAGGTAATAGGTGATAGGGAGTAGGGAGTAGGGCGGGGGTTGGGAGAGATTGAGGGGCTTCCGACCCCTGTAACGTTGTAAGAGTTGTGATCCTGCCGTGCAGTTTTTCAGGTGCGGCCTTCCACGTCAAACGAAATTCTCCCCTGTCACCGCGAGTCCTCTCCTCCCTCATTCCGGCGCAGGCCTGAGGAGGGTGCCGTTCTTCTGTCAATTCCCTGACGCGGCTTGCCGCGAAATAAAATCACGCATTATGACCGGGATGAGATATATTCGTCGATAATGAATAAAATCGACCGGTTGCAGGCATTTCCCCTGACCCATAACCCATAACCCATAACCCGTCTCCATTTGGCACACTTATTGCTTCTTCGTCTCCGCAAGGAGAATCCTGATGGCCGAAGATAGAAAAGAACAGATGGACCTCGAAGAGGTCGGGCAAAAGGAAGGGCAGGAAAAGCCTGTCAAGAAGAAAAGTAAATTCAAACTTATCCTCATCATAATCTTCTTTCTTATCGTTGCCGGCGGTGCCGGCGGTTACTTCATGTTCGGCAAGAAGGTCCTGGCCGGACTCGTAGGCAAACAAACCCATACGGCCGCGAAGGAAGCGGCGCCTAAAAAGGAGGCTGTGGGACCCATTCTCCAGCTGGAGCCCTTTGTCTTCAACCTTACCGGGAACCAGTCACGGTATGCAAAGGTATCCCTTGGCCTGGAAGTGAAGGACGTCAAGGCGATGGAAGAGACAAAGAAGATGATACCCCTGATTCGTGACAGGATACTCTTCATTTTTGGGACGAAGGCCGTGGAGGTGCTCATGGATGTGAACCAGCGGGAGGCCATAAAAAAAGAGGTCCATGCCAGCCTGAAGGCCGTCTTCAAGAACGATGGCGAACTGAAAGCTGTCTATATAACGGACATTATAATCCAGTGAGGTAGTGATGGAGCAGGTTCTTTCACAGGCGGAAATCGATGCGTTGCTCGGCGGCATATCGGAAGGCGAAATCCTGACGGAAGCGGCGCTGCCTGACGAACCTCTTGAGCAGGCCGTCGTCGAACAGAATCAGGTAACCGATTTTGATTTCATCCGTTTCACGAAGGGCAAAAAGGAAAGGCTCCCTGCGCTGGAGTTCATTTACGACAGGTTCTCGAAATCCTTCCGGTCGGCCCTTTCCCTTTTCATGGAGCGGGAGGTGGAAGTGGGTCCCGTGCCGGCGCAGTACGTGGAGTACAACGAATTCATAAAGACCCTTCCCCTGCCGACGAACATGAACATAGTCGTGACGGAGAACCTCAACGGGTTTTTTATCGTCATCTTCGATGCAAAGCTCATCTTCAGTGTTCTGGAAACCGTTTTCGGCAGCGCCACTATATCCCCCGCCAGGATAGAGGGCAGGGAATTCACGAAGATCGAGTTCAACGTCATCAAGAAGCTCATCGACCTTGTTTCCACGGAAATGGAAAAGGCCTGGGAACCCGTCTACGAGATACACTGCAAGTATTCCCGCTCTGAAATAAACCCCAACTATATCACCATGGTTGCAAAGGAAGAGACGGTGAACCTCAACGAATTCTCCATTGAGATCGGTGATATAACGAGCTGGATGAAGATCTGCATGCCCTATGGCGTTCTTGAGAGCATAAAGGGCTACCTCATCTCCACACCTTCCCGCGAAGACATGGAGATGAGGGGAAAATGGCTGGCCCGGATGCGGGAACGCATCAACGAGATACCCATCGAGGTCAGCGCGATCCTGGGAAGAAAGAGCATATCCCTCCACGAATTCGCGGCGCTGAGCGCGGGGAACGTCATCATGGTCGATCGATATGTCAACGATGCCATCGACGTGGAGATCCACAAAAAGACGAAGTTCCGCGGAAAGATGGGCGTCTTCAAAGGCAGCAAGGCTGTCAGGGTTGACGAGATCACTCAATAAAGACACAGAGGGCTGCACGCTTAGGTCCTCCCCCCGCGCTTTCGGCGGGGCAGGTGGGACCGGGGAGGAAGAATGGAAGAACTTTTGAAGGAAGTACCTGCCGCCGCCACCAACGGCAGCGGGACGAAAAAATTCGAGATGAATATCGACAGTCTTCTCGATATCTCCGTGGAAATCTCGGTGGAGATAGGCCGGACGAAGCTCACCATAGGCGAACTCCTCGCCCTGTCCAAGGGTTCGATCATCGAACTCAACAGGATAGCCGGTGAGTCCGTGGATATCTACGTCAACGACAAGCTTCTCGGCAAGGGCGAGATTGTCCTCGTCAACGAGAGGCTCGGAGTGAGGATCATGGAGATCCTGACCCCGAAGGAACGAGTTCAGGAGCTTGGTTGATGGATACGTACCTCGGCATTATCAAGGTCGTCTTCATCATGGCCGCTCTGATAGCGGGCATCTACCTTCTCTCCCGGTACGCCGGGAAGCTGAACCTCAGGTTCAAGCCGAAGGGTGCCGCCGACTACGGCCTGAAGAAGGTGGACACGATATACCTTGCACCCCGGAAGTTCATATCCGTGGTCGAGGTCAGGGACCATGTCCTGGTGATCGGTGCCGGGGAAAAGGAGATCTCTCTTCTCGCGAAGTGGCGTAAAGAGGGGGCCAATTCATGAAATACCTCGTTGTTTTCTGTCTCGTGCTTTCCTTCGTAGCTTTACCGGCCGTCGTTTCCGCGAAGGCAGACAAGGCCGCGGCGGGTACCAACATTCTTAACGCCCTCGTCGGTGCCGACGGCGGCAGGAATCTCATCAACATCGTCATCGTACTGACAGTACTTGCCTTTGCCCCGGCAATCCTCCTTCTCATGAGTTCTTTTACGCGAATCATCATAGTCCTGTCCTTTTTGCGTCAGGCGATGGGTATACAGCAGCTCCCGCCGAACCAGGTGGTCGTCGGTCTTTCGCTCTTCCTTACCCTCTTCGTCATGGGGCCGACGTACGACAAGATCAATGATGCTGCCCTGAAACCCTACCTTGCCAACAAAATCGGGTTCGAGGAGTTTATGGACAAGTCCTCAGTCGAGCTGAGCACTTTCATGCTCAAGTACACGAAGGAGAAGGACCTTGCCCTCTTTATAAACATCGCGAAGCTCAAAAGGCCGGAGGGCCCGAAAGACCTTCCTCTCAAGGTCATCGTCCCAGCCTTTGCCATAAGTGAGTTGAAGCGGGCATTCCAGATCGGGTTCCTCCTGTACATACCCTTTCTCATGATAGATATGGTCGTAGCGAGCGTCCTTTTGTCGGCGGGTATGATGATGCTTCCTCCCATCTTCATATCCCTGCCCTTTAAAGTCATGCTCTTTGTCCTTGTAGACGGATGGAATCTCCTCGTGGGGTCCATTATAAAAGGTTTTTGATAGGAGACAGTATGAGCCAGGACCTTGTTATCCAGATATTCAGAGACTTTCTCAAATCGACTCTCGTCCTCATGTCGCCGCTTCTTCTGGCGTCCATCGTGGTGGGTCTCATCGTGAGCGTATTTCAGGCGGCCACGCAGATCCATGAGATGACGCTGGTCTTTGTCCCGAAGATCCTCGTCATATCCGTCTGCCTTATCGTTCTTTTTCCCTGGATGATGAATTTCGCGATTTCCTTCACGGTGAATATCATCAGCAACATACCATTGTACGTGAGATAGATGACGAATATAGCCATCACATTTGAAATGCAGAAATTCCTCCTCGTTTTTTTCAGGGTTGCGTCGATGCTTTTCATGATACCTCTGTTCGCTTCGCGGTCGGTCTCTGCCATATTCAAAGGCGGTCTGGCGCTCATGATCACCTACCTGCTCTACGATCTTGCGAAGACGAATGTTGTTGCCCGGCCGGATTCATTCGTTCTGTTCATCCTGTGCGCAAAGGAGATATTCATCGGGGCGACGATCGGTTTCATCGTCCGGCTCGTGTTTGTTTCGGCCAGCATGTCCGGTGAGATCATATCCTTGCAGGCAGGCTTGTCCTTCGCCCGTTTCATGGACCCCTACTCCATGTCGCAGGTGTCCGTCCTGGAACAGATCAAGAACCTGATAGCCCTTCTCATATTTTTTGTCATCGACGCACACCACATGCTGATCAGGGGGATTGCCTACAGCCTTCGGGAAGTGCCCGTAGGCGCCGTTGCCCTGAACTCGTCCCTGGCGGGATACCTGGTCACCGCGACGGGAAATATATTCGGAGCGGCCTTCAGGATAGGGGCCCCCATCATTGTGACGCTCTTTCTCGTGGAACTGGCCTTCGGTGTCCTCTCCCGGATGATCCCCCAGGCGAATGTTTTCGTCGACGCCATTCCCGTGAAGATACTCATAACGGTACTGATGCTCGGCCTGTCGCTGGGCTACATCGTGCCGAGCATTAGCGCCCTCTTCAGGGGGCTTGAAACCGATCTTATCCGGGCGATCCGGATGATGGGATAGGACATGTCGGAAAGTTTTCAGGAAAAGACGGAGCAGCCAACCGAAAAACGGCTGGATGATGCCCGGAAAAAAGGGAAGGTGGCGGTTTCCCGCGAGATCAACACCTCCGTCGTCATACTTTTTTCCACCATCTTTCTGTATTTCATGGTTTCCAAAGGCTTCCAGGAGATGTTCAAGGTCTACGCGAATTTCGCGCGAAACGCCAATATGGATATAGGGCCGGGCAACATGCACGACATCGTTATCTTCGGCGTCACCCGATGGTGGTACATCGTGGTGCCCGTATTCGGCATCGTGATGATCCTCGGGCTTGCCGGTAGCATCCTGCAGTCTGGATTCATGTGGAGTTCCGAGGCCCTGAAATTCGACGCCAACAAGCTCAACCCCATGCAGGGCATAAAAAACCTGGTATCGAAAAAATCCTTCGTGGAGCTTCTGAAGTCGGTCATCAAGATCGTCCTTCTCGCTTACGTGGCGCGCAATCTCATCATGAGCCAGATGCCCGTTATCTTCGGTCTTTCCGGACAGGACACGGGCACCATCGTCAGGTATCTCGGAGAGACATCGTTCAGTCTGACCGTCAAGATCGGTATCGTCTTCCTCTTTCTGGCGGCCCTGGATTTTGCCTATCAAAAGTGGGACTACAGGAAATCCATGATGATGACCATGCAGGAGGTCAAGGAGGAGCACAAGGAGCGCGAGGGCAACCCTCTCGTCAAGTCCAGGATCAGGAGCCTCCAGCGCGAAATGGCACGTCACAGGATGATGGAGGACGTCAAGACCGCCGACGTGATCGTAACCAACCCGACGCACTTCGCCGTTGCCCTGAAATATTCCGCGCATGAAATGCCCGCACCGAAGGTCGTGGCCAAGGGTCAGGGGTTTGTGGCCTTGAGGATCAAAGAAACGGCAGCGAAGTATCGCGTGCCCCTTGTCGAGAATAAACCGCTGGCGCAGGGCCTCTATCATGCGGTGAACGTCGGCGATTTCATACCGGAAAAATTCTATCTCATCGTGGCTGAACTTCTGGCCGGCATCTTCAGAAGAAAAGGGAAGGGGATCCTGTAATGGGCACAATGGTAGCGAGCCTCAAAAGCAAGGCCGATATCCTCGTCGCCGTAAGCGTCGTCTTCGTGATCATGATCATGATCGTCCCTCTCAACAGTTTCTTCATCGACATGTTCCTGTCGATGAGCATCTCCGTCTCACTTCTGATCCTCTTCATCTCCATGTATATAAAGAAGCCCCTAGATTTCTCCGTCTTTCCGTCGGTGCTTCTGATCGTGACGCTCTTTCGCCTCTCCCTCAACATCGCCTCGACGCGGCTCATCCTCGTTCACGGAGACGAGGGATCCCAGGCGGCGGGGCAGATCATCAAGGGCTTCGGCACCTTTATCGTAGGCGGCAACTATGTCGTTGGAGCCGTTGTTTTTCTCATCCTCATGATCATCAACTTCGTCGTCATCACGAAGGGCGCCGGAAGGGTTGCCGAGGTCGCCGCGCGCTTCACCCTCGATGCTATGCCGGGAAAACAGATGAGCATCGATGCCGATCTCAACGCCGGCCTCATCGACGATGCGGCGGCGCGCAAGCGCAGGGAGCGGGTGGAAATGGAGGCCGACTTCTACGGCGCCATGGACGGATCGAGCAAGTTTGTCCGCGGTGACGCGATCGCAGGGATCATTATCATCTTCGTGAATATTATCGGCGGATTGGTCATCGGAGTCGTCCAGAAGGGGATGAACATCAACGACGCCCTGTCGGTCTATACACTTCTGACGATCGGTGAGGGGCTTGTGGCCCAGATCCCCGCTCTTCTCACATCCACCGCGGCGGGCATTATAGTCACCCGGGCGGCAAGCGAATCAAACCTGGGAAGCGATGTGGTCTCCCAGCTCTTTACCCAGCCGAAGGCCCTCGCTCTTGCCTCCTTTGTCATCCTGTCGATAGGCATGGTCCCGGGCATTCCGCTGGTACCTTTTCTTATCCTCTCATCCATTACGTACGGCATCGGCCAGGTCATGAAGAAGGGTCCCGAGGAAGAACTTCCGGCCGTCCCCGACGTTGCGTCGGAATCGAAGGAGAGAGGGGAGACCATAGCGCCCCTCGAGATACTCGAGGTCGAGATCGGCTACGGCCTCATACCGATCGTAGACGCGGAGCAGAGTGGCGAGCTTCTCGACAAGATCAGAGCCATCCGCAAGCAGATAGCGGTCGAGCTGGGCATTGTGGTGCCGCCCATGAAACTCAGGGACAACCTGCAGCTCGGGGCCTCCGAGTACGTTATGCTTCTCAAGGGGATCGAGATGGGCCGAGGCAGCCTGGTATCGGGCAGTCTCCTGGCCATGGGGCCGGAGGGGAAGGACAGGCCGGCGGACGGCATCCCCACGAAAGAACCCGTTTTCAATCTCGATGCCTACTGGATAGCCGAAAAGGACCGCGAGACTTACATAGGCGAAGGCTTCACCGTTGTCGACCATGCCACGGTCATGGCCACGCACCTTACCGAACTCGTAAGGAACAACGCCCATGAACTCCTGACACGACAGGAAACCCAGAAGCTTATCGACAATGTCGCCCCGACCCACCAGAAGGTGATCGAGGAGATCTCCCAGAACCAGGTCAACGTCGGTGTCGTTCAGAAGGTCCTCCAGAGCCTCCTGCGCGAGCAGGTGTCGATCCGGGACCTGATCACGATCCTGGAGGCGATCGCCGACGCCTCGTCGTCAACGAAAGACCCCGATGTCATCACCGAATACGTGCGTCAGCGAATGGCCAGAAGCATTCTCAAGCCCTACCTGGTGGACGGGATCCTCAATATCCATATCCTCGAAAAGACGCTTGAAGAGAAACTTCTCAGCAGCATTCAGCCGACAGACCAGGGTACGGTCCTTGCACTCGACCTTACCTTCAGTCAGAAGATAATAGAAAAGATAGGCAATGAGGCGAAGAAGGCCATGCTTCAGAATTACCAGCCCGTTCTTCTCGTCCATCCGATCTTGCGGGGACGATTGAGGAGGTTCCTCGATCGTTACATCCAGGGAATAACCGTCATCTCTCATAATGAGATACCACCTCAGATAAGGATCCAATCAGTGGGGGTCATAAGAATAAATGAAGGTTAAGACCTATACATTCGACGATATCCGCGGGGGCATGGATGTAATCAAGGAGCAGTTCGGCCCCGATACCATCATCATGGATATCAAGCAGAACAACCACAACGGCAACGGGTGGATGAAAAAGGGCTGCGAGATATCCATAGCCGTGGAGAGCGACCCCGGCGCCGCACTGGAAACGGATCTTGGCGAGATCAGGAAGAAGACGGAGGCGATCTGGAGCGATGCGGCCCGCTACCTGACGGACCGGCTTGTTTCCATCGAGACGGACATGCTCGTCGACAGGCTCAAGACGTATCCCATGCCTCTGAAGATACTCCACGACAGGATGATGAAGGCCGGTCTCGACCGGCATATCTGCATGTCCCTTCTCTCCGAGGTATTTGCGGAGATAGGGTCCATCGCCGAGAACAGTACCAAAGCCCTCTTCTTCACGAAGACGAAACTCGGCAGGCGCATAGCCCTGTGTGACGCACTGGCGCCCGACGAATCGATCCTCCTTATCGGTCCCACCGGATCGGGCAAGACGGAAACGGCCAAGAAGCTCGCCGCGGTCATGAATGCACGGGACCTCAATCCGTCGATCCTCGCCTTCGACCCCGTCAGAAGAGGCGCCTATGAAGAGCTTCTCGCCTTTTCGCAAAAGACAGGGACCCCCTTTCAGTTTGCGGTTACCATCGAAGAACTGTGCCGCAAGGCCCACGACGGAAACGGTAAGAAGATCATAGACATAACGGGTCACCTCACCTACCAGGGGGAGGTCGTCGATAATTTTCGGGGCATGAAGAAGCTTGTCGTGTTCCCGGCGGGAATGAGGGACGAAATGCTGGAGCATTATCTCAGCATCATGGACAGCGCGTCCATATCGGGACTCATCTTTACGAAGCTTGACGAGCAAGACCGGCTGGGCCCGCTGTGCAACAGCATCTTGAGGCTTGGAAGACCCATAGCGGCACTGACCGGCGGAGCGGGGATCGGGGAGATCATGATCCCGGACCAGGATACATTCGGCAGAATACTGATCGAGGGAAGAGGATGGCAATCAACGGACGCAAGATGATCACGATAACGAGCGGCAAGGGCGGAGTGGGCAAATCTTCGATTGCCTCGAACATGGCTTATCTTCTCGGGAACAGGGACAAATCCACCTACATCCTCGACGCCGATCTCTCGCTGGGGAATATCGACATCATGTTCGGGATGGTCCCGAAGTTCAATGTCAGGGACGTCATCGACGGTTCGCGGCAGATCGGCGAGGTGATCCTCGAAGGGCCCTGCGGAATCAAGATTATACCGGCCACATCGGGAGTGAGTGAGTTATCGCTCCTGAGCCAGGATGAGAGAGCCATCCTCCTTGGTTCCCTCAATGCCCTGCCGGAGCATGATTTCCTGATCGTCGACACCTCCGCGGGAATATCCTCCAACGTGGTCTATTTCAACGCGATGAGCGAAGACATCTTCATCGTGGTCACACCGGACCCGGCGAGTGTTGCCGATTCCTACGCGATGGTCAAGGTCCTCAGCACGAAGACGGGCAGAAAGGATTTTAACATCATCGTCAACATGGTGAGGGAAGAGAAAGAGGCGCTTGAGCTTTTCAAGAGGATTGTCGGTGTCGCCGACAGGTTCCTTGATGTCTACCTCAATTATTTCGGTTATCTACCCCTCGATCGGCATATAAACATTGCCACGAGGAAACAAAGGCTGTGGGTGGAGCGTTTTCCCGATGCTATCGCAACCCGGGCCCTTGCAAAAATCTGTGATAGGTTGGTGTCATGATGACATGGAAAAAAGGATATGCCAGGACATTCAGAGACGAACGTGAGAGGACCATCGACGATTTTATCCCCATCATCAAGCATCTGGCCTACAAGGTCTCCAGACGTTACGAAGATGACGAGATCATCGAAGACCTGATCTCCGCCGGTATCGTGGGACTTCTCGAGGCGATGGACAAGTTTGATGCCACGAAGGGTGCCAAGCTCAACACTTTTGCCTATCTCAGGATACGCGGCGCCATGATCGACGAACTCCGTTCGCGGGACTGGTTCCCGAGGAGCGCCCGGTCAAAATCGAAGAAGATAAACGAAGTAGTCAGAAAACTGGAGAACAAACTCGGCAGGCTGCCAAAGGAAGAAGAGGTGGCCGAGGCGCTGGGCATGCATCTCGACGACTACTTCAAGATGCTCAAAAACTATGGCAACCTTTCGGTCCTCTCCATCGAGGACCTCCATGAATTGCTCGGCGAAGACCGCGACAGGATCATGCGCTTCGTTACGGAGGAGAGCGACGACCCGGAGAAGTGTGCCGAGGCGCTGGAGCTGGAAGGCATAATGGCAAAGGAATTCGACAAGCTGCCGGAAAGACAGCGCTACGTCTTGAGTCTTTACTACCATGAAGACCTGAACATGAAAGAAATTGCACGTGTCCTGAGCATCACCGAGGCGCGGGTCTGCCAGATCCATTCACAGGCCATACTGAATCTGAGGGCGTCGATGAAGAAAGTGCTGCGCAATTAAGGTTTCGTGCGGGCTACCGATAACATTTCTGATGCGTATGGAACGCGACGATATCCTGAAAAGGCTCAGGAAGATAGATATATTGCCCACCTTCCCGGCGGTTATGGCCGAGGTCATCAGCGTCATCGAGGACCCGATGAGTTCCGCCGCGGACCTGGCGAAGATCATGGATCCCTCGATGGCCGGCGAAGTGCTACGCCTCGCCAACACCGCATATTACGGGACGCGGAACTTCCGCAGGATCACGTCCATCGAACATGCCATAGCCATAGTCGGTCTGGAACAGCTCTCCCAGATCATTCTCCACATGCCTTTCCTGTCGATGATGGGGGGCGACGGAGGACTCGACAGGGAGAAATTCATACGCCATTCCATGATCTGCGGCATCGTCTCGAAGGTGGTCAGTCATACCCTTCGCACGGGCGATGAGCACGCGGTCTATATCGGCGGGCTCATGCACGATATCGGCGCCATCATCATATACCGGTATTTCCACGATGAATGGAAAACGATCGGCAATCTCGTCAGAGGCGAGGGTCACACGTGGGAACAGGCGGAAGAGGAGGTACTCTCCTGCGATCATGGCATGATCGGGGCGTGTCTTCTGACCATGTGGAATATACCCCAACAGGTGACGGACGGGATCATGCATCACCATTGTCCTCAGAAGGCTGTGGAGAATACCTGGAATGCCAAACTCATCAATACAGGAAATAGATTTGCAAAAATCATCGATTTAAGCGATAATCTCGCCAGTCTAGATGAATTTATTAATAATAACAAAGACTTCGTTCCTATTGTCGAGGAATTGGGTTTTGATGTGTCACTCACGCAGGAACTTGACCTTTTCGAAGGTGTTTTCAGTCTTATGAAGAATGTAAAGGGGCTGCTCTTTGACGCAGGGGAAGATAAGGATGATCAAGGTGCTGGTTGTTGACGATTCACTGGTGATGCGCAAGATGATATCGAGGATGTTGTCGAAGGACAACGCCGTCGAAGTCGTGGGCACCGCCGTTGACGGTCGTGACGCCCTGGAAAAGGTTGAGTCTTTGAAGCCGGACGTGATTACCATGGACGTGGAGATGCCCGTCATGAACGGCATTGAAGCCCTGAAGCAGATCATGGCCAAAGATCCCGTGCCGGTGATCATCATGAGCGCCCTGACGAGGGAAGGCGCGGAGATCACCATGGAGGCCCTGCAGCTCGGGGCATGCGATTTCGTCACCAAGGATTTCGGAAATATCGGCGGAACCCTGGCGGCCAAAGAGGCGGAGATAATCACCAAGGTAAAGAATGTCGCAAGGAACAAGGTAAAGTTCCTCCTGCGCAAGCTGGATATCAGGGAAAAGAAGCCCGCTGTCATCAGCCCCGATCAGAAGATCCGCCACGAAGTCCTCGCCATCGGCGCCTCCACGGGCGGCCCTCCGGCCCTCCAGCATATCCTCACGAGTCTTCCGAAGGCTTTCCCGGTTCCCATTGTCATCGCCCAGCACATGCCGAAGATCTTCACGCAGTCTTTTTCGCAGCGGCTCGATGCGGTGTCGCAGCTTCATGTGAAGGAAGCCGAAGACGGGGAGACCCTGGTCTCCGGCGTTGCGTACATCGCTCCGGGAAACTCCCATATGGCGGTCAAAAGGAAAGGCAGGATCGTCAGCGTCCAGTTCAACGAAGGCACACAGTACATCTACCGGCCTTCCGTGGACCTGCTTATGGCCACGACCGCCGGGGCGTATGGCAGGCAGTCTTTCGGCGTGATCCTGACGGGGATGGGCAACGACGGGCTCGCCGGCATGAAGGAAATGAGGGCAAAAGGGGGATACATAGTCGCCCAGGACGAAGAGACGTGTGTCGTCTTCGGTATGCCGAAGGCGGTAATCGCAGCCAACCTGGCCGATGCGGTATTGCCCATCGACAAAATATCGGAAGAGATTATGAGGGTATTATGAGATCGCAGGGAAATCAGAGTGTGCAAACGAAGGAATTGAGCGGGGAAGACCTGGAACGCTACATAGCCCTCCTGAGGGAAGGCGACAATTTCGAAAAAGAGAGAGCGATCGATGCCCTCGTGGCATCCGGCGGAAAAGAGGTTGTGGAAAGGATCGTCCCCCTTCTGCAGGAGAAGAACACGCCCGTGAGGATGGCGGTCCTGGACGTTCTCAAGAAGATCGGAAGCACTCACCTTGACGGTGTCGTCGGGATGCTCGAAGACGCTAATGAGGACATACGGGTCTATGCATGCGAGGTCCTCTCCTTTCTCAGAGACCCGCGTTCCATACCTTTCATTGTAAGGAAGGCCCGTGAAGATGTGGACAACGTGCGAAACGCCGCCTGCATGGCCCTTGGCGAATTCGACGACGACGATGCGGTCGAGGCCCTTCTCGATGCCCTCAAAGACGAAGAGTGGATAGCATTCTCGGCCATCCTGAGCCTGGGAAGGACGAAAAGCGTAAAAGCCGTTCCCCGGATCCTGAAATTCTTCAGAGAAAGCGGTGAAGAGCTTTCTGGAGTCGCATGCGAGGTCCTCATCGAGTACGGCGACGATGCCATACTCGATGAGATATTCGACGTGCTGAAAGGATGGGACAGGCATAAAAGGAGCACCTATCTGAGGATCATACTCGAAAAGGGCAACGAGGAGACATTCGAGAGGCTCAAGGAAAAGATAGGCGATGAACTTTACGAGCACCTGCTTGGCAGCGTCGCCGACAGCAAGCACCGGCCCGTGGAGATAGTCCGTATGCTGACTCATTTCAGAACGCCCGAGACATGCAGGGCGATTCTGAGTGTTCTCAAAGGGATCGAACCTGACGATGAGAATTACGAGACGGTCCTGAAGCTCTTTGCATCCTTAAGCGGGATATGGGCCGCCGACGTCACGGGATACATGGCGCTTGACGAGGCGCATCTTCTTCCGCTCGTCAGGGCCTGCACGATGACAGGGGTGAAGATCAAAGAAAGTGCCCTCCTCGAGCGTTTTCTCACAGCCCCGATGGAAGTCAAGCGTGAGATCGTCATGAACATCCCCGCGGTCATTGACGGCAGCGGATGTTCCATTATCAGGGAGGCCTTGCAGGATACCGACGGCCACATCAAGGGTTTTGCCGTCGAGGCCGTAGGCAATCTCGGGCTGGCAAGCCTCAAAGACGACATCCTGCGCATTCTGAGGGAGGATTTCCATGATGTCCGGGTAAAGGCGTTGAGGACCCTTATCCGCCTCGATACGGCGATGGCGATGGAAATGATAGCCGCGTTCGTCGGGAAAGGATCGGTGGACGACAAAAAGGTGTATCTTGCCTCCACGGGTCTCATCGACGGAGAAAAGAACCTTCCCTTCGTTACCCGCCTCTTGAAGGATGAAGATGAAGGCGTGCGCAGAAATACGATCGGGGTGCTGGGGAATTTCGTGGAGAACGAGAACTACGTGGCGCTTCTTCAGAAAACACTCATGGATGACGAGATACCCCATGAGGTGCTGAAGGTCGTCAAGGACAAGAGATTGAGCCGCTTCAAGGACAGGCTCGTCGGGATCTTTACCGACGAGGGCAAGGGCATGTGGACGCGTTATTATGCGCTGTCCGCACTCGGTGCCTTCGAGGATCAGGCGCTCTTCGATATTTTTGCGAAAGGGCTTCAGGATGCAAACGGGCTCATCACCATAGGATGTATCCGGGCGCTTGCCGACCTCAAGGACAAACGGGCGATGGACTACATCAGGCCCTATATGGATAACGCCAACGATGATATCAGGTCCGCGGCCGAAATGGTAGTGAACAGAATGGAAAGTTAATAGGACCCGGCTATGACCAGAGAAGAATTTACCGTACTGAGAGACTTCATCTATGAGAAAACAGGTATTTACTTCGCCGAAACGAAGACCTATCTCCTCGAAAGCAGGCTTACGAACAGGCTTAACGAACTGGGTCTCGGTTCATTTGAAGACTATTATTACCATCTGAAGTACGGTGCGGACAGAGCCAGAGGGGAACTTGCGAACCTCTTCGACGTGGTGACGACGAACGAAACCAGTTTCTTCCGGAATCCCCCACAGCTTGACGCCTTCAAGATCATTCTGCAGAAGACATATGTGAACGGCTCGGGCCCGGCTTCCCCCATCCGCATATGGAGCGCCGCCTGTTCGACCGGGGAAGAACCTTATACGCTTGCCATCATGCTCATGGAGATGATGGAGCTCCGCCGCGTCACCATACCCTTCTCCATTCTGGCCACCGATATCAGCACCAAGGTTCTCGAATCGGCCCGCAAGGCCGTATTCAGCCAGTACAGCGTCCGCAATACCGACGAGGTCATCAAGAAAAAGTATTTTACAGAAGAAAACAATATGTATAAGCTAAAGGAAACCGTAAAAAAGAACGTTAAGATCGACTTCATGAACCTCATGGATGACGATGCATACAGACTGTACCGGCAGATGGATTTTATCTTTTGCAGGAATGTTCTCATCTATTTTGACGAGAAGATGAAGAAGAAGGTCGTGGACCATATGTATGAGTGCTTAAAGCCGAAGGGGTTCCTGACCATCGGCCACGCGGAATCTCTCCATAACATTTCGCGGGCCTTCAAACCTCTCGTATTCCCCGGCACCATCGCATATCAGAAAGGATGATATATGAAGACGATACTTATCGTGGATGACTCGGCAACTATCAGGAAGCTCCTGGCGTATATCCTGAAGAGGAAGAACTATGTCATTGCCGAGGCGGAGGACGGGATCGACGCCATGGAAAAACTGAGCCATGTCCAGGTCGATCTCGTGATCGTGGATCTGAATATGCCCAACATGGACGGGATCGAGTTCGTAAAGAATTTGAGAGATAACTACTATTATATGGATACGCCTGTCATCATGCTCACGACAACAAAGGATGACAAGCTGAAAAAAGACGCTTTTGATGCCGGTGTCAACATGTTCCTGAACAAGCCGGTGCAGCCAAATTTCTTACTGTACAAGGTAGAAAGTCTTTTACAGGATGAGGAGGAGTTCAATGGATGATCAGGCGCTCCAACGGGATGAGATGCAGGAAATCATCGAGGAGTTCATAGCGGAATCGAGTGAGCTCATGGACAATGTCATTCAGGACATTGTCGTTATCGAACAGAGCCAGGATGAAGAGGTGGTTAACAGCATATTCCGGGCAGTTCACACGATCAAGGGGACATCGAGTTTCCTGGGGTTCAATGCCCTTTCCCAGCTTGCCCACAAAGCCGAGGACGTTCTCGGCGTGATCCGCAAGGGCGAGATGGCGACGGATCAGACGGTGGCCGATATCCTTCTGGAATCCTTTGACCTCATGAAGGCGATGATAGACGACATCCGGGACCAGGGAAGCGAAAATCAGGATGCTTCCGGCACTATTGTAAAATTGAGCGATCTCCTCGATCCCGTCAAAAAGGCAGCACAGCCCCCGGCCGAGGAAAAGAAGAAGATCGGAGAGCTTCTCGTCGAAGAGAACATCATCAGCAAGACCGAACTGGACGATGTCCTCAAAAAGCAGGAAACAGAAAAGGACAAGAAGGTCGGCGAGATCATCGTGGAGGAGAAATACATCACCGAGACGCAGCTCAACAAGATCCTGGTGAAGCAGAAGACGCCCAAGCTGGAGGAACAGAGCATCAGGATCGACGTCAAGAAGCTCGACGAACTCATGAACCTCGTCGGTGAGCTGGTTCTCGGTAAGAACAGGCTCATCCTCGTGAACAGCATGGCGAAGAAAGGGGAGGAGACGGAAACGGTCTTCGACAACCTGACGGACATAACGAACTACATCGAGGTCATCACCAACGAACTCCAGTTATCGGTCATGAGGGCCCGGCTGGTGCCCATCAGCAAGGTCTTCAACAAGATCCCCAGAATGGTGCGGGACCTCTGTTCCGAATTCAAGAAGGACATCGAGCTCAAAGTCGACGGCGAGGAGACGGAACTTGACAGGTCTCTCATCGAGGCCCTCCACGATCCCCTCATCCATATCATACGAAACTCGGTCGACCACGGCATCGAGGTGCCGGACGAACGTATCGCAAAGGGAAAACGCGGCAAGGGTCTTCTTTCCATCAGGGCCTATAACGAAGGCAACCACGTCATCATCGAGATATTCGATGACGGCAAGGGTATCAATATCCAGGCCGTCAAGGACAAGGTCAAAGAAAAGGGAATCATGAACGATGCCGAACTTGCAAGCCTCTCTCCGAAAGAGGCGATGAACCTCATCTTCATACCGGGGCTCAGCACGGCGCAGAAGCTCAGCAAGGTCTCCGGGCGCGGGGTCGGGATGGATGTTGTCAGGACGAACATCGAGAAGATGAACGGACAGGCACAGATCGATTCAGAGGAAGGCAAGTGGACGAAACTTACCATAAAACTGCCTCTGACGCTGGCCATCATGAGGGCCCTCATCGTGAATGTGGCGGAGGAACTTTTCGCGATTCCCCTCAACACCGTTACAGAGCTTGTCAAGCTCAAGGAAGGGCTTATCAAGACGGTGGACAAGAACGAGGTTCTCGTTCTGCGCAACACGGTGATACCTGTCGTAGATCTGGGAAAGGCCTTTCTCTTTCACAGCGACGGGGAGGGCAGCGGCTATATAGTGATCTGCAATATCGGTGAAAAGACAATAGGCATCAAGGTCCATTCCGTCATCGGCCAGGAAGAAGTCGTCATCAAGCCGCTGGGTGAATTCCTCAAGGACATCAAGGGAATAAGCGGCGCAACCATACGGGGCGACGGCAAGGTGATCCTGATACTCGACATCCCCTCGGTCATCCTCAACTACAGCATGCACAGAAAGCTCCAGGCCCAGGCGCAGGCTCAGCAGATACAGGCTGGGATGAGGAATTAGAGGGAAAGGGAGAAAGGGTTGGAGAGAAAATAAAGACCGTCTCCGGTGGATGGTTTTCCATAGGTCCTATAGGTCGAATAAGACTTATAGGACCTATTTATTGCTCCCGATCCTTAAGCCTGGCTCTTTGGCCCCGGAGGCGTGACTGTCTTTACATCCCGCTCATCGCCTCATACTCGAGGATCACATTATTCTCGATGACATAGAGGTCGCCGGGGGTCATGTTGACGTCGGTCAGGTTGATTTGCATTTCTTCGTAGTTTTCCTGTTCCAGGTTCTCTATTGCACAGACCAGTTTGCCGAGAACGCCGTCGCGGTGGAGGAGGGCGGCGTGGATCTCTTCGGAGAGGTTGAAATCGTTGAGGATGGTTTCGAGGGGGACCTGGAAGAGGGCGTCTATGAGGGAGAGGACCCCGGTAATGAAGGCCATGTCGGCGGCAGCCGTGTCCCGGGTTATGCGGGTTGCCAGCAGTTCCATGATCCTTCCCCGTATAACGGCCCTCTCGAAGAGGGGGGCGCTCGTCGTGTCGTGACCTTCGTCGGCGAAAAGCAGGAGGGTGACCCACTTCTGAAGGTTGCGGTATCCGAGGAGGGCTATCGCCTGGCCAATTGAGTTGATCTTGTGTGCGGTATAGAAGGCCGCCGAATTCATGAACTGGAGAAGTTTGATGTGCAATTCGGGGTTCTTCCTGAACAGGCCCTCTATGACGAAGAATTCTTCCTCACGGGCAAGGAACCGTGAAAGCTCAAGGAGTACGAGCTGTGCGGGTGAGATGGACCGCGCCGATATGATGGATGGTTTCGCGAAGAAATATCCCTGGAAGTAATCGAAACCGAGATCGCGGCATTCCTGAAAGTCTTCGTGAGTCTCCACCTTTTCGGCAAGCAGTTTCAGGTTATATTTTTTCAGCTTTCCGACGAGTTCGGGAAGGGCGGACCTGTCGGTTGCCATGAGGTCTATCTTGACGTAGGAGGCGATGCGAAACATGCCCTCGAAAGCCCCGTCATAGGCTGTAAAATCATCGAGGGCAAACTGGTAGCCGCTCTTCCTCGTCCTGGCGCAAAGCTCCACCACCCTTTGGTCTATCTTTACCGTTTCGAGAAGTTCAAGGACGGTCGAATTCCCGGGAAGAAGGTCTACGATACCGCTGGCCAGTACCTGGTCATCGACATTGATAAAACCGATCTTATCCCCGATGAGCCTCGAGATCCCGATGTTATTGAGGGCGTTCACCATGACGCTGGCTGTCGCCTGCACGTTATCGGTGACGTTGGCCCCGTTCATGTCGCCCTTGCGAAACAGGAGCTCGTAGCCGAAGATTTTCTTGAGCCTGTTCAAAATGGGCTGTCTGCCGATATGGACCTGTCCGTCTTTGCCGGGGTGCGATTTATTTTCCATGTGAGCGTTGTCGGTTGCCGGTGTCTTTATCAAGGGCCGGATTTCCTTTACATATCTTATCGGTTATAGTATCCATAAGATTAAGCCGACAAACAGTAAAGACTTAAGTTGCGGGTGGATTTTCCGATCATAGTGGAAAGGAGGAGGACTACATGAATGAAGGAGCTATTCTGCAGCTTGTGACGTTCAAACTTGGAACCGAGGAATTCGGCGTCGATATACTGAAGGTGCAGGAGATCAACAAGATGATGAACATCACAAAGATCCCCAACGCGCCTGCCTTTATAGAAGGCGTGATAAACCTGAGGGGAAAGATCATCCCCATTGTCGACCTCAGGAAACGTCTCGGTTTCAGGGAACAACCCTATGATAAATCGACGCGCATCATCGTCGTCGAACTCGAGGGCCTTGTGCTCGGTTTCATCGTCGATTCCGTCTCGGAGGTCCTGAGGATCCCGGAAAACACGATCGAACCGCCTCCTTCCATGGTTGCAGGCATAGAGTCGGAATACATAGAAGGCGTGGGCAAGCTTGATGACCGGCTGCTCATTCTTCTCGAACTGAAGAAGATATTCTCATCTCCCGAAAGAAAGGATATCGAGAATATCGATATGAACTAGGGGACCACCGGACGCCATTATGGACGAGACCTTCGAGGTCAATCTCTTACGCAATGTTCAGCCGACCGACAGAAAACTCTCGGTATCCAGGGATTTCGTCGGCCCGAAGAAGAGGCAGGAGAGGAACCAAAAGGACGGGCAGAGTGGCGCCGGACTGGAAAAACCCCGGAAAGCCGTCAGGCTTTATGGCAGAGACGTTTCAGAAAACCCCGCGGATGAAGAGCATGAAGGCAGGATAGATATAACGATATAGAGACGGGTAATAGGTGATGGGCAATAGGTGATGGGTGATGGCGAATAACCGTTGCCCATTTTTTTTGTTATGACTGCGCCTTCAACCCGTCTTTAGCTTTCGGGTTTTTCCTCGGCACCTTGCCTGCCGCCCATTGCCTCTTGCCCGTTTTCTTCATTTCCTCCTCCTCCGAGAACCTTGTAAAGGTTTACGAGATTGGCTATGCGGGCGAAGCGGACTGAGATCAGGCCCTGCTGCGCCGCGTAGAGGCTTCGCTGGGCGTCGAGGACGGTAAGATAGCTGTCTATGCCGTTTGTGTAGCGCGCATCGGCCAGGCGGTAGGTATTTGCGGAGGCATCCACCAGGGATTGCTGTGCTGTCATCTGGTCCCCGACGGTACCCTTCACGGCAAGGGCGTCAGCCACCTCCCTGAAGGCGGTCTGGATGGCCTTCTCGTACTGCGCCACGTATATCTCTCGGGTCGCCTTTGCCGCCTGGAGGTTGGCCCACAGCAAAATGGAATTGAAAACGGGAACGCTGACCTGCGGCACAAAGCTCCAGGTCGCGGCCCCGGCCTTGAACAATCCGGCGAGCTCATTGCTCGTCGTTCCGATGCTGGTCGTCAGGGTGATAGCGGGAAAGAAAGCGGCCCGGGCGGCGCCTATGTTGGCATTGGCGGCTTTGAGGAGGCTTTCGGCCTGGAGTATGTCGGGCCTCTTGAGCAGTACCTCGGAGGAGAGGCCGGGCGAAAGGTCCTTCGGCGCTGCAATGGCATCCAGGCTGTCGGACAAAAGCTCGGGGGGTACGGGGGCCCCGACGAGAAGGTTCAATGCGTTCTGGTCGGCAGCCGTGACGGCGGTGTAGCGTGCGACGTCCACGCGCGCCGCCTCCACCCGTGTACGGGCCTGGTTGAGATCGAGCGCGGATGAAGACCCCAGTTCGTGGCGCCGCTGGATCATGGTGTACGTGGACTCCTGGGCTTTGAGGGTCGATCGGGCGAGATTGAGGTTTTCCCTGTCGGCCGCAAGAATCAGATAAGTATTCGCAACTTCGGAGATGAGTGATATCTGCGCGCTTCTTCTTGCATGCTCTGTGGCGAAGTATTGTTCCAGCGCGCTGTCCTTGAGACTGCGGATGCGCCCGAAGAAGTCCACCTCCCAGGAAGTGATCCCAATGTTGGCATTGTAAATCCGTACGTTGGCGGCTTCGCGGTTTTCACCGATGTCAGCCGGAGTCCTGTATTCGTTGAGGCTGCCTTCGGCGTTGGGCAGGGGAAGGAGTACCGCCCGCTGGATCCGGTATACGGCCCTTGTTTTCTCGACGTTCAGTACCGCGACCCTCAGGTCCCGATTGTTCCTGAGAGCGGCCTCGATGACCTTCTGAAGCTTTTCGTCGGTATAGAACTGGCGCCACCCGATACCGGAGGCGTCCGCGGCGGCCTGGCCGGCGGCAGTCTCCTTATACGCGGGGCCCGTGGGCCAGGCGGCGGGGACCGGCGCATCGGGGCGTTTATAGGCCGGGGTCATGGTGCATCCGGCAAGGCACGCGATCATGGTAAGAGTAATAATCGCATTTCGTATCATGTCACTTTCCCTCCGAAGAAGTGGTAGGGTCGGGGGTCTCCCCGGGTGCTTCACTCACCCGCTTTCCTTTCTTGAACAGTTGTGAGATGACGACAAACAGGAGCGGGATGTAGAAGAGATCGATGAACGTGGCGGAGAGCATACCGCCGGTGACAGCCGTACCGATGGCCTTCATGGCCCCGGCCCCCGCTCCTGACGAAATGGCCAGCGGCAGGACGCCGAAGAAAAAGGCGAGCGAGGTCATGATAACGGGCCGTAACCTCACCCGCGCCGCCCCGAGGGTGGCTTCTATGAGCCCCTCACCGCGGGCCATTCTTTCCCGTGCGAACTGGATGATGAGGATGGCATTTTTTGTGGTGAGCCCGAGCGTGGTGAGAAACCCGATCTGGAAATAGACGTCGTTGTGCAGACCCCGCGACCAAGTGGCCAGCGTCGCTCCAAAAACGCCCAGCGGCAGCATAAGCATATTGGCGATAGGGATCGGCCAGCTCTCATAGAGAGCCGCCACGCACAGAAAGATGACAAGGACCGAGAAGGCGTACAGAAGCGGTGCCTGGGAGCTTGACATCTTCTCCTGGTAAGAGAGCCCTGTCCATTCGAAACCGATCCCGTGGGGCAGTTTCTTGACGGCCTCTTCCATGGCCTGCATCGCCTGGCCGGAGCTTTCGCCCGGCGCCGGTTCCCCCTGAATGTTCATGGACGGGAAGCCGTTGAAACGTTCGAGCCTCGGGGACCCCGATGTCCAGTGGCTGGTAGCGAAGGCGGTGAAGGGGACCATCTTACCCTTGTCGTTGCGCACGTAAAGCTTGTCGATGTCCTTGGGCAGCATGCGGTGGGGGGCGTCGGCCTGGACAAAGACGCGCTTGACGCGGCCGCCCTGGATGAAGTTGTTGACGTAAGAACTGCCGAATGCAGCCGAGATGGTGTTGTGGATGGAGCTTATGGGGACCCCCAGGGCTGCGGCCTTTTCCCAATCGACATCGACCCGGTATTCCGGCAGGTCTTCCATACCATTTGGCCTCACCTTGGTGAGACGTTTGTCCTGTGAGGCGATACCGAGAAGCTGGTTGCGGGCCTCCATGAGCTTCAGGTGGCCGAGACCGCCGCGGTCCAGGAGTTGAAAGTCGAACCCGGTGGCGGTACCGAGTTCGATGACGGCGGGAGGCGGGAAGGCGAATACGAGGGCATTCCGATACTGGGAAAAAGCGATCATGGCCCTCTCTGCTATGGCCTTCACTTTGAGGCTCGACTTGCCCCGGAGATTCCAGTCCTTGAGCTTGACGAATACGAGGCCATTGGTCTGGGACCTTCCCGAAAAGCCGATGCCGGAGACCGTCATGGTCGATTCCACAGCCTCTTTTTCGTTCTCCTCAAAATGCAACTGCAGCTTGTTGACAACCTCTTTCGTCTGTTCCAGGGTGGAACCCGTGGGCAGCATGATCTGGGCGAGCATGATCCCCTGATCCTCATCGGGTATGTATGATGTGGGCATGCGAAGGAAGATGATCGCGGCGATGCCGACGATCACGAGATAGGCGACAAAATAGCGCTTTTTGCTGGTGAAGGAGCGTTCCACGCGGTTGACGTAGAGGTCCCGGGTCTTGAAGAAAAAGCGGTCGAACCACCTGAAGAAGGGGCGCAGGATGGGCAGCGCCGCCTCCGCCGGTTCATGGCCCCTGGGTACCGGCTTGAGGAGAGTGGCGCACAGCACCGGTGTCAGGATGAGGGCCACGATGACCGACAGGAGCATGGAAGCGATGATGGTCACCGAGAACTGGCGGTAGATGACCCCCGTTGAGCCGCCGAAGAAGGCCATGGGGCCGAAGACCGCCGAGAGCACGAGGCCGATGCCGACCAGCGCGCTCGTGATCTGTTCCATTGACTTTCGGGTGGCCTCTTTGGGGGAAAGCCCCTCCTCGCTCATGATACGTTCCACGTTTTCCACTACGACGATGGCATCATCGACGAGCAGCCCGATGGACAGAACCATGGCGAACATGGTCAGCATGTTGATAGAGAAGCCGAAGAGCCCGAGCACGGCGAAGGTGCCGAGCAGAACCACGGGTACGGCGATGGTCGGGATGAGCGTCGCCCGGATGTTTCCCATGAAGAGCCACATGATGAGGAAGACCAGCAGGACCGCCTCGAAGAGGGTTTTGACCACCTCGTAGATAGCCACCCTGACGAAGGGGGTGGTGTCATAGGGATAGACGACCTTCATCCCCGGCGGAAAGTACTGGCTCATCTCCTTCAACTTTGCCTTGACCGCGTCAGCCGTATCAAGGGCGTTGGCGCCCGCGGCCATGCGTATGGCCATACCGGCGGAGGGCTTGCCGTTGTAAAAGGCTTCAATGTCATAGACATCGGTTCCCAGTTCCACCCGGCCCACATCACTGATGCGCACGCGGGAGCCGTCGGGATTGACGCGGATGGGGATGGAGGCGAACTCGTCGGGGTTCCTGAGCATGCTCTGGACGATGATGGAGGTGTTGAGACGCTGGCCTTTAACGGCCGGGGCACCGCCGAACTGCCCTGCCGATACCTCTACGTTGTAGGCTCTGAGGGCTGCCTGTACATCGGCCACGGTCAGGCCGTAATCGGTCAGCTTGTCGGGGTTGAACCAGATGCGCATGGCGTACTGGGATCCGAAGTTCTCCACCTCGCCGACGCCGGGGACCCGTGCCAGGACTTTTTCAAGGTTGGACTGGGCGTAGTCCCTCAGGTCGTTGCCGTCCATGCTCCCGTCTTCGGAGATGAGGCCGGCGATGAGGAGCCAGTTCCGGGTTGCCTTCCCGACGGTGATGCCCTGTTTCTGGACCGTGTCGGGAAGGCTGGCCGTGGCAAGCTGAAGCTTGTTCTGCACCTTGGTCCAGGCCACGTCAGGATCGGTGCCGGGGGCAAAGGTCAGTTCGAGCCGGGAACCTCCCGCGGAGTCGCTGATGGCGGACATGTAGATCATTCTATCGAGGCCCGTCATCTTCTGCTCGATGATCTGCGTGACGCTGTTCTCGACGGTCTCGGCAGAAGCCCCGGGGTAGTTGCTCTGTATGTAGATGGACGGAGGAGCAATGGGCGGATACTGGGATATGGGCAGGCTGTATATGGCGAGACCACCCACGAGCATGATAATGATGGCGATGACCCAGGCGAAGACAGGGCGCTCCAGGAAGAATTTCGATAGCATCAGGTCCCTCCGTTAATTCGGTTTTGGGGCCGGTTGGGCCGGTTTCTGTGTCTCGGTCTTCGGGTTTGCCTCGCCTTGCTTCGCGGCCGGTTTGAAGGGGACGACCTTCACCGGAACACCCGGACGCACCCTTTGGAGGCCTTCGACGATCACCCGGTCGCCGTTCTTCAGACCGTCAGTGACGAGCCATTTGTCGCCGATCGCATGGTCGGCGGTAATCATCCTCTGTTCGACCTTGTCGTTGGGATCAACAACAAGGACGTAGGGATTTCCCTTGGGGTCTCGCGCCACGCCCTGCTGCGGCGCGAGGATCGCCTGCTCGGCGATTCCCTGCTGAACCAGCGCCCGGACATACATACCGGGGAGGAGGGTGCCGTTTGGATTGGGAAAGACCATCCTCAGGATGAAAGACCCGGTGCTGGGATCGACGGTGACGTCGGTGAACTTCAGGGTTCCTTCCTGGGGATACGGGGTGCCGTCTTCGAGGAGCAATTTCACCTTCGCCTGATTGGCAGGGGTGCCCTTGAGCGTGCCCGATGCCATGTAGCGCCGGAGCTTCAACATGTCCTGACTTGATTGCGTCACGTCCACGTAGACAGGATCGAGTTTCTGGATCGTTGTGAAGGCAGCGGGCTGGTTCGCGGTGGCCAGTGCACCCACGGTGACGCTCGACTTGCCGATGCGGCCGGCGATGGGCGCATTGACGTTGGTGTATCCCAGGTTGATCCGGGCGGCCTCGAGGGCCGCCTTCCAGTACTTGACGTCGGCCTCGGCCTGCATCTGCGCGGCGGTGACATCTTCGAACTCCTGCTGGCTGACGGCTTTGATCGCAACAAGCTCCCTGTATCGCTGCGCCTTTGAGCGAAGCGGCGGCAGATTGGCCTCGGCCCTGGCGAGGGAGGCGCTTGCATTATCGAATGCGGCCTGGTAGGGCGCCGGGTCGATCTGATAGAGGGACTGACCGGCCTTGACGTCGCCACCCTCGGTGAAGAGGCGCTTCTTGATGATGCCGGACACTTGGGGTCTCACCTCCGCAACGAGAAAGGCGGATGTCCTCCCGGGCAATTCCCTGACGACGGGTACTTTTTCGTACTGCATGACCACGACGGCCACTTCGGGGGTGCCTTGACCCCCCTGGTTCTTTTTGCCGCACCCGGCCGCCATCATGGTCACGACAAGAACGGCAATGACAGCCATGAGAACTGTTTTACTGGAACACCGCATATAACACCCCTCTCCCTCCAGTGAATAATAATTCCTGACGGATTCTTTCATTTCGTTTCGCCTTCACAGGGCACACAGCTTTCATCGGCGAGTCTCAACAATTCTTCGATGATCTTTACCCGTTGTTCTTCGGTGAAAGTCGATATGGACAACATCTCCTGCAGCCATAGCCCATCGGCTGCCAGGGCTATGATGGCCGCCCTCTCAAACGCCATGCCTGAAGAAGCGATTTGAGTGTAGAATTCGCTGACAACCTTGCGTACCGGTTCGTTGAGGCGTGGATCGTGTGCCACGGCCGCAGAGAGAGACGCACCGAGACTGTCCCGGCCACGTTCGCGGAAGAGGACGGAGAGTATGAAGCTCTTGAGGTCCCGCGCGGGACCTTCGGGCAGCTCGTCGAGTATCCTTTTACGCGCCTCCTGGTGGACCTGTACCTGCCGTTTGACCATGGCCACGAGAAGCGCTACCTTCGTGGGGAAGTGATGAAGGAGTCCCCCCTTGCTGACACCTGCCTTGGCGGCCACTGCGTCGAGAGTCATATGAGACGCCCCGGCCTCCAGGACGACAGTCTCCGCGGCATCGATAATGGCATCATAGGAACTTACTCGTGGACTCATGACATACTCCTTGCGATTCAAACTGTACAGTCCGGACGGTACAGTTTAAAATTGCCCATGGTTTTTGTCAAATATTTTCAAATATTTCTGTCTCAATGGGTCCTGCCCGGGCTTTTCTGGAATTATTTAAAAGGGGGTTTTCGCTAGAACCCCTGTATTCCCCTGCGTATGAACATGATCGCGATGGAGGCTATGATGAGACTGAAGACCCTGGAGAGGGCCTCCACGATACGCCGGCCGAGGAGTTTCAGGATGAAGTCCGAGAAGTAGAGTACGACCCAGCAGATGATGATGTTGAGGACCAGGGATATGAGGTAATAATAGAACGGGTGCTGGCTCCATACGATCATGGAAGTGGCGAGGACGGCGGGCCCGGCGAGCAGAGGTATGCCGAGGGGCACGACGCCGAAGAACTCGTTTCCCTGTGCAGGCTCACCATGACCCTGGATGAGGTCCCTGATGGCGGTTATGAAGATGACGATCCCGCCGGCAACGAGGAAATCCTGCATGGATATCCCGAGATAGGTCATGACCCTGTTGCCGACGATGACAAAGAGCATGGATATGATGAATGCCGTGAGCAGGGAATCCCGGAGGTGCCTTGTCCTGTTCTCATGGTCCATGGACGCGGTGAGCTTCATGTAGAGGGGCAGGACCCCGAGAACATCAAAAGCGACAAAAAGCGGGATGAAGGAAAGCAGAAATGTATCGATCACGCCGGTTTTTCTCCTTCAAGGTATATCCGCGCATTTTCAGAAAGCGCCCCGTCAAGCCCTATCTCGTTTCCCCATTCGTCAAAGACCTTCTTCCCGCCCTCGACCTCGCTCATAAGACCGGCGCCGATGAGGGCATGACGTACTGTCATGCCAGGTGCAAGGTTGATCTCGGCGTCGTTTACCAGTACTTTCACCGTCAGTTCTCTGCCTTTATCCTGCCCTCCAGGGCGGGGTTCACCTTTTTCTCTTTGGAGACTTCCGACACGACGACATCCCTGAGCCATCTTCCGGCATCATTGTAAACGAGGTTTCCGCTTCGTATCGTTCCACCGAGAATCTCAAAGTCCGGCGCCTGCCTGATGGCCTCGCGGAAGGCCTGATATCCGTCGCCTCCCGCGGCCAGAAAGTCATTGGTTGCCACTGTGTACTGCCGCGACGGGTCGATGGGTTCCCCGGCGATCACTACCGTTCCCAGGCGGCCCCCCGGTGCCCTTTTGAGGGAATAGGTGAAGGCGATGCCGGATATCTGCGGGAACCGCCCTTCTTTGTTTTCAATACCCGAGAGCCCGTATTCGAGGGCATCCCTTATCTGCTGACCTGTAAGGCGGATCGCCACGATGTAATTGTTGAAAGGCAGGACCGAGTAGACGTTCCCGACCGTGATAGAACCTTTCCTTATGCTGGTGCGGAGCCCGCCGCCGTTGATGATTGCGGCGTCGGCCCGCGACTGCTTTTTCAGGATGTCGGCGACAAAATTGCCGAGGTTCGATTCCTTGACGCGCGCGTTCTCTCCGTCAAGATCGACCGCGGCCTCTCCGATGACCCTTCCCATCGATTCGTTCACCCTGGCTGCCCAGGTATCGACGATACCGGCAACCTGTTCATCTTTTTTCATTTTGGCCGGCAAGATATCTTCGAGCCTGCTCGCAGCCCGGATAACCTTCCCGGATTCCACGGTAAGATCGAGGACGCCGAGCACCAGTCCGTGTTCCCATGCCTGGACGATGATGGTGTCACCGACGGTGATGTGATGCACCGCCTTTGTGTGGGAATGACCGCCGACGATGACATCTATGCCCTTGACTGTACCGGCCAGCGCCATGTCGGCGTTGTATCCCAGGTGGGAGAGGACGATAATGATATCAACCTTTCCTTTCAGTTCCCCGACGTAACGCTCGACGGTTCCGGCCACGGGCAGGAAGGTCAGGCCTTTCACATTCCCGGGGTGTGTTGCCGCGGGAGTTTCCTCGGTAACGACCCCGATGATCCCGGCCCTTATCCCGTTCACTTCTTTTATTATGTAGGGCTTGAAGGTGTCGAGGCCGGTGACGTTCGCCGCGAGGACAGGGAAATTTGCCTCCTTAATTCGCCGGGTGAGCACTGCCGTGCCGAAATCGAACTCGTGGTTGCCTGCGACCATGGCATCGAAGCCCATGGCGTTCATCACCTCGATAGCCGGCTTGCCTTCAAAAAGGTTTGCCCAGGTGCTTCCCTGGATCATATCCCCGGCGGCCAGAAGGAGCGAGGGCTTTTCCTTTTTCAACTCCCCGGACCTTGCCGCAAGATACGCCGCTCCACCCTGAAGTTCGTCGGACCCGATGCGCTTGTAGCTCTCTGCGAAACCATGGAAATCGTTCACGTGGAGTATTCTCAGCTCCGCGGCGCCGCAGGGCCCGAAGAAGACGGCTAAGACAAAGATGATCGTGAATGACAGAAGAAGATTGACCGAAGGTATCCTTTGTTTCATTATCTTTGCACTCCCATTATGTTTTTCAATGTTTTCACATATCGTGCGTTCCACTTATGGTCCTTGACGGGGAAGAACAGGGTCTGTGCGTCCCCCGTGTCATCGACTATAATCCGGTATCGGGAAAAGGTTTCCAGGGGCTTTACGGGGTGGTCAACGAAGGTGATTACGAAGGAGCCGCCGCTGGTGGTGAAGAAGGTGATTCCGGGGATGCGCCGCAGGCCTTCCTCGACGAACGAGCCTTCACTCTCTATGAATGACCGGGTCCTCCGGGGGTAGGTGCGATCCCGAAGTGACTCCACGGCGGCGGCGGCGGCAAGTGTGCCCGGCGGGCTTATGAACGACCGCTGCCTTATACCCCTCAGCGCCGCATCGGATCCGATGGCATACGACACCGGCAGGCCGGCGAGCGCATAGTACTCGCTCAAGGAGCCAAGGACGAGACATCTGTCGCTCCCGGTGATGGCGGCTGAAAGAGAAGGAATCTGTGAATATCTCCCCAGGGTCTCGTCGATTATGAGAAGAGTACCGCTCCCGGCTGCCTCCCGAACGATCGTGTCGATGGCGTCTCGCGGCGGGTGAGCGGCGGACACAAAGGAGGGGCATGGGAGAATGGCGGCATCGCACCGGCGCATCTCATCGAGCCAGGCGGCGATGTCAAGGCGGAAACGGTCCGTCTTGTCCAGGGGACAGAAATGAAGCTCCAGCGGACCGTCCTGCAATCCCCGGTAATATGCGGGGTAGGGCGCGGCACACATGACCCTTGAGGCGTCGTGTGCCTGGAGTATGGACGTCGCGAGGGCCGCAAATGTCTCACCGACAAGCACATTTTTCTCGGGGACACCTTCGGCTCGGGCAATGGCCCGGATGAGGAACCGGGCCTCTGCGTCGGGATGCCGATCCATGACCTTCACGTTTTTCCTGACTGCGTTCCTGGCTTTGGCGGACGGACCCAGCGGATTTACCGTGGTGGTGAAGTCCATGATCCGCGTCAGGGAAGTGTTCTTCCGCGCGGCAAAATCGTGAATGTCAGGGATATCTCTCTTCATCGATGATAACTATTCTTATAACACGAACGGCGACAAAAATCAGCCCCGGCGCCGCGGTCCCCCGGGAGATGCGGGTGTCTTTCAGTCCGCGCAGGGCTGGATGGAGGTCCGGGATTTCTTCTTAAGGGTTCACCGGCATTATGTACGTGAAGCCTTTCCGCTCCACTCTCATGATGACACCCGGTTTAATTGCGTCTCTGTTTGCATCGAAAGTGATCACCCCTGTTGCGCCCCTGTGCTTTTTCGTGGCCTCCATGGCCTTGCGGATATCTTCCCGCTGCGGTTTCCTGGCCGCACCTATTGCCTTGAGGAGAATGGCCGTTGCGTCGTACGCGAGGGCCGCGAATACATCGGGAACGACGCCGTAATTGGCCTTGTACGTCCTGATAAAAGATTCGGCGACCTCGTCGGTGCGGTCGGGTGAGTAGTGGTTCACGAAGTACCCGCCGACGACGGAGTTGCCGCCCCACGCCAGAAGGTCCGGCGAATCCCATCCGTCTGCGCCGAGGAGGATCGGTTTGATGCCCTTCCGGGTGATCTGCCTTGCGATAACGGCAACTTTATCATAATAATCAGGCAGGAAGATGACCTGCGGTTTCCTGAGGGCCGCCTGTGCTATCATGGCGGAAAAGTCTACTGTGTCCTTCCGGTAGGCCTCAAAGGCGACAATTGCCCCGTTTCCCTTTGTGAAAGCGGCCCGGAAAGATTCGCCCATTTCGCGGGAGTAATCGCTGCCGGAATCGTAGAGAACGGCCGCTGTTTTTGCCTTGAGTTCCTGAAGGGCGAAATTGGCCGCGAGAAGACCCTGAAAAGGATCTGTGTAACATGCCCTGAAGATGTAGGGTTTTCTCTTGCCGCCGGAGATGGTCACCCTCGGGTCCGTAGCACTGCCGGTTATCATGGGGACCTTGTACTGCGAGGCCTTCTCGCTGACAGGTGTGGCCACCTTCGAGGTCAGCGGTCCCACGATGGCGGCAACGTTTTCCCGTTGGATCAGGGTCATGGCGGCATTGACGCCTTCAGCCGGGTCGTTGCCGTCATCGGCCATTACGACCTGTATGTTGTACTTACCCTTTCTGCCGTATTCCCCGACGGCAATGTTAAAGCCATTTTTTACCGATTCTCCCAGGGTTTTCAGGCTTCCCGTCAGCGGTGTGATGAGGCCGATCTTTACGGTCTCCTTCGCGGGAGCAGTTCCGGAGGTGCATATGAGGAGGCAAAGCGCTATGAAGATGCAGGGCACGGCCTTCATGTTTTTCTCCCGGACAAAGGTTTTTGTACATTTAAACCGGTTTGGAGCCCCAATGCAATGTTTTTTCAGGCGGGCGCCGGTTAAGGGAAAAACCCCGCGGAATCTGGTATAATAGGTGCCATGAAAAAAGTCATATCTTTTGATCTTGATGGTACGCTGGTGGACGGGCGTTACGGCGATTTGGTCTGGAACCATGGGATCCCCGGTGAATACGCCCGGACATACGGCATGACCTTTGAAGACGCAAA
Source organism: Deltaproteobacteria bacterium UBA5205 (assembly GCA_002412715.1). Taxonomy (GTDB): domain Bacteria; phylum Desulfobacterota; class Syntrophorhabdia; order Syntrophorhabdales; family Syntrophorhabdaceae; genus Delta-02. The sequence goes on from DHVP01000004.1 coordinate 201,121, forward strand.
GGCCTTGATACGGTCCGAGTACGAGTCCGTCGGCGACGGGGACATCCTCTGGTACGAAATCGACTACTGGCTGAAAAAGTTCTCCCTTAAGGTAAGCGCGGCGGAACTCCTTAACCGGTACACCGGTGAGATTGCCCTCATGCCCGATGCATTCGGGGTCGTCACGTCGCTTTATGACCGGTATACCCTGGTAATCGCCTCCAATGCCGCACGAATATTCGTCGAAAAGGAACTGGCCCATACCGGCCTCGCCGGACTGTTCTCACGTGTCGTCTCGGCGACTACGGACTATGGCATGGTAAAGAAGCAGGAGGCGTTCTTCCACAAGCTCTGCAGGGAACTGGGAGCCTCCTTTGAAGAGGTGGTCCACGTGGGGGACCATCCGGTTTTCGATCACGATGTCCCGTCGGGCCTGGGGATCGAATCCTATTATATAAACGGCATAGACGGTATAGACGGCTGCGACTGTGAGGCGGCCCTTCCGAGAAGGAAGATATCAGGCCTCAAAGATCTCCTGGAGCTGCTGAAATGAAATGCCGCAGATGCAATACCCCCATAACCGCGGAGAAGATTTCCTTCCGGGACGAATGTCCGGTCTGTCATGAGGATCTTCACGTCTGTCTCAACTGCCTCTTTTACGATACGGGAAAGGCAAATTCCTGCAGGGAGGACAAGGCCGAATTCGTGAAGGAAAAAGACAGGGCGAACTTTTGCGAATACTTCCGCTTTACCGAAAGGCAGGCGGAAACATCCGCAAAGGATGAGGCGGAAAAACGGTGGAAAAAACTTTTCACGTGATTCCCGCGGACGGTTTATTATTTGCCGGAGCGTCGGGTGAAGATAATGCGGTAGCGGTTCGGGTCGACCTCGAAACAGGCGCTGCAAGCCTTTTCATCGCATGACGACGCTTCGGCGGCCTCGAGTTCTTCCTTTGCCGGCAGGGGTTCGAGGTGGACTTCGAAGCCGATCTCCTCATACATTTCGGCCATCTCGGACAGCCTGGGTTCACAGGCAACGAACCTTTTCTCCCAGCCGGCCCTGATGAGCTCTTCTTCCCGCTTCATCGTCACGCCCTCCGAAAATGCCCGATCGTTTTGGTGAGACCTTCTTCGAGGCACGTTTTGGGTTCCCATTTGAGGGTCTTTCTTGCCAGTGCGATGTCGGGACAGCGCTGTTTCGGGTCGTCCTCGGGGAGAGATTTGTGGATAATGGGGGACGCTGACCCGACGAGGCGTATGACGCTCCTGGCTATATCGAGGATCGAAGTCTCTTCCGGGTTGCCGAGGTTCACGGGCCCCGCAAAACCGGAGACGAGCGGCGCCGTGTAGTCCTCGGGTTTTGCGCGCTTTCCCTTCTGGTAATCCATCATCCGTATGATGCCTTCGACCATGTCGTCGATATACGTGAAGGAGCGCGTCTGGGAACCGTCGCCGTAGATCGTCACGGGACTGCCCGAAAGGGCCTGGACGATGAAATTGCTCACCACCCGGCCGTCGTCGGGGCGCATTCTGGGCCCATAGGTATTGAAGATACGGGCGACCTTTATGTCCACCCTGTTCTGGCGCATGTAGTCGAAGAAGAGCGTCTCCGCCACCCGTTTGCCTTCGTCGTAGCAGCTCCTTTTCCCGATGGGATTGACGTGTCCCCAGTAGCGTTCATTCTGGGGATGTGTCTCGGGATCTCCGTACACCTCGCTTGTCGATGCCTGGAAGACCCGGGCACGGACGCGCTTTGCGAGGCCCAGGATGTTCAGGGCGCCGAGGACATTCACCTTGATCGTCTTGACGGGATTGTACTGGTAATGGATGGGGCTCGCAGGACAGGCAAGGTTGAATATCCACTCCACTTCAAGGTGTATCGGCTGGGTTATGTCATGGCGGATGACCTCAAAACCGGGGCGGCCGATGAGATGGGCGATATTGCCCTTCGTGCCCGTGAAGAAGTTATCGAGGCAGATCACCTCATGAGCGTCATCGAGGAGGCGTTCGCACAGGTGAGAGCCGATAAAACCGGCGCCCCCCGTGACGAGTATGCGTTTGGGACTGTCGTAGGTACAATACTTATACATATGGTATGACCATGCGATCACTTTTTACCTTGCTGCGCCGGGCAAAGTCAATAGAAATGCTGGTAAATTAGCATTGCATTCCCCTGCAAATTATGATAAAACAATACCTTCAAGTGGGTCCAACCCGCTTTTTTAATTTTTACCAGGATGATATCCGCCACGGAAACCATAGAAAAGATAGAAGCGATAGTTGCACCCATCCTTGGCGAACGCCTGCTGGAGCTCGTTGAGATCGAATTCCGTCCATCGGGGAAAAGATGGCTTCTCAGGGTCTTCATAGACAAGGAGGGAGGCGTAACGATCCAGGATTGCGAATATGTGAGCCGCGAACTCAGCAGGATCCTCGATGTCGACGATATCATCGAGCATGCTTTCACCCTGGAAGTTTCGTCGCCGGGGCTCACGAGGGCCTTGAAGAAACGGGAAGACTTCGTCAGGTCCCGGGGCAGGAAGTGCCGGGTGGTGACCGGTCAGGAAGTGGAAGGCAAACGGGAATTCGTCGGCACGATTGTCGATGTAACCGACGAGGAAGTGGTAGTGCAGGAAAAAATAGGTGTGTTTACAATCCCGATATGTGCTATAAAAAAGGCACATTTGGAGTTTGATTTTGAGGGGTAACGATGTATTTTGATCTCAATTACGTCATTGAGCAGGTAGGGAAGGAAAAGGGTATACCGAAAGAAACCATTATCGAGGCTCTCGAAGAGGCTATATTATCGGCATCAAAAAAGAAGTACGGCAGCCATCTTGATCTTGAGGCGCACTACAACGAAGAGTTGGGAGAGATCGAGGTGTTTCAATTCAAGACCGTGGTCGAAGATGTCAATGAGCCCGATATGGAAATAATCGAAGAGGATGCCAAACACCACGATCCGGAGTGCATCGTGGGTGACGCCATCGGCATCAAGCTCGATACATCGTCACTCGGCCGCATTGCCGCCCAGACCGCCAAGCAGATCATCATACAGAAGGTCAGAAACGCGGAAAGCGACGTCATTTACAATGAGTTCAAGGGCAAAAAGGGCGAGATCATCACGGGAGTTATCCAGAGGGTCGAGAAGAACCACTACATCGTCAACCTGGGCAGAACTGAAGCCCTCATGCCTTTCAAGGAAGTGATACCCGGTGAGACATACCGTCAGAGAGAGCGCGTAAAAGGACTCATTCTGGACGTGGAAAAGGGACAGAAAGGCTGCATGATTCTCATGTCGAGGACCCATCCGGGTTTCCTCATGAAACTGTTCGAGCTCGAAGTGCCGGAGATCCAGGAAGGGATCATCAAGATCATAGGGGCCGCCCGGGAACCGGGAGAACGCGCAAAGATATCCGTCTACAGCGAAGATGCCGATATCGACCCCATCGGCGCCTGTGTCGGCGTAAAGGGTTCCCGCGTGCAAAGCATCGTTCAGGAACTCAAGGGTGAAAAGATCGACATTATCCCTTTTAGCAAGGATATAGCGAAGTTTGTCTGCAACACCCTCGCACCCGCCAGGGTGTCGAAGGTCTATATAAACGAAGAAGAGCATTCGATGGAAGTTATTGTCAACGATGACCAGCTTTCCCTTGCGATCGGCAAGAAGGGGCAGAATGTCCGCCTTGCCTCAAAACTGACAAGCTGGAAGATCGACATAAGTAGCGAGTCCGAGGTGGAAAAGACATCCAAGAAGATCATCGATGAGCTTGTGGAGAATCTCAAGGTAAGCGAGATCCTTGCACGCATCCTCCATGATGAGTACCTGCGCGACCCCAAGGACATAGCGAAGCTTACGCCGGAAGAAATGAACAAGATCACCAGTATATCCGTGGATGATTGCAGGCGTATAATCGACGAGGCGAAGGGGATCATGGTTCGCAAGGCGCGTGAGGCCCAGGAAGCCAGGGAAGCTGAAGAAAGGAAAGAAGCCGCGGAAGCCCCGCAGCTTGTGGAAATCGACGACAAAGAAGGAGGTACCGAAGAGCCGGCGGAGGAGACGCGGCAGGAATCAGAGGCGAAGCAGGATGAGACAAACGTTCCTGCCGGCGAATAACTGCCTCGGGGAGCAAGGAAGGATCAGGAATGACAAAAATTAAGATAACGGCCCTTACCGACAAGGCCAGCGATGACGAAATACTCGCCAAACTTAAAAAGATCGGCGTAAAGATTAAGGACAAACCGAAGGATGGCGAAACGGCGCACGAACCGGTAAAGGAACAGACCTCCGCGACGGGGGAGACCCTCGTTGAAACAAGGGTTGCTTCCACGATCATCAGGCGGAGGGTACAGGCTCCCCCGAAGGCCAAAGAAGAACCGAAAGAAGAGATAGTCGGGCGCGAAGAAGAGACCCGGGCCGATTCCGCGGCAAAGGCCTCTGCCAGAAGAAAGGCGCCGAAAGACTCAAGGTTGGAAGAGGAAATAAGTGAGGAGGCACAAAGGAAGATTCCCGAAGACCTCCACGTTCACATAAAAGAAAGGCAGCCCGAAGAAGTTCCGGAGCCCGAGATCGAACAGACAGCCCGTGCGGTCGAGGATCAGGCTCCCAAGGGTGACATAGAGCATATTGCGGAAGAGAAAGAGAAAGAGATAACCAAGGTCCTCGAAGAGGCCTACAAACAGGACCTTGAGAAGGATTTCAAGGCCGTGGAGGGCGGCGAAGGCGGGGAAGGACCCGAGCGCCAGAAGAAGAAAACGGAAAAGCTTCTCAAGAAGATCGAGGAGCAGGAGATAGAAGAGTCCAAGGAAAAGAAGAAAGGGACCCTGAAGAGAAAGGTGGTCATCAAGGAAGAGGACCTTTATTCCTTCAGGAGACAAAGACCGAAGACAGGTTCCTTCAGAAAAGACAGGCGGGACCGGGGCGGTGACAGGCGGGTTGAAGAGGAAAAAAGACCCGAGGCAAAGATCGCCAGGCGCGTTGTCAAGGTCAGTGATGAGATCACCATCGGAGAACTTGCAAAGAGAATGAATGTCAAGGCGCAGGATATCATCATAAAGCTCCTGCCCCTTGGTGTGATGGCGACGGTAAACAAAACGATCGACTACGATACGGCTTACCTTGCCGCGACGGAGTTCGGCTACGATGTCGAGAAGATCGTTTCCATCGAGGAAGAGTTCCTCGCACGGGAAGAAGAAGAAAAAGAGAGCCAGGAGAATCTGAAGCCGCGCTCTCCTGTTGTCACCATTATGGGCCACGTCGACCACGGCAAGACGCTCCTTCTCGATACCATACGGGACACCAATGTGGCAGAGCGCGAGGCCGGCGGCATAACCCAGCACATCGGCGCCTACAAGGTCAATGTGGACGGCAGGGAGATCGTTTTCGTCGACACACCCGGTCATGAGGCCTTTACCGCCATGCGTGCACGGGGAGCGCTCGTCACGGACATAGTCATCCTGGTGGTCGCAGCGGATGATGGGGTCATGCCGCAGACGATAGAGGCGATCAACCACGCCCGCAGCGCCGAAGTTCCCATCATTGTAGCCATAAACAAGATCGACAAGCAGAATGCCAATATCGACAAGGTCCAGAAAGAGCTGGCCGAGAAGAACCTTATTTCCGAGGACTGGGGCGGCACAACGCTGTTTGCAAAGATCTCGGCGAAGAAGAAGGAAGGCATCAAGGAATTGCTGGAACTCATCGTCCTGCAGGCCGATATGCTGGAACTCAAGGCAAATGCGGACAAGCTGGCCCGGGGGACGGTCATCGAAAGCGAGCTCGACAAGGGGCATGGGCCCATCGGAACCGTCATCATCCAGGACGGTACCCTCAAGATACAGGATCCTTTCATTTCAGGAATGACCTTCGGCCGCGTTCGCGCGATGATCGACGACAAGGGCGGCAGGATCCAGGTGGCGCCGCCATCCACGCCGGTGCTGGTGGTGGGTTTTCAGGATGTTCCCCACGGCGGCGACCGTTTCATCGTTACCACGGAAGAACGCTATGCCAAGGAGCTTTCCAAGTTCAGACAGGAAAAACTCCGCGAAAGAGAGGCGCTCAAGAGCGCCAGGACAACGCTGGAAGACCTCTATTCAAAGATAGGCGAAACGGAAAAGGTCTTTCTCAATGTCATCGTCAAGGGTGATGTACGGGGTACCATCGATGCCATCGTGGAGGCATTGAAAAAGATGTCGACCAATGCCGTCGAAGTCCAGATAACCCACAGCGGTGTCGGAGCGATCACTGAAACTGACGTGAACCTCGCCATGGCATCGGGTTCCATAATAATCGGCTTCAACGTAAGACCCGTTGCAAAGGCGCAGGCGTTGGCCGAGCAGGAAAAGATAGAGATCAGGAACTATTCCGTTATCTACGATATGATAGATGACGTGAGGAAGGCCATGGAAGGCATGCTGGCGCCAAAGATCGTCGAGGTGACCATCGGCAAGGCTGAAGTGCGGAAAACCTATTCCGTGTCCCGGATCGGCGTCATCGCCGGTTCCTATGTGACGGAGGGCAAAGCGACGCGCAACGCCACTGTAAGGGTCCTGCGCGGCGGAAAAGTCCTTCATACAGGGAAGATCGCCGCCCTCAAACGTTTCAAGGACGACGTCAGGGAAGTACAGTCGGGATACGAATGCGGCCTTTCGCTCGAAGATTACAACGATATACAGGAAGGGGATGTCTTCGAATTCTTTGTTGAAGAAAAGGAGAAGCAGACCCTTGACGGTTAAACGCTATGGTAGTTGGTGTATCCCGCGTCGATATTTTCTTTCCTGAGAATCACTCTCTCAAAGACAAACGGCAAATGCTGAGAAAAGTGATTGAGAAGACGAGGGCGAAGTTTAACATTTCGATGATCGAAGTGGACCAGTCGAATCTGTGGCAAAGGGCCACAATAGGTTTCACCGTCGCAGGGGTAAGGCAGGACCACGTGAGCAAGGTAATAGAGAACGTCCATGAATACATGGAGTCTCTCTACCTCGGTGAAGTCATCGATACTTCATCGGAGATCATCGTCATCGGGAACGAGATATGAGATACCGCCGCCTGCGAGTGCAAGACCTGTTGCGCGAGGAGATTTCGCTTATCATCCAGCGTGAGCTTCAGGACCCCGGCCTCGGTTTCGTTACCGTTGTCGATGTCCGGGTAAGCGAGGACCTCAAATCAGCGAAGGTGTATATTTCCATATACGGGAGCGACGAAGAGCAAAAGCATACCCTTGAAGCCCTGAAGCGTTCGAAAGGTTACATCAAGTTTCTCCTGGGGAAACGGGTGACGTTGCGCTATATACCGGAACTTACCTTCTCGCTGGATGACTCCCTCGAAAGGGTACAGAGGATGGAAGAGATCTTTAAGAAGGATGCCGATGAAGGCAAAAATTAAAAGGGTGATCGAGAAAGGGAAGACTTTTCTGGTGACGACCCACATCGATCCTGATGGCGACGCCATCGGGTCCGCCTTTGCTTTCGCGCTGGCTCTTGAGTCACTCGGCAAGGAGGCTACGGTCTATCTCAAGGACAAAGTGCCGTACCGGTACGAGTTTCTTCCCGGTCCGGACAGGGTCGTCCATACGCTGCCTGAGGGGGAGTATGACGCCGTCTTCGTTCTTGATTGCGGCAGCCTCTTGCGTGTCGGAGACGGTCACGAGCGGATAGCCGCCCCGGGGCGGCCCGTCATTAATATCGATCATCACGATACGAACGATCACTTTGGCGGGATAAACCTTGTCGATTCGGGGGCCTCGTCCACGGGAGAGATCATCTACCGGATTCTCAAGTCTCTCAGCGTAAAAACGGACCCCGATATAGCCGTAAACCTTTACACGGCAGTCTTCACGGACACCGGCTCGCTCAGGTACGACAATACAAGCCTTGCAGCCTTCAAAATCTGCGAGGAGATGGTAAAGGCCGGCGTGGAACCGGCCAGAGTGGCAAAGATGGTCTACGAGAACCATCCCAAGGAAAGATTTCTTCTCCTTGGCGAGGTCCTCTGTACGCTCAGTACCTACGATGAGAGGATCGCAATGGCCCGCGTAACCTCCGACATGTTCGAGAAAACGGGAACGAACCGCGAATTTGCCGATGGTTTCGTCGAAGTCATAAAGGAGATCCGGGGTGTCGAGGTTGCGGTGCTTATCCGGGAGATCAACAAGCATCTTCACAAGATCAGCATGCGCGCGAAGGGCACCGTCGATGTTGCCGCGATCTGTAATGCCTTCGGCGGCGGAGGACACAAGAATGCGGCCGGATGCCGCATCGAGGGCACGATGAGCGAGACGGAGGAAAAACTGCTTCAGGCGTTGCGCCTCAAGGAAGCGGGATAGATCCGAACTGTCGCCGTGGCGCCCCTCGTCGGGCCGGTACGGCTGAAATATTGGGAAGGAAACAGAGGATATCGCACACATGAATGGATTTTTGATAATTGACAAAAAGGCGGGGATGTCCTCGTATGACGTCATCAGGCGCCTGAAGAGGCTCCACAAGTTTAGAAAGATAGGTTACATCGGCACCCTCGACCGCAATGCTACGGGGATCCTCCCTGTTGCCCTGGACGAGGGCGTGAAACTCATTTCCTTCCTCGAGAATGTCGAAAAACGATACCGTGCAAAATTTCTTCTCGGTGTTACCACCGAGACGCAGGATATCGAGGGAAAGGTGCTTACCGAGACCCCGACGGAACCTTTCGATCGGCAGCTTATCGAAGACGCCCTCAAGGCCTATCTGGGAAAGATCACCCAGCTTGTACCGGCGTACTCGTCGAAAAAGGTAAACAGGAAACCGCTTTACAAATGGGCGAGAAGCGGCATATCCGTCGAGCAGCCCACGAAAGAAGTGGAGATCTTCGATATCACCCTTCTCGATTATACGCATCCCTATCTGGACGTCGAAGTTACCTGTTCGAAGGGGACGTACATCAGGGCGCTTGCAAGCGATCTTGGTGAGAAACTCGGATGCGGGGCAACGCTCTATACTCTCAAGCGAACCAAACACGGCGATTTCACGGAAGAGATGGGGACTGATATTGATTATTTCAAAATCGAGCAAGACCTGTTAAACTATTTGTTACCTTTGGAAAATATCCTGGGCTCTGTTAAGGGAATGATCGTGGAAACGGCCCTGGAGAAGTTTTTGAAGCACGGGATGCCCGTGCCAATCTCGGGCAACGCGAAGGAATGGATGCACGGTGAAGCTGCGAGGCTCTTCAACAAGCAGGGGACGCTCATCGGCATGGGGGTTGCGGACCTCGGATCGAAAACGATACGAATAAAAAGATTAATCAATTACTAAGGAGGAATATATGCCACTCGACACTCAGCGGAAGAAGTCAATAATCGAGGATTTCAAGACCCACGATAATGACACCGGTTCCCCGGAAGTGCAGATCGCACTTCTTACGGAAAGGATTAAATCCCTGACGGACCATTTCAAGAAATTCTCCAAGGACCACAACTCAAGAAGAGGACTTTTGGTTCTCGTAGGAAGCAGAAGAAGGCTCCTTAATTATCTTAAGGAGAAGAACGTAGACCGTTACAAGAAAGTAGTCGAAAAGCTCGGTCTTAGAAAATAAAGGAATAATAGGAAAAATATGGAAGAAAATACAACTATCGAATTTGCGGGTCGACCGCTGACTCTCAGTACGGGAGGTCTTGCGAAACAGGCCGATGGAAGCGTCATAGCGCGTTATGGAGATACGGTCGTTCTTGTCACCGCCGTCGCGGAGAAAACAGAACGGGACAAGGATTTCCTGCCGCTTACCGTCAACTACCAGGAGATGTCATACGCGGCCGGTAAATTCCCCGGTGGGTTCTTCAAGAGGGAAGGCCGTCCGACCACGCGGGAGATACTCACCTCCAGGCTTATTGACAGGCCGTTGAGGCCTCTCTTTCCCAAGGGGTGGCGGTTTGAAACGCAGGTGATCTCCACGGTGCTCTCGGCAGATCAGGATAACGACCCCGGTATCCTGAGCCTCGTCGGTGCATCCTGTGCGGTCACTATTTCGGATATTCCCTTTGAAGGACCTTTCGCGGGAGTCAAGGTGGGAAGGATCGACGGCGTCCTCGTGGCGAACCCGACCTTTCCGCAGATGGCTGACAGTGATATCGATATCGTCGTTACGGGAACCCGCGATGCCATCATCATGGTCGAGGGCGAAGCACATTTTGTGAAGGGTACCGATCTCATCGAGGCGATCGAGTTCGGGCACCGTTCCATGATGCCGCTCATCGAGATGCAGGAAAAACTTCGCGATAAGATCGGCAAGGCAAAAAGGCAGGTAGCGGTTGCCGAAAACCTGGACGACAGGAAAAAGGAAGTCCGCGAAGCAATCGAGAAAGACCTTATCGAGAGCTTTGCCATAAAAGCCAAGCTGGAAAGGTATGGACGGCAGGACCAGATCCTCAAGGACCTTAAGGCCAGTTATGACGGTGATGAAGCAGCCGCAGCAATGGCCGCCAAAGTATATGAAGATGTGACACGGGATATCATGCGCGAGCAGCTCCTGTCAACGGGCAAAAGAATCGATGGCAGGGCAAGCGACCAGATCAGGCCGATCTCCTGCATCGTCGGCGCTCTTCCCAGGACCCACGGGTCGGCGGTGTTCACGCGCGGAGAGACGCAGGCGCTGGCAGTGACCACCTTCGGGACATCCGATGACGAACAGAAGATCGAATCACTCCACGAGGGAGAGACCTACAAGACCTTCCTGCTCCACTACAACTTCACGCCCTTTTCGGTAGGCGAGGCTTCCATGCTGCGCGGACCCACACGGCGCGAGATAGGCCACGGCAACCTGGCCGAGCGTGCGTTGACGCCGATCCTGCCTGAGAGAGACGCATTTCCGTATACGATCAGAATCGTATCCGAGATACTCGAATCGAATGGTTCTTCTTCGATGGCCACGGTCTGCGGCGGCTGCCTGTCGCTTATGGATGCCGGTGTACCTATTAAGGAACCGGTGGCGGGCATAGCGATGGGCCTTGTAAAGGAAGGGGATTCAGAGATCATCCTCAGCGATATTCTCGGTGACGAAGACCACCTCGGCGATATGGATTTCAAGATTGCGGGCACGCGCGAAGGCGTTACGGCCATTCAGATGGACATCAAGATCAAGGGGATCTCCCGGGAGACCATGTCCAAGGCGGTCATTCAGGGCCAGCAGGGGGTCGGTACGATCCTCGATATCATGGCGCAGACTATTGAAAAGCCGAGAGAAAGCCTGTCGCCCTATGCTCCGAGGATATACACCATGACCATAAAACCCGACAAGATCCGTGAAGTTATCGGCCCGGGCGGAAAGGTCATCAGGAGCATCATCGAGAGAACGGGCGTCAAGATAGACATAGATGACTCGGGAACCGTCAATATCGTCTCCGTGGATGAGGAATCGGCCAATGCAGCCATCGAGATCGTGAAATCGATCGTGAAAGACGTCGAAGTGGGCACGGTATACACGGGTACGGTACGGCGGGTTCTCGACGCCGGTGTTGTCGTGGAACTCGGGCCCAACATGGATGGCTTCTGCCATGTAAGCCAGCTCGATGACAAATTCGTCAAGAGGGCCTCTGATGTGGCCAAGGAAGGCGATACAATGACGGTAAAGGTCATCGGCGTGGAAGACAACGGGAGGATCAAACTTTCCAGAAAAGCTGTTCTCAAGGACCAGCAGGGACAGCACTGATTAGATGTATAAGAAAACCGTACTCGATAACGGTATCACCGTCGTTACAGAATCCATCGCCTACTATTCGACGGTTTCCATAGGAATCTGGTGGAAGGCGGGGAGCCGTTACGAGACGGCCGGCAACAACGGGATCTCTCATTTTATCGAACACATGCTCTTCAAGGGAACGAAGGGGCGCACTGCGTACGATATCGCCCGGGAGGTAGACGCCATCGGTGGTTCCATAAACGCCTTCACCGGCAGGGAATACACCTGTCTCTACGTACGGGTCCTCCGGAAAGACCTGAGCCTCTCCCTCGACATTATCTCGGACATGTATCTGGATTCGCTCTTTGACCCCGAGGATATCGAAAAGGAGCGCTACGTCATCGGTCAGGAGATCAAGATGGTCGAGGACAATCCCGAGGAATATATCTATGATATGTTCAATGCCTCCTACTATAAAGGACAGGCGCTCGGGTTGCCCATACTGGGCACGGAAAAGACCGTGGAGGGCCTGACGGCCGGGCAGCTGACGGATTATTTCAAAGATTCCTATGGGCCGGAGAATGCCATTATCACAATCACCGGCAGGGTAGATCATGACAGGTGCGTGGAGAGCATAAAGCGACTCTTCGGCGGTTCTCCTCGGGGCGGTGCCGGGAGGGACAGCGGTGCTCTTGTTGCATCTTACGCAACGAGGGGTATCGACATCTACGAAAAAGACCTGGAGCACGTTTATCTGTGCATCGGTACAGACGGGGTGAGCCAGGTCGACAGGCGCAGGTATGTGCTTTACATACTCAATGCCATAATGGGCGGCAGTATGAGCTCCCATCTTTTTCAGGAGATCAGGGAGCAGCGGGGGCTTGTTTATAACATTTACTCCTATGTCAATTGTTACCACGATGCGGGAACATTCGGCATATCAACGTCGACATCGCAGAAATCCATAACGGAAGTCCTTGTCCTCATCAAAGAGGAGATACTGCGTATACGGGATCGGGGCATAACCGACGCCGAGCTCTCCTTTTCGAAAGAGCACATAAAAGGCAACCTTTTCATTGCCCTTGAAGGTTCGGAGACGCGAATGGGACGGCTTGCAAAGAACGAGATATATTTTGGGACCTATATCCCGCTCAAGGAAACCCTTCGCGAGATCGACGGCATCAAGAAAAAGGACGTGGCGGCCATCGCGAAAGAGATATTCGACAGTCCGCAGGAAATATCCCTGACGGTCCTCGGCAACGTTGACCGCCGGAAGGTTGAAACGGTATGGAAAGAATAGACGTCCTTATCAGGACGCTTGACGGGGCGACGATTCCGGTGTATGCGACGGGCCATTCCTCAGGTGTCGATCTGTGTGCTTTTGTCGACGAGCCCGTCGTACTTGGTCCCATGGAACGCGTGCTCGTGCCGACGGGCATCTTTATCGGCATTCCCGAGGGTTTTGAGGCCGAGGTGCGGCCCCGCAGCGGTATTGCGCACAAGTATGGTGTAACGGTACTGAATACGCCGGGTACCATTGATTCCGACTATCGGGGCGAGGTTAAGGTCATTCTTATTAACCTGGGCAACGAGTCCTTTACGATAAAAAAAGGCGACCGTATCGCCCAGATGGTCTTCAAAAAACTGGCCCGGGTGGATTTCCGGCCCGTTGCGAGCCTCACCGATACATGCCGGGGCCAGGGAGGCTTTGGTTCGACAGGGGTATAGGGGAGATAATAACGGGGTGGAACGTCTCTATCGCCATCTTGACAGCTTTGTCCGCCACCTTGTCTCGGAGCGCGGTTCATCACCGCACACCGTCGAGGCCTATAACCGGGATATCCTGGTATTCATCAAATATCTTGAAGAGATTGCCTGCACAGAGCCTGAAAGACGGCATGTGGAGGCCTTTATGGGCCACATGCGCGAGAGGGGGAAGTCGACTCGCAGCATCGTCAGATGCATCTCGGCTCTGAGGGGTTTCTTTAATTTCCTCCTTCTCGATGGAAAGATCACGATGAGTCCCCTCGAGGATGTGGACACACCGAAGTTCCAGCCGCCTATTCCGAGAGTGCTCAGCGAAGATGAAATGGGCGAGCTTATACGGCTGCCCGAAGGGGAAAAGATGGCCGTGAGAGACAGGACGATCCTTGAACTCCTCTACGCCACGGGTCTTCGGGTTTCGGAGCTGATAGGGCTTAAGAAGGGCGACGTCAATCTGAACGGGGGTTTTGTGGTTGCGCTGGGGAAACGTTCCAAGGAGAGGGTCGTGCCCCTTGGTTCCTATTCCCGCGATGCGATCAAGGCCTACCTGGAGACCCAAAAGCCTCCCGGTCAGTATCTTTTTCCGAACCGTCACGGTGGCATGATCACGCGCCAGGCCATCTGGAAGATCATACGGAAATACGGTCTGCAGCTCCATAAAGGCCGCGTTTCCCCCCACACGATACGGCACACCTTTGCCACGCACCTGCTGGAAGGCGGGGCGGATCTGCGTTCGGTGCAGGTCCTTCTGGGGCACGAGGACATATCGACAACGCAGATCTATACCCACGTAGACAGTAAGCGTTTGAAAGAGATCCACAAGAAACACCATCCGAGGGGTTGATGAAGGTCATCACGTCCCATCTCAACGCAGATTTCGATTCTCTTTCGTCGATGGTGGCGGCGAAGAAGCTTTACCCCGATGCGACCCTCGTATTCCCGGGGTCTCAGGAAAAGACCCTCCGTGATTTTCTCATCCATTCCACGCTTTATCTTTTTGACATCGCCAAGCTGAGGAAGATAGATCACGATTCCATCGACATGCTTATCCTCGTCGATACGCGGGACAAGACCCGTATCGGCGACCTCGCAAAGGTGACGGAGAACGGAAGAGTCACGGTACACGCATATGACCATCACCCCGATTCGAAAGACGACGTAAAGGCCGATTTCCAGATCGTCAGGAATGTGGGCGCAACGGTGACGATCCTCATCTCCCTCATCAGGGAACGGGCCATCCCCATCACGCCGGAGGAGGCGACGGTCATGATGCTCGGCATCTACGAGGAGACCGGCAGTTTCCGTTTTTCCTCCACCACGGTTGAGGATTTCGAGGCAGCCTCTTACCTCCTTTCGCAGGGCGCCAATATCAATCTTGTCTCCGACATGCTGGTGAGGGAGCTTACCCCGGAACAGGTCTTTCTTCTCAACGACATCATAAAGAATGCGACTGTGTACAGCATCAACGGCATCGATATCGTCATCACCGAGGGAAGTACCGAGAAGTACGTGGGAGACCTGGCGGTCATCGTTCACAAGTACCGGGACATGGAGAACATCAATGCCGTATTCGCCCTTTTCAGAATGGAGGATCGCATTCACATAATCGGGCGTAGCCGGATTCCCGAGGTGGATTCGGGATATATTATGTCCCTTTTCGGAGGGGGAGGCCACAAGGTGGCGGCATCGTCGACGGTGAAGGAAATGACCCTTCCCGAGGCGAAGGAAAAGCTCATCGAGATCCTTCGCAACAACGTGAAGCCGCTGTGGAAAGCAAAGGACATCATGTTTTTTCCTGTCAAGACCGTGGATTCCCAGAGCCCCATCAGCGAGGCATTGAGCGTTCTCACGAAATACAACATCAACGCCGTACCGGTCCTTGCAAAAGACAGGGTTGTGGGTGTGATTACACGGCAGGTGGCAGCGAAGGCCCTTTTTCATAAGCTCCAGAATCAGCCCATCGACGACTACATGTTCACCGAGTTTCAGACGGTGAGCCCCGAGGACTCCATCGAGGCGGTGAAGGAAAAGATCATTGGCAACAACCAGCGTTTCCTGCCCGTCGTGCTCAACAACGAACTGAAAGGCGCGATAACGAGGACCGACCTCCTGAGGGTCCTCGAAGATGAAATCGCCAAGACGGTCCTGGAGAAACTCGAATTCCACGAAAAATACGTGCAGCGCAAGAACGTGCACAAGCTGATGGAAGAGCGGTTGGACGACAAAACGATGGAAAAGCTGACGGATATGGGCAATCTTGCCGATGAGATGGGTTTTCACGCACATCTTGTGGGCGGCTTCGTCCGCGATCTTCTTCTTCGCATCGACAACTACGATATTGATATCGTCATCGAAGGCGACGGCATCACCTTTGCCGAGGAAATGGTAAAGAGGTACCACACGAGGATGCGCTCCCACAAGGAGTTCTCAACGGCAAAGGTACTCTTTCCCGATGGTTTCAAGATCGATATTGCCACGGCCCGCCTTGAGTATTACAGGGCCCCCGCCGCACTGCCCACCGTCGAACACGGTTCGCTGAAGCTGGACCTTCACCGCCGGGATTTCACGATCAATACGCTGGCGATCTCCCTGAACAAGAAGAGCTTTGGGGAGCTGGTGGATTTTTTCGGCGCCCAGCGCGACATCAAGGAAAAAACGATCCGTGTTCTTCACAGCCTGAGTTTTGTCGAAGACCCCACCAGGGTCTTTCGAGCCATCCGTTTCGAGAAGCGTTTCGGATTCAAGATCGGCAAGCAGACGCTGAACCTCATCAAGAACGCCGTAAAGCTCAATTTTCTTTCCAGGATACGGGGAAAGCGCATATGGTCGGAGCTTGCTCTGATCTTGAAGGAAGAAGCGCCCGAGGCGATCCTTGCAAGACTTGAGGAACTCGACCTTCTGAGATTTATCTCGCCGGATATCGTATTCAATAAGGAAAAGGAGAAGCTTTTCGGGCAGATGCGTGCCGTCTACCAATGGCATGAATTTCTCTACCAGGGAAAGCCCGTCGACAAGGTCCAATTCTACATCCTTGCTATTGTGGACAATATGAAGCTTCCCGATGTCGCGAAATTTGCAGCCGGGATGGAGATAAGCGAGCGCTTCAGAAAACGCGCTGTTGAAAACGTCGAGCACCTGCGTTTGACGATGGCCCGTTTTTCTCAGGGAGCGGCCGGGATAAAGAAGAGTGAGATATACCGAATGCTCGATTCTCTCTCCCGGGAGGCCATGCTCTTCACTATGGCCAGGACACGCTCCGATGAGGTCAAGAAGGCGATCTCCGCCTATATTACCCATCACAATGCCTACAAGCCATTCACGACCGGCGAGGACCTGAAAAAGCTCGGCGTGCCCGAAGGACCTCTCTACAAAGAGATCCTGGAAAAGATAAAAGAGGCCAAGATCGATTTGGACCTCAAGACGAAGGAAGCGGAGTCGCATTTCCTCGAAGCCTATCTGGTGGAAAGGGGGATACTGGCATGAATCTCCTCGTGCCGGCGCTGGAAGTACAGCTTGAGTGTTACGAAGGGCCCATGGCGGTCCTCATCACCCTCATAAAGCGCAATCAGGTGAGCATCTGGGACATTCCTATCGCGCTCATCACCGACCGTTTCCTTCAGTACGTGGAGATAGCCAGGGACATGAATCTCAGGATAGCCGAGGACTTCATAGAAATGGCATCACTTCTCCTCTTCATCAAGTCGAAGATGCTCCTGCCCTCCAACGGAACAAACGAGGAAGAGGACCCGCGAGAGGAACTGGTCGAACGTATCATCGAATACGAGCGCGTCCGCAATATGGCCGTTGCTATCAACGATCTTCCGATGCTCGAACGCGACGTCTACTCTATCGGCAGGGGAAACCTGGCCAGAGAGGCCGGGTTCGACCTTCTGTGCCTGTGCAATCTCTATTTCGAGCTGCTCAAGGTCAAGGAGGAGCCCTATCTTATGGTCCGGGAGGTAAGGCCGACACTCGAAGAGAAGATCATGTCGCTCAAGGAACTGCTTCGGGCCGAGGGGTTCTTCGAATGGGATCTTGTCAGCGAAGAGGACAAGAATGAACGCGTGGCAACCATCCTTGGAATGTTGGAGTTGGCCAAGATACGGCTGGCGACGCTGACACAGCGGCGTCCTTTTGGTAAAATTATTATGAAGACGAGAGACTCGGCGGCAATCCTGGATACGTAGATCTCCTGGAACCCGGTGAACAGGCCGGGAATGAGAATGATGCAGCTTGCAAGGAGGACTTTATGGCAGGTCGTACAGGCAGGAAGGTCCTGCTCATTGTTACTATAGTGATTGCGGTTTTGATCTTTGCCGGCAGTTTTCTATCAGGTATGTTCGGCGGGCCCGGGGGAGGCAAGATCGGCATCGTCGAGATCGAAGGTGCTATAGCGGATTCGAAGCAGGCCATGGCCGATGTGGTCAGGTTCAAAGAGGATGACGGCATCCGGGGCGTTATAGTCCGCATCAATTCGCCGGGCGGGGCTGTGGGGCCCACGCAGGAAGTGGCCAGCGAACTCAAGAAGCTCAAAGCTGTGAAGAAAGTCTATGTCTCGATGGGCTCCGTATGCGCTTCGGGGGGATACTATATCGCCGCCGTCGGTGAGAAACTCTATGCCAACCCTTCCACCATCACCGGTTCCATCGGTGTCATCATGCAGCAGACCGTCGTGGAAGATCTGATGAAAAAGATCGGTGTCCAGAACAACACCCTCAAGGCAGGCTCCATGAAGGACGTGGGTAGCCCCTTCAGAAAGATGACGGACAGCGAGCGTCAATACCTGCAGGATATTATCAACAGCATCCACGAGCAATTTATCAAGGACGTGGCCGCGGGAAGAAAAATGCCCCTGGACAAGGCCCGGTCGCTCTCAGACGGCAGGATCTACACCGGCCTTCAGGCAAAAGAGGCAGGCCTGATCGATGGGATCGGGACTTTTTACGATGTGGTCGACGATATGAAAAAAGCCGTAGGTATCAAAGGAAAGCCGGAACTGGTCTACGGCAAGAGACCTTTCTCGCCCCTGAAATGGCTCATCTCATCAATGGTTCAGGATATGTTCGCGCGGGAGCAGGCGGAACCTTTTCAGTACAGATACAGGCCCTGATGGGGGTTTCAAAGTTACAGGGTTCGGGATGCCCAGGCGATAGCAGGAAATAGGTCCTATAAGTCTCATAAGTCTTGTAGGACCTATTTTAACATTCTTGACAATTCCCTCCAAAGCCGTATATATTACGCTATCTATAGTGGTATACAACGACGGTCAAATGGGGGTAAGTTCATATGGACGTTTATGAAATGCTCAGGGACGAACTGAGGAGGCTTGCGGGGGATTCGATGGACGAGCGCGTTTCTGTCGTTTCGGCGCGCGTCCTTTCGGCTAAAGAAGCGATAGGCGAGACGGGCCGTGACGATTATCCCCTTCTCAAGGGGAAAGAGGCCATGGTCGAGGCGGTCTTCAGGGGAGTAAAAGGCCACGCTTTTACTGACATGCCCGGTGGGTTCGACGGGACTATCCGCGATGTCATCGAGCTGTCGCTGGAGAATAACTTTGAACGGGCCGTCTTTATCGCGACCATCAATGCCGTCATGCGCGAGGCCGGTCTTATTACGGGAACCGTGCATTGCAGGGACGACGAACCGGCGCGCTGTGCCAGGGAACTCGTCGCCTATGTGAGGGAAAAATTCGGTAATCCCCGCATCGCCTTTGTCGGTTTTCAGCCGGCCATGATCGAGCGACTCTCGGAAGTCTTCCAAATGCGGGTTCTTGACCTGGACGAGGATAATATCGGCAAGAGAAAGTTCGGAGTCGTCATCGAAGGGCCCGATTCGACGCAGGATGTCCTCGACTGGGGCGACATTATCCTTGCCACGGGTTCCACCTGCGTGAACGGGAGCATTACCCGGTTCGTCGGTAAAAAACCGGTGGTATTCTTCGGTGTCTCAGCAGCCGGGATCACGAAGGTCTGCGGCTTCGACCGGTATTGCCGATATCCTCACTAAATTCGGGAGGTCACTATGCGCAGGACAGTTGTCACCTTTTTGGTTCTCACCAGCCTCTTCATGTTCACAGCCGGTCTTGAGGCGGATGCCGCGGACCCTCTCATGGTCTTCTGCGGGGCAGCCTTCAAAAAACCCATTGAAGATATCACAAATATCTATCAGCAGAAGACGGGCACTGCCATAAACGTCGTCTACGCGGGGGTGGGCACGCTCTTGGCCCAGATCACCCTGTCACGGCAGGGTGATGTTTTCGTTGTGCCCTCGCCGGATATCATGGACCGCGCGAAGAGGAGGAATTCTGTTGAGGGTACCTCCATCAGGAACATTGCCTACGTTGCCCCCTGCATAAATACACAAAAAGGCAACCCCATGAATATCCGGGGACTTAAGGACCTCACACGGCCGGGCCTGCGGATAGCGATCGGAAACCCCCAGATCGTGTATGTCGGCGCGCTCGCGGTGGAAATGGTGGAGAAGAATCTTTCTCCCGATGAGAAAATGGCCTTCAGGAGGAATGTCGTGACCTACGCAGAGGATTTTAACAAGCTGAGCACCATGCTCGTTCTCAAACAGGTGGACGCCGTAATCGGCATGCACTTCATGGAAGGCTGGTATCCGGACAAGGTTGCAACGGTCAAGTTCAAACCGGCCGAGGTCTTAAGGATCGGCTCAGCGCAGGCCGCCGTGATAACGTTCAGCACGAAAAAAACCGAAGCGGGAAGGTTCATCGACTTTCTCGCCTCCACGGACGCGCAGGCCATATTCCGCAAGTATAACTATTTTGCCGGCACCGATGAGGCCTTCTCGTGGGTGGGGGGGACGAAGCCCATTGGAGGCGAGTTTGCCGTTGAAAAAGACTGGTGGCTGAAAAAATGAATTTCAAGAAACTCTCCATCTCGGTGAGCTTTGCCGTATTTGCCCTGTATGGGGCGCTTATTCTCTCCCTTTTCTATTACTACGACGGGGCCGTTTTTCTCGAGACCCTGAGGTCGTCGCGGACCCTTTTTTCCATCCGCCTGAGCCTTTTCACCGCAACGGTTTCCACGATCATCGCCGTTATCGTAGCCATTCCATCGGCATACGCGCTGTCCAGGTTCCGGTTTTTCGGCAGGCAGCTTATCGATACGATGCTCGAGCTTCCCATGATAGTCTCTCCCGTTGCACTCGGCGCCGTCGTCCTCGTTTTCTTCAACACACCTACGGGTACCTTCATCCAGGACCATGGGATCAGGTTCATATTCACCGTTTACGGTATTTTTCTCGCCCAGTTCATCACCACCGTGGGGATTGCCATCCGCCTTATCAAGGCCGCCATGGACGAGATCCCGGTGAGGTACGAGGAGGTGGCGAGGACCCTCGGGGCTTCTCCCGCCAGGGCCTTCATGACGGTGACCCTCCCGTTGTGTAAAAGGGGGATCATCGCGTCTTCCATCCTGACGTGGGCGAAGGCCCTGGGTGAATTCGGCGCCACCATTACCATTGCGGGTTCGATGGCCATGAAGACTGAAACGATACCCGTCGCGATCTTTATGCGCCTTGCCAGTGCCGACATAGAGGGGACTGTGGTGCTTGTCCTCATGCTCATCGGGATAGGTCTGGGGATCCTCTACGGAGTGAGACTGTTGACGGGCAGGGCCGTGCCGGTTTAGATTGTTGTTTCAGGACGTTCATTGTGCCAAAGATCGAAGTGAAGAATATAACCGGGAAGGTTTTGAAGGACCTGTCCCTGAGTGTCGGGGACAGGGAGATCCTGGCCCTTGTCGGGCCGAACGGTGCCGGGAAAACGACGCTCCTCAACGTGATAGCCGGCCTGACCGATTACTCCGGAGAGGTTCTTTTTGATGGCGTGAATATGGACCACGTTCCGCCGCACAGGCGGGGGGTAGGCTATCTTTTTCAAGACCTGGCTCTTTTTCCCCACATGAACGTTGCCGCCAACATCGCATACGGGCTGAAGATCCGAAAGTATGCTCCGGCAGTCATCAGCGAGAGGGTGGACGAACTCATGGATGCGCTGCATATCGCGAAATTGAGGGACCGTTTCCCCTACAACCTGAGCGGCGGCGAGAAACAGCGCGTGGCCATCGCCCGTGCCATAGCGCCATTCCAGAAAATACTGCTTCTCGATGAACCGACGGCGAACCTCGACGCCCAGACTGCGAAATATTTTCGGTCGGAGCTTTCAGTGTTTCTCAGGCGCCTGGAGATAACGACGGTGTTTGTTATCCACGACCTTCTCGGCGCCGAAGAGATGGCCGACAGAATTGCCATCATGCACCAGGGGAGCATCGAGCAGGTTGCCGCACCCGGCGATATTCTCTTTCGTCCGCGGACCCGTGTTGTCTCTGAATTTATCGGTATGCCCAATATTCTCAACTGTGATGAATGCACCGTTCTTTCCACGGGACTTGTGGAGGTACGTTCGGGGAGCATGCGTCTCGTTCTTCCTTACGAAGGTACGGCCATGAGCAAACTTGCCATCTCCCCCCACGATATCTACATCTCCGACAGCAAGCCTCCCGGCCCGGCGCTCAACCGTTACACCGGGACCATCACGGAAATAATCCCGTTGAGAACCGTCGTGCGGGTCAAGGTACTGGTGGACGGCAATGAACTCCTGGCCGAATTGTCGCGGGAGACATTCGACGAGATGAAACTGACTGCAGGCAGCAATGTCCATCTTATCGTGAAACTGCGCCGGCTGAGGTATTTTGAAGTGTAGATGAGGGGTAATGGGTGATGGGTGATAGGTAATGGGGGAAAAATTAGAGGCAAAAATCCACGTTCCCCTGGTGTCGTTGCGGCACATGCGGGATAGATCTTGTGTGAGGCGCAATATCTTATTTTTTCTCTCGCCCCCTGCCTCGCGTCTGTCTATTTAGGTTCTTCCCCATTCTCTTCCATTTGCCAGTACGTGGATGCCGGTGTTGTCGAGGCTCAAGGAGATGTCACGGGCTTTTTGTTGTTGAAACAGATCGGCGTATTTGGCCACGACATTTTCGGCATTCGTGCTTGCCAGGTATTCCTTCTGGAACTCCGCGGATCGGGCCATGGCGACGGTATGACTGCTTACGGCCGCCAGAGTCCTGATTTCGTTCTTAACCTTCTCGTCACTGTCTATCAAGGCTTCAATTTTTTCCTTGTCCGGCCTGTCCCCTTTGACGGTGATCTCCATGGTCCTGTCATCTACATCGATCTCAACAGGCGGCTCATTTCCGATCCCCGCCCCGGCGAGGAGCGCTTTGAGATCTTGCGAGAGCGTTGCCGACAATGCCTGCACCGTGGCAGCGGTGGGAAGCGGGAGGTCGTTCATCGAGAGCAAACGGCTTTTAGCGGAAATTGAGATAGTATCCGGCCCGGCCTTGCCTGACGATGCGACACTGCAGCCGGCCGCATCATCGCCCGTCTTGTCCGACGTGAGGATTCTGCCGGCGACGGAAGAAATAAACCTGGCGGCGTAACCCTGAGCAATTGACTCAATCATGTCTCTCTCCCTTTCATGGTCAGATGGGATTGAAGAAGCAAATTTGATGCCGTAAAGAGTAAAGAAGCCCCTGCTCGTAATTCAGGCGCAGGCCGGAATCCAGGAAAACCTCTCATAGAACAGGAAGTATACGTATATAGAGCAACATACAGTGGTGGCGGAATGACGGGGAAGGTGCGGGAATGACACAGGAGTGTACTCGAGAATTACAGGATATGGGCCGGCTGTCCAGGAAGCGGTTGAGTTTTACGACTCCGCACTCCTCGCCGTTTCTATGCAAAGCCGGAAAAAAATTCCGCAATCGGAAGTTATTGCCGGGTGCGCACAGAAAAATGAGTTTGCAGTGCGTCGAAAATATAAAAAAGAAGGGTTCCTCATACCTCGGGGGACCCTTCTTCCAAAAGCGGCCAGCGCAGAAATGTTCACTCCTCAGGCATAGAGCGAGGAACCCATATGCTGCGAGGCCTGTATATAACCGCTGCCACCATTGGAACCGCTGCTTGCCTGATATGCATTCAATGCCGAACTGAGCATCTGCATCACCCCGTTCATGGTATCCACGGACTCCTGGGAGGACGAGGAAGCTATGAAGTTGTCGATCTCGCTCATTGCCATATCGAATTCCGTTTCACTTATCGTACCGTCTCCATCAGTATCGAGGAGGCTGAAGATAGATTCCGTCCCGGATTCATCCTGCGCCGGGGGAGGCGGAGGAGGGGGAGGTCCCTGGACTTGCTGATTGGCCCGCGCACCCTCGCTGAATTCAGCTTCGCTGACCGAGCCATCGCCATTGGTGTCAAGTTCGGCAAGAAGCTCTTCGGCACGGGGGCCGCCCTTGGGCCCCATGGCCGCCATCTGCTCCAGTTCGTCGGCATCGATGGTACCGTCTTCGTTTTCGTCTATCTGACCGAACATCTCCTTGATGAAATCTGCGGTCGACATCGCCCCCGCGCCTCCCATCGGGCCTGAAGCTCCGGGGCCCGCTGCGCTAGATTCGCTTTCGCTTATGGATCCGTCGCCGTCAGCATCGAATTGCGCAAGAATATTTTCTATGCCGGGTCCTCCCTGCGGGCCGTTCGCCACCATCTGTGCCAGTTCGTCCGCGTCGTGCTTCCCGTCGCCGTTGGTGTCGATCTTGTTGAACATTTGCTGGCGCATTTGAACCATCGACGTGAGGCTGCTATTCATGCTGCTGATTGAACTGATCATCTTTACCTCCTTTTCTCATTTTTAGGCTGGCCGCCTTTTCATCTATTGCAAGCAATGTACTATTTGTCGCCTGATAAGGTTACGAGACATTTCTTTCGTGTAAAGAATTGTGAAGCACCGGAAAAAAGCGCGTAACATGATTTATTCCCGGGACTGAAGTGATGTAGATTATTACAGTGTACACATCCTGCGTTTCAAAGTAAGAAGGTGTCGGAGATGGAGCGAATACTTGCGATAGACGATGATGTCGCGCTGTGTGAACTGCTTACGGAGTATCTCTCCTCGGAAGGGTTCCATGTGGAGAGCGCCCATGATGGTAAAGAGGGATTGGAGACCGCTTATGGTGGTGAGTATGACCTCATTGTGCTTGATGTGATGCTTCCGAAGATAAATGGCTTCGAGGTTTTGCGCCATCTCAGGAGCAGGTCCAATACGCCGGTGATCGTGCTTACGGCGCGTGGAGAGACCGTGGACCGGATAGTGGGTCTCGAGATCGGCGCCGACGATTACCTGGCAAAGCCCTTCAATCCGCGCGAACTCGTGGCACGCATCCGCGCCATCCTAAGGCGCATACGCCAGGAAAGGGAAGAGGGGCAAACGCAGCCGGTACCCGAAATACTGAGAGTGGGGGATGTTGAGATGCACATCTCCACTCGCCTGATACTCCTTTCCGGTAAACCCGTCAACCTGACCGGCATGGAATTCAGTCTGCTGGAGATCCTCCTGCGCAAAGCCGGGCGTTTTGTCCCGCGGGAGGAATTGATACGGTCCGTGCTGGGCCGTTCCCCCAATCCCTATGATCGCAGTATCGACGTTCACATCAGCAGGCTCAGAAAGAAGCTCGGCCATAAGGTCGACGGAACGGAACGCATAAAAACGATACGCAATATCGGTTATCTTTACGTGCTGACCAACCCCGCTCCGGCCGGTCCTTACGGAATGCAGGGGTAAAGGTATCGATGCCTGTGCGGGGAATCTTTCTCAAGATATATCTCTGTTTCTGGCTCGCCACGTTGCTTGTTATCGCCGCCCAGGTAGGCGTCGACTGGCTGAGCAGTACCGGGCCTTTCGGTGGCGGTCCGCCAAGCCGGGAGCACCTGCAGCGGACCCTGGCCCCCATGCTGGTGGTCTATGGCCATTCGGTGATCGNNGATCGCCCGACTTGCGGGGAGACTGAAGGACATGTCGGGAATCAGTGCGTATCTGGTCGATTCGGCGGGTGTGGTCCTCGGGGGCGGTGAAGTGCCGCAGAACGTCGGAGATATTGTCAGAAGGGCCAGGCAGACAGGCAAGGCCGAGTTTTCCTCCTCGAAGACAAGGGAACTGATCGCATTGCCGATGCGTGGCGAGGATGGAAAGGATTACTACGTTGTGGGAGACATTCCCCGGATGCTGTTCGGTCCCCCGCCCCTTGCACTCCGGCACATGAGCGGTGGCAGAGCCGGACCGCCGCCGCCTTTAGTCTTCGGCCCCGGCTTTCTCTTTCCTCCGGGTCCGCGTCCCTTCTCGCTACTCCGGCTGTTTATCACGCTTTTTATCTCGGGCGGTGTGTGCTATCTGCTGGCACGCTATCTAACATCCCCGATCATCAGACTTCGTGAGGCAGCGCGCATGTTCGCTGACGGTGACCTTGCGGCGAGAATAGGCGGAAAGAAGGCCAGGTGGAAGGACGAACTTTCCGAGCTTGCGGATGATTTCGATACCATGGCGGAGCGCATTGAATCCCTCATGAAGCAGCAGCGCAGGCTGATACAGGACATTTCTCACGAGCTGCGCTCACCGCTCGCCCGGTTGACGATAGCGACGGAGCTTGTCCGGCGTCAGGACAGCACCGTGGCCGCTTCAACCCTTGACCGGATCGAAAAAGAGACAGCGGCACTTAACGAGATGATCGGTCAGGTCCTTGAGTTGACGAGAGTCGAAGGCAACATGGAGGCCATTGAAATGGCGCCTGTCGACCTGGCGACCCTGCTTGACGAGATAGTGGACGATGCGAACTTTGAGGCCGGCGTCCGGAACCGGGCCGTTCGATTTGCCGGCGCAGAAACGTGCATCGTGTCCGGCAATGAGGAATGGCTGCTGAGGGGCATCGAAAATGTGATACGGAACGCCATACGGTATACCCGCGATGACACGACAATTGAGATAAACCTCGACAAGATAGTTGAGTCCGGAACCGAATACGCCCGGATCACCATCCGCGACCATGGGAGCGGGGTACCCGAGAAGGACCTTCCCCATCTCTTCCGTCCCTTCTACCGCGTCTCCAATGCACGGGAGCGGCAAACAGGGGGCAGCGGCCTGGGTCTTGCGATCACAGAACGGGCAGTGATCCTCCACCACGGTTCGGTAACGGCGCAGAATGCCGCCAATGGGGGATTGATCGTTATCATCAAACTGCCGGTATAAAAACGGCCCCGCAAAAATGAATCCTTCCATAATATTTGTCAGGCCTTGCAGTCCCAAAAATAATCACAAAAGCTGACCTTTGCGGCAACGCGCGTGACAGATCGCATGTCTCTTGAAATAAGAAGAAAAGGCATTATGATACAATAACATTACAATAAAGAGGAGGAACCGTATGTGCGCTGAAGCCGGGGATCACACTTCCAAACCAAAAGAGGTCATATCAAACGCCGCCGCTGCCATCCAGTTGGCCAAAGAGTATCTGAACAAAGCGGTCGAAGCGACCCATGGTTACGACCCAGAGGCGGTAAAACAGATCGGTATCGACTTCGGTCCCATTGATGCCTTCCTGACAGAATTGACACAGGCCCGGGACAGGGCCGGCGATAGTCTTCCCACCGGGACGGCCGAAAAACTGAGAATGCAGGCAGAAGCCCTTCATGCGGTGAGCGAGGATATCAAGAGAATAGCCAGCGACCTTGCCACGCCGCCGGGTGTTGGCGGATATATGGAGCAGTCTGTGACCTTTATAGCTCAGGCCGCTGCTTTTATCAGAGGATTGCCGTAAGACCGGACAACGGTGAAACCGATTATAGAGGAGGAGAAAGTACAATGGCCATATTCAAAGTTACCTTCAGAAACGCACTGAATAGTGAGGGAGAGCCTTTCGAGCTTCCCGCTGACGAGCTCAACGCGAATGGTGTGATGATTGACTCCTACGGGTATGTCGAGAGAGAAATCAGAGAGGGCGATAATTTTTCCCGTGACCTCTGGGAATTCGAGATCAGCGACAAAGATACGGATCGTTTCATCGAGGGTCTGAAACTTACGCCAAACGTTATCGAATACAAGAAAGAGTGATCTGCGGCCCGGGGCCGACAGCATCGAGGAGTTCCAGACCATTTCCCGGATTGCAAAACATATGGGAAAGAGTCCTCGGATTATCATGAGGGCAAGCGGGTTCGACCTCGGTCAGGTCACCGCAGAGGCTGTCTTTACTGCAGGCGCGTGGACGAAGTTCGGTGTCGACCTGGAGGATATCCCCCATTTTCTTAAGACGTTAGGCAGTCATCCCCATGTGCGATTTTTAGGTTTTCACACCATATCGGCTCCCAGATTGCCGACCTGGCCCCTTACCAGAGAAGAGAGATATTGCTTTTTCTATGGCGTAACCGTATCATACTGAAGTATCAAATAATACCAAGTTGCTAAATTGAATTGTCGGGTTAACACCATGAGCAAAAATGCGGCACTCCCTAAGGCCTCGGATTTCCCTGCAGGGACTACGTTTGTGATTAAGGAGTTCGATGTTCCCCTGGCTTGGGTTCCCGGCCAAGGTTGGGTTAACTGGTTTGGCGGCGCGCCGCGCCCATATGACCCAAATTCCCTTAAAGTTGATAACAACTGGCTCGCTGACTCGTTTGAGGAGTGGGTCCAAATCATCGAAGCATCGCTTAAGGACAAATAGGCCGGGGACCACATGCCGAAGTAGCTGCTGCCGAGCTCGTTCGTTGTGCTTCATTCAAACCGTAATCCGTGATTCTTAATGGTACTCGTTTCTTTATTAAGAAGTCTTTCGCCGATGTTTCTCTTGAAAAATGTTCGGGATTGAAAGACAATAGTATTAGGTTTGAAGCCGTGGGCCGGCATCCATGCGGTATGGCAGGATGTGGTCGTTGCGGTACTATGGAGCAATTATTTCTTTCAAATTCGGGGAGGGGACGAATGGCAAAATCTCAGGAAATAAAAAAAGACGAAAAAAAGAAATCGCAAAAAACGCTCAAAGAGAAACGACTCGAGAAGAAGGCTAAGAAGGAATCAAAGAAGTAATCGCCGCTGATTCCAGGCATTGTCGTATTTTGTGAGCTTTCAAAATAATTCACCCACCTGAGCGGTGTCGGTTCATCAGCACCCCGGCCTGCAGTAGACCTATGCCGGCACTGTTCGGGAAGGCCATGAGGGGCATCGGCAGGGCCTCTTGGGGGTCAGGGGTGAATTCCACTTCAAAAGTGTACCGTAGAAGTGACGGTTATCGGTTCTTCGTAACATGTGTGAACGTGCCCGCCCCGAAACTCGGTAAAAGTATTAGGCACAATTTCCTGACTGGTTATCACTTCCAACACACTTAGTCGCCATATCTTCTTCCATCGATTCAATGTCCTGCACCCTGCAACTACGAAATGAAGGCTGATGCCCAGGCCGCCAGTTCATCTGTAACAAAAAAGATGACACTCTCGTATACAAAAACACTAGAAGATAATTGTTGGTTCTGTGACAGACACGAGAAATTACTTGTACTAATTTAATACAGGAGGAACTCAGGTAGAGAAACATACCAGATGGTGGAGAACACCCAAGGCTCTGCGGAACACTGGAAATACGAGTTTGGTAGTTTCACCTGTATTATTTGGGCATCACATATACGTAACTTTAGGAGATATAAAATGATAGAAAACTTTCAAAGACAACCCCAGATTACTATCCTCCCCGCTTTCAGCATCGGTGGGAGTTTAAAGTTGAGAGAGACGGATCTCAACGAGGTTGTGAGAACAGTTGAGGGTGTTTTGCCTCAGTATGTGAACGGGGGCATTGACGTAACAATAACACTTTTGGAAAAAAACCTGAAGCTCATGGCAGATATGGCCCATATGCGGGAAATCTTGACGCATCTTATCAAGAATACACTGGATGCAGTACCCGGTTCCGGCAGGTTCTCACTGACTGTCAATCAGATCAATTTTGAAATTGAATCTTTGCTCAATGGCGATAACTCTATTATAGGCGCATGTGCTTTCATCTGCCTTACAGATACGGACAGAGGTATAGATGAGAAGCTCAAGGAGAAAATATTCGAACCATTCTTTACCACAAAAACAGATGGCAATGGTCTGAACCTCGCCATAGCTTACCGCATTATGAAACAGTATCAGAGGATGGTAAAGGGAGAGAGCCAGGCGGGACAGGGTACGGAAATCAATGTATACCTTCCGCTTAACAAGTCGGAAATAGTGAGCATGATGTCAATACCCCTTGGTGCGTCAAATGGCAGAAAAATTCATTAAACAACTATGATATGCCGCTCCACCCGTGTTTATGCGGACAAATGCCATCACGGAAAGGAAGAGGATATCCATGAAGTTTATGACTGACTTTTATCCAAAGCATATAGAAAAGGAGAACAAAAGGGCGCCCTATGCAAGCTTCGCAGGTGGAAATGGGGTGGGCAGAGGCGCGATAGAAGGTTTGGAAGATGGGAATTAAATGCACTAGTCAGTATTTGCGTTGA